>JAGASK010000014.1 GCA_017621815.1 Lachnospiraceae bacterium | reverse complement strand
TCATGACAAACACCCCCTACCCCTTATTATACCACAAATAACTACAAATAGCTACAATAAAATAGAATAAATTTGACAAAAAAATACAGGCTTTATGCGGCCTGTAGATGTTTTTTCTTCTATTCAGCTGTCAAACTTCCGCCTCAAATGATGCCATATAATTTTTAAAATAAGGTAATTTAAAAAAGCGTTGCTGCAGAAAGCGAAAATTTTCATAACATTACTGTTGCCGGGATGAAGAATGTTTGTTAAAATAGTACTACTTTAGGCAATGAATTATGAGAAAGCTATCTATACTTTAGTAATTTAAGTTCAATAAAATTCTGATATTCAATAAGATGTTGTAATTTGGTTTTATATTATTACAGTAATTTCAATAGTCCGTTTTCGGATTTTATTCCATAAAAATTAGAATTGATACCTGTACGCTGAAAAGGAGTTAATTAATAAAAATAACAGTACATTGTCTAAAGGAGGTTTTTAGCGTAAAATATACAGTAGATAGATTCTCATATGGCTGGGAAGGAGCTGTATGGAGAAAAATTATTCCAAAATGCAATTGGAGGATAAGGCGCTTAAAAAGGCGACGATGTATTTTGGGCAGGAATTGCTGCCCTATCTTAAAGTAAATAAAAAAATACGCCGGATGCTGCCGACAGAACAGATAAGGCTTGAAGCGGTGAAAGCCATGGAGGATATTCTGTTTGAAATGGAGGATGGAACCCTGGCGCATTTTGAGTTTGAAAGTGTGGAAGTAACACAGGATGACCTGCGCAGGTTCAGGATGTATGATGCCTACACGGGACAAACTCATAAAAAATCTGTAATAACTTATGTAATTTGTTCAGGAAAGGCAGGAAATATACAAAGTACGCTGCCTGACGGATTAAATCCTTACCATATTATTCCGTTACAAATGAAACAGGAAGATGCGGATACATTGTTTTTGAAATTGAAAGGTAAGGCAGCGGCAGGAAAAACGCTGACTAAACAGGATTTGGCACCGCTTTTGTTAACACCGCTTATGTCAGGACATAGCGCTATTAAGGACAGATTATTGGAAGCAAGGCAGTTGTTGAATATGGACAATAGCAGGCTTAATAAGGCAGAAAGACAGAATATGGAAGGTGTACTGTATGCTTTTGCCTGTAAGTTTTTGAATAAGGAAGATTTGAATGAAATTAAGGAGGTGCTCAGCATGACCGTATTAGGTGAAATGATTTGGAATGATGGACAGGAAAAGGGATTAGAGAAAGGTGCGGACATAAAATTAATTAATCAAATATCCCGAAAGCTCCAGAAAGGAAAGGCACCGGAGCAGATAGCGGAAGACTTGGATGAAGAATTAACGTTAGTAAAGAGTATTTGTGAAGCGGCGGCCAAATGTGCGCCTGAATATAACAGTGAAGAAATCTACCGGATTTTGAAAGCTGCCAAAGAATAAGAGAGGGGATTAAAATGATTATTAATACAGGCAGCAGGACAGATATTCCCGCATTTTACAGTGAATGGTTTTATAACCGCATAAAGGAAGGCTATGTTCTTGTCAGAAATCCTTATTATCCGGAACAGGTCAGTAAATACAGGATGACTCCTGATGTGGTGGATGTAATCTGCTTTTGTACCAAAAATCCGGAACCCATGTTAGGCAGGATAGAGGAGCTAAAGCATTTCAGGCAGCTTTGGTATGTCACCATCACACCTTATGGAAAGGAAATTGAGCTGGGGGTGCCGGAAAAGACTAAAGTAATGGATTCGTTGAAAAAGCTGTCGGATATTGTGGGAGTAAAAGCAGTCAGCTGGCGGTATGACCCCATATTCATTACGGAAAAGTATTCTCTTGATTTTCATCTGAAAAGCTTTGATAAGATGGCGGAAAACCTTCAGGGTTATGTGGATAACTGTGTTATCAGTTTTATAGATTTGTACGAAAAGACAAAGCGCAATTTTCCCGGAGTGCACAAGGTGCGAAGAGAAGAACAGGATATTATCGGCAGGGAATTTGTGAAAATCGGGAAAAAATACGGCATTGATATACGCTCCTGCTGTGAAGGTACGGAACTTGAAAAATATGGCGTGGATATATCCGGCTGTATGACAAAAGAGGTAATGGAAAGAGCCACAGGCTGCAGCCTTACAGTTCCTAAAAGCAAAAAGCCGGCAAGGGAAATGTGCAGCTGTCTTCTCGGAAATGATATCGGCATGTATAACACCTGCGGACATGGCTGTGTTTACTGTTATGCTAATTATGATAATGAAACGGTGATGCAAAACAGGAAAATGCATGACCCGGATTCCCCGTTTTTAATCGGAGGATTCAGAAAGGAAGACTGTATAAAAGAGGCTAAGCAGGAATCCTATATAGACGGACAGTTAAAATTGTTTGATACTTTTTGACAAAGGAGGTGGAGAAACATTATGATTAACGTAGATGAATTTGATAAGGTGGATATGCGGGTGGGTACGATTATTGACGTGGGAGAAAACAAAAAGGCCCGTAAGCCCGCTTATAAATTAACCATTGATTTCGGTGAGGAGATAGGTATTAAAACCTCTTCCGCACAGATTACGGAGCTTTATGCACCGGAAGAGCTTATTGGAAAGCAGGTTGTATGCTGCGTAAATTTGACGCCTATGCATATCGGCTCTGTAAAAAGCGAAGTCCGCATTTTAGGCTCCGAATCCAAACAGGGAGTGGTTTTGCTTCAGATGACTGAAAAGGTGGAAAACGGAGACAGGATTTTTTAGGAAAACAGAAAGGTAAATACAGACATGGAATTTTGGGATATTTATGACAGTAATAAACAAAGAACAGGGCGTACCATGAAGCGCAATGACTGGTGCCTTAAAGACGGGGAATATCACCTGACCGTTCTGGGTGTTATTGTAAGGCCTGATGGCAGATTTCTAATTACACAGAGAGTCATGACAAAAGCATGGGCACCCGGATGGTGGGAGGTTTCAGGCGGAGCGGCACAGGCAGGCGAGGATTCTTTTGATGCGGTCAAAAGAGAAATTAAGGAAGAGACGGGTATTGACGTTTCAGGGGCTGAAGGAGGCTATCTTTTTACCTATCACAGGGAAAATCCCGGCGAAGGAGACAATTACTTTGTGGATGTGTACCGTTTTGTCCTGGATTTTACGGAAGAGGATGTAAGGCTTCAGGAAAAAGAGGCAGCAGGCTTTAAGCTGGCAGATCCGGAAGAAATAAAAGAGCTTGCAAAGCAGGGGATTTTCCTGCATTATGACAGCATAAAGCAGGCATTTGAACTGAACCGGCAGTCGGAAAGCCGGGGGTAATTTAAGGGTATGCGGATTTAACGGCAGAAAAATCCGGCAGGCAATGAAAGCTGTAAAAAGGAGCTTTTTTATGAATTATGATGTTTATATGCACGGGCAGATTTTAGGTACCCATTCCTTTTGGTTAAAGGGAGATTTTTTGCGGCCGGATGAATATTCGGAGATCAGAGAAAAGTATTTTTTGCCGGGAGGAGAAACCGGTACGGCAGCAACGGTGCTGGCTTCATTAGGGGTAAAGGTAAAAATTGACGGCACTCATATCGGAACAGAGGTTGCGCCTCTTTTAAGGGAGTTTTACAGGGATAAAACCGTGGATTTATCCTCTCTGTACTTTGACCCTGAATATGAGGGACTGATGGATTATGTAGTGATAGCGGGGCTGGTGCGTTCTCCTATGGGAGTGTTTCAGTCACTGTATGAGCCCGGTGCAAAAAGACGCTGGAATATGCCGAAGGAAGCTGATATTGAGGCCTGTAAGGCTGCTGCAATCGACCCGTATTTCGCTGAGGCAACACAGGCTGCAGCAGAGCTTTGTGTAAAGCATGGCAAGCCTTATGTTACAATAGACAGCCGTCATGACAGTTGTCTCCATCAGTATTGTGCTGTCAATGTTGTTTCAAAGGAATGTACCAATTCCGAACAGTATAAGGATAAAAGTCTGGAAGAAATTTATGGACTGCTGGTGGAAAATACGGAAGGTCTCGTTATTATCACCTGCGGTGAAAAGGAAATGCTGTATGGAAGAAAAGGTCAGCCGATAAAGAAAATGAAACCGTTTACGGTTGAGATTAAAAGTACATTGGGGGCAGGCGATACCTTCAAGGCGGGATGTGTTTACGGTTTACTCAATCATATGCCGGATGATGAAATGGTGCGTTTTGCAAGCGCCTGTTCGGCAGTGGCAATTTCCCGGTTTCCTCTGCCCTTAAACCCGCCGACTATGGAGGAAGTGAAAACGTTGTTGAACAAATAATCTGTCCGACAAATTAAGGGAGGGACCGGGCAGACTGTTGTCAGTCTGCCCAGTGTTTTAAAATAGCTTTTACGGAACGGTTCATTTCTTCCCTGAAATCCGCATAAAATTTTCTTTTTGCAAAAGCGGTGATATAAGGTACAAGTTCTTCTTCGGATTTGCCGCTTTGTTTTTGAAACATGATTTTTGTTTCCTCGAAAGATTTTTGATGATAGCTGTTTACGTGGACAATATCATCAAGTTCAAAACGTTTGGGTTTTTGTCTTTCCAGCTGCTGAGGTGTGGGCCTTCCCAAAATCAACATGGCGCAGGGAACGGCATACTTCGGAAGCTGTAAAAGTCTTTGAAGCTCTTCAAAGTTTTCCAGAATATCACCGATATAACAGGAACCGATACCCATGGACTGTGCGGCAACTACGGCATTCTGAGCAGCAATCAGGCAGTCCTCCATGGCTAAAAATAAATCTGCCTCCTCCAGCTTTGGAGTGTCTTTTGCACAGGCGGCAAACATATCATACCATTTCTGGTAATCAGCCAGAAAAACCAGAACAAGCGGAGCTCTGGCAATGAAGGGCTGATTGTCGCAAAGGACTGCAAGCCTGTCTTTTAAGGACTGCTCCTGAATATCGATTATGGAGTAAAGTGCCATATTTCCGGCGGTAGGCGCCTGCAGGGCTGATTCCAGAATAAGTTTTTTCTCTTCCTGAATAATGGGTTCATCCGTATAAACCCTTACGGATTTCCTGTCAAAAAGTTCCTGAATGGTCTGGTTCATGAAAGCATCTCCTTTTGCAGATTTGTGTTTTACAATTACCTGTTTTTTGTCTGTTATTATTACTTTATCATACCAGCTCAAGCTGTACAAACTTCTTTTTTCCGATTCGGAGCACATCTTTATTATGAATGGGTGAATCAAGTGCAGTTACCTTCTCATTGTTCTTTTGGATGCCGCCCTGATTGAGGAGACGGCGGAAATCACTTCCGCTTGTAATAAAGCCGTTTTGTATTAAGGGACGTATTAAGTCCTGAAGGGTGCCTTTGTCGGATACGACCTGGATGACAGGAATATCTTCAGGGATTCCTTTGTTTGTAAACGCCTGATGAAAAAAGGCTTCTGCCGCCTCCGTTTCTTCTGCTGTATGGTACAGAGAAGTGATGGTGCGTGCCAAAAGCAGCTTGCAGTCTTTGGGATTGCAGCCGTCAGCAAGACTTTCTTTAATCTTATCCAAATCGTCCGGTAAAATGTCTGTGGCCAGTTCAAAGTAACGGGTTATCAGCCTGTCGGGAACTTCCATGACTTTTTTGAACATGACCTTGGCATCTTCCTGTATACCGATGTAATTGCCAAGGCTTTTGCTCATCTTTTCAATTCCGTCAAGACCCTCCAAAATAGGCATAAACAGGGCTATCTGCGGTTCCATTCCATAATCCTTTTGCAGGGAGCGTCCCATTAGAATATTAAAGGTCTGGTCGGTGCCGCCCAGTTCAATATCGGCTTTTACCGCAATAGAATCATAAGCCTGCATCAGCGGATAAAAAAATTCGTGAAGGCCGATGGGAAGATTATTTGTATAACGGTTGTGGAAATCATCTCTTTCCAGCATTCTGGCCACGGTAATTGTGGAGGCCAGCTTTAAGATATCCTCCAGATTTAAAAGCTCCAGCCATTCTCCGTTGTAGCGGATTTCCGTTTTATCAGCATCCAGAATGCGGAAAATCTGTTCTGTGTAGGTCTGTGCATTTATGAGCACCTCTTTATCGGAAAGAGCCTTCCGGGTTTTTGATTTGCCTGTAGGGTCGCCGATTCTCCCCGTAAAATCGCCGATAATGATGACTACATGATGTCCCAAATCCTGCATTTGTTTAATCTTTCTCAGCACTACTGCGTGCCCCAGGTGAATATCAGGTGCGCTTGGGTCAAGGCCCAGCTTAATAATAAGAGACTTTCCTGTGCAGACTGAGCGTTCTATCTTGGAACGCAGCTCTTCTTCATTGATTACCTGTTCTGCGCCTTTTAAAATAATGCGCATTTGTCTGTTTACCTCTGTAAGGCATTCCGCTTTCCGGTTTGTGTTTACTTCATTGCTTGTCATGATGGTTCCTCCTTGGATTTTAAGTGGAGTGACGATTAAGACAAGCTGATAATGGGTGAGGGGTGTGTGCGGGAGTGCGTGCGCAGGGCGCAGGAGGGGCAGGTTCCGCAGGGGGCAGGTTCGCAGGAGGACCTGCTCACTGTCGCGGTATTCGCCGGATGTCAATTCCCTCAGATTTCCCACAGAATGAATTCCCGCATAAACAGGCAGGCCTGTTTATTGGTCCGATGCCTGCTATGGAAAGGTGTGCAAGCACCCCTTCTCATAGCAAACATCTGCCCAACAAATATGCAAGCATATTTGTGTGGAATTTCTTCCTGTGAGAAATGGTGTAAATTTTCGCCCTGCTCATTACTCACGCAAAAAATCCCCGTCCTTCAAAAGGACGGGGATAAATCCCGTGATACCACCTAATGTTCATAAACAGCTCACGCTGTTTACCTCTTCGAGTACGGCCTTCTGATAAAAATGAGGATTATACTCTAGCACGTTAACGGGTGCAGGAACCGTCGCAGCCTACTAAACCATTGGGTTATTTGGTGCGAAGCTCAAAGATGTATTCGCATAAAGCTTCCCATGCGCCTCTCATCAGCCGGCAGCTTTCTGTATGTTTCACTCTATGCTACTTCTTCTTATCATCGCTTTTCTTAATCAATCACTTGTTAATTTAATTAATTGCCATTATAATCAGAGAGAAGAAAGTTGTCAAATATTTTTTATCAAAGGAGAAGGTAATATGCTTGAATTTAAATACGATACGCAGTTATTAATTGAAGGCGAAAATCTGGATGAAGATGAAATCAGCGATTATTTTACAGAGCATTTTAAAGGAGACTGTCTTTTGGCGGTAGGCGATGAGGAGCTGATTAAAATTCATTTTCATACCAATGAGCCCTGGAAGGTGCTTGAATATTGTGCTTCCATCGGAGAAATCTATGATATCGTAGTGGAAGATATGGACAGGCAGTCCAGAGGATTAAAGGGCTAGCCGGAAATACACCGCAAAAGCTGCTGCATTTGTCTTATGCCGCGCTTTTGCGAGGTAATAATAGCTTCAAGAATCGGCACAAGCTCCGGACATATATCATACTGCAGTGTATTTTCAGACATTTCTACGGCTCCCTGATGGTGGGGAATCATTTCACGCATGAAGTTTCCGTTGATATCATTGTCGGCACAGGCATTCCTCATTTTTGAGAACATGCTTTTCATAATCTGTTCCATTCTGCGCTGATACAGGCACAAATCCTGTTGTGAATTTGTCAGTTTTCCGCAGGCACATTCCGCTTTACGCATATTTTCAATACTTTTTGTCTGTTCGGATATAATCCCAAGGGCAATATCCTGTAAAGGAATATAAGTGGTGTATTTTAGAAGGTTTTGGGACATGCGTATAGCTCCCTGATGATGGGGAATCATCTGGGTTATAAAATTATGGGAAATACTGTCTGTCAGCGGCGTGCTTGTCATGCCCTGTATCATATCATCTAAAATACAGTGAAATTCCGTCAGATAATCTTTGGTAACAATGCTTAATTTACATTGCCGGTTCATATAACAGGTCATTTCCGTTGATATTCTTAATTATAATATATGAATCAGAAGTAAAAAGGGTATTTGTCTGATTTCTTTTCCAAGGCAGTTGAAAGAATTACGCTGAATATGGGGAATAAAGCCCATGTAAAGCATTATGAGCAGGATGCATGAAAAAGCGGACTGTGGAAATCCTAAGGATATGAAAACGAAAAAGAATTTCCACAGCTTTGATTTTTACTGTATTTTGTTTTTCCTGCTGGCTTTCGCAGGCTGGCTTTGGGAGGTTATGCTTTATTTTTTTACTGCTCATGCCTTTATTAACCGGGGCGTATATAAGGGCCCTTATCTGCCCATTTACGGAGTGGGAGGGCTGCTTTTATACGTCCTTCTTGCCCGCGTCAGAAAAAAGCCCTGGCTGGTTTTTTGTATTTCATTGATTGCCTGTTCCCTTCTTGAATATGCTGCCAGCTGGTTTCTGGAAATGCGCTGGGGCATCAGATGGTGGGATTACAGCGGTCATTTTCTGAATATAAACGGACGAATCTGCCTTCTTGGAGCGGTTTCTTTCGGCGCAGGCGGGACGGCGCTTATCTGTGTTTTTATTCCTTTTTATGAAAGAATGATAAAAAAGATTCCGCCAAAGATTCGTATAGCGGTCAGCATCATAGCCCTGCTTATTTTTGCGGCAGATGCCGCTTATGCGGGAATAAAGCCAAATACCGGGTATGGAATTTCAACAGGACGAATCGATTTTGCGGATAATGAAAATGACCAGCATAATAAGCAGTATGGAGACAAAAATGCCGAGCATTCCCTGCCCCATGATTTTCAGTGCGGTTAAAATATTGGTTTGCATAGTTGGTAGGTCCTTTCTGTAGGTTTATAATTATCTAAGTAAATAAATTTCATAGCTGCTTATGATGAATGCTGCAGTCTTTAAATATATGCGGAAACAAGGCTGATAATTAAGCCGCCTGCGATGGCAGAGGCAATCTGACCGGAAACATTGGCTCCGGCGGCATGCATGATTAAAATATTCCGGGGATTTTCCTGCATTGCCAGCTTTTGTACAACCCTGGAGGACATGGGAAAAGCGGAAATCCCGGCAGCGCCAATCATAGGATTGATTTTTTCCTTCAGGAACAGGTTCATCACTTTGGCAAATAAAACGCCGCCCACGGTGTCACAGACAAAAGCAAACAGCCCGATTACCATGATGAGCAGTGTGTCTGTTTTGACAAAGCGTTCCGCCTGCATGCTGAAGGAAATGATAATTCCCAGAAACAGGGTTATCAGGTTGGACAATACAGTCTGGGCGGTGTTTGAAAGACTGTCAAGAACGCCGCATTCCCGGATTAGATTTCCAAACATTAAAAAACCCACAAGGGAAACGGAGGAAGGAGCAATCAGACCCACGATAAAAGTAACCGCAATGGGAAAAGCAATGCGCATTCTGCGGGAAACAGAAGAGGGCTGATAATGCATCATGATGCTGCGCTCCTTTTTGGTGGTGACCATTTTAATGGCAAAGGGCTGGACGATGGGAACCAACGCCATATAGGAATAAGCGGCAACTGCAATAGCGCCGATATAATCGGAGTGCAGAATCTGGGAAACCAGAATGGAGGTGGGGCCATCCGCTGCGCCGATGATACCGATTGCTGCTGCATCCTTTAAATCAAAGCCGAGGCAGGCAGCAAGAAGGAGGGCGGCAAAAATGCCGAACTGGGCGGCGGCGCCGAACAAAAACAGCACCGGTCTGGAAAGCAGGGGACCGAAGTCAATCATGGCGCTGATGCCGATAAAAAGAAGAATAGGCAGCGCTTCTGAGGCTTCAATTCCGATATGGAACAGCCATTCAATGATGCCCTTAGTTTCGCCTACGCCCTGCAGGGTCTGGTTCAGCGCACCTGAAAAAGGAAGGTTTACCAAAATAGCGCCAAAGCCCATAGGAAGCAGAAGGGAAGGCTCATATTCCTTTTTGATGGCAAGCCAGATTAAAAGAAGACCGATTGCGTACATGACTGTCTGTTTCCAGGTAATTGCTGCAATGCCGGTAATAAGAAAATCCATAGTTTCATCCTTTCTCCGCTTTTAAGCGGCAGGAGAGCCGGCAGAAGGGCGGATTCTGTAAAAGAAAAAGACCTTTATTACAAAATGAATTGTAATAAAAGTCTTACCATTTCAATTTCAAGCGGGTTTGCATTCAAACCGAATTGACGCCGGAAATGCACTTTAGACCGTGCCGGTTACTCCCTTTTTATTATTCTTAACAGTATTAAATTTCGGGCAATGCAGCCCGATAAAGATAGTATATAGATATATATGCATTTTTGCACGTAAAAATAATGTTAAGAAGAAAAATTCAGCTTTTCCTGGTGTTTTTAAATTGACAAACCGGATATTCTACATTATGATAAACATGTTAAAAAGCGATGACAAAGAGAAGTAGTGCAAAAGCTCACTATCAGAGAGCCGGCGACGGTGGGAGTCCGGCAGCAGAATTTGCATGAATAACACTTTCGAGCTGCAAGCTGAACCGAAAACCATTGGTTTTTCCAAGTAGGTGCGCCGTCAGTCGAACGTAATCCGGCATTTAAGTGACTGCTACGGCAGTAAATCAGGTGGTACCGCGGATTATTATTCGTCCTGAATTGATGAAACGTCAATTCAGGACGTTTCTGTTATATGGTGAAATGGCTTATGTGCCGGTATTAGTTCACAGTAAAAACAGCATAAATGAGGAAAGGAAGAAGAAAAATGGAATTATCAACATTGTACCGTGAATGTACTTTGAATCAGATTTCCGAGGGAGATATCGGAAAAACATTGAAGGTTGCAGGATGGGTGGAAAATATCCGTGACCATGGTGGTGTATCCTTCATTGACTTAAGAGATATGTACGGTGTACTTCAGATTGTTATGAGAAACACAGATTTATTGAAAGGCATCAGTAAGGAAGATTGCGTTACCATTACCGGTGAGATTGAAAAACGTGATGAGGAAACTTATAATCCCAAGATTCCTACAGGAACCATTGAGCTGGAGGCTCATTCCATAGAAATTCTGGGTAAAGTATACAGGCCTCTTCCCTTTGAAATTGCAACCTCCAAGGAAATCCGTGAGGATCTTCGTTTGAAATACCGTTATCTTGATTTAAGGAACAGAAAGGTTTTAGATAACATGATTTTCCGTTCCAATGTAATTAAGTTCCTGCGTGAAAAAATGACGGAAATGGGATTTATGGAAGTGCAGACACCGATTCTTTGCGCTTCTTCACCGGAAGGCGCAAGAGATTATATTGTGCCCTCCAGGCACTATAAAGGGAAATTTTATGCGCTGCCCCAGGCACCTCAGCAGTATAAGCAGCTTTTAATGGTATCGGGAATTGATAAATATTTTCAGATTGCGCCCTGCTTCCGTGATGAGGATGCCCGTGCAGACCGTTCTCCCGGAGAATTTTATCAGCTGGATTTTGAAATGAGCTTTGCAACCCAGGAAGATGTATTCCGCGTAGGAGAAGAAGTTCTTACCGCTACTTTTGAAAAGTTTGCCCCTGAGGGATATGAAGTAACACAGGCACCTTATCCCGTTATCAGCTATAAGCAGGCTATGCTTGAGTTCGGCAGTGATAAGCCTGACCTTCGCAATCCTTTAAGGATTATTGATTTATCGGAGTTTTTTAATAAATGTACCTTTAAGCCTTTCCAGAATAAGACTGTAAGGGCAATTAAGATTCATGGACACCAGTCCAAGGGCTTCCATGAAAAAATGCTGAAATTTGCTACAGGAATCGGCATGGGCGGTTTAGGATATCTGGAGGTTCAGGAGGATTTATCCTACAAGGGACCTATTGATAAGTTCATTCCCGATGACCTTAAGGCAGAAATGAGACAGCTTGCCGGGCTTGAAGCAGAGGATACCATTTTCTTTATTGCGGATAAGGAAGAAAGAGCGGCAAGCTACGCAGGACAGATTCGTACAGAGCTTGGAAACCGGCTTGATATCTGTGAGAAGAATGCGTACCGTTTCTGTTTCGTTAATGATTTCCCCATGTTTGAGCTGGATGAGGAAACAAAGAAGGTTGGCTTTACACACAATCCATTCTCCATGCCTCAGGGCGGGCTGGATGCGCTTCTTAATAAAGACCCTCTTGAGATTCTGGCATATCAGTACGACATTGTCTGCAACGGTGTGGAGCTGTCTTCCGGTGCAGTCCGTAACCACAATCTGGACATCATGGTTAAGGCATTTGAAATTGCAGGCTATGATGAAGAGGTGCTGAAACAGAAATTCGGAGCCCTTTACAATGCGTTCCAGTTCGGAGCGCCTCCTCATGCAGGAATGGCTCCCGGTGTGGACAGGATGATTATGCTCCTTCGAAATGAAGAGAATATCAGGGAAATCATTGCTTTCCCCATGAGCGGAACTGCCCAGGATTTGATGTGCGGTGCGCCTAATGAGGTAACAGAGCAGCAGCTTAGGGAAGTGCATATTAAAGTAAGACAGTAAAAACAGGGAAAATATAAGGGTCAGCGGTTTTTAAGAGGAAGCCGCTGGCTCTTAATAATAAAAAAATCATAGAAAATCATAGAAAGCTATATCGACATGGTTTATAATAGAAGGTGCTTTGTTTTTAAAAGCAGATATACGAAGTGACATAAGAAAGCAGGTATCTAATGTGAAACACAGAAATGAAATGAAGATATTTATTGTTGGCGGGGGCAAAATCGGAGGAGCTCTTGCAGGACAGCTTTCCAAAGATGGGTATGAGCTGACGTTAATTGACAGGAATCCGGACGTGGTGGGAAGTCTTGGAAATTCCATGGATATTATTTGTTATGAGGGAAACGGCGCTTCTTATGCTACATTGCAGGAACTCGGCGCGGACAACGCAGATATTTTTATTGCAGTAACAGATACCGATGAAATGAATATTTTAAGCTGCCTGACAGCCCATATGCTGGGAGCAAAGCATACTATTGCACGTATCAGGGATGTGGATTATGCAAGGCAGAACCGTTTTTACAGAGACAAACTGGGGCTTTCGATGATTATTAATCCGGAGCTGGCAACGGCTATGGAAATCGGAAGGCTTCTGCGCTTTCCACTGGCAACAAGGGTGGAGGTTTTTGCAAAAGGGCGTGCAGAGCTTGTGGAAATGAACGTCAGGGAGGACAGCCCGCTGAATGGAAAGTCTTTGATTGAAATTACTCAAAGCATGGGAATTAATCTTCTGATTTGTGCGGTAGTAAGGCAGGGAGAAGCATTTGTTCCGAAAGGTGATACTGTTATCTGCAAAGGCGATGTTTTATATATGACAGGAGCCGCCGAGGAACTGAGAAAGGCGTTCAGAAAGCTTAAGCTTCCGGTAAAGCCTCTAAAATCGGTTATGATAGCAGGAGGAGGCAGGATTTCCTACTATCTTGCGGAGGCGCTTTTGCAGCAGGGTTCCAAGGTCACATTAATTGAGAAAAATAAAGAATATGCAACGGAGATTTCCGAATCGATTTCCAGGATCAATGTAATCTGCGATGACGCACTTGCTTATTTTGATTCCATGTCACAGACAGATATTCAGAACACGGATGCATTTATTGCGCTTACGGATAATGATGAATATAATCTGATTGCTGCCATGTATGGGGAATCCCAGGGAATCGGCAAGGTGATTTCCCGAATCAATGCAAAGTCCAGATTAAAGGTGCTTTCTTCTGAAAGTAAAATCTGCACGATTTCCAGGGAGGATGTTGCGGCAGACCGTATTCTGGGATACAGCCGCTCGCTGCTGAATGCTGAGGATAATGATGCAGTGGAATCTTTGTACCGGCTGATGGATGGAAAAATAGAATTTATAGAGTTTAAAGTTGATGAGAATGACCAAAATCTTGAGGTTCCTCTTAAGGATCTTAAAATGAAGAGAAATATGCTGATTGGCTGTATTATCAGGGATTTTAAAACTATCATCCCCAGAGGTGATGATGTAATTAAAGCAGGCGATTCAGTGCTTGTTGCATCCATAAACAGACAGATTGCGCGTCTGGAAGATATTTTTGCTTCTTAAAAAGTGAGCAGACGGATTTAATATCGGAAAGGCGTAAGGATTATGAATAAACGTAAAATTATCAGTTTTATCGGAAAAATTATTTTAATTGAAGCGGTTCTTATGATACCGGCATTTTTGATAGCCCTCGGTTATGGGGACGGAGATGCACCGGCATTTATTTTTACGATTATTCCGGCTGTGATTATCGGAGGTCTTTTTTCTACAGTAAAACAGTCGGACAGAAGAATGAGCAGCAGAGACGGTTATTTTATTGTGGCATCGGCGTGGATTATTATTTCCCTGGTAGGTGCTGTTCCGTTGTATATTGCAGGAGGATTCCGTTCCTACTGGAGTGCTCTTTTTGAAATTGTATCCGGTTTTACCACCACCGGGGCTTCCGTACTTGCCGAGCCTGAAAACCTTGGGCACGGCATCATTTTCTGGCGCAGCTTTACCCATTGGATAGGCGGTATGGGAGTGCTTGTTTTTGTGCTGATGGTTATGCCTATGGACAATGATAATTCCATGCATCTGGTGCGTGCGGAGGTACCCGGTCCTACAGCGGGAAAACTGGTTCCCAGAATGCGTACCACTTCCATGATTCTGTATGGCATTTATACCGTAATGACACTGGTTCTTTTAGTTTTACTGATTTTCGGCAAAATGCCTGTATTCGACAGCTTTTGCATTGCATTCGGAACTGCCGGTACGGGTGGTTTTGCAGTCAGCTCCGCAGGGATTGCAGGCTATAACAGCGCTTACATAGAAATTGTTCTTGGAATTTTCATGCTGCTTTTCGGAATTAACTTCAATATTTATCATCTGATTTTGCTGGGTAAAGTTAAGGATGCCCTGAAATCGGAGGAAGTAAAGGTGTATCTTGGAATTGTGGCATTGGCAACAGCAGTCATTTCCATTAACATACTGAATCAGGCAGCAGGCGTTGGAAGAGCCGTGCGGGATGCTTTCTTTCAGGTGTCGAGTATTATAACCACGTCAGGATTTGCTACTGTGGATTATAATTTCTGGCCGGAGCTTTCCAAACATACTCTTGTGCTGCTTATGATTATCGGTGCCTGCGCAGGTTCTACGGGAGGCGGTTTTAAGGTATCCCGTGTTATTATACTGGTAAAATCCTTTTTTGCCGAAATCAGGAGAATCATCACTCCTAAGGCTGTGATTACTGTAAGACTGGATGATATGCCTGTGGATAAACAAACTCTTAATTCCACTAAGGTATATGCTGCCGCCTACATGATTTTAATCTGTGTATTTACATGGATTCTGTCATTGGACGGGCTGGATTTGACTACAAATCTGACTGCAGTGCTGTCCTGTTTTAATAATATAGGACCGGGTCTGGCATTGGTAGGCCCCATGAACAATTTCAGCGTTTACTCTGACTGGGCGCAGGTGCTTTTGTCCATCGTCATGCTGACGGGAAGATTGGAGATTTTCCCTATGTTTCTGCTGCTGGCAAGATCAACCCACGACAGGTAAGTGACTCTTATGGCTGTTTGCTTTTCAGATAATCATTCCGGTACTGGCTGGGGGAAATGTTGTAATAATTCTTAAAAGCCTTGCTGAAATAATGATTATCTGTATAGCCAAGCCGTTCTGAAATATCAAGTATTTTTATATCAGGATTTTCTAAAAGTTCTTTTGCGCGCTCCATACGAATTTTCAGTACATATTCATAAATGGAATAACCATAGGTTGAACGGAAAAGCTTAGTCAGATAGGCGGAAGAAAAATGGTATTTTTCTTCAAAAACAGATATCTTAAAATTCTGGCAATAATTGCTCTCAATATATTCCCGTATATTTTGAATAACATCATTGGGAGAGAGTGTTTCTGAAATATTTGCATTCCCGGGCAAAGTTCCTTCGGGATTAATCTGTGAAAGCGCTTTTTCAATGGCGGCGTTCAGAGATTTTTCCTCTATGGGTTTCAGAAGATAATCGATTGCTCCGCAGCGCAGTGCCTGATGGGCATAGGAAAAGCTGTCATATCCGCTTACCACAATAAATTTGCAGTCGGGAAATTCCTTTGAGGCAATATTAAGAAAGCTGCATCCGTCCATAATAGGCATATTCATATCAACAAATACGATAGAAGGACGGATTTCACGCATAATTTTCAAACCCTGAGAGCCATTGTTTGCAGTCTCAGGCATTTTAATATTATAATGATGCCATTTTCCCAATTTGCTGATGGCAATCTGTACCGGTTTTTCATCATCAATAATCAGTGATCTGTACATTGGTAAAATCTCCTTCAGTCTACGCACGGAAGAGTAAGAACAATATTTGTGTATTTATCTTCCTCGGAATATATTTGCAAATCTGCCGGGGCATTATATAAAAGGTGCAGCCTTACATATAAATTAGAAAGGCCGATTCCGCCGGGATTCTCAGCTGTCATTGCCATATGGAAGTCATTGTGCAGCTTTTCCTGCTGCTGTCTGGATATGCCGCATCCGTTGTCCAGAACGCTTATCTGCAGACGTTCGTCAGAAAGCTTTTTAATGCTGACCTGTATTTGAATCGTTTCTTTATCTGCGCTTTTCCCATGTATAATGGAGTTTTCAACCAGAGCCTGCAGGCTGATTTTCGGAATTAAATAATTTTCCAGCCCGGGTTCTGCTGTGATTTCAAAAAGCAATGCACTGCCCATTCTCATTTGAAGTAAATATACGTAATCCGACAGGTACTGCAGTTCCGCTTTCAGCGGAACAAGATCCCCCGCCTTTATAGTGTAACGCAGATTCGAAGCCAGATTGGTTATCATCTGGTGAATCTTCGGCTGGTCATTGATAAGAGCTTCCGTAGATATGGCCTGCAGAGTATTATACAAAAAATGTGGATTCAGCTGCGCTTCCAGGGCTGTCAGCCGGGCGTTCTTTTCACTTATTTCCGCAATGTAATTTTGCTGAATCAACTGTTCAATATGGGACAGCATGGAATTGAAACTGCCTGACAACTCCGCAATTTCGCTGCTTCCGTTCATTTCCGGGAAGGTATGAAAATCACCGGAACCTGCCTGCTGCATTCTTGCTGACAACAGCTTCAAAGGTAGCGTCAGCAGATATACAAATAAGTAAATTGCCAGAACGGTAATGAACCATATCAGGAAACCATTTATAAACATATAGGAGCAGATATTGCCAAGCTCCGAGTCTATATAGGAAAGCGGTATAAAATTAATAAGCTGCATTCCTGTCTTGCTGCTTTCAGCATTTATCAGCAGATAACTGTTTCCTTGAATGCGTACGGTTTTTGCTCCGTTTTTTAAAGTGCTTTCCGTATCCAGAATTTCGGAGATATTATTTTCTGCCGAAAAAAGCGAGGTATCGCTGGAAAAAATGAAATCATCATTGCTGTTCAAAATAACAAGAATATTATTGCTTCCGATATGGTTTTTCATTATCTGATCAAGGTATGAGGTATTAATCTGTAACCGGACAATGGCCTGCTGCACCTGTCCTTTTACCTGAAACAGCGAATGATAATAGGTAAAAAAAGAATTTGTTTCCGGACAGGAAACAATTGCCTGATGCATGGAGTCCATGGAGCACAGTGCGGAAGCTGCCTTCGTATCAAAGCAAGGAGCGCTTTGGATGCTGATATGCTCCTGATTTGCTGTACGGCCAATGGATATATCCTGGTTTATCAGGTATAATTCATATTCCTGTATGTCATTTCGGGTATAGTAGTAGTAAAACATCTGCTGTTTGGCATAATCAAGCTGCTCCGGTGTTGCAGGAGTCTTTTGGTTAATCATGCGGGTAAAAGAGGAATCGTAATATGGCTGAATACAAAAGGTTGCCAGGTCAGCGATATAATGGTCAAGATTCTCAATTTCAAGATCCAGCAGACTGGTGGAAAGGGAAAACTGGTTGGTGATTGTCAGATTGCGGATGGATGTAAAATTGCGGTAAATCAGCGTGAGTATGGTAGCAGTAGAAATAATGAGCATAAAAAAAGATAACTGCATCCATAAAGGAATACGATTGATGAGATGAGCAATTTTACTTTTCATAGAATCCCCCTGTTCAAAGTATACAAATCAATAAGCCGTGTTTTCTAAAATAACTATACAATATTACTTTCAAAAACAAAAGGAAAAAGATAAAACAGGAAAAATATTACAACATTTTGTTTCGAAAATTCTATTTTTTTGTGATATAAATCCAATTATAATAATTCATAAATGCAGCGGCATAAAAATGGAGGGGATATAATGGGAAGAAAGAAAAAGGAATATTTTGAAAGTATTATATTTACCGTACCGGCTGTTTTTCTGGTCTGTGTTGTTTTTTATATTCCCTTTCTTATGGGCATTTATTATTCCATGACCAAGTGGAATGGAATTGCCAAGGAGCCGGTCTTTATAGGACTTGAAAACTATAAAACTCTGATTGACAAGTCATCCGGATTTATAACAAGTATGGGATTTACCATAAGGTATACTATATTGTTTATGATACTGGCTAATGTTCTGGCACTGGCTATTGCAGCCGCATTATCACAAAAGTTCCGGGGAGTGAGTGTTGTCCGCAGCTTGTTTTTCATTCCCTATATTATGAGCATGACGATCGTGGGTTTTATATGGAAATTTATTTTTTCCCAGGGATTTGCGGTATTATATGAAAAAACTTCTTTGGGATTTCTTGATTGGAGCTGGCTGGGCAGCAGTAAACTGGCATTTTATTCGGTGGTTTTCGTGGGAGTATGGCAGTCGCTTGGTTTTTACATTGTGCTGTACATAGCAGGTCTGCAGGCCGTGCCTACAGATGTACTGGAAGCAGCCACCATTGACGGGGCAGGAAGCTTTAAGAAATTTTTCATGGTAACACTGCCGCTGTTAAAACCGTCAATTGTTACCTGCATCTTTATGTCACTTACCAATTCGCTTAAAGTCTTTGATATTATTCTGGCTCTGACAAAAGGAGGACCGGGAGATGCTACCTACAGTGCCACTATGGATATTTACAGGGAAGCTTTCCAAAGGAATAATTATGGCCTTGGTTCTGCAAAGGCAATTATATTTTTTATAATCGTACTTGTCATTACGCAGTTGGTAATGCAGCTTATGAATCGTGAAGAAAAGGTTAGTGTAAAGAAAAAGAGAGGCGGGATAAAATGAGCTTGAAGCAGAAAAGAAAAATCAAAAGGTCAGTTTTAGTTATTATAATGATGTTGCTTGCGCTTGTTTATGTATATCCCATTTTTCTGATGTGTATTAATGCTGTGAAACCCTTTGGAGAGGTAGTTACAGATGTAATTAAGCTGCCAAGCAAGGTCGAATGGGGGAATTTTTCTTATGTAATAGAAAAAATGCAGTATGGGAAGCTGTTTTTAAATACTGTTCAAATTACGGTTATCGGAATTGCCGGCATTATTGTATTTTCTTCCCTGGCTGCTTATATTCTTGACAGAAAGCAAAACAAATATACAAAAATCGCAAGGACGATCATTACGACTCCCATGCTGATTCCTTTTCAGACGATTATGATATCGCTGCTTAAGGTTATGACCACAATTCATTTTTCAGGAAGCAAAATAGGTCTTGGAATTCAGTATTGGGGGTTTGGAATCCCGATGGCAACCTTTATTTTCTATAACTTTATGAAAACGATTCCGGGAGAAATAGATGAAAGCGCATTTATTGATGGTGCGGGAACTTTAAGGACATATGGGTTTGTTATTTTTCCTTTGCTGAAATCAGTGACCTTTACGGTTATTGTTATAGATGTTATGTGGATTTGGAATGATTTCCTGCTGCCGCTGTTAATGGTAAATGGTTCCAATGATACCAAAACGCTGGTGCTTTCAGCATACAGCTTTGTAGGGCAGTTTAATACACAATGGCATTACGCCATGGCGGCAATGGTTCTGGCAATTCTGCCTTCAGTGATTATTTTTGTTTTTCTTCAGAAATATATTGTGGAAGGCGTTGTAGCGGGAGCGGTAAAAGGTTAAATGCTTAAAGCGGCATCCTGTTAAAAATAAGAAAAGGAGAGAAATGTATGAAAAAGAAGTTACTTGCAACATTATTGTGTGCAGCTTTGACTGTGACGGCACTGGCAGGCTGCGGAGGAGGAAGCGCAGGCACGGAAAGCAGCGGCACTCAGGCGGAGCAGACAGAGACGGAAACAGCCCAGGCTGAAAGCCCGGCAGAAACCTCAGGAGATGAGGAAGAAGTTGAAATATATATGTTCATCAGCAGTCCGGAATATGCAGATGCCATTAATGCGCTGATTGCAGAATACAAAAACGTAAAGCCTAATGTCACTATTAACTATGAAACAACACAGAATGATTATCCTACTATGTTAAAGGCAAAACTGAATGCAGGAGAATGCCCCGATATTTTTGCTTCAACAGCAGGAAAAGAAATTGAGACTTATAAGGAATATTCCTATGATTTAACAGGACAGCCGGTTCAGGAAGCCCTGCTTCCCGCTATTCAGGCTTCCATGGTGGATGCTTCAGGAAACGGATGCTACGGTTTCCATTATGTAGGTGACCAGTACGGCATTATCTATAATCAGGATTGTCTTGATGCTGCAGGAGTTACAAGTCTTCCTACAACTCTGGACGAACTTGAGGAATGCTGTGAAAAACTGCAGGCCGCAGGAATTCAGCCTTTTGCATGCGGCTGGGCAGAATGGTGGGTATTTAAGCAGAGCCTGATTCCCTTCCTGACAGAATCAGTGGATAATTACGCAGCTTTTGTAAGCGATATGGAATCGGGAGCAGATTCTTTAAATAACCATGAGATGATGAATGACAATATGTTCCGGTTTGTTGATATTGTAAAGGCGAATTGTGAGTCAAAGCCTCTGGAATCCGATTTAGCGTCCATGCAGGCAGCTTTAGCTACAGGAAAGGCAGCCATGGGACTTGGAATGGGACCCTGGGCGGAAGCTTCCCTTCTTGCTATTAATCCTGAAATGAATATCAATTACGGCGGATATCCGGTAAGCGATGACCCTGCCCAGTGCCAGATTGCGGCAGGTGCAAGCCAGGCTCTCCGTGTGAATAAGGATTCAGAGCATTTACAGGAAGTACTTGATTTTATTAACTGGTGGTTTACATCAGATTTCGGACGGAATTGGCTGTCAGTAACTGTAGGCGGAGTTCCTTCTATTGATACTGACGGAGTATACTCCAGTGTTATGGTACAGCTTTCTATGGAAAATATGGAAGCAAATGGCGCCGGAAATGTTGGTACAACTTATTCTTCCGATGCTTTCTGGCAGTCATTTGGCGAAAGCTTCCAGTCTTATGTAGAAGGAAGTGCAAGCAGGGAAGATACCATTGCCAAGATTGAGAAGGATTGGCAGGAGATTGACGGTGCAGACCAGTAATTAATAGAAATTGTGAATCAGGGGATTTGTTTTTGGGCAGAGATGTAAAATATCTCTGCCCGTTTTGCAGCTTTGCAGTCAATAATTATAATAAAGCTATTGAATTTTGACCACACTAATATATAATAAAAGTGTGATTAAAATCACTAAAATCCATATAGTTATGTGAAAGGACGTGTAAGATGGAACGGACTATTTTGGAAAAACTGCTTAACTGGAAGAATTCTCCTTATCGGAAACCGCTGATTTTAAAAGGAGTGCGTCAGGTAGGCAAGACCTGGGTTTTAAAGGAATTTGGCAGACGGCATTATGAAAATACCGCCTATTTTAATTTTGATGAAAACGAGGAATACAGACAATTCTTTGAAACAACAAAGGATGTGAACAGAATTCTGCAGAACCTGATGCTGGCCAGCGGACAAAGAATTTTACCGGAAAAGACCCTGATTATTTTTGATGAAGTGCAGGATTGTCCCAAGGTTATCAATTCCATGAAATACTTCTGCGAGAATGCTCCGGAATATCATATTGCCTGTGCAGGTTCCCTGCTTGGAATTGCATTAGCGAAGCCTTCTTCATTTCCGGTAGGTAAAGTGAATTTTATGCAGATTGATCCCATGACCTTTACAGAGTTTCTGTTTGCTAATGGCGATAAAAATCTTGCTGCCTATTTGGACACTGTTGAGACTCTGGAACCGCTGCCGGATGCATTTTTTAATCCTTTGTATGAGAAAATGAAGATGTATTACGTTACAGGGGGAATGCCGGAATCCGTACTGATGTGGACACAGGCACGTGATATCAGTGCTATGCAGGAAGCGCTGTCTGGCATTATAGGCGCCTATGAGCGTGATTTCGCAAAGCATCCTGACATTAATGAATTTCCGAAGATTTCAATGATTTGGAAGTCAATACCTTCCCAGCTTTCCAGAGAGAATAAAAAATTTATCTATAAAGTAGTTAAAGAAGGAGCAAGAGCCAGGGAATATGAGGATGCGCTGCAATGGCTGGTGGATGCAAGGCTGGTACACAAAGTATACCGCAGCAGTGCTCCCGGACTTCCGGTTTCTGCTTATGATGATTTGTCGGCTTTTAAAATTTATCTTGTGGATGTGGGTCTGCTTCGCCGTCTGGCAATGCTTGCCCCCACGGCTTTTGGTGAAGGCAACCGTTTATTTACAGAGTTTAAGGGGGCATTAACGGAAAACTATGTTCTGCAGACCCTGATAACCCAATTTGAAGTCCCGCCCCGGTATTGGAGTCAGAGCAATCCTCCTTATGAGGTTGATTTTCTGATTCAACGGGACAATGACCTTTTTCCGGTAGAAGTTAAATCAGAAGCAAATACGGCCAGTAAAAGCCTTAAAAAGTTTAAAGAGCTGTTTGGAGATAAGGTGAAACTGCGTATCAGATTTTCTTTGGATAACTTGAAATTGGATGGTGATGTATTGAATATTCCGCTCTTTATGGCAGACCATGCCGACCGGCTGATTGGTATTGCGTTAAACCATCAAAATTAGATATTGTGATGAAAAACGGATACTTCAAAATCGCATTTTTTCTGTCATGAATTAAAAAAATAAAGGTATACCGCAAAGAAAATGAAATTGCAATGCGGTATACCTTTTATTCATGATAATGAAAAGCGATTAATACTTCATAGCTTTTTCTTCGCCGTTCATAACACGCAGCGCTCCCTGGGTTAAAGCAAGAAGTTCATCTTCGCCGGGATATACGGTGAAAGGAGCGATAAAGCCGGCTCTTTCCTGCATTTTATTAACAACATCTTTGTTATATGCAATGCCGCCGGTTACAATAATCTGGTCAACCTTTCCTTTTAAAACACAGGCCATGGAACCGATGTCTTTAGTTACCTGTAAAATAAAGGCTTCACGGATTTCGTCTGCATGAGCATCGCCGTTTTCAATCATTTTTGCAACATCACGCATATCATTTGTTCCGAGATAAGCATTGAAACCGCCGCCGCCTACAACTTTCTTATAAACCTCTTTTTCAGTGTATTCACCGGAGAAGCACATTTTAATCAGTGCGCCGGAAGGAACACCGCCTGCTCTTTCGGGGGAGAAAGCACCGTCACCGTCTAAGGCATTGAACACGTCAATGACACGGCCTTTTTCGTGTGCGCCTACAGAAACGCCGCCGCCCATGTGAACAACAATCAGATTAAGAGATTCGTAAGAGACACCCTGCTCTTTGGCATAGCGCTTGGCAACAGCCTTCTGGTTCAGTGCATGGAATACGCTGGTACGGGGCAGCTCAGGTACGCCGGAATATCTGGCAATGGGCATCAGCTCATCTACAACAACAGGGTCTACAATATAGGAAGGTACGCCGATGGAATCACCGATTTCCCTTGCTAAAATACCACCCAGGTTGGAAGCGTGCTGTCCCTGTTTTCCGATTTTTAAATCCTCAAGCAGTTCGTCGCTGACAGCATAGGTGCCTCCGGGAATAGGTTTTAACATACCGCCGCGGCCTACGATTACCTGAAGGGAATTGATATCGAAATTTTTTTCTTCCAGTAAGTCAAGGATAATCTGCTTTCTGAAATCCTTCTGATCCACGATGGAAGCATACTGTGCGATTTCCTCGGTAGAGTGACGAAGGGTTTCTTCAAATAATAAGGTTTCATCTTCAAATACGCCGATTTTGGTGGAAGTGGAACCGGGATTGATAATTAAACTTTTAATAGCCATTTTAAGTTCTCCTTCTGCCGCTTAAGCGGCTTATAAATTAATGGAATACATGATTATTGAACTATATTAAGCGTTTTTGCTCATTGCTTCAGCAACTACAGCGCCTAAAGCAATGGAATTTACCTTGGTTTCAAAATCATCGGAACGGGAGGTTAAGATAACAGGAGCTTTGGTTCCTGTAAGGATATTTCCGTTAACCACCTTTGCGGTATGTACCAGACATTTGTAAACAAGGTTTCCTGCATGGATATCGGGGAAAAGAAGGATATCAGCATCGCCCTGGATTGCCCTGTCTGTAGCTCCTTTATGCTTTGCAGCCTCGGGATCAATGGCGAGGTCTAAGGATAAAGGACCGTCAACGATGCATCCGGTAATCCTGCCGTCTTTGTTCATCTGTGTCAATTCTGCTGCTTCTACGGTAACAGGCATCTTGGGATTTACAACCTCAACAGCAGCAAGAGGAGCTACCTTGGGATTTTCAATGCCGCAGGCCCTGGTGATTTCAAGGGTGTTATTGATAATATTTACTTTATCTTCCAGTGTAGGATAGGGAATAAATGCCACGTCAGTTAAGAAAAGAAGATGGTCAATGCCTTCGATGTCAAATACGCATACATGGGATAAAGGCTTGCCGGTACGAAGACCAACCTCTTTATCAAGTACGCTCTTTAAGAAGCCCTTTGTGTCAATAAGCCCCTTCATATACATATCGGCTTTTCCGTCATGAACCAGCTTAACAGCGGTAAGAGCCGCTTCGGTTTTGTCCTCTACGTTAATAATTTCAAAACCGTTTAAGTCCATATTGAGGGATGCTGCGATTTCTCTAATTTCCTTCTCGTTACCGACTAAGATAGCATCTGCAATTTTTCTTTCCTGGGCAGCCTTTACTGCTTCCAGTACAGCGGAATCCTGAGCTACGGCAACAGCTACCTTTTTGGTGCCGCATTCATTAACCTTGGCAATTAAATCAGCGAATGTTTTACTCATTTCTTTTCACCTCGTGTAATTTGTTATATTTTAAATTAAAAATAAACACTTCGTTAAAATAATAACACTGTTTAGTGAAAAAGGCAATCGTTTAATCATAGGAAAAGCTTTTTTATGGACGGACTTTTAAGTTTATAGTAAAATATTGATAAACAATGAAGGAGGCACAACTATGGCAAAATGGCTTGATGATGCAATTTTTTATGAAATTTATCCCCAGTCCTTTAAGGATTCCAATGCGGACGGTATAGGAGATTTTCAGGGAATTATTTCAAAGCTTGATTATATTAAAGATTTAGGATGTAATGCGCTGTGGATAAATCCCTGTTTTTTGTCACCATTTGGGGATGCGGGTTATGATGTGGCGGATTATTATACCATTGCGCCCAGATACGGAACTAATGAGGATGCCAGGGAATTGTTTGAAGAAGTGCATAAAAGAGAAATGCATATTCTTCTGGATTTGGTGCCGGGGCACACCTCTGTGGAGCATAAATGGTTTAAGGAATCCATGAAGCCGGAAAAGAATGAATATACGGACAGATATATCTGGACAGACAGCATTTGGGAAGCCCCGGAGGATATGGGCAGTCTTAGGGGAATTTCCGACAGGGACGGTTCCTGCGCCCTGAATTTCTTTTCTTCCCAGCCGGCCCTGAATTATGGATATTATAAGATTACAAGACCCTGGCAGATGTCACCTGAGGATGAGGGACCTAAAGCAACTCTGGAAGAGATGAAAAATGTTATGCGTTTCTGGCTCACCATGGGCTGTGACGGTTTCCGTGTGGATATGGCAGGTTCCTTAGTTAAACAGGATGAAGACGGAAAGGGCACCATTGCTCTCTGGAAGAAGGTACGGAGCTTTTTGGATGAGGAATTTCCGGAGGCAGCCATGGTTTCCGAATGGGGTGAGCCGGATAAGTCGCTGCAGGGCGGATTTCATATGGATTTCCTTCTGCACTTCGGCCCTTCACACTATAATGATTTGTTCCGCTGTGAACATCCATATTTTAATAAAGAAGGAAAAGGAGATATTTCAGAGTTTGCAGCTAAATATAAAGAAAACTATGAAAAGTCCGAAAAAAAAGGACTGATTTGTATTCCTTCGGGAAATCATGATATGGGCAGGCTTTCCTATCTGCTGGATGAAGAGGATATGAAGATTGCCTTTGCATTCCTGCTTTCCATGCCGGGCGCTCCCTTCATATATTACGGAGATGAAATCGGCATGCGCTATCTGGAAAACCTTACCTCTGTGGAAGGCGGCTATAACCGGACAGGTTCCCGAAGCCCCATGCAGTGGGATGACGGAGTGAATGCAGGTTTCAGCTGCGCGGCAAAGGAAAAGCTTTACATCAGACAGGATGAGAGTGCGGACAGGCCTACAGTGCAAAAGCAGCAGGTGGATGAAGATTCTCTTTACCATGAGATTAAAAAGCTGATTAAGATAAGACAATCCCACAAGGCTTTGCAGAGCAAGGGAGAAATTGATTTTGTATATGCCAGGAAAGAAACTTATCCTTTTGCATATATGAGAAGCGCCGCAGAGGAAAAAATCCTTGTTATCCTCAATCCTTCCAACAGGGAAGAGGAATTTCAGTGTGATTTGGAGCTGAAAGAGCATATTTATTCTTATGGCGGAGAGGTGAAGGAGAAGGGCGGAAGTATTGTTGTACCGGCATGTTCAGCAAATTTTGTACTTCTCAGAAGTGAAAAGTAATCAAAAAGATACATTAAAGAGACCTGCTTTTATATCTTTTTAGATGGTATTCTTTTTTATATACCTTGACAATACAGCTTTGATGAATTATATTAATGCTCAGAATGAAATGAAAGAGAGGGAATGTATGTTAAGCGTGGTAGAAATGGAGAAATCAAACAACTAAACAGTTGTGGGAATAACTGTATGCGGTTTTGGGCTATAGTTATATCCTTTTATCTGCCTTACGAAATGCTTATATATACTTCTTTCTTTCCTCATATTCCGTAATGAGAAACAGAAATTGTACACAGTGGACATATAGAAAGTACGCTCTGCAAGCTTTTTATTATCGTGAATTTAAAAGCATAGCCGTTTCAGGCTGTGCTTTTTTTGCGCGTGTGTCCGGCAAAGCCGGACTGCGCCTGACGATAAAGCAGCCTGACAGACATATTTCGTTTGGCATTCTGAAAATATGTATAAATGTAATTGTATGGAATGGAGGAAAAATGAAAGAAAATTATTTTTATGAAACACCTTCAGCGAAAATGCTGGAATTTGATAAGGTAATAGAACAGTTGCAGGAGATGGCGTGTACGGAAAAGGC
The DNA here is from genome assembly GCA_017621815.1 of Lachnospiraceae bacterium. Lineage (GTDB taxonomy): Bacteria > Bacillota > Clostridia > Lachnospirales > Lachnospiraceae > Suilimivivens. The sequence goes on along the minus strand of JAGASK010000014.1, from coordinate 39,038 downwards.
TAAACAGCAGATAAGGGGACTTTGTCCAAGCTTATCAGAAGCGGAAGTAAAAGCAAATCTGCGGAAAACTACAGAAGCCAGAATTATGCTGGAAAGGTGCGGAACTCCGCCTGTTACGGCTTTGGAAGGAATGGGGCAGCTGATGGAAACTGCAGAAAAAGGAGGATGCTTAATCCCGGAGCAGCTTGAGAAAATTGCAATTACGCTGACTGCGGTAAGGAGGCTTAAGGACTATTTAAGCAGAGGAAAAAGCTTTGAAATAGGGCTTCCCTTTTATGAAGAAAATCTGGATTCCCTGGACGAAATCAGAGAAGAACTGAATGAAAAAATCAGAGGAGGAAGGGTGGATGATTACGCCTCCAGATTACTGAAATCATTGCGGGAGGGAATTGACAAAGCGGAGGCGAAAATGAAGGAAAAAGCAGACAGCGTAATACGTGCCAATAAAGAATGTATGTCGGACAGCTTCAGTACATCCAGAAACGGGCGCATTTGTGTTCCGGTAAAAAAGGAATATAAATTCCGGGTCAGCGGCTGTGTAATAGATAAATCCTCTACGGGAAATACACTGTTTATTGAGCCTGCGGCGGTGGCAAAGCTGTATGAAGAATTACAGGAACTGAAAATAGATGAGGAAAACGAAGAAAGGCGAATTCTTTATACTTTGACAGCCATGCTTTCCGACAAGGCAGAGGTAATGCGGCAGAATCATGAAACTATTGAAAAGCTGGACTTTTTATTTGCCAAGGGAAAGTTCAGCATGGCGGTTGACGGGTCAGAACCGGCAATCAATACAGACCGGATTATCAGGATTAACGGCGGCAGGCATCCGCTGATGGATAAATCGGTCAATGTTCCTTTGCAGTTTGAAATAGGAAAAGGGATTAACGGCATTATCATTACGGGGCCGAATACGGGAGGAAAAACGGTTGCCATTAAGACGGTAGCACTGAACTGTCTTATGGCACAATGCGGACTCCACGTTGCCTGTGAAAAAGCGGATATTTGTATGAACAATCTGATTTTGTGCGATATCGGAGACGGGCAGAATCTGTCGGAAAACCTTTCCACTTTTTCAGCACATATTACAAATGTGCTTTCTATCTTAAAAAAAGCGGATGGAGAAAGTCTGGTAATTATGGATGAGCTGGGTTCCGGAACAGACCCTGCGGAGGGAATGGGAATAGCCATAGCTGTTTTAAAAGAACTGAAAAGAAGCGGCGCCCTGTATCTGGTAACAACTCATTATCCAGAAGTAAAGGTTTATGCAAAGAAAGAAGAGGGTGTGTTAAATGCCAGAATGACCTTTGACAAGGAAAGCTTAAAGCCCTTGTATCAGCTGGTAATCGGGGAAGCGGGAGAAAGCTGTGCTTTTTATATTGCAAGGAAGCTTGGCATGCCGGAATATATGCTGGAGGAGGCGGCACAGGCAGCCTACGGAAGAAAAGTGCAGGGAACCTGCGAGGAAACGAAGCAGGAGGTCTGCGAAAGAAAAGGACAGGGGATTTGTGAGGAAACCCGGCAGGCAGGATGCGCCGGAATGGAGCGGAAGGAAAAGGAACAAAACAGGCATATCCGCAAAGAAAAGAAGGTGCATCAAAAGCCTTTGACAGAAAAGTTTCAGCGGGGCGACAGCGTAATGGTTTATCCGGACAAAAAAATAGGGATTGTCTGTGAGCCTGTGAATGAAAAAGGGATTCTGCGGGTACAGCTGCCGGATAAAAAAATTTATATTAATCACAAACGGGTAAAGCTTCATGTGGCGGCAGCGGAGCTGTATCCGGAAGATTACGATTTTTCCATTGTTTTTGATACAGTAAAGACGAGGAAGGCGCGGCATCAGATGGAAAGGAAATATGTGGAGGATGTTTTAATAGTGGAGAAAGGGGGGAGACTGAAAGAAATCCTTTTCTTTTTCATGAGAATGGCAGTATACTGTTATCAGAACAGACAAACAGATATCAGGCGGTGAGAATGTGAAAGTATCGGTTAAGGAAATACCGGAAAATGAAGAAGAGGAAATCTTAATTAAGTGTCATGAAATAGACGAAGAAATACTGGCGCTTCTGCATAGACTTAAGCTGTCCTCGGAAAGGCTGGCGGTGACGGTTGGGGATGAGATTCACAGAATTGCCCTGCAGGATATTTTTTATTTTGAAACAGTGGATAACAAATCTTTTTTTTACTGTGCCTCCAGGGTATATGAAACGAAGCTGAAGCTTTATGAATTTGAAGAAATGACCCAGGGCAGCAGATTTTTCAGGGCATCAAAATCCACAATTATCAATGCCATGAAAATTTCCTATATTAAGCCGTCCCTAAGCGGAAGGTTTGAGGTGTGTATGGAAAACGGAGAAAAGCTTACGGTTTCCAGACAATATGTGTCGGATTTAAAAAGAAAAATCGGAGTTTAGGAGAAGAACAATGGAATTTCGGGATTTATTAAAAAGGATGGTTAACAGTTATTTTGTCATATATGGATGCTGCTTTCTGGGAACATGGATTTACTGCATTATATTTGATCCGGATTCGGTTTTTAATCTTGGCTATTTTAAGGATATGGCAGTCTTTGCCCTTTTAGGCGATCTGCCGGGAGTTCTCTTTTATTCCTCCAAAGCGCTGTCCGGAAAACAATGGAATATAAGGCTGATTCTCCACTTTCTGGTGTTGGAGGCAGTATTGCTTGTCATGGGACGATACCTGAATATGTATCATACTGTTTTCCAGGGAATTGTATTTGCCGGAATTATTCTTCTGGTATATGTTGTGGTAAGAGGTGTTTGTTTTGCCTGGGATTTTGAGACTGCGCGGAACATTAATGATAAGCTGCAGAAAATGAAAGAGAAATAATCATGAATAATAAAAAGACCGGCGGGCTTTTACAGCTTACCGGTCTTTTTTTGCAACTTACGGTGCACGCGCAGCAACTTGCTTTTTGAGGTATTTACAATATTCTATATCCGAAATATAGTACAGGAAACAGGTAATAAAGAAAGGACAGGAATCTATGAAGCAATATGAACCGGAGAAAATTATCAGTGTCAGTCATTTATCCAAATCTTATGGAAAAGTGAAGGCGGTCAGTGATGTGAGTTTTTATGTGGAAGCGGGAAAGCTGTTTGCTTTCCTGGGACCCAATGGAGCAGGAAAATCAACTACCATTAATACCATATGCACTTTTTTAAAGCCGGATGAGGGAGAAGTAATTGTAAATGGCCATCATTTGGGCAAAGAGGATGACAAAATCAGAAAAAGTATAGGTGTTGTTTTTCAGGAGAATCTTTTGGATGAGCTGCTTACAGTGGAAGAAAATCTGCTCCTTCGGGGCGGTTTTTACGGAATGGAAAAGAGGGAGCTCAAAGAAGCTGTAAAAAGAGTAACGGAGGATGTTCAGCTTGGCAGTTTTATCAAAAGACCTTACGGAAAGCTTTCCGGAGGGCAGAAAAGGCGTGCGGACATAGCAAGGGCGCTGATTCATACACCGGAAATACTGTTTCTTGATGAGCCTACTACAGGGCTTGACCCGCAGACAAGAAAAAATGTGTGGGATATCATTAAAAGACTGCAGAAAGAAAGGGGAATGACGGTATTTCTTACTACCCATTATATGGAAGAGGCTGAAGAAGCGGATTATTGCATTGTGGTGGATGAGGGCAAAATAGCGGCAAAGGGAACGCCCTTTGAATTAAAGGAAAGGTATGCTGCAGACAGGCTTTTGCTAAAAGGAAAGCAGCCCGGGCTTTTGGAAGCTGAACTTGAGCAGCGGAAAATGAAATATAAGAAAACAGCTGAGATTTTTGAAATAGAACTGGAGGACACCATGGCAGCATTGCCCGTTTTAAATGAATTAAAGGATTATCTTCAGGACTTTTCGGTGATTAAAGGAACTATGGATGATGTGTTTATCGGCATTACAGGAAAGGAGATAAGGGAATGACAGCATTTGCAAAAAGAAATTTAAAAATCTATTTACGTGACAGGTGGGCAGTCTTTTTTTCTTTGCTTGGGGTGCTTATAGTTTTCGCCCTTTACGTTTTGTTTCTTGGAGATGTTTATAAAGCCGACCTTGGGGAAATTGAGGAAGCAGGAGAAATCATGAATAACTGGGTTATGGCGGGAGTTCTGGCTATTACCAGCTTTACCACTACTCTCGGCATGCTGCAGACAGTAGTAAGGGACAAGGATAACAGGATTGAAAAGGATTTTTATGCGGCACCGGTAAAAAGAGTGCAGCTGGCAGGGGGATATTTTCTTGCGGCCTATGCGGTGGGTATTGTGATGACTCTGATTGCTTTCGGACTTGCGGAAGTTTATATTGTGGCGGAAGGAGGCGAAGGAATTCCTTTATCATCGCTGCCGGCAATGCTTTTGTTAATTGCCCTGACAGTTTTAATGAACACATCCATTTCCCTGTTTCTTTCCTCTTTATTTAAAAGTGTAAGCGCTTACGGCACTGTGCAGACCATTATGGGAACGCTGATTGGCTTTTTAACAGGAATTTATCTGCCTATCGGAATGCTGATTGGTGCGGTGCAGTGGGTGGTGAAAATATTTCCCGTTTCCCATGCGGCTGTCCTGTTCCGGAATTTGATGATGCAAAGGTCTATGGACGCAGCCTTTGAGGGGGCATCGGAAGAAATGGTGCTGGCGGTGAAGGAAAATCTCGGGGTTCTGTTTTTTGCAGGCGAAAAGGAAATGGGATTGTGGGTAAGCATTCTTGTCATGGCGGTGACAACCGTTTTGTTCTTTGCATTGACCAGTTTCAGGCTTTCGAAAAAGAGATAATATTATATGGCTGCTTAAGCAGATATGGTAAAATAAATGAGGACATTTTTCCGCAGGAAAAGACAGGATTAATATTTCCGGTTCCGATAGACTGTTTATGTAATAAGTCAGAGAAAGGAAGGAAAAGAAAATGGAATGGACAGCCAGCTTAAAAAAAGCGATTGATTATATGGAGGAGCACCTGCTTGAGGATATCGGCGCCGAAAAAACAGCTCAGGCAGTTCATATATCGCCTTTCTATTTTCAACAGGGCTTTAAAATTATGACTGGTTATTCTATCGGGGAATACATCAGAAACAGGAGATTGTACCTGGCGGGACTGGAAGTCATTAAGCGGGAAGAGAAAATTATTGATTTGGCGTATAAGTACGGCTACGATACCCCGGAAAGCTTTACCAGGGCTTTCACCCGTTTTCATGGGTTGTCTCCAGCCCGGCTTCGGGAAAAGCCCTGTGAAATTAAAACCTTTCTTCCATTGACTATTGAGGTCATTATCAAAGGAGGAAATAAAATGGATTTTACAGTGGAAAAAATGGGGGCCATGAAGCTTATCGGATTTGAAACAATTTGCGGTTATGAGGACAGTTATCAGAAACTGCCGAAGTTCTGGGATGAGATACGGGAGAAGTATTTACAGCCTGTGTTCTTTTCAAAGCATATTGAAGGGGAAACGCAGCAGGTAATAGCGGACTGCGGGATAGGAGAATTCGGTGTCTGTATGGATGATGCCAAGGCTCAGAAATGCCGGTATCTGATTGCGGGAACTTACAAAGGAGGCAAGGTGCCGGAGGGAATGAAGGTGGTTGAAATTCCCGGTTATGAATGGGCGAAGTTTGAATGTGTGGGAGCAATGCCGGATTCCCTGCAGAAGGTAAATACCCGTATTTTCAGAGAATGGCTTCCTAATAATCCGGAATATGAAATGGCAGCCGGTTTCAATATTGAATGGTATGCTATGGGAGATGTGCAGGCTCCGGATTATGAAAGCGCTATCTGGATTCCGGTAAAGAGAAAATAAGATTAAAGATCAGTAAGGCGTTCCGCATGAAAGGGTGCGGGACGCCTTTGTATCAATAAGCGGTCCTTCGGAACCGGGCTGTGCCTGATACACCCGTGAAGACAGAAAGCGTTATGACCCACAGGATTTATAATGCCGTACGCCCAGCTTCCACAACAAAAGACAGGGAATAATAAAAAGGCAGGCAATCAGGGGAAGCAGTATATAGTAAGACTTTCCCCGGTCTAAAAGGTACAAAAGCGGATAATACTGGATGAGGGCATAAGGAATAACGAAGGTGCTCAGCTGCAATATTCTTTTTCCGTAAATGCAGACAGGGTATTTGCCGTATTCCCTTGCCCCGTCCGTAAAGATATTCATAAATTCAAGCCCCTCCAATGTAAAAAAGCAAATGGAGGCATAAATCAGGAAGATGCCGCCAAAAACAACGGTTCCGCCAATCAGCATAAACAGCACGGCGGCAATTTTTTGCACATTCCAGTGCACATCACTGACAGTAAAGCCGTAAACAAACATAACCACAGCCTGCAGGATGCGCCCGATGCGGCTGAATTCAATACGGCTTCCGAGAACCTGGAGAATTTCATTTCTGGGCCGTACCATAATTCTGTCAAATTCTCCTTTGTTCACAATATTAGGAAACATATCAAAACCTCTGGCAAAAGATTCTGCCAGGGAAAATTCCATAAGGGTAATGCCGAAGCATAAAAGCACTTCATTATAAGTAAAACCTTCCACTTTGGAAAAGCGCTGAAACATGAAATATACACCTAAGAATACGTTGAAGGACACCAGAAACTGTCCGATACAGGACAGGAGAAAAGAGGTTTTGTATTCCATGGTGCTTTTAAAATGTATCATAAAATATTTTCCGTATAATTTCATATAAGACTCCTTTCATAGTTTTCCGATATATAGGTAATTACCCCCGGATCCGCTTTTAACCGCCCTGCACCGTGATTTTTTTCATGGCAAGGGCATTTAAGAGCTTTCCGATTCCCGTTAAAGCAAACAGCCAGAAAAGCTGCAGGGCAACTGCCTGTCCCATGGCGCTGCCTGTCAGGTCGCCGCTGTAAATTCTAAGGGGAACATTCTGCATGGAAGCAAAGGGCAGTATTTCCATAATCCGGCGGATTTTGTCAGGAAAAAAGGGCAGGGGAATTACGGCTCCCGAAAAAAATTCCACTACAGAGACAGCCACCATGCGGACGCCTGCGGAGGATATGGTAAAGAAACATGCCATATATACCAGCATACAAAAAGCAACCGTCACTCCCGTTCCCAGAAACAGGGTCAGAAAAAAGAGCAGGAATGCAGGCAGGCTTACGGGCAGCATCAGCCCGTAAGGGGCAGGAAAAAACAGTGCTGCCAGTAAAATCGGCATACAGCGGAGCACGGCTTTTGAAAGTCTGGTGGCAAGGCTTCTGGAAAACCACATATTGTAAATGTCAATAGGACGGCATAACTCATAAGCAATATTTCCGTCCACAATGGCGCTGAAAATATCATTTTCCATCATCCATGCCATAAACAGGGTAAGAAAAGCCTGCTGCATCCAGACATAGGAACTGACTGCCTGAAAGGTCATGGGAAAGGCATTTGCATCCGCATGGTAAAAAGCGCGGAACATAAGGATTTCCATGGTGCCCCACACAAACTGGGTAATAATTCCTGCCAGGGCAGCAGCCCGGTACTGCAGCCCCATACTGAAGCGGAGCCTGAAAAATGCAAAATATTTTTTCATAGGGCACCTCCTTAAATGTTATGGCTGCGGTAAAAAGCAGCCAGAGCTTCTTCCGTGCTGTCATAGTCCTTCCGGATATCATCAATGGTGCCGTCCAGTAAAATACTTCCTTTTCCTATGAGAATAATTCTGTTTGTCAGGGCTTCAATATCCTGCATATCATGGGTGGTTAAAATGACAGTGGTGTTCTTTTCCTTATTCAGTTTTAAGATAAAATCCCGGACTGCCAGTTTGGATACGGCATCCAGGCCGATAGTTGGCTCATCCAGAAATAAAATTTTCGGGTCGTGAAGAAGAGAGGCGGCAATCTCGCAGCGCATCCGCTGGCCTAAGGAAAGCTGCCTTACGGGAGTCTTTAATAATTCTGAGAGATTCAGCATATCGGTAAGCTGCTCCAGATTATGGTTGTAAGAAGGAGTGCTTATTTTGTAAATTTCCTTTAACAGTTCAAAGGAATCCATAACCGGCACGTCCCACCAAAGCTGGGAGCGCTGTCCAAAAACTACGCCGATATTTTTTACGTGTTCAATTCGATTTTTCCAAGGGATAAGTCCGTTAATCAGGCAGGTGCCTTCCTCCGGAGTAAGAATACCGCTTAAGATTTTAATCGTAGAGCTCTTTCCGGCGCCGTTAGGGCCTATGTAGCCCACCATTTCACCGTCGCAAATGGTGAAAGAAACGTCATCGAGAGCGTGAATGTACTCATATTCCTTGTGGAACAGAGCTTTGAATGCCGAAGAAAATCCGGCATCACGTTTAGAGACCTTGTAAGTCTTGCGCACATGCTGCATTGTAATCATGTCTGCTTCCTCCTGGTAGTATTATAAATAGTTATAACTTGCCAAGCCGGTCTGCTATCTCCGGGAATTTGCCGGAGAATTACCGCAGGTAAGTATGAAGTTGTTGTTTCGCTTTTGACTCCCCGGGCAGCGGAGCGGGCGGATGTGCCTGCCGGACCTTTGTTCCGCTGCCCGGGGAATCAAAAGCGAAAGGAATTTAAGAATAGCATGAAAGGAAAATAATGTCAATAAAAAAATGGAGGCTTTCCTGCAAATTTCCTGCAATTTCCTGCAAATAGTAATGTGTTTTTGCGAAAAAGGGGAGATTCCCATAATTTTGGCTGAAAAGAAATTGCCGTGGTTTTCCGGTTATGGTAAACTTAAGTAAATGTAACAGAAAGGATGATGGAAATGTGCCATTTGGTAATTCAGTTGGATGGCGGACTCTGTGCGGAATCGAATGAAGGGGTGGCGCTGCGCAGAGATACGGTTGTCAATTAAATTGATAGTTTTCCACCCGGTTTCATTGGATTCTGCTTTTTAATCAAAAATATGATGATTAAAGGAGATAATTCAATGAAAGACAAACAGAATATGAATTCATTTTATCGTTTTTGGCTTACGCAGGCGGCATCCCAGCTGGGAAGCGCCATGACAAGCTATGCCCTGATTATATGGGCATACACGAAAACAGAGTCGGCAATGGCAGTGTCGCTGATGACTTTCTGCAATTTTCTGCCTTATGTGGCAGTAAGTATCCTGGCGGGAGATTTTATAGACCGGCACAGTAAGAAAAAGATTATGTTGATATCCGATACCATTGCCGCTATATGCTCGCTTTTTGTCCTCTGTACTTTTGCCGCGGGAAATCTGGAAATATGGCATATTTATATTGTGAATACCATTATCGGATTTATGAATGCGTACCAGTCCCCGGCACAGTCGGTGGCAGTGGGAATTCTGGTTCCGGAGGACAAGATTTCCAAAGCAAGCGGTATGTCTTCTTTTTCGGGCAATCTTGTTATGGTGTTCTCTCCTGTGCTTGGAGCGGCGCTGCTTTCCGCAGGAGGGCTTGAACTGGTGCTTGCCATTGATTTGGGAAGCTTTTTGCTGGCATTTGCAGTTCTGGCGTTCTTTATTGCAATACCTGAGGAAATACAGCAGAAGGAAAAAACGAAGGCTTTTGACGGCTTTTTTGACGGTATGGCTTTTTTAAAGGAAAATAAAGGAATTTTTTATATTATGCTGACAATGGCACTCCTGAATTTCTTTTCCAGGCTTACCTATGAAAATATCCTGTCGCCTATGCTCCTTGCAAGAAGCGGAAGCATGAATGTTATGGGAATTGTAAACGGAATTCTTGGCGCAGGCGGCATTATAGGAGGTTTTCTGGTATCCCTGCTTCCGGAGGGAAAGCATCCTGTGAAGATGATTTATTTTTCCGCAATGCTGTCCTTTGTGTTCGGTGATATTCTGATGGGGCTTGGCAGGAATGTTTTCGTTTGGGGAATAGCGGGAGTTGCAGCCAGCTTACCCATTCCTTTTATCAATGCGGGGCAGAACGTGATTCTGTACAGGACAATTCCCAGAAAGCTTCAGGGAAGAGTGTTTTCGGTCAGAAATGCCATACAATACTGTACCATTCCGGTGGCGATTTTATTCGGCGGTTTTCTTGCAGACTATGTGTTTGAACCCTTTATGCAGAAAGGAACGCCTCTTGCCTTAAGCTTGCAGCATCTGGTAGGGAGCGGCGCCGGAAGCGGAATGGCGGTGATGTTCCTGTGCACCGGTGTGCTTGGATTTCTGGCAAGCATATTCGGATATACAAGAAAGGAAATCCGCAGGTTTGAAGCAGAGGAAGAACAGAATAAATAATGGATTTACTATATAGGGAGCCTGCTGTCAATCTTTGGCAGCAGGTTCTGCCGTAGTCTGCATGATATGTTAAACTTAGAAGGAGAAAATGCTAAATTTAAGCCTTATGTGACAGATTATGAAATGAATCTGATTACATTAGAAGATTTGAAAGAGGAAAACTGTGAGACTGGTCTCAGGGAACTGTTAGGGTTTCTTAAATGCAGACAGAGCAAGGAAAAAATGAAGGAATATTGCAGTCAAAATGAGGACCGGATTCGGAATATGGATGAAGAAGGAGGAAAAGTGGATATGTGTAAGGCTATGCAGGATTGGGCGGAGGAACTCAGAGAGGAAGGAACCAGTAAAGGCATTAAAGCGTTGATAGAAGTGTGCAGAGAATTGGAAGTGACTAGAGAAGAAACGTTTGTCAAAGTGAAGGATAAATTTGTGCTTTCACAGGCAGAAGCAGAGAGCTACATGGATAAATATTGGACGTAGAAGAAACCTGAGAGGATAAAAATATGTCTGGCACTAAAATTTCACCCGGTGTAAAAGATATGACAACGGGCAGTCCCGGCAAATTGATATTCCGGTTTGCCCTGTCGTTGATGCTGGGAAATGTATTTCAGCAGCTGTATACCTTTGCGGACACCATGATTGTGGGGCGGTGCCTTGGTGTAAATGCGCTGGCGGCTCTGGGCGCCACAGAATGGCTGACCTTTATGATGTTCGGATGCGTGCAGGGGATTACGCAGGGATTTTCTATCAGCATTTCCCAGAAATTTGGAAAGCATGACAGGCAGGGACTTGAGAAGGATGTTGTGCATTCTGCATATTTAAGCATAGGGACAGCTCTTATTTTAACAGCAGCAGGGCTTTTGCTGTGCAGACCGGTTTTGCAGCTGCTGAAAACTCCTGAAGATATTATCGGATTATCCTTTGCTTATCTGAAAATTCTGTACGGAGGAGTTGCAGTTTCCGTTTTTTATAATCTTCTGGCGGCGATACTGCGGGCCATAGGAGACAGTTGGGCTCCATTAAAAGCAGTAACGGCGGCATCCCTTTGCAACATTTTTCTTGACATTGTTTTTGTGGCGGTTTTTCATTGGGGAATTCAGGGCGCCGCATTTGCAACAATGATATCTCAGGCGGCTGCCGCTTTGTATTGTCTTGCAGTACTTTGGAAGATGAATTTTATAAAACCGGATAAGGCAAGCAGAAAACCTGATATTTCCTGTATAAGGCATCTTCTTGCATTAAGCCTTCCCATAGGACTTCAGAATATGATTACCGGGACTGGCGGCATCATTGTCCAATCGGTAATTAACGGTTTCGGCATTTTGTTCATTGCCGGTTTTACTGCGGCAAATAAACTGTATGGGCTTCTGGAAATTGCAGCCTCCTCTTATGGTTATGCAGTTGCCTCCTATACAGGCCAGAATATGGGAGCCGGGCTTTTAAACAGAATCAGAAAGGGACTGAAAGATGCCAGTGTGCTGGGAATTCTGACAGCTTATGTAATGTCCTTTATTATGCTGGTATTTGGAAAGCGGATTTTAGGCTGCTTTGTAACAGGAGATGTGGAAGCAGTGGAACAGACCATTGCGGTAGGATATGAGTTCCTTATTATTCTTGCAATTTTCTTTCCTCTTCTATATTTACTATACATATTGCGTTCCTGCATTCAGGGCATGGGAAATACTGTCCTTCCCATGATTTCCAGTATGGTACAGCTTTTTATGCGGGTGGGCTGTGCTCTGTTTCTGACGGAAATGATAGGACAAAGAGGTGTTTTCTTTGGAGAAATACTGGCATGGACAGGGGCGGATATTCTGTTGTTTTTTGCTTATCTTTATCAGATGAAAAAGATGAAAAGCCGGAAAACTGTGACACTGCCGCAGCTTTAGAAAGGCAATTTTGGGGAACAGGCAGGAGAATGTTCCTTGTCATATTATTGCGCATATGTTATGATTTTAAATGCGAATATAATTTGCATATAACATAGTTTCAGGGGGAGACTGGTATGGGATTTCTAAACAATCTTTTGAACAAGGAAGCTAAAAAAATTATTTCCGGAGTTATGGACAGTGTGGCAGATACTGTAACAGACAGTGCCAGGGATATTCTGGCTCAGAAAGGCGTACAGGTAAAGGGCAAAGATAAATGGGAAAGCGAGCTGGCCTTAAGAAAAGCGAAGAACAGCGATGAAGATGATTGCCGTTATGATACATCAGTTGTCCGTGGGCGTATTGAGAAAATCATTTCGGAAAACTGGAGTGATTGTGAGCTGCGTCAGGGAATCAGCGCTTCGGAAATCGGAGCATATGATATTGACTGGAAATACAGCTATGGCGTTTACCGTGACGGTAAGCTGCTTGCACTGATTAATATCCTGGAAAATCCCAATGATTATAAGAGAAAAATTGTATTGCAGTCGAAGGCTGCCTGCCAGAACAGCAATATAGGGTATGTTCATTTTCTGATGCATCTGCCTAACCGCAGCAGTTATATCTCACAGCGCCTTCATGATATTATACCGGCTTAAAGTAAATATTTGACATATCTATGGAAAAAAGAGAGAAATGCAATTTTTGTTGCGCCCGCCTGGGATGAAGCGTGTTCCGTACCATTTGGCATTTTGCGGGCAATGGGAGCATGTTCAGTCTGGTGGCAATAAGCACGGCTTTATTGCTTCAAAGCTGTTTCTCTCTTTTTTTGTGCATAACAGGATGCCTGAAAAATGTGTGCACAGACAGGAGCAGCAGATGGAAAAAACAATTATAGAGGAAGCGGAAAATGCAAAGTGCTGGTATGATTTCCTTACTTATAAAACAGTAAAACAACATTTATCTGCAAAGGAAGAAAAGGATATCCGTGAATTTATAGAAAAAAAGGCATATCTGCCTCTTTGTGAGGCGTGGAAAAAGCAGCAGTTTCCCATTGGATTTCCCGTGAAAAAAATTGTGAATAAAGAGGGAACCGGGAAAAAAAGAATTGTCTATTCTTTTGAAGGAGATGAAGGGATTTTCCTGAAGTTTGTTGCATTTCATCTGTTCCGGTATGATGAAGTATTCTGTGATAACTGCTATGCATTCCGGCGGGGCTTCGGAGTCAGGGATGCCATCCGGCGCATTTGTTCGGATACAAGGGCAGGAAAAAGCTATTGCCTGAAAGCCGATATCAGCAATTATTTTAATTCCATTGATGTGGAACTGCTTTTGCCGGGGCTCTCTTTTGTTGAAGAAAGTGACCCTTTGCTGTATCAGCTTTTGGAACATATTCTGCGTGAAAAAAGAGTCTGGCAAAACGGAGAGCTTATTGCCGAAAATCACGGCGCCATGGCAGGAACGCCTTTTTCACCGTTTCTGGCCAATATCTATCTGATGGATACGGATTGGTTTTTTAAGAATCAGGGCGTTCTTTATCTGCGCTATTCAGATGACATTCTTCTTTTTGCAGACACCATGGAAGAACTTAGGGAAAGACAACAGCAGCTTTACAGCCGGCTGTCAGCCCTTGGACTTACCGTAAATCCTGAAAAAGTAAATATATATGCACCCGGTGAGCCGCTGGAATTTCTTGGCTTTTGCTACCGGAACGGGGAAATTGACTTGTCGGATAATACCAAACGGAAGGTCAAGGCAAAGATGAAAAGAAAAGCCCGGGCACTGCGGCGCTGGCAGCACAAAAAGCAGCTTTCGGGAGAAAAAGCGGCAATCGGATTTATCCGTGCCATGAACAGGAAATTCTACGGAAGCATGAAAGAAGACCCTGAAAGAGATGAATTTACCTGGAACAGATGGTTTTTCCCTAATCTGACAGTGGATGTGGGACTGAAGGAAATTGACGCTTATATGCAGCAGTATATCAGATATACGGTTACGGGACGGCACTATAAGGGAAATTACCGAATCCGTTATGAAACCCTGAAGGAATGGGGATACCGGAACCTTGTGCATGAGTATTATGAATGGCGTAAATTAGATTGAATACAGGAGGAATTGAAACGTATGTTGGCATTTGAATGTGACTATTTAGAAGGCGCTCATGAAAAAATATTACAGCGCTTTTTGGAGACTAATTATGAAAAGGTTCCCGGCTATGGTAATGATAAATATTGTGAAAGCGCCAAAGCAAAAATAAAAGAAGCCTGCAAATGTCCGGAAGCGGATGTTTATTTTCTTACAGGAGGTACACAGACCAATGCCGTGGTGATTGATGCAGTATTGCAAAAGTATGAAGGCGTAGTGGCGGCGCAGACAGGACACGTTAATGTCCATGAAGCGGGCGCCATAGAATATACAGGCCATAAGGTTCTGACAGTTCCCGCTCATCAGGGAAAAATGCAGGCCGCGGAATTGAAGGAGCTTCTGAAAGCCTTCTGGCAGGACGGAAGCCATGAGCATATGGTATTTCCGGGTATGGTTTACATTTCCCATCCTACGGAATACGGTACTTTGTACAGTAAAAAGGAATTACAGGAAATTGCAGGTGTATGTCATGAATTTGAAATCCCCCTTTATCTGGACGGGGCACGTCTGGGCTATGGGCTTATGAGCGAAGAAACAGATGTTACCCTTTCCGATATTGCAGAAATCTGTGACGTATTTTATATCGGAGGCACAAAAGTGGGAGCTTTGTGCGGGGAAGCGGTGGTATTTACTAAGAATAATACCCCAAAACATTTTATTACCATGGTGAAGCAGCATGGGGCAATGACAGCCAAAGGACGGCTCTTGGGAATTCAGTTTGATACGCTGTTTACGGACAATCTGTATTTTGAAATCGGCGCCCATGCCATAGCCATGGCCAAAAAGCTGAAGGAAGGTTTCAGGGAAAGGGGATATTCCTTTTACCTGGATTCCCCTACCAACCAGCAGTTTATTATCCTTTCTGACGACGAAATAGAGAAACTGCAGGAAAAGGTATCCTTTGACCGCTGGGATAAAATTGATGAAAATCATCAGGTAGTAAGATTTGCCACCAGCTGGGCTACAAAGGAGGAAGATATTGATGCGCTGATGGCGCTTCTGGATGAGAGCCACCCGGTATTGTGACGAAACAAACAATATTTAAGAGTTGACAGCTTTTTTGGCATATGGTATAAAATAAAAAGAGAAACCGTTGAAGAAGAGTAAGTACTTTGAGATTTCTTTATCACAGAGAGCCGCGGCCGGTGGAAAGCGGCATGAAGAACTTAAAGGAATGGGCTTTGGAGGGTGAGTCGAAAGCAGCAGTAGACAAGCCGGAGAGGAAACTCCGTTAACAAATCAAGCATATGTTGGTATGTAATGAGCGGATGCAGGATGAAGCTGCATCAAGCCGGGTGGCACCGCAGGAGATAATACTCTTGTCCCAGCAAAGGTTGGGACAGGAGTTTTTTTGTTCACAGGAAATTGCTTTGCGGTTCCCTGCGAAACACTGTATATAACAGAAAAGATTCCTTTCCCGAAAAAGCTAAATAATATGGCGAACCTATTGTCATGAATGAAAGCGCATCAAGCGCGGAATGGAGGAAAAAATGAGCGAAGAAAAGAAAATCCCTTACAAAATTTATCTGGAAGAAAATGAGATGCCCACAAGCTGGTATAATGTACGGGCTGATATGAAAAACAAGCCGGCTCCATTGTTAAATCCCGGCACCTTGCAGCCTTTGACCTTTGATGAGATGCGGGGCATTTTCTGTGACGAACTGTGCAGACAGGAGCTGGATGACACCACACCTTACTTCGAAATTCCCGAGGAAATTAAAAAGTTTTATAAAATGTACCGTCCGTCACCTTTGGTTCGTGCCTACTGTCTGGAAGAAAAATTACAGACCCCTGCGAAGATTTATTATAAGTTTGAAGGCAATAATACAAGCGGAAGCCATAAGCTGAATTCAGCCATTGCCCAGGCTTATTATGCCAAGGCTCAGGGACTTAAGGGAGTTACCACTGAAACAGGAGCAGGACAGTGGGGAACAGCCCTTTCCATGGCATGTGCATACCTTGGACTTGACTGCCAGGTATATATGGTTAAATGTTCTTATGAGCAGAAGCCTTTCCGCCGTGAAGTGATGAGAACTTACGGTGCAAATGTGACACCTTCCCCTTCCAATACTACAGAGGTTGGACGTAAGATTCTTGCTGAATTTCCGGGAACCACAGGAAGCCTTGGCTGTGCCATTTCCGAAGCAGTGGAAGCAGCCGTTACCCAGGAAGGTTACCGTTATGTGCTGGGTTCCGTATTGAATCAGGTTCTGCTTCATCAGTCCGTAATCGGCATAGAAGCAAAAGCAGCTATGGATAAGTACGGCATTAAGCCGGATGTGATTATCGGCTGTGCCGGAGGCGGTTCTAACCTGGGAGGTTTGATTTCACCCTTTATGGGAGAAAAACTGAGGGGTGAGGCTGATTATGAATTTATTGCAGTAGAGCCGGCATCCTGTCCCAGCTTTACAAGAGGCAAATTTGTATATGATTTCTGCGATACCGGAAAAGTGTGTCCTTTGGCTAAGATGTACACACTGGGCAGCGGTTTTATCCCTGCGCCTAATCATGCAGGAGGGCTTCGTTATCACGGCATGAGCTCCGTGCTTTCCCAGCTGTATCATGATGGCTATATGAAGGCTGTCAGCGTAGAGCAGACTTCCGTATTTAAGGCAGCGGAAGAATTTGCAAGAGTGGAAGGCATTCTTCCCGCACCCGAAAGCTCCCATGCAATCAAGGTGGCTATGGATGAAGCATTAAAGTGCAGGGAAACAGGAGAGGAAAAGACAATTCTCTTCGGCCTTACCGGAACAGGCTACTTCGATATGGTGGCATATGAACGTTTCAACAACGGAGAAATGTCGGATTATATCCCTTCGGATGAGGATTTGGCAAAAGGCTTTGCAGGAATTCCCAAGTTCCCCGGAAATGAGATTTAAAGAATGAATTGCATTTTAATTATTGGAATTTTTTAAATAATTGATTTTACAATAACCTTTACGAGGGTATTTTGAAAGTTGTGTAAGGACTTTTGAAATGCCCTCTTTTTCAGGTGCGGAAAATCTTTTATGTAACAGTTTAGCAATACCATTTTATAAAATGATAAGATTTGTATAGTTGAATAACTATGCCAAATCTGTTAAAATGAAAATTGCAGTTTTGTTTTAAAATTTGAAATTTAAGCATTGTGACAGTGAAAAACTGCCGTAAGGGGTATTGATATGAATTTAGTTCAAAAGGTTTTTGGAACTCACAGTGAAAGAGAATTAAAGAGAATCGAGGGCATGGTGAATGACATAGAAGGTCTGCGCCCTGCCATGATGGAGCTTTCCGATGAACAGCTTAGGGCAAAGACAGAGGAATTTAAACGCAGACTTTCCGAGGGAGAGACACTGGATGATGTTTTAGTGGAAGCCTACGCCGTGGTCAGGGAAGCTGCAAGACGTGTGCTTCATACCGAGCATTACAGGGTACAGCTTATCGGCGGCATTATTCTTCATCAGGGGCGTATTGCCGAGATGAAAACAGGTGAAGGTAAAACACAGACCTGTCTGCTTCCCGCATATCTGAATGCGCTGGAAGGAAAGGGAGTACATGTTGTAACTGTCAATGATTATCTTGCAAAGCGTGATGCTGAGTGGATGGGACAGGTACATGAATTCCTGGGTCTTAAGGTCGGTGTGGTGCTGAACAGCATGAAGCCGGAAGAAAGGCGGGAAGCCTATAATTGTGACATTACCTATGTTACCAACAATGAACTGGGTTTTGATTACCTCAGGGACAACATGGTAATTTACAAAGAGCAGCTGGTGCTTCGGGATTTACATTATGCCATTATCGATGAGGTGGACTCCGTGCTTATAGATGAAGCCAGAACGCCCCTTATTATATCAGGTCAGAGCGGCAAATCCACCAAGCTTTATGAAGTTTGTGATGTGCTCGCCAAGCAGTTAAAGCGCGGTGAGGACATGGAAGATTTAAGCAAGATGGACGCCATTATGGGTATTGAAAGGGAAGAGACCGGGGACTTTATTGTCAATGAGAAGGACAAGATAGTTAACCTGACTGCGGAAGGCGTGTCAAAGGTAGAACGTTTCTTCCAGATTGATAACCTGGCTGACCCTGAAAACATTGAAATTCAGCATAACATTAACCTGGCTCTCCGTGCTAATAATTTAATGTTCCGTGACCAGGATTATGTGGTGAAGGATGACCAGGTGCTGATTGTAGATGAATTTACGGGACGTATTATGCCGGGGCGCCGTTATTCGGACGGTCTTCATCAGGCCATTGAAGCAAAAGAGCATGTTAAGGTGAAGAGGGAAAGCAAGACCCTTGCTACCATAACCTTCCAGAATTTCTTTAATAAATTTGAAAAGAAAGCAGGTATGACAGGTACTGCTTTGACGGAAGAAAAGGAATTCCGTGATATTTACGGCATGGATGTTATAGAGATTCCCACCAATAAGCCTATTGCAAGAAAAGATTTGCAGGATGCCGTATACAAAACAAGGAAAGAAAAGCTTTATGCGATTGTGGAAGCGGTTAAGGAAGCCCATGCAAAAGGGCAGCCTGTTTTGGTAGGTACCATAACCATTGAAGCTTCCGAAGAGCTCAGCCGTCTTTTGACAAAGCAGGGAATTCAGCACAAGGTATTAAATGCAAAATTCCATGAACTGGAAGCTGAGATTGTTGCGGATGCCGGCATTCACGGCGCGGTTACCATTGCCACCAATATGGCAGGACGTGGTACGGATATTAAACTGGATGATGCGGCAAGGGAGGCAGGGGGACTGAAAATCATCGGTACCGAGCGTCATGAATCCAGACGTATTGACAATCAGCTGCGGGGACGTTCCGGACGTCAGGGAGATCCCGGTGAATCCAAGTTCTATATTTCCCTTGAGGATGATTTGATGCGTTTATTCGGCTCCGAAAGGCTGATTAATATGTTTAATGCGCTGGGCATTCCCGAAAATCAGGAAATTGAGCATAAGGCTCTGACCAATGCCATAGAATCAGCGCAGAAGAAGATAGAAAGCAATAACTTCGGTATCAGAAAGAACCTGCTTGAATATGACCAGGTTATGAATGAACAGAGGGAAATTATTTATGAAGAAAGACGCCGGGTATTAAGCGGCGAAAGCATGCGTGACGCTATTTATAAAATGATAACGGATATCGCCGAAAATGCAGTGGACATTTCCATTGGAGATGACACGGATTTTGATGAATGGAATCTGGAAGAACTGAACAGCCTTTTACTTCCTACTATTCCTTTAAAGCCCATTAACAGAGGCAGGATTAATACTCCGAAAAAGAACGCTTTAAAACAGCAGCTGAAGGAGGAAGGCGTAAAACTATATGAAGCCAAGGAAGCGGAATTCCCTGAACCGGAGGCAATCAGAGAGCTTGAGCGTGTGATTCTGCTTAAAGTAATAGACAGAAAATGGATGGATCATATTGATGATATGGAACAGCTCCGTCAGGGCGTAGGGCTTCAGGCATACGGACAAAGAGATCCCCTTGTGGAATATAAGCTCAGCGGTTATGAAATGTTTGATGACATGACCCAGAATATTAAGGAAGAAACCGTCCGCGTTCTGTTCCATGTCCGTGTAGAGCAGAAGGTGGAAAGAGAGCAGGTTGCAAAGGTAACAGGAACCAACAAGGATGATTCCGCTGCAAAAGCTCCCGTGAAGAGGGAAAGCGCCAAGATTTATCCTAATGACCCCTGTCCTTGCGGAAGCGGAAAGAAGTATAAACAGTGCTGCGGGCGCAAAGCGTAAGCAGCAGAAAATATAAAAAGAAAGAGGTGAACGTTAAATGGTAGAGTTAGACCAGATGAAGTCTGAACTTCAGGCTTATGAAACCCCTTTAGCGGAAGTGAGGGATTCACTTTGACTTAGATAATAAGTCAAAGAAAATTGAAGAGTTGGAAAGAGAGATGGAGGCTCCCGGTTTTTGGGATGACCCGGACAGTTCCAACCGTAAAATGAAAGAACTGAAAAATTTAAAAGATGTAGTGGATACCATAAACGGATTAGGCGCTCAGTACGAGGATATCGAGATGCTGATTCAGATGGGTTATGAAGAGGAAGATGCGGAACTTGCAGCTGATATCAGAAAAGAGCTGGATGAGTTCATTGCAACCTTTGAAGATATCAGGATCAGTACGCTTCTTTCCGGTGAATATGACAGTTATAACGCTATATTGAAGCTGAATGCGGGAGCAGGAGGTACTGAAAGCTGTGACTGGTGCAGTATGCTTTACCGTATGTATACCAGATGGGCGGAAAGAAAAGGATTTACTGTAGAAGTGCTTGATTATCTGGATGGTGATGAAGCTGGAATCAAGTCAGTGACTTTTCAGGTCAACGGTGAAAATGCCTACGGCTACTTAAAGTCGGAAAAAGGCGTGCACAGGCTGGTCAGAATTTCCCCTTTTAATGCCCAGGGCAAGCGTCAGACTTCCTTTGTATCCCTGGATGTTATGCCGGATATTGAAGAGGATGTGGATGTTGAGATAAATGAGGATGACCTCAGAATTGACACCTATCGAAGCAGCGGCGCCGGAGGCCAGCACATTAACAAAACCTCATCTGCAATTCGTATTACGCATATTCCCACGGGAATTGTGGTACAGTGCCAGAATGAGCGTTCCCAGTTCCAGAATAAGGATAAGGCAATGCAGATGCTGAAGGCGAAGCTTTATATTCTGCAGAAGGAAGCCAACGCTGAGAAATTATCGGATATTCGGGGAGAGGTTAAGGAAATCGGCTGGGGCAACCAGATTCGTTCCTATGTTATGCAGCCCTATACCATGGTGAAGGATCACAGGACAGATGCGGAAACAGGAAATGTGGATGCTGTTATGGATGGGGCAATCGACTTGTTTATTAATGCATATTTAAAATGGATTAATGTAAAACCTGCGGAAGAGTAATAATAGAAAACAGCGGTATGTGTAAGGCATGCCGCTGTTTTTATTAGGAACGCTTTTTCATTAAATCAAGATAAAAGTTTGCCTTTACTGCCTGAAGATAAGGATAAACCCACAAAAGAGGAATGCAGCAGCCGCACAGTCCAAGCAAAAACAAAGGAATAAAAGAAAGGTCAATATAAAATAATCTTCCTTTGTTGCCTTTCATCACCTTGCAGCTTTTAGCAAGAACTTCTTTTGCGGAATACTGCGGAAAGTCAAGCATCAGAAAATAGCATTGGGAAAGCATCAGGCTCAAAATAACATTGATAATGCCGCCTGTCAGCATGGCTGCCACATATAAAAGCAAAAAATAAGGATTCCCCGGATTACGCCCCATTGGGATGGAAAGCAGCGTGGGAAGATTGCATATCAGGTTGATTCCTGCAATCACAGCCTGAATTTTTAATATTTTGTCGGGGTAGTTTGAAAATCCCCAGAATAAATCTCTGATGGAAACCGGCTGATTGCAGGCAATTTTTAAATAAATATAAGCTTCTCCGCAGACAAAAATGCCTGCCAGCAGACTGACAATATAAGAAACTGCAAAATAAATAATATATCCCAATACAGAGTTTGTTTCTACCAGCAATGAGATGATGAAAGTAAGCAGGTAAACACATACCATATGTATTGCGTAGGCACCGATTACCGTGCCGTATTTTCCGAGTAATTGTCCTTTTGCCAGAGATTTCAAACTGGCGGAGGAAAGATGTTCGTTCATGTTAAAAACTCCTGTGTTATATAAAAATTAGACAGCTATATCCAGATTCTGTCCGATAAAAGCAGCCGCATCCGCAGATTTTTTGTTCTGCTGATAAGGATTTGATTCATCACTGTAGCTGATTTTGGTTGTAGTAGTGCCGCCTGCCGTATAAGTGCGTCCGCATTCGGGACATATGGCGGTTTTTATGGAAACATTGGCAGCAAGTACTTTTCCGTTGTTCTGGGCAGCTTTTTTATAAGCATTGCTGACATGCTCCTGCTCATGGGCGCGCACTCTGGAGGCAGAAGCCTCAGGGGAAATATGAGCGGCCGACTTAAAGGAAACCATTTCATCGGAACCGTCCTGATATTTGCGGTTCTTACAGGTTTCGCATTCCGCAGGGGAAGATTTGCGGCCGGGAGAGACAACAGTTGATTCACCCGGATTTACAACGGGTCTGCTGCCCTGCATATATGAATTTACATTTGGATATCCGTAGCTTCCGCCGATGATTCCTGTCATAAACATTACTCCTTTCATTAATGAACAAGCACTACCGAAGCATATCGGCATATTCCTCCATCATATCCTCAAAGGAAAAACCGAATAATTCTTCCGAAGGCTGTCCGTAGACGTCTTCGCACATGGCATCATATTGCTGCCCGTATTCAACCAGCATGTCAGGATTACTGAAAAGTACTGCGAAGGAAGAAATGAAAATACCCACAGTAACGCAAAGGCTTCCTATTCCGCAGATAAATCCGATGCGGGCCTGGGTCAGCATCTTTTTTCCGTAGCCTTTAGAAAGCAGGGCAAGCAATATAGCCAGGCCTCCCAGCGCCAGGGGAAGAAATACTGTCAGCAGTGTAAAAACAGCGCCCAGCCCCAGAAACAGGGAAACAGATGCCATGGTAAGCCCCGGATTGTGAAAAGAAGGGCTTTGCTGATTGTACCCGCCATAGGGCGGTATATTCTGATTATTATTATAGTCCATAAAGTATCACTCACTTTGAATATAGTCCGATAAGACCGTCTGTACGGTGTCTGGTATTATCTTAACACTAATAAGCCCGGAATACAATAAGTCAAATCTTGAAAAACCTATTTGCTTCTATTATACTTAATAACAGAAAACTTAATTAAAGGACGGTAAATATGGACATCATACTGAAATTAAAAGAAGAACTGAAAGTAGAAAAATGGCAGGTGGAAGCTGCCGTAAAATTAATCGATGAAGGAAATACTATTCCTTTTATTTCCCGTTATCGTAAGGAGGCGACAGGTTCACTCAATGATGAACAGCTGCGCAATCTCCATGAAAGGCTTACCTATCTTCGGAATCTGGAGGAAAAAAAGGAACAGGTGATTGGAAGCATAGAGGAACAGGGTAAGCTTACAGAAGAACTGAAGGAAAAAATTCTTGCAGCTGAAACGATGGTAGTAGTGGAAGATTTGTACCGTCCTTACAGACCCAAGAGAAAGACACGTGCCAGTGTTGCTAAGGAAAAAGGACTTGAGGGTCTTGCACAGTACATATTACAGCAGGATGCAGCAGCGCCCCTTGAGGAGGAAGCTGCGAAATATGTAAGTGAAGAAAAGGAAGTGAAGGATGTAAAAGAAGCCCTTCAGGGAGCAAAGGACATCATTGCTGAAAGCATTTCCGATGAAGCTGATTATCGTATTTACATCAGAAATATTACTATGGAGGAGGGCATTCTTACAAGTACCGCCAGGGATGAAAAGGCTGAAAGTGTGTACGAAATGTATTATGCTTATGAGGAACCTGTAAAGAAAGCGGCAGGCCACAGAATCCTTGCCCTTAACCGGGGAGAAAATGAAAAGTTCCTGACGGTTAAGGTTACGGCTCCGGAAGAGAGAATTTTACAGTACCTTGCCAAAAAGACATTAACCTCCGAAAATGAATATACAACTCCCGTTCTTAAGGAAGTAATTGAAGATGCCTATGACAGGCTGATTGCGCCTGCCATTGAAAGGGAAATCAGAAATGAACTGACAGAAAAAGCTGAGGACGGCGCAATATCCGTATTCGGAAAGAATCTGGAGCAGCTTCTTATGCAGCCTCCCATTGCCGGAAAGGTAGTGCTTGGCTGGGACCCTGCTTTCCGTACCGGCTGTAAGCTGGCTGTTGTAGATGCTACAGGAAAGGTTCTTGATACAAAAGTAATTTATCCCACTGCCCCTCAAAATAAGGTGGAAGAGGCTAAAAAGGAACTGAAGCGCCTGATTGACAAATATAATGTATCCTTAATCAGCGTGGGCAACGGAACAGCATCCCGTGAATCCGAGCAGGTGATTGTGGAACTGATAAAAGAGCTGGACAAGCCGGTACAGTATGTGATTGTAAATGAAGCAGGAGCATCCGTTTATTCTGCAAGCAAGCTGGCAACAGAAGAATTCCCTAATTTTGATGTGGGACAAAGAAGCGCAGCTTCCATTGCAAGAAGGCTTCAGGACCCTCTGGCAGAGCTTGTTAAGATTGACCCCAAATCCATTGGCGTGGGTCAATATCAGCATGACATGAACCAGAAAAAATTAAGTGAAGCCTTAAGCGGTGTGGTAGAGGACTGCGTAAATAAGGTTGGTGTGGACTTAAATACGGCATCAGCTTCCCTGCTTGAATATATTTCAGGTATTTCCAAAGCCATTGCAAAAAACATTGTGGATTACAGGGAAACAAACGGCCGGTTTACCAGCAGAAACCAGCTTTTAAAGGTTGCCAAGTTAGGACCCAAGGCATATGAGCAGTGTGCCGGATTTATGCGTATCCTGGATGGCGACAATCCTCTGGATGCTACCAGCGTTCATCCCGAAAGCTATGGGGCTGCGGAAAAACTTCTTGAAAAGCTGGGGCTTACCATGGAAGATGTAAGAAAAGCCCAGAAGGAAGCGTCGAAGAAAAAAGGCGTTACAGGGGCACTCAAGCAGGATGCGCCGGCACCCAGACAGGAAAGAAAGCCCAAAGGCCAGAAGGTGGTAATCAGAAATACCAATACGGCAATGGGCAGGGCTTTGGCAGCGGCAATGGGCGGCATGGTGCTTCAAAGTGATGAAGAAAGCGGCAAAGCTTCGAAAGGAAAAGCAGCGGGAAGCGGAGCTTCGGGCAAAACGGAAAGCGCAGCAGCAGTCAGCACTCTGGAAAGGAAGATTACAGATAAAAAGAAACTGGCAGATGAACTTGGAATCGGTGAAATAACTCTTACAGATATTTTAAAAGAGCTGGAAAAGCCCGCAAGAGACCCCAGAGAGGATATGCCGGCGCCCATCCTTAGAAGCGATGTTCTTGATATGAAGGATTTGAAGCCCGGTATGATTTTAAAAGGAACAGTCCGCAATGTCATTGATTTCGGCGTATTTGTGGATATCGGTGTCCACCAGGACGGTCTGGTGCATATTTCCCAGATTACCGAGCGCTTTATTAAGCACCCCCTGGAAGCTGTCAGTGTAGGCGATGTTGTAGATGTGCAGGTGCTTT
The DNA here is from genome assembly GCA_017621815.1 of Lachnospiraceae bacterium. GTDB lineage: Bacteria > Bacillota > Clostridia > Lachnospirales > Lachnospiraceae > Suilimivivens. The sequence continues at coordinate 13,703 of JAGASK010000014.1, read as the reverse complement.
CTGTAGATGTGGCTAAGAAGAGAATTTCCCTTACCATGAAAATTAATTCAGAAAAATAACAGAAATTTTTACATTTATCCATAAAATTTCCATTCCTCCCCCGTATCTTTAATATGATACATAAGGGAGGAATTTTTTATGAAAAAGAGGATTGTGACATCAGTACTTTTAACGGCACTTATAATGGGGTCACTGCAGGGATGCGGAAAGTCCGACAGTACTGCAACAAGCGACACCGCTGCAGAAGCGGCGGATACGACGGAGGCCTGGGATGACGGATATGTTACGGAAGAGGCTGAGGGGGATTATGTATATGATTATGAAGCCGCGGCAGGGGAAACGGAAGAAAATACAGCGTCTGCAAATGAAGAGGCTGAGGAAAGTTATCTGGAAGGCTGTTATACCTTTGATTTTCCGGACAGCAGCGGTGAAGAATACAGCGAATGGGAAGAAAAAGGATATGCTTCCGTTAGAAAAGAGCCCCTTTCCACTTTTTCCGCAGATGTGGATACCGCTTCTTACAGTAATTTGAGAAGGCTTATCAGAAGCGGCTACAGTCTGGAATATCTGCCGGATGGGGCTGCAAGAATTGAGGAAATGCTGAATTATTTTTCTTATGATTATAATGAGCCGGAGGGAAGCGAGCCTTTTGGCGTCACCACACAGATTAGCAGCTGTCCATGGAATGAGGAAGCACAGCTTCTGATGATTGGCCTGAAAACCCAAAGTATTGACTATGAGGATGCTCCGTCGTCCAATCTCGTATTCTTACTGGATGTGTCAGGTTCCATGTATAATCCGGATAAACTGCCGCTTTTGCAGGAGTCTTTCTGTATGCTGGCTGAAAATCTTACGGAAAAGGACAGAGTTTCTATTGTGACTTATGCAGGGGAGGACACTATTGTACTTGACGGCGTAAGCGGGGACAAAACGAAGAAAATTCAAAAGGCGCTTATGGGGCTTGAAGCAGGAGGAGGTACCTATGGAAGCAAAGGTATTGAAACGGCTTATGAACTTGCCCAGAAGCATTTTATTAAAGGCGGCAATAACAGAATTATTCTTGCCACTGACGGAGACTTAAATATCGGCATGACCACGGAAGAAGAGCTGGAGGAACTGATTACGGAAAAGAAGGAATCAGGCATTTTCCTTTCGGTTCTGGGCTTCGGAACAGGAAATATTAAAGATAATAAAATGGAAACCCTGGCTGATAAGGGCAATGGAAATTATTCTTATATTGACTGCCTGACAGAGGCTAAAAAGGTACTTGTGGAAGAAATGAGCGCTACGCTGCTCACTGTATGTAAGGATGTAAAACTCCAGGTGGAATTTAATCCCGCAGTAGTATCAGAATATCGTTTAATCGGCTATGAAAACAGGGCGCTGAACAGGGAAGATTTTGAGGATGATACAAAGGATGCAGGTGAAATCGGTGCAGGACACAGCGTAACTGTGCTCTATGAACTGATTTTAAAGGAGCCCCTGACCGCTCTTTCAGAGGAAGAAATTGAAGGATTAAAATACAGCGAAAATTATAAAAAAGAGCTGGAAGAATCAGGAGAGGACAATGCGGCAAAATCCCAGGAATGGCTGACCTTAAGTGTGCGCTATAAAAAACCTGCGGAAGAAGAAAGCAACCTTTTACAGTATCCGGTAAGCTTTGACAGTTTTAAGGAACACCCTTCCGATGACTTCCGGTTTGCGGCAGCAGTTGCAGAGTTTGGACTGCTTGCTTCCCACAGTGAGTATCCGGAGGATGCTTCCGTTAAAAATGTGAGAAAAACCCTGAAAGCCATTGAGCTTGGTGATGAATATAAGAAGGAATTTCTGGAATTAGTGGAAGAAGTATTGACAAATAAATAACAATGCATTAGTATGAGATAGAAAAAACGAAAGGAAAGCTTTCGTTCATAAGAAAAGTTCTTCGGGGTTGGGTGACCTTATCCGGCATAAAATGCCTGGTGAGTATGAATTCCCTACTGGCGGTATAGTCCGCGACCCGCTGCGCTTACGTATGTGAATGTACCAAAGCAAAGCGGCTGATTTGGTGAAAGTCCAAAACCAACAGTAAAGTCTGGATGAAAGAAGAAAATGATTGCGTTCCAAGGAAAGCAATCATATTGAGCGTGTTATGAAATAGTACCCCGGATGCAGATTGAAAGCATTCGGGGTTTTTGTTTTATAAGAAGCTTTGAAAGAAGAACCTTTCTGAAAAAGGCAAAAGCCAGCCGCCTTAAGCGGCAGAAAGAGAGGAAAAGAAAATGAATAATGGTTTATGGTCCACGTTAGTGGAGAATGCAATGTTTGCACTTGAGTCTGTAGTGATTGCGGTGATTTTAACGGCGGTGGCATATGCAGCCGAAAAGTTTCTGAAAAAGAAAAACGGTGATGAGGAACGTATTCTTACCACCAGGAAAATTGCAATGATTGGCGTTTTTGCAGCAATTGCTGCGGTACTTATGCTGTTTGAATTCCCGCTTCCTTTTGCCCCTTCCTTTTATGAGCTTGATTTCAGTGAAATTCCTGCGCTTGTAGGGGCATTTGCATTTGGACCGGTAGCCGGTGTTATGATTGAATTCTGTAAAGTTGTACTTAAATTATTTATGAAAGGAACATCCACAGCTTTTGTAGGAGACCTTGCCAACTTTGTAGTCGGCTGCAGTTTTATTCTTCCGTCATCGATTATTTATATGTTTAAAAAGACAAAGAAAAATGCCGTTCTTTCCTGTACGGCGGGAACTCTCTGCATGACAGTGTTCGGAACTATGTTTAATGCAGTTTACCTGCTTCCTGCTTTTGCAAAGTTATACGGAATGCCGCTTGACACCATTGTAGGAATGGGAACAGCTATTAACAGCTCCATTACCAGCGTGACAACTTTGGTTGTTTTTGCGGTAGCTCCTATGAATCTTTTAAAGGGCGGCAGTGTTTCACTGATAACCATGCTGATTTATAAAAAGCTCAGCCCTGTTTTGAAAACAGCATCTGTAAAGACAAAAGCAGCTGCAAAGCCTCAGGCAGAAGGGAAATAGGAAATATCATAGACAATAGAAAGCACACTCTGCGAACTTTCTATTGTCATGAATGCAGAGGAAAAGGCGAAAAGCCGGTGAAAATCGGACTTGCGCCTTTTTCTTTTACGCTTTTTTGGTTTTGTTTAAGAAAAATTTAAGAATTCATTATCTTTTATTGAAGGTTATTTAGCATATAATCCGTTATAATATACAGGAGTTTTGAATAAACGGTATTCATATGAAAGTTTGTAAGAACAAAATTCGATAATGTATAATTGAGTCTTGACAATTATTGTATTAGTAATATAATACAATAATACAGGAAACTTTTAAGCAGCAGGATTAAATACATAAAAAGGAGAGTATCAATGGATGAGTTAGTTGAAATCCGGGATATGTGCAAAGTTTATAATCCCGGAGAGAATGAAGTCAGAGCACTTGACCATGTGAACCTGAAGATTAACCGGAATGAATTTGTAGCCATTATCGGTCAGTCGGGTTCAGGAAAATCCACTTTGATGAATATGCTGGGATGTCTGGATGTCCCCACCTCCGGCACATACATATTGAATGGACAGGATGTATCCCATTTAACGGATGATGAGCTTTCTGATATCAGAAATAAAGAAATCGGATTTATCTTTCAGGGGTTTAATCTGATAGCGGGGCTTACCGCACTGGAAAATGTGGAGCTGCCCCTGATATACAGAGGAGTCAGTAAAAAAGAGCGGCTGAGACTTTCGGAAATTGCTCTTGAAAAGGTCGGTTTGAAAGCGCGTATGACTCATAAGCCCTCCGAAATGTCAGGCGGACAGCAGCAGAGGGTAGCTATAGCAAGGGCAATAGCACAGGCGCCGCCGGTTATTCTGGCAGATGAACCTACAGGAAATCTGGATTCAGGTTCCACGAAGGAAATTATGGAAATATTAAAGGGACTCCACAGCGAGGGCAGGACGGTCATTTTGATTACCCACGATAATGACATTGCTGCCAGGGCAAAAAGAATTATCCGCATTATGGACGGCAAAATTGTGGCGGATATTATCAATGATGCTGAATTATAAAGCCAAATGTTGCCAAACGGTTATGATATGTAAAATTGCAGAATGAAAGAAAGGCGTGATGATAAAAATGGGAAAGAAGGATAATGAAATGATTCAGGATCAGAATATGGCAGAAGACCGGGCAGAAAACCAGATTGAGATAATACAGCCCAAGGAAGAGATATCTCAGAAAGCAGAAGAAGGAAAAAAGAAAAAAGAGAAGAAAGAAAAAGCAAAGAAGGAAAAAGTGAAAAAAGAAAAAAAGCCTATGGATAAGGCTAAGAAGAAAAAAATCAGGAGAATTGTAATAGCGGCTGTCATTGTTGTTATCATTTTATATTTTGTCATCTCAAGCGCTATTGCAGGGAGTACGCCTATGCCTGTTACAACGGTTTCTGCCGAAACAGGTGAAATAGAGCAGACCATTAATACCAGCGGTACCGTTACAACCAATAATTCCAAGAGTTATTTTTCGGATGTAAAAGCTAAAATCGGAAAAGTCAATGTAAGTGCAGGAGATGCGGTGAAAGCCGGAGATGTGCTGATTGAATACGATGAAGCTTCCCTGGAGACAGAAAAGCAGCTGGCGGAGCTTTCTTTAAAATCAGGTGAGGGAAGTTATCGGAATTCCATACAGAGCAACAATGAAAAGCTGGGAGACTTAAATGAAGCTAATATTAATATAGAAGTTCTTGACCAGCAGATTGCTGATACAGAAGCGTACATAACAGGACTGGAAAATAAAATTGAAAAGAAGAAAAGTGACCTGGCATATTTCGGCACCCTGCTTCAGATTTCCCTGTTAGACTGGCAGAACCAGCCTGATTCTGAAGAATATATGAATCTTCAGAAACAAATTCAGTTAAATACATGGGAGCAGTCCAATAATGAAGAAATTAAAGGCTGGGAAGCTGAGCTGGATGTGTATAATAAGATGCTTTCTGACTATAAGGAATACCGTTCGGAAATGAAATCCCAGAAAAGCTCCGCAGAAGCCGGCAAGCTTACTTCAGGAGCCAAGGAAGAACTGGAAGCTGACAGCCAGACTAAGGAAATTGAAGCTCAGGAAACTATAGACAGTATTGCCAATGTGGAAAATGGCATTACAGCGGATTTTGACGGTGTCGTAACAGAAATGAATGCTGTAGAAGGAGCTGCCTTAACAGACGGTACACAGCTTCTTAAGCTGGAAAGCACGGAGGATGTTTCCGTTAAAATTTCCGTTACTAAATATGATCTGGACAAAATTAAAATAGGTCAGAAGGCAGCAGTAACAATCGGTGCTAAGACTTATGACGGAGAAGTTTCCAAAATCAATAAAATGGCAGAGCAGAATGCCAGCGGTGCAGCGGTAGTGGGAACGGAAATTAAGCTTTTGAATCCCGACAGCGATGTTTATCTTGGAGTAGAGGCCAAGGTAGTAATCAGTACCGCAAAAGAAACAGATTCCGTTATTGTGCCGGTAAGCGCAGTTAATGTGGATGTGGACGGTGAATTTGTATATGTGGTAAGAGACGGTATTTTAGTGAAACAGCCGGTAGTAACAGGCATTTCTTCTGATACAATGATTCAGATTATTGAAGGAGTTGATGAGGGCGACAGGCTTGTAACGGATGTAACAACAGGATTGGTGGAAGGAATGGCTGTAACGGCCATGTAATAACCATTTTTCCGATATCAATTATGGAGAAGAAAAATAATGGCACAGATTTTGGAATATATAAAAATTGCCTTAATGAATATTAAGAGCAATAAGGGACGTTCCGTTTTGACAATGCTTGGTATTATTATCGGTATTTCTTCCGTTATTATGGTTATTTCCATAGGTAACGGAGTCCGTGGCCAGGTTAATTCAGAGCTGGAAGGCCTGGGCGGAGGGCAGATTGCCTTTTATGTGGACAGTACCAGAAAGGACACCACGGTTACTTTTAACCAGTCCGATTATGATGCGATTCTGGAACAGGTGGAGCATGTGAAGGGAGTTACTCCTTCTTTCGGAACCTGGGGAACTGCGGAAGGTCCCAAGGGAGATTATGACATCAACATGAGCGGCGGTACAACGGGACTGCAGTATGCTTCTACAGATCCTATTATTAAAGGAAAATACTTTACACAGAACGATTATGATGCCGGCAGCAATGTCTGTGTTATCTCTGAAGCCAGTGCTGTGGCACTGTTTGGAACCACAGATGTAGTGGGCATGACATTCGACGCCACCTTTTGGGGAATAACACAGGAACTTCGTATTATCGGCATCAGAAAAGATAATGCTTCCGCATTGATTAATATGGGATACAGCACTACTACAATTCAGGCAGAGGTGCCCCTGACTTTTATGGCGAATAAGCTGGGTTACTATATTGATGAGGTTGAGCAGTTTTATGTAATAGCTGAATCTTCCGAATATTCAACGGAGGTGGCGGCCAAGGTAATGACGATATTGGAAAACAGACATAACTGCCGGGGCGAAAACCAGATAATGATGGAAAGCTTTACGGATTATACGGCACAGTTTGATACGATTTTAGGCTTTATTACCATATTTATTTCCTTTGTAGCTGCTATTTCCCTTTTAGTCGGAGGTATCGGCGTTATGAATATCATGCTGGTTTCCGTTACAGAACGTACAAGGGAAATCGGTATCAGGAAATCCTTAGGAGCACGTACTGCATCTATTCTGCTGCAGTTCCTTGCGGAAGCAGGCATTATTACCTTGCTGGGAGGAATTATAGGCATTATTCTCGGTGTATTAGGCGCAATGGCAATCGGCTCCGTGGCGGGAATTTCACCCCAGGTAAGCATAGGAACTGTTATTTTTGCATCCATATTCTCATGCGGCGTAGGTATTTTCTTTGGAATTTATCCGGCAAAGAAAGCGGCTAAATTAAGTCCTATCGAGGCGCTGCGTCACGAATAAGTGTTGCACTTTGCCGATTTTTTAGTATAATGAAAGAAGAGTAGAGAGCACCTGCTTACGTGGGTGCTTTTTCACTTCACAGGAAAATGTTCCGTAATATTATCACTGAATTGTTATAAATTTGTGCAGCAAGTGCGGATGACTGAAAAGGAGTAAAAATGGAAGTAGAATTTGACATTCAGATGACCTCGGGAGATTTATATGATTACATGCTTCATCATACTTATACCAGTGCCTCCGGTCTGATTGGAGCCGTAGCAGGAGCGCTTATGGTAGTGGCATCGTTTTCGGGAGCAGGCATTATATGCCTGATTGCAGGATTAGTGGTTCTGCTGTATCTTCCCATTACTTTATTTTTAAAATCAAAACAGCAGTTTTTAACTAATCCTTCCTTTAAAAAGCCTCTTCACTTTAAAATGACTGAAGAAGGTATTGAAGTTTCCCAGGGGGATGAAGTGCAGAGCCAGAAATGGGAGGATATGTATAAGGCAATATCCACCACGAGAAGTCTTATCATATATACATCGCCCGTCAACGCATCCATATTTCCCAAAAGGGAACTTGGGGATTTGGCACCTGGCGTAATTGAAATTATTTCCACTCATATGCCGCCCTCAAAAGTGAAAATCCGCTGTTAAAACGGCAGTTTAAAATAATGAAGACAGGTGAAAAAATTGAAGGTAATAGAGAGTTTTAATCCGGAGGATACCTTTGCTCTGGGAAAGAAAATCGGAGAAGAAGCTAAAGCGGGAGCAGTCTATACGCTGATAGGCGATTTAGGGGTGGGCAAGACCGTATTTACGCAGGGGCTTGCCAGGGGACTTGGCATCGGGGAGCCGGTAAACAGCCCAACCTTTACCATTGTTCAGATATATGAAGAAGGAAGACTTCCTTTTTATCATTTCGATGTGTATCGTATCGGAGATATTTCCGAAATGGATGAAATCGGGTATGAAGACTGCTTTTACGGAGATGGTGTCTGTTTAATAGAATGGGCGGATTTAATAGAAGAAATTCTGCCGGAAAATTATACGCAGATTACCATATTAAAGGACCTTGAAAAGGGCTTTGACTATCGTAAAATTATAATAGAAGAAAAATAATTTCAGAATGTAGAAAGCTGCGAAAGCGGCGGAATGCGAGGAAAGATGAAAATAATAGCTCTGGACAGTTCAGGGCTGGTGGCATCGGTTGCCATCGTTGAAGACCAGACCCTGATTGGAGAATACAATATTCAATATAAAAAGACACATTCCCAGACACTGCTCCCCATGCTTAATGAATTAAGGAAGATGGTAGAGCTGGATTTGGATACTGTGGATGCCATTGCGCTGGCAGCAGGCCCGGGTTCTTTTACAGGGCTTCGTATCGGTTCCGCTACTGCCAAGGGATTGGGATTTGCCATGGAAAAGCCCATTATTGAGATTCCCACACTGGATGGACTGGCATGTAACCTTTATGGGACGGACAAGCTTATCTGCCCGATTATGGATGCCAGAAGAAATCAGGTCTATACAGGAATTTATGAGTATATTAAAAAAGAAGGGCTGCCTGTAAGCTATGAACTTTCCTGTATTCTTCAGCAGTGTGCGGTTTCTATTGAGGAAATTGCCGAAAAGTGCAACAGCTTTAACAGAGAAGTGATTTTTTTGGGAGACGGCGTTCCGGTATTTGAAGAAAAGCTGGCGGAGCTGATGAAGGTGCCTTACGGCTTTGCGCCTGCGCATATGAACAGACAGCGGGCTTCAGCTTTTGGAATTTTGGCAGAGGATTATTATAAAAAAGGAAAATTTGTAAGTGCAGCAGAGCATGCTCCCGAGTATTTGCGGCTTTCCCAGGCGGAAAGGGAGAAAAATACAAAAAGACAGTAAATATTCGTATTCTTGCTTCACAAAAAATGCTATAGGAGTTATTTATGATAATAAGGGAATTGACTGCCGAAGACGCAGAGGCTGTCAGCAGGATTGAACAGGAAACTTTTTCCATGCCATGGTCGGCAAGGGATTTTCTTGAAATGGTTGAAGCCGATTATGCCCATTATTATGTAGCGGAGGCTGACGGAGAAATAGCAGGCTGCTGCGGGATTCGTAATATGGCAGGAGACGGTGAAATTACAAATGTTGTAGTGGCGGAAAAATTCAGACAAAGAGGTATCGGAAGAAGTTTATTGGAATATATGTTAAAAAAGGCTCCTGAATTTGGAATAGGGGACTGTACCCTTGAGGTGAGGGTAAGCAATATGCCGGCGATTCATTTATATGAAAGCCTTGGATTTAAAGGAGAGGGAATCAGACCGGGATTTTATGATAAGCCTAAGGAAGATGCCCTGATTATGTGGAAAAGACAGGAAGAGCATGGAGGATTTACCACTGTTTCTTATTAAAATATATTGTATAATGGGATAAGAACGAAGGAGGATAAGCCATGCGGATTTATTTGGATGATAACAAAAAGGAATTGGCATCTATTATCTGTAATAAATGCAAAAAAGAAATAAAAGTTGAAAACGGAATCGTAAAGGAAGGCTGCTTTTGCGGGGATACTCAGTTTGGTTATTTCAGCAACAAAGACGGCATGAAATATTTTTTTGACCTTTGCGAAGAATGTTATGATAAAATGATAACAGAATTTGCTGTCCCTGTGGAAACGGAGGAGGTAAAGGAATTGTTATAACTTTGATGGAGGTACTATGCTGGATATTTGTTTGCTGGGTACCGGCGGCATGATGCCGCTGCCTTACAGGTGGCTGACATCCATGATGGCCAGGTACAACGGACAAAGCATACTGATTGACTGCGGCGAAGGTACGCAGATAGCCATGAAGGAAAAGGGATGGAGTCCCAAACCCATTGATGTTATCTGCTTTACTCATTTTCATGCAGACCATATCAGCGGACTGCCCGGAATGCTTCTCACTATGGGAAATGCAGAAAGGACAGAGCCGCTTCTTTTGGTGGGTCCAAAAGGTCTTGCCAGGGTGGTGGCTTCCCTTAGAATTATTGCTCCGGAGCTGCCCTTTGTGATTGACTGTCTGGAGCTGACAGAAAGTGAGCAGACTATTTGTTTTGACGGTTTTAAGATAGAAGCCTTTAAAGTGAATCATAATGTGCCCTGCTATGGATACAGTATCGTTATTGACCGGATTGGTAAATTCCAGGTTGACAAGGCAGTCGCTTTGGGAATCGAGAAGAAATACTGGAGCCGTCTGCAGCATGGAGAAATCATAGAAACGGGAAATATGACACTTGTGCCGGAAATGGTATTGGGAGAGCAAAGGAAGGGGCTTCGGGTCACTTATTGTACCGATACCCGTCCTACGGAAGGGATTATCAGGCATGCAGAGAATGCAGATTTATTTATCTGTGAGGGGATGTATGGAGAACCGGATAAGCTTTCCAAGGCGAAAGAAAACAAGCATATGACTTTTTATGAGGCTGCTGAGCTTGCAAGAAGGGCAAAGGTACAGAGACTTTGGCTCACTCATTACAGTCCGTCTTTAAACCGGCCTGATGAATTTCTTCCGGCAGTGAGAAAGATTTTTCCTCAGGCGGAAACCTGCAGGGATGGTAAGACCATAGAACTTACATTTGAAGATGAGTAAAATCGGAAAGCGTTCAGAAAAGCAGCAGAAAGGAGGACCACCTGCATGGGAAATAAGAAGGCTAAACAGGAGAACGGAATCAAGGTTTTTATTATCGGCATTATACTGATATGCATAGTGGTCGGATATTATTATTATCTTTCCAACAGACGTGATAATGCGTCGGAAGAGGATGAAAAGGAAATAACTGCAGTCCAGGAAATGCTATTATACAATTTTGAGAAAAATTATCCGCCCACACCCAAAGAGGTGGTGAAGCTTTTTGCGCAGATGACACAATGCTTCTATAATGAAACATATACAGAAGAGGAACTGCTTCAGCTTGCCGGGCATATACAGAACTTATATGATGACGAATTGATTGCCAACAAAACGGAAAATCAGTACATAGAGGACCTCAAATGGGATATTAATAATTTTAAGGAGCAGGGAATTGTGATTTCCAGCTATGCGGTCAGCGCAAGCACGGATGTGGATTATTTTTCTCAGGGCGGGGATGATTATGCAAAATTGTACTGTTCTTTTACTTTAAGAAAAGGAACACAGCTTGAAGCATCTAATGAGATTTTTATACTGAGGAAGGACAGCAGCGGACATTGGAAAATTTACGGCTGGACTCTTGATGAAAATGATAATGAAGGATAGTGACAGATATGGAAAAGGATATTTATATACTGGCGATTGAAAGCTCCTGCGATGAAACGGCAGCCGCAGTGGTTAAGAACGGAAGAGAAGTTCTTTCCAATATTATTTACTCCCAAATTGCATTGCATACGGAATACGGCGGAGTGGTGCCGGAAATTGCTTCACGGAAACATATAGAAAAAATTAACCAGGTAATTCAGCAGGCATTATCGGAAGCGGAAAAAGAATTAAAGGATATGGATGCGATTGCCGTAACCTATGGCCCCGGACTGGTAGGGGCTTTACTTGTGGGTGTTTCCACAGCCAAGGCAATCAGTTTTGCATCGGGAATACCCCTTGTGGGAGTACATCATATTGAAGGGCACATCAGTGCAAATTATATAGAAAACAGGGAACTGGAACCTCCTTTTGTCTGTCTGGTAGTTTCCGGAGGGCATTCTCATCTGGTTCTGGTTAATGATTACGGAGAATATGAAATCCTGGGGAGAACCAGGGATGATGCTGCAGGAGAGGCTTTTGACAAGGTGGCGAGAGCCATAGGGCTGGGGTATCCGGGCGGACCGAAAATTGACAGGCTTTCAAAAGAAGGAAATCCTGATGCAATTCATTTTCCCCGGGCGAAGGTGGCAGAGGCTGAATATGATTTCAGCTTCAGCGGTCTTAAGTCAGCAGTCCTGAATTATCTGAATTCCTGTCAGATGAAAGGCGAGGAAGTAAACAGGGCCGATGTGGCGGCTTCTTTCCAGAAGGCCGTAATTGACGTGCTGGTGGAACATTCCATGGATGCGGTGAGACGTTTCGGAGCTTCCAAATTTGCCATAGCCGGGGGCGTGGCTTCCAATTCATCTTTAAGGGAAGCTTTTGAAGCGGCATGTAAAAAAGAGAAAATTGAATTTTATCATCCTTCACCCATATTCTGCACAGATAATGCGGCCATGATTGGAGCAGCCGGTTATTATGAATATATAAAAGGAACACGTCATGGCTTTGACTTGAATGCGGTGCCCAATTTGAAGCTGGGTGAAAGATAGTCGACTCTGAACATATGTCGGAAAGGGTGTGCCAATGTTTATCCGCATATTAGATAAGAACGGAGAATTAAGATGAAAGAAAAGACATATCGCTGCGGGGCTGTGGTATTGGCAGCCGGTTCAGGAAAAAGGATGCACAGTGATTTAAAAAAACAATTTATGCTGTTGAAAGACAAGCCTGTAATTTATTACTCCCTGCAGGCATTCCAGAACAGCTTTGTGGATGAAATTGCGCTGGTAGTTTCAGAAGAAGACATTGAATGCTGCAGGAAAGATATTGTGCAAAAGTTCAATTTTTCAAAGGTGAAATATATAACTGCCGGGGGAAAAGAGAGATATCATTCCGTTTCAGCAGGACTTAAGTGTCTTGCGGATTGCGATTATGTTTTTATCCATGACGGAGCAAGACCCATGATAACAGAAGATATTTTGGACAGGGCCTATGCCTGTGTAAAAGAAAGCGATGCCTGTGTGGTGGGAATGCCGGTTAAGGATACCATTAAGATAGCGGACAAAAACGGTTATATTGCTCAGACTCCTGACAGAAGTCTGGTCTGGACGATTCAGACACCGCAGGTTTTTTCTTATTCCTTAATTAAGGAAGCTTATGACAGGTTGGCTATGGAAGAGGAAAGGCTTAAGGCTCAGGGAATTAATATTACGGATGATGCCATGGTTGTGGAAACGCTGCTTAAGCATTCCGTCAAACTGGTGGAAGGCTCTTATGAAAATATTAAAATCACCACTCCGGAGGATTTAACAATAGCAGCAAGCTTTTTATAAGCTGATTTGTCACCATGAGACTATGTAAAAGTATGCAATAAAAATACGCGTTGCGGGCTTTTTATTGTCATAAATAAAAAAATAAAAAAATCTTAAAAAAGTTGTTGACAACATAAAAGGTATTTGCTAGAATAATCCTTGCGCTGACCGAGAGGTTGCAAAGCGTACGACCTGGAGAGGTATCGAAGTGGTCATAACGAGGCGGTCTTGAAAACCGTTTGTCCGCAAGGGCGCGTGGGTTCGAATCCCACCCTCTCCGCTGGAGATACCTTCTCCAACGAACATTAATAAGCTGGTAAAAAGAATGGCGTTTTGGTGTTCGAATAAATGATATTATTCATTCTTGTAATGGATAATATTTAAACATTTTCATATTGAAAATATGTCAGCTTTATTTGGAGAAGTACCCAAGAGGCTGAAGGGGCTCCCCTGGAAAGGGAGTAGGTCGTTAATAGCGGCGCGAGGGTTCAAATCCCTCCTTCTCCGTTGGTAGTCTTCCAAAGATTGCCTGACGAAAGCTTCTGTAAAAAGGAAGCATGCACCTTGACAAATAAACAGTAATGCAACCCTGAAAATTCTAAATGAGTAAGCATCCAAAACGGATGCGCCTCTGAAGAAGATTCAGAGTACACATGGCCATAAAGGCCATGGGAACAGTCATAAATGACT
>JAGASK010000013.1 GCA_017621815.1 Lachnospiraceae bacterium | reverse complement strand
TTCGCAAAACATGAAATTTCATGAAAAAACAAGCCCCTGAAGCAGCTTTGCTTCAGAGGCTTTTTCTTCATGATAACAGAAAATTCACATCAAATGCGCTCCCGGTTATCATATCATATTCGATTATTATCCGTCTATCCTTCTACAATCAGGTATCTGCCATCACCAATGTCAAACACTTCATCCGCTTCCAGAATTTCGTCTCCCTCCATGCCGTCCATGTCGATTCCTTCTTCTTCAAAGTATTCCCATACTTCATCTACAGAATTAACAACAACTGCAAAGCATTCTTCCAAAAACCCTTCTGCTTCATCCAATGTCTCCGCCACATCCTCCTCCGGAAATAACTGACTTTGGTTGTCTAAAAAGCACTGCAATACAGCATCATCAAATTCGTGCATACTCCGTTCCTCCTTAATGGTGCGTTTTTATTTCATTACCATAATGCCTTAAAGATACAATACAGTCAATACCTATATCAAATTTTTTATAATTTCATAAACGCCTTTTTTCGTATATCCGGGACAGATTCTTCCTGCAGCCCTTTTCACCTCATCCACTGCAGTTTCCACGGCATAGCTTTCTCCTGCCGCAAGCATCATCCCAACATCATTATTGTTATCACCGAAGGCCATGGTTTCTTCCTTTTTAATGCCCAAATACTCCTGTAAAATACGAAGGCCGTTTCCCTTATCCACGGAAGCATCCATAAAGTCCACCCATTCCTCACCTGCCATACAGGCCTTTACCTTATTCTGCCAGGCAGGAATAAAAACATTTTCACCAAGCTCCCTGATACTGTTTTTCCTGTAAACCGCTATTTTAATAATCTCGGCATCTTCAGCCAGCACATCCTTTACTCTTCTGAAAGCATTGTGATAACCGTAAGTAAGCAAATCCACAAATTCTTCATTCGTACTTTCCACGAGACTTCCTGCGGGCGTGGAAATAACCGTTTCGCAGCTGCCGTAATAGGAACGGAGCATTTCCATAATTTCTTCAGCATATTGTCTTTTCATGGGCGTAACGGAAATATTTTTACCCTGATACCGGATATGGGCGCCGTTTTCCACAATATAGGCAATGTCATTCTCTTTTATCTCGCGGAATACATTCCGGACACTTTCATATTGTCTGCCGCTGGCAGCACAAAACAAAATGCCCTTCTCCTTCAATGCCTTTACTGCCCGGACCATCTCCGGATATAAATCCGGTGTGGAATCCTTTATTAAAGTGCCGTCAATATCCGATGCTATCAGTTTTATCATGGTTTATAATCCCTCACTGCGCCAAGTGCCGGAAGCGCATTTCCTTCATAATCAAATAATGCCTGATTGGCCCACTCATTGCCGCAGGGGCCTTTGTCCTCTATATATTTAAGCGAGCTTTCCGTAGCCCATCCGCTGCCGGGTACGGGAATCCATGCAGGCTCCCAGTAAAAATATCCCCTGCCTTTATTTTCCGGCACTTTGGCAATCCTGTGGAACAATTCATTCATAAATGCAGTCTGCCCTTCTTTTGTCATAGGATATTCTATTTTATCTGCCAGTTCCTGTCTGGTGGCCATGCCCTTCCGCTGCGCAGGCGCCAGTTTTTCATAGGATGCATAATCCTCCATGGTATATCCCATGGAAACCTCGGCAATAATCAATTCTTTCCCATAGCGCACTGCAATATCCTTCATATTATTTTCCAGCATATCAAAGGTGCCGTGCCAGAAAGGATAATAAGAAAGCCCTATAATATCAAAATCCCCGCCGCGCTTTACAAAATTATCAAACCATTCCCTGTAAAGCTCATTGTTTCCGCCGTTATCCAGGTGAATCATCACTTTTATCTTGTCGGACACTTCCCTGACAGCCCTGACTCCGGCTTTCACAAAGCGGGCAATATTATCGTAATTGGGAGTTTTTCCATAGGGCCAGAGCAGTCCGTTTGTAAGCTCATTTCCCACCTGAACCATACAGGGCAGCAAGTCCTCTTTTTTAAGAATGAGCAAGGTATCCCTGGTATAGTCATAAACAGCCTGTTCCAGTTCATCCACGGAATATCCTCTCCATGCCTTGGGAATAAACTGCTTTCCGGGGTCTGCCCAGAAATCACTGTAATGATAATCCAGTAAAATGTCAAGTCCTTTTTCCTTTGCTCTTCTTGAAAGCTCCAATACGGAATTAAAATCATTGGTTCCTGCGCCGTAAGGCTCTCCCTCTTCTGAATAAGGGTCATTCCAAAGCCGGATACGCACTGCATTTACATCATAGCTTTTTAAAATGGTGAGCAGTTCTCCTTCCTTTCCGCCATCATAGAATTTGCCTCCGCATTTTTCCACCTCTAATAAAGTGGAAATATCCATTCCTTTATAATATTTCATCTCTTCTCCTCTTTCCCTATAACAACATAATGTTCGTGAACCGCCGGAACGGCCCACGAACATCAGTCGATACAATCTATCATAAAAGGCCGATGCCCTTTTATGACTGCTACTCAAAATCAAATTTTGTAAAACGCTTGTACATATCACGATAGCGGAATCTTACCATCTCGTTCTTTTCCAGTACATCCTCTTCTGTTCCGACATACTGGCATCTCATACAGTAGTATTCCTTCTTATCTTTGTCATAGAACATATCAATGTCCAAATCCCTCATAAAGCAGGAAGGACACCTGAAATTTAATTTGCCTTTTCCAGCTTGAGCCATGTGGAAACAACCTCCTTATCCTTCAGTGTCGTCTTATAGCCTAACGTGAACATAGGTGAAAATGCATAACCTTCTCTGATATAGCCTGTTGCCTTTTCATCTGATGCCCGCATGGAAACCTTTGTTTCAATAGGAGGAATCACCGCTTCTACGCATGCTGCACCTTCTATTTCCGCTTCTCTGCATTTATATGCATAATCAATCTTCTTTTCTTCCCCTTTGCCCTTACAGGTCAAAGTAAGAGAAGTCATATCCTCCGGATATTCCGTGGTACCATAACATGCTACCATATATTCGTTTAACTCAACCTCTGCATCAGGTTTGCTCATGGAAAGAACAGTTCTTTCCATTTCGATATCAGCGTTTCCTTCTGTAAAGATAACTCTTGTCTGAAGCTTTACGGTCAAATCATAAAATTCTATGTCTACCGGCTCCAGGGTGAGGATTCTCTTTTTCTTACCGTCCTCAATAACCTCTTCGCTGAATTTTGCATGAGTACGGCAAAGGCAAAGGTCTACCTCTTCACCATTATAAGTCAGCTTCGCACTTCTGACAGTACCTTCTCCTGCATAGTGGGTAAAGTAACCTGCCCTGTATTTTTCCTGAATCAGGAAAGGATAAGAAGCATCCTGTACGTGCGGCGTTCCGATACCAACTTCCCATTTCAGCTTAGCCGCATAAGGACGAAGATCTACGATTGCACCGCCCTGATTCATATTGATGCAGGCTCTCATATAGGGGTCACAATACCAGAACAGCTGCTTATCCGAACCATAAAGAATATCTCTCCAAAGTGCGCACTCAGGCTCCGTATAGGTCTTCTTCTCACGGAAATAATCAGCGAATTCAGCCATGGTCATGTCAGAAAGCTTGCCTTCCTTCTTTAACTGACCATAATAAGCCATGCCGTCTTCATAGGATTTCTTAAGGAGCTCATAAGGGGCTTCCCAGCGTCCCATCTTGTTTAACCAGCCGGGTCCTACAAACATCATATTGTAAGCATAACCGTTGTTATATTTTTCCAGGTCACGGTACTGGTCAATCAAATTGTACAAATAAGGGAATTCCCATGTCTTTGTATCATAAATCATACCGCGCAGTACATTCTGGGGATGGGTTCCGAAATTGGAACCGTTTCCGTCATAGCATGCAAGCAAATCCCTTGAAAGATGGGGAATTGCAACAATACCGCTGTCCTCTTCCTCATTTGCTGCCGGCGCATGGATGTTCTGCTTACTGGGAATCCATGGATTCCATGGGCCTCCGTCCATTAAAGTATACCAGGAATTGTTACAGGTATGATATGCCTTGGGTCCTTCTTCCCAGCAGGTAGCAACCGCGCATTTTACCATAGGATACTTTTCCTTGATATAATTGGTCAGCTCGGCATCCATATAATAGGAACCTGTGGATTCAGGATAAAAACCGAAAGTATCATAAAATTTTCCAAATACATCATCTACAATGGATTTCTTATCTTCCATGGAAAACATCCAGATACAGAAATCCTTTGTTTTGTATTTTTCCCTGAATTCTTTACAGGGAAGTCCAAGCAGGGATAATGAAATCTCATCACCGTATTTTTCATGATGTTCCTTTGCAAGGGAAATTGCTTCTTCATTAAAGAGGCTGGCATAAGTCATCTGAATCGTTGTTTTCAAACCGTTTTTATGAGCCGTTTCCTGCTGGAATTTAAAAATATCAAGAGATTCTGTCAGCAGCGCCTTTCTGCCGATATCCTCTTCTTTTCCATGTCCGGTTACTTTTTCCGCATATTCGGGAACCATTTCCGGACGATGAATAATGTTAACAACAAATTTGTCCATTTTACTGTTCCTGTCCTTTCTTCATCGTATTCATTTATGCCTGTGTAGACTCGCGTATAATTACTTCATAGCCAAGAAGGGTCTTTCCCGGAACTTCTTTTTTATCAATCTGGGAAAGCAGTGTGTTACAGCATACAGCCGCCATCTCAGTTACGTTGAACTGCAGGGAGGTAATGACAGACTGGCTGTTCTCCAGCAAAATACTGTTGTAAAAGGATGCCACTTTTATGTCCTCCGGTATCCGCACATGCTCTTTTCTAAGCTTTCCAAGCACACAGCCGCAGATATAATCGTCCATACATACAATACAGTCCACATCTTTTTCAATCAGTTCATCCACCACTTTATCAACGTCGTTTTCGTTAACCAGATTGAGATAAACCAGGCTGCTGTCTATAGCGGCACCAAACTCAAGATACGCCTCCCTGTATCCTGCCAATCGGTTCTGATTGACAATATATCCCATATTGCCGCCCACTAAAGCCATTTTTTTCATCTTCTTGCGAAGAAGCACCAGAGTAAGCTCCCGGCATGCGCTGCGGTGATCATTATCCACCTGAATCACCGAAGCGTCCTTTGAAGAACCTGCTGTAACAAAAGGAATTTCCTTACTCAGCAAATATTCCTCGGCCTTATCCTCTTCCAGCGTACGCCCCAGAATAATACCGTCCACCTTCTGATTCTCAATTAATCTTACTAACTGAGATATATCCTTTTCCGTTACCATGGAAATAATCACATCATAATCCGCCTTGGAAGCAGTATTGCTGATGCCCCACAAAAACCCCTGATAAAAGGGCAAATCCACAATACTGTAATCTCCCGGCATAACAAAGCAGATATTAAACGTTCTGGATTGTGCCAGCCCTTTTGCAATGGCGCTTGGCTTATAATTGTTTTCTTTAATATACCTAAGTACCTTATCCCTGGTTTCCTGACCTATCCTCCCCTTACCGGAAATAGCTCTGGAAACCGTGGTTTTTGATATATTTAATTCCCTGGCTATGTCATCAATTGTCAGTCTTTTTGTCTCCATCTTAACCCTTGACGGAACCTCCGGTAATTCCTTCCACATAGAACTTCTGCATGATTACAAACAGGATAGAAATCGGAATTGATACTACCACACCGCCTGCGCAGAAGATAGAGAAGTATTTATTAATCAGGGATTTATTCAGCATATTATAAAGACCGATTGCAACAGTCCAATCTGCTGAAATACCGGAATTTAAAATCAGTTTTGCAAATACAAAGTCTCCCCATGGTACCAGGAACGAACTGATAACCGTATAAACAATAATGGGCTTTGACAAAGGAAGAATAATCTTCCAGAAAATCTTTGCTTCAGAAGCGCCTTCCAGCCACGCTGCTTCCCTTAAGGAAATGGAAATCGTATCCATAAAGCCTTTTGCTATCAGATAGCCAAGTCCTGAAGCAGCCGAATATACTATAATCATACCCACATGACTGTTGGTAAGTCCCAGTGACTTCAGAATAAAATATACAGCAATCATGGATAAAACACCGGGAAACATATTTAAAATAATGCCGAAACTCATTAACCCTTTTCTGCCCTTAAAACGCAGACAGCTCATGGTATAAGCTACCATCAATACAAAAATGGTGGAAATAATACAGGTAAAAATTGCGATTACCAGTGTATTCATAAACCAGGCTTTATACTGCACAACCGAGTCGGGTCTTAAAAACAGAGCCAGATAGTTGTCAAAGGACCAGGTCTCCGGGAAAAAGTGCGCCGTATTGATACCCTTATAACCGCTAAAGGAGGTGGCCACCAGCCATACAATGGGAACCAGCCAAAATACGGCGAGTAAAAGTAAAATAACATGTCTGAGTACAAATCTCACTTGTTTTTTCATTATCTAAACTGATCCTCCTTATCTCCTTTAATTGTCCTGGTAAAGGTTATTAGTGTAAATGCCGCACAGATAATGAATACACAGATACCGATTACAGATGCCATCTTGTAGTTATAGTATTCATTTGTCAGCCTGAACAGCCATGTTACCAAAAGGTCTATTTCCTTGGCATTGGAGTTCGCCAGCATCTGGTCAGAGGTTACATATACATCCTGTGTGAGCAGATAAATAACGTTAAAGTTATTGATATTCTTTACAAAGTCTGTTATTAAGCTGGGACCTGTTACAAACAGCATATAAGGCATTGTAATTTTTACAAAAATCTGGAAGCTGTTAGCGCCGTCGATTCTTGCACTTTCAATCTGATCCTCTGGAATATTCATGAGAACACCGGTTGCAATCAGCATCTGATAAGGAACACCTACCCAGATATTAATAAGAACAATCATTACCTTTGCCCATGTGGGATTTGTCAAAAACGGAATATATGTAAGATTTGAGCCAACCAGTCCGATTTTCTTAAGGAAATCCGTCAAACCGATATTGGCGCAAATCGTATTTACAATTCCTGAATCAGCAAAAAAGTTACGTACCAAAAGCAATGTTACAAACTGGGGAACTGCAATGGCAATAATAAACAGCGTCCTCCAGAATTTAGGCCATTTAGTTGCTTTGTTGTTAATAAATTTGGCAAGTAATATACCGCCGATATACGTAGTAAATGTTGCAAGTACTGCCCATTCCAGTGTCCATATCAGAACTTTTCCAAAGGAATAACCGAAAGTAATGGTAGTTGAATTAGTAAACAGGCTCTTGAAATTAGTCCAGCCTACCCAGGTAAACAGCGCGCTGGGCGGCATATGCTGCTGGTCATAATTGGTAAATGCAATTGCAATCAGCACCAGAATAGGAAGCACGTTCATGAGTATGATACCAATACACGGAAGCGTCAGTAATGTAATATGAAACCTTTCATTGAACATGGCGCGTACATCTTCACGGAATGTATTGATATGTTTTCCTGCTTCTTTACGTTTTTGAAGATTGTAAACAGTTTTAATGTTCGATATATATACCAAAATGAAAACAACGATTAAGAATAATGCAATAATAGAATTCAGCAAAATCAAAAATGAATTATCATAATCATTCACTGTGCTTGTCAAAGTCAACGGGTCAAAAACCTGTTCAAACTGAACAGTACCCAGCGTACCGAATTTTGCGAGATTCGGCGCTGCATAAAAAACACACATAATTACAAAAACAGCTTCCAGCAAGGTCATGATAACCGCATTGATTATCTGCTTTCTGGCAGCGTATCCTGCCCCCATCCAAACCAGGGATAATTTTACCCATATATCACCTTTTGCGAGGGCGGTTCCGAAATCTTTAAAATAATTTCCAATTGAATTTAATTTATTCTTCATGCTAAACCCCTCTCAGAGTTAATTTGATTGTATCGATTGATTGTTTCCTTAATATAATACCCCACATACCCGTCGCAGGCATGTGGGGTATCATCAAATCTTATTTTAATACCAAATTCCGGCTATAACCGCTTCTTATTGAACAGGAGCAGTAATACCTTCTACTGCTGTATCAAGCAGTGTCTGAAGGTCAGTTCCGTCAGGATTGCCGGATGCTAAAATCTGTCCTAATGTTTCAGCGGGTGTCCAGAAGTTGCCGCCTACACGCTGAGGTGTTGCATATGCTGCCTGTGCTGCCAGAGCTGCGATTGCAGGATTTTCCTGAACTGCAGAACTTGCTGCTACTGTAGAGTTAGCAGGGCCAAGGCCTCTTGCTTCAAATCTTGCTGCCTGAGAATCAGCATTTGTTAAATATTCAGCAAGCAGCATAGACCAGCCAACATTAGCGGAGTAAGGATTTACACCGATTAATTTATAACCTGAATAAGAAGACATCTGCTTAGCTTCTTCTGCTACTTCAAAAGTGGGAAGCTTGGTTGCTGCATAGTTCTCACCCCATGCATCTGAAGCTGTCTCAGCTCTCCAGGTACCGTTAACAGCAGCAACTACAGTACCTTCTGCGATTGCTGTAGCCATTTCTTCATCTCCTAAATCTACAAGCACGCCTGTTCCGCACAAATCAATAATAGCCTGAGCTACATCTGTAGCGCCTGCTGCATTCCATGAACAGGAATTGGTTACGCCGTCATCATTTAATGTTAAATCATAACCAGCGCCCTGGAAGAAAGAGTAAATATACCAGCCGTTGGAAATATCCATAGCAACCTTTTTGCCTGCTGCGCCTGCAACTTCAATCATCTTTTCAAGAGACTGAACATCATCCTCTGTAAATACAGATGCATCATAGAACATGAAATATCCGTTATCTGCTGTCATAGGATATGCATATAAAGTTCCGTTTACGGTTGCTGCCTCTACAGCGCCGGCAACGTTTTCGCCTGCTACATCATATGTGTACGTAGCGGATACGGGCTGAAGCGCGCCTGCTGCAACCAGCTCGTTAATCTGGTCATCAGCGAATGCGAATACGTCTGCTGCTGCTTCAACGTCTGCAAGGATTGTATCCTTAGCTGTTGATTCTGATTCTGAACCTAATTTAATATCGAATGTTACGTCAGGGTACTGAGCCTTGAATTTCTCAAGAAGTTCTGTTGTTAAAGTCTGGTCTTCTTCAGAAGCCCATACAGTAAGCGCTACAGTATCTGTTGTAGCTGCAATCAGATTTGCTACAGGGTCAGCAGCATCTGTGCTTTCTGCTGCGTCTGTGCTTTCTGCCCCGCCTGCTGCTTCTGTAGTTTCGGTTGTGTTTGCGGGAGCTTCTTCCTTAGAGCCGCCGCATCCTGTGAGCATAGCTGCTACCATGGAAACGGTAAGCAATGATGCCAACAATTTCTTTTTCATTTAATTTTCCTCCTATTTAATTAATGCTCAGATGCGGATTAACGCATCTTCATTTCCTGCAACCGGTTGAGCAACTGCGCAACCGTTTGTCCTTGAAGCAAGGATAACACACTATAATAATTGTTGTCAATTAACGCATATGTATATTTTTCGCATATTTTTTTGTATATATTGCACAATCGACATTTCTTTTCATTGACTTGCATCTTTCTACAGCACTTTACGTTTTTCGCATTTGCGCAACCGATTGTTTTATTGTATTTGCAATATTTTTAAATACTTTTTTCGTAAATTTTCTTAAACGTTTACGTAAAATCTTCAAAAATCTATTGCGTCCGCATTTATCCCAATGTAAAATACTAGCAGAAAAATACTACAACAACAAAAAGCATCCTTTGCGGACTTTCTGTTGTTATGAATAAGAAAAGGAAAATATATTATGAGCCGAAAGAAAGATGAAATTATTTACGGGGCAGCATATTACGCTGAATATATGCCTTATGAAAGAATTGATACCGACATGCAGATGATGAAACGCGCAGGTCTTAATACTATCCGTATTGCCGAATCTTCCTGGAGTACCTGGGAACCGGCTGACGGTGTTTTTGACTTTACGATTCTGCATCAGGTACTTGATGCAGCCGGAACTTATGATATGAAAGTAATAATCGGAACTCCCACTTATGCCGTTCCCTGCTGGCTTGTAAAAAAATATCCTGATATTTTAGCCCTTACCCACAGCGGTCCTTCCCTTTACGGACACCGCCAGAATATGGATATCACACATCCGGGCTATCTTTTTCACGCAGAAAGAATCATCAGAAAGCTTATGGAAGAATGCGCTTCCCATCCCCGGGTCATTGGCTTTCAGCTTGACAATGAAACAAAGTCCTACGACACTGCAGGTCCCGGCGTACAGAAAAAATTCATAGAATATTTAAAGAAGAAATTTAGTACCACTGATGAATTAAACCGTGCCTTCGGACTTACCTACTGGAGCAACCGCATTAACAGCTGGGAGGATTTTCCCGATGTCCGGGGCACCATAAACGCCAGCCTTGGCGGAGAATTTAAAAAATTTCAGCGTCTTCTTGTTACGGAATTTTTGTCATGGCAGGCTTCCATCGTCCGTGAATATGCAAGTGAAGAACAATTCATCACCCAGAATTTCGATTTCGCATGGACAGACCATTCCGTAGGGCTGCAGCCCGAAGTGAATCAGCGGGAAGCCGCTAAGGCTCTTACCGTTGCCGGTGTGGATATTTACCATCCTTCCGCTTCTCATTTGACCGGCGCTGAAATATCTATGGGAGGGGCCATCGGCCGTTCCATAAAAAAAGCGCCCTATCTTGTTTTGGAAACCCAGGCCCAGGGCAACCCCGGCTGGCTCCCCCTTCCGGGACAGCTTCGCCTGCAGGCTTACAGCCACCTTGCCGCAGGAGCACATTCTGTCATGTACTGGCACTGGCATTCCATTCACCATTCTTTTGAAACCTATTGGAAAGGAATCTTAAGCCATAATCTGAAAGAAAATGAAACCTACCGGGAAGTTTGCAGAATCGGGGAAGAATTTGCCCGCTGCGGCTGCTTAATGAATTATGCTCCCGATGCCAAAATTGCCATGCTTCTGAACAATGATGCGCTTACAGGGCTTTCCTATTTTCCGATTGGCGAAAACCTTGATTATAACACTATCATGCGCTGGCTTTTTGACGCTCTTTACCGCATGAATATCACCTGTGATTTTATTTATCCGGAAGACATCCTTTCTTTAACGGAAAGAGAATTACAGGAAAAATATAAGCTTATCCTTTTACCCGGACTGTATTCTGCGGAAGCCGCCGTCACCCGGAAACTGGATTGCTATGTAAAAGAGGGAGGACATCTGATAAGCACCTTCCGAACTGCCGTATCCAATGAATATCTTGAAGTATATGCGGACAGCCTGCCTTTCGGCCTGACGGACTGCTTTGGAATTACATATGACCAGTTTACGGTTCCCGGCAGAATTTCTCTATGCAGTTCGGTTCTTCCCGACGGGGAAGCCTGCCCTGTTACAGATTTTATGGAACTTCTTATTCCTTCCGGCCCGGAAACCCTTACCCTTGCCGGATACGATTATTATGCATATCAGGACTACAGTGCAATTACCTTCCATCCTTACGGAAAAGGAAGCGCTGCTTATATCGGATGTTACTTCAGCAGTGAAATTCTGGAAACATTTCTGGGAATGATATTGAAAAAAATGAATATGGAAATTCCCTGCTGCCGTTTCCCCGTCATTTGCAAAACGGGTACCGACAAACAGGGAAATACTGTTGTTTATGTATTTAACTATTCAGACAGCGTACAGCAGTTCAGTCTTTCGGAATACTTACCGGCAGCCTCTTTTTCAGCTTCAAAGGCGGTCTCCCTCTTTGAAGAAAAAGAAACCGGGCTGAATGAAAAAATTGCGCTTTACCCCTGGGATGTTCAGATTTTCTTCATCTCCTGATAAAGCCTTCCTATGGGAAGCCCTACTACATTATTGTAATCGCCGCTTATGCCTTTAATATAAGCGGCGCATTTTCCCTGAATGCCATAGGCTCCTGCCTTATCCATGGGCTCTCCGGTAGCAACATACGCTTCAATTTCCTCCGGCGTCATGGGAAACATAGTTACGGAAGTTTCCTCATAAAAAGAAATTTCCCTTTGCACCATGCTTTTATCTTCCTGCCAGATCAGGGTAACCCCGGTATAAACCTGATGGGTTCTGCCCTGAAGGTCAGAAAGCATTTTAACCGCATTTTCTTTATTTCCCGGCTTGCCCATAATATTATTATCCAGGGCAACTACCGTATCTGCGCCTATTACAAGCGACTGTGCCTGTTCCCCGCCTGAAAGCTTCTGAAAAATATCAAGGGCTTTCAGGTGAGACAGTTCCTTAACCATTTCGGAAGGGCTGCAGTTTCCTGTTTTTTCCTCGGCGCCGCTTGGCAGCACCTGAAATTCCATGCCAATCTGTGCAAGCAGCTCTCTTCTCCTTGGAGAAGCGCTTGCCAGAATTATTTTTTTATTATTTTTAATCATGATGCATTTCGGGAATAAAAACTCTGTGATTAATCACTTCGCCGCCTGTCTTTGCCGCATGAACCGCTTCATTGCAGAATTCCAGCTGGGCATTTATAATTCCCTTTCCTCTCCTATCCACCTTTTCATAGCTTCCATCGGGCATCAATATATGTGCTTTCACCGTATCCTTAAGCTGCATGGTTAAAATATGCATCAGTTTTTCCCTCAGCTCCGGCTTTTCCACAGGAAACATAATTTCCACACGTCTCTCCAGATTTCTCGGCATCCAGTCAGCGCTTGCACAATAATACTCCGGCTTACCGTCATTGGCAAAATAGAAAATTCTGCAGTGCTCCAGAAAATTTCCTACAATGGAACGCACGGTTATATTATTCCCGATTCCCGGAAGGCCCGTTTTCAAACAGCAGATTCCTCTTACTATTAATTCGATTTTTACTCCTTCAGCCGCCGCTTCATAAAGGGCTTCTATAATATTCTTATCGCAAAGACTGTTAACCTTGGCAATAATATGACCTTCCCTGCCTGCCATGGCATTTTTCTTTTCCCTGTTTATCAAATGCAGGAATCTGTCCTTCAGCCACAAAGGCGCCAGTGACAGCTTATTCCAGGAAAGCGGCTCTGAATATCCTGAAAGCATATTAAATACCGCAGTTGCATCTTCCCCGATAGACGGCGAACAGGTCAAAAGCCCTACATCCGTATACAGCTTGGCAGTGGCATCATTGTAATTTCCGGTTCCCAGATGCACATATCTTCTGATGCCGTCTTCTTCCCTTCTTACTACAAGAGTAATCTTACTGTGAGTCTTCAGTCCCACAAGCCCGTAAATAACATGACAGCCTGCCTTTTCAAGCATTTTTGCCCAGACGATATTATTTTCTTCATCAAATCTTGCCTTCAGTTCCACCAGTACTGACACCTGCTTGCCGTTTTCAGCCGCCTGCGCCAATGCCGCAATAATGGGGGAATTGCCGCTGACACGGTAAAGTGTCTGTTTAATTGCAAGAACATCCTTATCCCTTGCCGCCTGCCTGATAAAATCAACTACGGGAGTAAAGGTTTCATAGGGATGATGCAGCAGGATATCTCCCTTTCTGATCTGTTCAAAAATGTCACAGTCCCCGGGAAGCTCAGGCACCTGCTGGGGAGCAGCATATCCTTTTTCCTTTAAATGCTCAAAACCCGGAAGACCGTACATTTTCATCAAAAAGGTTAAATCCAAAGGCCCCCCGATCCGGTAAATATCTTCATCACCGATAGAAAGTTCTTCTTTGATAATATTCAGAAGCCTCTTATCAATGCCCTCTTCCACTTCCAGTCTTATTGCCTGCCCCCACTGTCTTTTCTTCAGCTGTCTTTCAATTTCCTTAAGTAAATCCTCAGCCTCATCTTCTTCAATGGAAAAGTCTGCATTTCTCATAATCCTAAAAGGATAGGAGCATACAATATCATAATTCAAAAACAGTTTTTGTATATTTCTTTCGATAATTTCTTCCAGAAGAATCACTGCTTTTTCTTCCCCTGCTTCCACAGGCACCTGCACGATTCTGGGAAGCACGCTGGGTACCTGAACGGTAGCAAATTCCAGTTCTCCTTCCCCGCCCTTCTTTTTCACCAGCGCACCTATATTCAGGGATTTATTTCTAATCAGCGGAAAAGGTCTTGAAGAATCCACTGCCATGGGCGTCAGTACGGGATATACATTTTCCTCATAAAACTTATCCACGTAGGCAGCTTCCTTTTCCGTCAAATCTTCATGCTTTTCAATCACCTTAAGCCCGTTTTGCAAAAGCTGAGGCAAAAGGGCGCGGTTATAAACAGCATACTGCTGGCTTACCAGTTCATGGGTAACTATGTTCAGCTCCTTAAGCTGTTCTTTCGGCGTCATGCCCGCAATATCGGGCTTTTCATAACCCGCATTCACCATGTCCTTCAGCGATGCCACTCTTACCATGAAAAACTCATCCAGATTAGAGGCGGAAATACTCAAAAATTTCAGCCTTTCAAAAAGCGGATTTTGTTTATCCTGCGCTTCGCTTAATACCCTTTTATCAAAGAGCACCCAGCTTAATTCCCTGTTTGTATAAAAGCCGGGATCTGCATATTTCAAATTATCCATATATCTCAACCTCCAATCATGCGCTTCTGCCTGATGACAGGACGCACATTGTATACCTCCTGAAAGAAAGCCGCCCTGGCACCGAACAGACCTTTTTCAAGAGTAATGTCCTCATTGGTATCCACTGTAATAATCAGCTTATCATCCTTCAGGGAAGTTTTTACATTTTTGAATTTCTGCTTATGACTTCTGTCAAGGCCGTTGGAGAGCCGCAGAATTGCTGTCAGTTTCGCTATGATTAAATAAGAATCCTGGTCTAATGTACTGTATCTTCCCATTTCCTCATAATACTCAAATTCCAGATGATTGTACTTAACCACATTGGCAACGATTTCCCTTTCCCTGTGAGACAGCCCGATAATCTCCGTAGCCATGATAATACTGTAAGAACATTCTCCCAAAGTTGCCATACTGATATATTTGCCGCAGTCATGCAGAATAGTGGATAGCTGCAAAAGAAGCCTTTCCCGCTTTCCAAGACCGTGAATCTTTCTTGTGCTGTCAAAAATAGTCAGGGCAATCTGCTCCAGGGTTTCGCTTCTCTTTTTGCTTCCCCGGTAGCGCTTGCTGATATTCTGCGCACAGGCAATGATATCCTGTTCAAAATCATGGGAGGATGTTATTATCTTATTCTTCTCCGCATACTCATATGCAATACCGTCACAAAGGGTTACGCCCGGAGCCCAGATAAGCTCTGCCCCCATGGTTTCCATAATTCTTTTCAGCATCACCAGGGATATATATGTTCTGGGCATATTCTCTTCCGGCATGTCCCAGCGTTTTGCCAGTTCCAAAAGCCCCTTTGTATGATATTCTTTTTCAAACCTGTCAAACAGCTCTTTTCCGGCATATCCCTTCATTTCCTGGTTAATGCTCTTTTTGCGCAGCATAGCGGAAATGTAATCGTCCACCACAATTATGTTCTTAATTTCCCTGTCTTTCAGATACAGCTTTTTATACACCATCATCTGAGAATCCACCAGTTCATCTATCAGTGTATCATACCGCCCCACGCTGGCATCCAGATGATTCAGTCTTTCCTGCAGACGTAAAACTCCCAGCTTCATATTCTGTGTGGAAACAAGAGTATCCTTATCAAAGAGCGAAATCTGAATGCTGCCGCCTCCGATATCCACAATAGCAGTTCCGTTCTCGATAATTTTATCAAACCCCTCACCCTGAAAGGCAATGGATTTATAATCCAGAAAACGCTGCTCGGAATTACTTAAAACCTCAATATGAATTCCCGTTCTTATTTCAATCTGATTGAGCAGAATCGCCGTATTTTCACTTTCCCTGACAGCGCTGGTGCCATATGCCACATAATCGTCTGTCTGGTAAGCTTTCATGATATCCTTAAATTCACATAAAATCCGGCAAAGCTCTTCTACACGCTCATAGCTGAGCTTTCCTGTAGTGTAGCTTTCCGTTCCCATATCAATTTCATGCCTGATGTGGTCAATTTCCTTCATTCCCTTATTTCTTGATACTTCAAATATTTTCATGGAAAGTTCATAAGAACCTACATCAATTGCCGCAAATGTCTTTACTGCCATGCTTTTTCCTCTTTCATATTCTGCGCACTTTCTGTATAGGCGCAAATCTGTTTATTTCTGCAGGGTTTTGGGTTTTTCCCGGCTGCCAAGGATGAAATCAATGAACTGCTGGGCAGTTCTGCCTGACAATCCCCCATGGGCAAGCTCCCATTTATTTGCTTCCAGCAAAAGTTCTTCCTCCGGCATGGTGACGCCATAGCGCTCTGCCAGTACCTTAACTATGTTCTGAAATTCTTTTTTGTCCGGAGCCGCAAAGAAAATGGTAACCCCGAATCTGGACACCAGGGACAGCTTCTCCTGCACAGTATCTGACGAATGAAGGTCATCCCGTCTTTCCTCTTTATCACTGAATTTTTCCCTGACAAGGTGGCGGCGGTTGGAAGTTGCATAAATCAGAACATTATTGGGCTTCTTTTCAAGCCCTCCCTCAATCACAGCCTTCAGATATTTGTATTCTATTTCAAAATCTTCAAAGCTGAGGTCATCCATATAGATAATAAATTTATAATTTCTGTTCTTTATCTGTGTAATAACATCATTTAAGTCCTGGAACTGATGCTTATAAACCTCTATAATGCGGAGTCCCTTCTCATAATATTCATTGGCAATTCCCTTGATACTGGAGGATTTTCCTGTGCCCGCATCACCGAACAAAAGACAATTATTGGCTTTTCTCCCTTCCACAAAGGCTTCCGTATTTTCAATCAGCTTCTGCTTGGGAATCTCATAGCCCACCAGGTCATTTAAATAAACATGAGCGATGTTCTGTATGGGCACGATCTGTACGCCCCTTTCATCATGCACCACCCGGAAGGCTTTGTGCAGTCCGAATTTTCCCACACCGTAATCCTTGTAAAACGCTGTCAGTGTAGCCTTCATTTCCTCCGGCGTATGGTTTCTGGTAAATTTCACTGCCAGGGAACAGATTCTTTCCCTGATTCTGCTGTTATAAACCTTACTCTCACTGTCACTGCTCTCATAGTCCGTAATCAGGGAAAAGCTGTCCACATTCAGAGTCTTTACCATATCGCTGAAGTCATAATCATAAAATTCCTTGAAAATCATTATGTCATGAAGCACAGCCCTGTTAATGGTGCCCTCCACTTCTCCTCTGATTTCACATGCCTTGCTGTAGCTGTTTTCATTATTTACCAGAAGATTCGTCAGATAACAATGCCATAAATTTCCGTAAAAGCCGTGATTCCCTGCAATTTCAAGAAGATTATGGATGCATTCGTACAAAAGTCCTGCCAAATCTTCTTTATTATAATATTCATCCTTATAATGCTCCATGAGAAAGACCATATCATACAATATCTGTCCTTCTTCCTCCTCAAAATCCTTATATACAATCAGTTCCTGTTCTCTCATAACCGTATTCCTTTATATCTTAGTAATTTCCCAGTATTTTCATATTTCTTGCTTCATCACGAAGCCCCCGCAATGCATTTTTAACGGAACTGTCGGACAGATTGCCGTCAAAATCTATAAAAAAGCGGTATTCCCAGTTTCTGTCTTCAATAGGTCTGCTCTCTATCCTGTTCATGTTCAGGTTATTGTAAATAAAATGGGAAAGCATATGATACAGGGAGCCGCTTTCGTGGGCTACCTCAAAGCAAATGCTGACCTTCTTTGCATCCTTCAGAAATACTTTCTGATTAGTAACAATGATAAAACGGGTGGAATTGGTACTGGACTGATTCACTCCCTTTTCAAGGATTTCAAGCCCGTACAGCTTTGCTGCATACTCGCTGGCTATAGCCGCCTGCGTCATGTCTTTTTCCTCAGCCACCTTTCTGGCCGCAAACGCATTGTTCTGCATGCTGATCTGCTGCCATGAAGGATGGGCATTCAGATATCTTGAAGACTGCATTAAGGACTGGGGATGGGAATAAACTGTTTTAATATCAGAGATTTTCGTACCCGGCGCCGCCATAAGGCAATGTTCTATTTTGATAATCTGTTCTCCCACTATGTAATTTTCAAACTCCACCAGTAAATCATAAATTTCACTGACAATGCCTGCCGTGGAATTCTCTATGGGAAGCACTGCATAATCGGCGCTGCCCTCATCAATGGCAATCATGGCATCCCGGAAGGTATCCACATGAAAGCTGTCTATCTGCTCTCCGAAATACTGATGCATGGCAGCCTGGGAATAGGCACCTTCCGCGCCCTGAAACACTACCCTTGCTTTTTCCGTTTCAAGGGAATCCACTTTAATGAAAGGAAGCTTGTTCAGGCTTCCATGCTCCGAAAGAAGCTGATACTGGAGCTTACGGCTCATGGACATAATCTGTTCAAAAAGTTCTTCGATTCCGTGGCTGTTAAATTCATTATGAGTCAGGGACTTTACTTTTCTGATTTTTTCTTCTTCCCTTGCCTTATCAAAAACCTTTTTCCCCGTTTCTATTTTGTACTCTGCCACATTTTTTGAAACTTCCATTCTTTTTTCATAGAGTTCAACTATATTTTTATCTATCTCATCAATCTGATTTCTTAATTCCAGTAAATCCATAATCATTTAATCCTTTCCTCGTAAAATTCCTTATTAATTTTATACCAAACAAATAATGATAGCAAGCAGTTTACCCACATTTTACCTTAAGTTAACAGCAGGCGGCAATGCACTCTTTCAGTTATTTATCCTTGCAAGCTGCTTTCATATTCATTATAATAGTAAAAAATAAGTTCTGTGGATTTTTTGCATTACAGACCGGAGCAAACAATTTTAAACGGAGACTACACCTATGAAAAATAATTGGAAATATATTCTTTTCCCGGTAATACTTATTCTTTTTCTTACTGCCACCTTAATCATTTCAAATTATAGGAAAAAAATTCCGTCAAATGATATTTCCGTAACCGGGAATACCGCCGGAAACTTAAATAATCACGGTCTTTTCTGTGAACTTGACGGCAAAGTTTATTTTTCCAATGCCTATGATAACGGCTGTATGTATTCCATGAATGTTGATGAAACAGAAGTGACAAAAATCGTCTCCGGCAAGGTTTCTTCCATCAATGCTGCGGGCAATTATCTGTATTA
Organism: Lachnospiraceae bacterium; assembly: GCA_017621815.1. Taxonomy (GTDB): domain Bacteria; phylum Bacillota; class Clostridia; order Lachnospirales; family Lachnospiraceae; genus Suilimivivens. The sequence continues at coordinate 193,208 of JAGASK010000013.1, read as the reverse complement.
TTTTATGGACAGTGCCACAGGAGGCTCGGGCTTCGGTTACGTCATCCGCACTTACGGAGTTTACCGCTCCAAACTGAACGGCAAATCTTCCGCCTGCCTTGTAAGGGATGCCTGCGTCACCATGCAGCTTGTGGGTGATTATCTCTATTATCAGAGATACAATAATCAGGATTTTACGAAATTTTATAAACTGAAAACGGATAAATCGGAAAATCTGCTGGTATCCGATGAAATTATCAATCCGGCAGCCTGCTATAACGGTATTATTTATTTTAACGGTCAGAACAAAGATCATTACTTATATGCCCTGGATACCCGGACCGATACCGTTTCCACCGTTTATGAAGGAAATCTCTGGTATCCTGTTTATAAGGACGGCTACATTTATTATATGGATGTTTCCTCCGATTACAGACTTTGCCGCTATTCCCTTTCCGGTAATACGGTTGAGGTGCTGACTCATGACAGGGTAGATACTTATAATGTAGGAAATTATTATATTTATTATCAAAAGAATGATTCTGACTCTCCTGCTTTAATGCGGATGATGTTAGACGGAAGCAATCCTGAAGTAGTTGCTGAAGGCAATTACGAAAACATTAACATCACTTCTCAGTATGTTTATTTCAATGAATTCAATAATGAAGTGCCCGTTTACAGAACTCCCGCTGACGGAAGCATAAATGTTTCTCCCTTTACTGCTGCAAGGGATGCCGTGCTTAAGCAATAGGAGAATGCGCTTCTCTGAAGTTTCTCATTATTGCGAATCTAAAAGCCATGATGCAGCTCAGCTCTGCGGAATGGCTTTTTACATCTGCATAAGACTCACGATATCTTTATATTAATATTATAACTCATATTCCTTCAATAATTGCTTTTGGTAATCTGCATCATCAATCGCTTTCAAAACATCATTTGTACGTCCATCCTTTTTCAGCTTTCGATACAAATTATTAATCCGTTCTTTGCCTTTTTCAATTCCTTTTTCAATTCCTTTCTCTTCAATCGCATCGCTTAAATTACACATTTGCCGCATATCCTCCTTCATTTCAGCGGTAGTCTCAATTCCATACCTATTACTTAATATATCTACTTTCTCCTCCGGAGTCAATTCATCCGAATATAATGTTCCCAAAATTCCATGAAGCGGAGTCTTTCCTGCATGACTGCTATTTTCATTTAAGCCTATCATGACCACTGTTAATAAATCATATCTGTGATTCACCGTATTCTCACCTACAACAGGTTCCGGCATCATATGATATCTTACAATAGAATCAGCTTCACACCTTGGCGAATCAAGACAAATCCATATAGAGTACACTTTCTTTATCTCGTCATAATTATCAGCCGTAAATTCTGTATCCATTTGTGAAGAAAGCATTCTGGCACAGTAAAAAATGGCTCGTGTAACCAAGTCATAACCAGGGTAATAATTCTTTTGAATCTCAACATTCAGTATAAGTTTTATTCTTTCTTCTTTGGGAGTTACAATATAAAATCTTATATCATAAAATACTTCTCCCTCACCCGGCACCTTATCCTCCATAGACATCCCTGTAATTGCATCAGTTTTTCTCTTTCCCGGATATACCGGAATTTCTGCGATTTCAGGATTTCCTTCAATACAGTCTGCGATTTCCCTCAGGGTGCAATCTTTCAACTCCTCCACAGTATATTTGACAATCCATGCCAAAATATTCTTATCGCTCGTCAATTTCTTTGCTTCACCGTCATATTTCGCTTTATCCCCGGCAACATCAATAGCATTGCCCAAGTATGTTTTTACCTTCATTTTCCCTGCTTCTCCTACTATTTATGTTTGTTTTCAAATTGAATACTTAGGCGACCTGCCCTTACGAATGCCAAACGGCACTTGATATTCAAACGAATTTACTGGAAAAGAATTATTCCAATGAGTTTATTGTAACATACTATAGTTGAAAAGCAATTAAATTTTTATAAAATTTCGTTTCTACATTTGTTTCCTTACCACCAGATACTCATCCCCCGGTTGGTAATAAGGACAATCCCTGAATTCGTCTGCCAGAAATCTTGCCATTTCATCCTCATCCAAATCCATTTCACAGGTATAACACTCATAATCCTCATCATATACATAATTATTGCACTGCTCACAGCTCCCCACAGGGGTTTTTCTCTTTTTACCTGTCATTTTCCGCTTATCCTTTCTGCTGCAATTTACACATCCGCATTCTTCTGCACACTGCTCTTCTCTTGCAATTCTTCAAGAAGCTGCCTGACACTTTTTAAAAGGACAGGATGCACATAATAGGGGCAAAGCTCCGCAAGGGGCTTTAATACAAACTCCCTGTTCTGCATATCGGGATGGGGCACCGTAAGAACCGACTCATCGGAAACAAATTTCTCATAAAATAAGATGTCCAAATCCAGTGTCCTGGGACCCCAATGAATTTTTCTTTCCCTTCCGGCTTCCTTTTCAACGAATTGCAAAAAGTGTAAAAGTTCTTCTGGAAAATATAAGGTTTCCAGTTCTATTGCCCCGTTTAAAAATACGTCCTGCTTCACACCGCCGTAAGGCTCGGTAACAATTAATTCAGACGTGCGCACCTTTCTGATTTCAGGATTTTTCTTTATTTTTTCAATAGCCTCTTCCACAAATTTCCGCTTGTCTCCCAGATTGGAGCCAATCCCGAGATACGCCTTTTTCCAGCCTCTGCTTATTTTTACCGAAACACTGCCGAAAGGAAGCCCAATAGGCGCCCTGGGCTTTTTGATTTCCAAATCAAGTGCATGTACCAGAGGAAAATGCAGAAGTATCTGTTCTGCGATATGTTCTGCTGCAGCTTCGATAAGATGAAAAGTATGTTCCTTTAAATAGCGGTTTATAAACTGCGAAACCTCTCCGTAATGAGTTGATAATGTCAGATTATCCTGCAATCCGGCTTCCCTTGTATCCATATACAACACGACATTTACAAAAAAGGGCTGTCCTGCAGCGTTTTCTTCCTCAAACACACCATGTCCCGCATAAACTTCCAGATTTTCAATCCTGATTTCATCCATGCCGTTTTCTCCCCGTTTCAAAAATTTTTTTAGATAATTGCGAAACTATGCCTTCAGAATTGCCTCCGCCATCTTTACAGCCCGGACATTTTCCTTAATATCATGTACTCTTACAAAAGCACAGCCTTTCAGCACCCCGAAAACTGTAGTAACCAGTGTTCCTTCCACTCTTTCAGAAGCCGGAAGGTCAAGGGTAAGCCCTATAACCGATTTTCTGCTGGTACCAAGAAGGAGGGGATAACCGAACACCTTAAGCTGCTCTAAAGAATTTATAATTTCAAGGTTGTTTTCATAAGTTTTTCCAAAGCCTACTCCGGGGTCCAGAATAATCTTATCATCAGCAATGCCGGCCTTTCCCGCAAGCCGGATGGTTTCCGCCAAATCTGCAGCTACGTCCTCCATAAAATTCCGGTAATCCGCTTCCTTTCTGTTATGCATCAGGCAACAGGGCAATCCGGACTCAGAAATAACATCCGCTATTTTATCATCATACTTCAGTCCCCAGATATCATTAATCAGGTCTGCTCCTGCTTCTATTCCCGCAAGGGCCACCTTGCTTTTATAAGTATCAAGAGAAACCGGTACATCAAATCTGGATTTAACCGCTTCGATTACCGGCACAACACGTTCTATCTCAACTTCATCAGGCAGCAGTGTATAGCCGGGTCTTGTGGATTCCCCTCCAATATCAAGAATATCCATGCCCTGGCTTAACATTTCCTCTACATGATAAAGGGCTTTATCCATTTCATTAAACTTTCCGCCATCAGAAAAGGAATCCGGCGTAACATTCAAAATTCCCATTATATACGTATGATTCCTGACATCAAATTCCCGGTTCCCGATTTTCATCTTCTGCTTTACCTCACATTTCCGCAATATATTTTCTACTCAACAGTGTTGCAAAGATGAAAGATTTCTTTCAAACCTTCAAATTTTTCTTTCATCAGATATTTAATAACAGGTTCTTTTTATCTTTTTTCCAGTCGCACTCACTTTCTGCCGCACAGGAAAAGCAAGCTCTGCTGAGCTTGTCCGACCGGTATAAAAGCCCTGACAAATCCTTATCTTCCTTAATATACACATTTCTGTGATTGCTGATGGCATTCACAACAGCAGCAGTTTCTTCTTTATTAAATCCACATTTAACAAGTATTTCCGGTGCCAGCTGCGCACTTACCTCCTCATGAGGTGTGCCGTCCTCGTACTGCTTCCATCTTCCGATATCGTGAAGCAGTGCCGCTGCGTAAATCATCTCCTTGGAAAGACCATATTGCTCGCTCAGGTTCAAAATCATGGCAATTCTCGCCACATCCAGAAAATGCCCCATGTCATGACGGCAGAACTGCCGCTGTTTTTCTGCCAGCATATTTCTGTTGACATATTCCTTATATAAATCCAACTTCAAAATCTGATTCACACGTTCCATATCTTTTATACCCTTACCAACTGCAAAAAAGTGTTTTTCAGTTCGGCATCCTCTGCGAATACTCCTCTTGTTACCATTGTTACCGTCTGGCTTCCCGGTTTTTTCACCCCCCGCATGGTCATGCACATATGCTCTGCCTGCACCATTACCATCACTCCCTTAGGTTTTAAATGCTCCATAATAGCATCAGCAATTTCCGCCGTCATTTTTTCCTGAATCTGGGGTCTTCTGGCATAAACCTCCACAGTCCTTGCAAGCTTGCTTAATCCCACCACCCTGCCGTCGGGAATATAAGCAATATGAGCCTTTCCGTAAAACGGCATCAAATGATGCTCACAGGTGGAATAAAAAACAATATCCTTTTCTATTACCATCTCGTTGTTTTGGGCTGCAAATGTTTTGGACAGATGAATGCCTGCATCCTCCTCCATGCCTCCGTAAATCTCTTCATACATTCTTGCTACCCGGTCCGGTGTATCCTTAAGCCCTTCCCGGTTCACATCCTCACCGATTCCCTGCAGCAAAAGCTTAACAGCATCCTTAATTTTATCCTTATCAATCATGTAAAAACCACCTTTGTTATTGCTTATACCTGAATCATTTTTGATTTATCCCTGTTTTCAACAGTTTTTATCAGCTTGCCAAGATAAGACAGGGAGCCAAAAGCAATGATAACCGAATCCTTATCCGCCAGCATAAAACTAAGCTCTACCGCTTCCTCCACACTGTCAAGAGCCGTTACATTCTTATGAAACCTTTTGACCTCACAAGCCAGTTCATAAGCGGAAAGCCCTCGTTTTCCTTCCGTGGAAACAGTTAAAATCTGGTCCGCATAGGGACAGGTCTCTTTAATGATTTCCTCCTGCTCCTTATCCCTCAACACTCCCATTATATATATTATTCTTTTATTTGTAAAATAAAAACGAATGGAATCCGCAAGCCTTGCGGCTCCGTCCCTGTTATGCGCTCCATCCGCAATAAATACAGGCTTTTTGTGAAGGAGCTGAAATCTTCCGGGCCATTTTGCATTTTCCAGTCCTTTTCTTACTGCCTTTTCCGTAACAGGATAACCGCTTTCACCAAGAGTCCTGACAACCTCCAGGGAGAGAACCGCATTATCAATCTGATAGCGCCCTGTAAGCATTATCATCATATCCTTATATTCTTTATAGGAAAACCTCTGGCTCTCCAGTGTACTTTTCACCTTTACAGCCTTTTCCGGCTCTGCCATAACAAGGGGAACCTGCATTTCCCGGCACTTCTCCTTCAGCACTTCGATTACCTCCGGATATTGGCTTACCGTCACTGCTTTGCAGCCTCTTTTAAGAATCCCTGACTTTACTTCCGTAATTTCGGCCAGTGTATTTCCAAGAAATTTCATGTGGTCCGGGCTTATAGATGTAAAAACAGCTGTTATTGTATTTTTAATGATATTGGTAGCATCCAGTTTTCCGCCCATGCCGGTTTCCAGCACCACTATATCACACTGCTTTTCCTTAAAATACAAAAAGGCCAGAGCTGTTTCCACTTCAAAAGGCGTAGGCTGAGGTTCTCCTTCTTTTACCAGCTCTTCACAGGCCTCCTTCACCCTGGTCATTCCGGCACATAAATCTTTTTTGGAAATCATTCTGCCGTTTATCTGAATTCTTTCCCTGTAATCAAAGATGGTTGGGGATATATACCTTCCCGTACGATAGCCTGCCTCCTTTAAAATAGAGGATACAAAGCAGAGCACCGAGCCTTTTCCGTTGGTTCCTGCAATATGTATAAATTTCAAATCATCCTGGGGATTGCCCAGCTTTTCACAAAGATTTCTGATATTTTCAAGTCCAGGCACAATTCCATAAGCCTGCAGGCTGTCAATATAATCCATTGCCTCCTTGAAGGACATTTCATTTTCTGCATTTTCTTCTTTTTTTTCTTCCATAAGTATATTTTTCCTTCCAATGCCAATAATGATTTTATGATGAAAAAATTGATTAAAAACTTTTTTAAATGCGGCCTTACCGGCTGGTGTATGGAGATTATTTATACTTCCCTGCTTTCCTTAAGGAGGCGGGAATTTACCCTTAAGGGACAAACTTCCCTTTGGATGTTCCCTATCTATGGAAGCGCCTGTTTTCTTACTCCGCTGTTTCGTCTGGTAAAAATGTTTCCTTCCTATATAAGAGGAAGTATTTACGCTGTTTGTATTTTTACCGGAGAATATCTGACAGGACGTTTCCTTACCTTAAAAAAATTCTGCCCCTGGAACTATGGACGCAGCCGCTGGAATATTAAAGAGGTTGTGCGCCTGGATTACTTTCCAAACTGGTTCCTTGCAGGTCTTCTGTTTGAACGCCTGCTCGCCGCAGGCAAAAGCAAGGCGGTATGATGTTTCCTTCATACCGCCTGTTTTTACCTGACGACGCACGCTTTGCGGACCATCTCAGTGGAACAAAACACTCTCCACAGCTTATCTAACCCCGCATCAGATACCGTCTCCGTCAATATCATCAATTTCGCCTGCACCGATATCCAGCGTACTGATGGTACGCCGTTTCATTCTGGCTTCCTCTGATGCCTCCAGAATAAAATCCTTTACCGCCCTGGCATTTTTAATATGTACAAGCTCCAGTTTTGGGTGCGTAGTATCGCCCGTATAACAAATAACGGTTCCCAGACCAAAAATCCTTTCTGTCAGGGATGAAACAAGCTCCACATCCTGTACTTTATACATATAACAGTCGTTCTCAATCTTTTTCAAAAGACCGCTGTCTATTGTAATTGTGTTTTCCTTCACAATATATTTCGTAAAAGTAAATGGAAGACCGAAAAACAGCCATCTTTTTCTTTCCACAAACTCTGTTGCCATAATGAAAAACCTCCTTTTTCATGTTTTCTGCCATGCGTAAAATGCTACTGCCAGTATACTAGATTCAAAGACATATTGCAAGAAAATCCCTTCTATGCTATGATAGTAAAAATGTATTCAGCCTGTTTTCAAGGCAGATAGGAGTGTGCAAATGACTGCAAAAGAATGTATTAAAGGCCGCAGAAGCATCCGTAAATACAAGGAAACACCTGTGAGCCACGAATTGTTAAACGAAATTATTGAAACAGCTTCTTATGCGCCCAGCTGGAAGCATACGCAAATCGCCCGCTACATTGCAGTGGAAGGTGAATTAAAAAACAAAATCGCCAGGGAATGCACTGAAATGTTCCCTAAGAACGGCGCTATCATTGAAAATGCTCCTATGCTTATTGCCATTACTTACATAAAGGGACGCAGCGGCTACGAACGTGACGGTTCTTTCACAACTGCCAAAGAAGATTCCTGGCAGATGTTTGATGCCGGCATTGCTGCCCAAAGCTTTTGCCTGGCAGCATACGAAAAAGGACTCGGTACTGTTATCATGGGTATCTTTGACGAAGCTAAAACAGCTTCTCTTTTAGAGATTCCCGAAAATCAGGAAATCACCGCTCTTATTCCCATCGGTTATCCCGATGAAGAGCCTGCCGCTCCCAAAAGAAAACCCGTAGAGGACTTACTCACTTATAAGTAATTCATATTTCAAAAATCGAAGAGATTTGAAGCTCTTCGATTTTTTTGGGGAAAAATATAAAATAAAGGAGAAAAAGAACTATGAGACATCTTATGAACCCTCTGGATTTTACCGTCCAGGAATTGGACCAGCTCTTTGACCTGGCAGTGGATATTGAGAAAAACATGGACAAATATGCCCATGCCTGTGCCGGCAAAAAGCTTGCCACCTGTTTCTACGAACCCAGTACCCGTACCCGCTTAAGCTTCGAATCCGCCATGCTGAATCTTGGGGGCAGCGTTATCGGCTTTTCCGATGCCGGTTCTTCTTCCGCTTCCAAGGGAGAAAGCGTTTCTGATACCATCCGTGTTATTTCCTGCTTTGCAGATATCTGTGCCATGCGCCATCCCAAGGAAGGTGCGCCCATGGTTGCAGCCAGCCGCTCTTCCATTCCTGTAATCAACGCTGGGGACGGAGGACATCAGCATCCTACCCAGACCCTGACAGACCTTTTGACCATCCGCTCCTTAAAGGGAAGGCTTTCCAATTTTACCATCGGCTTATGCGGTGACTTGAAATTCGGACGTACTGTCCATTCCCTGATTAACGCCCTTGTGCGTTATGAAGGCATTAAATTCATCTTTATCTCACCTGAAGAGTTAAAAGTTCCTGACTACATTACGGATATGCTGAAGGAAAAGAACATTCCTTATGAGGAAGTGATTCGTCTGGAAAGCATTATGCCCCAGCTTGATTTCCTCTATATGACCCGTGTGCAGAGGGAGCGCTTCTTCAACGAAGAGGATTATGTCCGCTTAAAGGATTTTTATATTCTGGATAAAGCAAAGATGGAACTTGCCAAAAAGGATATGCTGGTACTCCACCCTCTTCCCAGAGTCAATGAAATCTCCGTAGAAGTGGATGATGACCCCAGAGCAGCCTATTTCAAGCAGGTACAATACGGCGTTTATGTGAGAATGGCACTGATTCTTACCCTGCTTAATATTAAGGTATATTAAAGGAGGAATTTATCATGTTAAATGTAGGAAAAATCGAAGAAGGTTTCGTACTTGACCATATTAAAGCCGGCAAAAGTCTCTCCATTTATCACCACTTACAGTTGGACAAACTGGACTGTACCGTAGCCATTATTAAAAATGCCAGAAGCAATAAGATGGGTAAAAAGGATATTTTAAAAGTGGAATGCGACATCAATATGCTTGACCTGGATGTGCTTGCCTTTATTGACCATAATATTACCGTCAATGTCATCAAGGACGGAGAAATCGTGGATAAAAAAGAGCTGGTTCTTCCAAAGGAAATCAAGAATGTCATCAAATGCAAAAACCCCAGATGCATCACTTCCATTGAGCAGGAGCTTCCCCACATCTTTGTTCTTGCCGATGAGGAAAAAGAAATTTACCGCTGTAAGTACTGCGAAGAAAAATACCGGGAACGGCTGTAGCTTCATGAACCTGAAAGGGACAAAGGATATTCACCTCCTTTGTCCCTTCCTGTTTTCGCTCTTTTCCAAAAGGCAGACTGCTTCTATCCCCACCGTAAAGGGAAACATGTCAACGCCTACTCCTTTTTTCACCTGATATCCTTTGGCAGTCAGATATTTCAAATCCCTTACAAGTGTTTCGGGATTACAGGAAACGTAAACCACCTTTTTCGGTCCAAGCTTTATAAGACTGGCAAGAAACCTTTCATCGCTTCCGCTTCTCGGGGGATCCATAAAGACCACATCCACCTTATCCCCGCTTTCAGACAGCTGCACCATAAATTCTCCGGCATCCTTCTGATAAAACTGAATGTTGGACACCTGATTGCGCTTCGCATTTACAACAGCATCCTTCACAGCATCCTTATTCAGCTCCACGCCGATTACCCTCTTTGCCTTATCCGCTGCAATCAATCCGATTGTTCCCGTGCCGCAATAGGCGTCCAGCACTGTTTCTTTTCCCTTAAGCGCCGCATATTCCATTGCTTTGCCGTAGAGCTGCTGCGTTTGTGCGGGATTGACCTGATAAAATGACCTTGGAGAAATTTTAAAGGTTTTACCGCACAGAACATCCTCAATATAACCGGGGCCGTAAATAACCTGTTCTCTGTCTCCTAAAACCATGCTGGTTTTTTTATCATTTACATTAATTATCACGGTGGTAATCTCAGGATGCTCCTTTCTGAGAGCCTTTACGAAATTATTTTTGGATGGCAGGATAGGTGACGCCAGCACCAGAACAACCATAATCTGACCGGTGGCATATCCTGCTCTTACCATTACATGGCGCAGAAGACCATAACCGGTATCTTCATCATAGGTTTTTATCTTAAAAGATTTCAAAAGACCTCTTACAGTACCGATAACGGCATCCGCCTTTTCATTTTCCAGAAAACAGTTTTTCACCGGAACCACAATATGGGTGCCTTCTTTATAGACGCCGGAAATAACATTGCCTCTTCTGTCTCTGTCAAAAGCAGCGTTTACCTTGTGCCTGTAGTGCATAGGCTGTTCCATACCTATGAAAGGCTCAATGCGGCAGTAGGGCTTTAAAAGCTTTGAAAGCTGCTCCTGCTTATTTTTTACCTGTTTTTTATAAGAAATATTAAGGAGCTGACATCCTCCGCACTTTTTAAATGCGGGGCAAAGTATTTCCCCGCCGCTGCCTGCATTATTTTCTTTCTTATTTCTTTCAACCTTTTCCATATGCCTCTCCTGTCTTCTTATTTCCATACCGTTTCCTCTCTCAGGACAGCGCTGACCACTTAAAGGCTCATGCCGGTCAGTTTTCCTGCCGCAGAAATAAACCCCAGGCATTACCTGGGGTATCAGTCCTATACGTTATGCTCATTTTTCCGCAGCTTAATGGATTCAATTCCATGAACCAGTTCCCTGGCACGTTCCACATCCGCTTCATTAATACAAATCGTAAAAACACTTTTTTCTTTGCTGTTGTCCTTTGAAAACATTCTCTGCAGAAATGATTTGTCCTGCCATTCAATATAATAGGAAATTCTGTTTTTCAAAAATAACTTTTCCAGCTTTTCCTTGCTGTCCAGACTGTATACCTTACAAAAAGCCACTTCCCTGTGAAAAAATTTATCATCAAATATATCTGCTGACATACAATCATCTCCCCTGCCTCATCCAATATTTTATGTCAACTGCCCTTCTATTATAATTCATAGTATACTATTATTTCAAGAAAAAATTAAAAAATTAAAATTTTTTCGACAATTCCCACAAAGACATTTGCTGTACATACTGTTCATTCAGCCAGTCCGCAACCTTTTCCACTCCCTCAGCTGAAAATTCAAACTGCATGCGCTGCTTATTTTCCTCCGGTGTTTTCGCAAAGCAATACGGCTCCGGCCAGATAATAACTTCAAGCACGGCCCCGCCGTCCCTTTCACCTTTTTTGAGCATATAGCGCATACCGTCCATGCTGGCACAATATTCTTCTTTTTTTACATAATTAAATACATGAAATTTTTCCTTATCAATCATCTGTATTTCCTGCTGCCTGTTCCTGTATATTTTCTTTTTCATAGCTTTCTTTATTGGCCTTGAAGTAATCAATCAGCCCGTCCAGGGATTTTGCCAGAAATTCAGCTTCATCCTTGTTAAACTGCGCTATCAGGGCATGTATCATATCCTCATGAAACTTCTGATGATGATAAAATGCCCTCTCTCCCTTTTCCTTAAGAGAAAGCAGCACAAGCCTCTTATCTACCTCGCTCCTTTCACGAAGCACATAATCATTCTTAGTCAGCCTGTCTATGGCTTTTGTCAGCGTACCCATGGTAACAGAAAGCTTTTTGGCAATCGTGGAACTGGTTTGAGGCTCTCCTGTTCCAATTGCTTCTATTACATGCATATCATTTAAAGTAATATCCTGAAATTCCCCGGTAATCAGCGCTTTTTGCTCAATATCCATTAAGTCCTGGAATATTGTCACAAGCAGCGTATTTAAAGTTTTTTCAAGGTCCATATTTTGCACCCTTTCTCCATCCTGAGGCAGCCATTCTTATTACAGGGTGCCAGACACCTACCAGATAAGAACTGCTGCTCCCCATGTAAGCCCGGCACCGAAGCCTGCCAGCACAATTTTATCTCCTTTTTGAAGCTTTCCCTGACGATTTACAAAATCAAGCAATATGGGAACACTCCCTGCTGAAATATTACCACATTCCTGAAGATTTGTGGGAAATTTTTCTATGGGTTGTCCTAATCTTTTTGCCACAGCCTCAATAATGCGGATATTGGCCTGATGCAGAATAAAGTATTTAATCTCGTCAGCCCTTACCCCTGCTTTCATAAGCGCCTCATCAACTGACGCCGGCACCGTCCTGACAGCAAATTTATAAACCTCCTGACCGTTCATGGCGGTAAAGGAAAGGTCTGAAGGATTCTTCCTGTAGGGATTGTTAACCTTTCTGTTTTCGCAGGTAAGCACTTCGCCTCTTCCTCCGTCGGAACCCTGCACCATACTCAGAATTCCCTCATCCTGCCTTCTGATGACAGCTGCCCCTGCTCCGTCACCGAATAAGACGCAGGTTCCCCTGTCATTCCAATCCATCAATTTTGAAAGAGTTTCCGCACCGATGACGAGGGCTGTCTTTATCATTCCTGCTGCCATATAGGCATTTACAATTCCCAATCCGAAAAGGAAACCTGAACAGGCGGCACTGATATCAAATGCAGTGGCATTTTCTGCCGCAAGGGCTTTTTGTACTTCACAGGCAGTTGAAGGGAAGAAATGATCCGGGGAAATTGTTCCCACCAGAATTAAATCCAGCTCAGAGGGAGAAACACCCGCATTTTCAAGCGCAAGCCTTGCCGCTTCCACTGCCATGGAAACTGTTGTTTCCTCCACCGCTATATGCCGTCTTTCAATTCCTGTACGGCTTTTAATCCATTCATCCGTTGTGTCCATAATCTTTTCAAGGTCCTGATTACTTACCGTAAGAGACGGCAGATAACTTCCTGTACCTATAATTCCTGCTGCCATGACAATTCCTCCTCGAATTTTTTCATAATATCCGACACGTGTTCTATTTTTTCAGCCTTATATGCATTGGCTCCGCAAAACAAAAGTCCCTCCTCTACTCTGCCCTTTGCCGCATTTATCAGGGCATCCGTAATGCAATAGGGAATTTCCGCCGGACTGCACTTTTCCAGGCACTGATGACATTTTGTTTTTGTGATTTCTGCTCCTGCTCCCACTGCGGGTCACGAAATCCTATTTGTGCAGAGGAAATAACACCCACTCCTCCGCATAATGCTACATTGCCTGCCAGAGAAGAAAGGCTGATACCCACTCCCATTCCTCCCTGAATTACCGGTAGTCCGGCTGTCAGGTCTCCGATTTTCAAAGGCTTCCCAATTTTCATATTCTGCACCAAATCTTCCTTCATTCCCTGTTTTCTGTCAATATTTTCTGAAACGTCTGTATCTGTTTTCTGCAATGGCTTCTTTGTCCATTCCGTCAAAGCCCCTTAAAAATGTGACCATCCGCTCCTTCATGCAGCCTGCAATATCCGCCACTGTCCGGCTGCCCGCGCCGCCGAATTCGGGAATTATCTGTTCTATCACATTAAGCTGCTTTAAATCCTCAGCTGTTATTCCCATAACTGATGCCGCTTCCTGGGCACGTTTTCCATCCTTCCACAAAATAGAAGCAAATCCCTCCGGAGATAAAATGGAATAAGTGGAGTTTTCCAGCATCCATACTTCATTGCCTACCGCAAGGCCAAGGGCACCGCCGCTGCCGCCTTCTCCGATAATAATGGAAAGCACCGGTACTTTAAGCCCTGCCATTTCAAAAAGATTTCTGGCAATGGCTTCTCCCTGCCCTCTTTCTTCTGCTTCCATGCCCGGATAAGCCCCTGAGGTATTGATAAAGCAGATAACGGGACGATTAAATTTTTCCGCCTGCTTCATCAGACGCAAAGCTTTCCTGTAGCCTTCCGGTGATGTCATGCCATAATTCCTGAAAGAACATTCCTTTACATCATTTCCTTTCTGAACACCGATTACGGTTACCGGCTGCCCGTAAAGCCATGCAATACCGCCTACAATGGCCTTATCATCCCCGAAGCTTCTGTCCCCATGAAATTCTATAAAATCGTCAAAAATACAGTCAATATAAGTAAGGGCTGAGGGTCTCTCCAGACTTCTTGCTTCTTTTACTTTCTGCCAGGGCGTCTTCATTTTTGCTTTGGCAAAACACTCCTTCGATATTTCCGAAGGGCGGAATTTCGTAATTTCTTCCGTAAAATTGCTGAAGCTATGATTTTCCTGTGAGATTCTGTGACTTTTTATAATCTGATAAAGAGTCTGTTTTAATTCATCTCTCTCCACAATCCTGTCGACCATGCCATGCTCCACCTGAAATTCAGCTCTCTGAAAACCCTTTGGCAGCTTCTGGCCTATGGTCTGCTCTATGACCCTGGGACCTGCAAAACCAATCAGCGCTCCCGGCTCCGCCAAAATAATATCTCCCAGCATGGCAAAGCTTGCCGTTACTCCTCCTGTAGTAGGGTCTGTAAGAACCGGCACATAAAGAAGTCCTGCATCAGAGTGCTTTCTTAATGCTGCGGAGGTTTTTGCCATCTGCATTAAAGAAACAATCCCTTCCTGCATTCTGGCTCCCCCTGAACAGCAGAAAATTACAACCGGCAGGTGCTCCTTTGTGGCACGCTCTACCATAAGGGCAAGCTTTTCACCCACAACATGCCCCATGCTTCCCATCAGGAACCTGGAATCGCAGACCCCAAGACAGACCTTTTCACCATATATCTGTCCGATTCCCACAGTAACGCCTTCATGAAGCCCTGTTTTTTCCTTTACCGCCGCAAGCTTGCTTTCATACTCAGGAAAGTTAAGGGGATTGCTGATTTCCATATCTTCAAACCAGGGTTCAAAGGTATCTTTATCACAAACCATGCGGATTCTGTTTTTCGTCCTGACACGGAAATAGCTGCCGCAGGAGGTGCAGATATAAGCATTTAAAATAACATCATTCTTATTTAATTCTTTCTTACATTCCGGACAGACAATAATCTGATTAGCATCAGTCTTTTCCGTCTCTTCTTCACGACCTTTTATATGAATATACCGGTCTTTATGAAATAATTTTGCCATAATAATAAACCTCTTTATGAAACAGCAAAGGTAAGCTCTGCCTGCACCGCCACTTTCCCGTCAACGGTTGCCGTGGCTTTTCCGATTCCCATAGGTCCTTTGACCTTAATAATTTCCGTTTCCAGCACAAGAACATCTCCGGGAATTACTTTCTTTTTAAACTTTGCAGAATTGATTGCCGCAAAATATGCCGTCTTCCCTTTGTTTTCCTCAAGGCTTAAAATAGCAACGGCTCCTGTCTGGGCAAGGGCTTCCACAATCAAAACTCCCGGCATAACAGGCTCCCCCGGAAAATGTCCCTGAAAAAAAGGCTCATTATAAGATACACATTTTCTGGCAACCGCCCTTGTTCCCGGTTCAAGCTCCTCTATGGTATCAATCAGCATAAAAGGCTGTCTGTGAGGGATAATCTCCATAATTTCTTTTGCTGTTAATAATGACATAACATATTTTTCCTTTCTTTCTGCTACTCTTCGTACTTCTTTACCAGAATACTTGCATTGTGCCCGCCGAATCCCAGGGAATTGCTGAGTGCATAAGGAATCTCTTCCTCATAAGCTTCTCTGCAGTAATCCAGGTCAATTTCCTCATCCGGGGTTTCATATCCCAGTGTTTTATGAATAAATCCCTCTTCCATTTCCTTCACGCAGGTCACAAACTCAACAGCGCCTGCCGCACCAAGCAGGTGACCTATCATGGATTTCGTGGAATTAATGTGAATATTCTTTGCGTGCTCCTTAAATGCCAGCTTAATGGCTCTTGTTTCAAACAAATCATTGTGATGGGTGGCTGTTCCATGGGCATTAATGTAGGTAATATCCTCAGGGGAAATGCCGCCGTCTTTTATGGCTGCAAGCATAGCTCCCGCTGCTCCCTGTCCGTCCTCGGCAGGAGATGTAATATGATAAGCATCATTGGTACAACCATAGCCGATTACTTCAGCATAAATATGAGCCCCCCGCTTCTTTGCATGCTCCAGTTCCTCTAAAACCACAATTCCTGCCCCCTCTCCCATAACAAAGCCGCTGCGGTTTTTATCAAAGGGCAGGGAACAACGGTCCACATCATCCACCGATGACAATGCCGTAAGGGCACAGAAGCCGGCTATTCCGATGGGTGTAACAGAGCTTTCAGTTCCTCCTGCCACCATAACATCCGCCTCCCCATATTGAATGCTGCGGAAAGCTTCGCCGATAGAGTTCGTTCCGGTAGCGCAGGCCGTTACCACATTAAGGCTTTTTCCCTTAAGTCCAAACTGAATCGCCACATTTCCTGCCGCCATATTGGAAATCATCAGGGGCACAAAAAGAGGATTCACTCTGGAAGGTCCTCTGCTCACCAGCTTGTCATATTCTCTTTCCATTGCCTGCAGACTGCCGATTCCGGAGCCTACGGCACAGCCTATACGATAAGGGTCTTCCTTTTCCATAATAATGCCGGAGTCCTCTAATGCTTCCCTGGCCGCCGCAACCGCATACTGACAGAACAGCTCCATACGCTTAGCTGCCTTAAAATCCATATAATCCTTTCCTTCAAAGCCTTTGACTTCAGCTGCCACATGGCATTTGTAATCTGTGCTGTCAAATCTGGTGATGGGACCAAACCCATGCTTTCCTTCCTTCACTGACTGAAAAAATTCATCTACGCTTAATCCGATAGGGGTAATGGCTCCCATACCGGTTACTACAACTCTTCTGCTCATACCTGCTTTCCTTTCTTACAATGCCATTCCGCCGTCTACGGAAATCACCTGCCCTGTAATATAAGCTGCTCCTTCCGATGCCAGAAATGCTGCCGTTTTCGCTACTTCCAAAGCACTGCCGCTCCTTTTCAGCAAAGTCTGCTCCTTCATGGCTTCCTTCAGCGCATCCGGAAGATTCTCCGTCATTTCAGTCTCTATAAATCCGGGGGCAATGGCATTTACGGTAATCCCCCGGCTTCCCAGCTCCCTTGCCGTGCTCTTTGTCAGCCCGATTACTCCTGCCTTGGATGCGCAATAATTGGCCTGGCCTGCATTTCCCATAACACCGGAAACCGAAGAGATATTGATAATTCTTCCGCTTCGCTGCTTTAAAAAGTATCTTGAAGCATGTCTGATGGTGTTAAAGCAGCCTTTCAGGTTGATTCTGATTACTTCATCAAATTCCTCTTCACTCATACGCATCAGGAGATTATCTTTTGTAATGCCTGCATTGTTAACCAAAATATCAATTCTTCCATATTCCTTAATAATGGATGCTATCATTTCACCGCAGGCCGTAAAATCAGATATATCACAGCCATAAGCTGCCGCTTTTCCTCCGGCCTTCTCAATTTCCTCCACCGTATTCAGGGCTCTCTGCTTTGAACCATTATAATTGACAATAACAAAGGCTCCTTCTTTTGCCAGGGTAAGGGCAATCTCCCTGCCGATTCCCCGTCCTGCTCCTGTTACAAGGGCTGTTTTTCCGTTAAGCATTGGCAAGTCCCTCCACACACTTTTCAAGGTCTTCATATTTGTCAACATTGAATACCTTTACTTCTTTATTAATTTTTTTAACAAAGCTGCTCAGTGTCTTTCCCGGTCCTATTTCCACAAAGGTGTCAACTCCTTCTGTAATCATTTTTTCCACAGACTGCTGCCATTTTACGGGAGAAGATATCTGCATTTTCAAAAGAAACTTGATTTCTTTCGTTGAGGTAACATAGTCAGCCATGAGATTGGATACATAAGGAACCGTAAAATCCTTAAGCTCTATGCCTTCTAATACCTTTTCCAGCTTCTCTCCTGCCGGAATCAGCATTGATGAATGGAAGGGTCCGCTGACTTTTAACGGCACCACACGTTTTGCCCCCGCTTCCTTCAATGCTTCTCCTGCTTTTTCCACTGCGGCTGCTTCCCCGGTAATCACTGTCTGTCCGGGACAATTATAATTAGCTATGGATACGGTTCCTTCTGTCTCTTCGCAAATCTTTTCTATGACATCATTGCCTATGCCGAGAACGGCTGACATTGCACCGCCTGTGGGAACTGCCTCCTGCATGTAAATGCCTCTCTTACGAATGATTCTGAAAGCATCTTCTTCACTGATAATTCCCGCAGCTGTAATCGCACCGTATTCACCAAGGCTTAATCCTGCGGTCACATCAGGATAAATGCCTCTTACTTCAAGCGCCCTGCAAAGGGCAATTTCATCTGCCAGCATGGCAATCTGCGTATATTCGGTAATATTCAGCTTATCATTTTCTTCAAAGCAAAGTGCAGGGATATCAAGTCCTGTCACTTCAGAAGCCTTGTCAAAAACGGCTTTGGAAACCGGCTCCTTTTCATAAAAATCCTTACCCATTCCTATGTACTGGGATCCCTGTCCCGGAAATATAAATGCTATTTTGCCCATGCTTCATACCCTCTCTTCATTACAGCTTCCGCTTCCTGCATTAATTCCTCAATGATTTCAAGACAGCTTTGCTCCTTAGATACAAGTCCCGCAATCTGTCCCGCCATCAAAGTGCCGTTTACAGTATCACCTTCTATGACAGCTTTTCTCAGTGAACCCAATGTCAGATATTCCAGTTCCTCCAGCCCTGCGCCTTCTTTTTCCAGCCTCAAATATTCTCTGGTCATCTGATTGCGAATCTGACGTACCGGATGTCCTGTACTGGTTCCGGTAATTTCTGAATCAATATCCTTTGCCTTTATTACCTTTTCTTTATAATTGGGATGTACGATGGATTCCTTTGCCACGATAAATCTGGTTCCCATCTGCACTGCTTCGGCACCCAGAAGGAATGCTGCGGCAACACCTCTGCCGTCTCCGATTCCGCCTGCCGCAATGACAGGTATGTTTACCGCATTTACTACCTGGGGAACAAGGCACATGGTAGTTTCACTTCCGATATGTCCTCCCGATTCCATTCCCTCTGCCACTACAGCATCGGCTCCGGCACGCTCCATCAGCTTCGCCATTGCCACGCTTGCCACAACAGGTATTACCTTAATGCCTGCCGCTTTAAAATCTTTCATATACCTGGCAGGATTTCCGGCTCCGGTGGTTACCACCTTGACTCCTTCTTCAATCACTACTTTGACTACTTCCGGCGCATTGGGATTCATCAGCATAATATTTACTCCGATGGGCTTCTCTGTCAGCTCCCTGGCTTTTCTGATTTCTTCCCGTACTACTTCTGCAGGGGCGCTGGCCGCTCCTATAATTCCAAGACCGCCTGCCTCGGAAACCGCCGCTGCCAGATGATGCTCTGCCACCCATGCCATTCCTCCCTGAATGACAGGATATTTTATTTCCAAAAGCTCTGTTATTCTGCTTTTCACTCTTCCACTCCTTTATTCTTCAAATATTCCACAACCGCACCTACCGTGGTCAGCTGTTCCAAATCTTCAGAAGGAATCTCAACCCCGAATTCATCCTCAAGAGCCATAACCAGTTCAAACAAATCGAGAGAATCGACTTCTAAATCTTCCTTAAATGAAGATTCTGCTTTAATCTCCACATTGTCCAAATCTAATTGTTCCTTTAAAAGTGCTGCTACCTTTTCTAACATTGTTTTTCTCCTTACTTTTCCATTTAATCTTTTTATTTTCCATTGTCCGTAAACTGTTTGACTGTCAAATATTTTGATTATCAAACCTTTTGACTATCAAACTATATACCTGTTAGTAAATTTTGTCAACACTATTTATGAAAAAATTGGCATAAAAAAAGCAACTATTTCATTAACTGAAATAATTGCTTTCTGCTCAGTCGGAGTGACAAGACTTGAACTTGCGGCCTCTACTTCCCTAAAGTAGCGCTCTACCACCTGAGCCACACCCCGAAACGCAAGTTATATTATATATGCATTAAATTAAAAAATCAAGTACTTTTTTCAAAAAAAAAAAAATAAAATTAATGCAAAATTAATGCACCTTAATGCATCATTAATGCAACAATGTGCTTACGCCGCTCAAAAAAGAGTTATAGTTGACAATCAAGCTACTATTTTAATATAGTATTATTAATATGCAATCTCAGGAGGGAATGATTTATGTGGTCACGAAGTGAACTAAAAGCACGTGCAAAAGAAATTTTAAACCGGAATTACTGGAAAGCAGTACTTGTTTCCTTAATTTTAGCTTTTATCGGAGGAAGCGGAGGCGGGTCTGCCTCAGCATCAAGTTCATCTTCCACTGCTTCCGATAACAAATATTATAATATTTTTAAAGACCCGGAAGCACTTGCCGCTTTTTTGGCTATCTTGTCAGTTGTGCTGATTGTTGTGGTAATAATGTGGGTAATTGCACTTGCACTTTCTGTTTTTGTATTTAATCCGTTGATTGTGGGCTGCCAGCGTTACTTTATTCTGTGCGGAAAAGCACCTGCCACTATCAATGAAGTTGTTTTTGCATTTTCACATTCTTATCTGAACATTGTAAAAATCATGTTTTTCAAAAACCTGTATACTTTTTTATGGACATTGCTCCTTATTATACCGGGCATTATAAAAAGCTACGAATATCGTATGATACCCTATCTTCTTGCCGAAAATCCTGATATGCCCATGGAGGAAGCCTTTTCCCTTACTAAAAAAATGATGGATGGGGATAAGGGAAATGCTTTTGTTCTGGATTTATCCTTTTTAGGCTGGAATTTACTTGGACTATTTACCTGCTGCATTTTAAATATTTTCTATGTAAACCCTTACCAGAATCTTACAAATGCCCAGCTCTATGAAGTATTGAAACAGAAAATCTGGGGCAATGGCAGCCGGAATGCTTATAACCAGCCTTCAGACAGCAATACTTATAATCCATATTTATAAAACAACAATTAATTCCATTGTTATAAAGAAACCGCTTCAAAGGCAGATTATTTATCTGCTTTTAAAGCGGTTTCTGATATCTCTACTTTTTATCAACAGGTAAACTTCCGTTTCACCGTATCATAAGCAAGTTTACGACGGCGGTATTCATCTACAACCCCTTTATTATTCATGCAGCGGGGTCTTCCGTAAAAACCGCTGTCGGGTACCCGGCAGTCGCAGAACTGCCATATAAATACCCCGGATGCATCTGCAAATCCAAGCACCGCCGACAGCTGCCGTTCCAAAATTTCCGCTTGTCTGTTTTCTGACCACCTCACATCATTGTGTGTAATATATCCCGGTATTGCTCCTGCGCCTATCTCGCTTACCAGAAAAGGTTTCCCATTTCCCGGAGTCTCCTGTATCCAATGATAAACTTCCTTCAGATATTCTTCCGGTTCCGCATCATGATACCACAGCGGATAGATATTTAATGACACGATATCCGGCAAATCCAGACAGATATCGCTTTTTATCATACAGCTGGCAAAAGTCAGAGGACGTGAGGTATCCCATGAACGGATACGATTTAATTGTTCAGTATATATTTCCCTCCCATATTCCGTATTGCTTGCACATTCATTCAATATTCCCCAAGTGAATATTGCCGGATGATTGATATGCGAAAACAGCATTTCATCAATACAGCAAAGACTCTGTTTTCTGAAATTCGGATGACGCATCTGCTCTTCAGAAAGCCCCCTTGCGTGACTTTCTTCCCATACAAGAATCCCGTACTCATCACACAAATCCAAAAAACGCTCGTCATTCGGATAATGACTGGTTCTTACGGCATTTGCACCCATATCCTTAAACAGCCTCAGATCATAATCCATTGCTTCCACCGGCATCGCACAGCCGAAGATTCCATGATCTTCATGTCTGTTGAATCCCTTTATCTGCAGCTTCTTTCCGTTCATCAGAATATCTTTTCCCTCAATGGACACTGTACGGAAGCCCACCCTGTCTGTCAGGTCATCAATACACTGCCCTTCTGCGTAAAGCATTGCCGTCATTGTATACAGGCGGGGCGCATCAGGCTCGTAGGCTTGCGCATCCTTTACCTGCACTGTCTCTTCTATATGACTCTTCCCCGGATTAATAGTATATTCACCTGACAATACCTGTTCTCCGTCAAGGCTGATACAAAGGCGTATTTTAGCCTGACAGTCAAGATTGTGAAAAAATACCTTAATATGTGCATTCCATATGTCCTGGCAAAATTCCGGTATGAAATGAACCTGTTCAATATATACCGGCCGGAGCTCTTCCAGAATAACCGGCCGGATAATTCCTCCATAATTATAGTAGTCATTAGCTACATGCAGTGCAGAATCTTTATGTACAGAGTTATCTCCTTCCACACGAATGCTGTGAACCCCTGCTGCCACATCTTCAAGCACAAGGGCAAAAGGCGTAAATGCATTATAATGACATCCCACCTTTTTTTCATCCCAGTAGATATCCGCAGTGTGCCCCACTCCTTTAAATACCAGACGTACCGTTCCATCACATTCCACCGTCACATCCCGCCTGTATGTATACCTTCCTGCATAATTTTCAAGCCCGGGATAAGTTTCAAGACAGCTTGGTATTAACACCTGCCTGATATCCTCCGGATGCTCCGCCATATAAAACTGCCATATCCCGTCTAATTCCGTTGTTTTTCTGACCTTATGTGTTTGAAATAACCGTTCCATAAAAACCTCCTTTGATCATTCTTTTACTGCTCCAATCATTACCCCTTTTACAAAATGCTTTTGTATGAATGGATAAATACATAAAATGGGTAAAGTTGACACTATTATTGTAGCATATTTTATGGTAATTCCAATATCTTCTATATCAGATCCTGCATTCATAGCGCCCATTTGATTTCTGGTAAGAATATCCCTCAAAAAAATCTGAAGCGGCATTTTGGCACTATCACGCAGATAAATCATTGCATTAAACCATGAATTCCAATGACCCACAGCATAATACAGCATAATAACCATAATTGTCGGTTTTGCCAATGGAAAAATTACCCTGAAAAGGATCGTTAAGTCATTTGCCCCATCAATTCGTGCCGATTCCTCCAGTGCAACCGGAATACTTTCAAACCCGGATATCATAATCAAAAGATTATACGTACTGACTGCAACCGGAATAATTAAAGACAATCTGTTGTTGATCAGACCAAGCTTCTGTATCAAAAGATAATTCGGAATCAGACCTCCGTTAAAGTACATCGTAAATATAAACATTAACAAGATAGGACGCCGCAAAAGAAGCTGCTTTCGCGATAATACATATGCTGCAGTTGTCGTCATAAGAATATTTACAAGTGTTCCCACTGCAACATAAAAAATTGTATTAGCATATCCGACATAAATTGTAGGATTTGTAAAAACCTGTCTGTATGCTTTCAGAGAAAAGGATACAGGCGACAGCAGCATCCCTTCATGCTTCATGAACGCAACCGGGTCACTGAAAGATGCAAAAACAACATAGGCAAAAGGATACAGGGTAATAAATGTCAATATACACAAAACCGCAATATTGATTGCAGAACCGACACGTTCTGCTTTACCAGGCTTTAACATAACTTTTTCCTGCCTTTCTGCAGCCATCTACCACAGGCTGCTCTCTGTATATTTTTTACTGAGTTTATTTGCTATGCATAACAGAATCAGATTGATTACAGAATTAAACAAACCAACCGCTGTACTAAAACTGTAATTCATATCCACAAGCCCCTTCCGATACACATAGGTCGAAATAACGTCCGATGTTTCGTAAATGGACGAGTTATAAAGCAAAATTATTTTCTCAAATCCAAGGCTCATCATATTTCCGACCTTCAAAATAAACATGGTAACAATCAATGGTTTAATCCCGGGCAACGTCACATGAAAAATCTGTTTGATTTTGCCGGCTCCGTCAATTCTTGCCGCTTCATACAATTCACCATTGATTCCTGCTATACCGGCTATGTAAATAATGGAGCCCCACCCGATTCCCTGCCATATTTCACTGAGCACATAAATCGGCTGAAACAAATCCGGATTATACATCAAATTTTGTTTCGGCAGCCCAAACCATGTTGCAATTGTGGTAATAAAGCCATCTGTAGATGTAAATTCCAAAATCATGCCGGCTATGACAACAGTTGAAATAAAATGCGGCAGGTAACTGATTGTCTGTACCAGCTTTTTAAATCGTATCTGACGCACTTCATTAAGCATAACGGCAAGAAAAATCGGTGCCGGAAATGCAAATATTAAACAGAAAAAATTAATAGACAATGTATTGCGGATTAATCTGGCAAAATAAATGCTGTCGAAAAATGCTTCAAAATGCTTGAAGCCTACAAACGGACTTCCCTCGATTCCAAGCTTCGGCACAAAATCCTTAAAAGCAATCTGGGCACCATACATGGGATAATAGCAAAATACTAAATAATACATTATTACCGGCAGCAGCATCAGATAAAGCCCCTTATTCCTTATCAGATCCTTCCGAAGCCTATAACCAAACGAGTTTTTGTGAACCTTAATCTTTTTAACCTTCATAATTACTTTCCTCTTCATTTTTCAGCATCTGCATATTCAAAAAGAAATGTGCCCGGCAAGGAACCGCCGGACACATTTCTCTTTTTACTAACGGTTAAGGTACCTATCATAAGCAGTCTGCTGCAGCTCGATTGCTCTTTCTATATTCATTTTTGAAATATTATCAACAAATACTGAGTAATTATCAAGACTCTCTGTTCCCATAATAAATTTTAACTTCATTTCATCTGTATACGTGTTGATATCCGTCATAATCTGGTTAAACTCCTGAGCCTCCTCTGCTGTCATTGTTACCGGTGGCATTTGCTTTATTTTGGCATTGGTGTTGACCATACATCAAGTGAATCCTTTTGTACCTGCAGCGCATATGTCTGCATCATCATTCTCCTGTCACAAAGGAACGGTTTATTGTTGCTGCCTGCATAGAAAGACAATGCCTGCTGAATGCTCAATCCATTCGGATTATTTGTAATAAGTTCTGTAAATACAGGTTCTCCATCTTTCATTTCATAAGAAATGCCTTCCTGTCCGAAATTTGCAAGCACATGTCCTTCCTCACCATATACATAGTCAAGTACCCTTGCCGCAGCCTCCGGATTTTCACAGGTTGCAGAAATCATCATTCCCACATTGTTCACACGGTAATTGCTGACATCAACCGGAAAATCTTCTCCTTCCTTTAAAGTAGGATACGGAATCGGTACAAAATTCATATTCGGGTTATCTGCTTTCATTGTTTCGATCTTTCCAAGCTCCCCACCTGTATTTCCCCATACCAGTCCAGTCTTTTCTGAAGCGATTTTAGCATAAAATGCATCAATATCCTGTGCAAATGCATCGGGATCCAGAATACCATTCTCATACCAGCGGTTGAATGTTGTCAGAAAGTCCTTATAAGAAGGCTCGATAAATCCATATTTTACCTTATCATTTTCTACATAAAAATTTTCGCAGATGCCATAAGACATTACAAATTTGCTGTAATCCTTATATGCTACGGAATAACCTGCATCACATCCCTTCTTTTCCTTAAATGCCAGCAGTACCTGTTCCATCTCTTCAACTGTAGTAGGTATTTCCAGTCCAAGCTCATCCAGCCAGTCCTGTCTTATCATATTTCCGCTAAAAACCAATGGAGAATCTGCAAGGCGGATCATCGGCGTCCATGCATAAAGACCGTCATCATTTCTACATAACTTATCCACTTCAGGATCGGACTCAAGATAACTCTTAAAATTAGGAAGATATCCTGCATCCATCAAATCATTCAGGGCAATAATAGAACCATCCGCCAATGCTTTCTGAACGCCTCCCGGTACATTTCCATCCCATTCATATATGATATCCGGTAAATCATCTGTTCCCATCAATATTGATAATGAATCCTTACCGCCTGAACTATCCACAAATTTCAGATTAACATTGCATGCCTCCTCTATCGCCTGATAAAATGCCGTATCTCCCGGATCACTTACCTGCTCATTGCATCTCCAGGTAGACCACATTGTTAAAGTCGGTCTTTCTTCTGAAGCTTCTGAAGCTACAGCTGCACCGTTATCCTCTTCCTGTTCTTTTTCCATTACCTGTGAATTATTTTCTGTTTCATTTTTATCTGCTGAATTTGAACATCCTGCCAGTCCCATAACCATACTGCCGGCTAACAATAAAGACATAAGCGTTCTTCTATATTTTATTTTATTAAAATGCATAAGTATTTCCTCCTGTTTCTGATTTCAAATAACAATATCGCTGTGCACACGCCTATCTGTTATGCGTTTAGTATAAGGATTGCCGGAATTTGTGTAAATCACGGAAATCTAATGATATCTTTAAATTCTTTTTTTTACAGCATAGTTTAGAAATATAAGATTGTTTGGAAATCTAAGATTGCTTTTGTTTATATGCATGTTAAAATATATAAACCATGGATAATTTATCTTGAAGAAAGGATTCCGGTGATATGAAAATATTTTCTGTTGTTTCTGGTAAAACCCGCCTGTATTACAAATGGTTATTTTCCTATCTTACTGTCTTATTGATACCTATTATGATATGCTCCTACTACGTTATCCACACATATAATATTGCAAAATATTCCGTTTCTCAGCAGCAGGAACTGCTGCTTGAAAATGTACAAAATTCGATTGACAAAGATCTGGCAGAATGGAACCGCATTGCTACGAGGGTTCAACTTATGAATACAACCAGTTCACTTTCATATGCGGAAAATTTCACACCATTGCTTCGTTCTTATGTATTGGAAGTACAGCAGGATTTTCATTTATTTGAAGTAGCAAACCAGTCAATTCAGGAAATTTTTATCTATCTGCCACAGTCACAATATATAATCAGTTCAAAAACGATTTATACTACAGATATGACAAAATATATGGGAAATTCCAGTCTGCCTCAATCAGCTTTGGACTGCTGTATTCGATATTATACTGCAAATTCCTCTGCATCTATACTCTTATATTTCTGTGAGGAAAATGAAAAGACCTATTTTATTCGCAGCCTGATCAATGATAATTCCGGGAATATTCTGTCATATCTGCTGTTTGAATTAAATCCTGCCGATTTTCTCAGCAAAATCAGCATACAATATCTGTCGCAGGAAGAAACAGCCCTTGCCATTTTCTTTGACGGAAATTGCATAGCTTCCACAAATTCTGTACTGACAGACCAAATTAATCAAAGCTTTACAGATATCGGAAATCATAAGCTGATATCTCCTTATAATAACCAGACATATATTGTAAACTCCGTACAAAGCAATTATTCTGATTTGTCCTTAACCAGTTTTATTCCTCAGGATATATATTATCAGACAACTAATTATCTGATCACAGTCCTGTTTGTAACAGTTATCGTCTGCCTTTTAACGGGCCTGATTACGGCTTTTTTCTATTCCATGAAAAATTACAGTCCGGTAAAACATATCATGGAATATATGGGAAATCCCATACCGCCTGAAAAATCTGTTAATGAATACAATTTGATTCTTAATCAGCTGAGCCAGAATCATACAGAACTATCGCAGCAAAAAGAAATCCTGCACAATGAATTTCTCCGCAGACTTTTAGCCGGAGAAATACTTTATCATCAGGTAAATGACTCTGTAAAGAAAAAATTTTGTTTTTCCCTGGATGGACAGCACACCATAGTGGCAATTATACACATTGAAAATTATGAAAGCTATCAGCAGACTGTATATGAAGGAAACAATGTTGAAAGCTCTGCATCACTGACCTGCTTTATCATCCAAAATGTTTTTCATGAACTGCTTCAAAAAGATTTTAAGAACGTTTACTTTTGCTTTTTGCATTCCAATATTACGGTTATTTGTAATTCCGACAATGACACCGCACTTATGAAGGAATCCTTTTTATCTAATCTGGAACAGTTCCGAACTTTCTGCAGACAATCCGGCAGATTCGATATTATAGTCGGCATTGGAATGATCTCAGATACGCCAGAGACGCTGTCACAGGCTTTTACACAGGCTGCAGAATCATTGGAATACATTCATATGTTTCAGACCAAATCATTCTGGCATTGGTATGATATGCCCGGTTCGAACAACATCCATGCCATTAGCCTGGGATCTTCAGAAACATTAGTCAGACTTGTACTGTCAGGCGACAGCATTCCGATTCAACAGTATTTTGACCGGCTTGAAAGGGAAATATCTTCTGCAACACTTTCATTGGATGAAGCTAAAAATATTATTTACTTCTTTTATCGTACCTCCCTGCAGATACAGTCAGAAATATATAAGCAATACGGAGCACAGGCAAATATACAGGTTAAAGCCCTAAACCGCAGCCTGTTTCAATCTCCGCTTTCGGAGGCGGTCACAATTATAAAAAACATCTGGTATAAGACAAGTGAAGAACTTCGTGAACTGGCATTTGAAAAAAGAGATAATTTTTCAGATGAAATCTGTAAATACATTGACAATAACTACAGCGACTTAAACCTTAACCTGAATAATATTGCCTCACATTTTAATTTTTCACCGGCATATCTTTCCAAGCGTTTCAGGTCTGAGCGGGGAGTCAGTGTTGTCGAATATTTGTATGACGTCCGAATTTCTTACGCTACAAAATTGCTGCTTAAAAGTGACTTAAAAATAGCAGATATTGCCTCCATTGTCGGCTTTCAGGACAGCAATGCGTTTATTCGGATTTTCAAAAAAGAAAAAGGAGTACCTCCGGGAAAATATAAGGAATTGCACAAACAAAATAAAATAAGGGATTATACAGAATAACCGCTTTTTTTGCATACCTTTTTCCCTTCGATGTACAAAAAAGCTGCTGCAAAAGCAGATTATTTATCCGCTTTTGCAACAGCTGCTTTTTCCATTTCTTTTATTAACATCCTCCCGAAGCAGTGCATACACTGTTGACAACAGAGGAATAAATATCAGCATTCCCGCAATTCCCATAAGACTGCCGCCGATTGTAACCGCAGCCAGCACCCAAATAGAAGGAAGACCCACAGAATTGCCAACCACATGAGGATAAATCAGGTTGCCTTCTATCTGCTGCAGTATCAGGAACAATATAATAAATCCGATTGCTTTGGCAGGACTGTCGACCATAATCAGAAAGGCGCCGATCACACAGCCTATAAACGCTCCCACAATGGGAATCAATGCGGTAAATGCTATCAATACGCCTATCATAACCGCAAATGGGAACCGTAAAATCAGCATTGAAACAACAAACATTGCTCCCAGTATGACGGCCTCCATACACTGGCCTGTAATAAACCTGCTGAAATTCTGATTCAGGAGCCCTGCAACCTTCATAATCCATTCATATACACCGGGCTTAGTATATGCCCTGATAGTGCGCTGTATCTGATTGCCCAGCTTTTCTTTTTGAGCCAGTATATAAAAGGAAAAAATAAGAGAAATAAAAAAGTTTACTGTACCGCTTACAATACTGCTGGCAACAGTTACCGTAGTCGTCACCATGCTGCCCATTCCGTTTTTCAGGAAATCAACAACCGTCTGCAAGATTTCTTTCCAGTTAATTTCCGGAATTTTTACAGACTCAATTTCTTTCTGTAATTCAGGATTCTCTGCAAACAGCTTTTCCAGATATCCCAGCATATTCTGCATAAAAACAGGAATTTCATTCGCCAGCACCTTAAAGGTGGAAACAAGCTGGGGAATTACTGTCACAATAACAAGCGTAATCACAAGCAGCACGATAAGAAGCGCCAGAATCAGACTGACAGGACGCTTGATTTTCATATAGAGCGCCTGTTTTCTTCCGTTCAGCATCCTTTTTTCAAACAGCCTGTTTTCAATAAAACTCATGGGAAGGTTTATCACAAATGCCATCACCGCACCCATCAGAAAAGGCTTGATAATATTTATTACAAAAAGCAATGCCTGACATAACCAGTCAAATTTCATAAGTGCCAGAACCACAACCGCCGTAAAAATAATAAGACTTTTTATTCTTTTTGTATTCTTCCGATTTAAGTCCATTACATTTCCTCCAAAAGCTTTATAAGAAATCTCCATACACGTTCTGTAGATGAGATACTCAGCTCTTCTTCCGTAGTGTGAATATTCTTCATATCAGGTCCTATGGATACACAATCAAGATTCTGTATCTTATGGGCAAAAAGACCGCATTCCAGACCTGCGTGAATAGCCTGTATTTCCGGCTTCTTATGGAACATGCCCTCAAAGACTTCTGTCATTTTATCACGGAGAGGAGAATCCTTGCGGTAAGCCCATCCGGGATAGTCTCCTGTCACCTCTGCTTTAGCGCCTGCCAGATAAGCAATGCTCTTTAATTTGTCAATCAATGCATATTTAGCGCTTTCCAAAGAACTTCTCACAGAGATTCCGCTATGGAAATGTCCCTTCCCACACTCCAGCATTCCAAGATTTAAGGAAGTTTCAACCAGTCCTTCCATGGCTCCGCTCATTGCCTGAACCCCATAAGGAATCACATTGATAAAGGCTGCCGTGCGAAGTGACTGCTTCTCATCCATACAACTTCTCGTTCCCGGCTCTTCAAAAAGAATTCCTACCTTTACTCCCGGGTCTTTTTCCGCCAGTTCCGCTTTCATTTCTTTATCTGCCTGCGCAATTATTTTTTCTGCCAAAGCCATACAGCACTGTGCATCAAAACCGGCCTCACCTGCCCTATGCGTTATCCCCTGCTGCTGATAACCTGTAATGACAAGCTTCGCCGCAGCTTCTCTGGGAATGGCATTGTCCGCAAGACCGCCGCTTATGGATTCAATTCCAAATGCTGCATAAGCGCTTAAAAGCTTCAGAGTCCTTCCAAGAAGACACAGTGCATTGCCACGCTCCCTGTGTATTTCCGAGCCGGAATGTCCTCCCTGTAATCCGGATATTTTTACTTCACAGGGAATGCCTGTCAGGGCAGCTTCCTCATAATCCATAAGGAAATTCACCCTGGCTCCTCCGGCACATCCGGTCAGAAAGATTCCTTCTTCTTCCGAATCAAGATTAATCAGTTTTTTTGCCCTGCAGCAGGATAAATCAACCGCCCTTGCTCCGTCCATGCCGACTTCTTCATCCACAGTAATCACCAGTTCAATTTCAGGATGCTTATATTCACCGCCGTCAAGCAGCGCCAGACCGTAAGCCACTGCAATGCCGTCATCCCCGCCAAGGCTGGTTCCTTCCGCATATACTCTGTCTCCATCCACACAGAGACGGAGCCCTTCCTTCTGCATATCAATATCGCAGTCCGGCCTCTTTACCGCCACCATATCCATATGTCCCTGCAGCATAACAGGCTCATGGTCTTCATATCCCGGCGACGCTTCTTTTATGATAATGACATTGCCGGCTTCATCCTGATAATGCTTAAGGTTCCTGTCCTTTGCAAATTTTACCAGATAATTGCTGATTTTTCCGATATTGCCTGAACCATGGGGAATACTGCATATTTCTTCAAAATAATAAAAAACATCTTTGGGTTCCAGTTTTTCAAAAACTCTCATAATTTACCTCTCAGTTTTATAATAAAATTATCATATCACACTCACATCTTATATACAAACATCAGAAAGAAAAATCATTGGTCCGTTTCCTGATTTACATATACTTTTGCTTCCTGAAGGAAGGTCATTTCACCTTCTTCCATGCTTCCATAAACGTGGACAAAATAAACGCCTGATGTATCAAAACCTGTCAAATCAATTTCATAAGGAAAATAGCTTTCATGATTTCCCGCAGCCACAGTCCAGGAAAGATCATCCTGCCCGTCTTCTTCACTCCAAACGGCGTAACTGATTGTGTCCCATGTATCTGCATTGTACAGTTCTGTCAGTATTTTAGTCTGTTCATCATTTACTTTGGCGTAGAAATGTACCGACTCTTCGTACTCTTCATAAAGCAAATCATCGGAAAGCTTTACCGCATTGTATTTGGCAAGCTGCTTTTCAAATTCCCGCAGCTGCTCCGCCGAAAGAATGTTAACCTCACCGCCTGCAGTACAAAAGCAGGTTCCCACAGATTCAAAATATGTGTCATAGGAACTTGTACTGTCCGAAGCAAACAAACTGTCCCCAAGAAAGCTGTTCTGTGCAGACATATCAAGAAAATCCAGCACTGTCGGCACCATGTCCAGAGAATTGCGTCCGTTTACATCATAGCTTTCCGGTGTAATGCCCTTGTAATAGATTATCAGCGGAATACGGTCAAGGGAAGGATAATCCCTGGCATAATCGGGAAAAGCAGTCATATAATCCGCATCCTGATATGCCGCATGGTCTGTTGTAAAAATGATAACTGTATTTTCTGCCAGCTTACTTTCCTGAAAGGCTTCCATAAAAGCGCCGACCTGTATATCAAGATCATAAAACCTGTTCAGCAGTGCATTGGAACCATCCTCAAATATCTCATGGACACCATCCAGGGTTGCATGGGTACCAAAAGAATACATTGCAAGGAAGAAAGGCACCTCTTCCGCACTCTGTTCAAGGGCTGTTTCAAGCAGCATTTCGTAAGCCGCTTTATCACTGAAAGCATCAGCCATTCCGTCTGTCCTGCTTTCATCTGTAATCAGACTGTCAAAGTCAAAATTTGCAAGATATTCCGAAAACTCCTTATTTTGCGGTTCTGTATTGATAAAAGAAGTCCGGTATCCATAGCTTTTGAAAACATCCTGAATGGAAACCAGATTATTTACATCATAGTTCTCCAGCTGATAACCGGAATAAAGCTGCCCGCTAAGCCCCATGTAGGTAGCAAATGTATGATTGTAATAATTTGAAAAACTGATGGATGCATCCTGCAGCGCTGATACATTTGGCATAATATTCCGTGAATCATCAATAATATTTTGTGACATTCCCTCTGCAAAAATAAGTATCACATTGGGTTTTTCCGGAATTTCTTCCGGCTTTTGCACATAATCTGACACTGCATCAGAATAAAATTCGCTTTTCTCCTGCTGTATATCACTTATTCCGCCGTCAGCCGCACTGCCTGCCGTACTGACTGCCCCGCCGCTTATCGTCCTGCTCCGTGCTATCTGCTGCTGACAAAGGGTATAAACTGCACGATACGGCGAATAAGTAATAATTCCTGTTAAAAGAACTCCCGCATACAATACACCGGTTGTAATACCCAGGGCTAAATCCGCCCTTTTACCGCCGGGAACGGAGCAGACCGGCAAAAAGGTAAACAGCAGAACCATTGTCACTGAAAGACCATAAACAAAGAACTTTCCGCTGATTGCGTTGACTGAGTCGAGATTTGCCAGCATTATGACACTGACAAAGGTGCTTCCCCAAAACAGCACCGCAAACTGTACATTCATAAGCAGCAGCGCCAACGCATTAAAAAGATAACCCAGCCAGGTTTTAACCCGGCACAGCAGATTGGTAAGAAAAGCGATTAACAACACTTCTGCCAGTGCAATGGCAATGTAACGCCAGGTCATCTTATGCACTGTTACTGCTAAAATGGGAAACAGCATTGCGAAAAGGTATTTCAGCGTCAAACAGATATAGATACCTATCTTCTTTTTTCTCATTGTATTTTTTATTTCCTTCTTTAGTCCTTATTTCTGTCATGCACAATAGAAAAAAGACCTTAATCTCATAAGGTCTTCCATCTGTTCTGTATATACAACAGGCTGCTTATACAGAGCGCAGCCTGTTGTCGTGTACAATATTTTAAGCAAGTTTGCTCTTTGCAAGCTCTGCAAGAGTCTTAAATCCTTCTGCATCATTTACTGCCATTTCAGCAAGCATCTTTCTGTTCATATCAACGCCTGCCAGCTTAAGACCATACATGAATTTGCTGTAGGATAAACCGTTTAATCTTGCAGCAGCATTGATACGCGCAATCCACAGCTGTCTGAACTGACGCTTTCTTTCCTTACGTCCTGCATAGGAAGAAGCTAACGCTCTCATTACAGACTGCTTTGCTACTCTGTACTGCTTACTTCTGGCTCCTCTGTAGCCCTTTGCAAGCTTTAATACTCTATTATGTTTTTTCTTGGCATTTAAGCCACCTTTAATTCTTGCCATCTCTTATTTCCTCCTTACGAACTCATGAAAGTATTATCTTATAAATAGGGTAAAATCTTCTTCATATTCTTAACATTAGTTGCGTCTGTAATTGCAGACTGTCTGAGATTTCTTTTTCTCTTGGTAGTCTTCTTGGTTAAGATATGGCTCTTGTAAGCTTTACTTCTCTTTAATTTACCTGTTCCTGTAGCTTTAAAACGCTTTGCAGCAGCTTTACTGGTTTTCATTTTGGGCATAACTGATTCCTCCTGTATATTCAAATTAATTTCTCATCGATAGCAGGTACTTCCTTCTATCATCTATTTTAACTGGCGCTAACGCTTTTCAGTTAAAAACATAGTCATACTTCTTCCTTCCACCTTCGGCGGTTTTTCCACCACACTGACATCTGCAAGAGCCTGGGCAAAATCATCCAGAATATGCTTGCTGCTTGCCATATGCGCCATTTCACGGCCTCTGAAACGCAATGTAACCTTTACCCTGTCTCCCTTGGAAAGAAACTTCTTTGCCGCATTCACCTTGGTATTAAGGTCATTGGTATCAATATTGGGTGACAAACGAATTTCTTTAATTTCAATTACCTTCTGCTTTTTCTTAGCTTCCTTTTCCTTCCGGGTCTGCTCGTACTTGAACTTACCGTAATCAACAATCTTACACACCGGCGGCTTTGCTGCAGGCGCAATCTTTACTAAATCCACTCCCGCTTCTTCAGCCAGCTGAAGTGCTTCCCTGGCAGACATAATGCCAAGCTGCTGCCCGTCTTCACCGATAACACGTACTTCCTTGTCTCTAATCTGTTCGTTAATGAATAATTCGCTAATGGTTTTTCCCTCCTACAAGAAAAGTGATATCTTATTAAACATAACCTGCTCAATAAGCATAAAAAATAGTGGACAGCATAACTATCCACCTTAAATGTTCCAAGTAACCCCACATCATGCCTGCGCGGCATTGTGCGGTTTTATTCAGTAAAAGCACTTATGAATGCACCTTTGGCTGATTTTACTATGAACGCCTGCCAGCCCGTTTGCCGCAGGGTGAGAGTGGATACTCTGCTTGATTATAAATGCGTTCTTCACACGCTAAATAACTATATCACCTTATAATATAAAAGTCAATACTTATTTTAATTTTTTACAGCCATCTCCACGCTGTCTTCTTTAACCAGCTTGATTTCTCCGTCAGAAATTTCAAAGTCAGCCAGCAATTCATCATCCTCGGACTGGCTGTAGGTTATGGTATAAGTGTTCTCTGCCAGCACCAGATAAGTAAGCTGCTGGATTCTATTTCCATCCGTTTCATAACAGCTTCTTATTTTATATGCAGGAATACCGTCCATGGAAAGTTCTTCAAAAGAATCAATTTCGAGTTCTACGTCCTGCCCCTTTTCCTGAAATGCTTTTTCTATGGTTTCTTTATAAGCTTTCTCTGTCAGGGAATCAGAGACCTGCCCGCCGTTTTTTCCTTCCGAAACCGTGTAATAAATATTGGAAGAGTCAAGAGGCGTTCTTTCATGAAGATACATACCCGGAATCTGTTCGGATTCATGATATCCTTCGGGAATCAGAACAACACAGTATTGTACTTCTTCCCTTCCGCTTTCTTCCTCTGTTTCCTTCAATTCAAATTCTTTCATTTCTATGTACTTGCCGGCTTCTTCATCACTCTGAATATCCGCTACCGTTACTACTTCCTTTTGGCAGGCACATGTCCCCAAAAGCCCCATAATCATAAGGCTGAGAAATGC
Organism: Lachnospiraceae bacterium; assembly: GCA_017621815.1. Taxonomy (GTDB): domain Bacteria; phylum Bacillota; class Clostridia; order Lachnospirales; family Lachnospiraceae; genus Suilimivivens. The sequence goes on along the minus strand of JAGASK010000013.1, from coordinate 157,378 downwards.
GCTCTTCCATTTCATTCCCGTCATAATACAACCTGCCCTGAATCCATGTTTTCTACTGTGTCAAAAAAACGACACTATTATTATTTAATCATATTTTCCATGCTGCTTCAAGCCCTAAATATCAAAAAGCGGTCAGTCCCACACCTTCTGGTTATGTAAGACCGGCCGCCGTTTCATAATCCTAATGCCCTTAAAATTTCCCTGACTGATTGCTTATTTCTCCGCAAAAGTTGCGCAGGCTGTCTCCCTGCAGTCTTCTGCTCCGCAGCCCTTTATATCCACATGCTCCGCAATACATTTATAATTATTGTTATACACACATCTGACCGCTTCACAATCGATGCTGATTGTTCTGCAGGGATGCTCCAGAGCGCTTGTAAAGCTGTCTCTTTTTTCATTTTTAAAGCTTTCACAGCATGTGTCATCGTCACAGCAGGCACGCTTTCCGCCTACCATAATATCACCCTTGCAACAGCAGTTGCTCTTATTGTAAGCGCAGTTTTCTACTGCACAATCTAATTGAGCCATCCTATCTTACCTCCTTAATTTTTACATAACCAAAAGCTTTTGCAGGCTTTTTTGTTACTTTAATCATTAGATAGTATGGCTCTTTTCTTTTTGTTTATTCACTTGCAATTACAATATCTTCTTCCACAATTTTGTCATAATCCTGCTGCGTTCTGAAATTGTAACTTTGCACAGCTCTGGAAGCAGTATATTCAAATCCTGTTTTCAAATTTTTAATTTTAATAATCACTTCAAATACATTTTTATCATTCAGCCTGTTAACCCGAAAATCCGTTATCCTGTAGCCCATATAAGCTCCGGCATCCATTTTCCAGTCACTATCGGCCTTCATGACAAGCAGTCCGTCTTCTACCAGAAAGCACGATTTCTGACCGTTTCTGTCATAGAAGGAAACACCTTCTCCCAGGTCATTTTCTCCTTTCAGGACCTTCCCCACAACAATCGCCTTGCCCTCCGAAACCTTAGCTGCCGCTATTTCACCAGTTATTTTATCAAGCAGGGTTTCCCCCACGCTTTCCGCATACATGGTTCCGGTCAATTCACTCTGAACCACCACCGAAGAAGAAATGACTGTGGCTACCGCAGCCAGAAAAATTCCCATAAGTGCAAAGGTAACAATCAGTTCCGCCAGAGTCATGCCTGCATTATCATTTTTTAATTCCCGTTTCACTGCGAAGCACTCTCTCCTTCCCCTGATTCATAATAATAAACAGTGCCGGTCAGACCTTCTTTTTCCGCACGGTACAAGGTTGTATCCATATAAAAGCCTCCCGCTTCTCCGCTGAAGGAAAGGCGTATATTTTCTGCAACCGCAAAATTGTCCGTTTCTTCCAGATAATAAGCCTTTATTAATTCCCTGTTATTAACAAGCAAATCCCTGGCGCTCATCATCATGTTTTCGGAAACCCTCTGAACCTTAAAAAAGCCCGTCACAAATATCATTAAGAGGGCAAAGGAAATCACCACCGTTATCATGGAAGTTCCTCTGTCATTTTTCTTTTTTCTGCCTTTACCTTTTATCAACATGCTCCCACTTCCAGCTCTCATATCCGTTCTCCCCCAGGGTCTTAAGACTGTATACATCCGTAATGGTACAGGTTTGTTCCTTCACTGTCACTGTCGTTTTGATTACCAGCTGCCCCGGCTTTCTGCCTGTTTCATCCGGCGTCCAATAAAGAGAAATAACAGTTGCGGCAATTTCCCCGGCAATACCGGAAGAGTCCATTTGAAAAGTCCTTACAGCATTTTCCCTGCTGTGTACAGGTTCACCGGGTTCTTCGTAATAGGACCAGGAACCGTCAGAAATATTCTGTTTAATATAATGCCATAAGGAAATGCTGTAAAAATTCTCTGCCCGTGCAGAGTCCTCTTCCAGCCTGCTTTCGTACACAGAGCCGCTGCCTGTCATCTGTTTTTCTATTTCCTCACTGAGGCTTACAGCCAGAATCCTGCTCTGTTCTGCTGCTGCTGTTTTACCTGCTGTTTTCATAAGAACGGAAGCCGTCAGAAAAAGTCCCAGTGAGAGAACCATGATAATCGCCATGACGCATACCACTACTATGGTGGTTACTCCCGCATTTTTTTTATCCACCAGAAAAAGCCTCCCTTTTCAGTCCACTCCATAATACCCAATCAGATATTCACTTCTATACCCTTCCCTCCGGCTGCAGATATTAACTCTGCCGTCCTTATTTTTATCCGTATAGGTAAAGGAAGCATTTTTATCACTGTAAAGCACACTGTATACAAGCCCGCTGTCAGGATTATACTCAAGCGCAATCGCTGCTGACAATATAGATTTATCCATAAGATACTCATCAAATACATCATACAGCGCCTGGTATCTTCTGCTGGCAGCATCTGTTTTATCCCTGTATTCTCCCGCCAGATATTTTTCATAGTTTTCACGGGTTCCGGTAAGGTAATAAACAGTACCTCTTTTTGCATTTTCTCCTCCCGGGCTTTCAGCTGCGCTTTTTCCGGAAGGTACCGTAATTGTATCAAGCTGCAATATTTCTGCCGGCACATCCTTCAGCTTTTCCGTTTCTCCCCTGACGCTGTAGCCGGTGAGCTGTGACTGTGCCGCCACAAACAAAGTCTGGGCGTAATTATTCTGCCGCTTAAAATCGGCAAAATCCTGATATGCCAGCACGCCTGCAATGCTCATGGATGCCAATATCAGCAGAATCACAAAAGTAACCATCAGCTCAACCAGCGTAAACCCATGATTTTTATTCTTCATAATAAGCAACCTTCAAAACCTCTTCCATGGTTGTAATGCCTTCCCGCAAATAATGCAGGGCACACTGCTTTAAAGTTCTCATATTCTGCTTTTTCACTGCATATTCCTTGATTTCCTCTACCGGAGCGCTTTCCGTTATCATTTTGCGCACCTGCTTATCTATCTGAAGGATTTCATGAACCGCTATTCTTCCTTTATAGCCCGTATTGTTGCAGGCCGGACAGCCGCAGGCTTTCTTTATGCGGGGCAGTTTTTCACCTAAAAATGCTGTTTCCTCTTCTGTCGGCTCAACCTCAGCCGCACAATCCCTGCAGACCTTCCTCATCAGTCTCTGGGCAACAACACCCACCATGGAATTGGCTATCAGATAAGGCTCAAGTCCCATATCCTTAAGACGGATTGCGGAAGAAGCCGCATCATTGGTATGCAGCGTGGAAAATACCAAATGACCTGTAAGGGCGGAACGCACTGATATGGAGGCGGTTTCCGTATCTCTTGTTTCACCTACCATGATAATATCGGGGTCCTGACGAAGAAGCGCCCTAAGGCCTCTTTCAAAAGTCAGCCCTGCCAAAGTGTTGACCTGCATCTGATTCACTTTAGGTATATTTTTTTCTACCGGGTCTTCAATGGTGGAGATATTGACATTTCTTGATGAAAGTTCTTCCAACACCATATAAAGAGTTGTTGTTTTTCCTGAACCGGTAGGACCTGTCAGATAAATAATTCCGTTAGGGGAACGAAGCATTTTCTGGAATTTTTCATAATCATCCTGCATCATTCCCATAGTTTTGCTGTTATCGATTCTGGCATTTCCCGATAAAAGCCTGAGCACTGCTTTTTCCCCGAATACCGTAGGGATTACGGATACACGGATATTTAAGAAACCGTCAGGCTGCTTTACCTTAAAGTGACCGTCCTGGGGACGTCTCCTCTCCGCTATATCCAGTTCCGAAAGGATTTTAATTCTGGCAATCAATGAATTATGTACACTTACCTTCAACGTAACATATTCCACAATAGTGCCGTCTATTCTCATTCTCACTGAGGTTTTATCTTCAAAAGGTTCAATATGAATATCGCTGGCGCCTGCACTGTAAGCTCTCTGGATTAAACTGTTTAAAAGATTGATGACGGGAGTATCATCCTCGCCGTCCTCCACTTCCATTTCCTCCACAACAGCCTTAGTAACTTCATTTGCCTTAAGTGCTGCCTTTTTTGCTGATATTTCGGAATAGTAATAGCGGATTGCCTTTTCCAGGGGGGCTTTCTCACTGAGCAGAATTTCAAGCTCCATTCCTGTAATCTGACGCACATCCTCAAGTCCATAAAAATTCAGCGGGTCATTCACAATTACCTGAAGCCTGCCGCCTTCATTTCCGATTGCCAGCATGCAGTATTTCTGCGCAACCTGAATGGGAATTTTCCCTACAGCCGCTATTTCTACGGAAAGTGTATCAATGCTGACCACCTGACAGTCCATTTTCGCAGCCATAGCCTGAAGCATTTGGTTTTCCGTAATATATCCCTGTTCAATGAGCACCTGTCCGAGACGCTTTCCGCTGCTCTGCTTTTGGATTTCCAGGGCTTTATTCAGGTCTTCTTCCGTTAAATAGCCCTGCTCCTTTAACACATCACCGATTTTTAAGTTTTTGCCGGTCATTGCTTCCATTTTAATCCTCCCGGGTAACTCAAGCTATTGCTTGCACATATATATTTCCAAACTAATCGTAAGACTTCCCGATTCCCCTGTAAAAGCAACAGATTCATTCACCGTTTCTTCTGCCGCATCTGCGTTTGCTTCTTCATTTACTTCCGTTTCATCGGCTTCTTCCGCATCATCTGCTTCTGTCTTATCAAGTGCTTCCGCATAAGTATTTTCTGCCGGAGCCGGCTTTTGGGCTGCAGACCATTCTGCGGAAAGAATGCTGATAGCCGGATAATTTATGGAAATATCATCCACCAGCGCCATCAGATTTTCCCGGGAACCCTCAGCCGTACAGGTAATTCTTGCCGTGTAAACGCCAAAGCTGCTTTCCGGCAGTTCATTTAACGCCTCTTCACTGCTTTCCTGCCCGGCAGGTTCATTTGCATTTTCCGAATATTGATACCACTTTAAGGCGCTTTCCTTTTCAGGCATGACAATAGACAGATTATTGACCTTAAGCCCGTGATTCAGCATAAGTACTGTCACCATATTTTCCGCTTCATGGCTTTTCAGCATGGGATAAAAGCGCTGTAATACCTGCTCTGTCTTTTCTCTGATTTCCTGCTCTGCAGCTGACATATCACCAGCCATGGAAGCGGACATATCAACTAAAACTTCCTGTTCTTTGGCATCAGCTATCTCACTTTCCAGCTGACTGTTTTTATCAGCCAGAGGCTTAATAATAAAGAAAATAAATATTACCGCAAGTATAAATGCAGCCAGAAATGAAAGCAGTTTTTTATCACTTTCCGTTACCGTTAAATTCATTTTTCCGCCTCCTTATCTGCCTGCACCTTCTGCCATGCAGCAGACTACGTGAATATTATAGCTGTCAAGCCCGCTAACATAGGTATAGCCGCTGTAATCCACAGCTTCAAACAGTTCTTTTTCCTGCAGAGCCGCTATGAATCCGTTAATGCTTCTTATGTCAGCTGCCGATGCTTCCAAAGTAAGCACGCCGCTGTCCCTCTGAAAGCTCTTGATTTCCACCGAAACCCCGCCCTGGGCACATTCCTCAAGCACCTGTTCCACAGAAGAGTTAATGGTAGGATAACTCATCAGATGAAGCCATATTCCTTCCACCACTTCCATTTTATTTTTCATGGCATCTATGCTGGCAAGGGCCAGTTCATAGCTGGCATTGTTATTTGCCATTTCCTTTTCATGCATGGTATTTTGCAGTTTTTTCAATTCCTGAGTTCCCGAGAAATAAGTATTTCCCATAATTGCCGTAACAAGCAGTCCCACAAGGATAACTGCCCCCGACGGAAGCAGCAGGCTTAAGAATTCCTTTTGCTTTTTCTTCTCCTGTCTGAGCTGTCTGTAAAATGACATGCCCTGCTTTTTGCCTAAAAAGAAGCCTGCGGAATAGATAAATTCCACATTTTTCCGCTTCACATTTCTGTCTGTGAAAATGACTTTATTTCCCGTAAAAATCCGGCTGTCAATCATTTCTCCCTTCAGCTCATTCTGCCCGTCTCCGCAAAGATACATGGTATCAATGGGTTCTTTAATCTGCTGTGAGGTTGCAAACTGCAGGAGCTTTCCTGTAATGGAGCCAAGTTCTTGGGGAAGATTATCCGAAAAAATTCTGTTTTTCTGGGAATAATAGTACATTCCCTTTACAAAAAGCATGCTGATTACTTCCTGACCGTCAAGAATCTGGACAATGCATGTTCTATTTGCAATTTCAGGTGAGTTCATAAACAGACGTACAAAAGTACTGATTCCCGAATCTATGGAACAGATTTCGATGCCTGCCTGTCTGAAAAAACTGATATAAGACATCAGAAACTCCTTCTCAACCGCCGTCGCCAGCAGTTTCTGTTTTTTGGAAGAAGCCTCTCCATCCAGTATATAATAGGTAAATAATGTATTCTCCGTCCTCTGCTCGGCAAATTCCCTGGGAATCATTTTTTTGATTTCGGCATCCTTTACCTTTGGAAATTCCAATACCCTGTGAGTAAACTGGGAACTGTTCACAACCAAAGCAATTTCTTTTCTGGGGAGCTTATTCTTTGCGAAAAATTCCTTAATCCAGGCCAGAAATGCTTCTTCATCCGTAATAATCCCGTTAATGATACTTCCTTCAGGAGCCTCCTCCTGCCAGACATTCTGTACCTCAACAGTTCTTCCTTTTCCTTTTGCTTCCACCATCTGGACCAGTTTATTAGATAAATATAGAATTGCAGCCACTTTACCACCCCTTTAATAGTATACATTTGTTCCTATTGCAGAATAAGAATCATAAATAGGCAGCATTACTGCCACCATAATAAAACCGATAACCACTGCCATTATAACGATTAACAGCGGCTCCAGATAGCTGATTAACCTGTTTACCGCCGTCTCCGATTCATAATCAAAGGAATCCGCAATGGAATCAAGCATCTTGGAAAGGTCTCCGCTTTCCTCGCCCACACGTATAACGGAAGAAAGCTTTTTCATAAAACCATCAATGGAATCTATTGCTTCGCTTAAATTTTTTCCTTCCCGCAGCAGGCTGATTGCCCTGTCAATCTGGCTTTCTATGTATTCATTTCCAATAGTTTTTTTCACGGTCTGCATGGCTGTGACAATAGGAATTCCTGCCAGATATAAAGAACTTAAGCATCTTGCAAACCTTGCTGTATAAATAACGGAAAGAAGTCTTCCCACAACAGGAATCCTGAGTTTTAACTCATCCCTTTTAAACTTAACAGCCGGCATTCTGGAAATTATCATAAGAGCTACCGCAGCAATAAATATCACTGCAATCAGCACTTTATATTGATTTCTGATAAACGAACTGATTCCGAACAGAATTCTGGTAGGAAGGGGCAGCACAGTTAAAGAATCAAACAAATCAGAAAGCTGCGGCAGCACAAAGCTCATAATAAAAATTACCACCAGCACTGCCATAACGCAGAGAATCTTAGGATAAGTTGTTGCTCCTCTCATTCTGGTATTCAGCTGATGCTCTTTCTCGTAATGAACTGCCAGCCGCTTTGCCGTATCTGCAAGGGAACCACTGGTTTCTGCTGCCCTGTACATATTAATCATAAGAAGAGGAAAAGCTCCCATCTGCTTTTCCATAGCGTCGGAAACAGATTCTCCCTGACGCACCAGTTTCAATATCTGCGAAAGTATCACCCGTTCCCTGGGTTTTCGCGTTTCCTCCTGGGAAAGAATTGTCAGCGCACGAACCAGTGTGACTCCCGCACTTAACATATCCCCCAGCTCCCTGTTGAATTCGGACAGCATTAAGGGCGGCAGCTGATGGTGTACCTTGCCCTCAAAAGCATCTTCCGCATCTATCAGATATTTATCCTTTTCTTTTAAACGGCGGTATAAATCGTCCTCATCCAACGCCGTCATAGTTCCTGTTTCAAGTTTTCCACGTCTGTCCCTGGCCCGATACAGATACTTTGCCATACAATAACCTAACCTTCCTGCGTTTTGGCTCCGCCAAGATTACTGAATTACTGTCCAGATTCCGTCAGAAAGCGTCACCAAAGCACCTTCAAATTGAACCGTTATTCCCACAATCGTATAATACCCGTGATTGGAGGAAGCTCCTGCCCCGCCAAGGGTATCGCTTTCAAATTTCACTTCCAGAATTTCCGCTCCCTCTACGTCCGCCATTCTGGCTATTCTTTCCTTATCCGTCTCCGTCAGTGAATGGTTCGCATTTGCCGCCGTGCCGTCCCAGGCCGCATATTTTTCCGACTCAATGGCCTGAGCTGACATATATATGCTTCTGGCGCTCAATACATACTGTTTGCCCTTTGCTTCATCAATCCATCCCAAAAGGCTGGGTATCATAATCGATGCAAGCAAAATCAATATCACCATAACCACGATAAGCTCCACAAGGGTAAACCCCTTATTTCCCATACCGCTATGCCTGTTTTCTTTATTTTTCATATCTGTCAATGAAGTCATCCTAATCCCCTCACCTGCTTATAAAACTAAAAAGTAATTTCATTTTACATTTTTTTCTCTGCATCGTCAATCTTCTTGCATGGTAATCTGATAAATATTAAACCAATATCTCTCCAGCATCACACCGGATATTTCCCCGGATACGATTCCTTCTTCTTTCCACTTTTCCAAAATCTCATCCCTTGCATTGCCGCTTCCGAAAAACCAGACCTTCTTACCTTTCGCCAGGAATGCCTTAATTTTTTCCATTCCGGCCTCATCGGAAAACTCACCTTCTACCAGGGCTTTGTTATTCGGATACATTTCCTGTATCAATTCCTCCGGCTCACCGTACCATAAATAAGTATCGTTTGCAAGATAATATGACACCACAGCCTGAGTCTGGTCAAAATTGAAAATAATGATATCTTCCCCTTCAATCTGTTCCATCGCCGCAAGAGTCTGCTTCATCTGCACCCTTTTCCACATTTCCTCCCCGTAAAAAGCCCTGAAATTCCGCAAACCAATGACGGTTATCAACAAAAGCAGGGGTATCAGAATATATTTTTTGTTTTTCTGCGCTGCAGCCATTATTGCAAATGCCAGCCAGAAGACCCCCATTGCAGGCATCATATAACGATATACAAAAACAGGCTTTATGATAACCGAAGCCAGAAATCCGAAAAGCACAATACCGCCAAGCACTAAGATGCAGCCTGCCGCAAAGGCGCTTTTCTTTTTTTCTTCCCCTTCTTTCCTTCTCCAGCTTATGAGCATGACCAGAAAAAGTCCCGCAAAAATCACAAAAAACAAAACAGCAAGCACAGTATTTAACACTTCATTGCCAAAGGAAGGCTTAAAGATAAATTTTATGCAGCCTCCAAGGGTTCTCAGTGAGACAGGCTGTATCCAGTAATTCTCTTTTACTTTTCCAACCTGGGCTGTAACCACTAAAAGCAGCCAGGGAAGATAGCATACTGCGCAGATAATACCGCTTACTAAAAAAGGCTTTGCCTCCCGCTTCATCCTTCTCTGCATGGAAAAACGCGCCATAAGATAAACATAAATCATACACGCTGCCACACAGGCAAAATAATGAGTGTAACAGGCTGCAAGGGCACAGATGGTAAGCCATATCCAGCTGCTTTTACCCTTATCCTCTCTTTCCGCAAGCTCATAAGCGCAAAGCATTCCTGCTACAATAAAAAACAGGGCATATCCATACATCCTGATTTCCACTGTATAAGCGGCCATCTGAGGCATGGAAAGCAGCAGGAAGCTGAACAAACCGGCTGCCAGAAAACCAAAATTACTTCTGATTTTCCAAAGTGCCAGAAAAAGGCATAATAAAAAAGGCAGCACAGAAGCTGTTTTCGCTAGCATCACACGGGCAGCCAGGTCTTTTCCCGCTCCTTTTACGAAGATGCTTACAATCATATAATAAAGAGGCGGATGTACATCCCTTGCCGTAAGAGAAATCATATCCTTCAAAGAGCTTTCCGTAAATCCCATGGTAAACAATTCGTCATACCAGATGTCACTGCTCATGGTAAGATACAGGGAAACGGCAATCATTCCCAGACTGATAATAAAAAAAACAAGCCCGATTTTTTCATCCCATTTTAGTCTATGCTTCATCTGTGCTTCCTTTTCCTGTTATGATTTAACAGGCAGGATTTTTACCTCCTGCCTGCTTATAAACTTATGATTTTAACATCTTATTTTTCCACTGCTTCTTCTTTGCGGATTGCTTTTGTCCTGATTTCCTCACAAATCTGGTCAATGAATTCGCCTAAAGGCTTCACGCCCTCATCTCCGGCAAAACGGCTTCTTACGGAAACTGTTCCGTCCGCTTCTTCCTGCTGTCCTACTACCAGCATATAAGGCAGTCTGTCCATTCTGGCTTCACGAATCTTGAAACCAATCTTTTCGGAACGGTTATCTACTGTTACATCCACTCCCGCTGCTGCCAATTCACTGCGGACTTTTTCCGCATAATCGGTATATTTCTCGGAAATAGGCAGAACACGTACCTGTTCAGGGCAAAGCCATGTAGGGAATTTGCCGGCATATTTTTCAATCAGCCATGCCAGAGTCCTTTCATAGCATCCCATTGAAGTTCTGTGAATGATATAAGGACGAACCTTATCTCCGTTCTGGTCCACATAGTACATATCAAAGTTTTCCGCAATTGCACAATCCAGCTGAATGGTAATCATAGTGTCTTCCTTACCATATACATTTTTAGCCTGAATATCAATCTTAGGTCCGTAGAAAGCTGCTTCTCCGTCTGCCTCTACGAAAGGCACCTTCTTTTCCTGGAGGAGCTGACGCAGAACTCCCTGAGTGGATTCCCAGTATTCTTCATCACCGAGGTATTTCTTCTTATTCTCAGGATCCCACTTGGAAAGGCGGAAGGTAACATCCTTTTCAAGTCCCAGAACGCTCAGCACATGATATGCCAGGTTAAAACAGTTGGACAGCTCTTCTACTGCCTGGTCAGGGCGAATTACATTGTGTCCTTCCGTAATGGTAAACTGGCGCACTCTGGTAAGCCCGTGCATTTCCCCTGAATCCTCCGCACGGAACAGGGTGGATGTCTCACTCATTCTGTAAGGTAAATCACGGTAGGATTTCTGAGTGTTTTTATACACATAATACTGGAACGGACAGGTCATGGGGCGAAGGGCAAATACTTCTTTGTCCACTTCTTCATCGCCAAGTACGAACATACCGTCCTTATAATGATCCCAGTGTCCTGAAATCTTATAAAGGTCGCTCTTTGCCATAAGAGGCGTTCTGGTACGCACATAGCCCCACTCTTTATCCTCTAAATCTTCAATCCAGCGCTGCAGCTTCATAATCATTTTTGTTCCCTTGGGCGTAAATAAAGGAAGTCCCTGTCCTATCACGTCCACTGTGGTGAACAATTCCATTTCACGTCCAAGCTTGTTGTGGTCACGTCTCTTGGCATCCTCTAACTGCTCAAGGTAAGCTGCCAGCTCTTCCTTTTTATTAAACGCAGTACCGTAAATTCTCTGAAGGCGGGCTTTTTCCGCATTGCCTCTCCAATATGCCATGGAAGAAGATGTCAGCTTAATCGCTTTGATTCCCTTGGTGCTCATCAGATGAGGGCCTGCACAAAGGTCTGTAAATCCACCCTGGTCATAGAAAGAAATTTCCGCATCTTCAGGAAGATCCTGAATCAGCTCCACCTTGTAAGGCTCGCCCTTTTCTTCCATAAACTTAATCGCTTCTGCCCTGGGCAGTGTGAATCTTGTGAGTTCATGGCCTTCCTTTATGATCTTCTTCATTTCCGCTTCGATTTTATCAAGGTCATCTCTTGAAAAAGGCTCATGTTCAAAATCATAATAATACCCTGTTTCGATGCTGGGTCCGATAGCCAGTTTTGCATCGGGGAAAAGTCTCTTGACAGCTTCCGCCATAACATGGGAGCAGGTATGTCTGATTACCTGCACGCCTTCAGGGTCATTTGCTGTTAATATGCTGAGCGCACAATCCTTATCAATAACAGTACGCAAATCCACCACTTCATCATCAATTTTGCCGGCACATGCCACCCTGGCAAGGCCCTCACTCAAATCCGCCGCAATTTCATAAACACTTTTGGCGCTGTCATATTCTTTTACAGAACCGTCTTTTAATGTAATTCTCATTATTCTCTCTCCTTCTATGATTTCTAAATATTATATTAAGGTTCGTTTTCCTCTTCTATCTCATTCCAGTCCGCAATTTCCTCTTCGTCTTCACTGCTCTTTTGACTGCAATTTCCGCTGTTATTACCGTTGTGGCTGCCAATCACCATTGATTTTTTAGGAGAAAGGAATACCCCAAACACAATTCCTCCCAAAACACAAACTGCCAGGCTCAGCAGAAATTCTCTTTTTGTCATCGTAGTAACATCTGATAAAGATTCTTTAAATATACTCCATTTTTCTTTCATTAACTCATCCTTCTTTCCCTTAATAATATAAAATCCCATGCATTACTTTCGTAATGCATGGGACGTAAAAACTGATTACGCGGTTCCACCCTGCTTGCTTCCCCGGCTTTCATGCCTGCAGAAACCTCTCAATATACCTGTAACGCAGGTAATGCGGACCGGATTGGGGTCACTCAAAGTCAGTTTTCGGATGCTTCCTGTAAGAACATTTTCAGCACAGACATTTGATAGACTGTTTCTCTACCATGTCTGATGTTCCTCTCTGCTGCATTTCACATCTTACTCTTCTTCTCAACGTGTTGACTTTATTCATAACAACAGGTTTGCCGCAAAACGCAAAATCTATTGCTTTTCCTTTATAATAATAGGATAATTTTATTAATCTGTAAAGGGGGAATTTATACGCACCCTCTCTTTACCGGAAATCCCCTGACAGCATTTCCTCTATAATTTCCGCAGCTGTCCTTACCAGGGCGCTGCATGGTCTTGTACTATAATAGCTTTCCGTTCTTTCAGACGGCTTTGCGCTTTTTTCCATGCCTTCTATTCCCAAAAGTTCCCGGCAGATAATGGTGCCATGCTGCTGTTTGAATTTTTCTGCAAGCTGTCTTGTTAAAAGATAAATCTTTTCCTTCCCTTCTTCATTGGCAGGATCCGTATTTCCTTCTTTCAATCCTGCAAGAAGCGCCATACTCGATACTGCCCCGCACACCTCACGCATTCTGCCTATGCCGCCGCCCATAGGGCTCGTCAGCTTTAATGCCGTTTCACGGTCTATGCCGAATAAATCCGCATAGGTTACAAAGACGGACTGTGCACAGGTATATCCCGATTCAAAGGTTTTAACAGCTTCTTCTACACGGCTTACCATTATTTATTCTTTCCGCAGCATTTCTTATACTTTTTGCCGCTTCCGCAAGGGCAGGGGTCATTGGGATAAATCTTGTCCGGCTTTACAATAGTAGTAGAAGATTTCTGCTCTTTATAAAGCGCCTTTCTTGTATCCTCATCAAAAATAGCTTCCCACTGGGGCAGTTCATACAGCCAGTCTGCGCCTGCTGCTACCATATTCTTATATAAAAGTTCTTTGTCAAACAAAAGGCTGACTACCGTGTCTTCTTCCATTTCTTCGATGGGATTTGCTTCTTTTAAGCTGTCATTGATTCCATCCAGAAAACCTGTCATAGTCATAATATCAACTTCATATTTGTCTGCCAGCTCCTTTACGGTTCCCTTTACTTCTTCATCGGGATTTTCCAAAAGAAGGGCATAAATTTCTTTTTCCTTCTGGAAATAAGCAGACCAGAGTCTTTGCAGGTCTCCCTTATTTGCTGTTTCTGAATAGGCCATATCACGCCATTTTTGAAGTAATGCCATAAATCTTATCCTCCTTATCCGGCTGATGCGGATATTTTTATTCCCGCGAGCAATGAGCCAAGCGCGGGTGCCTGCACACGCATTTGATGAATGCCGCGAGGCTCGAATACCCCGCAGCTCTGCTGTGCTTCAATTTTGATGCCCCGCAGCCTGCTGCGGGGTATTTGACTCATTTTTGTTATAATTGCTAATGCCGCACATATCTTTAGCTATTATATATTAATTTATCAAAAAAGTAAATTTTTTTATAAAAATGTATTTATTCATGTATAAACTTATTTTTCCGGGGTAATAATATGATTAGTCAACGGAACCCCCTCCTTTGACAACCAAGTGGATATTCCACTGTTACGGTAAGATAAATGAAATACTTATCCTCCCCTAAGGAAGCCTCTAGGAGTGCGGAAGCCGCATTTTTAGGGGCTTCCGCTATGTTTTAAATCTTAAAATGGGCTGTTTTGGGGTGTTGCCAAGTGTTGCCAAGTCGAAAGCCAGTGTTTATCAGGGTTTTCGGCTTTTTGCTAATTTTCATAATGTTTGCTTTATTGTCTCAGACGCCTGTATTTTAGGCACTTTCTGCATGAATTTCTCTTCAAACGCTTTTATCGAACTTATGTTCTTTTTTCAAGATATTGGCAACACTTATTACTGTTGCCATCAACTCTTTTGATAACATTATGCAAACATAGCTTCCACTTGTCCACCACCACCCATCAGCCAAAGGCTGCTGGTTCTTGCGGCAGTCGCCAAGGTCATGCAAGCATGACTTCGGCTCGTTGCTCGCAGAAATCGAAGTCATAGATTTTAAAGATTTCATTTTGAATGGCAAGATTGTCTTCTACATCATTTTTGCATTTATAATAGGTATTTAATGTTGTGCTTTTATTCTTATGTCCTACGTTTCGTGAAACTAATGCCAGCTTCATGCCATTGTCCAGACAATTGGTTACATAACTTCTCCGGCAAGTGTGGGATGGTTTATATTCCACTCCCATATTTTTGCAGAACGCTCTGAAAGTACATGCCAGGCTGCTTTCCTTGACCATTCTTCCGCTGCCTGCAGGAATAACATACTCACTTTCTATTCCGACCTGCTGTGTTCTTCTCTTTTGCTCCAACAGCCATTTATAAGTAAAGTCATTGATGACTATGGTTCTTCTTGAAGTCTTGTTTTTCGGAGTGCTTTCCTCATAAATCTTGGCATTCGTATCATAGTCAGTGTATTCCGTCTGGGTTCTTTCTATTTTGATTGTTCTATGCTCAAGGTCTACCTTGCTCCATTTAAGGGCAAGTAATTCGCCAAGCCTTAAGCCGGTGCCACAGAGAATAAAGATTGCGGGGGAATTGCGATACTTTCTGCATCTGTTCCAGCACTTCATAGAACCTAACTGTAATGTATTGATTTCTTCATCTTCCCATACGCCAAGTTCCTGCTCGTCCCGCTCTTTACACCTTTCTTCATTAACCTTTACTTTACGCATAAAGTTCCAGGTCATTATTTCTCTGTCACAGGCATAGTCAAAAGCCTGACTGACAATACATTTGATCTGACATACATAAGAATAAACTATGGTTCCATTTGTCAAGGTACGGATAAAATCATCACAATGATACTTTTTCACTCTCCTTGCAGGGATTTTTCCAAAAGTGCTGTCTTTCACATAATTTACATATGCCCTGTAATATCTGCTATGGGTCTGCTTCTTGATGTCACCTTTGGCAAATTCCAGAAACATTTCTACCACTTGTGCTACCGTATCATCTTTATGTTTCTCTAAATCCACCTGCCCTGTCATGGTTCTTCTTGCTTCTTTACGGAATTTCTTTTTTACTTCATCCTCTGAAGTTCCCGTTATCTGGTGGCGTTTTCCGGTTTCTGAATATTTTGCAGGAATTGTGGTATAAAACTGTGTCTGTAATCCCTTCTGCCGGGAATTGATCTTAGGAATTTGTATCTCACTCATGGCAATCTCCTCTTGCGTCTTACAAAGAAGGACATCTGCCACGTCCTCTAATTCTATATTTATTATACCACTTTTAATCAAATTCAACAATTCTCTGTTTGATATTTCGATTTTTCGATAATCCTCCTAAACGATCTCCTCTAACTATATTCAGACTATTTTTCCTGCCACAACCAAAAGCCTCCCGTCCTTCCCGACCTCCGACCTGTCACAGGTTGAAAGCGTCAGGATGCTTACAGGGGCATGGTCCGGCTCCGCATAGTAAAGCGCCCTGCCCTGCAGCTCCTCCATCCAGATGTTATAGCTTTCCATATCTTCATGGTTCCTTGTGCGGAAATCCCATTCCCCGGTATCTTTTACATCATACCTGACCACTGCCATGACCTGATAGGCGGTGGTGCTGCCAAAGACTTCCGTATAGTACACTGTCCTGTGCTCCATAAAATAATCTTCTTCCTTATAATCCAGGAGCGTCGAAAACATGGCGGTGGAGGTTTTGCCCATGTTATGGGCATAAATGACCTTGTTGAAGTCCCATTCCTGTGTGTCCTTATCCATGAAAGGGCACCCAAGGCTGCTTTTTTCCTTATAAAAGTTATGGGACAGGTAATAGTCATTATCCGCTGCTCCTGCCACCGGAAGATCAATGGTGGTGTCCGGGATATACAGCCACCCCTTAATGTCCCCATTGATCTTCAGAAGGGAATCCCAGTTATAGGCTGCGATCACCGTTTCTTCCTTTTCCTCTGTTTCTGACATCTCATCCTCCTCTTTTGTACGTTCTTTTTCTGCATAGCTTTCCGGGAGCTGGCTGATCACTTTATTCATTTTTAAGATATCCTGAAATTTCCTCATCTGCCCTGCCTCCCAGTGCTTATACGCTGCTGTCCCTGTTATGGAAAAAAGGACAAGGATAAGCCCCGCAAGTATCTGAATGATAAGTCTTCTTCTTTTTCCAACCTCCACCTCAGGGAACAGCTTTTCTCCAAGTCTGTCTAAGATATTTCTGATCCTGTTCATACTTTCCTTTCTTTACCAAATGGTAAAAGCAGGGGCATAAAGCCCCTGCCATACCGTAAACTGAACCTGTTACTGAATGAACCTGCTAAATGGCCATTATTTCCGCTTTTCTACATGCACCCTGCATTCTCACAGGCATCCTTTTTCTTTCTTCTTCCCTTCATAAACGGATAAAGCAGCAAGCAAAACGCCGCACATCCCAAGGATAAAAAGAAGAGGAACCGGCGACCTCCTGCCGGTCTGGATGACTGCCCCTGTTTCTTTTCCTGCATCTGTATTTCCTCCTTCCATTTTTGTAGCTGTATCTTTACCTGAAGCACTGTCCAACGTGTTGCCAGAGACAGTACCTGATGTATCCTTGTTATCCTCCGAAGCATCTTTATGATCTTGGCTGCCGGTATTGTCCTTGCTGCTGTTATTCTCCTCATCTTTTCCATTTACTTTTTCCCATCTTGCATAAAGGCTGATGCTCCTGCCGGGCTTATAAGTTTCTCCTTCCATTCCGATAAACACCTGTCTGTCCGTATACCAGCCTTTGCAAACATATCCTTCCCTCTCTGCTGCAGGGAGCTTTACGCTTGCGCCCTTTACCACCTTTACGGATGCATTCTTAGTGCTGCCTCCGTTGGCATCATATTTTACTGTGTAGGTATTTAAGGTTTCCCCGGCATCGTCACCGTTCTGGGAACCACTGCCATTTCCACCGTTTCCGCTTCCACTACTGTTTTCTTCTGCTTTCTCCCATTTTGCATAAAAAGAAGTGTCCTTCGTAATGCGGTAGGTATCACGGTAAGCCCCTGCAAACTGGGTCAGATCTTCATCCAGATACCAGCCGGTGAATACGTAACCGTCACGCTCCGGCAGGGGAAGGGTAAGGCTTCCGTCCTTTATGATGGTAAGCTCTTTTACCTTTATGGTTCCTTCTCCTGCATGAAAAAGCACTTTGCAGATTTCAGGATCATTGTCACTGTCATCCTCTTTTTCAGCTTCTTTCTCCCAAAGGGCATAGGCTGTCATATCCTTTACCACTTTCAGCTCACCGCCGGAGATACCCAGTAAAATTCCTCCATTCTTTTGAGTATACCAGCCAAGGAAGCTGTAACCTTCCCTTTCAGCCTTTGGAAGCCGGATAATTTCTCCCATCGCTGCCTGAACAGGCTTTACCTCTTTTCCTCCACCTGCATCAAAGGTGATGGTAACTTTTACTGCTTCCTTTTTCTCAAAGTGAGCCTTTAAAGCAGTATCCTCCTGAACGGTAAATTCTTCTCCGGCCTGTCCTATGCAGATGCTTTCATCAGAAGCCAGGAACCAGCCAAGGAACTCATACCCCTCTTTGCTGCAGGCAGGAAGGATAATGGTATCCCCTGTCTTTGCTGTGATACTGCCGCCTTCCATTTTTCCACCGTCTACATCAAAGGTGATGACAGCATCCGTCTTTTCCCATGCGGCATAATAAGAAGTATCTTCCTTCGGGGCATAATATCTTTCCCCTGCATTCCCTGCAAAGACTGTCTGTTCTTCATCCTCATACCAGCCCTTAAAGCTGTAACCCTCTCTGGAAGCTGCCGGGAAGGTAACTCCTGCTCCGGGGATTGCCTGCTCGCTTTCTGTTTCCCCTGTGCCTCCGTTATAAACATAGGTAATGGTAACAGGTTCTTTTTCCTTCCACTTGGCATAAAGGTAAAGGTCTTCTGTAAGGCTCACTTCCTGCCCTCCTGCGTAATCGGTTCCCGTACCGTCCGGCTCTGTGTTCCATCCGTCAAAGTCATAGCCGAACTTTACAAGGTTTCCCATGTAAGGAAAAATGGCAGCTTTGTCCATAATGGTTACAGTCTCCCCGCTGGTATAGGTGTTGGGGTCGGAACAGATGACACTCTCTCCTGTTTCACTGTTGTTAGCGTTATAAGTGACAGAGTAAGTTTCCGGGGTTTCTGCAAGATAAAGGTTTCCGTCTCTTTTTTCCGTGCAGTAAGTGGTTGCATTCCATGGGAACTGCTCCACAGCTGCATCTTTTCCATAAAATGTACCATCGATCAGCACCCTGCCCGGTTCTATATCATATCCGCCAAGCACGAAGGTGGATGCGCTTGCAAAATCTTCACCCAGAAGGAGGGATGCACCCTCGTTATAAAAATAGAAGATATCACAGGGCAGTACGCCCACAGCAAGGTTGTCTTCCATGACGATGTTTCCGTCAAGGATGATCCCTGTCTTATTCATGTAGCAGATGGCGCTGCCCATGTAGGCTTTTTCCTTTGAACGGTTTCCGGTAATGGTACAGTCAGTGATGATAAGAGGCAGTTCTCCTTCTCCCCCGGCAGTCTGGATGGCACTTCCCCTTGCTGCGGTATTTCCGGTGATTGTGCATCCGGCGATCTCTGCCTGATGTCCTGTACCTGTACAGATACCGCCGCCATCATAAGCCGAGCTGTTCCCTTCAATAAGGCAGTCCGTAAGCTTCAGGGACGCATTGCTGGATACCGCCCCGCCTGACGAGCCTGCCGCATTTCCTGAAAAGGTCACGCCGGATACTTCCGCAGAGCCAAGAAGCTCCATTCCTCCGCCCCAGGTTCCGTAACAGTTCCTGATAGTGCCTGATGTAGCGCTCACGCTGGAATCCTGCCTTGACTGGATGCCACCGCCGCCTCCCACCGTATAACAGTTCTGGATAAGACCGCCATTCATAATGAGGGCTGCTTGATCCATTACCTGCAAGGCTCCGGCAGTATGTACGCTTCTGGAGCTTCCGCTGCTGTCCTGTCCGTCCGTATTGTAATTATTCTGAAGGACGGTTCCTTCTTCCATAGTATAAGTACCCTTTACATAGACAAGAGGACTGTCCCACACCTTGCCGGAATTATAAAAAGCTTCATCCAGCACCGCCCCTCCGTCTAAGATAATGTCCTGTGTAAGCAGGCTTCCGCCCGTTATCCCGAGCAGGACTGTTTCCGTATTCAGGGCGTAGGATTTTCCTGCAAATCCCTCGTCCCTGCTGATGACAGCGGGATTTTCTGCATCCTCGCTTTTTAGGGTAATGCTGTCAGCTGTGACCTCAAGCGTCTTCGATACGCTGCAGTCCTTAAGCACCGTGATGGTATCCCCGGCCTGCACATTTTCAAAGGCTTCTTCAATGCTTTCATAAAAAACATCTCCGATCCTTGCTTCGTAGTCTGCTGCTTTTGCGGTCATTGGTATTCCAGACAAGAGCCCTGCACCCATGGCAATGGTCAGGGCAAGGGCGCCAAGCCGCTTTGCTTTTTCTTTTTTTCTTTTCAAATGTTTACCTCCCTTTTCTTTTTCCGTCAGGGCTTGTCTGCCCTGCTTTGGCGTAATCCCTTAAGGTGTCCGCACATAGTTTCAGGGGGCAGCGCCCCCTGTGCTTTGCATGATTATCTTACGCATCCCTCCTTTCACAACCAGCCCGCGGAAAGGCACAAAGTTCTTTTCTTTATGCCCTTCCGCAGGCCGGGGTCTTTAAAAGGGGCAGCTCCTGCCGGTTTCCGTCCCTTCCTCTGACCCTGCCTTTTTTGCCAGTACCCTTTACGGGATTTTCATTTGCCCATCCCCCTGCTGGCAGGGAGTATGCATGGCGGGATGGCAGGTCCCATTCATAGTCCGCAACAAGGAACGCTTACTCTCCTCATCCGTCCTCCGGCGTGCTGTTCCGGTTACCCTCACCGGGTAAAAGTATCATTATGACTGCCTCTTAGGACTGCCCGCCACAGACAGCCCCGTATCAGGTGCCGCTCCTCTCCTTCCTTCTTTTATTACAATCCTTCGGTTTACCCTTCCGGGCAGGATGTCTTCGCGAAGCTGATAGCCTGATACAACTTTTTTCAAAAAGCGGTCTCTTAAAACCAATGCATACTGGTATTCAGTTGTCTTATCCTACATTCAGGCGGAAAGCCTGTAATAAGAATAAGAAATCTGAAGGGATTTTTTTACAGATAAAGATGGGTATTTGCCAAAATCACACTCATCTTTGTGTGGGTGCATAAGAAAACGGAGGAATTTAAGAAAAATATATATAAATACGAAAAAAGGCACTGCCACGTGACAGCGCCCCTTTCGTCTTTACTTATCTAAAAACTGTTTTTTGTACCTGAACATAGAATCGATCATTGCTATGGTGTATCTGATCTCATCAGCGGATTTATCTTTCATCAGCATAAAAACTGCTTCCTGACAAAATCTGTACTTCTCATCGGCTTCCCGCATATCGGCCAGTATATCAAGTGAAACATGAAGGACAATGGCAATCCGCAGAAGCGTCTCGATCCTGGAGCCGCTCTGGCCCGCTTCCACCTTCTGGATCACGGTAAGGGACAGGGCTGCCTTTTCTGCAAGCTGTTCCTGCGTCAGTCCCCTTTCCGTGCGTATCCTGCGGACGTTGCTGCCAATCCTTTCATAATATGCACCGCATGAAAACTCTTCCATCTGAATCAATCTTCCCCCATGTATTTAATTGACAGCTGTTTTTTCAGATTTCCACCTCCCTTTTCCCGAAATTTACTGTTACCTTCTTTCCCCCTCTCCTGCTTATTTGTAAAAGGAAATTTCCTCTTTTACATTTCCACAGTCATAAAAACATGCCCTGCTGACAGGTATGAAAAAAGGACGGAAGACTTATGTTTGAAGTCTACCGCCCTTTACAGGTCTGAAATATCTTTCCATTTGTTGCTATTTGCTTTTAAGCAATAGTTTCCTCATTCCTTTTTTTGTTATCAATGTGCACTACCACTTCCTCAACGGAACATGAAAATACTTCACAGATATAGTCTATGGATGAGAGGTTCATGTTTTTATTGTGCTTAAGACGGTTAATGACAGCCTTATTAAAACCGTAGTCGATCTCAAGACTGTACGTTGAAATCTCTCTTTCCTCCATCATCTTCCAGAACGGATCATATGTCATCATAGATAGCCTTTTCCTTATATTTCCAGTATATAAGGCTGATGGCCTATTTACTATCCTGCATATCTGTAGGATATCCGTATATGGCAGTGCTTTGGAGGCCTTATAAACACTGTCTTTGTAAATGATATAAACAACGGTAAAAGAAAAGCCTGCACAGATGCACTCTTTTACATCCGCCAGACTTTCTTTTCACAGCTTCAATAGATTTGACTGCACGGGTTACATGATTGCCCGCACTCTTCATCAGAATTACTTTATCCACGCGCTTAGCGACTTGCATTACTGCAACGCATTAAGTTTGGTTACACAATTCACTGACAATTACCGTGACTGGACATACACAGGAAAAGCACTTAGATTTTCCTAAGTGCTTAGTATGTTTCACCGACAAATTGGATCTTACCCGAGCCTAAACAGACTGTGAATGACCAAAGGCTGAATTGTGACCATAATCACAAATGAGTAGACCATAAAAAACAGTACTTCGATTCCATCATTGATTTTATCAGCCTGAAACCTTCTCCGTAATTCTTTTCGAGTTGGCTTAGACAACAACTTATAAATAAAATATCCTAAACAAGTTCCAACTGTATTTGTTATCAAATCATTTACATCTGTTGCGCCTCTGCCAAACATCTGAATGATTTCAATAGACAGTGAAAATAGAAAACCTGTTAAAGCAACGCTGCTGATACGGTTATATTTCTTATACAATAAAGGGAGAAAAAATCCTAATGGGAAAAACAAAATAACATTTAACACTGTATCCATTGGTCCACTTATCATATCCAGAAATGGAATGAGCACCATCTTGGGTGAAAACGATTTTAACTTTCCAATGCCTGTCATCGTCAGAATCCCAATAAGGTAATAGCAAAATACAAATATAGTTAAGATATGAAGTGACGTTTGATTTTTTCCAGATTTCTTTAGGCACAAAAAATACAACAAAATACCCGGAACTACAAAAATATATCCGCTTATTGAACGGATTAAAATATCTGTAATCGACATATTTATTCCCTCTCATATCTTTCAGTAGTTACAAACTTACCCTTAAATTTATTATACCTTATTGCCGGTTAGGAAAATAGGCAGAAACTATTAAGTTTTTCTTCAGATTTCCTCAAAACTTGCTTAACGGGAACAGCTTGCAATTTCCAAATATAGACGCTACTTTTTTCTCATTACTTTTTATTACCAACGTGTACCACCACTTCCTCAACGGAACAGGAAAACACTTCGCAGATATAGTCTATGGATGAGAGGTTCATGTTTTTATTGTGCTTAAGACGGTTGATGACCGCTTTATTAAAACCGTAGTCAATCTCAAGACTATACGTTGATATCTCTCTTTCCTCCATCATCTTCCAGAACGGATCATATGTCATCATAGATAGTCTTTTCCTTATATTTCCAATATATAAGGCTGATGGCCTATTCACTATCCTGCATATCTGTAGGATACCCATATATGGCAGTGCTTCGGAAGCCTTATAAACACTGTCTTTGTAAATGATATAAACAGCGGTAAAAGAAAAGCCTGCACAGATGCACTCTTTTACATCCGCCAGACTTCCTTTCCACATCTTCAACAGATTTTACTATGTACTGCTTTTCTTAGCTTCACTTTGCTGACTGCGCAGGCTCTGACCAGACTTCATCTATCTGGGCAGGCATGCGATTTTCCTTTTAGTTCCAAATGACAAAATTACTGTTTTTCCGTCTGTAAAAAGAGTGCTTATTACACATAAGATGGAAAATATCCCTTGCGGATACATCAATCCTCAAAGCATATTTAAATACTATAGTCAAATCTGCTTCCATTTTCAGGCGTTTTTTCTGCCTTCACATTCTCCCAGTCCACTGCGCTTATCTTTTCAATCAGTTCCTCCATGCTGTCTGCCCAAACAGCAGTCCTTTTGGTATCTGCACTGCTTTTTGCGTAGTTTTGAAGTTCTTTCTCAGTTTTCTTATCCGCAGCCTTTTTCTCGTCACGTTTTTCTTCTCTGGCTTCCTCAATGCGTTCTTTCTGTTTCGCACTTGATTTCTCCAATTCTGCGAAGAAGCTTGTCGTGCCATCATCATTGAAAGCAATGCCGATTTTGGTTATTTCAGTGTCTGCGGTACCTTCCTTCCCAAAAGCACGTTCAAATCCATACTTTTGATTGATCTCCTCGGACATACGGACAGCACCATCAATCCCCTGCATTTTCTGCTTCAGATACTTTTCATCAGAAGCCATTTTCTCAAGCTCCTCACTTGAGAAGAGAATGGAAAATTCTTTTGTGCCTTTGGAAAGAGCTGCCCTGGCTTCCTCTGCATTCTTAAAATCTGCCACCATGAAATCCATGTCACTGTATGTATTCTGTAATTTTTCCAAAAGTCTCTCTGCTGCCTTTGAAAGCTGTGGCTGCCTGGCTTCACTTTCCTGCTTCTTTACCCCTGTTTCTTTTACCCTGCTGCTGTTTTCTTTCTTTATCGCATTCTGTGTAGCATAACCACTGTATAAACTGTTATTTACTGTCATTGACATATCATTCTTCCTCCTTAAAATTGAATAAACATTATTATAAAAGCCTTGCCCAATAATCCGCCATATTTTGTATTACTGACGCATTTCTTGCATTCAGCATTGTCAGTACATTATCATTCATGCTGCCCCCTGAAGCATAGCCTACCAATGTATTTTTCAGGCTTTCAAAAATGCTGTCCGCACCAGCCTGTTTCTGCATCAATTTATCAAAAAGAGTCTGGTATGCTTTATTATTTTTCTGTTCCTGTTCTGCGGTATGCTTTACTCTCCCAATCTCCGCACTGGCCTTTGTATCCTCCTGTGTTTTCCTTACAGCCGCACTTACATTTATTGCATTCGGAGCGGATATGGCTGCCATACTTTCATCACGCAAATCATAAATGCTTTTATGCATCTCAACCTGACCACAATTATAGCTTTCATACTGTTTTATCATTTCCTTAAAAGAAGCTCTTATTTCTTCCTGCACATACTTATCTGCAAAATAGTTAAGGGCGTTTACAGAAGAGAGCAGCTCCAGCTTTGCCGCTTCATGGGACATTTCGGTTGAATAATTCTTATTCAGTCCGCTTCCGTTTATGCTTTCCATACCGGAAGTAATATCTTTCAACATTTCTTCCATGTCACGCACTTCTTCATCACTTAAATTATTATAAAAACCATTGTTATATAAATTTTCGCTCAGGACAAGATATTGTTTCTTGAAGTCCCCTGTTCCATTAAAAGCATTTCCGCCTTCTTCTGCTCTTAATGCCTCTCTTGCTGCTATTTGCGCCGCCTTGCGCTCTTCCACGCCGGCCATAAATTCCTTCGATTCTGCTGAAATTTCAACGGTTGTCCCAAGCATTTCCTGTGCGGTCATCCCTCTGTCTTGTTCAGTCGCATTAACCTGCGCAGCTGCTTTGCTTCTATTCTGCTCAACTCGTTTGTTGTAGGCACCTGTGAAAAGCTCTGTTGTTCCTGATGAATTAATGTAAACCATGCATTTTTCCTCCTTGATTAAAATAATTTGAAGTCCTTTTCCCAGCATTTTACAATCTCATTATAAATATCGGAGATAGCCGCTATGGCTTAAAGTATGATTGCACGAAATACGATTTTTTTGCACGAAATACGATTTCTAACAAAAAAAGAGCATTTCTGCCCTTTTTTATGAATTAAGGAAAAGCTCGGCTGTAAACTTCTGCTTTTCCTGTTTTAGTTTTAAATTTCCATCATACTTCTCAATACTATTCTTCACATTTAAAAGTCCTATTCCCCTGCCTTTTCCCTTTTTTGATACAGGCAATCCATTCCTCCACGTTACCACATTACTACTATTTTCAATTTTTATAACTATCATCTGATGATAAGAACCTATTTTTACATAAATGTGCTTATCTCCCACCGCTTTTTCCGCTGCTTCAATGGCATTATCCAGTAAATTTCCAAAAATAGTCGTGGCATCTATCGGTTTAATAAATGCAAGGCTTACATTATCTATTTCTATCTTCAGAGAAATACCTTTCTCTTTCATAAGCATTTCTTTATCAGTAAGCAGTATATTCAATATCGGATTATCTGTGTACTGGGCCGGTATCAGCGGCTTTAACATCTCTCCTATTTCATTTGCGTATTCGACTGCGATATTCTCCTGATCCACTGTATATAAGTCCTCTATCGCCTTAATGTGTTTTTTGACATCATGGAGTATCTGCACAGTTTTGTCATACTTCCTGCTTTGTGCCAGATAATATTCATACTGCAGGTTTGCCTGCTGCTCTAACATTTTTACCTGATTTTCATAATAGCTTTTTTCATCAGCCACTTTTACAAAGTACAATAAATATAAATCTGCCAATACAATACATCCCATATTTATTACGCATAAATAGTTGATCTGCCCCTGAATAAAAACTTCAAGGCTTACCAGCATATTGATCAAACTATATCCCAGCATAATGGCATAAATCATATATTGTGTTTTTGAATATGCCATGTTATTTTTTTTCGTCAATCTGCCTATTACTATATAATAGAAAAATATAACTACTATTGCCGGGAAAGTAGCTTCTATGCAATTTAACATAATAGTATCAGTATCTTTAACATTTACAATTTGTACAAACCACTGCAAAAAGAACACACCTAATGACTCACAGACTGTTATGCAAAGTAAGAATGCCTCACTCTCAAGCAGGCGGCGTAGCGGCTTATCTATATCTTCATAATACAAAAAACAGGAAGATGCACCCAGCACCACCAACCACACAAAAAAGTTCAACAGTGAATTATTCATCAGATTGATCAAAGATATAAATAAGGTAATGGCAGTTTCGATGAAAGCATATACATATTTCTTTCGGGTGATTCGTTTATACCTGCTGTCCATAAATTGAAACAATATTACAGTAACAGCAAAACACGAAAGAGCATTACACATAACAAGCAAAACTTTATCCATTTCTTCTTCCCCTATGAATTCCTTTGCAAAAACTCATTCAATTTTTCTCTGAATTCCACAATACGCTTTTGGGCTATCGGAAGTTCTTTCCCGTTATCCAGATATACCACAAATCCCTTGATTTTCTCCACATGGCTTAAATTTACCAAATTACCCCTGCTATTAACTACAAATCCATATTGTTCCAGTTCTCCGGCTATTTTTTCAAATACACATTCACACTCATATATTTCATTCTCCAATACAATGGCTGCTTTCCTCTGCCCCTTTATGTATTCAAAATACAGAATATCTTCCAGCTTCAACCTAACCGAAGGATACTTTCTTTTCCGGCTGTCCATCACCTTATGAAATTCTTTCTCTATTACCGTGTTAGAAATACCGCTGAGTGCTTCTGTTATCTGCTTCTGCATCTTGTGGTCATCTAATGGCTTACATAAAAATGAAAACGCATGGGCATCATTAATCGCCTGCATGCAGTATTCTTCATAACCGGTTATGTATATCAATTTTACATTTGGAAATTTTATTTTAAGCCTTCTGCCTAATTCAATGCCATTAAGACCTTTCATTGCAATATCCAGAATACCAATATCAATTTTCTTAATGCCGCTTAACATTTCGTTCGCAGACAGGAAAGGCTGAATGCTATACTCTATATTCATATTTGCAAAAATTCCATGCAGTAATTTTACTGCATAATCCAGATCTTTCACATCATCATCACAAACAGCAACCTCTATCATATCAACACTCCTCCTGCAGAATATTGTATTTATTTTATCATACCAGTCAATATTGTTCCATTTGTTTACGCCAATCTTTTCTCTATATACTGTAATCCCTGTCTGAATAGCTAAATTTTTTCTAAATAATGCTTTGACCGTACAGCAATTTTTCCTTTTCTTGCATACAGCATATAAGTTATATGATTATTTCATTTTAAGGTTTTAGTATTGAACTTGATATACCGTGTGTTTATAATACATACCACACCAAAATAGCATAAATACAATATAATAAAACAAAACATAAAACCACCAAAGACACTGAGTAACAGATTGTGCATAGATATTGGCAGTATGGAATTCACTTTATAATTAACTAAGGGAACTGCTGTCCAAAGTAAAATAAAGGACATTAATACCGGCAAAAACAGCTTTACAAGTAATTGCGTACGAAATAAATTCTTTAACTCGGACTGATTCTTCCCCATGTGAAATAAAAGCCGAATATTTCTTGTTTCCCTTTTCAGATCAACCATCTGTAATAAAGCGAGAATTGAAAAATAGATGACCATAAAAATAACACAGATACCAATTTGCAAAAAGCCCATCCATTGCTGTTGTGCCTGTTCAAAAAAATGAATATCCGGACCTAAAAGAAGGATTCCAAACACAAAGGATGATGCCGAAAAAATCAAGCAGATACTAAAAATGGTATTGATATTTGCGCTTGTCTTTGAACCTGATGTCATTTCGGCAATCCGGTACAGCCTGTTGTCCTGATACAAGGTGTCTGCCTGTGACAGTCGCATGGATGACAAAAATTCATACATCCATTTATAAAATGAGAAAACGCACAGCAACATAGGTATTGCTATAATTGAAATTGCAGCAGCCATAATCCTCTCAGGCATAAAGGAAATACCAAACAACAGTACCAGAAAGCAGCCAAAACTGATAATAAACATCCAACCCCAAAAAGACTTCCTTCCTGCTTCAAGCGGTTGATTGTGTTGTTTTTCACGCATAAGCTGAATAATTTGCAATTTATATATTTTCTGCCTCATAAAAATTATCGACAGCACTTCCAGCAGACAGAAATAAAGAAATGTCTGCAAAATGCTTTTCATTATAATGCCAATTATTGACTGACTTCCTGTCCCCCGCAGTAAAAGATAAAAATATACAGAATAAATACCTGTTCCCAATATCACACCCAAAAACAAGCATACCATACCTATTGCAAACAGCTCACATAAGAATGTCAGCGATAGTTTATCTTTTTCCATTCCCAGCAGCATATAGGTGGCAAATTCTTTTGCACGCTGTTTCACAATGAAAGTATTGATATAGTTTACCAAAAGTACCATAACGACCACAATCAACAAGGGTAGTGACATTGTTTGAAAACCTGCCTGTATCTTTCCCCAATTAGCAATGCAATTTGAAATAAAGATGACGGAAATGAGCACAATCATTGAAAAAATATACAGGAGATAATCAAATACAGACCGCTTTGCATTGCGAAGTGCCAATTTAAGATACATAAGGAACACCTCCTGTTATTTTTGCCATGGTATCCAGAATTCTTGTAAAAAAATCCTGCTTGCTCTCCTGTTCCCGTTCCAGAGATGCTTTGATTTCACCATCCTGCATAAATAAGATTTTATCGCAGTAACTGGCAGATAAAGCATCATGTGTAACCATCAGAATTGTTGCGGAATATTCCCGGCTGAGCATAACAAAGGTTTCTAATAGTTGTTTTGCGGAATAGCTGTCTAAGGCACCTGTCGGCTCGTCCGCAAGGATAAGACTTGGGTTTGCCGCAATGGCTCTGACACAAGCACACCTTTGCCGCTGTCCGCCTGAAATTTCATAAGGAAATTTATTCAAAACATCCGATATGTCCAGTCTTTCAGCCAGATTAAGAATCGTCCTTTTTACGGTTACTTTCGGTATCTGCTTAATTGTCAAAGCCAACGCAATATTCTCATAGACCGTCAGGGTGTCTAATAAATTGTATTCCTGAAATACAAAACCCAGATGTTCCCGGCGAAAAGATGCTAAATCATTTTCAGATAAACCTGCAATATCCTCTCCATCAATTTCTATCTGTCCGCTGGTGGCTTTGTCTATGGTGGCAACCATATTTAATAGCGTAGTTTTGCCTGATCCGGAAGCACCCATGATACCAACAAAGCTTCCTTTGGCTATTTCAAAGCTTACATCCTTAACAGCTACAGTCGAAGTACATTCGGTTTCATATATTTTTTTGACATTCTTTAATTTCAAAACAGTCGACATTTGAGAACTCGTTTTGATTTCCCACTGATCCTTACCCAGCCAGCTTGTAACAACCTCAAGCAGTACCTGATTGGATTTTTCTTTCAGGCTTTCATCAGATATAAATTCTCCTAATAGCAGTTCATTCAAAGTAATTTGAAGCAAATCGCACAAGGGACTGAACAAGGACAGATCAGGCATTGATTTCCCGTTTTCCCATTTTGATATTGCCTTATCTGTAATTCCTAATTTTTCGGCCAGTTGACTTTGCGTCAATCCATTATCTTTTCTTCTGGCTGCAATAAAGCTGCCGATTTTCTTTTGATCCATACATCTACCATCCTCACTTTCATCTTTTATTATGCAGCAGCTATGTAAAATGAACACCTACCAGCGGTAGAGTTGAGGAAATACTGCCTATTTTATCATTATTGCCTTATCCATTTTTGTGTCAATCAAATTTCGTCCTCTCTGAAATATTATAAAATTTCTTTTACACTGTTAAGTATCGGATAAGCGTTAAAGTTTTCTTAATATTATCCAACTGCACATAAAAATGCTTCTGCTAAAAAGTATACACTTTTGCCATACAGTTTAAAAGGCTTTGCATACAGTACACTCTCGCCAAATTGTTTCTT
Organism: Lachnospiraceae bacterium; assembly: GCA_017621815.1. Classification (GTDB taxonomy): domain Bacteria; phylum Bacillota; class Clostridia; order Lachnospirales; family Lachnospiraceae; genus Suilimivivens. Next base: position 127,129 of record JAGASK010000013.1, on the reverse strand, counting down.
TGGAATTCCTCAAGATTTTAACCCTCTAATGACTTAAGAAGCGACAAAGGCTTAAAAGATGCCCTGTTAAGCACAGGAAAAGAATGTACTTTTAGAACCTATAGATACCAGGGAATGCCAAGTTTATGGACATTTCCGCACTTTTACATTATGCCAACAATAAAGCCTTAACACCACTGGTATCCAGAGGGTGTATGATTACAGAACATTGTTTTCTCCTCATGCAAGGGGGACACCATTTTGTGATGTCCCCTCCTTACTGCACTTAAGTACTTTTTTATGCTTCCTCTTTCTCCATAACAGCTTCATACTCCTTCACGATCTCCTCATACATCTGCTGTCTGAAATTCCTTGTTACCGGATAGGCGATATCCCTGTAAATATCCTTTCCCTCATCATCCAGTTTCCCGGTCTTGTAATCCGGCATGGATACAAAGATATTTCCATTCTTTGAGATGCCCACACGGATGCCTGTCACTTTGAATACATCATTAAAGATAACGGAGGCGTTTGCCTTAAGGCTTCCCTCCTGGTTCTGTAAAGGTGTTACCGTTACTTTCATGTTCATTTCATTTTCCTTCATATTGACCTCATTTCCGCGCTTTCTGCGCTTTGTATTTTGAGGCTTTTTCCGCCTGAAGGCTTTTAGTGTTCCTGCTTCTTTTTATAAAGCTTTTTCAGATACTCTGCTGCGATCTCTTCCGGTGTCCCCTTTTCCCTGCTAAGTCCTTCCGCAGTCGTAAAAAGCATATCCTCCATCAAAAGATAGAGATAGCTGTTCATATCCTGCTCCTTTATTTCTCTTATGAGCTGCATCGCCCTGCCGCTTAAGGGTGCCCGCGTTCTGGTGAGGCTGATCCCGGAGGGTTTTAATGCCCTGTCCGGTTCTGTCATTCCCTGTGTCCCTTTCTTTCTGTCCAATCCCCTGCTCCTTTCCCTTTTCCATAGTTCTCCTTAGGTCAAATACTTTTTCTATCCCCGTAAGCACCTGTCCAGCCACCATAAGGGCAGTATTGCAGAGCCCGTATACCATAAGCTTTGGCGCGGTGGGCAGTACGGGGAAAAGAGCGGAGGCAGGTGGAGGCTCCCCCATGATCCGGCAGACTGCCATATACTCCGCACTTTTTACCAGTGCATTTGTGATGTCATAGATATGCTCCGGGTTCTGTGAGTCATGACAGCGGCATAAATCCCCGATATTCTCAAGGTACTTTTTCCCGCTTCCATAGAGTTCTTTTTCCACAGCCTCCTTCACATATGCCTCCCTGTTTTCTGCCTCTGTATGGAGCAGGGCAAAAATCTCCTTTTCATTGCTCTTATCAAGCCTCCATATCTCCGTGTATGCCCTTCCGTTGGTATCTGCCACATCAAAGACGTGGTCTACATAGGGCTTATAGTGGGCAGAGTCTATGATGGCGATCCCTTTGCTTCCCCTTCTTACATATCTGCCCTTATCCCGCCAGCCAGTATAGGTTTCCACCAGCCTTGCATCCGGCCTCTGGGCGTAGATCAGGCTGGCATTCTCAAAACCCATGTGGTAGAGATTGGAAGAAAAGGCAAGGAACCGGCTCCATGAAGCTTCATCCTGAATGATCTTCGGAACGATCTCCCGGTAGATGTCCTTTGTATAAATGATCCCTTTCATATGGTCCCTCCTGCTTAAATGCTGACCCTCTCCGTGTAGCTTTTTCCGCTATAAATCGGAAGGGCGCCCGCACATGACAATGCTCCCCACGGAATAGACAGGACGGAACACCACATATCCCTTTGAGGAGGAAGCATCTATAAGATAACCGTTTCCGGCATAGACAGCCACATGGGAGATGTCCTTATATCTTCCGTTTGCAGTAAAGCTGTAGAAGATCAGGTCTCCTTCCCTGATATCCTCATAAGCCACTTCACAGTCCCTGTCTGCAAGAAGCGCTGCCTGGGCTGCCGCGGTATTGGAACCCCTGTAGCTTAAGCTGATGCCTGCCTCTTTATAGGCATAATAGGTAAGGGAGCTGCAGTCGTAATAGTCCCCGCTGTCACGGTAAGTCTGGCTGTAAGGCATCCCAAGCCTTGCAAGGGCGTTTTTTACTGCCTGCGAGCCAGTGTCATTCCCAAGGGCAAGCTGCCTTTCCTGCTCCGGGGTAAGGACTGTGGGGCCGGACCTTCCATAGCCTCCACGAAGCCCTTCGATGCATTCCAGTATCTCCGGCGACATAAGGTAACGGAGTATCTGTACCTCTTCCTCCGTAAAGCCGCCCTTCTCTATGATGTCCTCACTGGTAAGGAGCGTAATGCGCACCTCCTTGATCTTTATCTCCACTTCTTCCGTCTTTATGGTGATATTCCCGTAAATATCCTCTTCTTCATAGGATTCCTCCACAGTTTCTTTTCGGCAGGTAATGCGCAGGGAAGTCATCTCATCAAAGGTGTCCTTCAGGGCTTTTTTGTTCTTTTCCGTCATGACCGTTGCGGTGTCGCCAAAACCATGCCTTACCATGTAGGTCATAAGGATGTCTGCCATGTTGTCCGGCTCCCCGTCTCCCTCATAGTCTTCATAGATCAGTTCCGTTTCATCACATCTTCCGGTATCCTCAAGCTCCTCCTGTACCCTTTCCCTGAATTCCTCCGTATATACCGAAAGCACTTCCACCGCTCCCGGCTCTTCCGTAAGCTTCGGAAGCAGGATGGAAAAGGGCGAATTAAACAGCAGGGTGATGATGACCGCCACGATAAAGGCAGGCAGAAGAATGGGGATGAGGGCTGATGCTGCGGAAAGGATTGCGCCTGTTGCGGCTGCCTTTACCTTTCCAAGGAGCAGGTCTTTTGTCACTTTTAACAGGCTGTCCTTCTGCTCCTCCCCTGACAGCTTATCGGAAGCATAGGACAGCAGCCGGAAAGCGGCTGTCCTGTCTTTTCTGCTTTTTCCTTTGGCTTTACAGATGCTGTCTTTTTGGCTGTTTTTATCTCCGCCTTTCCTTTTCTTTCCGCTTCTATCAGTTCTGCTGTCATTGCTTTCCTGCTGCTTTCTTCCCGGTATTTCCCCGCTGCGCCGGTTGGCAGTGTCCCCTGCCTCCCTTTTATGGATATGGCTGTTTTCTCCGGCAGGGGTGTGTTCCTGTGTGGCGGGGCAGCTGACGGGGCTTACTGCGGGCTGACAGCTTCCCATTAGGGCTGCCTCTTCTGCCTCTTTCACCCTGTGTTCCTGCTTTATGGTTTCCAGATACTTTTCCTTCTTATAGCAGGATATCTGCCCTGCTCTTTTCTCTGTGAAAGATAAAGCATATCCATCGGAAGGAAGTTTCTTTTCTGCATATTGTGTGGGAACATTCTCTGCTTTCTTTGCAGTCCGGGATTTTTTTGACTGTGCAGCTTTTGGGCTGCTGCCTTCCGTCCTTCTGGTATTGAATGGTATCTCCGCTTTTCTGTGAAGGGCTGGCTCTTTTATCTTTAAGCTGGTCTCCCGGTAAGCGGAAGGTCTTTCCATCTGCTGCTTCCTGTGAATGTTTCCTGATACAGCAGGTTCTCTTATTTCGCGATCCTGACGGTATTGTTTTCCTGTACCGGTCAGGCAGTATGCGCCGGTATTTTTATCCGGACTGTATGCTCTCTGCAGGCAGGGCTCCGGTTTCTTACTGTGGGTATTTTTCTGCCGGAGCGCATCCTGCTTTTCTGTACGGGATTTCGCCATGCTCCCTGTATGCTTTTTCCCCTGCCCGGCATAATGGATCTTCCTGTCTGCTTTCTGCCTGACTGTGAAACTCCCATCTGTCCTTTTGATCCTCATAGGCTGCCCTGTCCCTTCTCCCGGTACCACCTGGCCATGAATGCGCTGCGGTCAGGGAAAGGCGGAAGGGCTGTGTCCGGGGTGCAGGCGTTCAGGATATCCCTCCCTGTACGCACATAAGAAAGAACTTCGCTGTAATGAGCAGTATTGGCAGAAAGAGAAAGGCTGCTGGATTTTTCTTCTTCCCTTTTCATAAATGCAGCAAGTGACAGTTCATCCCTTGCAACAGCTTCCAAACTGCATAAGGCAAGATGGAATTTCAGGTACTCACAAAGGCTACTGTCTCCTGACATTTTACTGCTGCTTTTTATGGTGCCATTCTCTCTACCGCCACCTTTGACAGTGGCATTTTCAAGGAGCTTTAAAAACGAGGCTGCTTCCTTTATCTTAGGCAGCACGCCAAACGCCAGCCTTCTCTCCCCTTCCCGGAAATAGTCCACACGGTATAAAAGCTCCTTTCCCATAAACTCATTTTTCTCCGTCCGGGCATCTGCCACCGGCAGGGGAAGCGCCTTTAAAAGTACCGCCTTATCTCCTTCCCTGTAAACAAAGGTGACAAGCGGAATGCCTTTTTTCTGCTCTTTCTCCTGTATTTTTATATCTGTTAAAAATTCCGTAAGGGCTTCTTCAATCTTCTTTCTCATGGGCAGCCTCCTTTTCCTCGAAAGGATTTGTGGAGAACAGCTGATAGATGGGGCTGTCCTTATCCACGGTGATGTCCATGGGCACGATCATGTTGCCATGCTTTAAGATGCCTGTGCCGCTTGGGGCATTGCGGACAAATTTAAGCTGCTCTTTACTGATGTTGATGACTTCCGACAGCTTATCAAGGTCTGTGGGTGCCTGACGCAGGAGTGCCACAAACTCCGAATTGGCAAGCATGGTGGTGGCGGTATAGTTCTGGAGCATGTCGATGACGTTCTGGGTGATGCCGGTGCACAGCCCTCCAAGCTTCCTTACCTTTTTCCACAGGGAGAACAGGTATTTTGCGGAGTATTCCTTATCAAGGAGCACATGGAATTCATCAATGATGAGCCATGTGGCCTTTCCCTTTTTGGCATTCTCCATGATGCGGTTCCCGATGTTCTCCATCATCACCAGCATGGAGATGGCGGACAGCTCCTTCCCCATATCCCGGATGCCATAGACCAGAAAACGGTTGTCCATATCCACGTTTGTCTCATGGGCAAAGATATTCAGGGAACCGCCGATAAATAATTCCAGTGACAGGGCAAGCTCCTTTGCCTCCATTTCCGGCTGGCTTACAAGGATGTCGTAATAATCCCTTAAGGTCTTCTGCTGAAAGAGGCGTGTTTCCTTTTCCCCTTCTTTCCTTCCCCGGTTCCTCATGCACTCTTCCCTGATCTCCTGATAGAGCAGGCGCACACACCTGTCAATGATGGATTTCTGTCTGGAATTCAGGCTCTCTCCCATGCACTGCTCACAGATGCCGAGCAAAAACTCCCCTTTTTCCGCTATGGCTCCCTGCAGGTCGGTAAGGTCTTCCGGCAGGGCCATGGGGTTGATGTGGTTCCCGGTATAGGTGGAGAACACCACCACCTGGCCGCCGAATTTTTCTGCAATGCCGAAGTATTCATGCTGGGGATCGATGACGATGATATCATCCTGCGTATTTAAAAACACGTTCCCCATCTCCATCTTGGCAAGGAAGGACTTGCCGGAGCCGGGCACCCCGAAGATAAAACCGTTCCCGTTGACCAGCCGCTTCCTGTTCCCGAAAAGGATATTTCTGCTGACCTGGTTCACGCCATAGTAGGTGCCGCCCTTCCCCGGCAGGTAAAGCTCCTGCACGTTAAAGGGCATGAGTACCGCCAGAGACTGTGTCATAAGGGTACGCATGGTCTCCACCTGTCTGACGCCGATCGGAAGGGCTGTATTTAAGGCTTCCCTCTGCTTTAAGTAATGGGGCTCGATCTGGCAGGAGTTCCTTTTGCCGATGGCCACTAATGTTTCCTCTATGGCTTTCAGTTCCTCTTTGGTGTCTGCCTTGATGATGATGGTCACCGCCACAAAGAAAAGCCGCTGGTCATTCTCCCTGACATCATCCATGATCTCCTCGATCTGCTGCTTTTCTGTCCGCTTGTTGTAGGAAATGTCAGAAGAAAAGTCATTGTTCTTATTTCTCACCCTCTGCTGTCTGATGATGTCGCTCTCAATGCCCATGTACTTCTTTTGCAGGGTGCTGGTGGTCACATCCTTGGGGATCGGGGCAACGTCAATGCTGATGATGGTGTGGGCAGGCACAGTGGCAAGCTCCGTAAGGAAGCGGTCTGATAAGGAGCTTGGGTATTTCTTGATAAAAAGCACCTTTGCAAACTTCTTTTCATCTTCCATGTAAGTGGGGTAAAATTTTAAGCGGCTGTTGCAGATATCGTCCTTATAATCCCGCCTTACCCTTACTGCCTCCTCAAAGTCAAAGGCAAACGCTTCCTCCTCTCCCATGCGGTAGAAATCATGGAGGATGCGCAACCGCTCCACACCGTTTAAAACGGTAAGCCCGCTCCCAAGCTCCCCGAAGGCTTTCTGCAGAACTGCCTCAAGGTTTGCAAAGGCAGCCTTGGCTTCCTCGTAATTTTTCCTGATCAGGGAGACCGTAAGATACCTTTCCTGCCAGGTGCCCTGCTTCCCTTCCATGATCTTTTTCTCCATGATGCGGTTGTAGCATTCACGCTCCTTGTCATTCCCGTCACCCTTTTTGGAAAACAGCACCTTCTCACGGAGGGTCTTCATGTTCTTATTCTTGTTGTTGATGGTCACTTTAAATTCCACGTCCATGGCATTCAAGAACTTACAGTAGCTTTCAAAGATCTGTACCTGCTCTGCCTCGCTGGTGGTGTTATAGTTCACATCTGTGAACAGGTAGCTTTTGCTGTAGCGGTTTTTTGACACCTCAAAAATGCCGCTTTCCGAGATGCGCACAAGCTCAATGCACTCCTGCACGCTCCCCGGGGTCTTGTATAAAGGCTCATCTGCCTTTTTATAGATTGAAAATTTGTCCTGAAATAATCTCATTTTTTGTCTTTCCTTTCTGCCCGGAAAGGAAGACAAAAGAACCCGGACGGGAGCTTCTGCACTCCCTTCCGGGTCTGATATGGTCTAACAGTTACTATTTAATTTTTATGATAGGGGCTGGTTTCAGGCATGAAAAAAACACACCTAAAGCTGTATTTAAGTGTGTTTAAATCCTTATATATTTTTTGACTGGCTGTACTGCCGCCGACAATAAATCTTTTGTATTGCTCTTCTGTGCACAAAATATCTGGAAATTCTTATACTTTCATAAGCTTCCGCTTCTTCATGATCTCCAGAAGGTCTGCTGCCCCGGCTTTTGTGTCTGCCACAATCTCTGCCGGTGTCATATGCTCATATTTTGCTGCATTGTATTCACGTATCTTCCTGATATCATCCAGATCAAAACGTTCACTGATCTCAGGTTCTTTTATCATCACTGCCATAATCCTCATCCTCCTCTTCCAATAATGCCGATGGCGGGTATATCATCAGGTCTTTATATCCTTCATATGTGGTGATTGCTTTTATGCCGCGGATCGTCTTTACATTAACGATATGCTTAAAATTCCATGATATGATGAAATCACATCCTGCAAGGATCGCCGCCGCTATATGCCGGCAGTCATCATAGCTTTTCCGCTTCAAAAATCCAAAGTCAATGAATTTCTCCGCAAGCTCCACTGTGCCTTCATCTGTCTCAATTATAGTATACTCTATCTGGTCCAGATAATCCAACAGAATTTCCCTTTTCTCCATACCGCATTTATTAATCTCATACACCACCACATCGGAAATGTATATCTCATACTGTCCTTTTTTAAAAAGCTCCCATATCTCCTGTGTTTCCTTCATCCTTTCAGGTGCATCCTGCTGGTCAAGGTAACTGATCACCGAAGTGTCCAGATATATTTTTATCCTGTTCATATAACATCTCCTTCCGTCTGTCTTAATAATCCTGCCGCATACGTTCCTATATAGCCAGCGGTTCCTATGGCTTCATCTTATATCCTCTGCTGTTAAATATGTCCCTTATTTCTTCCATGGTAATCTCGCCGCGCTTTTCTTGCTCCAAAAGTCCCTTCATTTCCGGCGTAGGCTCTATTCCTTCCACTTTTATTATATCCGGGTCATAATCCCCTGCTTGATCTGCTCTTACCGGCATTTGAAGACCTCCTTATCCATTCTGCCCACAGAATTCTTTCTTTAAGTATACCACAGGAACTCTCTTACAACTATTAGCTTTTTATGTTTTTTCGATTAAATTTTATTTTCTTTTTCCTCATTCTCTTTCTCTCCAGTTCCGCTTCTTTCCTCTGTTTCATTTCCATGGCACGAAGCTCTGCCATCATCTCCCGGTAACCGCCTGCCCGGAAGATAAGCGTTCTGTTGCAAAAGACGCTCTTCATATACCGGGTAAACACTTCCTGAAAGCCCATGCCATTGTAGGAATAAAAACCACATAGGGCAATAGGCGCCACCACCGGGACTGCCACATAGCAGCTGAAGGTCAGCCCGATCCTTTCATACAGAAGAAATACAATGATACATCCACTGCCAAGAGCAAGGATGGAATAGACAAGCTGCTTCGCACTAAGCCCCAGACACACGCTTTCCTGATATTTTTCAATGTCTTTATTTATTTCAATGATCAATTTTTCTCCTTTCTGCCGGGATGTGGATGGATTTTTTATTTTTGATATCATCTTTCACACTTCCCGGTCTTTCCTTTTTTATTTTTTACAAAGGTTATGATCCCTGCTATCCTTTTTGCCCCGGCTACAATCCAAGCGCCCTTCCAGTTAATGACTGGGCTCCTTTGCAGGCTGCCACTGTCAGGGCAATGGTAAAGGTGATCTCGCAAAGATAAATGAGCACCTGCGCCCAGTCTGCATAGCCTCCCGTAAAGGAAGGAAGACCGGCACTGATAAAGGCATTGCAGATCAGAATAGCAAGTGCCATGGTGACTGCCTCCATGACAACCGATAAAAAGTATTTAAAATATCTGACGCAGGTGCTGCTCACTGTCCGGTTCCCTGCAAGGCTGGAAAAGGCGATTGCCGCCAGCGGTACGACCACCATGATCTTTAAGAACCGGAAGTACACGGTGTAGATGATGAAAAATCCGCATACCAGAATGATCAGGGAAAGCACCACGGACAGGATCAGGAACACAAGGCTGGTGGCAAAGCCTAAATTTTCTATGACCTCTGCTTCATGGGAGCCGATCCTGGCCTGTGCCATGGTGGTGCTCCCAAGGTGGTTTACCAGCGCACCAATGCTTGAGAAGAATGCTTTTAAGATGGTCAGGTTATTTGCCACAAGCCACTGTGCAATGCCAAGGCGTATCAGCATGCGCATCATGGCTTCCAGACGGAATTCCTCCCTGATATCCACACTCTCTGCGCAAAACCCGATCACAAAGAACAGCACCACAAGACCGCTTCCAATGCCCACAAACAGGGGCTGCAGGCTTTCAATGATCCCCCATGGACCGCCGCCCTTAAAAGAGACCGGCGACTGCCCAAGGAGGGAGAACACAAGGTTTATCTGGTTGTTCCAGAACCCCATCACCATTTCAAGCAGGGCAAGGATGTCATCTCCTAATTTAAATATCTCCATAAGCGCCTCCTAAAATCCAAGGAAGGTCATGACCGCGGAAATGCCTGCCATAATAAGACCTGCCACAATGCCCTTTAAGGCAGAGTTCATGGTAGAGGAATCCTGCTGCTGATAAGCCTGTGCAAACTCCATGACATTCTTTGCGAGGATGATGACGCCCACTGCCCCGATAATGGCGAGCACCAGTGTCTTTAAGTTGTTGATGGGGTTTAATACCTCTTCCACGCCGGAGGCATAGACCGGCATGGTAAGCATGGATGCGGCTGTGGCAATGCCTGCCGCCATGGGCACGATGTGCTTTTTTAATCTGCCCTTTTTACTGAATGTGGTTACAGTTATATTTTTTCTTTTCATAATGTCTGAATCCTTTCTTTTTCTGAAAAATTTAATTTATTGATCACTTTGTTTCATGGGCCGGTTTTATATGTTACTTACAGCTCTTTTTACAGGCTGGCTGTTTCATTGTCTTAAATCTGATAACTGCTTTTTTACATTGTCTGTACCTCCTGCCTTTCCGGCGGTGTATTTCCAAGGCTTATCAGTTCTTCCGCCCTTATGGTGGTGATGATGACATTCCCATCCTCCCCTGCTTCCTTTTTCATCCGGTCTGCAGTTTCTTTGTCCATGATATCCATCCCCTTTTTCTTCTGCGGATTGTGCACATACCACTTGCCTTTCCCATCCCCGCTTTTTTGGAACATGGGATGCTTAAAGGTATTGAATTTAAAATCTATGACCGGGTCACAGCCCCGGATCAGGACGATGCACTTCCTATTGTCCAGTTTCCTTACCTCATCCGGTGTCATAAGCTCACGTCCAAGCACGTCATAGTTCCTGCTGGCGCTGCCATGCTTCCCTATGGTCTCTCCGCTGCTCCGTTTATCAATGGTGGCTTTTCCAAGGAGCTCACTGATATATTTATGGCTCCCCTGCTCATTGCCCCCAAGATACACAAGGGTGTCCGCATTGCCCGGTATGGTCTCCCAGCTGTCCTTGAAAAGCTCCTTCACCTGGGCAATGTTCTGCACCACGATCACGTTGGATATCTCCCTGCTTCTCATGGTGCTCAAAAAATTTAAGTAGGAATTCGGAAGGGGCGTGTTATAAAACTCATCCAGATACATGGTCACATGGATGGGAAGCCTGCCCCCGTATTTTGTATCTGCCTGACAGTAAAGCTCCTGCATCAGCTGCTCATAGAGCATCCCTACAAGAAAGGCATAGGATTTGTCCGAATCTGGCGTAACGATAAACAATGCTGTCTTTGTCTTTTTATCCCCGTTCCTGCCTGTGCCAAGCTCTTCAAAATGGAGTTCATCTGTTTCAAGGAGCTGCTTTACCTCTTCATTTTCCAGGAATGCAAGCCTTGCGTTTACGCTAATGATGATGCTCTTTACGGTACTGGCTGCCCCGTCCATGACCTTCCTGTACTGGCGCACTGCCGGGTGTCTTTCCCCCATCGGATGGGTCCTTGCCAGCAGGTCAAAACGCCGATCCAGCTTACTTGGCTCCTCTTTTTCCACCTTTGCTTCTGCAAGGAGCTCAAGGACGGACAGGAAGTTTTTCCTTCCCGGCGGCATCTCCATCCACACATAGTAAAAGAGTGCCTGTAAAAACAGGTTTTCAGCCTTTTCCCAGAAAGGGTCATTGCTGCTGCTCCCCTTGGGCGTGGTATTTTTCATCAGGTTGGTGATCAGCTTGATCACGTCCGTTTCACTGCGGATGTAGGCAAAGGGATTGTAACCATTGCTCTCCCCGGGATTGATCAGGTTAAACACCCTGATCTGGTAACCGTTTGCTTTTAGGTACCCGCCTGCACTTCCAAGGAGCTCCCCTTTGGGGTCAGTGGCTGCAAAACTGCCCTGCATCTCCATCAGGTTACACTTGATAAGAAACAGACTCTTTCCGGCACCGCTCCCGCCGATGCAGAACACGTTGTTGTTGAGCATGGTCTTTCTGGTATTTAAGGATATCCGTACATTTTGTGAAAGGATGCGGTGGTATCCGTCTTTATCTCCCAGTCTTTTAGTGACCGCCTTTGCTTCCTCCCATCTGGCAGAGCCATGCTCCTTCCCAAAGCGGTAATTCCTTTGGTTTGTTTTCTGCACCATCAGGTACATAATGGCAGTAGCCGACACCGCTGCTATAGTATAAGGAGTATAGGCTGTTACATTTAATTCAAAGGGATGGGCGTATGCTTCCTTAAGCGCCGGGACAAGCGTATATATGGTCATATCCTGCTCTATAACTCCTCCGAGGAAAAGCCCCAGATACAGGCACCCTGCCAGCAGAAGGACATAAAAAAGACAGGTGGACACATTTGGTCTTTTCAAACGATCACCTGCCTTTTACCGGCTTTACTATCTCCTTTACATTCTCTCCTATGGCCTTTATTTCTTTATTTTCTGCTGCCTTATCTGCCTTTCCTTTCATCTTTGGGACTTTGGCATTATCTTTTTCCGTATGCTTTTCTGTTCCTCTTTCCTTTCCGGCACTTTTTTCTTTATCTGCTTTCCTGTCTTCCCTGTCACGCTCCATGGCAAGCCAGACATTTTCATTGACTTTGTCAAAATATTCACGGAAAAGCTCCGTACCTTTCATGCTTCTTAATTCCCCGCCCTTTGAATTTACAACCTTCATCTCTTCCTTCCGTTTCAGAAAGGCAAGAGCAGTCTTTCCTTCCGGCGGCAGCCAGAAATCCGCCTTGGGGATATGGATAAACTTATCTGGCTCCCTTGGCAGCCGCACTACCATATGCTCCCCTTCCTCCCGGATGACCAGCTTCCTCGTAATGGTAATGGGATCATATGCACCGGACTGATAGTGGTTCAGGATATTTAACCTTTCCCCTAAAGGGATCGCTTCGATATCCTTCAGTTTCAGATACCCCGTTTCCATAAAGGACAGGTCAGGCATTTTGCCCTGCGTTTTTTCTGCTGCTTTTGCAGCCTGCGCTTTTTGCATATCTGCACTGCTCCTTTCCTCCGTTTTCTTTTCCCCTGTCCTCTCTTCCGCATTTCTGTCTTTCATTTCTTCATAGAACCGGTCAATGTCCTTTTCCGATGCGGTTTTCAGGTAATCTTCCAGATCCACCACCTGCCCTGCCTTTAGTTTCTCTATCATGGCATTCATAAGGGACAGGGAATCGGAATGGAACACCAGCTCCCTCATACCGTCTTTATTAAAATCAGGCACAAGACTGTAAAGAATGCCATATTTCTTTGCCATGGTCTCCACCTTCTTAAGCTGCTCCTGTGGGAACCGGAAGACGTGCAGCTCACCGCCGCGCTTTAACAGATCCTTCATGGAAGTTTTACCATTCAGCTTTTCCCTTGTCATAAGGGCGTACAGAAGCTTGGTCAGCTGCTGCAGGGGCTTTAATCCTATCCCGGTGATGCGGATAAAGAGCTCCGTGCCTTCAAAAAGCACATGGACTACCTGAGCCGCATCTGTGATCTCACTGCTCATCGGCTTCCTCCCCTTACCGGCTCCCTGTCTTCATGGCTCTTTGGTTTTACCGCATCCTTTTCTATCCCTTTGGAAAATACCGGGTCTGATTTCAGCTTTTGAAGTGCTTCATCAAGCACCTTCTTAGCTTTTTCTGCCTCCAACGCCTGCCTGCACAGCTTGGAAAGGGTCCGGTCAAGGTGTTCCCAACTGTCCCCCTGTATCATAAGGGTCCTGTTTTCCTCTATGGTCTTAAACAGTTCCTCCTGTTTTCCCTGACAGCAGGAAAATGCTTCTAAAAATTCGGTAAATCTTTGTTTCGTCTGGTTCATATACAGTCCTTCCTTTCATTTAAGATTTTCATGGTCATGCGGAGCTCCCTGATCTTTTCCACATCCAGCTTTGCATCTGCAAGAAGGAAAAGCTGCTCCCTGGTAAGCCCGTCTTCAATGCCAAGCCTGACCTCTTTGATCTGCTCTGCGTCAAGGCTTCCTGCAAGCTTCTGAAGCAGATCAGGTTTTCTGTGAAATAGCGGAAATAACTTCTGCGGGTTCATAAAACCAGAAATACACTTTGGGGGCTCTCTTTTCAATGTCTTTCTCCCTTCCGCTTCTTTTCCCCGGCTTTGCCCCTGCATTTCTTTCCAGCCTGGATTTTCCCTTTGCAGGAGCTTAATTCTTTCTGCCTCTTCTTCCTTTTCCTGAAGTTTCTTGAGAAGGGATTGCTTCTCCGCTTCCAGTTTTGCAATTCTTTCATGCAGCGCATCCTGCTCTGATAGAAGTCTTTCTGCATCCTCCCTTGCTTCCCGGAACTGCCTTTCCAGTTCTTCATAATAGAAATCTGTTTCCTGCATATCTGTGCTTTCCTCCTGTGCTTTAAACAGATGGGGATTTTCTTTCATGGCTTCCTTAATGGTGTCAAGAAAGCTGCTCTGCCTGCTCATGCCCTCCTTAAGCTCCCCTAACATTTCCGTAAGGAACTCCACTTTTTCTGATATCCCTTCGGGGATGCTCCTTTCCTTCTGCATCAGGGGAAGCAGCTTTTCCCGGAGCTGCGCCGGAAGCAGGTCTTTTCCATAAACTGCCTGTATCTCCTTAAGCGATACACCCTGTTTTAAGGCATTTAAGATGAGATATCCCTTTTCCTCATTATCCATCCGGGACAGGAAGCATACCGCCTCCTCCCCGCAGTCCTCCTTCATGGCTTCTAACATAATTTCCATGTTTTCACTGCTTAAAGAGGTGTCCTCAAACAGCTTCAGATACTTAGGACTTAGTCCGTATCTGATCCCGTCAATGATGACCTGAAGCTGGCTTCCTTTATAATCCCGGCTCTTAAAGTGGGATATCATCTCTTCCCTTGTCATGCTCTCTAATGGTTTCTGCATGGCTCCTTCCTTTCTTCTTTTCTTTGTATGTTCTGGTATGATCTATTTTAAAATGGGCTGGTTCACTGGTTTGTGGTTCCTGTCTTTCCTGTGTAATTACCTTTGCTCTCCTTTCCGTAAGGATACCCTCTATCAGAAGGTCTTCTTTTTTCAGGGCTTTCCTTGCCTTTTGTATCTGGGCAAGTTCTGTCTGGAAGGACTCCCTTAAGGCTTCTGCCTGCCTTCTTGTATATCCTGCCTGTTCTAAACCCTTTAAGGCTTCCCTGTACTTTTCATCATAAGAAGCATAAAAAGTGCTCCCTGCCTGATAGTAGGAAGCACGTGTTTCATTTTCTTCAATTGTTTTGAGCAGTGCGATCACTGCTTTATAAGGATACCGCTTTTTATAGACCTGTTTCCTTTTTTCTGACAGGGCATCTTCTTTCAGGGTAAGATATTCCTTCCGCTCCTTTAATTCCTCCACGCTTCGGATGTCATGCCTGCACAAGTAAAGGTACTGCGCCTGTAAATGTTCAAACCTTACAGTTTCCTTTCTGTATTTCCACATCCTGCTGTAAGGCTGTCTTTTTAACTGCCCTGTGCGGTACATTTTTGCAAGGAGCGCTTTCTGGTAAAAGGATGGCGGTATGTATTTCCTGTAATTTTTCCTGCACCTGATCATTTGGGGCGATCTATTTTTCATCTGCTCCTTTTCCGCAAATATCCCCTTCTCTATCCTCTCTGCTATGATCTTTTCCGTATAATGCTCTGAAATGTCCGTCAGCGCAAGGAACCGCTTTTCTCCCATTGGCTTTAAGTAAGTTTCCCCGTCCTTCTGCCTGATCTCATAGCCCTTAACTTCCATTAATTTCAGGAAATTCTCATGATCCGTGGCAAAAGAAATGGAATCCTCCACATCAAGCCTGATCTGGTGATTCCACTTATAAGGTCCCTGTTTTGTTTTATCCCATTTCTTCTGTTCTTTCTCTGCCCCGATCTCAATATCCTGTATGGAAAGACCATACTCTCTGCAGAGGTCATTGACGATGGGCTGTATCTTCCTTGCCCAGTCGCCCTTCTCATAACGGTATTTCCTGCCATTTCTCCATGACACGCTGTTGAAAATGATGTGGCTGTGTACGTGCCGGGTGTTGTCGTGGGTGGCATATAGGCATTGGAAATCATCTCCTAAAAAACGTTCCACAAACTTCTGTGTAAGTTCCATTGCGGTCTCCGGCCTTACCTCCTGGTTTTTGAAGGATATGATAAAGTGGTAGCCCTGCCGCTTGTCTAATTTGCCAAATTTCCTTTTTGTGGCAAGCATCTCCTGTAAAGCAGTGTCAGTGCTGCAGTTATGGCTTCCCACCAGTATGCCTCCCTGCGTTTTCTCTCCGTCTGTGATGTAGGAAATGGCGTTTGCAAGGTGCATTGCCATGTAACGTGTGCCTGTCTGGTGGATACAGGATAGTTTGGTGATTGCGATCAGTTATCCTCCTCTTCTAACTCCTTTTGATATAGCCGCATTAATTCTCTGCTTTTGTCTTGAAACTCTTCTAATATCTGAATACGCTCTTTTAATTTACCTTTTTTTAGAGAAGCATCATCATTTAACTGGTCATGCATTATAAAACGTCTAAGTAAAAATACATCTTCAGCATTTTCATTCGAGAAATTATCCGCAGCTTTTATCCATTTTTGCATTTCTTCATCAACTGTTGCTTCTAACGCACATTTAATTAAATATTCCAAACACACTCTCGCTGATTTATCAACACACTTAATAATATCCAGTATTTGCTGAACTTCTGGTTTGATATTATCAGGTTCTTTATTATTGTTCCAGTAAAAATATCTTTGGTTTTCTGGTTCTAATTTTTTTATTGTATCCATAACAGGTTTCAAATCTTTATACGGATTGCCATCTTCCAACCAAGCTTTCCTATACTTCCATAATTCAATTATTGCCCTATAACATTCCTTTTCTGCCTCATCTTTTTGCTTGCCAATTACACTTTCTGCCTCTTTCATTTTTTGTGCTACATAATTTGCCATCCACTTAGAAGTCAAATCTGCATTTTCATCTTCAAAGCCAAGCTGTTTTATAATTAGTTGTCCTAATACTGCATAATCAAATTTCTCCATAAATTATATCTTCTCCATTAAATAAATATATTCTGTGTACAGGGGACCTATATGTATAGTCATCACGCTTGTAATGATATGTATGATTTCTTGTTATCTGCACCTCCAATATAATAAGCATTTGCATATTTTTGACAATGCCTTTCAAGCCATCTTGAGATACAAGCAGTCTTGCTCCATTCATATTTTCATTCTCATTTTGGAAACTCCAGCATTGCATTCTTTGTTGCTCAGCGCAGAGAAATTTTTTATATTCTTCACCTATTTCAATTGTGCAATTTTGTACATTTCCTGCCCAGGGATCAAAGCCATCTAATTTTGAATCATGATACTCAGATTTTACCAGTCCTTTTAATATAAAAGGTGAAATATTGCTTTCTTCTTCATCCTCCAAATATTCTGGCAATTTATAATCATTGGAATCCTCATATCCCATTAATGTACATACCAATGCTTCTGCGCTTTTTTCAAAAACTAATGCAGACGCAATACGAACCTCTTCTTGATAATTTCCGTCTTTCTGCATCCAATATCCATTAATACACATCTCATCTCCATGCACTATTTGGGACATAAAATCTTTCTCATCGGGATTTTGCATCCATAATTCATTTTTATCGACTGCATACCACATTTCTATATCATGTGGTATTTCTTCCCTCATATCAGATAAGAGATATCCATCATTTTTTGAAAGCAAATGTCTTTTTATCCAGTATTCCCAAGGATTCTTTTCATCATAAAGTCCTTTTACTGTAGGTTTTTCTTGCAGCAACTGAGCGGCAACTACCATCATTCCGTGATATGATAAATAGAAATTGTAGGTATCTACAGACGGATAACTTCCATGTGAATGATATATTCGTTCCCTATAAGCCGAATCTTCCCACATATTTTTTCTGGGATCTTCTTTATAAGTGCCTGAACTACTAATTTCCCATTGTTCTGTTATCACTTTTGCTACTCGTTCTGCAACATATTTGCCTGATACGCCAAAAACCCTGCCTAAATCACCAAACCAATATCTTGTCATATCATATCCGAAATAAAAGCTTTCTTTATCCTCATTATCTCCGCTGCCAGCATTTTTTTCTTTGTCAATTACAGGATAATTGCTTACTGCAATTGACATCAATCTATCATATTCTTCCATTTCAAATACGGAATTTCTTTTTTGATATACAAGCTTTATTATCTCTAAAGCAATTCTCTGTATCAAAGCATGTTCCATAAACTCTGATGCGTAAAAAATCAATTTCTCTTTAAATGGAATAACAATATCACTATCCTCTTTTGCAATTCTGTAAAGAGCTATTAGCAAATATAAAATAGAGTGCAATTTATAATGAACATACTCCTGTCCTATAAAAACTCCTGATACATCTGTATCATAATTGACAAGTTCCTGCAAAACTTCCGTACATTTCATTTTTGCCAGTCTTATAACTGCATGTACAGCTTCCCACCGTGTTTGTGCAACTGGCGACCCTAAAGCTGCATAAAGGAAACCTGCCAATTGTTTCTCACCTGTCGGATAGTCACTTTCTCTATAAGGTACTTCATTTTTCCCATTCTTGTTCTCATCTTTTTCCAACATCATATTTAACGCAAATTCCAATATTTCCTTTGCATCACCAGATGTTAAATAATGCATGGCAACGCTGATATATTCGATATATTGATTATGACTACTTAAATCCTCCACTAAAGCAAGCCCATCCATAAATCCTTCAAAAGCCTGTTGGTTATCTCTTACATCAAAAGGCATATTTTCTACAAATTGCTGCCTGCGATACCTTCCTAGTAATTCCCAACACCATCTGCTGCATATTTTGTATACAAACCTATTGCTTTCCCTCTGTATACTTAACTGTTGCGTCCATGCTTTTGGTACATATTTGATAACCTCTAAAAAAGTATTAAAAGATATATCCTGCGCATCTATCAAATTATTTAAAAAGTTTAGTCTTTTGTCCCTTGTCACTTTGCTGAACATCTTTTCATAAGCCGCTTCTGCTATCTTAGAATTCTTATATCCATCAATTCTGACTAACAATTCTTTCAGTCCATCTTGTGACAGCAAATTAATATCCTTAAATGCCTCTTCAACTTTTTCATTGTCGATATCCAATTTCTTACCACTATAAGATGTTCCTAAAACATTATTATCCTGTGGCAGCATTATCATTTGACAATATTTCTCACCACTTTCCTTTATCCAAACTGCTCTCTCATGATTTACCTCATATTCTGAACACTTTTGTGAGAAATCCTTAATTCTTTTATCAGGCATAAATGCTGATAATGCCCATCCCTCTGATGGGGATAAATAACCTGTGGAAATGAATTCTTCTACCGCCTCCTCAAACAGCCAATCCACCCATCTTTCGTCTACATCCCTGAACCTACTTATTATTGCCAAACCATCTGCCGGAGACAATTTTATACATGCTTGAATAGCTCTTTTGCCAGACCAATCTCCATACAGAGCATCATATACTTTTTCCATATATTTGCCAAACTGGTTAGCCAGCATTGATTCCTTATGATAACTCTCTGCGGATTTTTCGCATATCTCTATCATTTGCTTTGACGCAGATACTATTTCTTCACTCAAACCACTTATACTTTCTATCCCTAAATTAAAATATGCATGCGCTTCTGATGGATCACCCGCCAATAATGCCCTTGAAAATAAGAGATACCATTCAGGCAATTCATTCACATTTTCTCCACTTTGTTCTATTTTTTGAAGTCTTTCTGATATTCCCTGCTCTACTTCCTCCCATATCGAATGCAGCTTTTCGTTTCTTACAATCCCTCTTAAAAATGTAATTTCATCCTCCACATATAATTTTATATTTTGTATGCATTTTAATAGTTCTCTTACTATGCCCTCTTCTAAACTCTGTCCGGCTAAAAGAATTTTAGTGTGAGCAACTGCAACATCGTTCAAAAGATTATGCTGATCAAGAAGCATTTCCATCCATCCATTATTTCTTGCACCTGAACATTGGGAAACAATTTCTATATTCTCTATGCCTAAAAGCAAATCTAAGCGAATAGCATATAGTGGAAATAATAATTCCATAATTTTATTTGCAGTTTCCTTCTCTTTCTTATCCGGCAACCAGTCTTCTTGCTCCAAGTCAAAACCAAGATATTTCTTAATAGCTCTCCCGCGTAAAAACACAGATTTCGTTTCAGAATAGTTTTCACGCAAAAAATCATAGCCAGCCTTTACTGGCACAACTTTTTTTACTAAATCTATTACTGGAGAATTGTCCTCAATATTATCTATGGATTGTTCAATAAATGAAGTCAATCCTTCCAATATTTTTCTGTCATCTCTATTATATTCAAGCCGCTCATCCCATAATTCATTAATGCCATTATTCCAACATTTTACAATGGCATCTTTTTGAACTGATTTTCCGACTTTATCTAATTCATTGCAAACCGCCATAATACCATATGGATCTCCAGAAATTTGTATAGCAAACTCATTGATTTCAGAAAACTTTCCTTGATCCACTAATCTTGAAATAAAAAGACTGATAATTTCAAATACAATCCTTTTAGGTATCCATTGTTCAAAAAAATGAACTACACATTCGATTCCTCCATAATTATATGCCGCATACCCCAGTTCACTTATATCTTCATTCTCCAATCTAACTCCAAAACTTCTATTACTATCTTTTTTCTGTTCATCCAAATATATCCCAATCCAATTTCCAGATGCACGCAAGTATGTCGTTACTTCTCCCTTACATTCTGGAAAACCTGATAACAAACTGGATATATACACATTTTCTGATCCCTGCCAACGACTTCTTAATATCCTGGAAAACGCTATCTCTTGCACAACATTTTTTTCTGAAAACAGTGCAACTAAATCTACATTCTTTTTCAACAATTCATATAGCCTTTGATTTCCTGCTGTTTCCTTTGCTGTTAGAAAAGCAATCTTTACAGTATCTGTATATTTCTTGGCTTTTAATGCTCCTCTAAAGGCATATTTATACCGTAACAGCTTTACATTCCGGCTATCAAATTTATCCTTTTCAGGATATCCTTCTTCATCAAATGCAAGTGCTATTAATTCATCCAAGCAATCGGCATATAAATACAACATAGGAAGAACTTCAGCAACATATACAGATTCTTTTGCCTGCCGCTTAATTCTATCTGCAAAAACCTTTACTATTTCTTTTTCAGGAGCATAATTTTCTTTAAACCATGTTTCCACTGGCTCATCTCTGAATTGAATAACGTTATCATCTGTCAACCAAAATGCCCTTCCCATATCAGCAACAAAACTTTTGATTGAGCTTTCATCTACATTTGCTATTTGAGCTAATACAGAAATCGGAATAAAAGGAGGTAATACAGACAGCCCGAGACAAATGCTGTTTATCTGTTGCTGAAACTCTTCCGACAATGTTTCTTTTATATTATCAACAGCCCTCTTCAACTGAAACTCTATTTGCTGGTTTACGTTTGTTCCTTTAGGACCTAAATATGCTAATATTCCCTTTTTGCTTTTTCCAAAAGATACGGCATTCGCAATTACTCTTGGGTTCCCTCCTGTCAAACGAAAAATCTCAAAATTCTCCTGATTACTAAACTTTCCTATATTGCTATTCTTCAAATAACTTTTTACTTCGCTTTCCGAAAATGGAAGCAATTCAAAATCTGCAATTTCTTTCGATGGTTTCAGCATATACTTTCTTTCTGTCCTACACATCATGACAAGACAGCATCCTTCTGGTACGCTTTCCCTCAACAATTCATGAACAAAGCACGGTTCTTTATACTCATCAGCAGCCATTTCAGCATTATCAGCAGCATCTATGAGCAAGTACAATTTCTGTCCTCCATCTCTCTTTCTGATACATTCACACGCTTGAGCGACCCTCTGCAAAAACATACGCATAATTTCATCAGGTGTAGCACCACCTGAAATAAGCATAAAGTCGCACAATCCCATCGATGCTAATTCACTTATTATCTGCGTAAGCGCAACTTTAAAACCATGCCTTGCCTTGCTTCTGTTTCTATATGTCCCTAACCCAAAGCAATCATATATAACCACTTCACCATGTGCTTTTCTTTTTATATATTGCGAAAAAATACTCTTACCTACACCACCAGAAGCATGCACAATCGATTTATCCTTATTGGCAATTTTCTCCATAATATCTTTATATACTTCCCTATCCACAATGCCTTTTATATTTTCGAGCATTTGCGGAGCTGGAAATAGAAACTCTTCTGAAGGATAGCCTAAGCATTTTAATACTTCCTCTTTAGTAATATTACCATTCGATTTTGGTAGTGCTTTCTTCCTAACCATACTCTCTAACTTATCAACTGCTGTTTCATCCGGCTGTCCCACCAACAAATAATTTGTCTTTACATATAAATCAAACCATAAATCCTCATAATCTCCGCAACCATCAACTAACACCAACCTATTGCAAAAATCCCTCAACCTAATTTTATCTAAAGCAGTATACTGTTTAATATATTTATCAAAGTGTTTTGAACATTCAACACCTTGTGCCTTTTTTTGAATATTATCCTTTACCGCAATATCTATCTTCCTATTAGTAATGACATAAAATGTAACATTTTTATGCTTTTTTTCCTTACGCAAATCAATATACCTTTTTGCAAAACCCTCCAAAGTCTTTTTAAAAAAGGATATTGTTGCTGGAATTTCTTTTTCTTTTACAGTATGTTTCATCTGATAATAATTAATATGTAAATTACCTTCATTCAAATATTCAGACACATCAATAACATATTCTCCTGCCATCTTCTCCTGTGAATTTTCCACAACAATTTTATCAATATTAGATAACGGATTAATCATATCCAAACATTTTAATGCAACCCATCTATAATGAAAAACATCTCCTGTCCTTGAATATCTAACAGCATCATTTCCACTATTCTGACACATATTTCCATCCCCTTGTATCTCTTAATTTATAATTTCTTCTCCAAAAAAATCCGTAAATATTCCCTTATTTCATTCATACATCTTTTTAATATTATTTTATCACCTTCACTATACATATGGGAATTATTATTTTTCACAATCTGGTTCACATTCACCCCAATCTTATTAATCTCATTCCGAAGCCGCATGACCTCAAGTTCCAGTTCTTTACTTCTTGGATGCTCTGATTGGCTCAAGAGAAGGTATCGGATGTACTCTGACTCGTTCATATTTTCCGCTTTAGATCGTTCTTCAAGTATTCTCACTGTTTCCTCTGTCAGCTTGAAGTGTTTGCGGATATTGTTTTCGCCTTTTGGTCTTGGCATTTACTGCTCCTTTCTTTTTCGGAGAGGGCGTTCTATGGAACGCCGCAAGATACGCATTTCGTGGGCACGAAATGCAGATCTTGTCGGGGAATAGCCCCGAACCCCATGAAAACCGCTAAGTTTTCAATAACAGCGCCAAATATCCTAAATTTGACGCCAGTTCCTCGTTTAGTGACTTCAATTCATTCGTTTTTAGCGCCAATCATTTTTTTCCTGACGCCAAACTGCAATATAATTACGCCAGTAAAATTCCCGAATTTTTCTGTGACAGCACTTGGCTGTCAGTTTATTTGTTTTTGCTGTCAGACCTCCTGTTTTTGACGCCATTCTTTTTATCTCCTGCTCTATGTACCACTATTTGCCTGCACCTTCTTTTTTACTTTCTCCGGGTACTTCGCTTCCGGCGATCGTATCTGGGCGGACAGGCTGTGTCAAGTATTTTAGTCCTAGCCGAAAATCCTTGACACAGCCCGCCCTCCCCGATAGAGGGTAGCCAAGCGGAAGTATCCGGAGGTGTCGGCTGCTCGCCGCACTTCTCAAGATTTCTAGCGTGTCTTTGTTTCTGGGTAACGGGATTTCCGTTCAGCTACTACCATATTTTTCTGCACGGGAAACGGGTATGGCTTTGATAGTTTTTTCTTCTCATCAACTGAAAGAAATTCCGGAAGCAGAAAATCTCCTGTCTGCCCTTTCAAAATGTGTTCCAGATTATGCGCATCTATTGCTTCCAGAAAATATGTCAACTTATTAGCAATGGAAGCAAATGCAGCTTTATTTTCTTCCTTCTTTGCGTTGGAAACTGCTGCCCTTGCTTCCATTTTCAGGCTGGTAAGCAGTTCTCTGGAACAATGCACCGGCTTTTCATTTATAAGGATATCCAGCATTTTAAACCATTCCTTTTTCATCAAAAGCAAAGCGGCTTTCTCTTCCGGCTGTATATCACGGGCATATCCAATAGTACCTCCCTTTTGAAGGGTAAAGCAGGGAAGGTTGAATTTTTTTGCCAGTTCTGCCTGTTTCGGCGATATTCTTATGTAACCTTCTCTTTTAATAAGTTCCTTAAACTTAGAAATGCGGACTTCATCGGGAACACTGTAGAGGTATCCGGTCTGCCGGATTACCGCCAGCAATTTGCTATCCTCTATTGCTGCCCACAAGAATGCTGATGGCTTTAGTGGAAGGGTACGTTCCCTTTTCCTGTGGATTTCTCTCACTGCTGCTGACAGGGAACGCTCATTCACTGCTTCATAGGCAGCAGAATAAACTTTCCTCCGCATCTGCAAAAGGCTGTCTGCTACACAGGTATAGTGGATGGTATCTACCTTTTCCCCGAAGGGTCCCCGGATATACTTCTCTGTTTTCAATGGTCCTTTATCAACTGTTCCGTCCTGATATCTGACAGTAATGGATTTCCCCTTCACCTGTTTTTCTTTTATCTCCATGGCAAGCCTGCGGTTATCAAGTACTGCTATATCAGCCCTGCCTGATGCCTTTACATGGACTGCATAGGATACCGGCATATCCGAAAAATAGCAGAGCGACCTTGCCAGCAGGTTTTCCATGGTGTCTTTAAGATATACTTCCCTTTCCTTTAGGCAGAATGTCCTTTCTGTATCCCCATGGATCAGGTAATAGCCTTCTGTTTTTAGTTGTTCAAATTCTGATGGCAGCTTTCCGTCTCCATCTGCGAATGAATGTAGGAATTCCTGTAAATCCATGTCATTCACTCTGTATTCGATTGGAAATCCCTCCGCTTATTCCTTTTATCTTTTTTGAACTTAAAAACAGGATGCCGGAGCATCCTGTCACTATCCCATGAAGCTGTCCATGAAATCCAAAGCAGCCTCATTTAATTCTCCATCTGGCGGTGTCTGTTTCTCTGCCTGTACTGTCATTCCCGGCATTTGCGGCATATAAGGGTATACTATCGGATAAGTTGATGTATTTGCCAGCCTTTTCTTTATTTCTTCCATTTCTCTGTGGATACTCTCCTGCACTCTTGCAAGAAGCTCCTCATGGGTAAGGTGCACTTCCTCTTTCCTGTCATAATGCCCTATCATTGCCTTTGCGATAATGCTGGTATAGTCCTGTTTCTTTCCTTCCGGCGGTTGCTGGTACAGGCTCTGCAAAATCTGCCATGCCCTTCTTTCCTCCGGCACATCCATATCAAACCGGCAGGACACTCGCTTGATATTTTTTATGGTCTCCCTTTTCTTTCTCATGAAATGCGCCTCCTAATTCTGTTTCTTCTTTCTTAACTGACGCTGATGGGAAAGGTATTCATACCCTTTCGCATTGGCGTGAATATCCTCAATGAAATGCACCTTGTCTTTATCCAGCTTTGCAAAGTGCTTCATCAGCATGGCACCGCCTCCAAGAAAATGAAGTTTCGTAAGTTCCTCATTATATCCATACTCCCGGAGCTTTCTCATGATCTTTTCCGTATAGTCTGTAGCACACTCGGAAATGGCTTTCAGATACTTTTCCCCGATATCGGCAGTGCCATCCTTTAAGACCTTCTTTACAATCCGGTCATCCACTACGGTATGTACCTTGTTGGTCAGTTCACTGCGCATCTCGATTACACAGCAGTCCACGCCAAATCGCTCTGTATAATAGCGGGCAGAGTCGGGAATACCGTCCACCACAAAGATAACATTCATGGTTCCGTTTCCGATATCTGCAATGATGTTAAACCCCTTATAGTCCTTTAAATTCTCAGCAATAGCCGCAAATCCCTGTGCATAGACTTCTACATCCTCAATCTTTACATGGTAGCGGATATCATTGCACTTGAAGGTCACTTCTTTATTCTTCATAAGATATTTTCTGAAAGCTGCGCCCTGCTCTCCCATCCATTTGATAGGAAGACCTACTGCAAGAATAACGGAAGCATGACATAAACCTCTGTCTTTCAGTTCCTTTGCAAGAGCCGCCATCGTCAATATGTAATAATCCTCATCCCATACCTTGTCCATCTGGTATTCCTTGTGTGTGGAACCGATCTCATAAAACTTGCCTTCGTACTCCACAATCATTCCTGCCAGTTCAGATACACTTTCTTTCGCAATCACACCTGACTCAAAGATGTGACTTGCTGTTTTGATGTTACCATAACCATGATCAATGCCTATTCTGTAAATTTGTTCCATAGTCCCACTCCTTATCTTTACACAGAAAGTACGCTTTACGAACTTTCCATTGTCATAAACCAGCCGAAACACGCTTTGCTCATTTCGCTGGTTTTCGCGACAGCCGCCGAGTGAACATGCAAGCATGTTCGTTCGGCTCGTTGCCCGCGTAAATAAAAATATCCCAAGAGCCAAATATCAGCACATGGGATATCTTAACGTCATACCTACAGAGAATTGCTAGTTTAATTGGGTATGATCTTGCACAATATTCAGTTGTCTTCATCTTTCCCATATAGGAACCTTACCACAATTCAGCATTCAAAAAAACTGTTGCCAAGTGTTGCCAACACCCATTAGAGGACGCGCAAATGCCCATTTTATCGGGTTTCTTAACTTTCAATCCAGCATACTTATCCTCCCCTAAGGAAAGCTCCCGGGACTGCAAAGGCGCAGGTCCGGGGGTTTTCGACTTATTCATGTTTTTACACGATATCTGCTTTACTGCGTTAAACGCCAGTATTTAAGGCGTTTTCTGCATCAAACTTTCCTGGCGCAGCTCATACATAGCTATGTAACGGGTACCTGTCTGGTGGATACAGGATAGTTTGGTGATTGCGATATAAAGCCTCCTTCATTTATTTTTAAATCATGCTTTTCACCTTGGATAAGCATAATCCATACACGTAGCATATATCTTACCATATGCCACTGAAGAAACTGTTCCATTTCTATACTCTTCGTAAGCTTTTCTACATAATGATTGCAGTTCTTTACAATTACCCTTTTCTGAACCTATTTTCTGGATATTTTCCAGATATTTTATTTCATGGGAAGCCAATCCATCATAATAATCATTCACCATTGCTTACCATGTCCTCCTACTGTCTCCACATAGCTCACTTTTGTTTAGAATTCCCGTAGTATCAATTCTGTGATTCCCGGATTATCTCCCATTGTGATGCGCTTTATTTTAGGTTCTCTTTCATAACCAAATTCATCCTGAATGCCATCCCGAATTCTTGTACCTCCATGATAACCATGTATGATCCGAATCCGATATACACTCGGCTTTACATTATTCAGATGTTTCCTTATTTCTTCAATTGCTGCTTCAACATTTTTTCCATGAACGTCAATCTCAATAATCCCTGACATCATAATTTACAGTTCTTCTTTCTTTATCGGTTACTATTTCTGCCAATTTGCAAAAGGATATTCACCATATTTGTCATGATATTCTATAAGTAATTGCCTTTCTTTTTCCCTTGGATTTCCACATGGTATTATTTCTATCAAAAGTTCTTTGTTATTTTTAAGCTGCCAGATTGCCCGTCCACCACGATGTGTCTTACAATCTTCATATCCATATTTTACAAATTCTGTAATCCTTCTCCTTAAATTTTTTGCTTTTCCAACATATAATATACCTTCCTTATCCAATAACCGGATACTCTCCCATTTCTCTTCCAGCTTTTGAACTGGGTATAATAAATTTTTACCTCTATGTACTTTAATAGCATCTGTCCCGGACGTTATGACCAGCTCAAAATTTTGTGGCATATGCACCTTATAGATACCGCTTTCCGTAGTAATACTGCTGATTTTACCATATTCATCTAATTCTTTTTTATATTCTTCAAAAGTTTTCATATGTATTAACTCCCAATCCTACTCTTTAATATATAAATCATATACTGCTATATGAATGGTAAGCATATCATTGGAACCTTTTTCCTTGGTAAATCTTCCTTGCCACTCATTCTGACCTAAACGAATAATTTCTTTTCCTCTGTCCATTTCCTTTACTGTCTTATTTATGCTATCCAATAGTGCTCCAAAATCCTTATTATCCTTATTGAAAATAACCAATGATGTTTTTGTGTCATGCCATGTGGTATAGCCACACAGCTGATCTATTGCTTCCAAAAATTTTTTACTTCCATGCCATACCTTGCATTCTGCAATATATGCTGCTTTATTCTCAAATGGAATATAGTTGTTTCCTTGATCTTATCAGATATTGCCCTTAGATATGCAGTTGTAGTATTCTTTTCAATCAATTTTACCATTTAAATTATTTCCTCAACTTTTTCATATAATAATATATTTCCTGCATCAATAATTTCTCATCTACAATGGACATTGATATCTTGGTTTTCCCCGGCTCTTATTTCCATATTCAATGGCTTTTTTCGGGCATTTACAAATGCAGGCCATGCAATGAGTGCATTGATCGCCCCACACAGGTTTTCCCGCCTTTAGACTTATATTATTTAAGGGACAGACCTCGGTACATTTACCACATCCGATACAGGCATCTGTAGCATAAAATTTCTTTGCACTTACGAACAAAGGATAAAATATGGTATTTATTATTCCGCTGCTTACCTTAGCAACAGCCCCCACTTTCTTCTTCGGTATCGTTCCATTATGCTTTATGACATCAACCATATTCCCTATAACAAAATCAGCATTTTTAACAATTTTAACAGCTTCTGCTTTTTCGGGAGCATTGAACATTGCAATATAATTTTCCGGCATAATTACTTCTGCACACCCCATATACTGGAATGCCTTCTGCTCACAAAGCTCGGTCAGATACTTTGACATATTTCCCATACTGTCTCCACATGTTGCCACAAAATATACGCATTTATTTCCTGTAAATGTAGTCTTCTGTATAAAGTCTTTCAGTATTCTTGGTATCTGCCATGCATAAGTGGGATAAACGATTATAAACGGCCTGCTCGAATGTATTTCTGAATAGTCATGTCCTTTAATTTTATTGAACAAATTGATGACTTCATCTTCAATCTGCTCTCCTATTTTCTTTGCTACATATTCACTGTTACCTGTTCCTGTGTAATATAATACCAAGATGTCTGCCTCCTAATCAAAATTCATATGCTATTTTTCTTCACTTCTAAAAGCTATTTCGTCATAATCAACTCTTTTAATAGCCCGGTGATTTCTTCCATATATTTATTTAAGTTTATTTTATTACTTTCCCTATACACATGGGAATTATTATTTTTCACGATCTGGTTCACATTTACCCCAATCTTATTCCAAAACCACATAACCTCAAGTTCCAGTTCCTGCTCCTTGCTCACTCAGAGATGGCTTTCAAATACTTTACCTGATATCGGTAGTGCCATCTTTTAAGCGTCATACCTACAGAGAATTGTTATTTTAATCGGGTATGATCTTGCACAATATTCCGTTGTCTTCATCTTTCCCATATAGGAACCTTACCACAATTCGGCATTCAAAAAAACTGTTGCCAAGTGTTGCCAACACCCATTAGAGGACGCGCAAATGCCAGTGCAAATTGCACTTTTTATCGGGTTTCTTAGCTTTCAATCCAGCATACTTATCCTCCCCTAAGGAAAGCCCCCGGGACTGCAAAAGCGCAGGTTCGGGGGTTTTCAGTTCAACGCTGACCATTCTGCCGCCTCTGGCTGCTACTTCGCATACAACCATAAAGCGGGACGAACACCAGTAGCAAAGTCCACAGGGTCTCCGCCTGCAGCTACATACCCATAATAGTGTACAAATGCAGCGTGACTGGCATCGCAGCCCGGCGACCGCAGCCACCACCAGGTAGGGCAAAAGCCCCGCTCATTGGCATAAGCTGTTCCTTCCGCCTTTCTTGCACTTTCTGATGAAAAGTACTGCTCTGCTTCATCAATGGAAAGCAGGAACACAGAATCTATGGTATCATTTCCCCCTTCTGTTCCATGTTCAGGATTGTCAGGATTTGACAGCTGCACTTCCTGTACCCGTTCCCGTTCTTCCCAGGTAAATGCTTCTTCATAAAATATATCGTTAAGCCAGAACCGAAGCCCACTTTGTTCCCAAGTAATATCCTCATATTCTTCATGATATGGTTTCGCATCGATTATATATCTGCTGAGCAGTAATAGTCTGCCATCCTGTTCATCTAACACGATCCATTCTATCGGTTCATTTCCATCAGACAGGTCATTATCCTGTTCATAATCGCCAAATTCTACGATATTTCCGATTTGAGCTTCTTCAATAGAAACCGCTGCTGCAATATCCTCTCTTCCCTTATTGTTTTTCACTGCAAAATATCCTGCCAGCACGACTGCAAAAACAATTCCTATTATTCTTGCTGCAGCAAAAAGCGATTTGCCACAAGACTTTGCCTTGCCCGGCAGCTCATTTCCACACTTCTTATAATACATTATATAATCCTCGTTTTTTGATTCTGAAAACACATTCTCAGCTGTATAAATGCAAACCAATACCTTTTCATCTTTTTCCTGGCAAACATATTTAATATCTATTTGCAGGATAATTATATCAAATATTGCCTTTCTCATCTACTGTTTATTGATAATTTTATCCCGCATACCAGCCCTGGTTACAAGCTGCAAAGAGATGCACCATTACCGGACATGGGATATCTTAACATCATATCCGCTAAAAAAAATCTAACAGCGACATTTATATGTTAATCTGATATACTTAAATTACCAAAAATATGAAATGAACACCTTACAGAAAGAGGATATTTTATGCGTAAAAGGGGAAATCAAAATAAAGAAGCTGTCAGTGCCATAAACCGGATGGATAAAAATATATGCTGAAACTAATATAACTGCAACACTGAATTTTGATACCGCTTCCGTCATTATCAATGCATATCTTGATTCCGTAAAAAATGGCGACACTGTAGAAATGACACAAAAAAATACTAATGAATGGCAGGCCAAAATTTATTTTGAAGAAACAGGTATCTTTGAGGTTGTTGCAACCGCAGCAGCCCCTGATGGTTCAATCATAGAGGATTCCGTAGAAATAGAAGTCATTTCACCAGACTGTTTTCCGCAGCCATCTAAAGAGATGAACCTGACGGATTACCGGCTGAATGGAGGCTAATCATGTATATAGAAAACAACGGCCTATATTTTACATTCCGGATTGTTATACTTACAATAAGCACACTCGGCATGGCATGCACTGTAACAGACTTTAAATACAGTGCAAAAAAAGTCATGCGCATCCTTTCTTTGTATATCATCTATGTCATAATCTCCACCGGCATCCTGGTACACTTTTTCGGATATCTGGTCTTTCTCCGGACAGCCCTGCTTACCATATCTTTTCCCGGCATACTGCTGGTCTACCGGCTGGCAAAGGATCAGCCTGTAAGAGCCATATTTAATTATACAACACAGATTTTATTTTCCATGTATTGCTGCACAACTATTTTGCTTATAAATACCCTGCTGTGGAATTCTCCGCTTATTGATATCATCCTTCTTTTAATTATCTATCCCCTGATGATACTGTTCGAGTTCCGGTTCCTTCGCCGCCGCTTTTTACAGATAGCTGCCATTGTAAAATACGGTTGGGAAAGTCTCTGCCTGATTCCCTGCTCCCTGCTTGCCCTTGCTACTTCGATTGCTTTTTATCCGGTTCATTTCGCACAGAATCCATCCGCTGTTGTGCCATACTACCTGCTTGCGGCAGCTACCATCATCATTTATTTTACAATTTTCCGGCATTTATCCATTCTGTATCATTCTCAGCTTGCAGAACACGACATGGAGATTCTGGAATTGCAGGTAAACAATCTGAAGGAAAGACTTTCCGAAAATGAATCTTCTGCAGAGACTGTCCGTATTGAGCGCCACGACTCCCGCCATCGCTTCCAGACTATTGCCACCCTTATTGAAAATAACGATGCACATACTGCCCTGGAATATACTTACGCGTCTCTGGCTCAGCTTCATGAGCCTGACCGGACACGTTATTGCAGCGATCCTGTTCTGAATGCTGTCCTGTCCTCCTATCTGATGCAGGCAAAACAAGAACATATCCGGTTTGAAACCCATCTTTCTATTCCGGACAACCTTCCGGTGGATGCCACGGAACTCTCAATTGTATTTGCCAATGCCCTTGAGAATGCCATCCATGCCTGCTCAGATCTCCCCAAAGAGAAGCGCAGGATTATCCTAAAATGCATCCATAAGCCATCTCTTATGCTGGAAATATCAAACCCATATGCCGGAACGGTGCTTTTTTCAGAAGATCAGTTACCCATAGCAGCCAGCAGCGGTCATGGAATCGGAAGCCGCTCCATTGCTGCTTTCTGTAAAAAACACAATGCTCTTTGTTCTTTCCGTGCTGAGAACGGATGGTTTACATTGAAAATAGTGTTGTAAAGCACAGGCATTTCTGGCGTTATTCTATCCTCTTTGCAACTACCGCAAGCCGGCCATCCTTCACATGATAGGCACAAGTGGATAATGTCAGAAACGTATCCCCAAACTCTGCTGTCACCCCCGTATCATACAAAGAAAGTTTTTTGACATTCTCATAAAACCTGTCAAATTCTTCCTGTGTGTCCGCCTGATAAAACTGGTAATATTTAAAGACTTCCTCATCCGAATAGTAGACCCGGGACAGAAACACTGCCATAATCTCATAGGTTCGTTCTTCATAGAGCGTATCAAAGGAAATCAGGGGATGCTCCAGGTAAAAATCTGCATTCCTGTACAAATCCAAATCCCCAAACATGGAACCATCCTTCATATTGTGTCCGTATATAATAAAATTGGTTCCCGGTGTATTAACATCGGCTATTTTTCTTACATACAGGCAGCCGTATTTATCTTCATTCCCATAAAAATCATGGTGCAGGTAATAATCATCATTCTCACACTGCATAACAGGATAATCAATGTTCATTCCTTCAATAGAAAGCCAGCCGGCCATATGGCTGTTTTTCTCATATAAATCTGCATATTGTGCCAGCATGACAGGTTCCTTTTGTTCTGTTTCCTTCTGTTCTGTTTCCTCCTGCCCTGTCTTATCCGGCTCCCCGGATACCTCTGTATCCTGCTGCCCGGTTTTCTCCTGCCCTGCCACTTCTTTCGTCTTTTCCGGCAGTCCACTATTTTCTTCCTGCTTTTTCACCGATTCTTTCATTTCCTTCTGCTGTACCTTATGCTGTACAGATATGCAGTATGCCTGACCTATTGGGATCAGGCATACTGCAATAAAGAGAATAAGTATCCTTATACGTTTGTTCTTCTTTTTATTCTCCATAAACTTTATTCCATTCCACAGTCACTTTCTTCCCAATGCTGTGATAATACATCAGGACCAGGAAAATAACCGCAAGTGCCAGAATTCTGCGGATTCTTCCGCCCTGATGCGCCCACCGTATAATTTTTGCGGTAAGCTCCCTCTTTTTTTCCTCCGTCATACCACATTTACCCGCTCCAAAATACAGGAGCAGATAAGTCAGGCCTGCGATCATTCCCACTGTTGCATACAGCTCCAGAGACGTATTGTCGCCGGTCTTCGGCTCACTGTCCTTTACCGGCTGCTTTTCAACATCTGTTAAAACAATTGCCAATTCATCTTCTGCCATGGAAAATTCTGTGTCAGGAGCTTTTTCATCCTTTTCAATATCCTTCCAGATGTTACCGGTAATATTATCAGTTCCGGAGTTGTCACCAGCTGCAGGCTCATCACCGGCTCCGGGGTTGTCACCAGCTCCGGGGTTATCTCCGGTTGCAGGTTTGTCACCGGCTTCGGGGTTATCTCCGGAATCATTGTCTCCGCTGCCACCCGGATATGCTTCCACCTTGAGCGTAACACTTTCAGAACTGAAGGAACCGCCTTTTGCCTTTTCTCTTATCTCATAACTACCCGGTTCCAGATTTTTAATCTGACCATCCTCACCGGCGGTCACATCCTGCCATGTAGCGCCTCCGTCTGAGGAAATCTCATATATTTCTCCCGGTGTCAGATTGGAAATGCTGCCATTATTTTTTCCAGGACTGCTTTCCCCTGTGACATTCGGCTTCGGAGCCACCGGACGTGCCGGTATAGTCAGGCTCTGCGGAGTACTGTCTGCCTTATCCTTGTCATTTCCTGATTTTACAATTTCAAGAGTTTGTCCATACCATTTCTCCTCAAACCTTATATTACCGTTTTCATCCGCAAAACATTCATGCGTGAGCTCTGTTCCACCTGTTGTAATATAGCTTACTTTATATTTCTCACCCGGTGTCAGTCCGGTCAAGGCTTCATCTGCATAGCTTATTTCTGCCTGTGGTGTTGTTTCCTCTATGGACGGAGTTGAACCTATGATAACCGTACTTGAGGCTTCACTTTGGAAGTTTTCCTCTCCTGCCTTGATGCGCACCTGGTAATTACCGGGCTTAAGTCCTTTTATCTGCGTGCCGCTTAAGACAACATCTATCCATGTACTTCCGCCATCGCCTGAAATCTCATAAACAGTCCCTTCTGTCAGCCCTGTAATGACGCCGTCACCTGCACCCGGATAGGTTTCATCCGTATAGCTAATAACCGGAACTGCCGGACGGCTCTTAATAGGAATTGATGTTACTGCACTTTCCGGGAAATCTCCATCTGCAGGATAGCGTATATAAATTATGTCTCCAATATAATCTGTCACATCATTCTCTTCATTCAGGTTAATCGGCTGTGTACATGCCGCATCCTTAAAAATCTCCACTCCACCTGAGATTGAAAAGATTTCCTTCTCGTAATCTATTATGACCAAATCGGCTGCGCTGTCTTTGCCGGGTACAATGGGTCTGGTCGCAATGACAGCATTGCCTGCCAGAGAACAAAAGCTGCTTGTAGTTGCCGGATAGTATGCCTCAAAGGTATACTTCGTTTTTGGTGTCAGTCCGCTGAATGTGGTGCTGTCCTGCCATACACCATTTTCCATGCGGTACTGCGCATTTGCAATCGTCTGAAGTGTGATCCGGGTATCTGTGCAGCTTGCAAGCTCCGGCATGGGAGCCTCCGGGCGTTCCGGTATGTCCAGGCTCTGTGCGGTACTGTCAAGAGTCGTTGTATTGCTGCCTTTTTTTACAATGGCTATTGTGGTGCCAAACCAGCTGCTCTCTATAATAATTCTTCCGTTTTCATCTGTTGTCTTTACTGAATTGTTTATTTTATATTCAGTATTTGCCACAAGACCCGTCAGGGTTTCATCCATATAACTGATTACAGCATCCGGCGTCGCCTCCAGGTCTTTTACCCTGACAGTAATATGTTCACTTGCCGTATTTCCTGCATTATCTGTTGCTGTTACGATAATCCTGGTCTCTCCAATCGGAATTTCACTTGCCAGAATGGTGAAACTGCTGTTTTTTACCATGCTTGTGCTATAATCATTATCATCTCCCTTTGATGTACCACTGCCTATCTGACAGGTCACAGAATTAATACCACCGGTAATCATACTGCTGCTCATGTCATCCTCATCATCAGTTATACTCACCAGGATATCCGGAGCAGTATCATAATAACTCTCTGATATTTTATTACCATCCACAGTAAAACTGATCTTCGGCGCATTGTCCTCCGCAATAATACCACCGCCATCTGAGCTTATCGTCACACTGTCAGAGGGATTGCCTGCTGCATCAATGCAGCTAATGTTGATGTTTCCCTTAAAGTCTTTATCAAAGGTAATTGTTGCTTTTCCACTGCTGTTAATAGAAGTGGTCTTTTTTTCCAGCTTACTGCTGTCAGGATTGCCATCCGCATCCACCGGTGTCATCGTATAGATGATCTGCGTTACACCGCTTCCTTCATCGGTAACCGGTACATGGATAAGCAGGCTCGTTTTCCCGATAATCCACTGTCCAATGTTCGCTGCCCTGTTTTCGTAAGTCAGTTGCCCAATAACAGGTTTTGCAGTATCGAGCTTAATCGTAAATTCAGAGCTTACTTCTGATGTATTTCCTGCTGCATCCTTTGCGTAAAACTGATAAGTGTGATTTCCTTCTGTGACAGCATAAAAATACTGCCTGCTGCCACTTGTAAAGTCACTCACATTTGTATAGGAACTGCCGTCAATGCTGACATACAACTCCGTCACTCCCACTCCGTCATTCAATGTAAGGGGGATCGTATTCTGCGTGTTCGTCCAGCCTGCTGGCAGTGTCACAGCGCTTTGAAGGACTGGCTCATCTGGTGCTGTTTCATCCTTCCAGTAAGCATAAAGCGTATGTTCAGCTGTTGTATTAACAACAGTTGTGTCAATAATTTGACTGCCACCGCCGCCTGCCTGTGTATACCATCCTTTAAAGGTGTAGCCTGATTTTACAGGCATCGGCAAATTACCATATGTGCTGTTATAAGCCACCTCTTGATTTGCCGTATTATTGCCGCCGGTTGCACCCTGATAATCAAATGTCACAGTGTACTTATCTGCTGTCCACTTTGCATAATAGTTCTTGTTTTCTGTATCAGTTTTCGAAATCTTTGTAACAACAGAACCTGTGAAATCTGCATCTTCATACCAGCCGCCAAAAGTATGGCCTGTCCTTACTGGTATGGGAAGGGTCAGACCTGTACCATAGGTATAGCTTGTATAATTACTTTCGTTTGCAATGGTGCCGCTGTTTTTATTATAGGTTACCGTATAACTCCCGGCTGCTATCAGATTTGTTGCACCGCTTGCAGGAATCAGCGCATATGCGGCACTGCCAAGCTTATAATGAATGTTATCCGTACTGCCCGTAACTACCGTGGTTCCATTGGTGACAGAACTCATCAAAATGGTATAGGTTTTCGTCAGGCTGCTTACGCCGCTTCCGCTTGCAGAAATTGCCTTTGTTGTATAAATACTGCCTGAAAGATCAGAATTTCCCGCAACAGTGACACTCTTGCCGTCATTATAGACACTGTATGTATTTCCTGAAATAGTTACACCATTTAATAATGTCAGACTGCCGCTTCCGTTTGACCGCAGATAAACCGCACAGTTCATGGAAGAAGTGTCTATATTCCCCGTAATACTGCCTCCGCTCAGATTACAGATTCCATCCACAGAAACTGCAGAACCGCCTGCTCCCGCCTTACAACTCTGAATTGTACCGCCATTCATGGTAAAGGTACCGGATGAGGAAACCCAGACTGCGCCGCCGGTACCGGTCACTTCGCAATTTTCAATGACCGCTGCGGAGTACATCGTCATTGTTCCGTATACTGCAATAACGCCGGAGCCGCCGGATTTATAACCGTTAAGGATCCTGCAGCCGCTTCCCAGCGTCAGGCTTGCATCTGTATCACTGGTACTTCCAATCTTAATCAGGGACTGTGTCACCGCATCACTGCTGATATAATCCCGGTTCCCATCATAAATAATATTCGTCAGTGTCAGGCTGCCGCTTCCTGTCAACGTAATGTTTCCATATTCTCCGGATGGCATTCTGGTTATGGTGTATGGCTTTGAGGAATCTTTACTGGTAATTGTAACTGTTTTAGTAATTTCCACTTTTTCGGCAAGAATGATATCCTTCAGCAGCTTAATTGTACCGCCGGAATACACATTTTCTAATGCCGTAATGAATTTTCCGGTCTTCCATTCTCCTCCGTCTGTCTCCTGCCATTCTGCCTCCTGTTTCTCTGTAGTACTTAAAATAATCTTATTATTCGCTGCATCTAATACAGAATAGAGCCCTGTATCTGCCATGGAAATCTTGCTGGCATCCACGCTGGTAAGCGTATAACCGCTGCCTCCTCCCAGAACTTTTCCGTCATCTGTGGAACTGCATTTTAAGGTTATCTTATAATTCAATTTAGAAGTGATATAAGGATAAAGCCCTCCATCTTTCGTGTTATCCAGATATATGTCATCCTCAATATCCGCATTGCCCCCAATATATAATTTGGATGCCGTTTGAGTAAGCGTAGAATAATATATTCCTTTTCCCGCACCGCTGACCGTATTCCCGGAAATATTACCGCCGCTGATGTTAAATGTCGCACCTGTGGATGCAAGAAAAATTCCGCCCCCATTAGAAGCATAATTATTCAAAATACTGCCGGAAGTCATGTTGCAGGTTCCCTTCAAATAAATACCTCCACCGGCAAAATTATAAGAAGAACTTCCCGTGCCGCCCCGCGTTTTACAATTTTGAACTTTTCCTCCGTTTATGTTCAGCGTTGTGTATGAACCACAATAAATACCACCTGCAGCATAGGTTCCCCCACCGGTACCGGTATTCATATTATAATTATTCTGAATAACCGCACCACTGTTCATTGTTACCGTTCCGGAATCCATATAAACAGCCGGTCCACAGGCATTCACTTTGTTACCGTCTATGGTGCTATTCTCCAAAGTCAGGCTGCCTCCGGAAACATATATCAGCGTACTATAACTGCCGTTACTATCGCTGGTTCCTACATAGCTGTCAGCCCTCACAAGCTTTCCGCCGCCTGTAATCGTAACTTTTCCGCTGACTGTGAGCTTGCCAGACACAGTCACCGTCACATCGGGATCAATGGTATAGGTTCCGG
The DNA here is from genome assembly GCA_017621815.1 of Lachnospiraceae bacterium. Taxonomy (GTDB): domain Bacteria; phylum Bacillota; class Clostridia; order Lachnospirales; family Lachnospiraceae; genus Suilimivivens. Next base: position 88,944 of record JAGASK010000013.1, on the reverse strand, counting down.
CAGCCAGTGTCTGCTCTCCCCACTCCTGATCCGAGGTTATGGTGCCGGGCACTGCCGTCACAGCAGATAACAGCATCGGTGCATCGAATGTTACCCATACGCCCACCGGTCCGATTCCCTCTGAAAAGACATACTCCTTTTCATCTCCCTCTTCTCCAAGCAGTGCCTGAAAGAAAAAGCTTCCGCTGCAGGGAAGGTTTCCTTCCTCGTCCTCTGTATATTCCGGGCAGTTCCATCCCCGAATAGACAGAACTTCCTCATTCATTAAGATTTTTTCTGTATCTGCGTTTTCACACTCATCAATAACATTATTTCCGGCATTCAAATCTGCATATTCCACCGTCACGCTTTCGGGGAAAATGGATATGATTTCATCCAAAGGAATCTGTACTTCGCTACTGCCTCCTGCCAGAACAAGACTATAGCTTCCTTCGTCACAAAGCAGATCTCCCTTGGGGTAGACATCTGCCTCGTCAAAATGCCATCTGCTGATTTGCGTCATAACCGCCTGTTCCCCATCAGCAACTATTACCTTAATCTGCGGCAGGCAGACACATTCTGCCAGTACATATCCCTGAGGCAGCACAGCTGTAAAAATATATTCCCCTGCTGCCTCACCCTCATATTCAGGCATACTTATCCAAGTAACACCTTCTATTGTAACAGTTTTACTGATTGTCAGTGTTTCCATTACCGATTCTTCTGACAAAGAAGAATATACTTCATTCAGGGCTACCGTAACCGTTTCTTTTTCCATTTCTCCGGTATCCTCTGTCTGAGTATCATTTTCCGGCTCTTCCGTCTCTTCAGGATTTTCCGTTGGAATCAGATTGTCTGCATTTCCTGGACTTTCTGTTGAAGCCGGGTTTTCTGCTGCTTCAGAGCTTTCCTCCAGAATTGCAGACGGACTTTCCGCCTCTTCAGGGTTTTCCGTCGGAATTGCAGACGGGTTTTCCGCTTCTTCAGGATTTTCTTCCGGAATTGCAGACGGACTTTCTGTTGCTTCAGGGCTTTCCGTCGGAGTCGGAGTGGGACTTTCTGTTACTTCAGGGCTTTCCACTTTCTCTGGATTTTCTGCTACTGCCTGTACTGATACCTCCAGTGTATCAGGCAGCACAAGTGCTTCAGGCTCTGTTCCCACAGGTACGCTCTGTTCCCTGACTGCCTCCGGCAATTCCTCAAAGGAAGTAATGACCCTTCTTATATCTACCGCTTCTGCATCAGTATTGGTATCGGCAAATACGTCTATTGTTCCTGCCTGCCCTGCCAGAAGTGCCACTATCAGGATTCCAGCTACCAGTTTTTGTATGACAAAATTCTTCTTTCTCAAGTTTACAATTTCCTGAACAACTCTTTTCTTAAAGCGTCCCATTAACCTCATTCCTTCCCCGGACCTTTTTTATAATTCTTATTCCTTTCCGATTATCTTCTCCTGTCGATTCCCGCTGCCTTATAGTAGGCCGATTTATCCTCGTACATCATCCTTTCTGATTCCGACAGAAGCCTGTCAATATTTTTCTTGCCGTCTTTCTGCCAAACAGCGCCTACTGCCAGAATAACGTTATTTTCCTTTATGTCCTTTTTCAGCATCCAGACTTTTTTCTTTAATTCCTCTTCCATTATCCCGGGACACAAGACCAGAAATTCATCTCCGCCGATGCGGAACAGCATGTAACCGGCAAAAACCCGTTTTAAGCTTCCACAGGCACGGAGTATCAGATTATCGCCTGCCTTATGTCCCTCTGTGTCATTTATCTTTTTTAATCCTGTCACATCACAGAATACAACTCCCACACTTTCTCCATCCGGCATCTTCTCTATGTGTTCATCCATTGCATATCTGTTACCGATTTTAGTAAGCTGATCAGTATAACTCATATGACTCAGCATTTTTACAAGATTGCGTCTTTTTAAGGATGAAGTGATAAAATGTCCCATAATCTGAAGCATATCTGAGGCATAATTCAAAAATCCTGCAGGAGGATTATCTACACCATAGAAACCAACTATTTTTTTGTCACTTATAAGGGAACCACCACAAGCGAATGAATATTCTGACGTTTCAGGTTCTCATACTGCAGCGGGTCCTCTTCACGGATATTTTCCAAATCCTCAATTACAATTTTCTTGTTCTCGCTGAAACTCTGATACCAGTTTGCACAGATTTCGGGCGGCAGGTTTTGCAGATTTTCCTTTTCCGGTGTTATCCCGTTTGCTACCCATTCATAGGAATTATCATCACCGCCTTCTTCATTTTTTTCAAAAATATAGGTTCTTTCAGCATTCAATGCTTTTCCGAGATATTCCAGTATTACCTCAATAGTCTTGTCCGGCGTGGCTGCCTGCAGGGCAATTCGAAGCCCCTCATTTACCAGCATTTCCAAATTCTGATAGCTGTGAAGCATACCGTTTTGCCACTCCGATGCCTCTGCATCAAGCGCAATCTCTATCCGGCAGCGTCTTCCGCAGTCCTCAGTCATAGTATCCTTTAACACCAGATGTTTTCCCAGAATGGGATTGTAACACCCCCACTCCTTAAAACTTCCTGATGACAGTTCATGGTTGGTACAGATTGCACAGGGTTCGGAACTGTTCTGAATCACCTCATAACACTTCTTTCCGGCAATCTCCTCCTGAGAATGAAAACCGTATATTTCCAACATCTTCCTGTTCATGTAAATCAATTCATGACTGTCCATATCCGAAACATAAACAAATTCATTCAGGTTCTCAAAAAATTCCCAAATTTTTTTCATAATATAACTCCTCGTTTCTGCAATTACCTAATCAGAATATCAAATCCACAGGCAATAATGCCCGGTTTAGTATGTTTCGTACTTTTTTCGGCTCATTTTGCAATTTATTCACCCAAAGCTATCCCTCCCATATCAGCATCCTTTCCTTACTATTCCGTTTCTCTGCAGTAATAGCTGAAATACTGTTCCCTTAATCTCTTATAAGCACCTCGCGGCAAATAAATCTTCTTTCCGTTATTCATATGCACTTCCTGCGAATTCAGGCTGTCTATATATCCGAGATTGACTATATAGGCAACCCCAAGCCTTACGAACTCCTGATAGGGTGAAAGCAATTCGTAAATCTCCGCCATGGTCATACGCAGCAGGCACTGCGTGCCGTTTACAAGGTACAGACATTGTGTTTTTCCCTGTGCTTCACAATACACAACATCGTTTAATGCCACCCGCGCAAACCTTCCGTCAATTCTCAGCAGAATATACTTCTTTCTCTCCTCCTCTGCATTTTCCAGAAATTTGTCCAACATTGAAAACAATTTGTTTTCCGATACCGGCTTTATCAGATACTGCAATGCATCAACATCAAATGCTTCCAACGCATACTCTTTAGAAGTGGTAAGAAAAACCAGCTTTCCTTTGTAGCCCATATTGCGCAGCTCCTTTGCAGCTTCGATTCCAAACGAAACCCAATTTCCTTTATTATCCGGCAGGTAAATATCCATAAATATTAAATCCGGCATATAATTTTCTTCCGCAACCGCATAAAGAAGATCATCCGCATTTTCAAAGTGCCGGATTATAAAACCCATTCCGCAGCGTTTTTTCTCATAATCACTCAGCATTTTTTCTGTTTTCCCTAATTCTGCCTTCTCATCATCACAGAGCGCTATCAGATACATAATCCTGCCTCCTCTTTTGTCTGGAACACTGTATTATCTCAAAGCCGACGGAATGTTCATAATCAGCCTAAAGACAAACACCCCGTTATCATTTTTGAAATCGTATTCCCCATCATATTTTTCTGCAGTTTTAATAATGCTGGAAACTCCGACACCACCCGTAAATTCCGTTTTCGGCTGTCCATTCTTCAATTCGGTTTCCACCCGGCAGGTATTGCTGCAGAAGATTATCAGCTTATTATTCTTTCTTTTAATCATTAAATGAATGAAACAATCACGTCCATCCGACTGTTTTTTGACTTCCATGCAGGCATAAATAGCATTTTCATAAGCATTTGCAAGAATTGCCACCAAATCAATATTCGGTATTGTCAGGTTCCTTCCAATTCCGACATCCAGCGTAACCCTGATATTCTCATTTCTTGCTTTTCTGGTATACGCCGAAAGAATATTATTAACAGCGGTATTAGCACATATCATCTCTACCATCCCCTGCTCTGCTTCCTTATCATATTCTTTCAGATACTGCAGCAGTTCTTCCTTTTGTTCCCGGCGCACATACTCTGCGATTACTGCATTATGATGCCTTACATCATGGCGGAGCCGCCTGCCTGATTCCACAGACTCTTCCAAAAGCTCAAGCTGGCGTTCCAAAAGTCTGTGATTCATCTGTATCAACTGATTTTCCTTTTCATATTCCTTTTCTATACCGATATGCAGATAGAACCGGAACATAAGAAACTGTAAAGTTCCTGTCAGCATAAAATTTGTAATAATCTGATAAAGCCGGTATGGGGCTGCATCCTTAATATTCGGATTTAAGATAAATCCAATTCCGAAAAGAAGGCTGATAATCATAACCGCAACACTGAACTTATCAACCTCATTCTCTACATAATCACTAAAACCCTTAATTGAATTTTTCAGCCTTTTTTCTATAAAAAATGTCATAAGCAAAATTAATACCACACGGGTAATAATGTCTGCCCATATATTTCTGTCAAAGAAAATAATGGCAGTTTCCAATCCGCCAATCAGAAATACTGCCAGCAGATAAAACGTCAATGCCAGCTTATAGACAGACAGATAAACGGAATCACTGCTCATAGCAATGGCAAAGAGAGAAAAACAAATATACATTGCAAAAGCCACTATTCTCACACAGCTTTCCCGGTCCGCCACATACCAGATACATGCCGGGATAATCACAACTGCGCAAAAACACCCATAACAGACTATTGTCTTTTTTCTGCTAAACCGTGATACGCTCATCCGGGTAAACAACAAAATTACTCCTGCAAGGCTGATTGCGTACCGTATAAACGCTATATATACAGGACCTCCTAACATAAACTTTCCTCCTAATCGTATTCTACTAAAAGGAATAATTTTTTTAATCCGGGTTGTAAATTTTGCAGATTTTTTGTAAATTTTGCAATAATGCAGTTCCGCATTTGCCGCACTAAAATTTTCCATTGTCATGGATTATATCAGAAAAAAGAAACATATCTTTTAATTGACACATTTCGCACTTTTTTCGGCTCACTTTGCCTGCAAGGACAAAAAGAAGACATTTCCCGTTATTGACGCATATGCATACTTTTGGCATAATTTTTGTTAGACCATTTTCAAAATTATTTATGTCAAAGGGAAGTAATACGAGAATCACTAAAGAAAGGGCCTGAGAAATGCGGATTGCTGTGTGTGATGATGATAAACTTTGCCGTGAGAAGATTATAAATCTGCTTTGGGAATATAAACGGATAAAGCAGGACTTATCTTTGTCTTTGTCTGCCTTTTCATCTGCAGATGAACTTTTAAATTCTATTGATGAATGCGGCAGATTTGATTTATATATACTGGATGTTATCATGCCGGAAATAAGCGGCATACAATTAGGATCTGCCCTGCGTATGTCCGGAGACGAAGGGATGATTATCTATCTGACCACTTCACCTGAGTTTGCCGTGGATTCTTATGCGGTTGAGGCTTTTTACTATCTGTTAAAGCCCATAGATACCATTTCGCTTTTTCAGTGTCTGGACAAGGCGGCCGACTGTTTCTTCCGGAATCAAAAGAATGTTATTACTGTCAGAACCTCCAATTCTGTCCGAATAGTTCCTGTCCACAGCATCTGTTATGCAGAGCGTGTCAGCCGCCGGATTTGCTATCATATCAGCGACGGAACTGTCATAAACAGTGCAACCTTTAACGGCACTTTTCAAAATACTGTTGCCCCGCTGCTTGAGCATGGGGAGATTCTTCTTGTGGGTTCCTCCTTTGCAGTGAACATGAACTACGTGACGGAAATTACAAGACGTGACCTGATAATTGCCGGAGAACGCAGAATTGCTATTCCCCGGGGAAAATATGAAGAGTATAAAACTGAATGGGCTGATTACTGGCTGAATGGACGGACATTATGAAAACTCCGGATAACAAAGCTTGACCCGATCCTGAATATCTGTTATTATGTTAGTCATAACTAACTTATAATTAAATAACGAGATTCTTTACTGAAAATATCCGGCAAAACCGAACAATATGATTAAATGTTTATAGGAGAATGGTAAATGACAAAATCAAAATATTCAAAATTATTTCTTTCTACTATCACATTGCTGCTGTGCGTACTGCTGTTTCTTCAGCGGCTGACAGGCGGAATCTGGCACGCTGTTCTGGGCATACTTCTAATCGTTATAGCTACAGTGCATTTATGCAGACAAAATGTAAAACTGAAATACAGGGCACATTCCGTCCAAATAATTGACTGGGCGCTGATTGCGCTGCTGGCGCTTCTGCTTTCGACTGGAATACTACTCCATCCACTGCATGGGATTTTAGCGCTGAAAATCATACATAAGCTTTCGGCGGTTCTTTTTGTGCCGGGTATCATCGTTCATATGATACAGCATAAAAAAACAGCGAAACAGTGATAAATATGTGTGCTCCGCGATGAAGCTATGATATTTTCAGTTTCGGCTGCATACCTGACCCAAACTAAGAGTATATTCTATTTCCTGCTGTAACGGAAATCGCAATAATCGCCGCCCGGAAATTCCTCCCTGCGCATTCATCGGTAATGGAGCGTTTTCCTCCAACTCTCCTCCTCATAGCGCTTAAAACGAAAGCTCAATAATCTGGCACATTTTATGCTTGTCCAGATACCGGAACACCAGATTCACAATCACACCATATCTCTTATCCAGGGGCCGATAACCTGCCAGATATCCTTTTCTGACAGCGCCGGAAAAAGCATTACTCCAATCCAGCAATTCTTTTTCATCCTCAAGGCTGAAATATACGCCTACATTTCCCATCTCAGAAGGCTTCAGCCAGGTCTTCAGCATATTCTTTAATCCTCTTGCATTGGTGGCATCAAAAGCAAGTTTTCCGCCCGGAAAATGCTCCGCCATACTGCAAAACAGCTTCTTAACATCTTCCCTCTTAAAATAATAAAATACGCCGGATGCAAAAAAGACTGCTCCCTCCTCCGGTTTGTAATCAATCTGTGAAAACCAGGAAGTATCCTTTAAATCACCTGCAATATTTTTTTCACGCTCCGATTCGGGCAGCAGCTGATTTCTTACTGCGATTACATCAGGAAAATCAATATTATATCCCTTTGCCGTGCCGTTATCCACCTGACGGAAGGTGGTGTCAAGTCCGCAGCCCAGATTTACAACACACGCATTAGGATGCTCTGATAAATACTCTTTACACACAGCTGCAAGATCGTATTGTCTCGTTGCACCCATAATCGCCCCAATCTTTTCCATTACTTTACTTTGTCTCGGGAAATCATAATCAATCTGCTCAATCAACTGCTGACAGTCATGATCCGAAAAATTCTCAGGATACATATCCATTGCAAGCTTCCTCCCATATAAGGGAATAATCAGAGTTTCCTGAACAGAATCTTTTTGTATTTTATATTTTTCCACAGCATTTTCCTCCTACTTTAAATCCATTCCGCTGTCAACCTGTATTCCGATTTGAATGATGCGGAGCAGCGTTTCAAATGCCTGCACACTGTCCTCATCCATACTGCCCTGGCGCTCCGTATTTTCCAGAAAAGTACACAAAGCAAGAAATTCCGCCTGACTGAGCATTTTAATTTCATTTATATCATATTTCTTCTTTATCAGGCCGCGCCTGTAAAGCTCATCATAGTATCGAACCGCATAGGAAATGCTGAATTCAAGATACTCTGCTTTTTTTCGGGCATAATATTCGGGATTTCCATGCAGCACTATCATTTGAAGAACCGGAAAAGAATCCTGAAATCCGGCAAGCATCTGCAACGATGCTTTCTGCCGGAACAGCTGCAGCAGTTCCTCATCTGCCATATTCTCCAAATCATCAGGAAGCAGCTGCCTTTGCAGGGCAAATAATTGATTGATTATATCACCTGACTAACTGCTTTGCAAGTTAACTTACTGATTTTTGCAAATTACTGAAACCACTTTTCCACCTTATTCTCTATTTCCTCCGCCCATTTTTCAGCCTTATCTTCATACTCATCTTCCAGGCTTTCAATGCGCCTTTCTATATCTTCTGAATAAAATTCACTGTCCGTATCTCCCATAAAAGCATTAACGAAATCATTATTCAGTTCCACTATCCAGTTACCGTTATCCTCTTTTGATAATTGAACCTTCACCTTTGAAGTACACATTTCATCCGTAGCCTCTATAGCAGAAATTAACCCGCTCATATCCAGCCTTGCCAAATCCCAAAAATTCCCTAAAAGCTCTCCTATTCCGCTTCCATCGCTTTCTATCATATCCTCCAGCAGTTGGACAGCATAATTTCCTTCTGCCTCCGTCAGATTTTTGTTGGTTACGGACAATGTAATTTCCGCGCTTTTTTCCTCTTCCTCCACTTCAATAATTTCCCAGGACAGATTTTCCACAATTTTTTCCGCAAGTTCTTTATTGACCTTAAACCTTTTACCTTTCCTGATTCCCGGCTGCAGTAACTCATTAAACACCTTATATTCCCGCTCCACAGGAATACCCAGCCAGTTGGTATAGGTCTCCACATAATTATCCGTGCACTCATTAAAGGTTTTCAAATCCATTTCCTTAAGTGCTGACATAGCCGCTTCCATTGTTTTTTCCGGTGTTGTCAAATCAGCTCCACTCTTTTTACTGCCGCATGATGTCAGACAAAAAACTGCTGCAAGTAAAGTCAACAGCACCGCGAAAGTCAAATACCCCGCAGAAATAAATAACCGTGTTAATTTCATAATGTTTTCCTCCTTTAAGTTTTTTACCATTGTATTTAACATGGGATATTTATTCAACGGGCAGCGCACAAACAGACGGTAAGAACGCAAAAAAATACTGCGCTTACAACGCAGTATTAAAAAGCAATATTTAAATGCAGTATTTAAAGAGGTATCATTGCGGAAAACCAGAACCATCCGTCAGAACACTTTATTACACTGGTTCCTCTGTTTTTCTTTATTACGGAATCCACATTTAACAGTCCTATTCCATGATTCCCGTCATCCTTTTTCGTGCTTAAAACCCTGTTTCCTTTTATTTCAACAGGTTCCTTTACCGGATTACCCACAGACAAAAGCAGCTCACTTTCTTCTATCAGCATCTTGAACCTGATAATCCGGCAGTCCTTTGCGTTTTCACAGGCTTCAATGGCATTATCAAGCAGATTTACCAGAAGGGTGACTGTCTCTTCTTCACTTATGGTCAGCCCCGATAAATCATTCACCGCCATTATAATTGTAATCCCTTTACTGAGAGCATATTGATACTTCTGATTCAGCACCACATTAACAACTGCATGATTCGTGTCAACATAATCAGAATTCTTCTTTATCTCTCCGGTCAGCTTTTCAATATATTTAAGGGCCTCTCCTGCCTGATTTTTTACAAGCAGTCCCTGCACCGTATTCAGCTGATTCTTATAATCATGCATAAATCTTTTCTGACGCTGATAATTCTGCTCCATATCCTGATAAAGTTTCATCTGGTTCCAGGTGCGCTCATATTGAAGCTGTACCTCCTGCCCCCGGGCTTCCTTCAGCATCATATCCGCAATTAAGTAAAACGCCAGAATATTTATGATACCGGTTCCCACAATAATCATGCCTGCCATACCTTCACCGGCTTCCCTTCCGCTCCAGCTTATTACACTGAACGCCATGGACACGCCCATGCTGAGTATGGGAAAAGCTGCGAAATACAAACACTTAATGCCGGAGTTCATATTGAATTTTCCCTTATAACGGTAAGCAAACAGTAAAATAATACATAGCAGGATGCTGCACCAGATGGTATCTCCCATATACATAATGAACCCGGAAGAAGCCGACAACAGCATAAGAAGCCCATTCGTCACTGCTGATAAAATCCATATAAGCCCGCTCAGAAAAAGTGTCAGCAGAATATTTATATGGGGCTTTACCTTAAAATAAATCTGCGCCACTGCCCATATAATAACGATCAGACGGACAGGCTGCCAGAAATAAGGCGGTATGGGTGAAAAGGAAATCAGTAAAAAGCCTGCCATAAATGCCAGGTTAATCGTATAGTTTATCCACCGCACTTTCCATCTTTCCTGCAGAAAAATTCCGAAATATTCTTTACAGCTGATTCCCAGCATCACGGACAGAATGAGAGATTTTACAATTATTTCCATTAAACTGCTCCTTTATATGCAACAAACGCTTCTTTTGCTTCCCGGAACCTGAGCCTGGGAATGGGCAGTTCTTCCCCCGTATCAAGCATTGCAATATAATTATTTATTTTGGAAATATGCTTCATATTCACCAGATAGCTTTTGTGAATGCGCAGAAAACCATAAGCAGAAAGCACTTTTTCAATATCATCTAATTTCTCGTAGATATGATACTTTACAGGCTCTGTTTCCATACAATAAAAAACGGCCCTGTGCTTTCTGCTTTCCACATAAACAATATTATCTGTATAAAGCTTCTTATCTCCTTCTGTAAAAGAAAATGTTACCTGCCGAAGCTGCATCTTACCAAGCACTGCATCCATACATTCGGGGATTGCGGTTTCCAGTGTATCCTTCATTATGTAACGGATTGCATTCACTTTATATCCTTCCAGCACATAATTGATAAATGCGGTAACAAATACGATTGCGGTTTCCGACTGGAATTTTCTTATCTGCATGGCTGTCTGAATTCCATCTGTTTCTTCCATATTGATGTCCATAAATACCACATCATATCTGACCATGTTTTCCTTCCGGTCAAGGAAACTTTTCCCCGACAGATAGAGGTCAATCTCACAATCCAGATTATGAACCGTCAGGTATTCTTTAACCAGTGCCCTGATTTTATCCCTGTAAAATTCTTCGTCATCACAAACCGCAATCCTCATATAACTTAACCTTTAAAATCAATATATTGTCCCAGCAGTTTTTCTTCTTCCGTTTCTACGGAATTGCTCATTTCTTCATAGATAATATCATTAATCTTCTGCAGCAGCTCCTCCACGGATGAGGCTGTTACCGTAACTGTGTCCTCATCCTCTTTCACTTTTCCGGCATTTTTCTCCGCCCGCTTCTCTTCCGCCGCCTTCCTGTCAGCCTTTTTCTCTGCCGCTTTCTTTTCGGCTGACTTCTTGACCTTTTGTTTTGCAATTCTTTCTCTCTGGGCTGCCAGCGATTTATCTACCACTGCAAAAAAGGAAGCATTGCCGCCGTCATTGACCTGCATGCCGTAAGATTTTACAACAGATGCTTTGCTGCCAAGCTGTGCCTTGAACTGTGACAATCCTGCTGCCGCATTGCTTATAATGGCTTCATACTGCTTTCTGAAATTTTCATCCGTTGCCATTCTTTCGATTTTTTCTTCATCAATTAAAACCACCAGCTTATTGGGATTGGCATAGCTTCCCGCCTGCGACTTTGCCACATCCTTCATATCCTTGCTGACTAAAATGAAGTCCATATTGGAATATTTCTTTTTTAATTCTTCATAATATTCCTTTGCCTCATCGCTGAGCTTAGGCTGTCCTATGGTTCTTCCGTAATTTTCAGCCTTTTTGTGTGTTTTCTGAGATTCCTGGGTTTCATAAACACTTCCTGACTGTGCGCTGTTTTCCAGCTGTGATACTGTACTCATCCTTTTTCCTCCTTGAGATAATAATTTGAAATCCGTTTCAAATGCTTATGATAAACTTCTATAATGTATATCGGATGAATTATCATAAAATGAACCCGGGATTGTAATGCTTTTCCGCAAATCCCCTGCCCATTTTTCAGAAAAGCAAATCAGACTTAAAAAGCGTATTTCCATTGGATTCAAATCCTTTGGAAATACGCTTCAGCCTCTTAAGATATTATCCAAGAATCGCCTTATCATTGGCAAATTCTTCGCCGCTTGCCGCCTCAAACTTATGAAGCAGGTCTTCCACTGTAAGGCGTTTCTTTTCTTCTCCCCTGATATCCAGAATAATTTTTCCGTCCATCAGCATAATCAGACGATTGCCGTGAGCAATGGCATCCTTCATATTATGGGTAATCATCAGAGTTGTTAAATTATCCTTGTTGACAATATATTCTGTGGTTTCCAGAACCTTTGCCGCAGTTTTGGGGTCTAAGGCTGCGGTATGCTCATCCAGCAGTAGGAGCTTGGGTTTTTGCAGCGTTGCCATAAGCAGCGTCAGCGCCTGTCTTTGACCGCCGGACAAAAGACCTACCTTGGAAGTAAGACGTTCCTCCAGCCCAAGACCGAGAATTTTTAAAAGTTCCCTGTATTCTTCCCTCTCCTTTTGGGTAATGCCGGAACGGAGGAACCGCCCTCGTCCCCGGCGCTTTGCAAGTGCCAGATTCTCTTCAATGCCCATGTCAGCCGCAGTGCCGGTCATGGGGTCCTGAAATACACGTCCCAGGTATTTTGCACGTTTATGCTCGGAAAGCTTCGTTACATCTTCTCCATCAATAATAATCTGTCCTGCATCCACAGACCATACACCGGCTATGGCATTCATCATGGTGGATTTTCCGGCTCCGTTCCCGCCGATAACAGTAACAAAATCTCCTGCTTCAAGTGTCAGGGAAAAGTTATCCAGTGCCAGCTTTTCATTTACTGTCCCGGGATTGAAAATCTTAGTTACATTTCTGATTTCAAGCATGACCTCCGCCTCCCTTCTTTACTGCCGGTTTTGTAAAGTACTTTTCCTTCCAATAAGGAATTGCAAGGAAAATTGCAACAATTACAGCTGTAAATAATTTTAATGAATTGGTGGGTGCCCCCAGCCAGATTACGATCTGAATAACTATATAATAAATTATGGAACCAAGTGCAACGCCTATCAGCTTTAATCCGAAGTTTCGGAAGATTTTTCCAAAAACCGCTTCACCGATAATAACCGCAGCCAGACCGATTACAATGGCGCCGCGCCCCATATTGACATCCGAAAAGCCCTGATACTGGGCGAGCAGCGCTCCTGATAATCCCACAAGGCCATTGGAAATCATCAGAGCAACCACCTTGGTGAAATTCGTATTAATTCCCTGTGCTCTTGCCATGTCTCCGTTGCATCCGGTAGCCCGGATGGCACATCCGAATTCCGTTCCGAAAAACCAATATAAAATAAGCACAAGTAAAACAACACAAACAGCTACTACTAAAATAGTATTTTTATAAACAGGAACGTCTTTTATGTATCTTAAAGAAACTAAAAGACTGTATTTATCAACACTAATTGCCTGATTTGCTTTGCCCATAATCATTAAGTTAACCGACCACAGGGCAAGCTGTGACAGAATACCCGATAAAATAGGGTCTATTCCCATAAAGGTATGAAAAAGTCCGGTAGCCAGACCGGTCAGCATACCGGCTCCCGTAGCTGCCAGCATGGAAATGAAAACATTATATCCTGAAAGCATCATCATAATACAGACTGCACCGCCCGTACACAAAGAGCCGTCCACTGTCAGATCCGCAAAATCAAGAATGCGATAAGTAATATAGATACCGATAGCGGTGATTCCCCATATCAGTCCCTGAGCAAACACACCCGGCATGGCATTTATTAAATCTAAAATATTCATGGGTTTCCTCCAAAAAAGTAACAGCTTTAACTGGATAAGGCAGCGGGAGACTTTTCTCCCACTGCCATGTAATCTTTATTACATCAGATTTTCCGTATCAATTATTCAGCTTCAATTGCCACATAATCATCAGGAATGGTAATGCCTAATGTTTCGCAGATTGATGCATTGTATTTCTTTGTAAAGTTAGGCGCATATTCAATGGGCATTGTGGAAATGTCTTCGCCCTGAAGAATTCTTGCAGCCATCTTACCTGTGCCCACACCTAAATCATAATAGCTGATGGATAAGGTAGCAACACCGCAGCCTGCACAGATACCTTCTTCACCGGCAATTACAGGAATTCCTGCGGGAAGACAGATATTGTTAATGATTTCTGTATTGGAAGCTGCTGTATTATCTGTAGGAACATAAATTACATCAACTTCATTGGCAGCTGTTGTTACTATAGCAGAAAGGTCATTGGAATCTGAGAAAGAATAATATTCGCAGCTATAACCCTTTTCTTCAAGGAAAGCCTTAATGGTATCAACCTGATACTGAGAGTTAGCTTCTGCTGAACAATATAACAGACCAACTTTTTCTGCATCAGGGAAAAGCTCCTGAAGCATATCTGCCTGTCCGTCTAAGGGAGCAAGGTCAGATGTACCGGAGATATTGCCTCCTACTGTACCTGTAAAACCGCTGATATCAAGTGCTACACCGTATTCTGTTACGGAAGTTCCCAGAATCGGAATTGTATTGGTTCCTGCCGCTGCTGCCTGAAGTGCAGGTGTTGCATTTGCAAGGATTAAATCCACATTCTTGGAAACGAAGCTGTTGATGATTGTGGAACAGGTATTGGAATCACCCTGCGCATTCTGAACATCAAATGTAACTTTATCTCCTAATTCTTCAGTTAAAGCGTCCATAAAGCCCTGAGTTGCTGCATCCAGCGCCTCATGCTGTACCAACTGGCAGATTCCTATTGTGTATGCAGCCGTCTCTGCTCCTTCTGCTGTTTCTGACTCTGCGGGAGCTTCTGTTTCCGCAGGTGCTTCTGCTTCTGTTGACTCGGTTGCTTCTGATGCGCTGTCAGCTGCTGTTTCTGTTGAAGAGCCGCCGCATGCTGTCAAAGAACCAACCATAGCAACTGTTAAAAGTAATGCTAAAAGTTTTTTCATAATGGTTTCCTCCCATATAATATTCCGGTAAAACAAATTACCGTCTTACCGATTATACAGGTTTAACGTATTAAAGTCAATGCTATTTACAGCTATTCCAACACAATCTCATGAATCAGCAGATATCTGTTGTCCGCAAGTTCTTCCGCTGAAAGACGAATCTGACAGGAAACCGCTCCTACGGCCGTCATGGCATCTTCAAGATAATCTTCTTTATATGCTCCTGACTGATAGCTGTCACTCCACTGATAAAGAAGGTCATTGCCCTCTATTACGTTCATAAATGTATAGCTGCCGGTTCCCGCTTCCGCAATTTTGTTATAGCAGTCGGTTTGATAAGCTGCCAAAGTGGTCAGAACCTCATCCGGCCCAATGCCAAGTTCTTCTATGCTCCGTCTTTCATCTCCGGGATTTTGTTCAAGATTCCTGTATTTCTGCCCGCTGCAGGGCGGCAGATACACCGACATTTCCCGCCTGATATGGGTATCGGCATAATCCTCATCCGATTTATTAAAGTAATCGTAGCTTCTTTTTTCCTCCGCATCATCCCATGTAACATCCGCATTGTAATATCCGTCATCCAGCGCAACAATGTTCCACGCATGATTTTCTCCTGCATATCCGGTGCAGTAATAACAGGGAATGGAAAGCTGCTGCATCAGGTACTGGAAAGCCCTTGCATAACCGGCACACACGCTCTGCCCGTTCACAAGCGCACTGTAGGCGCTCTGTCCCATTTCTCCCGACAAATTATAGGTAACTCTGTCTGCGATCGCATCATGGACATATTTTTCTTTCTCGTAATCACTTGAAAGATTTCTTGCGCCGCTTAATATCTCTTCCGCCTTTTGATGAAACAGCGCCCGCTCATTTTCCAGATTCTGAGCCGTCCTGTTAAAAGCAAGGTCGATTTCCGCACACTGCCCGTTCCTTTTATATTTGCAGTAGTATGCCGTTTCCATAAAGAAAAGCTCAGGATGGTCATTAAAGACTGCCGCAAAAATATCCGTCAGTTCATCCACCTGAATTTCCTCTGCCGGCGAAAAGGCCTGGTTCAAGTCATTGGCATTTGCATAAATCTGACGGTAAAGATGCTTTCCTTTATCATCCAGCATGGCATAATAAGGATAAAACAACGAATCAAAATTCAGATTGTCTCCCGTATTTCCCATGCCAAGCTGCTGCAAAAGCGCATTAGCTTCTTCATCTTCTATCTGATACCTGTCTTCCTTAACAGGCTCATACCCGTTTCTGCCTGCCACACTTTCCGGCACATGAACCACGCCCTGGCCTGGCTGAATATATTCCTCATTTTCTTCCTCAGGCCGGGAATCGATTCCACTCTCATTATTTACGATTTCAGACCGCTGCGTGTTATCCTGACTATCTTTGCTTTCTGCCGCAGGCCATGCAATGGTTTCTGTAATATTATCCTCCTGCTGTGCCGCAGATGAAGAGTTTTCTTTTTCCTCAGAATACAGAAAATCCGCCACTTTATCGGTAATATCCGGATTAAATGCGCAAATCAGCACAAATGCGCTAAGCAGGGCAAATAAAATAAGCAATATATATAATAATTTTTTGAGTACTTTCATCTTGTCCCTTTCTTATTTTTTTATCCGCCTGCAAATTTTTATTGTCATGAATAAAGGATGATTTGAAACCAAACCATCCCCTGACTGCCAACAATAATTTTTATCCCAGCCTCCTCATTTCCGTATAAGCCAGAAGCAAGGGACCTACACCCTTGGCATCATCTTCCACTACAGGCTCTGACATATAATATTCAAAACTGCCGTCTCTTCTCAAATTATCCGCAGGTCCCAGTCCTGCTACCAGGCAAATTCCTCCAAGGCTTAAATGCCCGTCTTTTTCTTTTAAATACTTATTACAGATACCGTTAAATGCTTTCAATCCATATTCCCGGTAACTCTCAGCCAAAAATCCAAGGCGCACACCTTTTAAAAGTGAATATGCCATTATGGCGCTTCCGCTGGTTTCCAGATAATTAGGTTCCCTGCCGCCAAGAGCGGGAAGCTGATACCACAGACCGCTTTCATCCTGAAACTTCAGCATGGAATCAATCAGATTCACAAAGGTATTTTGTAAGAATTCATAGTCCTCCTGATACTCTTCCCCCGGTTCACATTTATTTAATGTATCAAGCAGTGCCATGGAATACCAACCCAGGGCACGAAGCCAGAAATTCTGTGACAAGCCTGTTTCCTTATCACACCAGAAAATAGATTTGGATGCATCATATCCATGATAATACAATCCAGTCTTTTCATCTTTTACATGCTTCACCACATTCCTGAACTGGTTGAAAATATCGCTGTAATTCTGCTTTTGATTAAATTTTGTCTCATATTCCATATAAAAAGGCTGACCCATATACATGCCGTCAAGCCAGACCTGATTTGGATAAATTTTTTTATGCCAGAAATTTCCTTCTTCTGTCCTTGGCTGTGTTTTAACCTGGCTGTATATCAAATCAATTGCCTTCCGGTATTTTTCTTTTCCGTTAAGCTCATACAGGGAAAACAGGGTTTTTCCCGCATTTACATTATCAATATTATATTCTTCCACGCTGTAGCCGTTAATGCTTCCGTCTTCTTTTACCCTGTGGTCGATAAAAGCATCTGCAAATTCGTAATATTTTTTCTCACCTGTTGCCTGATAAATTTCCAGAAGCGCCAGTATCATACATCCGTCTATGTAATTCCAGCCTGCCGCTTTGCCCTCCAGGGCTTTTTCAATATTCCAGGCAGGCACGTCCAATGTGCTTTTTTCAATTAATTCATCAATATACTTCTCAAAAATTGGCATCTTCATTATAAAATTCCCTCCGGTATGCTTGATTTATAATCATTATATCGGATTACAGAAGCATCTGCAATTATTTTATTCCCTGCTGTGCTATTCTCTGCTGTCTCTGAGCTGATACAAAAACGCATTGCAGATTGCCGCCGCCACATTGCTGCCGCCTTTTCTGCCCTTTGCCACGATATAGGGAACGGAGGTCTGCAAAATCAGCTCTTTGGCTTCCACCACATTGACAAAGCCCACCGGAACGCCGATAATCCCCTCCGGGCAAAGAATCCCGTCCTGCATCAGTTCATAAAGCCTGACCAAAGCCGTAGGCGCATTTCCAATGGCAAATATCAGCTTTTTATCAAGCGCGGCTGCCTTATCCATGCTGGCAACTGCCCGTGTACTCTGATTTTTCTTTGCAATTTCGGCTACATCCTCATCACTCATAAAACAATATACTTCTCCGCCGTACTTTGCCAGTTCCTTTTTATTAATGCCGGACTTCGCCATCTGGGTATCGGTTACAATACAGGCTCCGCCTGATATCGCCCGATGAAATTTTTCCACTGCCCCTTCAGAAAAGCAAAGGTTTTCCACATAGTCAAAATCCGCAGTCGTATGAATAACCCTTTTTATAACCGGCTCCTGCAAAACATCCAGCTGCACTCCCGAAAGCTCCTTTGAAATAATTTCAAAGCTTCTTTTTTCTATTTCTGCCGGAAGCACCTGCTGCAGCTTAATTTTATGCTCTTCTTTCATTCTTTTAATTTCCTTTTAACAAATTATAAATTTTTTCACTGTCATATTCCGGCGCACACTGTCTGGCCGCTTCACAAATCGGCATCACAACAGACAGGTCCTCATCCAAATCTTCCGCTATCTGTTCAGAAGTTTTCCCCTTCTGAAGCTTGCGGCAGACCAGGTTAATTAAACTAAAACTTTTTCCTTTCTCCAGGCCTTTCTCCAAACCATCATTCCAAATCATTTCGCCTAATACTGTCATACTCAAAGTCTCCTTTATTTCATCCAAATCGCCTTTCGCAAGAAATTTGCAGGCAAATGCATACAGCACGCCTTCCATCTTATATTTTTCTTCCTTCTTAAGCTTCACCCTGTCCGAATTCAGAAGTCTGTCCGTTATAAGAAGCCTGTCTTTAATGGCGCTTTCTCCCGACATGAGAGGTGTCAAAAGCAGCGGAACCAAATCTTCTTTCGGCAGTATTTCTCCCCTTTTTACCCTGCCCTCCAACTCCTGAATCAATACATCAGCATTTTCCTGCTTCATCCGAAGAGGTATGATTTGATACGGATTTAATCCTTCTTTCAATTTACTATGTATGCGTCCTATCCTTCCGGAACAGATTACATAAGTAATTACCGGCTTTTTATACTGCATAGCCGTATAGGCATCATACATTCTGAACCTGTATAAATCCTCCTTACTGATTTCCACACTTTCAAATTCAAAGTGTGCTAATGTTCCATCCTCCATTTCAAAGAGAATGTCTTCATCTGCTTTTACTGCTTCTAAACGGATTTGCTCTGTGGGCAGCAGTCGCAGGATTCTGCCCTCCACCTTCAGATACGGCAGCAGTTCCTGTCCGAAATACATGGCTGCACTTTTTAATGCCTTGTCTTCCAGCTGCATCTTGGAATACTTTTTCTCCATATAGCTCCTTTCCAGCCATATGAGAATCTACCTATAAATTCATTTTACGATAAGAACATACTTTAGACAATGCACTGTTTAAAAATATTCATTAAATGGTTTTTCACGGAACTCATTGGCAATATAGAATCCCCATAACTTCACACAAAGCGGCGTTCAGCCGTAAAAAGAAACTGCTGTCGTATTACTCCCCGCTAATCCCCAGCATCCCGTAAACCTTCTTCATATCAATACTTTCACGAAGCACTGCCGCCAGCTTATCGAACTGTTTTTCCTGATATTCCTCATAGGACACTTCCTCTCCGCTGTGATAAGATATTCCCTTTCTTTCACATAAAAGCTGTACAAAAGCTGTGCGGAATTCTTCCTCATCAAAAATACCGTGCAGATAAGTACCTAAAACATTATCCAGGCAGCCGCCGTCTTTTTTCCCTTTCAAATCAAGAAACCCATAAGTTCCGCGGCCTGTCCACTCGGTTCTTCCCATATGGATTTCGTAACCGCTGACTTTTTTGCCTGAAAGCGTCTTAAAGATGCCTGTAAGCTCTCCGCATTTTCCCTCTGCTCTGGTTCTCACCTTTTCAGTTTCAAAGTAAGTATTCATCGGCAGAAGCCCCATTCCCCGGATGCAGGCTGCAGCTTTTGCAGCTTCCACTTTGGCTGCACTGACCGCACCCTCCACGCCGTCTGCAGCACCCATATCATCCACGCTGTCGGTCGTCGCTTCCACGCCATCTGCATCCACAATGGTTTCTCCAAGCATCTGATAGCCGCCGCAGATACCGAATACAATGGTTCCTGCCCCGGCAAGCCGCAAAATGGCGGCTTCCAGTCCGCTTTCCCTAAGAAAAAGCATATCCTTTATGGTATTTTTGGTTCCGGGCAGAATCACCGCATCCGGTCTTCCCAGCTCAGAAACCTTTGATACATATCTGACCGTTACATCCGGCTCTAAAGAAAAAGCCTGAAAATCGGTAAAGTTGGAAATTTTAGGCAGGCGGATAACCGCAATATCCACATTTTCTCCCTTTTCCTTCCTTTCAAGACTTGCCGATAGGGAGTCCTCATCCTCAATATCCACATCCGCATAAGGAACCACGCCCCAGACCTCTTTGCCGCATTTTTCATAAATCTGCAAAAGCCCCGGCTCCAGAATCTTCACATCACCGCGAAATTTATTGATAATCAGCCCCTTAATTCTGTCCTGTTCCTCCTGCTCAAGGAGCATCACCGTACCAATCAGCTGTGCGAAGACACCTCCCCTGTCAATATCACCCACAAGCAAAACAGGAGCATCTGCAATTTCAGCCATTCCCATATTGACAATATCATCCTGCTTTAAGTTAATTTCCGCAGGACTGCCCGCTCCCTCGATTACAATAATATCATTTTCCGCTGCCAGTTTTTCATAAGCAGCCTTAATCACCGGAATATATTCCTTTTTCTTTTTAAAGTAATCCATGGCCCTCATATTGCCCTGAACCTCTCCCATTACGATAACCTGAGAGCCCATATCCGTGGTAGGCTTTAAAAGAATGGGGTTCATTAAAACAGAAGGCTCCGTCCCTGCCGCTTTAGCCTGCACCACCTGCGCCCTGCCCATTTCCAGATTTTCCCTGGTAACAAAAGAATTCAGCGCCATATTCTGGGACTTAAAAGGCGCCACTTTATAGCCGTCCTGCTTAAATATCCTGCAAAGGCCTGCCGCAATCAGGCTTTTCCCTGCATTTGACATGGTGCCCTGTATCATAATTGACTTTGCCATTTTCATCCTCCATATCAGTCAAATAATATCATTACATGCCCTGATAAAGGCAAGATTCTCCTCATGAGTCCGCACGCCGATTCGGAAAAAGCCTTCCGAAAGTCCCTTAAAATTATGGCAGGAACGGATTAAAATTTTTCTTTCCAGCAAACGCTCCTTTAAATCCTCTCTGCTCCTGAAAAAAATGAAGTTAGCTTCGGAAGCATAGATTTTATGGGCTATCCCCCTCGAAAGCTCTTCCATCAGAAATCCTTTTTCCTTTTGAATCAGTGCCCTGGCTTTTACCAGGTATTCCTTATCCTTAAGCGCCGCCTCTCCCGCCATCTGGGCGGGAATGGAGGTATTCCAGACAGACAGCGCCGCCTTCAGCCTGCGGCAAAGTTCCTCACCGGCTGTCAGTCCATAGCCCAGCCGAAGCCCCGGCATTCCGTAAACCTTGGTAAATGCCCCCAGCACAATCATATGGGGAAATCCCGAAAGCTCATGCTTCATGGTCAATTCCCCTTCCCTGTCAAGAAAAGGCAGAAAGCACTCATCCAGACAAAACCATGTACCCGTTTTTTCACAGCGCCTTGCTATTTTCATAAGAAGCGCCTTATCTGTAAGGCTGCCTGTAGGATTATTGGGATTACTCAAAAAAAGAATATCCGTATCCTCCGTAATCAAAGATAAAATTTCCTCCGATAACCTGAAATCCGCTTCTTCCTTCATTATATAATACGTTATTTCGCCCCGGGCACTTAAAACAGCCGCCTCATATTCCTGAAAGGAAGGAACCGGTATCAGGCTCTTTTTGGGCTGCAGACCATGGCATAAGCCGTAAATCAATTCAGCCGCACCGTTTCCTAAAATGACAGATTCTTCCGGAACACCCTCCGCTTTTGCAAGAGCCCGGCAAAGAGCCTCTCCTTTGTAATCAGGATATCTGTCTGACAGCAGGATTCCTTCAAAAGCTGCCCGTTTGCTTTCCTCCGGCATTCCCAGAGGATTAATATTTATGGAAAAGTCATAATCAATTTGATTTCTGTAGCAGTCGCCTCCATGAGGATAATATAAATCAGACATTCTTCCCTGCCTCCCGCCATGCCATTCATAAGCTGTAAACTATCAGCAGCAATACTGCAATTCCCCAAAAAAGTGTAAGAAAGGAAGTCCCGTACAAAAGCCTGTTTGCTCTTCTAATATCCTCCCATTCCACTTTCCGTTTCTCATCTCCGATAAAGGGCTTTTGATAAAGCTTCCCAAAATACCAGGCATCTCCCGCAAGACGCACTCTAAGCGCTCCCGCACAGACACTTTCCGTCTGCGCAGAATTTGGGCTGGCATGACAATACCTGTCCCTTTTATAAATCTTAAATGCGTTTTTTCCGTCAAATCCAAGCAGAAAGGAAGCTAAAATCATCATAAGGGCTGCAATTCTTGCAGGAATAAAATTCATCACATCATCCAGCTTTGCCGCTGCCCTGCCCAAATAAAAATATACGTCATTTTTATAGCCAATCATGGAATCCATGGTATTTACCGCCTTGTAAAAAAATCCTCCCAAAGTGCCGAAGACCAGCATATAAAAAAGAGGAGCTATGACACCGTCAGAGGTGTTTTCCGCCACGGTCTCCACTGCTGCCTTAATAACGCCTTCTTCCTCCAGCCTTTCCGTATCTCTGCCCACAATCATGGATACCGCTTTCCTGGCTGCGGGGAGTCCTTCCCTTCTGAACGCATCATACACCTTCATGCTTTCTGCCTTTAAAGATTTCATGGCAAGCATCTGATAGCACATAATGCATTCCAGACAAATCCGCACCCCTGCATGAATGCACTGTGTCAGATAAAGCAGAGCTGCCGGAACCCCTACAGCCAAAACTAAAGTGACAAGCACCAATATTCCTCCCGCTGTCAGTTTTTTCCCTTTATCTTCTTCTTTTCCGTCCTTTAATTTCAGCATCTTCCGAAGCAGCTTTTCCGTTCTGGAAATCACACTTCCCATTCCTCTTACCGGATGCCACAAAAAATGCGGGTCTCCCAACAATAAATCAAGAAGAAAGGCGATGCACAATATGAAAATTCTCTCAGAAAGCACTTCCTTTATCATACTTTTCTTACATCTCCCAGATAAAAACCTTCTTCTTCCTGTACAACAACTGCTTCAAAGCATGCCCCGTTCTCAGACTGCCACTCATAGTAACTCTTGTGAGGTCTGGCATATTTGTCCAGAATTGCCATAATGGTGCCGCCGTGCACTACCAGTACAATGGACTGTCCGCTATCCTCTTCCTGAAGCTTTTTCCCCACGATTTCATCAAACGTCATTACGCATCTGTCCTGAAAGGTTTTTAAAGTTTCACCTCCGGGAAAACCGCTCTCCCCGTTTGAATCAATAAATTCCTGATAGGCAGGATAGCCGCAAAGCTCCTGATAATTTTTATATTCATATTCCCCGAAATCACACTCCCGTAAGCCTTCCGCTACGACCTGCTCTTTATCGGGGAACAAAACTGAAGCTGTCTGCCTGCAGCGCTTTAAAGGACTGACATACACTGTCTCTGCCTGTAAAAAGCCCTCCCCTGCTTTTTCCTTTATCTCCTGCTTTCTCAAACCCAGCGCCTTTTCTGCTTCAGGAAGCAAGTCTTCATCAGTTGCCCCCACATACCTGTGCTCCTGATTTCCCCTGGTTTTTCCGTGCCTGATTAAATATACTTTCATCTGCCTCTTCCTTCCTGCCCTGCACAATTATCTGCTTATGCTATCCGTGTGCCGATTCCACACACTACTCTGATTACCTGCTCCGCCCTTTTTGCCAGGAAGCAGTTTACTCTTCCTGCCGCTTCTCTGTACTGTCTTTCAAAGGCATCCACAGGAACCAGTCCGTAACCGATTTCATCACTGATAATCACACAGTCTTCTGTTTCTGCAAGGAGAGCTTCCGCTTCCTTAAGCGGGTCTTTACCCTCTTTAAGCTCCTCCTTCACCTTCAGATGATAATGATTGATTACTCTTTTACTTTCCCCGAAATTTTCCCTTACATATTCCGTTTTGCCCTGAAAGGCGCCGCCAATCACTAATATCATTCTGCCTTCTCCTTTCCTGCCGTTTTACAAAAACGCCGCCAGCTTCTCTGAAAAAACCAGCGCCAGCATCAGCAAAAGCTCACAAACCTGCAAAAACCAGCCTGCTAAATCCCCGGTTACTCCCCCGAAAAGTTTGTAGGCCATATGACGGTAATAAAAAAAGCAAAGCAGCCCGGTGACCATGCAGACCGCCCCATATACAGGATGTAATATAATAAATGCCGCCCCGCAGACTGCCAGTTCCGCGCCCATAATCCACTTTACATTTTTCTTTGCGGCATCTGCACTTTTCGCCGCCATTCCGTCCTTTTTTGCTTTCTTTAAGGTTACTACGGACAAGCCGCTTAAAACCCTTTCATATGCAAAGCCCACAGCCAAAAGCTGCAGCCCTTTTTCCGTTATCTCCGTATACAGCCCCAAAACAGCAAGCAGATAAACAATCCCGTAAATAATAGCAAAAGCTCCCGTATGAGGGTCTTTTAAAATCTTAAGCCTTTCCTCCGCCGGTTTCCAGGAGCTTTTTGCATCCACCGTGTCCAGGAAGCCGTCCATATGAATTCCCCCGTTAATCAAAACAGGAAGAACGGTCATAAAAGCCGCTGTCATAACCTTTCCTGCCGAAAGATACTTAAGCACATGAAAGCAGAAAAGTTCCAAAAGCCCTGTCACAACTCCCACAAGAGGGAAAAAGCAAAGGCTGTAACTCATATTTTTTTCTTTCCATTCCACTTTTGGCATGGGAATTTTTGAATACATGGCAAAAGCAATCACCAAAGAATTTAACACAATTTTTCATCCTTTCCTCTCTGCACACAGGCAGCATCCGCCCTGCGGCGGCAAGGCCTGTCCTGCAGGCAGCAATGCGTACCCGGAAGCTTACTTTCAGGTTTTCACAAAAACCGGAATTCCGCAGACAACTTCAGTTACCTTATCCGCCTTTTTACCGATTTTTCTGTTTATTTCACCAAGCAGCCTTACATACTGCTTTGTTTCCTCCTCATATTCCACTCCATCAGAAAAAACCTCGTTGGAAACCACCACTGCGTGAGCTGCCTTATCTGCCAGTACAAATAAAGGCCCTAAAATGGCATCCACACCATCTGTTTCCGTTCCCGGCTTTATCCGTCCCTCTTCCCGGTACATTTCATTGGCAAGAAGATTTGACATACATTCCAGCAAAACCACATCCTCCCCGGTCACCTGTACCTGCTCCAGATGAGTATAGCATTCTATGGTGGTAAATCCCTTTTGACTTCTCATATTTCTGTGCTTTTCAATCCGCTTTATACATTCCTCATCATAAGGATACATGGTGGCAATATAATAAAGCTTTCCCTTCGGGCTTTTTCCATGAGCCTCCACTGCAAGCATTTCCGCATATTCCGATTTGCCGCTGCCGCTTCCTCCCGTCACCAAATCAAGCATAGCATTGTCTCCCTTTCCTGTTCCAGTCTAGCAAAATCTGGTATAAGCTTCAATCTGATATTCCGAAAAGCTTCCCATATTCTTATAGACCTCCATCCCCATAGTAAGAAGGGGAAATAAGGCCACTGCCCCGCTGCCTTCCCCCAGGCACATTCCGGCATGAACAGGGGCTTTCAGCGAAAGGGCTTTCAGGGCAAGTTTTCCCGTCACCTCTTCGGACTGATGGGAAGCCAGCATAAAATCCGCCGCACGGCAGTCTATTTTAAAGGCTGCAAGTGCTGCCACGCAGGAAATTGCGCCATCGATGACTATGGGCATCCTGTACTTGATTCCGCCCTGAAAAACTCCTGCCATGGCAGCAATTTCAAGGCCTCCCACTTCTGCAAGAATATCCATAGGGTCTGTCAGCCCTTTTTCCTTTACCCTGTTTACTGCCCTTAAAACCACCTGACATTTTCTGCTGATTCCTTCTTTAGAAAGCCCGGCTCCCTTACCTGTAACCGCTTCCGGCTGCAGGTTTAAAAATACTGCTGCAAGGGCGCTGGTAGGAGTAGTATTTCCGATTCCCATTTCTCCCGTTGCCACTATGGTATAACCCATCTTCTTTAATTCGCCGACCAGCTCTATTCCCGTTTCAACAGCCGCTCTGCATTGCGTGGGGGTCATAGCGGGTCCTTCGGCAAGATTGCTGCTGCCCTTTGCAACTTTTCTGTCTATAACGGCTCCTGTTTTCAATTCCTTATCAGGATAACAGGGTCCGTTTATTCCCATATCGACCGTATAAACATCTACTCCCACAGTTTTTGCCATATAATTCACGGAAGACATTCCTTTTGCAAAATTCTCGCTGACAATTTTCGTCACGGAGCTGTCTGTCTGGGTAACTCCCTCCTTCACTACACCATGGTCAGCGCAAAGAACAAGCAGGGCTTTTTTAGATAAATCATAAGGCGTTTCTTCGCCCTTGATGCGGCAGAGTTTTACTGTCATATCCTCCAAAAGTCCCAGACTGTCAATGGGTTTTGCTATATCATCCCAGTGCTTTTTGGCAAGCCTCCCTGCCCGAAAGCTCCGGCAGCTTTCCAGATAATGATACAGCATATCCGGATTGCTGTAATAGTAAAAATGAGGAAAGCCTGCTGCCATGGAGGCGGTATGCACCATACAGGGATAAGAAGAACCTGCAAGGGGCTTTTGGGCACTGAAAGCAGCTCCGTTTATGGAGCAGTCAAAATAATGAAATTCATGCCCTTTTATACTGCTTCCCGCCTCTCCCAATATACCCGGAGTAAGAGCGGAAGCTTCTATATATCCGAATCTGCACAGCTTCCCGGTAGGAAAAATCCCGCCGTTTAAAACCCCCGCCATTTCATGAACACTGCCATCCGACATCTGAAGTTCCTTCTGCAGGTACATGAATCCGCCGCATTCGGCAAGGACAGGCATTCCGGCAAGGCAGGCTTCTTTTACGGCACTGCGCATTTCCCCTGCCTCTTCCAGTTCTTTTGCATAAATTTCCGGATATCCGCCGCCTAAAATCAGTCCGTCCAGCCCTTCCGGCAGCTGCTTATCATGGATAGGCGAAAAAGTAACGATTTCCCCACCCATTTTTTCAAGCAGCTGCAGATTTTCGGAATAATAAAAAGAAAAGGCTTCATCTCTTGCAATTCCTATTCTCACCTTTCCGGTAAGCTTCTTTATGGAAGGCTCTTCCTCCTCTAATTCTTCCGCCCCTTCCGCTATGGCAAAAAGCTGCTTAAAATCTATTGTTTTTTCAAGCGTATCCGCTGTTTTCTGAATCCACTCATGAAATGCTTCCATCTCTTCAGGAGCAATCAGTCCAAGATGCCTTGATGGCACCGTCAAATCCTTAAGTTCCGGCATAAATCCAAGCACAGGCACCCGGCATTCCTTTTCAATAAGAGTCTTCAGCCTGTCATAAAAGCCTGCGGAAACACGGTTAAGCAAAATTCCCTTAATGCCGCTGTCCTTCCGGTATTCCATGATACCCTTAATGACCGCTGCCAGGGAAACACTGGCGCCTTTCCCGTCCACAACAAGAATTACCGGAGTTTTTGTAACCCATGCCACTTCATAGGTACTTGCCCTTTCACTGGTTCCGGAAAGACCATCATAATAGCCCATAACCCCTTCCAGTATGGTAATATCCGCCTGCCTTGCCTTTTTTGAAAGAAGATATCTTGTAGTCTTCTCATCGGTAAAAAAGGTATCAAGATTGCCGGAAGGGATGCCCAGCACCTTTCTGTGGAACATGGGGTCTATATAATCCGGCCCGCATTTAAAAGAAGCTGTTTTTAAGTTTCTCCTTTTGCACAGCTCTATCACTGCGCAGGTAATCATCGTTTTTCCGCTGCCGCTTTTGGGAGCCGCAAATAAAATTCTCGGCATGGCTTTGCTCATTCCTATAACCATTCCTTTCTTATCTTTCTAAAGATTTCAAACTCACCGCTTCACAATCACCTCTCCTGATTCGGGGGGCAAAAGTTTTATCTAAAGTAGTTACCGGCATCCTGCACAAAACTTTTTGCAGTTGCGACTAATGAAGGATATTATATTTTCTTAATGTTCTGTATCCTGCCAGCAATTCAGCGGCAGGACGCCGATGAAAGGCCGAAAGTGAGCCATGGATGGCGAATTTCGGCCGGTTGCGTCCGTTTTCAAGCCTTTACACAGAACATTTAGAAAATGTTATATCCGCAATTTGGAGTAAGGGCAAAAGTTTTGTGCTGAATGCCGGACACAACTTTAAATAATGCCTTTTGCCCTCCGGCTCCTATCCCGAAACAGGGCCGAAAGAAGCAATCATCACAGGATTTTCCGCATTCATCAACTGATATCCCACAAGGCTTCTGCTTCTTGCCACATTCACCTGTATTACTTCCATTTCCCGGTATTCCGGAAATTCCTCCTTTATCCGGCTTATTTCCGACATGGTCTCCAGTGTAACGGCGTTCACCACAAACCGGGCAGAAGGATTTTTCTTTCTCACTTCTCTGATAATGGGAATCAGCCTTCCGCTGCTTCCCCCGATAAACACACAGTCAGGCTCCTTCAGCTCCTTCAGGCATTCAGGCGCCGTACCTTCTATAATTTCCAGATTTTCCGCCTGAAAGCGGATTTTATTTTCCTTTATCAGCGCTGCTGCCTCAGGCTTTTTTTCTATGGCATAGACCTGTCCTGAAGGGCACCACAGGGAAGCTTCTATGGAAACAGAGCCCGTACCTGCTCCGATATCATATAATACCGCATTTTCCCAAAGCCCCAGCTTAGACAGGGAAAGCGTTCTGATTTCTTCCTTGGTCATAGGCACTTTTCCCCTGATAAAAGCTTCATCCCTGATTCCTGCCGCGATTCTGCCATTCTCTGCCGCATCGTTCTCAAATAAAGCAACCGAAAGACTGTCAAACTCTCCGGATACCATATCTGCAGCGGTGCCGGAAATTATCCTTTCCTCCGGATAGGATAACCTCTCTCCTACCGTAATTTTCACCTTATCCATATGAAATGCAAGAAGGCTGCGGCTGACCCTGGCAATCCTGTCCCTTTCTCCCAAAAGAACACAGACCCTTTTATGTGTTTTAATAAGAGGTATCAGATTGATTTGTTTTCCATGACAGCTTGCAAGCAGTGTTTCATCCCAGGGTATTCCCAGCTTGTTTAAGAAATAAACGGGGGAACAAATGCCGGAAACCTCCTGTACCTGAAAATCAGTTAAGAGCTCCTTCATTCCCCTTGCTCCGGAATAAAATCCCACATCGCCGGAATAAAGGACTGCTGCCTGAAGATATTCAGTATGTTCCCTTAAAAAGTCTGCAATTTCTTCTTTTAAATAGCTTTTAAAAACAGGCTTTTCTCCTGCTTCCTTTACAGCTGCCCTGCTGATATCCAGCATTCGCTGTGCACCTATCAGCACCTGACTTTTTTGAATGCATTTCCGGGCTTCCTCCGTCAAAAGCTCCGGATTTCCGGGACCCATGCCGATAAGATACACCTTTCTTTTTTCTGCCTCAGATGCCGGAAGGAACTGCTTCAAAAAGGAAATTGCCCGGGGCAGATTCATTACCTTTTCCTGTGCGGCTGTTTTTTCGGCAGTTTCTTCGTCCGTTCCCGGTTCACCGGTATCCTTCCCGCCTGCAAGACACTCCTTTGGTCTTTCCACCACAAGAATATTCACACCTGCACGAAGAGCCGCCTCACACTTTTCCTGATAGCCTCCTTCTTTTCCCGAATTCTTAGTCACTATCCATTTAATATCACATTGCTTCATCAGGGCATAATTCATTTCCTCATTAAACGGACCCTGCATGGCTATCAGATTTCTGCCCTCAAAACCAAGTTCCGCACATTTTTCAAGGACAGATACCGTCGGCAGCACTCTGGCAAAGCACCGCCTGGTGTATTCCGGAATCACTTTGTATTTCTCAAGCTCTTTACTGCCTGTAGTGATCAGAATATTGCCTGTGGTATCCTGCAAAAAGCCTGCAGCTTCTTCCACATTCCGTACAGAAGCAAATTCTGAAGTTCCTTCTTCCTTACGCACAGAGGCAAACTCCGAAGTGTCTTCCTCCTTACGGTAAATTCTGATATATGGAATTTTCTGTATTTCACAGGCTCTCCGAATATTTTCCGTTACTCTGGCAGCATAAGGATGGGTGGCGTCAAGACAATAGGAAGGGGAAATCTCAGCTAAAAAGTCTTCCATTTCCTCTTCCTGCATACGTCCCATATGCACAACGATGTTTTCCCTCTTTGGAAGCAGGGATGCGCCATACTCTGTTGCCACACAAATATGAAGTTCCAGTTCCGTTCCCCGGAAGCTTTCCGCCAAAAGCCTTCCTTCCGCTGTTCCGCCGAAAATTACGATTCTCATTAAAGTCTCCCTATACAAACCCTTTATGCCGTCAACAATTTATGTTATTTCTTTTCCCCTAATTCATAACCCCGGGGCGTTACCATTTTATCTCCGATTCTTCTTGTCATGGAATTTCCCACAAACACCGTAGTGAACATATCTGCCTGAAAATCGCGCAGCTCCTTAAGGGAAAGAACATGGCACTCTTCGCCTTCCCTGCCGATATTTCTGACATAGCCGCAGACTGTTTCCGGCTTCTGATAACGCAGAATGAGGTCGCAGGCACGCATAAGATAATCCTTTCTTTTCCTGCTGGCAGGATTATAAAGGCAGATGACAAAATCCGCCATTGCCGCCCCCAAAAGCCGCTTTTCAATGGTTTCCCAGGGCGTCAGCAAATCACTTAAGCTGATGACTGCAAAATCATGTCCCACAGCTGCGCCTAAAAGTGCGCTTCCCGAAAGCACTGCGCTGACTCCTGCCACTATCTGTATCTCCACTTCCGGAAATTGAATCCCCATTTCCAGCAATATTCCTGCCATGCCGTACACGCCGGCATCACCGCTGCATACCACCGCAGTATGCTTACCTGCATCGGCTGAGCGCAGGGCAAGAAGGCACCTTTCCCGTTCCTGCCTCATTCCCGTTACGATATACTCCTTTTGGGGAAACCTATCCTTAATTAAATCCACATACACCTGATAGCCCGCAATTACCTGACACCGGGCAAGCACTTCCTTTGCTTCTCCTGTCATCTTGTTTTCATCTCCGGGACCGATTCCCACTACAAAAAGCTTTTTCAAAATTTAAGCCTCCCTGTTTTTTCTGCCACGGCTATGGTAACACCGTCATAGCTTTTTTTCCTTACAAGCAGCCTGACTGCTTCTCCTTCAGTGTCTTCCTTAAATCCCGGCACACACACCTGTCCCGCTGCGCCTTTTTCCTGTCCCGCCGCTTTCTTTTTTCCCTGCAGCCTGGCTGCAAGCACTGCGCTTCTTTCACAGACGTTATCTGCTCCCGTCACCTGCTTCACAAAGCCGGAGGCTGTAAAATCTCCTTCCGTCTCCATAAGCTCCCGGGCAGAATAGGTGATAAAAGGAAGTTCCCTCTTTTTGCAATAATCCAGGATTCCTTTCTCCTGCTTTTTTAAATCAATGCTGGCGATACAGCAAATTCCCTTTAACAAAAGCCCCTCTTCCTGAAAACAGCTTTCAACAGCCTCTTCTATTTTTTTCACAGAGGTATTCTTTTTACAGCCGATTCCCACATAAAAAACAGGGGGAATAAGCTGCAATGTTTTTCCAAAAGGCTGTTTTTTCCTTTCTTTCCCTGAAATCAGAATACCTGTCCGGAATTTTTGTTTCAGACAGTCTTTTTCTTTCTCTTCTTCCTCCGAAAATACCCCGGAACCGACTATTTTAAGCCCCTCCGGGCAGTTTCCTTCTATAACAGCTTCCGATAAAATACCGGTTTTTTCTCCCTGAAGAATCCCTGCGGAAATTTCCTTTGCCAGCTGCCAGTCCGTTAAGAACAGGCGGTTCCTTCTGGCAAAATCATCCACTGCAAACTTTCCTTCCCTGTCTGTAGCCGTAGTGATTACAGGAAGGGTTCCTTTTTCCTTAAAAAGTACTGCAATTCTTTCTGCCAGCTCATTGGCCCCTCCTGCGTGTCCCGACAGCAGTGAAATGCAGAATTTTGCCGTTTCATCCATAACCAGCACTGCCGGATCCACAGACTTATGATGTAAAACAGGAGCAATGCTGCGCACCGCTATTCCCGCAGCGCAGATGAACAACAGCGCATCCGCCTTTGCAAACCATTCTCCTGTAAGCTCCCCAAGGCTTTTTTCTTCCGACTGCTCTTTCAGGGCGGAGCACTTCACCTTGCAGATAACGGCAGTTTCGGGATTTTCATTTTCTATTTTTTGTTTCAGTTCCTGCATCAGCTCACAGGCTCTTATGCTGCAGGCAAACATTACAATCGTCATGGCTCACTTTTCCCTTTTCTGAACTCCGTGGTAAAAGATGCATCATAAAGCCTGGATTTCTCATAGCTTTCCCCAAGCACCCCTCCCACAACAATAAGAGCCGTTTTACGGATTCCTGCTGCTGCCATTTCTTCCGGGAGCTTATCAAGTGTGGTTCTGAGCACCTTTTCTTCCGGCCAGGTGGCTTTATAAACTACCGCCGCAGGTGTATCAGGCGCATATCCGCCCTCCAAAAGCTCCTGCTTCACATCCTGTACCAGTGCAGATGATAAAAACAACACCATGGTAGCCTGATGGGCTGCCAGCGCTTTCAGTTCTTCCTTTTCCGGCACTTCCGTCCTGCCCTTTGCCCTTGAAATAATTACACTCTGGGAAACTCCGGGCAGCGTATACTCTGCCTGAAGCGCTGCCGCTGCTCCCGAAAAAGAACTGACCCCCGGACAGATGTCAAAGGAGATATTTCTTTTTTTCAGTTCATCCATCTGTTCCCTGATTGCCCCATACAAAGAAGGATCTCCGGTATGAAGACGGACGGTTGTAAGGAAAGCTTTTTCCCCATCTTCCATAACCTCTATTACTTCCTTAAGGGTCATATGGGCGCTGTTATAAATCCGGCATTCCGGCCCTGCTTCCTTAAGAAGTTCAGGATTCACTAAAGAACCCGCATAAATAATAATATCCGCATTTTGAATCAGCTTCAATCCTCTTATGGTAATTAAATCAGTTGCTCCGGGACCTGCCCCTACAAAATGTACCATTCTTTTCCTTTCTGCTGCCACGAAGGTCACAGCTGCCTGTAAATTTTCAACAGTTCTCCCGCTTCCTTTGTCTGCCCGAGAAATCCAAAACGTCCGGAAAACAGGATAACCCCCGTCTTAAGCTTTTCTCCTGCCCTTCCTGATACGTGCTCCTGTATTTTCCGGCACAGGCTTTCCATTACCGCTTCCTTAAGCTGCCACTGCTCTAATAATTTAAGAATTTCTTCCGTGTTAATACAATTCATAATCCGCTCTGCCATTTCCCTGCTGCCGCCGCTAAGCACCGTATGCACCGCCAGAATTTCACATCGTGCGTCTGCCACTCTGGAATGGGTATTCATAATGCCCGCAGCCAGTTTTACAAGCTTTCCAAGGTCGCCCACCAAAAGGAACCTTTCCATACCGTAGGAAACCGCCAAATCAAGAGTTTCTCCGATGTAATTGCTGCACTTAATGCTGTCCGCAAGTTTCAGATGAAGATATTCCGCCGCATATCCCTGCCCATAATTTCCCGGAGTTACCAGAATATTTTTTATTCCCTGTGCGCTGAGCTGCCTGATTTCCGTTTCTATGGTATCCACAATGGCCTTTTCACTCATAGGCTCCAAAATGCCGCTGGTGCCAAGCACCGAAATTCCTCCCACGATTCCAAGCCTGGGATTAAAGGTTTTGGCTGCCAGGTCTTTTCCTTCCGGAATCCGCACCGTAATCATCAGCCTGCCTTTGTACTCCGAAAGACGCCGGATTTCTTCTACAGCTTTAAAAATCATGGCTCTCGGAACCTGATTAATGGCGGCCTGTCCTATTTTCTGCTCCAGTCCTTCACGGGTCACCCGCCCGATTCCCTCTCCTGCGTCCAGGTAAAGATTCGGATATGCCTCATCACAAAAGACGGTTTCCGGCAGGACGGCATCCTCCGGAAGTTTTTCCACCGCCGTGTAAACCTTGGTATGATTGGTCACATCAGGGTCATCCCCGCTGTCCTTTACCACCATAAATTCCACCCGTTTTTCCGTCCTGCCGGATAAAACTACCGGAACGGAAACCGTAATTCCTTTAGGGGTATGAAGAATCACATTTTCTTTGAAAATACCCGTCAAAAGAAGGGCTGCCGCCGCATCCGCCGCTGCCGCCCCACAGGTGCCCGTAGTAATTCCGCACCGGAGCTGTTTCTGATTCCTGGTCACATACTGTTCCATTTATTTACCCTGCTCTTTAATAACTATTGTCGTAAAGTACCCCGCTTTTTCATCCAGCTTCCTGATGTCCCTGCAGATTTCCTGGCTTTCCATGCCGCAGTCCGTAACAGCACAGGCTTTTATCTTTCCTGCCTCTTCCAGCTTAACAAGCTGCGTCTTTACCTCATCCACTCTCCCGCCGGATTTCATCAGAATTCTGGTATCCCCATAAGCTTCCACATCAGACAGACAGTAATATCCCGGAAGAATATGAATCTTTTCTTTTTCTGCCGAAAGGGCAATTCCAAGAGCGCCTGCCACGGCACAAAAGGACGGAACTCCGTTTACTATTTCGGCATTCCCACCTGCTTTTACAATTCTTTCATAAAATTTCATGCAGGTACCGTATATGGTAGGGTCGCCCAGATTCAGAAGGGCAACCTTTTTTCCTTTTTCAAGAGCCTTTTGCAGCTTTAATGAACCTTCCTCATAGCTTGCATCAAGCTTTTCCTTATCTGTAGTCATGGGAACCGGCAGCGTTAAAACCGGTTTATCTGCCATCTGCGGCACGGCTTTCAAAGCAATCTGATAAGCAGTGCAGGATGCTGCCTCCTTCGCCGGAACCGCAATAATATCACTTTCCTTTATAATCCTTACTGCCTTTAATGTCAAAAGTTCCGGGTCTCCCGGTCCTATTCCCACTCCGTATAAAATGCCTTCCATTTTACCACCTTTAAAGCAAAGCTGTAACAAACGCTTCCTTTATCTGTTAAATTTTCTTTTATTCCCCCTGTCTCATTAAAACACATCTGCGTCCATAAGAAAAGAGTAAACCTGTCCGCAGCCGCTAAAAGGGAAACAGACAGGTTTTTATATCACGCTGATTTATTTCTTTAATTGCTTCTTCTGATTCTTCTCACGGTACATGAAAGCATCTGCTTCTCCAATCAGTAAATCCAGTACCGCTTTGCCTTCACCCGAATGCGATGTACCGATACTGGCTGAAAGAGCCTGCAGGCTGTTATACTGCGCATACGCTTCTTCAAGTCTCCCCTGCAGCCATTTTCTGGTCTTTTCTGCATCTTCCTCTGTGAAGCTTCCCAGCTGGATTATCAGAAATTCATCACCGCCGATTCTGGCAATCATGGCATCCGGCATACATTTCTTCAATACATCGGAGGTAAGAACCAGAGCCCTGTCACCTTCCTGATGACCATACTTATCATTGACACTCTTAAAATTATCAATATCAAGGTAATAAACCGTAAGCGGCTTCTCCCCTTCCTGTTCAATATACTGGTACATATATCTTCTGTTATACAGTCCCGTAAGAAAATCCGTATTGGCATTATTGATAATCATCTGCCGGTAAATCTGTTCCTGAGTTACGTCGCTTGCAATGCCCACAGTTCCCATAACGCTTCCGTCCAGGTCAAAAAGAGGTGACTTGTAAGTTTTGAGCTGCCTTAAGCTGTCCCCGATTTTCACAGTTTCATCAAACACACAGGTTTCTCTTTTTTCCATAACCTCGTATTCCGACTCCATGCAGATATATTCACCCTTGGCATATTCATCCGGCTCAATATCCCATATATAATAATGTCCCCGCCCCTCAATCTGCTCCATGGTTTTATTAACTGCCTTGCAAAAGCTTTCATTTACCTTTATATGGGCGCCTTCCTTATCCTTGTACCAGACAAGGTCAGGAACACTGCTGATCGTAGTGTCCAGATAATTTCTTGTCTGCCAGAAATCCTTGCTCATTTTATACTTCTGCTGCCACCTTAAAAACCGGAATCTGATTTCTTCTTCCGAAAGAGGTAAATTCCAGATATCCGTAATGCCGGACAAATCATTTTCCATAAGTATATCCGTCTGCTGCTTATCCACACATATAATCACTTCTGCATCCTCTTTCCTGTGAGAAGACAAAAGCTTCAGGCTGTCTGTAATATCCATATCCTGTAAATCCGCAATAATCACATCAGCATCTTTAATCAATTCTGCATCCAGACTGTCACTTTCCGCAAAAACATGGGAAAAATGGGGCAGCGGCGGCATTTCCTTTATAATCTTCTGTAATTGATTCTTATGGTCGAAGAGGTAAAAATGAGCTGAGCATTGGTACATATTTATATCCTCCTGATTTATCAGCAGTCAAAATCATAGAAAGTTCGCAAAACGTGCTTTTATTATCATATCATACCAAATTCTGCCCGATAAATCAAATATTATCATTCTTTTTACCACTTTTTCCCATATTCAGTTTCTGCGGAAATGTTCTATGCGTAATGATACTTATTCTTCTTGCCGGCAAAAAAGATTATGGTAACAACAAGGGCAAGCAGCTCCGCAAATACAATCGAAAGCCAAATTCCGTCAATTCCCAGAAAAACCGGTAAAGTAAGAACAACCGCAATCTGGAATACCAGCGTCCTCAGGAAAGAAATGGCTGCGGACACCGCACCGTCCCCAAGCGCCGTAAAGAAAGAAGAGCCAAAAACATTAATTCCCATAAAGGCAAAGGCTATGGAATACAGACGGAATCCGTGACAGGTCATGGCAAATAACCCCGCATCATAGCTGGCAAAAATTGTCACAAGCGGAACGGTAAGTACTTCAGCCAGAAGCATAAGAACTACTCCTGATCCGCCCATTAAGATAACACTCTTTTTAAACAGATTTTTCAACTCGTCACGGTTGCCCGCACCATAATGATATCCGATGACCGGAGCACAGCCGATGGCATATCCAAAGAAAATGGCCATAAAAACAAAATTAACATACATAATAATTCCGTAAGCAGCAACACCGTTTTCTCCAGCCAGCTTCATCAGCTGAAAATTATATAGAATATTCACAAGTGAGGTGGAAAGATTCGTCACCATCTCGGAAGAGCCGTTTCCAAAAGTCTTAAGCAGAATTCTTCCGCTAAAGCCTGTTTTCACAAGTCTCAGCAGGCTGTCATTTTTCCGTGCGAAATAAATCACCGGCACAAAGCCGCCAACCAGCTGTCCGATTCCCGTTGCTATAGCCGCTCCTGAAATTCCCCACTTAAAAATAACAATAAAAAGAAAATCCAGCACCATATTGGTCAGTCCTGCAGCCACAGAAATTTTAAGGCTCAATGAGGGTTTTTCTGCGGTAACAAAAAAGCTCTGAAAGATATTCTGCAGCACAAAGGCAGTAAGGGCAATAAATAATATCCTGCTGTAAATGATGCAGTTATTAAGAAGCTCTCCTTCAGCTCCCAGCAAAACGGAAATAGGCCGGGCAAAAATAAAGCCTGCGGCAGATATCAGAAGGCTTAAGATAACCGCACAATAAACAAGCATGGAAAAATACTGATTTGCCTGTTCCTTCTTTCCTTCTCCCAATGCCTGTGAAACGACGGCGCTTCCTCCTGTGCCTATCATGGTCCCTATAGTTCCCAATGCCATACAGACAGGCATAACAAGGTTGACTGCCGCAAAAGGTGTTTTCCCAACATAATTGGATACAAAAAAACCATCCACAATGCTGTACAGTGAAGTGCATATCATCATCAAAACAGGTGATATCACAAATTGCAGCAGCCTTTTGTAAGTAAAGTGGTCAGATAACTGTATTCGCATGTTTCATTCCTCCAAAAATATTTTTATAAAAAAAAAGCCCTGGTTATTTACATAACCGGGCGCACCCGACATCTTTCTTTCGACTTATTGACTGCGGTCAAAAGTCCTCCGATGACGAAAATATTGTGTTTTTCAAGAGCAAGTAAGGCATATTCTAATCGCTCTTTCTCTGTTTGTCAATACAAAGCTTTGCAGTATCTACTTGTAAATTTTTGAAAGTGAAGTAAAATAGTAGATACGAAACAAGACAATACGTAGGAAAGGAGCGCAATATGCTTGAACTTAAAGATATACATTGGAAAACTCCTGAGGACGAGGAGATATTAAAGGGAATTAATTTAACCGTTCCCAAAGGAAAGCTTACAGTTATCACAGGACCTAACGGCGGCGGCAAGACCTCTCTTGCCAAAATCATCGCAGGTCTTTATACCCCAAGCTCAGGACAGATTATTTTTAACAATGAGGACATTACCGGTCTTTCTATTACCGCACGGGCCAGAAACGGAATCGCATATGCCTTTCAGCAGCCCGTTCGTTTTAAAGGATTAACAGTCAGGGATTTGCTTGAATTATCTGCTGAAACAGCTTTAACAGAGGATAAGCTCTGCTCCATGCTGAGCACTGTGGGCTTATGCGCACAGGAATACATTGACAGAAATGTGGATGCAAGCCTTTCAGGAGGGGAAAGCAAGAGAATTGAAATTGCCACCGTTTTAAACCGTAAAAATGCCCAGGTTCTTGTATTTGACGAACCGGAAGCAGGCATTGATTTATGGAGTTTTTCAAATCTGATCAATGCCTTTGAGGCTTTGAAAACAGATAACGAACGCACATTAGTGATTATTTCCCATCAGGAACGAATCATGGAAATTGCCGATTATATTGCCGTTGTTGCCGACGGCAGGGTGCGCTCTTTCGGAAAATGCGATGAAGTTCTTCCGGGACTTCTTGCGGAAGAAAGATGTGCCTTCTGTCCTAAAGGCGATTTAAGAAAGGAGGAGTGCTGATATGAATTCTGTTACAGATACCTTACTCTCCAAAATTTCAGACTGGAAGAATGGATTTAAAGGCGCCTACAACATCCGCGAAGACGGGGGCTGCGCCGGGAGGCAGTCTTCCGAAAGCATTAAAATAGAACCCAAATATGATAAACCCGGAATTATTATCCGCATCAGTGCAAAGGCACAGCAGGAAACCGTTTATATTCCCGCCTGTGTGACCCACAGCGGCGTCAGCGATTTGGTCTATAATGACTTCACCGTTGAGGACGGCGCAGATGTCATCATCATCGCCGGCTGCGGCGTGCACTCCGACGGAGAAGAAGAAGCCCGCCATAACGGAATTCACCGTTTTATCATCGGAAAAAATGCAAGGGTTGTCTATAAAGAAAAGCATATCGGTACAGGAAACGGAACAGGCGCAAGAAATATTGACCCTGTTACCGATATTACCATGGATGAAGACTCCTACATGGAAATGGATACCATGCAGATTGGCGGCGTTACCAATACCAACCGTACTACCACCGCCGCACTTGCAAAGGGTGCAAAACTGATTATCCGGGAACGTCTTTTAACGGACGGCGACGAAACTGCAAAGTCCGATTTTACCGTTTCCCTTGACGGAGAAGGCTCCGGTGTGGATCTTGTTTCACGTTCTGTAGCCAAGGGCAATTCTTATCAGAATTACCACTCTGTCATTAAAGGAAACTGCCCCTGCTCCGGCCACTCCGAATGTGATGCCATTCTTGTAGGAGAGGGCATTGTAAATGCCGCTCCTGAATTATATGCAGGACACATTGACGCTTCGCTGATTCATGAAGCTGCCATCGGAAAAATTGCAGGGGAACAAATTACAAAGCTCTGCACACTGGGCCTTACGGAAGAAGAAGCCGAACAGAAAATTATAGAAGGGTTCCTGAAATAACCTTCTTTCCCTTCTGCAGAATGCCCCGGCATGCAGCCTTATAATTCAAATTCCGAAAAATAATCTGCACCCTGCCTGAACTCCCCTTCCTTTCTGAGTAAAAAAGCGGTGATTTCAGGCGGGGCATCCTGCATTTTTTCCAATAACAATGCAGTAGTTTCCATAGTAAGGCATCCTGCTTTTTCAAGAATTTTCATATATCTGATATCTTTTCCATACTCCAAACCGGAATCACATATTATAGAAAGAACAGACATATCTTCACTGCTTTTACTCTCTTCTGTCATATGCTCCCTTAAATATAAGTACAGCTTTTCCTTTAATGCTTCCTCCAGATAATCAGGATAAAGAAGCCTTAAGAAAACCAGCTCCGCTTTCTCCTGTCTTCTCTTCTTTACATACCGGGGAATCTGTTCATCGGTATCCTCCACATGGAACCATCCGATAAAAACAGGCTCAAAACCTTCTTCATCATTTTCACCGAGAAAATACATAAGAGCCTTGTCATACTCCTTTATCCATTCTCTGTGCATTGCGGCGCTTCCTGCTTCCCCCGGCCTGCATAAGCCTTCATTTTTCAATATGCGGACCGCAGCCGCAAGGAACCAGGGCATACCCGGGTTCCCGCTTTCATCTCCCCTTACCTGAATCTGCTGCAGTTTTTCGCAATCCAGAAAGACCTTTTTTCCAAAAACAATCTCATGACAGGGCAGCACCAGTATTTCCAGATTCTGCATATGAGCAAAAGCCCAGTCCCCAACCTTTTTTACCGAATCTGCAAGAATCAGTTTTTTTACCGATTTACAGCTGAGAAAGGCTTTATTCCCGATATTGGTAATTTTCCTTCCGTCCTCCAGAAAGGAAATTTCTGCTTCTTCTTCATTTTTCTGATATTTTTCCAGTACTGCTTGTTCCATTTTTATACTCCTTTTCAAACAAGTATAACATGCTGACAAGCTATTTTAAATCCCTGCGGCTTCCGATTCCCAGCTTTTCAAATATGTTGGAAACATGCTTTTTAACCGTAGTTTCCGAGATAAAAAGTTCCTCACCGATTTCTCTGTTGGTAAGCCCCCGCTTTATCAGTTCCGCTATCTGCCTTTCACGTTTGGTAAGGACAGACAAATCAGGAACTGATGCTGCCTTCTGCTCATCAGACAGTTTTTCTTCGTAATGCTGCTTTGCTATATTCTGCCCACTTTCCCCATATGTATCATTTTTTTCTCCTGCCCCCTCTTCTCTGCCCTTTTCTGCGCCTTTCCGGCAAATCATATAACAGACAAATCCATAAAACACAGGTCTTAAGTCCAGAGCCAAA
Source organism: Lachnospiraceae bacterium (assembly GCA_017621815.1). Lineage (GTDB taxonomy): Bacteria > Bacillota > Clostridia > Lachnospirales > Lachnospiraceae > Suilimivivens. The sequence continues at coordinate 47,675 of JAGASK010000013.1, read as the reverse complement.
TCGCTTATAATTCTCCTTTGTATCAATTCATTCCTCTGCAGTCTCACAAATACCAGCATAAAAGCCTCCAGATAGCCTGCCATCATGGCATTTTGTCCGAAAATTTCCTTTAGCTGTATCAGCTTTATACCTTTTTTACAATACGGCAGCATCAGAATAATATTTCCAAGCAAAAACATTCCGATTAATCCGGGGCTGAAAAGCTGCAGACTGTCCGTTCCAAGCACTATGCACATCAAAACCAGATAACCAATAACTAACGCAAGCCTTTTCATCGATTTCTCCCACACGGCTATTCCTGCCCACTGATGTACTCCTGAATCTTCACATTTAAAATAGATTTCAGGGGAAGTAAAATCATTATCAGACCCATACCGTATAGCACCGCCAGTGTCAGCACCACAAAGCTGGGTCCCAACAGGTAAGGAGCTTCAAGATTATACAATATCTGAATAAACTGTATTGCCACAATAAACATAGCTGCTGCCCCTGTTATTTTAATGCTTAATCCCACAGCTTCCCCTGCCCGCTTTAATTCCAGCAGGTTTTCAGTCTTCTTTTTTCCTATGCCAATCCGGAATGCATTATTAAAATCCTTCCAAAGTCCGCTGGATGCCAAAAGAGGAATAAACAATAATAAAAACATTATTATCGTCGGTACATCAAATATCCTCCATACAATATAGTTTCCCCCTACTCCCATGGATGTAAGGCAGATAATTCCGGTTGCAATAATTACACTGATAATAGACAGAAAATACATAACAAATCCTCCTTTTTATTTCATTCCTGCTGCAGCTGCTTTTTTATTACAGTTTCATTTTAGCCGTAAAAAATCAAAAAGAAAATACTACTTTCCGTCTGAAAAGTAGTATTTTAGAAGTATTTTAAGTACTATTCCTCCTGTTGCATTCCTTACAGCTTTCCGCACAGATAAGCATACGCATTTAAGATAGTATTCTGCTGCTTTCCTGTAATAAAATAATAATCCATCTGCACTTCACCTTCCTCATAAAGATATGAGCCATAGGCAGAAACATCACAGCATAATACAGGACCCTGCGAAGATACTAAAATGCCATAGCCCTTATCAGAAAGAAGAAACGGCAAAGCATCTGCACCTTTTCCATGAGAAATATATCTTGCACTGCCCCGCAGTTTCAGACCGCTTTTATCCCCTGCGCCCATTCCATACAGATTTTCGCCCTTCTGCCATTCCAAAAAGAGCCATGACTTATTTTTTCCGTCTGCTCCTGTTTCCATCTGGCGGCTTTCCTTACGCCTTTCCGAAAGCAGCAGCTTTTTATCTCTTGTCAAATAACGGATAGAGCCTGTCAGCTTATCCACCTGCAGGCAAAGCTCATCTGTCATAAGTTCCACTACTGCTCCCGCTTCCCTGTACATCCATGCCTTATCCGTCCGGTCAACGGCAATCTTTGCGTTTATCCCCGCCTCAATCTGCTGTCCCTTTGCAAAAGTAATCCGGATAATTCCGCTGCCCACGGGACTTAAACGCAGCACTCCGTAGCGACTTTGTATATACAGCCCGTCCGGCTGTTTCATCACCCATTTCACCGCAAGGTCAATTCTGGAGTGTCCTGCCGGGCGTAAAATTTCCGTGGCAGGCATATCTCCAAATGAAATTTCCTGCAGCATTTCCCCGGCCTGTCTGCTGCCTGTGCCTGATGCCGGCTTTCTGGCGGCATTTTTAACCGGTACTGAAGTAAATGAATTTTTTTCTGCTGCCTGATACGGAACTGCGGGTTTCCCTTCAGATTCTTTGCTCCGGGCTGTGGGTTTATTTCCTGTTTCTCCTGTCCGCTCCAGCACAATGGAAATCTTTTTCTGCGGGGAACGGAACAACTGAGAAGTCTTTTCTTCCACCTTTGGTCTTTGAACTGTCCTTTCCGGAATCGGATCCGCAATAAGCCCTGTCAGATTTCCGGCATGCAGAACGCACAGCTCATGCAGCGCTCTGGTTGCCGCTACATACAAAAGCCTGGCATGTCCGTCATCCACAGGATAATCCTGTCTGTCCGGGTCAAGAATCAACACGGCATCAAATTCCAGCCCCTTTGTATATTCCACCGGAAGCACCATAATTCCGCTGCCGAATACCGCTCTTTCCAAATCACTTTCCATTACATCAGCGTACTTTCCCAGCTCCTTTGCTGCTTTTTCTGCACTTTTCCCATTCCGGCAGACCACTGCTATTGTATCAAGTCCTTTTTTCTGCCAGCCTTTGCAGACTTCTGCTGCCTTTTGTATCAATGCACTGCCTGAAACTTCTGACAGCTGCACCGGATTTCCATGGCGGATAATCGGCTCTACAGGATAAACAGCAAAATTCCCATGATGAAGAATATTGGTGGCAAATTCCGAAATTTCCACCGTATTACGGTAGCTTTTCTTCAACACACCAAAGCTGTCCATTTCATTTGCAAGAAGCAGGTCTTTCAGTTCCTCCCAGTCAATTAACCCATATCCGAAATGAATATTCTGGGAAACATCTCCCATAACCGTATAAGTACAATCCTTAATGCAGAATTTCAGGACACTGTATGCCATCATTCCGAAATCCTGTGCCTCATCGATAACCACATGATGAGCTTCACTGATTACCTCCGTCTCCTTTACCCTTTTATAAAGATAAGCAAGCGCCGCCAAATCATAAACATCAAACTCTGTGGTATGTATCTCCACATCATGTCCTTTTTTAAGCTGCTTCATAAGGAACGCCTGATATAAATCAAAAATAGTCTGTTTAAAGCTCTTTCCTCCGTATCTTCCCCTGTAAGCCTTAAGAATGGCCCGTCTCTCACTTTCTGTATAGGTAACTCCTTTTCCCAGAAATTCATCTTTTATCTTAATTAAGAGCCTTTCGTTCAGCATATCGATTTTACTTTGAATGGAAACGGCAGGATTTTGCCGGATATAACGTTCTATAGTTTCAGAAGATACCAGAAGGATTAAATCTTTTGGATTTACCATTCCTTCCGTCTCGTCATAAACTCCCGTTTTTCCGTTCCTTACTCCTTCTACAAACTGCCTGGGATTCAGGTATATGGATTTTCTCGGTATCATCTCCCATTCCAGCTTCCGGCAGTATTCCTCCAAATCCCGGAACCATTGCAGTGTTCCTTTCACGGCATCCTTTGCATTCATATCACTGCCGCTTAAAATCCGGTATTTCTTTTCGTCCCAATCCTCATACAGGAGCCGCACAAAAAGCTGTTCCATGGTCATCTGTCTGATACCGTAAACGTCCAAATCCGGCAGTACACCCGTAATATAATTGAGCAGAATACGGTTGCTTCCCACAATATAAAAATCCTCCGGCCTGAAACGCTCCTGATAATTATAAAGAATATAAGAAATCCGGTGCATGGCAACGGTTGTTTTTCCTGAACCGGCAACCCCCTGCACAATCACATTGTGGTAAGGTGATTTCCTGATAATTTCATTCTGCTCCTTCTGAATAGTGGCAATGATTTCTCCCAGCACTGCCTGCTTGTTTTTTGCCAGATATTTTGTCAGCAAATCATCATTTGCCACAACCTCTGTATCAAAAAAATCAAGGAGCCTGCCCTCTTCAATCTCATAAGTTCTCTTCAGCTTCAGATTAATTTTAATCCGCTTGCCGCCCGGTACCGGATAACTGCATTTTCCCAGGCCGTTTTCATAATACGCATTTGCAACCGGCGCCCGCCAGTCCACCACCAAAAAGTGAGTGGCATCCTTCGCTATGCCGCCCTTTCCGATATAAATGGATTCTTCCTTATTATAGGTCTCATCGCTGTATACAATTCTTCCAAAATAGGGCTTATTCCTTGCCTTTTCATTTCTTTCAAGGGCACGCTTCATATGCTCATGCAGGGTAATGGTATTGTTTAAAATAGTGAGAACCTCCACATCATTGTCATGATAATGCTCCAGCATTTCATCGATATCGGCTTTCATTTTGGCGCACTCCCTGCTGTAGCTGTCCACATTGGCATTTACTGCTTTCAGAGTTTCCCTTAAATTTCTCTCTTCTGCCTGTCTGGATATTCCCGTAATTTCTCTTTCTGTTTCCTGTTTCATCTGCATCCCCTCTCCTTATTTCTGCGGGCAGCGAACCAAGTGGTCGTGCCAGCCGTGTAGTTTTTGACTTTCTTACAGCCACAAATCCGTCTTGCGCGGACTAATATCATTATTACTGGAAAAAGAAAAAATTACTAGACTTTATTTTTAAAATGTGGTATGATGTATAATGAAGTGTGGGTAAAAATCCATGCTTTTCTTATTTATAGCAATAAAAGTTCGCAAAGCGAACTTTCTATTATCATGAACAAGAGCCAAAGTCATTGCGGTATATCTGCTTTCTCCGCTTTGACTTTGGCTCTGTACCCGTTTTTCCGGTATTATTTTCCTGCCGGTATTATTTCCAGCCAGTATCCGTCCGGGTCTGCAATGAAATAAATTCCCATCTCAGGATTTTCATAACAGATGCAGCCCATTTCCTCATGCAGCTTATGAGCAGCCTCATAATCATCCGCATGAAAAGCCAGATGGAATTCACAGTCTCCCAGGTTATAGGGCCTGTCCATATCCCGCAGCCAGGTCAGCTCCAGTTCAAAATCACTTTCCTCATTTGCCACATAAACAATGATAAAGGAACCGTCCGAAGCTTCCTTTCTTCTTTTTTCGGTAAGTCCCAAAGCCTTTTCATAAAAATCCAATGATTTTTGCAAATCATACACATTATAATTTTCATGCACCATTTTAAATTTCATGCTGTAAACCTCTTTCTGTCTTACAAAACCATTTCCTTTTTATCCAAATCGGCCTGTACTTTTTCCAAATCCCGGCGGATAGAAAGCTTCTGAGGACAGGATTTTTCACATTTGCCGCACTTAATACAGTTTTTTGCCTGATGTGCTTCTCCCAGTTCTTCCTCCCATTTCCACTTTACGATATTATAATTCTGGTAAACATGGTAATTGTTCCATACGTTGAAGCATCCCGGAATATCCACTCCTGCAGGACAGGGCATACAGTAACGGCAGCCCGTACAGCCATTCTGCACGCGCCCTTTCAGTATTGCAGTGATATCATCAATGACCGCCTTTTCTTCTTCGCTTAAGGGCTTAAACTGTGCGAAGGTATGCAGATTATCTTCCACCTGCTCCATAGTGGACATACCGCTTAAAATCACTTTTACATTGGGAAGGCTTCCTACCCACCTTAAAGCAAAGGATGCAGGAGAAGCATTTTCATCCAGCGCCTTTAATTTAGCTGTAATATCATCAGAGAAAGCTGCCAGTGAACCGCCCTTTACCGGCTCCATAATAATAAGGGGAACTTTTTTGCTTTCAGTAAGCTGATAGCCTTTAAGGCCTGCCTGCTCCTGGGCATCTATATAATTTAACTGAATCTGGCAGAAGTCCCAATCCCTGTAATTTATCATTTCTTCAAATACTTCATAGCTGTCATGGAAGGAAAATCCGAGATACTTAATCTTTCCTTCCGCTTTCAGCTCTTCCAGACGTTTCACACATCCGATTTCCAGCATCTTATCCCAGCGTTCCTTATTCATGGCATGCAGCAGATAAAAATCGATATAATCAGTCTGTAATTTGGCAAGCTGTTCGTTAAAATATTTATCCACATCTTCAACCGTATTTACCAGCCATACAGGCAGCTTGGTTGCCAGATAAAAAGAACTTCTGTCATACTTTTTCAATATTTTCCCGACGACAATTTCGCTGTTTCCTTCATGATACGGATACGCCGTATCTATGTAATTAACGCCCTCTGCAATAGCTTTATCTATCATTCTTTCGGCTTCGGGCTCATTAATACTGCCATCTTCCGTTTTGGGAAAACGCATACATCCAAAACCAAGAAGTGATGTTTCAATTCCGAGATTCTCCATCTTTCTTCTTTCCATAGCTTTTTCTCCTTATTCAAAAATAGTTTATGAGAAAATTATATCATTTACGGAAAAATTCTTCTATAATCAATCCTCTGATTTTTAGTAAATTTCTATTCTTTTTTACCTGTCACGAAACCGGGCGGCAGCATTTACCTGCTTTTTCTTTTTCCACGGTCCGTTCCTGTAAAACAAAACCGACAATATCATGGCAGTGCTCCAGCCAATGGGCCATGCACACCAGATTCCCACAGCGCCCACCTGTCTTGCAAGTATCTCAGCCAGCACCACCCTCAAAATCAGGTCCGTAAAAGTTCCAATCATAAATTGCTTCATCAGGCCCGCACCTCTTAAGATTCCATCGGCAACAAGCTTCAGGGATATCACAAAGTAAAACGGCGTTACAATATACAGGAACTGCACTCCGGTACTTGTGGCAACTGCAGACGGCTCGTTCATAAAGAAATTCACCAGGACTTTTCCTGCTGCCAGATAAAGGATTACAATGGGTACACAAATCATCCATACCATCCTGACTCCCACTTTAAAGCCTTCCCTGACTCTCGCCAGGATTCCTGCTCCCATATTCTGGGCTGTAAAATTGGAAATACCATTTCCCAGGGTCGTAAAGGAGGTAATGACAAGATTGTTCAGCTTCACTGCAGCGGCATAACCTGCTATTACCCCTGCTCCGAAACTGTTGATAACGCTTTGAATAATAATATTTCCCACGGAAATAAAGCTTTGCTGCAGAATACTTGGAATGGCAATAACGGCAATTTTCTTAAAAATATCAAAGGAATACCATACTGTTTTTCCCTCGATATGCATTCCCGCAAGCCGCTTAAACACAACTACAATGGAAAGTACACAGCTCACACCCTGACAGATGAAGGTTGCCCAGGCAACGCCTGCCACTCCCATATGAAAAGCAGCTACAAACAAAATGTCCATAAGAATGTTGGAGGTTGATGAAATTGCCAGAAAAACAAAAGGCGTTTTGGAATCCCCAAGAGCTGAAAAAATACCTGTTGCAATATTATAAAAGAACAAAAACGGAAGCCCCCATATATAAATGTCAAGATACAGCCTGGAATCCGCAAAAATTTCTTCCGGCGTATGTATTAAATTCAATAAACCTCTGCAGCCTATAATTCCCGCCAGCATCAAAACAGCACATAAAACAGCGCTGGAAATCAAAGTTGTGTAAACAGCTGTCTTCATATCCTTATAATTTTTTGCACCGAAAAGCTGCGACACTATCACTGAGCATCCGATATTGCAGCCAAAGGCAAAGGCAATAAATATGAGGGTTATTTCGTAACTGTTTCCCACTGCTGCCAGCGCATTTTCTCCTACGAACTTTCCTGCCACAAGGCTGTCCGCAATATTATAAAGCTGCTGAAAAATAATACTGCCGAACAAAGGCAGGCAAAATTTCCACAGCACCGTTCCCGGCTTTCCTACTGTAAGATCCTTATTCATAATAATCATATCCTTCCTGTTTCCATTGCTTTTTTTATCCTTTGGTATTATACTTTCACCGTAGCAATATGTAAAATACATATATAATATCATAGATATATATTTTTTATATATCATTTAAACTATTTTATTCATAACAATAGAAATTACGGAGCAAATTATGAATATAAACTATGAGTATTACAAAATATTTTATTATGTGGCAAAATACAAAAACCTTACAAAAGCAGCAAAGGCTTTGCAGAACAACCAGCCCAATGTTTCCCGGACAGTTAAGCTTTTAGAACATGAACTGGGCTGCGGACTTATTACGCGCTTAAGCCGGGGTGTAGCCCTTACCCCCGAAGGTGAACGGCTCTATTCCCACTTAAAAATTGCGGTGGAACAAATTCAGACAGCGGAAAATGAACTTCTGCGCTCCACCGGACTGCAGGAAGGAACTGTTACCATTGGTGCCAGCGAGACCGCTCTCCGCCTGCTTTTACCGGTATTAAATCATTTTAAGAAAATTTATCCCAGGATACATATCCGGATTCCCAACCACTTAATCAGTGAAGCCATAGAGTCTGTCAAAAACGGACTTGTGGATTTTGCTGTTGTTGCAACGCCCGCACGAATAGAAAAACCCCTGAATTCCTTTCCTGTCATGAATTTTAAGGACATTTTAATTGCAGGTCCCTCCTATTCCTTTCTGTCAGATGCCCCTGTTTCCCTAAGGGAGCTTGCGGAATATCCCTTTGTGTGCCATGGCAGAAACACCATGACTTATCAGTTTTACGAAAGCATTTATCATAAAAATAACCTGACCTTCAATCCTGAGCTGGAAGTTGCTACCACGGACCAAATCCTTCCTATTATAAAAAATGATTTAGGCATTGGTTTCATTCCTGAAGTATATGCAAAGGAAGCCCTTCTGAAAAATGAAATCTGCCGGATACCATTATCAGAAGAGCTTCCATGCCGTCAAATTCTTTTTGTAGAAAACGAAAATCATCCTTTGAGCGTTGCTGCAGGAGAATTGAAAAAACTGCTGCTGCCGATATGATATTTCAGTACTTCCTGCAGACAGAAGAAATCACCGACCTGCACATTTCTTCCTGCCAAAGGCGGGGGGAAATATCAAACAGCCTGATAAGATAATCTTCCTGAAAGATTTCCTCAGGCGGTCCGCATTTATCAATGTATTCTCCTTTTACACACATAACTTTATCCGATACCCTGGCTGCCAGCTCCAGTTCATGCAAAGACATGATTACGGTCAGTCCCATCCTTTTTCTCATTTCCATCAGAACCGACAAAAACTCCAGCTTATATTTCACATCAAGAAATGAAGTGGGCTCATCCAACAGAATAATTTCCGGCTCCTGACAGATAGCCCTTGCCAGCATCACCCGCTGCTTCTGCCCGTCACTGATTTTCGTAAAGTCCTGATTTTTGATTTCCGTTACATGAACAAGCTCCATAGCTTCCTCTACCACGCCAAAGTCATCTTTCGACAAAATCCCGAATTTCCCGGTATAGGGGTAACGCCCCGTAGCCACCACATCCTCACAGGTCATCATTTCCGTTTTGATTTTGTCCGTAAACACCACCGACATTTTCTTTGCCAGCTCATCACGGCCCATCAGGGCAGTATTCTTTCCGTCAAGATAAACGGCGCCGCCAATCAGAGAAAGCTGCCTTGCAATACTCTTTAAAATTGTGGATTTTCCTGCTCCGTTAGGTCCGATAAGTGTCAGGATTTCTCCCCTTTTTATGTCAATATTGATTTCTTTAATCAGCGGCTTTCCTTCATAGCCTACGCACATTTTCTGTGCTGAAAAATATACCTTTTCCATTTCAATCTCCATTCTCCGCCGCTATGCCCTTTCCTTCCTGCATCATACTTCCTCTCTCCGCCGCCACGCTCTTTTCACGTCTATGCCCTTTCCTTCCTGCGGCCTGCCATCACCCACAAAACCACCGGAGCCCCGAATACGGCTGTCACCGTGCTGATGGAAAGCTCTGTAGGCGCAAACATGGTTCTTGCAATTAAATCACAGAAAAGACAGAATGCGCCGCCGCCCAAAAAGCAGGCGGGAATCATTAAGACAGGCTTTGCCGTTCCAAACAGGCTTTTTACCAGATGAGGAACCGCCACGCCCACGAAGGAAACAGGTCCTGCAAAGGCTACAATACATGCGGACAAAATACTTGACAATACTACCAGAAGCCCCCTTAAAAGACGCACATTGACTCCCAGATTTCCGGCATAAGCTTCCCCAAGCTCATAAGCGCTGATTGGCTTTGACAGAAAAAAAATAACAACAAAAGTTACAAATACCACTGCTGCCATTACCCTGACATTGCTCCAGGATATTCCCGAAAAACTGCCTTTCGACCAGTTATGCAGATTCACAATATCTGCATCATCTGCAAAGGTCACTACAAAATCCGTGACTGCGGAACAAATGTAGCCAATCATGACTCCGCTGATAATCAGCATGGACATATTGTTGACCTTTCCTGACAACAGCAATACAAATCCCATGGAAAGCATGGCTCCTGCAAAAGCTGCCAGAATCAGTGCAAAGGAGCTGATTTTCACAGCCCTTCCCAGCAAAAACACCATAACAAGGGCAACCACCAGCTTGGCTCCCGAAGAAATGCCAAGGACAAAAGGTCCCGCTATGGGGTTATGGAAAAAAGTCTGCAGCAAATATCCCGAAAGCGCCAGGGCGCCTCCCAATATCATTGCAGCCAGAGCCCTTGGCATTCTTAAATCCATCACAATATTTCTTACGGTGCTGTCAGTTTCCGCACCTGTAAAGCAGCCTGCAAGCTCCCTGAAGGAGATGGAAACGCTGCCGATTCCCACGTTGCATAAAAAGAAAATGAGACTGCCTGTCAGCAGCAGTCCCAGGGACAGTATATATCTTGTTTTTTTTCTATCCCTCTGCTTCACTTTGCTTCCTCCCTTACTCAAGCTGATAAAGATACTGCATTTTTGCCTGTCCGTCCTTTTCCGCCCACAGCATTTTATGAATATCTTCAATAAACACGCCGATTGACATGGACTGCTGATATAAATCACTGGTAGTACAATAAACGTTTCCTTCTTCCACAGCCTTAAAATCCTTCAGCATACTGCTTTTCTGCAGCAGTTCCTCCACAGTTTTTATTTCTCCGTCTATGGTGCTGTTATAAATCAGATAATCTGCATTCCTGGCTTCCTTATAAAATTCCTCCATCTGCATATTCATGGAGGATTTACTGCCTGTTTCCTCTCCCAGACTGTCAAAAATATAGCTGCCGCCTGCAAGGTCAATCATTTTAGGTATATAGTCGGAAGATTTTCTCACATTCACAGCTCCGTTTGTAGTGATATAAAAAAATGCCACTGTCTTACCGGCACCTGAGCCTTCCTCTTCTGTTTCCCCTGTGACGCGCTTCAGAATATCCGTCTGCGCCTGAAAGGCTTCCTGCGCTGCTTCTTCTTTATTGAGCAATGCGCCATACAGCTTCACCCATTCCACCCTTCCGAGAGGATGCTTTTCATAGCTGGAATAATCCACCATTACGGGAATTCCGAACTCCTTCAGCTTCTCTTCCACCTCAGGGGAATGGGAAATCATGGTATTTTCCACGGCAAGAGAACAGCCCTGTGATAAAATCAATTCATAGTCAGGCATATTATATTTTCCCGCATATAAAATCCTGCCTTCCTCCATAGCCTTCCCTGCTTCTTCAATATACCAGCCCTCCGCCTTCTGCCCGGAAAAACGGATACTGTCAAGGGCGTCCAGTTCCCGGAACATATCCATAACAGCGGAGGCAACAAGATAAATATTGTTAAGGGGCTGTTTCAAAATCACAATATCCTCCGCAAGCTCTCCCGGCACTTCCCCGTTTTCCGGCACCACAAGGTATCTGCTGCCGTCAGCAACAGTAATCAGCTTATAGCCGCCGCTGTAATAATCCACGGCAAAATCTTCCGCATAAGTCAGTTCCATGCTGCTTTCATAGGTTAAATAAGGACTGATATTTTCATCTTTTCCCCCGTCTTCCTTAAGACTCCCGCATCCGGAAAACATCATCAGGCATATCAGCAAAATGACACCCGCCAAAATTCCGTTTCTTCTTTTGTTCTTGTAGCTTCCTTTATTCCCGTATCTTTCTTTATTCACCTGCATTCCTTCTTTTCCTGCGCATCCTGAAAAATAAGCCAATCCCTATAATACATACTGCTGCAGCCGCACAGATAATAAGCACAGCAGTCAATATGCCGTTTTTTGACCGCTTAAGGGTAGCCGAATGAAAGGTAAGGGTATATGCGATTTCATGGGGCGTACTCATGGCGGTGGTATCGGCAAGCACTTCCATTTCTTCATCCAATACCCAGACCGGAATTTCAAACACAGAATTTCCTTCTGTATTTACCGGAAGATATTTCACACCGTTCACTATCATATAATCGTAATTGGGACTGCTCCACTCAATAACGGCTGTTCCCTGTTTATCGGTTATTGTGACAAAAGCCGGAGATTTTACCGATGCTTTTCCTGTCCCGCCTGCAAGACTAACCTCCATGGTATAATCTCCATCTGCCTTATCCAAAACAACAGGCGACAGCTGCACATAAAGAGCCTCAGCCGGCAGCGTTGACGCATCAAATAAAATCTGATGGTCATACCATTTCTCCTTTTTTTTGCTGAAACCCGTGCATTCCAGCTCCCTGTTCAGCGCTTCTACCTGTATGGTATAAGTATAAGCCCCTTCTGCATCCTCAACAAAGTCTGCATAATCCGACTCATCCGCTTCTACCGCCTGCTCTCCCGTTCCCATAAAGAGCTTCAGATATCCTTTTCCGCCTAAAGTAATCACCGCTGTCATATTGCCTTTATCAACTGTCAGCTGCGCCTTTACAATCCGGAACATGGATGAACTGGATTCCACCTCCACATCATAGGTGCCGTCCTTAATGTCATCCGCATAAACCGGAACCATTCCCTCTTCCCCTACGGACACGGCAGGGGCTCTTTCTTCATCACCTGCAATTAAATCTGATTTATCTGTCTCCTCCTGACCATGACATATTACCGGTGTGCCTGGCACACCGGTAATCATTATCATCGCAGCAAAAAGAACTATCCAAAGGTTTCTTATTCTTTTCACTTTCTATTCTCCGAATCTTAAATTTTTATCTTATTTTGCAAGGCTGTCAACTGCTGCCTGTGTATGCGCTGCATAGATGTCCTGAATGGCTGTAATCTGTCCAAGTCCTTCCAGAAGACATTCTACCTCATAACCTTCCCCTTCAATAACAGTTTTCCAGGAATCCTCTTCATCACCTGCCATATCGTTATTGGCATGATCTCCTGCTACAACCATTAAAGGCTCCAGTACTACCTTTGTATAAGTTCCTTTTCCGTTAATTGCCGCAAGCACATCATCCAGAGAGGGCTCGGCTTCCACCGTACCGATATAATAGTTTTCATACCCTGCTGCAGTAAGCTTTTCCTGCATTTTGGCATATACGGCATTGGAATCAGCTTCCGTACCGTGTCCCATAAAGCAGATTGCAGTTTCTCCGTCATCATAGGATGCTGTCTTTTCGGTAATTGCCTTAATTACAGCATCAAAATCCTCATCGCTGGAAAGCAGAGGCTCACCTAAAGCAATTTTATCAAACTTATCTTCATAATCTGCCAGGGCATTCTTCAAGTCCGTATACTCATATCCGTCCATCAAATGGGTAGGCTGGACGACAAGGGTTGTAATGCCGTCTGCAGCGGCTCTGTCCAGAGCTTCTTCCACATTGTCAATGGCAAGGCCGTCGCGCTCCTTCAGCTTATCAATGATAATCTGGCTGGTAAAAGCCCTGCGCACTTCATAATCAGGAAATGCCTTTGCAATAGCGTTTTCAATGGCTCCGATGGTAATATCCCTGCTGTCATTATAGCTTGTTCCAAAGCTTACCACCAGAATTGCAGTCTTCTGATCTGCTCCCTTGCTGCCGCATCCCCCAAGGCAAAGGGTTGCCATAAGTGCTGCTGCAAGTAATGATACTAATTTCTTCTTCATACTTCCTCCTTTTGACAGCTTCTGCCGTCACTATGTAGTTTCATTCAACATGAATGCAGGAAACAGACTGCCCCTTCTGCCGGTCTTGCCATACAAATAAATAATAGAAAAACCCCTTTTCCGGACAGGCAAAGGAGTTGTACACAACAAAAAAACTGCAGAATGAAGCTATAAACTCATCTTCTGCATATTTTAACGTACAACCAGTTACTCGTGGCTTGAAACAATCGTTTCCGTACAACAGTCAGGCAGGTCTCCCGGCTTAAAGATCATCACATCGGCCATCTTCCCAGTTTCCCAGTGATATATCGGCTCCTGCTCCCTGATTACGGTGACGAGTTCGTACAGGATTCTCACCTGTTTCCCTTTTCACCAGAACCAATGACAATAATCCGTCATTGTTCTGACACCTGACTGCTTCATATTCAATTTTCAGAAGTATATCATACTTCTATCTGTTATTCAATAATTTTTTCTCTCACATAGTCAACGCTTCCTGCTGACATGCTGAATTCATCCAGCCCCATGGAAAGAAGCTTCACGGTGGCACGGGAATCTCCTGCCATTTCTCCGCACATTCCCACCTTGATTCCTTCCTTATGTCCTGCCTCTATTACATGGGAAATTGCCTTTAAAACTGCGGGATGAAAATAATCATATTTATCCGCCAGCTTTTTATTTCCCCTGTCTATTGCCAGAAGATACTGGGTCAAATCATTGGTACCGATACTGAAAAAGTCCGCTTCCCTGGCAAATTCATCAGCAAGAAGTACGCTGGCAGGCGTTTCTATCATCATGCCGAGCTCTATATCTTCATCATAGGCTTTTCCTTCTGCCTTAAGCTCTGCTTTGCATTCCTCTGTAATGTCCTTTGCCATTTTAAGTTCTTCCAGTGAAATTATCATGGGGAACATGATTCTCACATGTCCGAAGACGCTGGCACGCAGAATCGCCCGGAGCTGCTGCTTGAACATATCCTTCATATCCAGGGAAATACGGATGGCACGCCAGCCGAGAAAGGGATTTTCCTCTTTCTCAAATTCAAAGTAAGACAGCTCCTTATCCCCTCCGATATCAAGAGTCCGTATCGTCAGTTCCTGAGGACACAGCGCCGCCGCTTTGCTGTAAACCGCAAACTGCTCTTCCTCTGTGGGAAAATGAGTATTTTCCATATAAAGAAATTCGCTGCGGAACAATCCTATGCCGTCAATATTCATCTCAAGGGCTTTCTCTATATCCTCCAGATTTCCTACATTGGCACATAAACTGATTTTCTTTCCGTCCTTTGTTACTGCAGGCGTATTCCTGAGACTTTGCAGCCTTACACGCTCCTTTTCATAGTCTTCTTTACGCACCTTATAATCTGCAAGTGTCTCTTCATCCGCATCAATCACGATAATTCCCTTTTCGGCATCCATACAGATAAGTTCATCTCCTGAAAGACTCTCAAGTAAAGGTCCCACGCCTACCAGGGTAGGAATATTCATGCTTTTTGCAATAATGGACACATGGCTGGTAACGCCGCCCTCCTCTGTAATAATACCCTTTACAAATTCCGGATTGATCCGCACCGTATCGGAAGGGTATAAATCTCTGGCAGCTATTACAGCCTCGCTTGAAAGACTGCCGATATCAGGAAGGGAAATTCCCTTAAGCTCCGCCATCAGACGCTTTCCGATATCCTGGATATCAGCTGCCCTCTCACGCATATATTCATCATCCATCATATCAAATATTGCTTTCAGTTCTTCAATGGTTTCCTTAAGCGCCGCCTGGGCATTCTTGTGCTCTCCTTCAATTTTGCTTTCCACGCCCTCCTGAAGTGTGAAGTCATCCACAATTTCCAGATGAGCAGCAAATATTTCATTTTCCTGTGCAAGAACGCCAAGGGCTTTTTTTACCGCTTCCCTGGCACCGGCGAATTTTTCTTTTTCCAAAGCCGCCTGTTCCTGCGTAATACTGCTGCCGTCAGGAGTAAAATCCGGCTCCTGATATTTCAAAACCCTGGCCACCGCAATCCCCCTGGAAGCTGTTTTTGCAACATGTATTTCCTTCATACCTAAACCTGCCTTTCTATCCGCCTGCGGGCTTTAAAAGCCCGCAGATGCAGATTTATTCCCCAAGTCCGCTCTCAATTAACTGAACCAGCGTCTGAACATCCTCAGCTTCTGTTTCCCCGCTGCACTGAATTTCAATTTCCGAACCTGATTTGATGGCTGCTGACATAATATTCAGTATACTCTTTGCCTGAATTTTTCTTTCTCCATAAATAATTATTACATCCGATTTGCACTGTCCTGCTGCACGTGCCAGAATAGATGCCGGTCTTGCATGAAGCCCCGACGGATTTTTTACTGTAACCTTTGCTGATACCATATGTTTTTCCTCCGCTTCTTTTAGATTTCCACTCCGAAATGTTCAAATAAAATGTCTTCCGCCTCTTTGTTCCAAAGTCCCCTGTTCCTTTTGCATGCTTCATCCAGCTTTTTGAATAAGGGGTCTGTCTCTCCCAGCTTGCCGAAATCCTCAATCGCCGTAAGGGGCATGTCAAACTGTGTATAGGTCAGTTTCTTGCCTCCGGGAATCTTAGGCAGATTTAAGGTTGCATCCACAATGCTGTCAATTCCTCCTACATGAGTAACCATAACGGCAGGCTCAATTCTGCCCTGGGCAGCCAGGGTATTAGCCTCGATTAAATCATCATTGTTTCCGCCGGTAGTTCCCACAATATGTGCGCTGGTATAATGCACGTTATAAAGATTAATTTCCGCTTTAAACTGATTGTCGGTAGGTCCTGCAAAGAAGTTCATGCAGCCGTCAAAGGCAAGCAGCTCATCTCCCATTTCCGCAACCTTGCGGTTGGGCACGTAAACAAAAACATCGTCATAACCCTTTCCGCCTGTAATATCCTTTAATTCCTTTACCGGATCCGCCATCTTTGCCGTATTCACATATAAAAGCTCCACGCCGTTTTTCTCTGCAAAGGACTCAGGGATCACTTCTCTTGCACGCTCTATTTTAGCATCATCAATATCCGTTACCACAATTCTTTTCGGCTTATTCTCAAACTGGATTCCATAGCTGACAGCGCCAAGTCCCATAGGACCGCAGCCGCCGAGAATAATAATATCGCCGCCTTCCCTGGTTCCTCCTGTCAAATCATGATTTCTCTTATTTGTATGATAATTTCCGTGATATCCGCCAATGATACAGCTCATAGGCTCTCCTAAGGAAGCCTCAAAGAAACTGTCTCCTTCATAGGGCATCAGACAGCCGAGCTCCATTACTTCATGAGGAATCACGCAGTAAGTGCACGCTCCGCCGAAGTATTCATAGGAATAGCCGGGAGAAGCAAGGCTCCCCTTATAATTCAGCGCAGGCTGCTGCGCAAAGCGCATACCCGGCTTAAACTGATCCTGCCACTTTGCCCCGACCTTCACAATTACTCCGGCAAATTCATGACCGATAATGACAGGATTGGTATCTATATTCTGGGGAGCTCTTTTGTGCTTTTTCCCCTGTTCTACCAGCTTATAGGTAGACATACAGATACTGTCACTTATCACCTTTACTAAAATCTCATCCTCTTTGATTTCAGGAAGTTCAAATTCCTCCAAACGCAAATCCCTTGTTCCATACATTCTGACAGCTTTTGTCTTCATAGCTTCACTCTCCTATTTTTTCTATTATTACCTGCTGCATCAGTTCGTCTACCAGTTCTCTCGTGGGCGGTTTTGTTCCTATAGTGGTAACCGCTCCTGCCGATGTCGCCATACAAAGACGAATGGTTTCATCATCTGTAAGCTTTTCATTCCATGCATATGCCAGGGCTGCCACCATAGCATCGCCTGCGCCTACTGTGGAATGTGCTTTTACAGAAAGGGACGGACAAATTGCTTCATAACCGCCATGCACAAACATAGCGCCGCTTTTTCCCATGGAAACAGCTATTGTCTTAATTCCCTTTTCCTTTAAGTCTCTTGCCAGATTTAAAAGTTCTTCTTTGGAAGCCCTGTAATCATACCCTGCGTATTCTTCCAGTTCCACACGATTGGGCTTAATAATATCCGGTTCCTCCGAAAGGGCATTCCTGAAAAGTTCACCGTCAGCATCCAGCAGGACCTCTGCTCCCTTTTCATGCAAAAGACGAATAATCCGGGCATAAATATGTCTATCCACGCCGCTTGGAATGCTTCCCGATAAAATAAACAAGGTTCCTTCCTTTGCATAACCCATGAGTTTTTCAATCAGCTGCTCCATTTGGCTTTCACTGATTTGAGGTCCCGGCTCATTTAATTCGGTAACCGCCCCGCTTTCCTCAAAAACCTTGGTATTGGTTCTTGTCTCTCCTTCTACCCAGATAAAGTCGTGCTGAATTCCCTTTTCCGTAAGAACAGCCTCTATGGTTTTTCCCGCATTGCCGCCAAGGAAGCCTGTGGCAATACTCTCGCCGCCTAATTCCCTGATGGTTTTTGATACGTTAATTCCTTTTCCTCCGGCATCATACTCCACCTTTCTGATTCGGTTAAGACCTCCGGGAAGCAGCCTGTCAATTTCAACGGTCTTGTCGATAGCCGGATTCATTGTTACAGTTACAATCATGCTAATTCCTCCCCGATAAAATCCGGTAAACTGTCTTAGCGTCTCCGTTAGCAATTTTATCTGCTGTCTCATCATCCAACATCTTATCCGCTACTACAGATAAAATCTGAAGATGCTCCTCGCCTACACCGGCAATTCCAATCACAACCTTAACTGTTTCTCCGTCCCAGTCAATTCCTTCCGGAAAAGTCATAACCGCAATGCCGGAAGCTTTAATATCCTTTTTGGCGGATTCCACGCCATGGGGAAGGGCAAGACCATTGCCCATAAAGGTGGAAAATGATTTTTCTCTTTCCAGCATGGCCTCCACATAAGGCTGATCCACATAACCGGAATCCACCAGCATCTGTCCCACCGTGCGGATTACCTGCTCCTTGGACTCGGCCTTACAGTTAACACGTACATTTTCTTCATATAATAATTCTTTTTTCTTAGGCTTAAAAAACATTGTTGACCTCCTGTTTTGTGTTTATTTATGTATCCTTAAGTTTCTTTCTGATTATATTATAGAGTGTCCCCATAGTTGTTTTCAACGAAAAGAAAAAAGGATTTGGCGCCATCAAATAGTGCCAAATCCTAATCTTATTAAGACAATTCCGAAAGATATTTATTAAAATATTTCTTTAAATTCCGTGAAACTGCCGAGCGGATTTCTTCCTGATTTCCCCTTGCGGCAATATCCAGAAATTCATAATCCTCAATCAGCATACTGCTGATATATCCCATAATATCCCTGTTAACCTTAAGGTTTTCATCCTCCGGCACCAGCATAATAAATACAAATTTAATTCCCTTAAAATACGGATCCCTGTAGGCATCCAGATCCCTTGTCATACAGACCGCAAATTCCGGGCGGACCACTCCTTTTGTACAGGCATGCAGCAGGGCAAAGCCAAGCTCTGCGAAGACCTGGGTGGCAATCTGTTCCCTGCGGAGTATATCTTCACGAATCAAATCCCTTCTGTCGGAATAAGGTGACATTCTCTCTCCCACTGCAATCAGCAGTTCTTCAAAAGTTATCCGATTGTCCACCTTGAAAAAATCAAGATATTTAATTACGGTCCTAATCTGGGCTGCCACCAGATTAATTTCCTCCAGCTGCCTGGAAAAAACATCCTCTTCCTTCTGCTTTAAGGGAATTCTTTCATATTTATAAACCATCTGCTGTATTTTCTGCATATCTTCCGCATTTAACAGTGGATTTACAAAAAGAACCGGCGTTTCCATTTGTTCCATGGGGATGCTGGAAACAAAAAAATCCACCTTACTGGCAACAAAGGGCGTAATATCATTCTTTCCATAAGCAGTAACCGACACCCTGTCCCTGAAGACCTTCAGAAGCTTGGAAGACATCAGTCTGGAAATGCCGATTCCGCTGGAACACACAACTCCTATAGATACCTTCCGAATCTTTTCTTTTCTCTCCTCCAAACGCACCAGCGCCGCACCGAAATGCACCGTAAGATAACCTGTCTCCTCCTCGGGAACCCTCTTTCCTGTGTACCTTTGAAGCACCTCTGCCACTTTTTCACACCGGGCATAAATTTCCGGATAATGACTTCTGATATCCTCAAGAACAGGATTTTGAATCTGCATGCCATACTGAAGGCGGATCAGCGTTGGCTGAAGATGGGCAAGGAGTCCCTGTATAAACTCATCATCCTGTTTTATCAGATAAGCCTTATCTGCATCAAAGGTATCTATCATCTCATTTACAAGCTGTTTGATTTCTTTGTTTTCAATATCTATTATATTTTTATCTTCAACCCGGATTTTTTCATGCTTTGCACCCTTGATATGCAGGCAGATATATGAAATCTCCACCTCAGGAATATGGATTTCAAATTCTTCCTCCAATTCCTTTACAATATCCTTTGCCAGCCTGTAATCTTCATCCTCATCAGCGCCTTCAAGCCATCCTCTTTCGGGTTCTATCACTTCATTTTTCAGAATGCGGTTAATGGCTATGGAAATATGTATGATAAGTCCCACATAGGAGTTCTCAGTCAACGTCAAAACCCTGGCATTCTCCATCCCCATGATGCAGTCCCTGGTCCGCATCATAATATCATCATCAAGAAGCTGTCCGATACTGCTCCTTTTCAGGCTTTCATAGGAAGACGAGGTTTTATCCACATTCTCATATGCTTCCCGCACTACCCTTGTATCCATATTTTCATTGATGAAAGCCCGGATTGCCCTACGGTAATTTTCTTCACTTCCTTCTATGGTAATACCGCTTCCGGGACGTCTTATTACCAAAAGACCAAAGCGGCTAAGCCACTCACCGGCAGCGTCCAAATCGCTGCTGATGGTGGCTTCACTGACTCCAAACTGACTGCTGTAATAAAACAGTTTTTTCAGCCCTTTCTCCTTAAGGATTTCAAGGATAAGGCGCTTTCGGCGCTCTTCTCTGTTGGTAACATCATAATTATCACCTGAGCTGATATCCGTAAGCAGCCTTTCCTTTTCCCCGGAGCTTCCTTCCAGCCAGACTCCTACTCCTGTTTTGGACATAAAGCTGACTTCATAATCTTTAAGCGCATAATTTATGGCTTCCAGCTCTCTTTGCACTGTCCGCTTGCTGATGCCCATCCTGTCTGCCAGAATCTTAACAGGCATTGCCTCCTGCTCCTTAAGGAGAATGCTTAAAATTTGTTTTAATCGTGATGTAAATTCCATATACATCCCTGCCATTTTCTATTTTACTGATTTCTCTTTTGAATATCCGCAATAAGTTCATCATATTCCGGCGCTGCCAGGAAATTGGTAATCAGAATCAATTCCGCAGAAGGATTGCTGTGGGCTGCACGCTCTCCAAGCTCCCTGTGGGTTACAACAATCTGTACATCTGCGGGAATAGAGGATACCGGAGTGTGGATTACTTCTACGCCCTCCAGCTTTGCGGCTGCCAGCTTTTTCTTTAAAACCGAAGCGCCCATTGCACTGGAACCCATGCCTGCATCACATGCAAATGCAATCTTCCGTATCACTCCTGCCTGCTGATTTTGCCTGTCTTCCTTCCCCGCACTTTCTTCTGCATTGTCACAAGCCGCTGTCTGCAGCCCTTTTGCCTGACGCTTCATATCATCCTTTTTCTTCTGAGCATCTTCCAGGGAAGTATCTTTTCCCATAAATTTAAGTATGGGAACAGAAATAAGGAATGCAACCGTTGCCGATACCAGAACGCCAAGACAAAGTCCCAAATAAGAATGTCTCTCTGCCATCATAAGAATCGCTATAATGCTTCCCGGTGAAGCAGTTGAAGTCAGTCCCACATCAAACAGGCTGAATATCAGAATTCCGCTTGCCCCTGAAGCGATTGCCGCAATAATGAGCAGAGGATTCATCAATATGTACGGGAAATAAATCTCATGAATACCGCCTAAAAAATGAATAATTACCGCACCCGGCGCTGAGCTTTTGGCACTTCCTTTTCCCATAAAGCAGTAAGCCAGCAGAATGCCAAGTCCCGGTCCCGGATTTGCTTCCAACAGGAAGAATATGGATTTTCCTGTTTCTTCCACCTGCTGAATTCCCATAGGAGATAAAATACCATGGTTAATTGCATTATTCAGGAATAATACCTTAGCAGGCTCAATCAGAATACTGGTAACAGGCAGTAATCCATGTTCCACCAGAAATCCCACTCCTGTACTGAATATATTGTTAAGCCCGCTGACAAGGGGCGTAATTCCCACCATGGCAATAATGGCTAAAACCGCACCGAGAATTCCCAGTGAAAAATTGTTGACAAGCATTTCAAATCCCGGCTTAATATGTCCGCTCACCAGCTTATCAAATTTCTTTATAATCCATGCCGCCAAAGGCCCCACTATCATTGCCCCGATAAACATGGGAATATCGGAACCTACAATAACGCCCATAGTTGCAATCACACCGATAACTCCGCCCCTCTTGCCTGCAACAACTTCTCCGCCCGTATAAGCAATCAGCAAAGGCAGCATGAGCTGGGACATAGGAGTTACAAATCCGGCTAACTTTTCATTGGGGCACCATCCAGTATCAATAAAAAACGCCGTAAGCAGTCCCCATGCGATAAACGCTCCAATATTCGGCATTACCATTCCGCTTAAGAAACGTCCGAATGTCTGTACCTTTTCTTTCATTATACCACACCTCTTTACATTATACTTTAATCTGTAAATACGACCGGCCAGTCATTTTTCTTTCAAGTTTATTATACAGAACACCTTATTATGTTTTCAAGAAATAGAAAAAAAGATTTGGCACCAAAGCTTAGCGCCAAATCTTAATGATACTCTTTTTCAGTTTTTTCAATCCTCTTCTATATGCTCCCTGCCCTGGTCGATGATGGTACGCACATGTTCATCCGCAAGGGAATAGAAAATGGATTTACCTTCCCGTCTGCTCTTAACAAGCTTATTCTGCTTCAAAATCCTGAGCTGATGTGAAATTGCCGACTGGGTCATATTCAGCGCCTGAGCCAAATCGCACACACAAACCTCCGCTTCAAAGAGCACAAACAAAATCCTGATACGGGTAGAATCTCCGAATACCTTGAAAAGCTCTGCCAAATCATACAGCTCCGTTTCCTCCGGCATGGTCTCATTTACTATTTTCAGTAATTCCTCATGAACCTCTGTCGTTTCACAACATTCAAATTCTGCCATTTCACCACCTGCTTTCTTCTTTTCATTTTATATCAGCATGGTGCCGGTTTGCAAGTCCGGGCTGCCGGTTTTTACAGCTTTTTCACAAACAATGCCCTGATTGCATTTAATACCGCAATTACCATAACTCCCACATCGGCAAAAATTGCCAGCCACATATTGGCGATACCAAGGGCCCCGAGAATCAGGCAAAGTATCTTAACGCCGATTGCAAAATAAATATTCTCATATACAATGCGGATACATTTCCGTGAAATCTTAATTGCCTTGGCAATTTTACGGGGGTCATCATCCATCAGCACGATATCCGCAGCTTCAATAGCCGCATCAGAGCCTAAAGCTCCCATGGCAATGCCGATATCCGCCCTTGACAGAACAGGCGCGTCATTGATTCCGTCGCCTACAAAGGCAAGCTTATCTTTATCGCCCTTTTTCTGCAGCAGTTCTTCCACTTTGGAAACCTTATCGGCAGGGAGCAGTTCACTGTATACCTCATTGATACCCAATTCCTCTGCCACCTGCTCCGCAACTGCCTTCACATCCCCGGTCAGCATAACCGTCCTGGTTACTCCTGCCTTCTTTAATTCATGAATCGCATCCTTTGCTCCGGGCTTTAATAAGTCTGAGATTAAAATATGACCTGCATAAGCTCCGTCCACCGCAAGATGCACCACGGTACCCACCTGATGGCATTCCTGATATTCAATGCCAAGATGTTTCATCAGCTTTCCGTTGCCGGCAGCAACCTGTGTGCCGTCCACCAAAGCCGTAACTCCGTTGCCGCTGATTTCCTGTACGTCTGTTACCCTGCTTTTATCAATTTCCTTCCCATATGCCTTCTGAATACTCCTGCTGATGGGATGAGAAGAAAAGCTTTCTGCATAAGCGGCATATTCAAGCAGCTTTTCCTCCGGCATTACATTGTGATGAACACCGTTTACTTCAAATACTCCCCGGGTCATGGTTCCTGTTTTATCAAACACCACATATTTCGTCTGAGAAAGGGTCTCCAGATAATTGGAGCCTTTCACCAGCACGCCTTCCTTGCTGGCTCCGCCGATTCCCGCGAAGAAGCTTAAAGGAATGCTGATAACAAGAGCGCAGGGACAGCTGATAACAAGAAAGGTAAGAGCCCTGTATATCCAGTCTCCCCATTCGGGCGAAAGCCCCATAAACAACATCCTGAAAAGCGGTGGCAGCACTGCCAGGGCTACTGCTCCATAACAAACAGCCGGTGTATAAATTCTTGCAAATCTGGAAATGAAATTTTCTGAGCGGGATTTTCTGGAACTTGAGTTTTCCACAAGCTCCAGTATTTTGGAAACCGTGGATTCCCCGAATTCTCTGGAAGTCTGAATTTTCAGCACACCGGTCATATTGATACAGCCGCTGATGACTTCGTCCCCTTCCTTTGCCTCCCTGGGAAGACTTTCTCCTGTAAGGGCGCTGGTGTTCAGGGTAGTATTACCTTCCGTAATCCTGCCGTCAATGGGAATTTTTTCTCCGGGCTGCACCACAATAATGCTTCCCACTTCCACTTCGTCAGGATCCACTTTCTCAAGCTTTCCGTCCTTTTCAATATTGGCATAATCGGGGCGGATATCCATCAAATCACTGATATTCCTGCGGCTCTTACCTACCGCATAGCTCTGGAACAGCTCCCCAATCTGGTAAAACAGCATAACCGCCACGCCTTCCTTATAATCCCCAAAGATAATAGCGCCAATGGTAGCTACTGCCATGAGAAAATTCTCATCAAATACCTGTTTATTCAAAATACCCTTAACTGCTTTTTTCAGAATATCATATCCGATAACCAGATAAGGAATCATAAATAATCCAAATTTAACATATCCGCCTAAAGGAAGCAGTGAAAAAAGAATCATAAGAACTGCCGCCGCTATAATGCGGATTAACATTTTCTTCTGCTTTTTATTCATAATCGTTCTCCTGTTTATAAGAAGATTTCGCAGTCGTCCTCCACCTTTTTACAGTTCTTCAAAACCTCCTGCATAACGGCTCCCGGCTCCCTGCCATCTTCAAATTCCACAATCATCTTCAGCGCCATGAAATTAACGGTTGCATCTTTTACGCCCGGGGTTTTCTTAGCTGCTTCCTCCATTTTATTGGCACAATTTGCACAGTCCACATCAATTTTGTATGTTTTTTTCATATCCTTGCCCTCACTTTATTTTTCTTTCATATGAACATTTATTCATATGTTTGATTAAATTATAACACCGGTATTCCATATGTCAAGTACTATTATCAAATATTTGTACTATTATCAAATATTGTGGATACAAAGCTTAAAGAAACGTGATGAAACGTTGAAACGAATCTAATGAAAAAAACAGTTCCGGCAGCTGTTATTGCAGAAGAAAGCCCCGCCTGCTGCGGCGGGGCGCTGATATTAAATTTTAATATTACAAAGCAGCATGGCCGGATAGCTTTAGTTACTGAATATCCACAACCTTGTAATCCTGGTCTTCCACTGTCTTTTTCAAAACTTCGTTGTCAATATCCGCATTCAGGGATACCACTGCCGTTCCTTCCTTATGGCTTACCCGGGCACTGTCCACCTGAGAAAGAGCCTCCAGACATTTCTTTACTCTTGCCTCACAATGCTCACACATCATACCTTCAATTTTCATTGTTTTTTCCATTTTCTTTACCTCTTCTTTCTTATTTGATTTTTTCTTTAAATTTTTATTTGCTGTTTTCTTATCCCTGCCCGCATCATACATCTTAAATAAATTCAGACGCAGTGCATTAGTAACAACACAGAAGCTTGATAAACTCATGGCTGCTGCTCCGAACATGGGATTTAATTCCCAGTGGAAAAGGGGAATCCATACGCCTGCCGCCAAAGGAATTCCTATTATATTATAAAAGAATGCCCAAAACAGGTTTTCATGAATATTACGCAGGGTTGCACGGCTTAAACGTATAGCTGCCGGCACATCCTTCAGTCTGCTCTTCATCAACACCACATCCGCCGCATCAATGGCAATATCCGTTCCTGCCCCTATTGCAATGCCGATATCCGCCCTTGTAAGAGCCGGAGCATCGTTGATTCCGTCACCCACCATAGCTACCTTTCCCTGCTCTTTCAAGGAGCGGATAACACTTTCCTTACCGTCAGGAAGCACTCCTGCAATGACCTCATCCACGCCGGCCTGTCTGCCTATTGCCTTTGCCGTCCTTTCATTGTCTCCTGTCAGCATTACCACCCGGATGCCCATATTCTGCAGTTCCTTTACCGCCTGCGGGCTGTCTTCCTTAATCACATCCGCCACAGCAATAATTCCCAGAAGTTTTTTTCCCCTGGCAAAGAAAAGAGGGGTTTTTCCTTCTTCGGAAAGCTTTTCTGACTGCGCTTTCATTTCCTCCGGAACCTGTACCCTGTTACTGATAAATTTGTAATTTCCGCCTGTCAGGGTCTCTCCCTGCAAAACCGCCTGAAGACCGTTTCCGGGAAGCGCCTGAAAGTCCCCGGTTTCCGCTGTCCTTACTCCACACTCTCCGGCATATTCTATAACGGCTCTTGCAAGAGGGTGTTCGCTTCGCATTTCCAGCGCATTGGCATAGAAAATCAAATTCTCTTTTGATACTCCATCCACGGCAATCACATCCGTCACCTTTGGCTCCCCGCTGGTAATGGTACCGGTTTTATCCAGCGCAACAATGTTCATCTTCCCCGCTTCTTCCAGGGAAACCGCGGTCTTGAACATAATGCCGTTTCTGGCACCCATGCCGTTTCCCACCATAATCGCCACCGGTGTTGCAAGTCCAAGAGCACAGGGACAGCTGATAACCAGCACGGAAATTCCCCTTGCCAGGGCAAAGCCAATACTTTCTCCTGCAAGAAGCCATACCAGTATGGTAATGACTGCAATAGTAATGACCGCAGGTACAAACACTCCCGATACTCTGTCGGCAACCTTGGCAATAGGCGCCTTGGTGGCTGCTGCATCGCTGACCATCTGAATAATCTGAGACAAAGTGGTATCCTCTCCCACTCTTACTGCTTCGCATTTTAAAAATCCCGACTGATTTAAAGTAGCCGCTGATACATTATCGCCTGCAGCTTTATCCACAGGAATGCTTTCCCCTGTAAGCGCCGCTTCATTCACCGCACTGCTGCCCTCCAATACAATACCGTCCACGGGTATGTTTTCGCCGGGCCGCACCACAAAAATATCTCCTTTATTCACTTCTTCAATGGATACTTCCGTCTCACTGCCGTCTCTGAGCACTGTTGCCGTCTTAGGCGCCAGCTTCATCAGGCTTTTTAAGGCATCCGTAGTCTTTCCCTTGGAATGGGCCTCCAGCATTTTGCCAACGGTAATCAGGGTCAGAATCATGGCCGCCGACTCAAAATAAAACTCATGCATGTAGGACATGACTGCTTCCATATCACCCTTTACCTGGGCATCAGTCATGGCAAACAACGCATAGGTGCTGTAAACAAAGGCCGCACTTGCTCCCAATGCCACCAGTGTATCCATATTGGGGGCTCTGTGCCACAGACTCTTAAAACCGCTGATAAAAAATTTCTGATTAATCACCATAATGATAATTGTCAAAAGCAGCTGAATCAGCCCCATTGCCACATGGTTGCCTTCAAGAAAGCCCGGCAAAGGCCAGTTCCACATCATGTGTCCCATGGAAAAGTACATCAATATAAGCAGAAAGCCCACTGACCACCAAAGCCGCTTTTTCAGCAGCGGTGTCTCCCTGTCCTTCAGCATATCCTCCTGCTCCGCCAGCCCTGCTGATTTTCTGTCCTCTTTACCTGCTCCTTTCAGCGAGGCGCCATACCCCGCTTCTTCCACTGCTTTTATGATATCCGCAGGCGCTGCCGTCCCCTCCACGCCCATAGAGTTGGTTAAAAGGCTGACCGAGCAGGAAGAAACACCTTCCACCCTGGACACTGCCTTTTCCACTCTGGCGCTGCAGGCGGCGCAGCTCATGCCTGTTACTGTATATTGCTTCATTGCTGCCTCCTTTTTAATAAATGTATAACCTTACCGCATAAGCTTCTGCAGGGTAGAAAGCAGCTCATCCACTGTTTCTTCCTTCCCTTCCTTAATATCCCTCGTTACGCAGGTTTTAATGTGGTTTGCCAGCAAAACTTTATTAAAACTGTTAAGGGCTGCATTTACCGCTGCCACCTGAGTCAGGATATCCGTACAGTAAGCATCCTTTTCCACCATGCCCTTTATTCCCCGTATCTGACCTTCAATACGGTTCAGACGGTGAATTAAATCCTTATATTCCTTCTCGGAACGCTCCTTTGTTTTATGGCAGCTGCATTCTCTTTCTCCGCTCATGCTTCCTCACATTCCGCTGCCTTAGCAGCTGATTTTACTTATGGCAATAAAAAGTTCACAAAACGTGCTTTCTATTGTTTCGAGACTATTATATACCCCCGTGGGGTATATTGTCAATACCAAACGGCATCCGCTTCGCAGGCGTCGTTGTCTTTTGGACGCAAAAACAGACTAAATGATGTGGTCGTTCATTTAGCCTGCTCTTTAGGGATTAAGATTATAGTGTATGGTACTGCTTCACATGAATTATTAGTTAGCTATATCTAACTGTAGTTATAATAACATAACACAAATAAAACCGCAACTTTTTTATTGATACTTTTTTCTCAATAACCATTCTTCTTTTTCATATTTATTTTTAACAGCTCAACCGCTGCAGCATTGCATTTTTATGTTTAATTTTATCCATAGACTTATCAAATGCTGTTAATACCTTGGGATTAAAGACTCCGCACTCGCCGTTATATATCATATTAACAGCTGTATTATGGTCATAAGCTGCTTTATATACCCTTTGGGAAGTAAGTGCGTCATAAACATCCGCTACAGACACTACCTGCGCCCAGATAGAAATTTCATCACCTTTAAGTCCATCCGGATATCCCCTTCCGTCCCACCTCTCATGGTGATGTCTGCAGATATCATAGCTGTAATTATAAATATCCTTATCCATAATATCCGGTATCTTCTTAAGAATCTCACACCCCTTAACGGTATGCTGCTTCATGATTTCAAATTCTTCCCTGGTAAGCTTTCCTGGTTTATTCAATATTCCGTCTGAAATGGATATTTTTCCCACATCATGCAAAACTGATGATGTCACAATTTTATCAATTTCAGTTTTCGCAAGATGATACTCCGAATACATATCGCTCACTGCTGTCATAAGGATTTCCGTCAGCCCGCAAATCCGCTTAACATGTTCCCCTGATTCACAATCCCGGAATTCAATCAGGGTTGCAAGGGTCTCCACCATAGACTGGTTCAGGCTGTTCAAACGTTCAACCTGCTCATTGACGATATCCTCCAAATCATTTCTGTGCCTGTATAATTCAATAATATTATCAACTCTGCACTTAAGGAAGTTCATCATAAAAGGCTTTGCTACAATATCCACTGCACCCAAATCATATGCATCCATCAGCAATTTTTCGCTGTCTGAAGCAGTAACAATGAAAACAGGAATATGAAAAATCTTACCGCTTTTATTCATTTCCCTCAGAACATCCATACCGTTCATTTCCGGCATAATCATATCCAAAAGCACAGCAGCTATATTTTCATTACTGTTTATTATCTCTATGGCCTGCCGTCCGTTTGAAGCTTCCAATATTTCATATCCACCCTTAAAGCCTTCAGCTAATATCACTCTGTTGATTTCCATATCATCAACAATAAGAATTGTATTTTTCACACCGACCTCCGCATGCCTCTGCATGCATACTGCTTACTTATATCTTTCTATACAGGCAATTATTTTTTCCTGTACAGGAAGAACTTCCTCAAGAACTTTACGGGCCTGTTCCGGTTTGTCTTCCCTAAGCAGCCTTACAATATCCGTATACGCACTATACAGCGGAGTGATTGACAAATTTCCCATTACTCCCTTTAATGTATGGGCATTGGTAAGTGCCGTCTCATAATCCTGTGCTTCAAAGGCAGGCATTACCTCCGTACTGTTTACTGCATCTACAAGCTTTCCCAGCATCCTTTCGTACAAAGCTGCATTGTTCATAAATCTTTCCAATGCTTCATCAACATTAACACCTGACTCTATCAGTTCCTCCAATAAACTCATGTCACATTCTCCTTTATAATTTTTTATATATATTTTGAAAACAGTTTTGTCAATTCACGGATATCAATAGGTTTCGCAACATGTGCATTCATACCGCAGCCAAGACATTTCTTTATATCTTCCGCAAAAGCATCCGCAGTCATTGCAATAATCGGAATATCCGCATCCTGGCGATTCAGCTCCCTGATTGCCTCGGTGGCTTCATAGCCTGACATCACCGGCATTCGAATATCCATTAATATCGCATCATAATAATCTATCGGGGAATTTTTAAACATATCCACACAAATCTGTCCGTTTTCCGCATGCTCAAGCTCCAGTCCCAAATCAGAAAGTAACGCTTCTGCTATTTCCCAGTTCAAATCATTATCTTCCGCCAGTAAAATACGCTTTCCCGAAAAATCCATACCCCGCTCGGACTGTGCTTCCTGATTATCTTCCGCAGTATCAATAAACTGTTTCAATCCATAGAACAAGGTTGACTTAAACAACGGTTTTGATATAAATCCGGTAATTCCGGCTTCCCTTGCCTCCTTTTCAATTTCACTCCAGTCATAGGCTGAAATAAGCAGTATGGGAATATCTTCCCCCAGCTGCTCCCGGATTTTTCGAGCCGTTTCAATTCCATCCATTCCCGGAAGCTTCCAGTCCAGAAGAATAATATGATAATCACGGTTTTGAATATGCCTGTCATAAACCATCGTCAGGGCGCTCTCTCCATCCAGCGTCCACTCTGCCTTAATACCGATATCATTGAGAGAACTTACAGCGCTTCTGCATAACTGCTCATCATCATCCACAACGAGCATATTCCAATCCGGAAGAATCATCTCTTCTTCCCTTACCTGTGCTTTTTCCAAATCCAGCACTACATGGAATTCAGAGCCCTTGCCCGGTTCACTCTCCACCTCAATAGTTCCGTGCATGGCATCCACAATATATTTTGTAATTGCCATTCCAAGCCCGGATCCTTCTGTCTTATGTATGCGCAGCCTGTCCTCCCGCGCAAAGGAATCAAAAATTTTACCTTTAAAATCCGCAGACATTCCCATGCCGGTATCCTTCACAATTACGTGAACCCTGACATAATTGTCACCCACAGGAGATTCTTCCTCATATAAAGACACATATATGGAACCGCCCTCCTGTGTAAACTTTATGGCATTGGATAAGAAATTAAGCAGTACCTGATTCAGCCGCACACTGTCACAATAAACATCTTCCGTACTGATATTATGTATAAAAACATCAAATTGCTGTTTCTTGGCTTTTATCTGAGGCTGCACAATATTCACAATACTGTCCATAATCTCACGAAGCGAAATCTGCTCCATGTTCAAAGTCAGCTTTCCGCTTTCAATTTTTGACATATCAAGAACATCATTAATAAGTCCCAGCAAATGCTTGCTGGATAAAGTAATTTTTTTCAGACAGTTCTGCACCTGCTGTTTATCATCAATATTAGCGGTGGCAATTGCTGTCATTCCCACAATGGCATTCATCGGCGTACGGATATCGTGGCTCATATTTGACAAAAACTCGCTCTTGGCCTTGGTTGCAAGCACAGCCTCCTGCCTTGCCTTTTCCAGCTCATCCAACTGTCGTTTCGACATATTGAAATATTGGGCAAAAATAATAAGAAGCGCCGCCAGAATAATACCGCAGCTTATAAGAAGCATATATATCCACTGTCCGCTCAGGCCGCTGACTGCTTCATCCAAAACCCCGTAAGGCATAATCGTTACCAGGAACCAGTCACAATAAGGCAGGTCCGTGCTGTACAAATGCCTTCTCTCTTCACCTATATACAATACAGTGGAATAATCCACTTCCGCATCCATCGCCTGCCCCAGTTCCTTTATATAAGTTTCTGCATTCTTTCCTTTGTTTTCATTAAAGACTTCTTTTATCCTGTCAAAATAATTATCCCTTACCGCATCACCGCTTCTGATGACAAAACTTCCGTCACGGAGGATAACATGGGAATAAACCACCGAATTCTCTCCGTCTAACGCAAGAAGCTTCTTGATGTATTCTACAGGAAGACCCGCTACCAACGCTATGCTTTTCTCACCGTTTTTCATGGAATATTCTGCCGGAATTCCAAAAATTATAATATCCTCTCCATCTTTTGTGGTACCCAATGCCACCCTTTTTTCACCGTTTTTCAGATATGAGGAAAAAGTAACCGGGGCAACCAGTTCCACCTGCTCACCCAAAAGCATTTCAAGACTTCCCTTGCCTGAACAAAAAGCCAGATACCCAAAATTCCGCGCTTCAGCGCTGTACGCCAGAGAACCGGAGAGTGTATCATAATCAGCCGCGTTTTCAGGCGGAATACTTCGGGAAATGTCTTCCAGACGATTTAAACGAATATCCATTGTTGATTCAAAATGCATGGCAATCCGATCATTCATTCCGGACATATAAATCGTACCAATTTCCCCAATAGTTTCCGCATTCTTTTTATTCATATAGCTTGCCAGAAAAGCAAATATCAAAACACAAATAACACATATACTGATAAGGCTGGTAACCAAAAACCTTATAGTTTTATTTTTCATTTGCCGGCACCTCCGAAATTATGTAAAATAGGAAGCTTGAAATTGCCCCAATATAAAACTGATTATATCATATTTTACTCTATGAAATCAATCCGGTGTTCCATCATTTAACGAAATAATATAACGGAAATATGTGTTATGCGCAAAAAGAGGGCATCGCTCAATCATCTAATTTGATGATTTTGCGACCCCCTCATCATTCTTCCTCTGAAATAATCATATATCCATGTCAGCTTTTTCCTCCATTACTGCACTACTCCTGTTCCGCTTCTCGTCCACATAATGTTCTGACTAATCATTTCGTCAATATCCATGCCGATAATTTCCGATGCCCTGGCTTTTGCAGCTGCTTCATTTGCCGTGCCCAGATTCTTATATATGTCATAGGCAGGCTTTTTATTTCCGTTTAAATCATACAGTCCAAGAGCCAGATGGCTTTCCATTTCATGGGCTTCATCTGTCTGCCGGAACAAAATAAATGCATCCACGTCAGGAAGGGAAGCCGCTTTCAGGTAGCCATAGGCAATGGACGCCTCCTGGGCCTCACTGCCGAAAGCAGATGTATAGCCGATTTCCGCAAGGGAAATACTTCTCACCTGTCCCTCAGGATTTAAAAACTGCTTCTGATGCATATAATCAATTAATATATCAATATTCTGCATTGTGATATAAGGCGTGGCAATGCTGTCTTTTACCCATACTTCCGGCCCATTCCAGGCATAAGGGTCATACAGGGGAGAGTTATAGGGATGATAGGAAAGCCCCCAATCAATATTTCCTTCCCTGTTAATGTAATAATTAAAGCAATCCAGATAATCCTTCGCTAAAAAGCTTCCTGGATTGGATTTCCGGTTCCATTCCTGGTCAATGGAATTATAAATCCTCACATTAGCATTCATGCTCTTCATTTCATTATAAATAATGCGGAATGCCTTAACATAAATATTCGCATTCAAATCCAGGGAGGAAGAACTTGTATACCACCATGAAGTACGGGCATTCACTTCATTTCCCAGAATCCAGTTATCAACCTGCCCGCAGTCAAAATGCCCTGAATAGCGCTGCCCTAAAAACGCACCGATGGCCTTTAAATGCTCCGTACCGGAGGCTTCCGCCACATTCAGCGCATACCCCGGACATTCGGCTCCATCCCTTGCCAGAGGATGGACTAAATCCTGTGAATACGGACTTTTCCCGCCGTTTAAAAGCACCATGGTAATCTGCATTCCGAACTGATTAAAGCTTCTTAAGGTGGAATCGTACTTTGCCAGCATGTTCCCGTCAAAATAATAAGTCCTGCCGTTGTATTCAAAAGGAACGGCACCGGAAACCGAAGCATCCGAGCAGATATCGTCAAGATACATATTGTAAACCACCTGGGAAACTCCGAGGTCCTGCAGTTCCCCATTGGAAACCCTGGTAACATCCGGCAGAATTCCTTTTATTCCGCCGTCTTTCCTGGCCGCGGTAAAGCCTGCAAGAGCCTCAGGATTGGTAATATAATGTTCATCGCTTACCTGCACCATCTGTCCGTTCTGTTTCACCGCAATTAAAAATTTGCGGCTCAGATTGGACTGCGCAGTATTATAATCCAGCGGAAAGCTTACCGAAACTGAGGTTCCCGCATCAGCCCTAGCAACAACACTTCCTGTGGGGCCGTCCTCATAAACTTCATCCGCATAAACATAGAATTTACCGTCATCGCTTGCAGGAACCTGAGAGGCACTAATCTGACAGACTACCTCTGCTCCCGAAATCTGGCAGGACTTTATGGAAACAGGGCGGCCTGCCGCCTGAACCTGCCGGGGACTATCCCCCGCAAGTCCGCCGCCTGCTGCTCCAAATCCTGCGGTCAACGCTGTAACCATAATCATTATCATTATTTTCTTAATGCTTTTCATAGCTTCCCCCTGCCGTTTATTTATTATTTCTTTCATAAATTGACAAAATTCTTCCTTTTCAATTATATTCTAACGGCAGGTTAATGTCATTATTTATTTTCACCGGAGCTTCTGCACATAAATCCATTCTTCGCCGGCAGCTGCACAGGCAAAAAATGCAGGTTAGTTTTTGCTAACCTGCATTATACTCCGATTTTTCTTTTTCGTAAACTCTGCAAATATTCTCAGCAGACTTCTGCTGTTATATATATTGATGCATTTATGAATTACTGCTCCTGTGTTCTAAAATGTAGTCAAGCAATTTATCCGCCACTTCCTCTTTACTCATGATTGGAAGCTGTATTGTATCTTCTTTTGAAAGTAAAGTTACTATATTGGTATCTGTGCCGAAACCGGCACCCTGCTGCTTCAAATTGTTTGCTACAATTAAATCCAGATTCTTTTTCTCCAGCTTTCCCCTGGAATTTTCTATCATATGTTCCGTTTCCATGGAGAATCCGCACAGGAACTGTCCTTCTTTTTTATGAGCACCCAGAAAGCCCAGAATATCTTCCGTCCGCTCCAGCTCTATGTTCATATCACCGTCTTTTTTCTTCACCTTTTCATCGGCAGCATGTTTAGGACGGTAATCTGCCACAGCAGCCGCTTTAATAATAATATCCTGCTCATCGGCACGGCTTTTCACTGCCTGCGCCATATCCCCGGCAGATACAACATCAACGGTATTCACGCCCACAGGCGGCTCGATATCCGTCTTTCCGGTTACCAGCGTTACCTCAGCACCCCGCATCATGGCAGCTCGCGCAATGGCATAGCCCATTTTTCCGGTGGAATGATTGCTGATATAACGCACCGGATCTATTTTTTCCCTTGTAGGTCCTGCAGTTACCAGCACTTTAATTCCGCTCATGTCCTTGGGCTTAAGCGCTTTTATAATATATTCCAGCAAAAGCTCCGGTTCCGGCATTTTGCCTTCTCCCGTATCGCCGCAGGCCAGATATCCGGTTGCAGGAGTAATCACCTCCATGCCGTAACTTTCCAATATCTTCATATTGTCCTGTACAATCGGATTTTGATACATCCGGGTATTCATGTCAGGCGCGATAATCTTCGGACATTCACAGGCAAGCAAAGTAGTTGTCAGCATATCGTCCGCTATTCCGTGAGCCGCTTTGGCTATCACATTTGCAGAGGCAGGCGCAATCATAAACACATCAGTCTGCTTTGCCAGTGACACATGCTCCACACTGTATTTAAAATTTCTGTCAAAAGTATCTGTCAGACATTTATTCCCTGTCAGCGTTTCAAAGGTGATGGGATTAATGAAATTTGTGGCATTCTGTGTCATAATCACAGTAACATCAGCTTCCTGCTTTTTTAACATACTGGCAAGTGATGCAATTTTATAGGCTGCAATACTTCCTGTCACTCCAAGTACAATATGTTTATCTTTCAGCATCCCTTTATCCTTTCTGCCTGATTTCCTCTAATCTGCAGGCTCCATATTTTTCCGGTAAATAATATCCAACCCCTTTAAGGTCAGCTCATTGTCATAAATAATCTTTTTCTTGCAGTACGG
Source organism: Lachnospiraceae bacterium (assembly GCA_017621815.1). GTDB lineage: Bacteria > Bacillota > Clostridia > Lachnospirales > Lachnospiraceae > Suilimivivens. Next base: position 11,778 of record JAGASK010000013.1, on the reverse strand, counting down.
GATAATACAGCCTGAAAGGCCTCCCGTTGCAACTACCTGTGCCTGAGCGCCCAGTTCTTCCCAGATTCGTTCAATCATACCGTCCATACAGGCGGCCTGTGCTATGACAATACCGCTCTTCATGCAGTCTATTGTATTTTTGCCGATTATCTTCTTCGGCGCCTCCACACTGATTCTGGGAAGCTGGGAAGTCCGGTTTACCAACGATTCCAGAGATACTTTCACACCGGGCATAATCATGCCTCCGATATAGTTTTTCTTCTCATCTACCACACTGATGGTAGTTGCCGTTCCCATATCGATTATAATAATAGGCGCGCCATAGTACTTCAGTGCTGCCACTGCATTGACAATCAAATCCGAACCTACCTGTCCGGGATTATCCATAAGAATATTCAGCCCTGTCTTCACTCCCGGTCCGACTAACAGCGGAGAAATATGCAGAAGCTTTTCCATGGAAGACCTCACAATATTATTAAGCGGCGGCACCACCGAAGCAATAATACATCCCGTAATTTCCTCCACTTTAATCTTATATAAGTCAAGAAGCGTCTTAAACTCCACAACATACTCCAGCTCTGTTTTGGATATATTGGTAGAGACTCTTTCCACAAAAAAGATTTTTTCCTCTTCAATGCACCCGATTACTATATTTGTATTTCCGATATCTACTGCTAAAATCATTGTTTTCTTCCTTTATTTCTATAATTGTTAATCTTTCAGCCCCTTAATAGGCTTTACCTGTGAAAGCGCCAGCCCCACACCTGCTACCAGAATCGCTGCAACTGTAGCTTCTACAATACCGTTGAAGCTGACAACACCCATAATAACATCAATAACCGCATCTCCTGCAATACCAAGAGCCTGCGCATAAGCATCCTTATACAAAATAAAGATACCGCTCATAACAAACAGGGTATTGGTAAAAGCGCCGGTCATTCCCGCATAAGCAAGTGCAACAGTTGCGGAAGCTTTTTTCCGTATCACTGCTGTCAGAAGCACAAACAGCACAATGCCTACAGCAAGACCAGCCACGGTTCCGATTACTTCTGCCGCACTGCCCTCTATTAAATTGCTTATAAATGCCCTTACGGAAATACATAAGATAACAGATACAACCGCATTAATTACAACACGCCATACTTTCTGTTCGCTTTTTAATAAATGACGAATCAGGATGTATACAAAATAGGGAATAATTCCCACTAAAATTCTCGGCACAAAGCAGATGTACAAACTTTTAAATACACCTGAAATGCCAATCACATCAGCTGCCAAAACCGGTGAAAATACAAAAGCCGATGCAGTGGCTGCCTTGAAAGTGTTGTTAATAAAGCTTGTTAAACCAAATACGAATCCTAAAAATGCACCTTTTTTCGGTCCTAAAAATAGTGCTCCCAGGATAACCGGGATATGAATGACTGTTGCGTTGATAACCACAAGCGGAATATATCCCAGCGGTGTGAATGCCATTATGATAATAATGGCGGTGAACAGTGCCGTCAGCACAAGTTCATAAGTTTTTTCATTTTTCATGGTACGTTTCCTCCTGTTATTATTCTCATATGAGATACAATACGGTGTAATCATACCACATTGATATTTTTTTGACAATATAAATTTATGAATATTTTACGATTGCCGAAGCGTGCGAAGAGCCCTGATTCCCAACGGAAGAGTTAAAAGGAATGCACAAACAAAAGCGGTATAAAAAAGATTCCCTGTCTGGCCACTGTCACCAATGTAGCCTGAAAAAATTTTCCAATATTCTGCAGCAGCATTCCTACTATCGTATAGTATCCCAAAAAGGGGGCGGAAATACACTGGTATCTCAAAATCCGTACCCCCATTGCAATCACATCCTCTCATACTATATTACGTAATCAAATTGATATAATTTCAAAATCAGAGCTATTGTTTTTTGTGTATACGGAAACGCCCATGGTTAGGACGTTTTCTGTATCAGGGGATATACTCTCATAGGTGCGGTTATCGTTTTTCGAGTCAAGATTGTACCTTTTTCGTGAGTAGGAAGGCAAAAATTTAACGATAGCACTTTAGGCTTTTGCCCCTTGGCTGCCTACCTCTAAAACCAGGCGGGTTGTCAACGGCAGGCGAAGTTCACCGTGACAGCGAAGTTCACCTTGACCGCTGACTGGCTCAACTGTTTTTGCTATTGTCTCTTTGCAAAGAGTTATCTGCTTTCATTCTTCTTGTCAACACTATCCTCATCGCCACAACAGCAGCATTGTTCTGGCTCCGCTTCTTCAACAATCTGCATATTACAGCACCCTTTTTTCTGCGGTTTTTCCTCTGCAATCTCCATGCCGCAGCTACAACCGCTGGACGAACCGCCAAACAGCTTTCCTAAAATTCCTTTTTTCTTAGTCATAAAAATACCTCCTTAGAGAACAAAATTGAAAACATAACCTGTAATGGTTGCAACAACGAAAATACAAAGCACGAAAGCAATCACCATTTTTTTTCTGAAGATGGAGTTCAGCAGCGATACTTCGGGAATACTTGCACCTGCACCGCCTAAAATGAGTGCAATCATGACACCAGGGGCAACGCCCTTGGAAATCAGGATACTGGCAATCGGTATCATCGTTTCTGTACGGATATACATCGGGATACCGATAATTGCTGCAAGAGGAACTGCCCAAAGATTATTCGCACCCGCAAAATTAGCCAGTAAATCAGTGGGAATAAACTCATAAATAAACGCTCCGATACCAGCTCCGAGAAGTAAATAGCCAACAACGCCCTTAAACAATCCAACGGAGTCGCGGAAAGCAATTTTGAAGGATTGCATCTGCTTTTGCCAAAAGATTCCGTTTAGGGTTTCCCAGCTCACCCCATCCTGATGCCCTCCTGTTATCCTCACATTTTTTACTTCTTTCTGAAATCCTGCTGCGTCCAAAATCAGTCCCATGACAACCGCAAATGCAAAAGTGAACATTGTATAAATCACTGTTGCCTTTATCCCAAAAAACGCAACCATCAAAGTAAGGATTGCCGGATTTAGAATAGGCGAAGTCAGCAAAAAGGAGATAGCACCGTTGAACGGCGCACCGCTTTTGAATAGTCCCACCAGCACCGGGATTGTGGAACAGGAACAAAAAGGAGTTACTGCGCCTAATAAAGCTCCGAGAATGCTATTAAGCCCTTTCCGGGGTGTCGTTAAAATCCTTTTTATCCGTTCCTGTGAAATATAAATTTGAAGCAGCGCAACCACAAAGCTAATGCCGATAAACAAGGCGAACAATTCGCCAAATAACATGAGAAATGTTTTGCCTGCATGGATCAATGTTTCAGTTGTAAACATAGATTGATACTTCCTTTCTGTTTTGATGTACTTACTTGAAGAAAATACCAATCAGCTATTCAGAGCGGCATCGTAACCGTTGACCACATACACACATTTTATATCCTCCTATTGCGCTATCTATATTAAATCAACGAACATAGTTCGATTTTTTTCGATATGTTCCTTTAATGGAAAGCCACGCCAAAAGCGCGGCTTTTGCTCCCATAGGGGAATAACCTATGTCGTTGTTGTCAGCAGTTCCAGCAGTTTGCGTGCTTTCTGACTGCCCTCTTTGCTGATAGAGTAATACATCCATTTTCCCTCTTTACGCCCAGTGACGATGCCAGAATCACATAAAATCTTCATGTGATGGGACAATGTGGACTGACTGATTTGCAAGTCCTCCAGTATTACACACGCGCACTTTTCGTTCTCCCGAAGCATTTCTAATATTTGAAGCCGGTTTACATCATCAAGCGCCTTAAAGACTTTTGCATCTGCTGCATGATTTCTCATATCCACACCTCACATTCATTTTTTTCGATTTGTTATAAGAACAGTATAGCGCTCACATCGAAAAAAGTCAATATGAATTGTGTTTTTTTTGAACTTATTTTTTCGGAACAATATTCCCAATAATGCTTTTGCAAGTTTCAGGAGAGCAATATGAAATACAATGAGCTGCCAATTATGGACAACAATTTATGGAACACCCCGATACGGGTAAAGAAAAGCGATGGTGCTTTTATCAATTCAAATGTTCTGCATTCTTTCCGGCAAATTGAAGAATGTGAGTGTAAATGCCCTAATATCGTATTTTCACATACGCTGATAACTGCGTCAGATACCAGAGCTTATAGTGCCTATGTTCAGCCCATCATGACGGATAATGAACTGCCTTATTTAATCTTGCATCAAAATTGCCCCTGGCACAAAGAAATTCTTGGTTTATTGGATAAGGTGTTTTCCTTGTTGCAGAAATATAGTCCATGTTCTGACTTTTATGGAGAATTTCCCATGCTGCCGTTTGAAAACAAGGATATTGAGAGTTCCTGCTTTGAAATGGAAATACAGTGCCTGTTAAATAGAATCTGGCAGATTATATACACGAACAAAAATAATATACCGAGAGTACCAAACGGCAAAACCCGGCATTTGTTAGAAATCAGAACGCAGAAAATGCTGAAATTCATCCATACGCACTATTCCGAACAAATCACCCTTAAAGAAATCGCAGATGCTGCGAATATCAGCAAGAGCGAGGCCTCCCGCTGCTTCCATGCCTATTTGCAGAAATCTCCCGTAAACTATCTGATGAGTTACAGATTAGACAGGGCTAAATACTTTTTACAACAGAGTGATGAAACCATTGCCGGGATTGCCGATAAGTGCAGCTTTCAGACGGCAAGCTACTTCGGAAAAATATTCCGCAGAGAAATTGGAATGGCACCTTCGCAATATAGGGATATATACAAAAATAAAACATGATGTTGTATTCATTAGTACCATTTTGGGTTATAGCAAGTAATGTGTAAGCGTGGGCTTGTTATATCTGGTGTAATATTTTTAACTATAGAAAACTCCCCTTTCCCACCGACTGATTGCTTTATCTGTAACACCAATAATTTGCGCAAGCTCCGCCTGTGTCATACTCTTATCTTTTCTTAACTGCGCTATAAACTGCCCAAATATTTTCGAATCCATGGTCCTGCTCCTTTTTTCTATTCTTTATGCAGAACACTTAACAATAAATCAACCTACGATTCGTTTACACAGAGACTTACCAATTCAATTTTAGATGCAGAATGCCTTAAGCCAGCATTTTCCAGCTTTTGCCCGCCAAAAATCAATCTTTAAGACACCCTTCCGTTGTCCATCTCATACACAACCTCCGCCAGATTCATGGTAGAACTTCTGTGGGAAACCAGCACCACCGTTTTTTCATGGCAGGATTCCTTAAGGGACTTCAATATAATTCCTTCATTTAAGGAATCCAGATTACTGGTGGGCTCATCCAAAAGAAGAAAAGGTGCATCATGAAGAAAGGCCCTGGCAATTCCGATTCTCTGTTTTTCCCCGCCTGACAAAGTATCTCCAAGCTCCCCGACCTTCGTGTCATACCCATTTGGCAGAGTCATGATAAATTCATGTATGGAAGCTTTCTTCGCCGCCTCCATTATCTCTTCTCTTGCAGCATCCGGTTTTCCCACTGCAATATTATTTGCTATGGAATCATGGAATAAATAGGTTTCCTGGGTCACATAGGATTCCATATTTCTTAAATCCGCTGTATTGACCTCCCTGATATCTTTGTCCGAGATGCTGACTTTTCCTTTATCCGCATCCCAAAACCGCATGAAAAGCTTAAGAAGCGTTGATTTTCCCGAACCGCTTGCTCCATGAATTCCTATCACCTTCCCCCTGGGAATTTCAATGGAATAATCCTTCAGAATCTGTTCTTCCTCATAGGAAAAATCCACATGTTCCGCATCGGCGCCGGAAAATACCGTCTGTTCCTTCCCTGTTACTTCCTCTGTCTGCGCATCTTCTTCCAGAAGGGATAAAACCCGCTCCCCGCTTGCCAGGGTCTGAGTCAGATTATTGGAAAGATTTGATAAGGCAACCACCGGACCAAAAGACCCCATCATTGCAATGGTTGCAATTACCATTTCTTTAAAATCCACTTTTCCGGACTGATACTGATATGCCATTAAGAACAGCATTCCGAAGGAAAACACCAGAATTGTCAGATTGGTCACCGATTTTTGTGACGCTTCCAGCCTGTTCAATCCTTTCTGCATTTGACCTAAATCGTCTGACCGTCCTTTTATCTGGGAAAGGCGCTTTTCTCCGCTTCTGTATTGTATCGTTTCATCCAGCCCCCGGAGTGAATCAAGAACAAAACTGTTTAAATCTCCAAAAGAGTCGCGAAACTCCATTCCCTGCTCCGCTCCCTTCCTGCCGGTCACCAGCGGGATTACGCAGCCTACCATAACATATCCTGCAAATGCCAGAATTCCCGCAGGAACCGACTGATACCCGATAAAACAAACCATAATCAGTGAAGTCAATACCGCAATGGCAATAGGAGAAATGGTGTGTGCATAAAAAACCTCCAGCAGTTCAATGTCTGTTGTAATAATGGAAATCAGATTTCCCTTATCCCTGCCCTCCAGCTTTGCAGGACATAATTTGCGCAGCGCTGCAAAGACCTTATGGCGGATAATTGCCAGAAGCTTGAAGGCTATAAAATGATTGCAGTACTGTTCTCCATAATGCAGAATGCCCCGAAGAACCGCTAAAATCACAAGGAGCACAAGCATTCCGGAAACCACCGTGCCTTCAAATACAACATTTATAATTTCAAAGCCTGCCAGTATGGTCAGAAAAATAGCGCATAAATAGCCCAAAACTCCAAGAAAAATTGCCGTCATCATAATGGGCAGAAGAGAATATACCAGACCGATGAGCTGCATCATAATCTGAATTCCTTTTCTTCTTCCCTGATTTGTCTTTTTCTGCTGACTCATTTTGCTGTCTCCTTTCCATACTGCTCAAGTTCTTTTTGCTGCTGATACAGCTCTTTATATGCACCGTGCTGCTGCATCAGTTCTTCATGGGTTCCCGCCTGAATCACACATCCATCCTTCATCATATAAATACCGTCAGATGCCACTACATTGGCAAGTCTGTGAGATATTAAAATGACTGTTTTCGTCCTGGCCAGTTCGTGAATGACCTGCATAATCATTTCTTCACTTTCCATATCGATATTGGATGTGGCTTCGTCAAAAATATAAACCGGAGTGTCATGAAGAAGCGCCCTTGCCAGCGCAAGCCGCTGACACTGTCCGCCGGATAAATTACTTCCTCTTTCCAGAAGGGGCGTGGACAGTCCCTGCTGCCCGTTCAAAAATGCAAGCAGGTTTACCTTTAAAAGAACTTCTTCCATTTCTTCTTTTGTCGCATCCGGCTTTCCCAGCCGCAGATTTTCTTCCACTGTTCCTTTAAACAAATAGCTGTTATGTCTGATTAAAGTAATATGATTCATCAGGCTTTCTTCTGATATTTCAGAAACTTCTTTTCCGCAGATAAGAACCTTTCCCTGATACCCCTGATTTCTTCCCATCAGAATTCCTGCCACTGTACTCTTGCCGCAGCCGGAAGCGCCGACTAAGGAGGTAAAGCTTCCCGCCTTAAACTCCATGGAAATCCCCTTTAGGATTTCTCTTTCAGCCTCATAAGAAAAGTGCACATTTTCAAGGCATATATCCACCTTTTCGTCTGTTATCACAGATTTTTTTTCTGCCGGCTGCGGTAAATCAAGAAGCGCAAAAATCTTGTCGCTTGCCGCCATGCCGTTCATTGCAATGTGGAAAAAGGAACCTAAAATCCGAAGAGGTATAAAAAACTCCGAAGCCAGCAGAATAATCATAATGGCTCCTGAAAGCTCAATCTTTCCCGCCATAAATTCCCGGATTGTTATAATCATGCCCACAGCCGCGCCTCCGTAAGCCATAATATCCATAACACTTGTGGAATTCAGCTGCATGGTAAGAACCTTCATGGTGATTCTGCGGAAACGCTGGGATTCCTCATCCATCTCCTCCGCTTTCTTTTCATCTGTCTGATAAATTTTAAGAGTAGTAAGCCCCTGGAGATTTTCAAGGAAGCTGTCTCCCAACTCCGTATAAATTCCCCAGTATTTATTCAAAAGTTTTTTTGCAAACTTCTGCACTGCCACAATAGATAACGGAATAAGGGGCACAAAAACAAGAAGTACCAGACTTGCCTTAATATCTACAAAAGAAAGAATGATAAACAAAGTAATGGGCGCCAGCATGCTGTAAAACAGCTGGGGCAGATATCTTCCAAAATAAGTTTCCAGCTGCTCCACTCCCTCGGCAGACATCTGAACTACCTCTGAAGTTGCCACCTGCTCACGGTAGGAAGCACCTAACCGCAGAAGCTTTTGATATATCTTTTCACGAAGGATGCGCTTCACATCCACACTTGCTTTAAAAGAAGCATAAGAAGCCCGCCTGTCAAAGAAAAAGCGTGCCAGCATACTGACCGCAGCTGTCAGAAAGCACTGCAGGAATACATTTACGTCCGCTTTTCCGTAAAAAAGCTTTTCTATCAGCCTTGCAGCCGAATAAATCATGATAACCTGGCAAATCAGTGACAGCCACTGCCAGATTACCTGATAAACTATGTACTTTTTTGCATGAGATAACAGGTTAACCAGTCTTGTCTTAATCATTTATCCTTTCCCTCTCAAAATCCATCTGTGATTTTTAATTACTAACGTCAGTTAGTTTAGCATAACATTACAGATAATTCAAGCTTTGCTTTGCGTCTGCTTTGCTTTGCATCTGCGTCCTGGCATAACCAGGAAAAAAGTACATACTGCCTATATAAAAAGCTGCCGTATCCGTTAAACTCCTAACTCTACGGCAGCCTTTAACTTAAAAACTTCTGTTTTGAATCACCTTATCAATTATCCCATATTGAAGCGCTTCCTGCGCCGACATATAATTATCTCTATACTGCATAATATCATAAATGGCAAGTCCCGCCGTAATGGAACCTCCGGGACTGTTAATGTAGAGCTGAATGTCCTTTTCCGGATCCTGCGCCTCCAAAAACAGCATTTGCGCTACAATCACCCCTGCCGATGCATCGCTTACTTCCTCACCTAAAAGAATAATTCTGTCCGATAACAGCCTTGAGAAAATATCATAGCTTCTTTCACCGCGACTTGTCTGTTCAATGACATATGGTATCGTACTCATGCAGCCATCCTCACTTCCTTCTTCCTGTATTCCTGAGGTGTGCACAAATACCGCTGACGAAATGCCAGGGTAAATGCCTGTTGAGAATTGTAATGTGCCTCATAAGCAATTTCCACAATCGCTTTGTCTGTTTCCTGCAGCTTACGAGCTGCCTCTGAAAGTCTCTGTTTCTGAATATATTTGTAAACAGTACAACCGGTACATTTCTGAAACATACGCTCAATATAAAACTTCGAGTAATGAAATTTTTCTGCCAGTTTATCAAGAGTTAAATCTGAATCCAGGTTTTCTTCTATATATGATATTATTTCTTTTGCCACAAAACGGTCATTCATGAAAAACTCTCCTTCTCATTTACTTGTATTTAGCGTTCATTTTTTGAAGCAGTATGCTTTATACTGCCAATATAATAATAGCATAGCACAAGAAAACCTCTGCGTCTTAATAGAAATTGCACAATTTAAGATTCTGCTTCTTCACCTATCGCCAAATCCTCTGCTTCTCCTTCAGCCTCCTGTCCATTCCCTTCATCCTGCATTTCATCGGGTTCTGAAATCTGAACAGTCATGGTAGTTTCTATCCCTGCAAAGTTCATGGTGATAACAAGTACTTTTGAGCCGTCCGGTTTTACTATGATTTCGGTAGTAACGCCATCTTCTTCATTATCCTTTTCTGCCGCCTCTTTTTTCTCTGCAGCTTTCAACTGCATGTCTCTTGCTTCTTTAATGAGCTTTTCCACTTCTTCTTCCGACTCGTCAAATTTTTCCATAAACTTTTCCCATTCTTTTATAGTAAAAGAAGAAGCTCCAATCTGAAAGCTTTGCTCCGTTTCTCCCTTTTTAATTTTTTCATACAGTTCTTCCATTTTCTCCTTAATCATCTGCATCATTTTTTCTGTTGATAAAGACTCGTTCTGTTTTTTCTCAGTATCTCCTGATTTATCTCTATTCTTTGCTGTTTTTGACGCCTGCTCAAACCGCTCCATAATTTCCATGGAATTTTGTCCTGTCAGATATTGTTTATTTTCCTTATCAGGCTCCTGCATCTGCTTTGCCGCAGCGGAAATTTCTTCATAAAAATGATTTCCTGCCACTTTTTTGGCTTTGCGGTGTGTATCATTTTGATATGCATATCCTGTTCCTACCCCATTTACTGCCATTACTTTTCTCCTTTCAAATACAAAAAAGCGTACCTCCATCAGATTTCACTCCTTTGAAAATACGCTCTCCATAGCTGCTTATTAATGTGTATCGGTTTCATTCCATATAAGCTTTAGCTTTTTGTAACCAAATATTTCATTTCTGTCATGCTTTTTTCAGGTATCCTTCCGCTTCTGCTTCTGATAAAGAAAACCTTTTTATCAGCTTTGCTGCTATCTGTTTATCTGACCTTCCCTCTTCGCGAAACTCTGCAATAAAAGCTTCAATTCCCTGGCTGATTCCCTGACTGATTCCCTGGCTGATTCCGCGTGCGGTTCCTTCATTCAAAAGCTCTTTCCTCCAATCCTCCATTGCCTTACACATATTTATCGCACCTCCTTCATCATTGCGGCACCTTTCTTTTACTTCCAAAAGCTCCCTCTTATCCAACATAACGCTGATTGTATCAAAAGTGTCCTCATCCATATTTTGAATTCTCTCTTTGTTCTTCAGACAGTATTCCTGCATTTTTTCTTTACTCTGTCTGCATTTAAGAAAACCTATCAGCTCCCGGAGCCCGCTCTCGCACTTTTCTTCTTCAAAATCTTCCAATGTGATTAAATTCATTTTATAATCTGCTGTATAGGGTCTGAAAATACTGTTTTCTCCTTCTAAGTCTAACATATCATGAAGCCGTATACAACCGTCATATTCGTTTTTTCCATGATAAAACACAATTGTTACAACGGGATTCAGTTTATCTTCTTTTTTCATTCCCGACAAAAATTCCTGAGGGCTCAGCCTTCGCTTTGCTTTTTTCCCCTTTTCCGTATTCTTTCTTGCTTCTTTATCTTCTCTTAAATTCTTCTCCTTCAGCAGACTGAGTTGATTTCTGTATTCCCTTACATCATATTCCATACAACGAAGAGGCATAGCATAGTGAACCATCTGCTGATTTTCTATTCCTATAATCACATATTTTCTTCCCCGATGGTCAATCTTTACCACATCACGGCTTCTTTCCCCTTTACCAGATTTCCTTCTGCTTCCTGCTCTCTGCTCTGCTTCGGCATAAGATACCTGTCTGCTGCCGGAAAGCTGCTGCGGCAGTATTTCTTTTTTTCCGTGAAAATACCCCACATTAACAAAGTCTGCAAAAACCTCCGGCTTAGACAGATACTCACACATTACGTTATTCTTTTCTCCCATGTACCTCCTCCTTATGCATTTATTTCAAAAATTATTGGAAATACAGGCGATGCGTGCCTGTCGGCGAAATGCCGGTTTGATATAAAGAATTTCCAATATGCTTTTCAGATAGGTGTATTTTATCACAGAAACTTTCCCCAGGCAAGCCCAACAAAAAAAGCCTGTTATTAACTTGTGATAATGTGTTACTGTTCAGAGGCGAGCTTGAACCAAACCAACCGATGGTATAGACTGTTTTTAGTCAAAACCATCGGTTTGCTCTATCCCAAAGATCTGGGATACTCTGTCAAATATATTTGCTTCCTCATTTTGGCGCATCATAACA
>JAGASK010000012.1 GCA_017621815.1 Lachnospiraceae bacterium | reverse complement strand
TGCTTTCAATTTTTTTCTTCTTTTTTCACATTTCCTCTTGGCAGGCATCACCTTCTTTGCTACAATTATCTCAGTTTAGAACTGAGTCATTCAGTTGTGCTGGTATATCTTCTGGCTCTGTTAGTTGCCGTCCAAAGCTGGCTAACAGTTCAGAAGATATATTTTTTTGCGTCTTTCTTATCTCGTTCTTCTTCAGGCAGTAATACTCATACAGCTGCTTCATGAAATCTGATATCTGTTCCATCAGATAATGGTTTTTCTGCGCCCTCTCATGAAAACTGCATGCATGCTCTATGTCCCCCTGCCATCTCTTCTGGCGGTTGAATCCCTGGTTTTCTATCTTCCATCTGCTGCGTCCCGCTTCCACCAGTTTCATTGCATTTTTATCCGTGATTTTAATACTGGTGATCCATGCAAACTCTGTGGTGACCGGCTCGCCTTTTTTTATCTTTGTCTCTTTATACTTAAGTACATTTACCTCCATATCCCTGTATACCACTTCATTGACATACTCTGCTTTCCCTGCTTTGTTCTTTTCCGGTATTGCCTCATATTCCTTTTTGATCAGCGGCGCACATCCCTCTTTATAACGGATGATGTAATCCCATCTGTTGGCTTTGCAGATTTTCAGTACTTTTTCACTCACATAAAGTCCGTCAGCCACTATACACACCGGAAGTCTCGGGAAACGCTTTTTTATCTTCTCCGCAAGCCTTACAAATGCTTTCCTCTCGCAGTCCTGCTTGATTTCTTCTTCCGTCAGCTTTTTCTCATTGTATTCCGCTGAGTTTTCGATGGTCTCCGTTGCCATGCTGCACACCAGGTCGTTTCCAAAATAAATCTTTGCCTCAAGCACACTGCGGTGATACCTTGTGTACTCGTTTTCTTCTCCCCTGTTATAACACCGGCTCAGATAGTTATCATTCTTTTTGGTTTTTCCTTCATCCAGTTCCGACCCGTCCACAAGCACAAGCCACTTTCCAAGGACTTTTGCATCATCAAATGTTTTCCTGCGTATCATTCTGTATACGATATCCGACTGTATTTCCTCCAGCTCCGACGGTTCCAGCTTTTCCAAAAGTTCGTTTACGGTGACTCCGTGCGGCAGATATTCTTTTGCACTGTTCCCCATGAAGTGGTAAAGATTCCGGCATACTGCCTCATCATTGAATTCCCTGGTCATCCCCTGCATGCTGGAAATGCCTGCAATCCCTTTATAATACACGGTACCCAGCATTTCCCTGATACTGTATTCAATGTAGCTGCTGTGTCTCGGATCTTTTACCTGTTCAAATCTGGAAAACAGCTCGGGATAAAATTTTTTCTGGATCTGATTACATTCCTTTACAGGATTCTCCTCCAGTTTCCTGGTGATTCGGTCACGTTCTCTGCTCATGCGGACTCCTTTGCGACAAAGTTTTTCTTTTATTTTACCCTGTCTGCCCAAAGTCCGCAGTATATAAGTAAATTTATTGCGAAAAATTTTTACCTTTCACTACTGGCTTACAATGCCTCCACCTGCTCCATCCATATCCTTACGCAGGCATCGGACGGCATCCGAAGATCTCCTCTCGGAGAAACCGCAACACTTCCCACCTTGGGTCCGTCCGGCAGACAGGAACGTTTGAACTGCTGTGCAAAAAATCTCCGATAAAAGGTCTTTAACCACTTTAAAATCACTGCATCC
>JAGASK010000011.1 GCA_017621815.1 Lachnospiraceae bacterium | reverse complement strand
TGATTTCGTCGTAATCCTCACCGGCCTCTCTCATATTGTCTGTTTCATCGCTGTCATCATCATCCTGCCCGGTTCTTCCTGCCAGGGTCTTTTTTCTCTTCCGGCTCTTCTCTTTTTTCTTTTTCATCTTTTCCAAATCAGCCTCGTCTTCCCTGATCATGTAAAGCCCTTCAATAACAGAAAACATAATAAGTGTTGCCAGAACTGAACTTCCGCCATAACTGATGAGCGGCAAAGTAACGCCTGTCAGCGGAATAAACTTGGTACCGCCTCCAATAGTTAAAAATACCTGAAAGATATAAGTTACCCCAAGGCCGAAAGCCGCAAGCTGGTAAAATTTATCATTCAGCTTAACAGCTATATTCATAAACATAATAAAACTGCTGACGCAAATTAAAATCAGACAGACTGCAAACAATATTCCAAGTTCTTCCGCAATAGCCGAAAAAATAAAATCCGCTTCCACAAAGGGAATGGACTCCGGTGTCCCTTTATATAACCCCAGTCCGAACCAGCCTCCGCTGGAAATGGCAAACAGCGACTGCGTAATCTGGTATCCCGCCGAATCAATTACGCTCCAGGGATCCTTCCATGCCTGTACCCTGACCTGAACATGGGAAAACACCTTAAAGGCAATATAAGCTGCCGCTGTTCCCCCCACGCCGCCTGCCAGCAGATATATAAACTTCCCTGTAGCAACAAAAACCATAAAAACATATACGATAAAAAATATCAATGCACTTCCCAAATCCTTGGAACATACAAGCACAATGACATGTGCAGCAGCAATAACCGCAGTTGTAAAAACTTCAAAAAAACCGGAGGCCTGGTACAATGCGCTTGCCACAAAAAAAACAAAGATAATTTTTACAAATTCTGAAGGCTGGAAAGTAATTCCCGCAATCGAATAGGACAGCTTGCTTCCATAGGTTGTCTGCCCTAATATCAGAACTACAGACAACGCCGCAATTCCCACCAGCGCATAAATCCATTTAAGTCTTTTAAGGAACTTGAATTTATGTACAAAAAAAGGAATGATTAAAGCAATTACCAGAGAACCTGTCACGATAATAAACTGTTTAATTGCTTTATCATAAGACAGTCTGGTCAGTATGACAAAGCTAATGCTTAAAAGCATACACATATTATTGATTACCAGGCGGTTGCTCTTTGGATAAAGCATCCTGAACAGCACTATGGCTGCATACAGTATAATCTGCTGAAACGCATAGAAAAACAAATACATAATATCGCTTGTTTCAAAGCAAATAACTATAAAGCAGCTGAAGTGAACAGCAAACATCAATATATTTTGTCTGGCATATATGCCGTTTCTCCTGCTTTCATCGGAAAACCTGAAGACAGCAAAGCATTCATAAGTATATAAAGCAATCAGCAGCGTAATTATATATTTTGAAAATTCGCTGATATATAATTCCATTTATTCTACTCCTCGTTTATAGTGCCCTGTTGTAAATTCTTTATAAAAAGGCTCCTTGTATTGTTTCAAAAGGCCTTTGAAATATCTTATAACAGCCTCTGTTTCCTTCCTGTCCTCCACGGTAAAATCAAGGCGGCTGACCTCAGGAACCGCATGTCCTTTCTTAAACAGACTGTGAAGCGAAAGCGGTACACTGTTGTATATAACATTATAACAGTAAACACAATCAGTATAAACAGGAAATTCTTTGCTGTAACGGTCGGATAATGTCAGAAAACCCGGAACGCTGCCGCATTTATCCGAGGTTTTCCTTATGCAGTTGGCAGAAATCATCATTGGAAGCCTGCCATATATCATGGCAGACAAAGAATATTTTCCGTCCGTTTTCTTTTTCAGCTGCAACAGTTCATGTTTGTTAAGCTCAGCCGGAACATAAATCTCACTTACATGTTCCTTCAAAAACCGGCAGGCATAACTATTCCATGCATATATATTGATGTCGGAAACTATTTTTTTATTAAAGCCTCTCTGTTCCAGAAATGAAAGTGTTTCCAGATTCCGTATTAATGCCCCTGCAAAAACATCTTCTTTTAAAAAACGGTACAATTCTTCCAGTTTATCCGAATCTTTATCCCGCACGATATAAGGAAACACAAGATAAAACTCACATCCGTCCTTACCCAAATCTCTTAATTTTGAAATAAGCTCATTGTTTATCTGAAGTTTATCAATATAAATCCTGCCACAGCCTTCTGAAGCCGCCGCCATCAGCTGGTCCGCAGTATTAATAAGTATATGCAGGACTTTTTCACGTTTTGGGGATATATCTTCATTCTCTTCTTCATACTCTGCAGCCGGAGAAAAGACCGGCTCGTTATAATCAGCTTTTTCTCTTTCTTTGTAAGCAAAACCGTTCAACGCTGTTATTTTTTCCTCCAGCGCATTCACTGCATTTCTTCTGAGACAGTTAAGGCTGCTGACTGGCATAAAAATACCCTCATCAGCATCTAACTGTACATCTTCAATTTTAAAAGCCGTTTCTCCGCTTTTCAGCAGCTGTCCTTTTATTTTTTGATAAGAAAGCGGCTGTTTTTCTGCCTTTTGCACCAGGTCTCCTGAAACAGAAATTTCCGCGTTATCAGAAATAAGCTCCATAACCGCAGGCTGTCCGGTTTTCAATACCGCCTTTGCCCTGACAGAAATCCTGTTTTCTGCTTCAAGATAGGTTTTTCTGATTTCTTTCAGTAATTGCTCATCACTTCCCAGATAAGCAGGCGAAGTAAGGGTAACCATATCTTTTCCGTTATATTTCTTATAATAGCCTTCTCCGATATCCGTTCTGATATATAACGATTTTAAATAATCCAAATCCTTATCTTCTATTTGATACTTTTCAGGGCACTGATAATACAAATCGATATATTTCCGGTAAACGGCCGTTACACCAGCCGCATATTCCGGCTTTTTCATTCTTCCTTCTATTTTGAAAGAATCAATCCCGGCTTCTATCAGCTCCGGCAGAATATTCAGCGTACACATATCCTTCATACTTAAAGGATACTCTTCTTTTCCGCCGTTTACCCTGTAAGGCAGACGGCAGGGCTGGGCGCACCGTCCTCTGTTTCCGCTCCTTCCGCCTAAAATACTGCTGAAAAGGCATTGTCCCGAATAGCAATAACACATTGCTCCATGAATGAAGGTCTCTACTTCAATATCCGCATTCTTTTTTATCAGCTTAATTTCCTGCAGAGACAACTCTCTTGCAGGCACAATTCTGGACGCACCTTCTTGTTTTAAAAGCTGCGCCCCGTAAAAACCTGTTACTGTCATCTGCGTACTTATATGCAATTCAAGCCCCGGAAAATACTTACGTATAAAGTAAAAAACTCCCAGGTCCTGAATAATAACGCCGTCAAGCCCTGCTTCATAAAAGGGGCATAAAAAAGAATACAGGCTTTCAAATTCATTTTCTTTTACAAGTGTGTTGACAGTCAGATATATTTTCACATGAAATAAATGAGCAATATGAATTCCCCTGCAGATTTCCTCTTGTGAAAAATTTTCCGCATAGGCTCTTGCCCCGAAAGCACTGCCTCCCAAATAAACCGCATCAGCACCTGCCGCAATGGCACCCCTAAGTGCCTCAAAGTTTCCTGCCGGTGCCAGTAATTCCACTTTTCTCATAATACTCCTGTTAAAATTTCTATTGTTGAACAAAAAGCTGTCCGGTAAGACAGCTTTTTGGTTAATTTTTTAATTCAGTTTCAAGCCTGACAATTTTCTTGGCACTTTCATTTACCTCATTCTGAAGCGTTTTAATTGTTTTTTCGGTATTTTCAAGTTTTATCTGTGCCGCAATTAATTCATGCTTTAAATTATATAATTCTTTTTCTTTACCCTGAATTTCTTCTTCTAAAAGAGTAATCTGTTTTTTCGCCTTGAAATAATCATCCGCTATATTCAAATGCAGCAAAACATTCTGCGTGTCAACAGGCTGCCTCCTGAAAGAATCCACCTTATTGTATTCAGCCATTTTATTATTAATATAGGAAGCAACTTTCTGCAAATACTCTTCACTTTCATAGCCGCTTAATGTAAATACTTTTCCGCCGATAATTACTTCTGTATCTGTTTTTACTGACAATCAGATTCACCCCTTTACGAAGAACATTATATCTTGATTATACTTATATCACTCCGGAATTTCAAGACCTAAATGGTGATATGCGTATTCTGTAACGACTCTGCCGCGGGGGGTTCTGTTAATAAATCCGTTTTTAATGAGATAGGGTTCATATACATCTTCTATGGTTCCCGAATCCTCTCCGATGGCAGCTGCCAGGGTATCAAGTCCTACCGGTCCGCCGCCGAATTTATGAATCATGGTAAGAAGTATATTCCTGTCAATATGGTCTAAGCCCATAGGATCTACATCCATTAAATCAAGAGCTGTTATTGCAATTTCTTCCGTGATAATTCCTTCATATTTTACCTGTGCAAAATCCCTGACTCTTTTTAAAATCCTGTTTGCAAGACGCGGCGTTCCTCTGCTTCTTCTTGCCATTTCCTTTGCACCTGCAAGCTCTATAGGCGCATTCAGTATCTTGGCCGAATGCATGATAATCTGCTGCAATTCTTCCACTGAATAAAATTCCAGCCTGTGAATAATTCCGAATCTGTCCCTGAGCGGAGCTGTTAGAAGTCCTGCTCTTGTAGTGGCTCCAACCAATGTAAACTTGGGGAGATCCAGCCTGATGGAACGGGCAGCCTGTCCTTTACCAATCATAATGTCAATCGCGTAATCTTCCATTGCAGGATAAAGGACTTCCTCCACCTGCCTGTTCAGACGATGAATTTCATCAACAAATAAAAGGTCTCCTTCCTGCAGATTATTTAAAATTGCCGCCATTTCTCCCGGCTTTTCAATTGCAGGACCGCTGGTTACCTTCATATTTACTCCCATTTCATTGGCAATAATTCCTGCCAATGTTGTTTTTCCGAGTCCGGGAGGACCGTAAAAAAGGACATGATCCAGCGGGTCATTTCTTTGTTTTGCCGCCTCTATATAAATCTTGAGATTTTCCTTGATTTTTGACTGACCGATATAGTCAGTCAATTTTTCAGGTCGAAGAGAACCTTCTATTTTTATATCTTCTTCAATTAAATTAGTTTCAATCATTCTTTTTGCCATGGATTGTTCCTACTTGTCTGCTAAAACATATTTTTTAAAGCCAGCTTTAAAATAGTCTCTGCATCCGCATTTTCTGCAGGATTTGCCTTTTTGACCGCTTTTAATGCATCTGAAGCGCTGTACCCCAATGCAATAAGTGCTTCGACTGCCTCATTTCTGGCATTATTTTCCTCATTCGTACCCGTTCCTGCTGTATAGCCGTTCATTTCTTTTTGAATCAGCGTATCCTCAATAGATATTTTATCTTTCAAATCAAGGATAACTCTTCCTGCCGTCTTAGCCCCTATTCCCGGCGCTTTGGCAATGGCCTTTGTATCTCCTGACATAATGGCAAACCTCAGATCATCCGCAGTCATAACGGATAAAATAGCAAGTCCCCCTTTAGGCCCGATACCGTTTACTGTAATCAACAGTTTAAAAATCTCCAATTCATCCCTGGATAAGAAGCCATAAAGCCAAAATGCATCTTCCCTTACGCAGGTGTAGGTATAAAGCTTTACTTCTCCTCCGATTCCCGGAAGTCTTCCTGCAGTTCCTGTTGAAATCCTGATATTATACCCGATTCCTCCTACATCTATTACAACATTATCTTCAGAAATATTTTCAATTTCTCCTCTGACAAATGCTATCATAAATTGCCCTCTCTTTTAACTATAACCTTTTTAATATAAGGCATTACCAGTGTTGCCGCAATACCGATTAAAATTCCTGTAACAAGACCTGACAGAATCAACATTGGAATATAATACAGAATACCATAGGTTTTTACTGTCAAATATGCAACTGCAATCTGCCCTATGTTATGCATTACACCTCCCGCTGCACTGATTACAGGCAGATGAAATTTGCCGCTTTTAGCCATAACCACCATAATAATACAGCTAAAAAAAGCACCCGAAAGACTATAAAAAATCATGGTAAGGTTTCCAAAAAGAAAACCGCAGATAACAGCCTTTGATAACGTCAGCAGCAAGGCTTCCCGGTATCCTATCAGATAAATGCACAATATTACCGCAAGATTAGTAAGTCCGAGTTTAATCCCCGGAATGCCGAACTGAAACGGAATTAAAGCTTCAATATATGATAAAATAAGCGCAAATGCAAGTAATAAACCCAGATATGCTATGTTACCTTTCATGTACTAATTCGCGACCGCATCAAGGTCACTCTCCTTCCCTGATGTAATCTGCACAACAAGCTTATGCGGCAGACAAATAATACTTTCTCCGTTCTCTGAGATACTCCGCTGTCTTATGCAAAGCTTATCAGGGCAATCGGCATCAGTTACCCTGGCGCTTCCTCCGTTTATCAGCACCAGATTATACCCTCCGTCACTGGCCTGTATCGAAACAATTCTGTCTTCAGACAAAGAATAGCTGTACAATAATTTTCCATCCTGCCAGAATTCAACTTCACCATTTTCACTTTGTCTGTTCATTACCCTTGGAATGATAAAAAACAGCAGTGCTGCTATTAAAATTATTCCTATTACAAAGATATCAGCTTTCAGCTTTTGCATATTATTTCACTCTGTCTTCATTTGTTTTATACTTAATGATTTTACCATATACGAACATATGTTTCAAGTATTTTAAGGTTATTTCTTTTCCTGTTTGTATATG
The DNA here is from genome assembly GCA_017621815.1 of Lachnospiraceae bacterium. Classification (GTDB taxonomy): domain Bacteria; phylum Bacillota; class Clostridia; order Lachnospirales; family Lachnospiraceae; genus Suilimivivens. Next base: position 76,710 of record JAGASK010000011.1, on the reverse strand, counting down.
CTATACTATATTAATCAGAGACAGATAAAAATAATCTGCGCTGAAATCTGAATATTAAAGGATGGATTACTATGAGAATTATTTTTGTCCGCCATGGTGAACCAGATTATAAAAATGATACTTTAACAGAAAAAGGCTGGCGTGAAGCAGAACTTCTTGCGGAGCGTATCTGTAAATGGAATGTTACAGATTTTTACTGTTCTCCCCTTGGACGTGCAAAAGATACCGCTTCCTGTACGCTGAACAAAATGAACCGCACAGCTAAAACCCTTGACTGGGTTCAGGAATTTTCCTATTTTATTAACGACCCGGTAACAGGAAGATGCGGAGTTCCCTGGGATTTTGTTCCTTCTTTCTGGAGCAGTGATCCCCTGATGTTTTCAAAGGAAAACTGGGTAAATTCTGATGTCATGAAGCAAAATCCTGTAATTGCGAAAAAATATCCCGAGGTTTGTTCAAACCTGGATAACCTTCTTGAAACCTACGGTTATGTCCGCGAACAGAATTTCTATCGTATGCCTGATAAAGAGGAAGTTTTCATTACCTCCACTGTTTCTCCTGACAATATGGGTCATATAAATAATCAGGTGTGCAGCGACAAGGAGCCGGTTATTGTAATATTTTGTCATCTGGGCGCTATCTGCATCATGCTGTCTCACCTGCTGAATATTCCTTTTCCGCTTTTAACACACGGATTCTTCCTTCCCACTACCTCACTTACAATTCTTGCCACGGAAGAACGTTGGAGCAATGAAGCTTACTTTCGTGTACAGGCCATGGGAGATGTTCATCATCTGTTAAATGGCGGGGAGCCCCTCTCTGATGCCGGATATTTTACCGCTTCCTTTCAAGGTTAATTCATATGCTGCAAAAACAACCTGAAAAGGTCAAGACCTTCGCAGGTTGTTTTTTATAGCGCAGAAAATTCACAAAATGTACTTTCCAATATTTTTCCGTTATTCTGCAGCAGACTCTGTGCTTTCTTCACCGACAGCTTCATCCGCTGTTTCTTCTGTTGTATTTTCTTCCGTTTCCGATTCCGTATTTACTGTAAGGTATTTTAATCTGTTTTTAGTATCCGTAATTTCATATTTCTCCACTAAACCAGCAATATAATCCGTAACTTTATCGGAAGAAATTACACTTGAAATGCTTGCATCATCTGCTTCATCATAATATTTGCTGATAAATTCCGCCACATATACCCGGTGATTGGTTTCATCAGCAAGAACCGTAATATCTCCCTCTTTTCTTGCATCATCATATAACCACTCACTGATTGTATAAGGCACTCCCGAATAATAAATGCCTTCGCTTAACGAAAATTCCGAATCTGCATCCTCATAATTTGCTTTGCTTTCCTCCGGAGCATACTTTATACAAAGCTCTTCAAAATCTTCTCCGGCTTTGCGGGCTTCCATAAAGGCATCAGCCTGTTTTTCCAGTTCCTCCATGGCCTTATTAATGTCTTCCTCAGAAGCATCCTCTGCAAGATCAGCAGTAAACACAAAGCTTCTGAAATCCACCTTATCATAACTCTGCTTATTCTCCTGATAATAAGCATCAATTTCTTCATCAGAAGGAGCATTTACTTCCAGCAGTTCATTGTAATAAGCTACAGCCAAAAGATTTTCTTTCATGAATGGAGCTACATTTTTCTCGGTTGCGAGCTCTCCAAAAGCTGATTTATAATATTCCGAAACCGAAACTCCGGCATTTTCAGCTGCTGTTTTGATGCTTTCCACACGTTCCGCATAATCCTCAGAATCATCATAGGTAAAACCGTTTGCCTTTGCATCATCCGAAAGCGCGAATATCTGGGTCATCTGCTGAACAGCCATCTGATCAAACATATCTTTCCATGACATCTCATCCGTATAAGCCTGCTCCGAAAAATCCTTAGTGGTATCAAGTCCCATGTAGGAAATCAATGAACCATAGGTTGTAAGATAATTATTAACGGAGCTGTTATAATAATAATCAAATTCAAGCTCGCTTACCTTTCGCTCACCTACCTGGATATAAGTCCCTTTTAAGGCCGTCTGCTTGGTAATAACTGAAAATGCCACTCCTGCAACAATTCCGAGAACAATTGCAATTCCAATGACAGAAGAAACAATTTTGAAAATCTTATCGTCCCTTTTATCTTTTTCTTCTTTAATTCTTCTGGCCTCCATTTTGCGGTCATATTTGGTCTGGACCTTCTGCCCAGCGTTTACTTCAGGCGTATTTTTCTTAGCCATTTGTAAAGTTCCTCCTCACCTTAATTCGTAATAAACTTTTTCATAAAACACACCATATCAAAAAAATGTGTCTATCCTGTGAATACTCTTGCTATTTTATCATATATCACACAAAAATACCAACAAATTCCTTCATAAAAGTACAGCACTGCCAAAATATATGACAATGCTGCAACTTTCTGTTATTTCTGGTTAATATAATTTACAAGCCCTTCTGCCGCAATTATTTTCTGCATAAATTCAGGAAATGCCTGTCCCTTGAACTGTGTTCCCTTAGTCAGGTTCTTAATAATACCGGAATCAAAATCAACTTCTACCTCATCTCCCGCTTCAATTCCCCTGGAGGCTTCAGGGCATTCAATGATGGGAAGTCCTATATTAATTGCATTCCTGTAAAATATTCTGGCAAAGGTTTCCGCAATTACACAGCTTACACCGGCTGCTTTAATGGCAATAGGGGCATGCTCTCTGGAGGAACCGCAGCCGAAATTTTTGTCTGCCACGATAATATCACCTTTTTTTACATTTTTAATAAAATCCTTATCAATGTCCTCCATGCAATGTGTTGCCAGTTCTGCCGGATCCGATGAATTTAAGTATCTTGCGGGAATGATAACATCTGTATCAACATTATCACCATATTTAAAAACAATTCCTTTTGCTGCTTTCATATTTTCCTTTTCCTTTCTCACTTTATACTGAATATCTGTTTTATAACTGACAGGGACAGGAAATTTTCCCTGTAACGGCGCTGGCTGCTGCAACCGCAGGACTTGCCAGGTAAATTTCAGAATTTATATGTCCCATACGGCCTACAAAGTTCCTGTTGGTAGTGGAGACACATCTTTCGCCTTCTGCCAGGATTCCCATGTAACCGCCAAGGCAGGGACCGCAGGTTGGCGTACTTACTACCGCACCGGCTTCAATAAAGATTTTAAGAAGCCCTTCTTCCATAGCCTGCATATAAATAGACTGTGTTGCAGGAATTACAATACAGCGCATTCCCTTTGCCACATGCCTTCCTTTTAACACTTCTGCCGCAATTCGCATATCATCAATACGTCCATTGGTGCAGGAACCGATTACCACCTGATCAATTTTTATATCCTCTGCAATTTCATCAATGGTTTTCGTATTTTCCGGAAGATGAGGGAATGCAATGGTAGGACGAAGAGTGCTTAAATCAATGGTATATTCCTCGTCATAAACAGCATCCTCATCAGCCTCATAAACGGTATAAGCCCTGTCCGAATGCTCCTTCATGTAAGAGGCCGCCAAATCATCCACAGGGAAAATGCCGTTTTTTCCGCCTGCTTCAATAGCCATGTTGGCAATGGTGAAACGGTCATCCATGGTAAGATTTTTAATACCTTCACCCACAAATTCCATGGATTTATACAAAGCGCCGTCAACGCCAATCATTCCGATAATATGCAGAATGACATCCTTACCGCTTACCCATTTGGAAGGCTTCCCTACAAGATTAAACTTAATAGCAGATGGAACCTTAAACCATGCTTTTCCGGTTGCCATTCCGGCTGCCATATCCGTACTTCCCACACCTGTTGAAAATGCGCCCAAAGCGCCGTAAGTACATGTATGGGAATCTGCTCCGATTATAACATCTCCTGCAACTGTCAGCCCTTTTTCAGGAAGCAGCGCATGTTCAATTCCCATCTCACCGACTTCAAAATAGTTGGTAATCTCATTGCGGCGTGCAAATTCTCTTACACATTTGCAATGCTCTGCCGATTTGATATCTTTATTCGGTACAAAATGGTCGGGCACAAGGGCAATTTTATCTTTGTTAAATACCCCATCCACTTTCATTTTTTCCATTTCCTTAATTGCCACCGGACTTGTAATATCATTGCCGAGAACCAAATCCAATTCCGCCTCTATTAACTGGCCGGCTTCCACTTTATCAAGTCCGGCATGTGCTGCCAATATCTTCTGGGTCATTGTCATTCCCATAACTTGTTACCTCCTGTTAAAATTGTTTTCCTGAGATTTTTTAACTATTTAAGATTTTACCATATAATTACGCTTTTGAGAAATAGAATATATTCATGTTATCCATAACTTGTAGTTATAAAATATTGATGTTATAATTACAAATAATTATTATAAAGGAGCATACGAAAACCATGGAGCAAAATCTCAATTTATATCAGATTTTCTATGAAGTAGCCGGCTGCCGTAATTTTTCCGTCGCTGCCAAGAAGCTGTACATCAGCCAGCCTGCTGTCAGCAAATCAATCTCCAAACTCGAAGAAAACTTAGGTACTTTGCTTTTTCACCGTTCATCCAGAGGAGTTTCACTGACTTCTGAAGGTGAACTTCTATATAAGCACGTTGAACAGGCGCTTTCTTCACTGAAATCAGGTGAAGATATTCTGAAGGCCGCTTCATCACAGAATATCAGCCTGCTCTCCATAGGCGTCAGTACCACCCTTTGTAAATATGTTCTGCTTCCTTTATTGAAAACCTTTATTGCCGAGAACCCCAACATTAAAATAACCATTTCCTGCCAGTCTACACTTGACACTATTTCTGCCTTACAGGATGGTTCTATTGATATTGGTCTGGTGGGTCTTCCATCCAAATCTAATCCGGAAGACAGCCGAAGGGTTACTTATCTGCCATTAAAAACAATTGAAGATGTTTTTGTTGCTACCGACTCCTATCTCTCTCCATTTCTTAATAAGTACAAAGGAGATTTACATGAAAAGGAGGATTTTTTCAGGGAGACATCCTTTATTATGCTGGATAAAGAAAATATTTCCAGAAAACATGCTGATACATATCTTTTGAAGCACCAGCTTGTGCTTCATAATATTATTGAAGTGAATAATATGGATTTATCTATTGAATTTGCAAAAGCAGGTCTTGGCATTGCATGTGTAATCAGTAATTTCGTAGAAAATGATATCAAAAACGGAACTCTGCGGGAGGTTAAATTAGGCCACAGAGTTCCAAAACGTCAGATTGGATTTGCCTATTTAACCAAGTCACCTGTCACCGAAGCTATGAACACTCTGATACAGTATTATCAGACCCGGACATGAAAAATCCCTGCGGATTTCACTTCCGCAGGGATAAATTTTAACCTTTTATTAATTATTAATCAGCTTATCACTTTCATTATTCCAGCTGTACAGCTTACGGATTTCCTTACCAACCTGCTCTGAAGGATGCTCAGCAGCTAATTTTCTCATAGCCTTGAAATGAGCCTGTCCGCCTGCAGCTGACATATCCAGAAGGAATTCCTTTGCAAAAGAACCGTCCTGAATGTCTTTCAGAATCTTCTTCATAGTCTTCTTGGTTTCTTCTGTGATAATCTTAGGTCCTGTAATATAATCACCATATTCGGCTGTATTGGAAATGGAATATCTCATTCCTTCAAATCCTGACTGATAAATAAGGTCTACAATCAATTTCATTTCATGAATACACTCAAAATATGCATTTCTGGGATCATAACCTGCTTCTGTCAGAGTTTCAAAACCTGCCTGCATCAGTGCGCATACGCCGCCGCAAAGAACTGCCTGTTCACCAAAAAGGTCTGTTTCTGTTTCTGTTCTGAAAGTTGTTTCAAGAACACCTGCCCTTGCTCCGCCGATTGCAAGTGCATAAGCAAGTGCTTTATCAAGTGCCTTGCCTGTAGCATCCTGATGAACAGCTACAAGACAGGGAACACCTTTTCCGGCCTGATATTCACTTCTTACTGTATGACCGGGTCCCTTAGGCGCAATCATGGTAACGTCTACGTTCTTAGGAGGAACAATCTGGTTAAAGTGAATGTTAAAGCCATGAGCGAACATTAACATATTGCCCTCTTCCAGATTAGGTTCAATATCCTTCTTATACATAGCAGCCTGTAATTCATCATTAATCAGAATCATGATAATATCTGCTCTTTTAGCAGCTTCTGCTGCTGTATATACTTCAAATCCCTGAGCCTGCGCTTTTGCCCAGGATTTTGAACCTTCATAAAGACCAATGATAACATGGCATCCTGATTCCTTTGCATTTAATGCATGTGCATGTCCCTGGCTGCCGTAACCTATTACTGCAATTGTTTTTCCTTCCAGTAAAGACAGGTTACAATCTTCCTGATAATAAATATTTGCCATTTTATGACTCCTTTCCTATGAGGTTCTACCTCGGGAGGTTTTACCTCCATTAAATATATACCCACTGCATCTTACAGATAAGTAACGTTTTCTGTTCCCCTTCCAAGACCAGCAATACCGGTTCTTGCAAGCTCCAGTATTTCATAACCATCAAGCAGATTGATGAAAGCCTCGATTTTAGCCTGGTTGCCGGTAAGCTCTACGATAAGGCTGTCAGAAGCCACATCAATAATTTTGGCCCTGAAAATATCCGCTACCGCAATCACTCCCTGACGCTGTTCATTATTTGTCTTAACTTTAATAAGCGCCAATTCCCTGTATACACTGCTGTCAGGCTCCAGTTCCTTAATATCACGAACATCTACAAGCTTGGACACCTGCTTTTCAATCTGGTCAAGAATTTCATCATCACCGGAAGTAACGATTGTAATTCTTGTAAAACGGGGGTCTGCCGTAACACCTGCCGTAATACTTTCTATATTATAGCCACGCCTGGAAAACAAACCGGAAATACGGCTGAGCACGCCCGAGGTATTGTCAACCAAAAGCTGAAATACTTTTCTCTGCACTTGAGATTCCTCCTTAACATTTGAAAATAATTTTATCAACATCACATACAAAAGTCAATTGTACCATTTTATCATATTTTCTTGATGTATTTTAATCTGTTTCAGTACACTTCTGCAATGCCAATGTCCCTGTACGGGCAACTTCCACAATGCTGACTGACTGGAACATATCAATCAGAAGCTGGGTCCTTTCAGGTAAATCGCACATCTGAATCAGCATCATGGATTTTGACATATCTACAATCTGCGCATTCATGATTTCGCAGATTTCCATAATATCTCGTCTGTTTGTCTTATTGTATTTTACTTTTATCAGCATGAGTTCACGGCTGATACTGCTGTCGGCATCAAAGGTTTTGACTTTAATAACATCCAGTTTCTTATTCAGCTGCTTTTCAATCTGTTCTATGGTTCTTTTATCCCCGCTGCTGACAATCGTCATGCAGGATACTGCCTTATCATCCGTTTCCCCTACTGCAAGAGAATCAATATTGAAGCATCTTCTTGAAAAAAGACCAGCCACCTTGCATAAAACACCGGAACGGTTTTCTACTAATACGGAATATATTCTTTTCATATCACATCTCACACCTTTCTTTTGGCCTGCTGTTTTCTTACTTTACAAGATCCATGGGATCAATAATACATTCAAGAAGCATAGACTTGTCTTCTTTCAAAAATGCATCAATCACTTCATCTGCTTTCTCCATATTTTCAAGACGTGCAAAATCCATACTGTAAGCAGCTGCAAGCTTTTCAAGGTCAGGGCTTCCCGATAAATCAACCACCGAATAATTGTCTTTATAGGTATAATGCTGATATTCCCGGACCATACCGAGGTAATTGTTTTTAAGCACAACAATTTTAACAGGAATATTATGCTGATTCATAGTTGCCAGTTCCATCATGGACATCTGGAAGGAACCGTCTCCGCAGACAGCAATTACCTGCTTATTCTTATCTGCCAGCTTCGCTCCCATGGCTGCCGGAATGGAATAACCCATAGTTCCCATTCCTCCGGAGGTCAAAAACCTTCCGTCTTTTACAATATGATAACCACAGGACCAGATTTGGTTTTGTCCCACATCAGCAACATAAATGCCGTCATCCTTCATTCTTTCGGAAAGTCTGGTAATAAAATCTGCAGGGTCCACATAAGCAGGATTGGGATTTCTTCTGGGTGTCATTGAGGCTCTGTATCCATCCAGGGTATCAATCCACTCTTTATGCTCACAGCAAAATTCCTGGGATATCAGTTCATTAAAGATATGTTTTGCATCCCCTACAAGAGGAATTGCAGGTCCCACATTTTTACCGATTTCAGCCGGATCCACATCAATATGAATTAAAACCTTATTATTGGTAATCAGGTCAGGCTGGCTGACTGCCCTGTCAGCAACCCTGGCGCCTACCATAATCAGCAAATCGGATTCATTCATTGCCCTGTTTGCATAAGGCTTTCCGTTATTTCCCACCATTCCGTAATATAAAGAATGCTTTGTGGGCATTACTCCAATCCCCATCATGGTAGATACCACCGGAATTTTATGCTTTTCAGAAAACTCCCGAAGCTGCTTTTCCGCATCCGATAAAAGTACTCCGCCTCCGGCACAGATAATGGGTCTCTTTGCCTTTTCCAATTCTGCAACCACCTTTTTAATCTGAACCATGTTTCCTTTTACGGTAGGTTTATAAGTGCGCATGGAAATGCTTTCGGGATATGCAAACTTTTTAATCTCGGCATTCTGGATATCTATAGGGACATCAATAAGTACCGGTCCCTTTCTTCCCGTATTGGCAATATGAAAGGCCTCTTTAAAAATCCTGGGAATATCATTTACATTTTTAACAAGATAGCTGTATTTTACAAAAGATTCCACAGCTCCCGTAATATCAGCTTCCTGGAACACATCACTTCCAAGCAGCTCCGAGTTCACCTGCCCTGTAATGCATACAAGCGGTATGCTGTCTGCAAAAGCCGTGGCAATTCCCGTAATCACATTGGTAGCCCCGGGACCTGAAGTAACCGCACAAACGCCGACCTTTCCCGATACTCTTGCAAGACCGCTGGCTGCGTGAGCTGCATTCTGCTCTGTTCTGATTAAAACTGTCTGAATGGGAGAAGCTAATATACTGTTATAAAACGGACAAATTGCCACTCCCGGATAACCGAATACATATTGAACTCCCTCTTCTTCCAAACATTTTACAATCGCATCTGCACCTATCATTTTTTAATCCTCTCCATTAAATAATATTAATAATCTATGTTACTTATCTGAATTTACCGAAAAAATTGGCAAAAGGCTCTACAACATCACCTAAATCCTTAATTGCCGAATTCAATCCTTCAAAATCTATGGCTTCCAGCTTTTTCATCACTTCAGCTATAGATTCGGAGTTTTCTGCAATCAGGGAATCCATATTGTTTCCCATCTCCTTAATGGCCTCGCTCATTTCCGTGACGCTTTTAATTGCTTCATCCGCAAGAATAATGGTATCAGAAGCCTGAACCATTACACTGTTAGCCTGTGATATGGTCTTCATCACGGAAGGCACCAGCACAATAAGACAAATAACCAGCGCCGCAGCAGCAGCCAATGCTGCAAAGGCGGCAATTCTGGAATAAAAAAGCTGTTTTTCCGAGTTTTTAACCAGGGTTTCCATAAGAGCCGCCTGAGAATCATTCTTAACCTCAGTTTCATTATTATGGTTGATTTCTTTTGAATCCATAAGCCTGCCTCCATTTCTGGTTTTTTACTTTAATCATCTTCCATTCCAAGCAGCCGTTTCGCTGTTCTGACGGCTTCCGCCGCATCCTTGGAATAAGCATCCGCTCCTATTTCATCCGCATATTCCTGGGTAATAACAGCGCCGCCTATCATAATCTTGGCATCTATCTTCTGTTCCTTTGCATAATCTATTACCCGCTTCATTTCCTGCATGGTAGTTGTCATAAGGGCCGATAAAGCAATAATTGCTGCATGATGTTCTCTTGCCGCCTCAATGATTGTTTCCCTGGGCACATCCTTGCCTAAGTCAATCACCTGGAAGCCATAATTCTTCAGCATCATTGCTACCAGATTCTTACCAATGTCATGAATATCTCCGGCAACCGTGGCGATTACCACTACCGGCATTTCCTTCTGCTCTTTTCCCGACGCAAGAAGGGGTTCCAGATACTCTATGGAAAGCTTCATAGCTTCCGCACTGGCAATCAGCTGAGGCAGGAAATATTTTCCCTTATCAAAAAGGACACCCACTTCATTGATTGCAGGCAGCAGCATATCATTTAAAATATCGGAAGGAGCCTGCCCGGCTTCCACTGCCGCTTTCGTATGCTCTTTAATCAGCTTTCTGTTTCCCTTCATCACATCCTGGTAAATCTGTCCGTGAACGCCCGAATCACTATCATATTTATCTTTATTTTGTTCTGAAGCACTGCTTTTTTTCTGAGAACCTTCTGCGGGCGCCTGAACTGATGAAGGCTGCAAAGCGATAGCAGGCTTTCTTTCCTGATATTCCTGCATCCGCTCAATATACCGGATATCAGCCCCTTCTTTGTTCATCAGCAAATCAGAAGCAAAAGCTGTATTTACCAGAAGCTCCTGTGAAGGATTGGCAATAGCCATTGTTAATCCTTCCCGAATCGCCATGGTAAGGAAAGCTGTATTGACAAAGCTTCTTTCCGGCAATCCGAATGAAATATTGGACAAGCCGCAAATTGTCGCGAGACCGTTTTCTTTGCAGTAACGAATGGTTTCAAGTACTTCTTTAGCAGCTTCAGGATTGGCACCAATGGTTGCCACCAGTCCATCCACCACAATATCCTCTTTCGTCATTCCAAGAGCTAATGCCTTTTGCACGATTTTTTCAATTATTGCAATTTTTTCATCGATATTTGCAGGAAGTCCTTCATCTGAAAGAGGAAGCAGAATAAACATGGCTCCGTATTTCTTCGCAATCGGAAGAAGCTTTTCCAGTTTTTCCGATTCTGCTGAGATAGAATTAATGAGAGCCCTTCCCGGATATCTTCTTAATGCCGCTTCCAATACATTCACATGACTGGAATCCAGGGATAACGGCAGTGAAGAAGCCAGTGTTACCTCTTCAAGCACCTTCAGCATCATATCTTTTTCATCAATGCCGCTCATTCCTACATTGATGTCTAAAAGAGCCGCCCCGCATTCTTCCTGCTTTTCCGCAAAATCCAGAACCATTTCAAGATTTCCTTCACGGAGCTGTTCCTGAAGTTTTTTCTTACCTGTAGGATTAATTCTCTCTCCTACAATCATAAAGGGCGAATCAAGTTCAAAAGAAACTGTTTTTCTCTCGGAAGTCAGCCGCCTTATTCCCGGCTTTGATACTCTTGTTTGTTTCTGCTCTTTTCTGACCTTCTCTTCAATACCTTTAAATGCCTCAGAAAGAGCTTTAATATAAGAAGGTGAAGTGCCGCAGCATCCCCCAACAATAGAGGCTCCCGCCTTTATAAGCTCCTTCATGCCATCTACGAAAGCAGGCTCTTCCATATCATAAACTGTTTCTCCTGCCTCATTTAAAGCCGGGAGTCCGGCATTGGGTTTGGCAATTACAGGTATGGACACAGCCTGTGCGATTTCTTTAATTAAATCCACCATTTTATCGGGACCTGTAGAACAGTTGGCACCGATAGCGCATGCCCCCAGTTTTTCAAGTGTGACGGCTGCTGTTACTGCATCTGTACCATAAAGTGTTTTACCGTCACTTTCAAAGGTAAGCGTTACCATTACAGGAAGCGAACAGACTTCTTTCGCAGCAATCAGCGCCGCCCTTGTTTCCTGAAGGCTCATCATGGTCTCAACCACTATCAGATCAGCCCCGGCTTCATAAGTAATCTGAATCTGTTCCTTATAGATATCTATCAGCTCTTCAAAACCCATTTTGCCCATGGGAATAAGCTGCTCACCTGTCATGGTAATATCAGCTGCAACATAAGCTCTGCCACCTGCCGCTTCTTTGGATAAAGCCACCAGTTCTCTGTTTATGCGGACAATATCATCCTGCAGGCCATATTCACTTAATTTGACTCTGTTTGCCGTAAAGGTAGGGGCATATATAATATTGCTTCCTGCCTCTACATACTCTTTTTGCAATTCAACAAAAATATTTTTATTTTCCAAAATCCATTTTTCGGGACAGACTCCTGCAGGCATTCCTCTTTTTATCAGATTAGAGCCTGTGGCACCGTCCAGAAAAATCAGCCTGCTTTCCGCAAACTGTTCAAATTCTTTATAATCCATGGTTATGTGCTCCATAGTAAGGTCAAAATTGCGCTTGCTTTTTTCATGTTAACATAATTTTATGAAAACTACAATTGAACAATTATAATAATTATGCTAATTTAATACATATGATATCAGAATTTTCAGGAGGATATATTTTTGAAACTTTATAAGATAAACAGATGCCGGAAAACATTCGCCCGTATCACAGCTGTCTGCATATCCTGCTTAAGCTTGCTTTTAACCGGCTGCAGTGAAAACGAAGAATTAAATGCATATAAGGTAAATATGAATCAGTTTTTTGAAAATGTTAAAGTTTATGATTCTTCCATTAATTCAATCGATCCCGAATCGGAAACTGCTGTAGCTGAACTGCTTGCTCTGCTGGATTCCATGGAGCACACATTTTCTCAAATGGCATCCCTGGAAGTTCCTGAAGATTTTCCTGGAGTTGAGCAGCTTGCCGATGAAGCCAGTGAATACATGACGGAAGCAGTCTCCTGTTATCATCAGGCTTTTGAAGGTGAAACCTACAATGCCGCAATGGCTGATGCTGCCAAAGAAAATTATGACCGGGCCAATTTAAGAGTTCAATATATTCTTTCAATTCTCCACGGCGATATTCCTGAAGAAATTTATGTTTATGATGATCAGCCTGCTGATTCATCTGAAACCGGCACAGAACCACAGCAGCAATAAAAAACACACTCTGCAGCCGTCTTATTTTCATGCAACAATAGAAAACACGCTTTGCGAACTTTCTACTATCATGAACAGAAAAACGCCGGCATGCTTTACGCACCGGCGTTTTCATCATAATAAAAGATTTGTCTGAAATATGCTTCTATTATTTAATAAGTCTGATTTTTCCAATTAAGGGCACTTCTTTTTCTTCCTGATTAATAGCTGCAATCAATCCCATTATCCAGCATACAAGCATAAAAATCCCCCAAATCCATCCAATGCAGGGAATAATACTGAGCAAAGAGAACAATAAAATAACAAGAGCCTGGTTCACATGGAATTTAGCGCCCTCCTTATCTCCTGCACAAACCGCAATAATTAATCCAATCCATGTAAGATATGCAACAATACTTGTTGTTTTAGCATCCATGATTTGATTTCCTCCTTAAAGTTTTATAATAATAAAAATAATATACCTTAAAAACATTTGTTAATCAAGTAAAACGTTCCATGAGTTTTCCGTTATCATGAACAACAGAAAGCACGCTTTGCGAATTTTCTATTGTCATGAATTATAAATATAAAAAATCTTTATTATTTTATCAATCCATTGCAGCAATATAACTGCAGCAGCAGTGTACAAATAATATGGAATCTGAATTTCTTTTTGTTCTATCGTATGCGTAACATGCTTTCGATAAAAATACAGTCCCATAAAATGTATATATGCTAAAATTCCATACAGTACAGCAGGATGATATTGAAAGCTTTTCCGGAATTCTCCCAGAAACAAATAATAAAATGCTCTCGTTCCTCCGCAGCCCGGGCAGGGCAGCCCGCTTATTTTGCGAAGTGCACATGCAAAGAATTCACCATACTCTTTATATCCTCTTCCCGCAAACCAAAATCCCACAATCAGCAGCGGAATCCATGCTATCTTTCCAATCTGATAAAATACAGTATCTGCCCGTAATTTCATACTTTGTCCGGCGCTTTTAGAAATTGTACAATTCATCAACCATTCCAGTAAATAATCCTGCCCCGCCGATAATGATAAATATAATCCAAATAGCAATACCAATTCCGCCGGTAATAATGCCTGCGACAGCCATACCTTTACCATCATATTTCCCATTCAGGGAAATAATTCCAAGTACCACAGCCGCGATGCCAAGTACAAGGCTGAAGGTGGATAAACAGCAGCATACAATAGACAGAATACCGCATACCATAGATGCAATGGCAAATCCAATATTACCGTTTGTCTGGCTCATTCCTGTATTTGAAGAATCAGGTGCTGAATAATACCGGGGCGTCTGTGTATTAAAATCACCGGAAGAATATGCTCCCTCCTCAGCTCCGTAATTAATATTAATCTCTTCCTGAACCGGTACCTTTCCTTCACTGACAACCTCAGCCTCCACCTTCTCATAAACAGGTGTTACAGGCTCCCCGCCGCTGAATACCGGCTGTTCCTCTTTTTCAAAAGAAGAGCTTTCATCCTGTGCCTGCTCAAGCTTTGCTCCGCAATTACTGCAGAATTTAAAAGTATCGGGATTCACACTGCCACACTGGCTGCAATAAACTACACTGTTTTCTTCGCTCATTTTTTCTTCCTTTTCTTTAAAATGGATAATATCCAAAGTATTTTGTTAATATTGTAAGATAATAATAAAAAAATGTCTACATTAAATAAGAGATGTTTCACAAAAAGCATGAAAACATCTCTTATCATTCACAACAACAGAAAACTTACAAAACGTTCTTTCTATCGCAATATTTTTAGAATTTACCAGCGTCGGCTGCTTCCTGGATAGCTACTGCTACTGCTACGGTAGCGCCTACCATGGGGTTATTACCCATACCAATCAGACCCATCATTTCAACATGGGCAGGAACGGATGAAGAACCTGCGAACTGTGCGTCGGAATGCATACGTCCTAATGTATCTGTGAAACCATAGGAAGCAGGACCTGCAGCCATGTTATCAGGATGAAGTGTACGTCCTGTACCGCCGCCTGATGCAACTGAGAAATATTTCTTTCCGGCTTCTGTTCTTTCCTTCTTGTAAGTACCTGCAACAGGATGCTGGAATCTGGTGGGGTTGGTAGAGTTACCTGTAATGGAAACATCTACATTTTCTTTCCACATGATTGCAACACCTTCAGGAACGGAGTTTGCACCATAGCAGTTAACTTTGGAACGAAGTCCGTCTGAATAAGATTTGCGATATACTTCCTTAACTGTATTGGTATAAGGATCATACTCTGTTTCAACAAATGTGAATCCGTTAATTCTGGAGATAATCTTAGCTGCATCTTTTCCAAGACCGTTCAGAATAACACGAAGGGGTTTCTGACGAACCTTGTTAGCTTTCTCTGCGATACCGATAGCGCCTTCAGCTGCTGCAAAGGATTCATGACCTGCAAGGAATGCAAAACAGTCTGTATCTTCTTCCAGAAGCATTTTGCCAAGATTACCATGTCCAAGTCCAACTTTACGTGTATCAGCTACGGAACCGGGAATACAGAAGGACTGAAGGCCTTCGCCGATTGCTGCTGCAGCTTCAGAAGCCTTTCTGCAGTTTTTCTTAATAGCAATTGCTGCACCTACTGTGTAAGCCCAGCAAGCATTTTCAAAACAAATGGGCTGAATTTTCTTAACCTGATCATATACGTTAAGTCCAGCATCCTTTGTAATTTTTTCAGCCTCTTCAATAGAAGAAATGCCGTAAGAGTTTAAAACAGAAGTGATTTTATCAATTCTTCTTTCATATGATTCAAATAATGCCATTTTATCATTCCTCCTATTATTCTTTTCTCGGGTCGATGATTCTAACAGCATCATCTACACGGCCATACTGTCCGCATGCCTTCTCATATGCAGTTGCAGGATCATCACCCTTCTTCATGAAGTCTGTCATCTTACCAAAGTTAATGAACTTGTAACCGATAATCTCATCATCAGCATCAAGTGCAATACCTGTTACATAGCCTTCTGCCATTTCCAGATAACGGGGACCTTTCTTTAATGTACCGTACATAGTACCAACCTGGCTTCTAAGTCCTTTACCAAGGTCTTCAAGACCGGCACCAATAGCAAGTCCGTCTTCTGAAAATGCACTCTGGGAACGTCCGTATACAATCTGTAAGAACAACTCTCTCATAGCTGTATTGATAGCATCACATACAAGGTCAGTATTTAATGCTTCCATAACAGTTAATCCGGGAAGAATTTCTGCAGCCATAGCTGCGGAATGTGTCATACCTGAACATCCGATGGTCTCAACCAGCGCTTCCTGTATAATACCATCTTTAACATTCAGAGATAACTTGCAGGCACCCTGCTGAGGCGCACACCAGCCTACACCATGTGTAAAACCTGAAATGTCTTCTACTTTTTTAGCCTGAACCCATTTTGCTTCTTCGGGAATCGGCGCACAGCCATGATGAACACCCTGTGCTACTGTACACATTTCTTCAACTTCTTTTGAATAAATCATGTGAAAACTCCTTTCAATATGTAGATATTATTTATTAACAAAAATAAATTTTGTTAACTTTACTGATACATACATACGGCAAAAAACACTGCATTCTCTACCGCATTATATTTTCTCATAACTCAGGTAAAAAATCCAGTATTTTTGACAAAAAATTAATGCTTTTTGGCGATTTCTCCCTGCTTCTTATAAATACTGCCCTCCGGAATGCAGCCGCGGACCATGGAGGTGGGATAAATATTGGAATTTCTGCCGATTACCGTACCGGGATTTAAGACGCTGTTGCATCCCACTTCCACGTTGTCTCCCAGCATGGCGCCGAATTTTTTCAGTCCCGTTTCCACTTTTTCCTCTCCGTTTTTAACTACTACCAGCGTTTTGTCGCTTTTTACATTGGAGGTAATGGAACCTGCACCCATATGTGCCTTAAATCCGAGAATGCTGTCTCCCACATAATTATAATGAGGCACCTGAACCTTATTAAAAAGAATTACATTCTTAAGCTCTGTGGAATTTCCCACTACAGCTCCCTTTCCCACAATGGCATTCCCTCTGATAAATGCGCAGTGGCGCACTTCAGCTTCTTCATCAATAATAGCCGGACCGTTTATGCAGGCAGTGGGGGCTACTTTTGCAGAGTTTGCTATCCATACATTTTCTTTTACCTCTGTAAATTTATCCTTTGACAGCTTACTGCCCAGTTCAAGAATAAACCCGCTGATTTTCGGTAAAACCTCCCAGGGAAATTCCGCCTGCGCCAGCAGCTCCGATGCAATTGTCTCTTCCAGATTATAAAGATTACTGATTTTATACTGCTCCATTTTTTTCTCCTTACTTTTTATAATTCCTGGCAGCTTCATTAAACTGCCTGTTTAAAACGGACTGATTGTTTAACTGCTTCACTATATTGGTTCTTCGTGATACAAAATCATCCAGTTTTTTCATATATTCTTCTTCTGTTATAGTCCCTTCTGCCACCATAGTCAAACCTTTTTCCCAGCTGGCAGTAAGCGCAGGGTCAAGAAGCGGCCTGATTGAGTTATTGACTACCTCATAAATCATCTCACCCATTAAAGTAGGCGTAATAATCTGCGTTTTTTTATTCAGTGCCAGATACTTGATATTTATCAGTTTTTTCAAAATTTCCGCACGGGTAGCGCTGGTTCCGATTCCGCTTCCTTTAATCTGGGCACGCAGTTCCTCATCCTCAATAAACTGTCCTGCATTTTCCATGGTAAGAATCATGGTTCCTGAATTATAACGTTTGGGCGGTGAGGTCTCTCCCTCCTTAATAATAAGCTCACCAAGAGGAAGCGTTGTTCCCTTCTTCAGTGTACCGAGCACCTCCATAAAATTTTTGTCTACGCCGGTTTCTTCTTCCTCCTGAACTTCCCGTTCATCTGTTCCACGGTTTTCCAAAGCCGCCCCGGCATCTGCTTTTTCTTCCGCTTCCCCGCTCTCATTTTTTTTCCTGGCAAAGGAAAAACTGCTCACCTTAAGATATCCTTCTTCCTCCAGCACCTTAAAATTAGCAAAAAAACGCTCTCCTTTTACAGAAAGTCCAAGCCCCACCTTCCGGTAAATGGCAGGAGGATAAAAAATACTTAAAAATCGTCTTACGATAATTTCATATACCTTAGCCGATGTGGGATTTAAGGAATTCAAATTACCAAATCCCTGT
Source organism: Lachnospiraceae bacterium (assembly GCA_017621815.1). Taxonomy (GTDB): domain Bacteria; phylum Bacillota; class Clostridia; order Lachnospirales; family Lachnospiraceae; genus Suilimivivens. Next base: position 58,634 of record JAGASK010000011.1, on the reverse strand, counting down.
CCCGTAGGTATAATGGCATAATGGTCTGTAATCTGCTTGTCATTTACATATCGTGTTTTGGCAATGTTCTTATAACTTCCTGAATCAAGCACCTGTGACGCGGCTTCTCTTACAACCTCATAATTGGTAAGTCCTTTTATATTCTTATAAATTTCTTTGGAAACTGCAGTCGAAAGCACCCTGGCATCGGTTCTCGGATAAGTGGTCATTTTCTTTTCATAAAGCTCTTGGGCTATGCGAAGTGTTTCATCCGGGCTTATTTTAAAATATTTTGAGCAATCGTTCTGGAGTTCCGCCAGATTATATAAAAGCGGCGGATTTTTCGTTTCTTTTTTCTTTTCTATGGATTCGATAACCGCCGGTTCTTCCGGCGCTTCTTTCAGGAAATCAATCAAAGCCTGTGCGCTTTCTTTTTCCTTAAACCCATTTTCCTTATAAAGAAGGGGCGAATTATAATATCTGGTATTTTCCACAGCCTTCCATTCGCAGTCAAAGTTTCTTCCGCTGATTTGTTCCTGCATAAGGACACGATAAAAAGGAGTTTTAACAAACTCCCTGATTTCTCTTTCCCTGTTCACTACCATTCCCAGAACGCAGGTCATAACACGCCCCACGGATATTACGGCTTTATCTGTTTTCAGATAAGCTTTTATATTATTTCCATACTTTAATGTAAGTACCCTTGAAAAATTAATTCCCATAAGATAATCTTCTTTTGCCCTGAGGTATGCGGCAGCGCAGAGATTATCATATTCCGACAAATCCTTTGCTTCCCTGATACCCCGTTTTATTTCTTCTTCTGTCTGGGAATCTATCCATACTCTCCTTCTTTTTTTACCTTTTACCCCTGCCTGCTTTTCAACAAGACGATAAATATATTCTCCTTCACGCCCGGAGTCGGTACAAACATATATGGTTTCCACATCAGAACGGTTCAAAAGACCGCTTACAATCTGGAATTGTTTTTTGACATTCTCAATCACTTCATACTTAAATTCTTCCGGTATAAAGGGTATCGTATCAAGAGACCATCTTTTATATTTCTCATCATAGGCTTCCGGATAACTCATTGTTACCAGATGTCCTACACACCATGTTACGATCGCTTCTTTTGACTCAATATATCCGTCTCTGCTGCTTGTATTCAGTTGCAGCGCCTTGGCAAATTCCCTTGCAACGCTGGGCTTTTCCGCTATAAATAAATTTTTTCCCATTACATCTCTTCCACAGTAATTAATTTCAGGTTCTTCTTTACGCCGGCTTCCAGATTCAACTTTTCATCAAACCGGCCTGTCGAAAACAAATATATATAATCGGCTTTCAGTTTTGCTTTTTCCGCACAGAACAAAAGCCATTCATAATCTTCATATTTCATTAAGGGATTTTCAAAATTACAAAATCCGATAATGCTTTCCCCGTTTTCACCCTTTGCAATCACATCAATGTTGCCGAATTTTCCGACCCACTCTCCGAATTCCTCTGCATAAAACGGCAGTTTTCCAAGTTCATTCCACTGCTTCATGCACTGCATACAGACTACTTTATAATAATCCGATACATACGCTTTTAAATAAGGTCCGATATATTTTTCATAAAAATCCCCGGAAGACATATATTCCAGACTGCTTAAATTAGGGTAAATAAAGGTAAAATAGAAATGAACAAAATGATTTTTAATCCTGTATATCCCTTTTTGCGCATTGGCCTTACCTTCCGTATCATAGGAAAATACTTTTTCAACCAATTCAAGCTCCATGAGATTTTTCAGATAAACGCTGATTTTAGCTCTTGAAAATCCGGTATGCAGATATAAATCATTCAACTTATGTTTGCCCGCCGCAATAGATGCGAGAATTGTATTATAAACGCCTGTTTCACGAAGCTCCTCTTCCACAATGCGCTGCCCCTCATGAAACAGATATTTATTTCTGTCCAGAATATTAATGCAGATATTTTCTTTAATATCATTGCTATCGTCAAAATGCTTCCACAGCCCCGGCACACCGCCAAGAAGTGCATAAACCGCAATGCCATTTTCAAAATTAAAATTCTGAAAATATTCCATCATGGTTCCGAAATCCAGTTCTTTCACCTTAAGTAAACCGGAAAGTTCGTAAGCCGCCGTACCTATTTTTGTAATCATGCTGTTTTCAACCCAGCCAATAGAAGAACTTGTAAGAATAACGTATACATCGGAATTTTGCAATTTTTCATGTACAAAATCAATCAGTTCACGCATAAAGCTGTCGCTGGCTTTTATAATATACTGAAACTCATCAATAATAATAACCTTCTTTCCACTGCCTTCTTTGACAATCATTTTGAAGATATCAGTAAAAGGAGGATATTTCTCCGAATTTCTTCTGCCGCTTTCAAGTTCTCTTCCCCATTGGTATCTCTGCTCTCTTTCTGATGCAGAACGGGCTCTATAATAATAAAATGGTTTATCTTTCACAAACTGTTTCAGCAGGGTTGTTTTCCCTACATTTTTTTCGCCGTAAACAACCATAATCTGACTGCCTTCACGATTATAATATGTATTCAGATACTTCAGTTCAACAGTACGTCCCAAAACCATTTTTTCCCTTCACTCTTCCTACAGCTCTATTCTAAGATACTTTTTCCAAAATTTTTTCTATATCATCTTCAGGTAAAGGTTTTCCGAGCAAAAATCCCTGAATACAGTCACATTCTATGGATTTCAGGTATTCAAACTGTTCTTCTGTTTCCACGCCTTCGGCAATGGTTTCAAATCCCAGTTTTTTAACCATATAGATAATGGAATCCGTAATAATTCTTGCATTATCATCTGTCAGCATAGCATCTACAAAGCTCTTGTCAATTTTAAGGGTATCAATGGGCAGTCTCTTTAAATATGACAGGGATGAATATCCCGTTCCAAAATCATCAAGAGAAATTCTGATACCATAGTCCCTGAGAATACAAAGCTTTTCCGTCACTTCTTTAAAGCTGTCAATCAAGATGCTTTCCGTAATTTCCAGTTCTATTTCTTCCGGATCCACATCATACTTCTCTATAATATGAATAATATTTGTGATAAATTCACTTTGTTTATATTGAATGGCCGATATATTAAGCGATAATATCATATCAACCGGATATTTCCTTTTCCATTGCGCAAAAGTTTTTATACTCTCTTCTATTACCCAGGTACCTATGGGCACAATCGCACCGTTTTTTTCTGCAATGGGAATAAAAACAGCCGGACTTATCATTCTGCCGTCAGTATCCCTCCACCTGATAAGTGCTTCCACTCCGCGCAGTTTCTTGTCCGTCACATAGTACTGAGGTTGAAAATTCATAGTAAAATTCCGGTTAAATACGGCTTCTTTTAACTTATTCTCTATGGATACATTCTGCAGAAAATCATTCAAAATAGGCGCATCAAAATATTGAATGGAATTCTTTCCGGAACCTTTTGCCTTAAACATAACAATTTCGGCACAGTTAATCAGCTCCAGCGTGGTTTTTGCCGCCTCAGGATATTCAGCCACACCTACGGACACGGATATTCCCACTTCCTGCCTGGTACTGAGTAAAAAAGGATGCCTGATTTTTTCACGAATTGCCTGATAAATATATTCAACGCTCCTGCTTCCGCAGGGATCATAAATTGCAATGCAGTAAATATCCGCATTAAAATGAGATACTACCACATTTTCATTATTAAAATCTCCCAGGAACTGCCCAAACTGCTGAACAATTTCATCCCCAACTATAATCCCAAGCCCGTCATTGATTTTGCGGAAATCATCAATATCCACAAACATCACTGCAACTACGGAATTCTCTTCTTCCGCTCTTCTTACAAAATCCGCCAGCAGACGGACAAAATAATTTCTGTTATATAACCCGGTCAGCACATCATAATATGCCATATAGGTGAGTTCATCATTCTGGCTTTGAAATTTTGAAACATTCTTAAACCGAATCACCTTTTCAGAAGGATTCTTCTCTTCATCATAAATAATGGAAACCTCACATTCCACCCATGTTTTCCCGTCTTTAAGCCGCATAATTCCACTGCCGGAATCATCATTGGAATCTTCAAGAAATAACAGCTTTCTTAAAACAGGTGCATATTGGCCCTCCACCTCAAGACAAAGCCTGTTCATATCTTTTATTTCTTTGATTTCAATTTCCGGAAAAAATTCATTCCAGTTAGCCAGCACTTCCACACAGTTTCTTTCAAAATTAACATATAAAAATGCACTGCTTGAAGTGTCGCAGATTAGCCGCAGCATCTTTCCTTCATTTGTCAACTGTTGACTCTTTGTGCTGAGCAGAGTTGTCTGATAACGTAATTCATCCATGCTGTACAATACCCTTCCTCACGGCACGCAGTACCCCATCTGCGTGCCGATTACCCTTTTACTTTCTGTTTCTTACTTTTTAGTAATATATCCCTGTGCTTTTAATAATTCTGCACAAAGTACTGCACCGCCTGCTGCACCGCGGACAGTATTATGGGAAAGTCCCACAAATTTCCAGTCATATACGCTGTCTTCACGAATACGGCCTACACTGATGCCCATTCCATTTTCATAATCCACGTCGAGACTGACCTGAGGCCTGTTATCCTCTTCCAGATACTGGATAAACTGCTTAGGCGCACTGGGCAGTTCAAGTTCCTGAGGAAGTCCCTTAAAAGCTGTCAGTTTTTCAATCAGCTGCTCCTTGGTGGGACTCTTTCTGAATTTAACAAATACAGCTGCCGTATGACCGTTTAACACCGGAACACGGATGCACTGGCAGGTAATTACAGGTGACTGTGCAGGAACAATTACACCATCCTTAATTTCACCCCAGATTCTTAAAGGCTCTTTTTCACTCTTTTCTTCTTCTCCGCCGATATAGGGAATAATATTTTCAACCATTTCCGGCCAATCCTTAAAGGTTTTGCCTGCACCTGAAATTGCCTGATAAGTGGTAGCCACCACTTCATAAGGTTCAAATTCTTTCCATGCGGTAAGCACAGGCGCATAACTCTGGATTGAACAGTTAGGCTTTACTGCCACAAATCCTCTTGTAGTGCCAAGTCTCTTCTTCTGGAACTCAATTACCTTGAAATGCTCAGGATTGATTTCCGGTACTACCATAGGTACATCCGGTGTCCAACGATGAGCTGAATTATTAGAAACTACGGGAGTTTCCGTTTTTGCATAATCTTCCTCTATTTTCCTGATTTCATCTTTTGTCATATCCACAGCGCTGAATACAAAATCAACTTCGGAAGCAACCTTTTCCACTTCATTTACATTCATAACAACGATTTTCTTCACCGCTTCCGGCATAGGTGTTGTCATTTTCCATCTGTCACCTACTGCTTCCTCATAAGTCTTACCTGCTGAACGGGGACTTGCCGCAATTGTTGTTACTTCAAACCAGGGATGATTTTCAAGAAGAGCAATAAACCTCTGTCCTACCATGCCGGTTCCGCCTAAAATACCTACTTTTAATTTTTCACTCATTTTTCTTTTCTCCTCATTTTCCTATATACTAACCTGGAAGTAATCCAGGAATTTATCAAAATTGTACATCACCTGACGCATGGGAGCTGTCTTCATTAATCCAGATATTCTTAATAAATTCTCTGTCAATGCAGATAACCTCTTCCATAGCTTTCTTCCCCGGAGCTCCTATCGTGAGACGTTTTTCCACGCAGGTTTTTAAACTGACAGCCTCATAAACATCGGCTTCAAATACCGGGCTCACAGCCTTTAACTCGTCAAGACTTAAAGCATCAATAGAAGTATCTTTTTCTATACAGTAAAGCACCAGACTGCCGATGATTCCATGGGCATCTCTGAAAGGAACGCCTTTGCTTACCAGATAATCTGCCGCATCAGTTGCATTGGTAAATCCCTTCATGGCGCTCACTTCCATAACCTGATTGCGGAACTTCATGGAAGCCAGCATTCCGTTAAACAAAACAAGGCAGTTCTTTACGGTATCTATTGCATCAAAGGTAACCTCTTTATCCTCCTGCATGTCCTTGTTATAGGCAAGCGGAATTCCCTTCATTGTGGTAAGAATACTCATTAAAGCTCCATAAACACGGCCTGTCTTTCCCCTGACAAGCTCTGCTATATCAGGATTTTTTTTCTGCGGCATGATACTGCTTCCGGTAGAAAATGCATCATCAATTTCCACAAAACGGTATTCATTGGAATTCCAGATAATAATCTCCTCTGAAAACCTGCTTAAATGCATCATAATTGTGGAAAGTGCTGCAAGGAACTCAATCACATAATCTCTGTCTGCCACCGAATCCATGCTGTTTAAAGTAGGGCCTTCAAAGCCAAGCAGGGAAGCCGTATAAGCCCTGTCCAAAGGATACGTAGTTCCTGCAAAGGCGCCTGAACCAAGGGGACAATAATTCATTCTCTGATAAATATCCTGAAGGCGAAGAATATCCCTTTTGAACATTTCAAAATAGGCACTCATATGATGTGCCAGCGTGGTAGGCTGGGCTTTCTGCAAATGTGTAAACCCCGGCATATAGGTGGTCAGATTTTTCTCCATAATATCCAGAAGTGTCTCAAGAAGAGATTTGAGATGCTCTGTAATCTGAATCACCTCTGTTCTGACATACAGCTTCATATCAAGCGCTACCTGATCATTTCTGCTTCTGCCCGTATGCAGCTTTTTGCCTGCTTCTCCTATTCTTTCAATCAGATTCGCTTCCACAAAGCTGTGAATATCTTCATATTCTTCTGTAATAATAAGCTTTCCCGCTTCAACATCATTTCTGATGCCGGTAAGCCCCTTTACAATGGCATCTTTTTCTTCACAGGTCAGTATTCCCTGTTTCTCCAGCATAACAACATGAGCAATACTGCCTTCTATATCCTGTTTAAACAAACGTTTATCGAAAGTAATGGATGCATTAAAATCATATACCAGCTTATCCGTCTTTTTCGTAAACCGTCCGCCCCATAACTGAGCCATAGATAGTCTCCTCCAATTATTAAATCTGAATTTGATACTATCACATTTTTCCAGTGTTTTCAATCTTTTTATAAGAAACTATTTATGTCATATTTTACACATAAATTGCGATTAATCATAAACTAAACTATAAGTGAATGGAGGCATCAATATGAACCAGCCTATATTAACCTGCCGGGATGTGTGTTTTTCCTACCATAGTCTGACCGGTGAAACACAGGCCTTAACCAATATATCCTTTCAGATAAACAGAGGAGAATTCGTTGCCATTGTCGGCCCCAGCGGATGCGGCAAATCCACCCTGCTTTCTCTGATTGCCGGTTTAAACAAACCTCAGTCCGGCGAAATCATCCTTGACGCCCAGGCAAGCAATAAGATTGGATACATGCTTCAGCAGGACCATCTTTTTGAATGGCGTACTATTTTGAAAAACATACTGTTGGGACCCGAAATAAACGGCACTCTGACAAAGGAAAAAGAAGAACTGGCGCTAAAACTTCTCTCGGATTACGGATTATTTAAGTTCAAGGATAAAAAACCCGGAGAATTGTCGGGTGGAATGAAACAGCGTGCGGCGCTTATCAGGACCATGGTAATGGAACCGGAACTTCTTCTTTTAGATGAACCTTTCAGCGCCCTGGACTACCAGACCAGGCTTATGGTTTCAAACGACATTGGTCAGATTATAAAAAAATCCGGAATTACCGCCGTCTTAATTACCCATGATTTATCAGAAGCCATATCTTTATCGGACAGAATTATTGTACTGTCCAGACGCCCGGCAACGGTAAAAAGAAAAATTGCCGTTAAATTAACGCTTGACGGGGATTCGCTTCTGTCTGCACGGAACGCACCTGAATTTAAGGATTATTTTTCACTACTTTGGAAGGAGATATCAGATGAATACGAAAACAGCAAATAACCAAAAAGAATCCCCTGCTCAGCAGCTTTATATTAAAAAGCACAGGCAGCATCACCACTTTATTACTCTGATGAGATTTCTTGTACTGTTTCTGTTCCTGTTAATATGGGAAATGGCAGCCCGCCTTGAGTTGATAGATACCTTCTTTTTCAGCAGCCCCTCCATGGTTGTCTCCTGCTTTTTTAAAATGCTTTTCGACGGCTCCTTTTTCTCCAATACGGGAATTACTCTTCTGGAAACCTTAATCAGTTTTGCACTTATCACAGCTTTCAGCCTTCTTGCCGCAATCCTTTTATGGTATTCCAGGACATTGTCTGAAATATTTGAACCTTACCTTGTTGTTTTAAACAGCCTTCCGAAATCAGCTCTTGCCCCGCTGTTCATCGTATGGCTTGGAACCGGAATCGATACCATCATAGTGGCAGGTATTTCCGTTGCCATATTTGGTTCCATTATCAGCCTTTATACAGGTTTTAAGCATGTGGATGCAGAAAAACTGAAATTGATTTACACGCTGGGAGGCAGCAGGTTTACCGCCTTAAAAAAAGTAGTTCTTCCCGCTTCTGTTCCTGCTATTTTGAGCAACATGAAGGTGAATATCGGTCTTGCGCTTGTGGGCGTTATCATAGGGGAATTTCTTGCCGCCAGAAGAGGCCTTGGCTATTTAATTATTTACGGTTCACAGGTTTTTCAGCTGAATATGGTGATTACTTCCATCATCATTTTATGTGTTATTGCCATGGCTTTATACCAATGTATTCAATTTGCCGAGCATCTTTATAAGAAAAAAAATGGCCAGGACAGCCTGACCATTTAAGCTGGAAAAGGGACTCGAACCCTCGACCTACTGATTACGAATCAGTTGCGCTACCAACTGCGCCATTCCAGCTTGTTATCACAACAAAAATATTATAACGGCAACCTCAGATTTTGGCAAGCATTATTTTTCTTCCTCATTACCCGAAACATGTACATCCATTTGAGGAAACGGAATGCGGATTTTTGCTTCATCCAGGGCATATTTTATATTTTCGGTAAGCCTCCACTTCGTTTCCCAATAATTCTCGTTTTCAGCCCAGCCTCTTACATTTAAAATAACGGAACTGTCAGCCAGATTATCCACAAACACACGCCTGTCTTCTTCCTTAAGAATACCTTCTTCTTCCTGCAAAACCTTGTAAAGAATTTCTTTGGCATGCCGGATATCCTCTTCATAGGCAATCCCTACCGCCACATCAATTCTTCTCTTTTCACATTTTGTATAGTTAGTAATACAGCCGTTTGCAAGAGTTCCATTGGGAAGTACGATTATTTTATTATCGGGCGTAGTTAACTGAGTATAAAAAACATCAATGGCGCTGACAGTTCCTTCATTGCCTAAACCGTCTTTAATATAATCTCCGACGGTAAAGGGCTTAAGAATCAGAAGCAGCACTCCTCCCGCAAAATTGCTGAGACTGCCCTGAAGCGCCAGGCCTATTGCCACGCTGGCAGAACCAAGCAGGGCAATAATACTGGCTGCATCAACGCCAAGCCATGATGCAATTAAAATAATCAGTAAAAAATACATGCCGTATTTCATGAAAGAATCAATGAATCTTACAGCGCTTTCATCAATTCTGCTTCTCCGCAGTGCCTTTTTCAGTATACTTCGTATCAGTTTAATCAACTGTGAACCGATGATAAGAACTAAAATGGCAAGCACAACGCGAAGCCCTAAATGAAATGCTTTTTCCGGCAGTTCCTCCAGGAATTTTTCTATTACTCCCGGATTTACATTTTCAAACTCGTTCACATAAATCCCTTCCTTAAATTACTTTTTAAGCGCTTTTAATTCTTCTTCAGCTTTTTTCGCCTTCTCCGATTCAAGTTCTGCCAGTTTCTGCGCTTCCTGTGCTTTCTTTACGGCTTCATTCAGAGCTTTTTGCGCCAACATCACTTCTTCCTGTGCCTTCTGTGCGGCAAGCTCTGCTTCTTTTGCCCGTTCTCTGGCTTCTTTTTCTACTTTCCTTTTTTCCATTTCCAGCTTTTCTTTTTTTGTAAAAGGCGTATAGGAGTAAATAACAAGAGATAAAGGCGCCAGGGTAACATTGACAGAATACGGTCTTCCGTCTGCTTCTGCTTCTTCCGAAACCATCATTTTAGCCTTTTGACAGTTCTTACCGCCGTAAATCCCGTTATCCGTATTCAGAAGCTCTTTATATTTTCCCTCATAAGGCACGCCCACGGTAAAATTCTGCTCTATTCCGGCAAAATTGGCAACCACCAGCAGCGTATCTTCCGCTTTATCTGTTTTCCTTAAAAACGCAAGCATACAGCGTTCCGGAGAAATACAATTCATCCACTCAAAACCATCAGCAGAGGTATCTTTGGCATACAGCGCAGGCTTTTCCTTATAAAGGCGGTTTAAGTCCTTCATAAGCCTGTTAACGCCCTTATGCTCTTCCTGCTGGAGAAGCCCCCATTCCGTCTGTCTTGTTTCATCAAACTCTTTAAATTCGGCAATATCCTGACCCATAAATAAAAGCTTTTTCCCGGGATGCGTCATCATATAGCCGTAGGTCAGCCGTAAATTGGCGAATTTATCTTCTTTAACTCCCGGCATTTTACCAATCATAGTGGATTTGCCATGTACTACTTCATCATGGGAAAATACGGTCATAAAATTTTCGCTGTAGGCATATATCATGCTGAAGATAAGTTCATTATGATGATGTGCCCTGAAATACGGGTCATATCCGATATAGGTCAGATAATCATTCATAAGTCCCATATTCCATTTCATATCAAAACCAAGGCCGTCATCCTCAAGCTGTCCCGTAACCCTGGGCCATGCTGTAGATTCTTCCGCAATCATATAGACACCGGGATTACGCTTTTTCATAATAGAATTCAGATGCTTCAGGAATTCAACAGCCTCCAGATTTTCATTGCCTCCGTAAATATTTGCAACCCATTCCCCATCCTTTTTACCGTAATCAAGGTAAAGCATGGAAGCCACGGCATCCATTCTGATACCGTCTGCATGATACTTTTCCACCCAGTAAAGCGCATTGGAAATCAAGTAATTGGAGACCTGGGGTCTTCCGTAATTATAAATTAACGTTCCCCAATGAGGATGGGCTCCCTGTCTGGGGTCAAGATGCTCATAAAGACAGGTGCCGTCAAATTTTGCAAGGCCGTAGCTGTCCCTTGGAAAATGCGCAGGTACCCAGTCCAGAATCACACCGATTCCGGCCTGATGCAGCGTGTCCACAAAATACATAAAATCTTCTGCGCTGCCGTATCTGGATGTGGGTGCATAATATCCTATGACCTGATATCCCCAGGATGCATCCAGTGGATGCTCCATAACCGGCATCAGTTCTACATGGGTATATCCCATTTCTTTTACATAATCAGCCACTGCAGGTGCTAAATCCCTGTAATTCAGATAACCGCCTGTATCCTTGTCCCTTAAGAAAGAGCCGAGATAAAGTTCGTATACACTGACAGGTGCATCCTTGACCTGCTTCTTTTTCCTGTCCTTCATAAAGGAGCTGTCCTTCCACTGGTAAGAAAGCTCCCTGACAACAGATGCTGTATCAGGTCTCATCTGTTGGCCAAATGCATAGGGATCAGCCTTTAAACAGACAATATCTCCTTTTGATTTAATTTCATACTTATAACAATCTCCCGGTTTTACATCCGGTATGAAAAGCTGAAAAATGCCGCTTTCCTGATTTTTCTTCATAGGATGCTTTCTTCCGTCCCAATGATTAAAGTCTCCAACCACGCTGACACGGATTGCATTCGGAGCCCACACTGCAAAGCAGGTTCCCTCTACGCCTTCAAGGGTCATGGGATGTGCTCCCAGCTTCTCATAGGAATCATAAAAAATACCGGCATTCCATTTATCAATATCCTTCTGTTCCATTACAGGACTGTATCTGTATGCGTCCTTTATCCTTTCGGTAATGCCTTCCTCAAAGTGTACCTCATATTCGTATACATCAGGTATTTTCCCGGGAATCAGGCATGCAAAAAAGCCGGCGTCATCTACCTGTTCCATGCTTTTTTTCTTATCATCCTTTAAAATTAAATCTACTGATACAGCTCCCGGCTGAAAAGTCTGAAACAATGTACTTTTGCCGGCAATATGGGGTCCTAATATCTCGTGAGGATTGTCCTCCTCCGAGTAAATAATTCCTTCAATCCGCGGCCAGTTCATTAATTTATATATTTTATTATCCATAGGTTTTCCCCCTTTTTTCAATTCATCAGAATTATATTCTTCCGGATTGCATTCAAAATCACTGCTCCGGGAATTGTATTTTCTGGAATTGTGTTATAGAATTATTTTATCAAAGATATCTATACAGCACAAGCGTGAAGTGATATATTAATATTCTGCAGGCTGAAGATAATAACAGAAAAGGATGTGTAAAGTATGTACGAAACATTAAATTCTAAAGATTTCGACTTTCTAAATGATAGTGACAAAGAACTGCTAAACCGAATCAGCGCTTATTCCGAAGAGGTCTTCGGTGAAATAGAGCCGGGTCAGGTCCGCATCTCCGAACAGCTTGAAAAGCTAAGGCCTGTTATGCAGGAAATCGCAGATGAAAGAAAAATGACCCTGGAAGATGTTTTTATTAAATATATGGATCTGGCAAGCCTCGTCCTTGCCAAAAAGGATGAAAAATTTAAGGAAGATATTAAGGATTTTGATGTTACTGAATTTTAACTCCAGACACTGGTATGCTCTATCCACTGACATTTGCGCAAAAGGACAGCTGTAAACAGCTGTCCTTCTTATACAAAATAATATTTCTGCTATTTCACTACTCTTACCCTGAATACCCCTTCAATAGCCTGAAGTTTTTCAATCATCGCTTTTTCAGCAGGTTTTTCCAAATCAATCATGGTATATGCCACATCGCCTCTTGACTTATTCATCATATCAGTAATGTTGATACCCTCATCACCGAAGCATGCAGTAAACTTGGTAATCATATTGGCAATATTCTTGTGGAAAATTGCCACACGGCCTGCCTGAGTGCACACTCCCATATCGCAATTAGGGTAATTAACACTGTTTGCAATATTACCGTTCTTTAAATAATTCATCATTTCCTTTACGGCCATCTTCGCGCAATTATCTTCAGACTCTTCTGTTGAGGCTCCAAGATGAGGAATTACAATACATCCCTCCTGTCCCGCTGTTGTAGGATTAGGGAAATCGGTTACATACTTGCGAACCTTTCCTGCTTTGATTCCATCAAGCATATCCTTTTCATTTACAAGAAGATCTCTTGCAAAGTTAAGGACAATAACGCCCTCTTTCATTTTTGCAATAGCATCCTTATCAATCATGCCCCTGGTAGAATCAAGAAGCGGCACATGAACAGTAATGATATCACAGTTTTCATAAATATCTTCAACATTGAGCACATGCTTAACATCCCGGCTCAGATTCCATGCTGCATCTACAGAAACATAAGGGTCATAGCCATATACTTCCATGCCAAGATGCTTTGCCACATTAGCTACTTTTACACCGATAGCTCCAAGTCCGATAATACCAAGCTTTTTGCCGAGAATTTCCGTACCGGCAAATTTCTTTTTTTCCTTTTCAGCAGACTTCGCAATATTTTCATCATCTTTTGCAGATTCCACCCAGTTAATTCCGCCGATTACATCTCTTGATGCAAGCAGCATGCCTGCGATAACAAGTTCCTTAACACCATTGGCGTTAGCGCCGGGAGTATTAAATACAACAATTCCCTTTTCAGCACACTTATCAAGGGGAATATTATTGGTTCCCGCACCTGCTCTTGCCACTGCCAGAAGATTATCCGACAGCTCCATATCATGCATGGCAGCGCTTCTTACCAGAATACCCTCCGCTTCATTGATGTCCTCTGTTTTTGCAAACTCATCTGTAAAATCATCAAGTCCTACTTTGGAAATAGGATTCAGACAATAGTATTTAAACATATTTATCCTCCATCATTACTTATTGTTTTTTTCAAATTCACGCATAAACTCAACCAGCTTTTCAACGCCTTCAATAGGCATTGCATTATAAATGCTGGCACGCATACCGCCTACTGTTCTATGCCCCTTCAGATTTTCAAAGCCTGCTTCTTTTGCTTCCTTTACAAATTTAGCGTCAAGTTCTGCATCACCTGTAACAAAAGGAACATTCATTAAGGAACGGTCTTCCTTTCTTACAGTACCCTTAAAGAGCTGACTCTCATCCAGGAAATCATAAAGAATCTTTGCTTTCTTTTCATTATATTCTTTCATGGCTTCAAGTCCGCCCTGCTTCTTCAGCCACTTGAACACTTTGCCGCAAATATAAATACCATAAGCAGGAGGTGTATTATACAAAGATTCCGCATCTGCATGAATCTTATATTTTAACATAGTGGGAGTTCCGGGAAGAGTATCTTCAGTAATTAAATCCTCCCTGATAATCACAATTACCACACCGGCCGGTCCTATATTCTTCTGTACGCCGCCATAAATAACACCGTATTTTGTAACATCTACAGGCTCAGACAGGAAACATGAAGAGACATCGGACACAAGCGTATGTCCCTTGGTATTGGGAAGTGTCTTGAATTTAGTTCCGTAAATTGTGTTGTTTTCACAAATATACACATAATCCGCATCTTCGGGAATCTCAAGGTCGGAGCAATCCGGAATATAAGAAAAGGTCTTATCCGCAGAGGATGCAACTTCTATGGCATCACCGTAAATCTTAGCTTCCTGATATGCTTTCTTAGCCCACTGTCCGGTTACTATGTAAGCAGCTTTCCTGTTTTTCATCAGGTTCATGGGAATCATTGCAAACTGCTGGCTTGCTCCTCCCTGCAAGAACAAAACTTTATAATTGTCGGGAATATTCATTAATTCTCTTAAATCGGCTTCTGCTTCCTTAATTATGGTATCATAAGCCTTGGAGCGATGACTCATCTCCATAACTGACATGCCTGTTCCCTTGTAATCTAACATTTCATCTGCAGCTTCTTTTAATACTTCTTCAGGTAAAACTGCCGGACCTGCTGAAAAGTTGTAAACTCTGGCCACTTTATCTTCCTCCTGTCAAAGGGCTCTCCCCTTTATTAATAAAAAATCACTTTTACCATTTTAAACCGATTTAACACTTTAGTCAACTGCTTTAGTAAAACATAACACATGGCGTTCCCACTTCCACCAGTTCATAAAGCCTTGCAACCTCATCAAGGGGAGTGTTAATACATCCATGAGAACCGTTTTTCTTGTAAATCTCCCCGCCATATTCACTTCGCCAGGAAGAATCATGAATTCCTATATTGCCTTTTACCGGAATCCAGTACTTTACAAAAGATGCATAACCTTCACCCCGCAGAGTTCTGTTTCTCTGCTTTGCATATACATAATTTGTGCCGCTTGGCGTTCCTCTTCTGAGTGAAGTATTCCCTGTTACAACAGGCGTTTCTATTTCAAGCCTGCCGTCCACATAATAATACATCATCTGCAGGGTCATATCCACCTCAATATAAGTATCTCCGATATCGTCGCTACCCTGCTTTTGCGCCATCTGTGTATATGCCGGTGTATGAATTTCAGCCTTTTTGTCAAGAAAAGCCTGAAGCAGATATTCTTTTTCTGCTTCCCTGTCAATTTTATTTCCGTAAATTCCGCCTTCAACGGTAACAATTTCTCCCCTTGTGGCGGAAAAATGCCTGACGCCGCCTACTGTATCATATTTATCAGCCAGGGTATCCACAAAGGCATATACCTTTTCTTCATCGGTGCAAAGCCTGCCTTCTTCATCAAATACAAAATTTCCGTTTTCATCAAGCATCAAAAAACCACTGGCTGCCGCTTCATCAACAGGTACCTGTTCCTCCCCGAACTGATAAATAATCCTGCAGTTCTGATACTCCTTCAGCTGCTCCCACAGCTTAAGCGTATCTTCCATTTTCTTCGTTAAAGGCAGATTGCTGTAACATCCTTCCGATTCCAGATTAATATCCGGCTTCTGTGATTCAAATGCTTCATAGATTAAGCTTCTCGCAAAGGCTGCATTAAGCACATTTTCTCTTTCGTTAACAAGATAATAGCCCTTATCGCCTTTTTGTATTTCCACTTTTCTTTCCGAATCAGTTTTTCCTTCCACAATGCCGAAGTCTGAAAGTTTCTTTTCAAATGTTTTTTTATCATAATCAAGGGCTGGCAGCAATGTTTTTTCTCCGGAAGAACCAATCAGATTATCTATCCACAAATAGGGATTCTGACTCTTTAAATATTTCTCCAGAGGCTCCTTGAAAGTATAGGCAAGATTTACTTCTTCCGGTAATATGGTATAGGACTTACCATCACCCATAGTAATGGTAAGTCCTTCATAACTGCACTTTTCCAAAAGCTCCTCATTGACCTCATTAATACTTTTTCCGGTGCAATAAACACCGTTTATCCATGTACCGTAACTGAATCCGCCGCCGTAATACTTTGCCAGTCCGAAATACATGATAAGCACAGATAACAATATCAAAGTAAAGCCAATAATACACCCTTTAATAAATGCTTTCTTTTTCTTTTTCATTTTTAATCTTTATCTTTTAAATCCGTTGCATCAAATGCATCGCTGATAGGCGCTCCCGCAGGAACCATGGGAAATACCTTATCATCCTCAGGTATAATACATTCAATCACTACCGGCTTATTAAGCTTGATGGCTTTCTTAACGGCGTCTCCTATTTCTTCCTTCTTTGTAACTCTGATAGCTTCACAGCCAAGGCCTTTTGCCACCATACAGAAATCAACGCTGTCATTAAGAACCGTCTGCGAATAACGCTTGCCATAGAAAAGAGTCTGCCACTGTCTTACCATACCCAGCACGTGATTGTTGATTACAACCTGAATAATCGGAATCTGATAGCGGCTGGCTGTTGCCAGTTCATTCATATTCATACGGAAGCATCCGTCGCCTGCAATATTAATGCATATTTTATCAGGTTTTCCCATTTTGGCACCAATACAGGCTCCAAGTCCATAGCCCATCGTTCCAAGACCCCCGGAGGATAAAAAGGTTCTGGGCTCAGAATATTTATAATATTGTGCTGCCCACATCTGATGCTGTCCTACATCAGTAGTGATAATGGCTTTTCCTTCCGTCACTCTGTCAATTTCTTCCATAATATAAGGACAGGATAAACCATTCTGATCGTAGTTAAGCGGATATTTTTCCTTTAATTCCTTTATATGTGCAATCCATTCCGGATGTTCCATCTGCGGAAGCTCTTTGTTGATTTTTTGTAAAATTTCCTTTAAATCTCCTACCACATAGGCATCAGAACGGATATTTTTATTTATTTCCGCTGCATCAATATCAATGTGAAGCACCTTTGCACCGGCCGCAAATTTAGACGCATTTCCCACAACACGGTCTGAAAATCTTGCCCCAAGCGCAATCAGCAAATCGCAGCTGTTAACACCGAAATTGGAAGTCTTAGTGCCATGCATTCCAATCATTCCTGTATAATATTCGCTGTGTCCGTCCATAACCCCCTTACCCATCAGGGTATCGCACACAGGAGCATCCAATAATTTCGATAATTCTCTTACTTCCTTAAAAGCCCCTGATATAACAGCTCCGCCTCCAACATAAATATACGGCTTTTTAGCTGCTTTCATCAGTTCCACTGCTTTTAAAATGTCCTCCTGGGTGTATTTGCAGACAGGTGCTGACGAAATAGGATATTTCTTTTCATATTCGCAGGTATTGGCAGTCACATCCTTGGTAATATCCACTAAAACAGGCCCCGGACGCCCTTCCCTTGCAATTGAAAATGCTTTCCGCAGGGTATCTGCCAGAATAGTAACATCCTTCACAATATATCCATGCTTTGTAATAGGCATGGTCACACCTGCAATATCCACTTCCTGAAAAGAATCTTTTCCCAGCAGGGGAAGATTCACGTTACAGGTAATCGCCACCATGGGAACCGAATCCATATAGGCAGTTGCTATTCCTGTTACAAGATTAGTAGCTCCCGGTCCGCTTGTAGCAAGGCATACTCCCACTTTTCCGGTGGCCCTTGCATATCCGTCTGCCGCATGAGCAGCTCCCTGCTCATGGGATGTCAGAATATGTGTAATCTCATCACTGTGTTTATATAAAGCATCGTATACATTTAATATAGTTCCGCCGGGATAACCGAAAACAGTATCAACTCCCTGTTCCTTTAAACATTCAACAACAATTTCCGCACCTGTCAGCTGCATATTTCTTTCCTCCCAAATTTAGTATAAAAGCTTTCCGGTTAATTCTTTCCCGGAATCTCGAGAATTGCTCCTCTGTTTCCGCTTGTAACCATTTCTCTGTATCTTGAAAGATATCCTGTTGTTACCTTAGGCTCCCTGGGCTGCCATTTAGCTCTTCTTGCTGCCATTTCATCTTCGGATATCTTCACTTCCAGTTTCATTTCAGGAATATTAATGCTGATAATATCTCCCTCTTCCACTAACGCAATGGGACCGCCTACTGCCGCTTCCGGTGAAACATGTCCGATAGAAGCGCCTCTGGAAGCTCCTGAAAAACGTCCGTCAGTAATAAGCGCTACGCTTGAGCCAAGTCCCATTCCGGCAATTGCCGAAGTAGGATTTAACATCTCACGCATTCCCGGACCTCCCTTAGGACCTTCATAACGAATTACCACTACATCGCCTGCCACGATTTTTCCGCCTTTAATTGCTGCAATCGCATCTTCTTCACAATCAAACACCCTTGCAGGACCCTCATGTACCATCATTTCAGGAACAACTGCGGAACGCTTTACCACACTGCCGTCGGGCGCCAGATTTCCTTTTAATACTGCAAGTCCGCCGGTAGTTGAATAAGGATTGTCAAGTGGTCTGATTACTTCAGGATTTTTATTAACAGCGCCTGCAATATTTTCTCCTACAGTCTTTCCTGTAACCGTCATACATTCCGTGTGGAGAAGTCCTATATCGGCAAGCTCCTTCATTACCGCATAAACGCCGCCTGCTTCATTTAAATCTTCCATATAAGTAGGACCTGCCGGAGCAAGATGACATAAATTCGGGGTTTTTTCGCTGATTTCATTTGCGAATGCAATATCAAAATCAAAACCTACCTCATGCGCTATTGCAG
The DNA here is from genome assembly GCA_017621815.1 of Lachnospiraceae bacterium. Lineage (GTDB taxonomy): Bacteria > Bacillota > Clostridia > Lachnospirales > Lachnospiraceae > Suilimivivens. The sequence continues at coordinate 39,591 of JAGASK010000011.1, read as the reverse complement.
GTAAATGCAGCATGGAATTGGTAGAACATCCAAGAGCCATATCCACCGTCAGGGCATTTAAAATAGCTTCCTTTGTCATAATATCCCTGGGTCTAATATCTTTTTTAAGCATCTCCATAACAGCCATGCCCGCATGTTTTGCAAGCTTGATTCTTTCCGAATATACTGCAGGAATGGTTCCGTTGCCCCTAAGCCCCATGCCAAGCGCTTCTGTTAAACAGTTCATGGAGTTAGCCGTATACATACCGGAACAGGAGCCGCAGGTAGGACAAACCTTTTCTTCGAATTCCCTTACCTCTTCCTCTGTCATTGTGCCTGCCGCATGAGAGCCCACTGCTTCAAACATGGAAGAAAGACTTCTCTTGCGTCCCTGTACATGACCTGCCAGCATAGGACCTCCCGATACAAATACAGTAGGCACATTAATTCTTGCTGCAGCCATTAATAATCCCGGCACATTTTTATCGCAGTTAGGAACCATAACAAGGGCATCAAACTGATGAGCAAGCGCCATACATTCGGTGGAATCCGCAATTAAATCTCTCGTTACAAGGGAATATTTCATTCCGATATGTCCCATGGCAATTCCATCGCAAACCGCAATGGCAGGAAATACAACAGGCACTCCCCCTGCTTCTGCCACACCAAGCTTTACTGCATTTACAATTTTATCGAGATTCATATGTCCCGGCACAATTTCATTATACGAGCTGACAATACCCACCATGGGCTTTTTCATTTCTTCTTCCGTAAAACCCAATGCGTTGAATAAACTCCTGTGCGGCGCCTGCTGGATGCCGGCTTTTACATTATCACTTCTCATTTTCAGTACCTCTCCTTCATATCTTCTATTTTATTTCTTAATCATTTATTTTTTCATAAAGAACAAAACTGTCATTTTCATAAATTTTTTCCATACTGCCGTTAATATAGTCCCATGGAACAGTGCTGTAATAATGGTAAAATTCCCATTCCATTTCCTGAAAGTCCGGGTCTGTCATCTTCTTATCAAGCAGCACCATATCCGCATTTTCAATCTGTGTATTTTCACAGGCAATATCATATAAAAATTTTATCAGATACTGCTGGGTACAATCCGTTACACACAGATTTTCTGCCTGGCGGATATTGCTGTGAGCCAGCGCATCCTGAATATAATATTCTCTCATGCTGTACTGATTCTGATAGTCCTTACACCCGAAGGAAATCACTGCCACAAGGAAGGCTGCCAGAGCTGCCCCGCCTGTTATGGCTTTCGCAGCTTTATTTTGATTTATCCCCGGGTTCAGGCGCGCAGCGCTTTCTATAGTCTGCTGAACCAGAAACACCAATAAAAGAGCAAGCAGAACGCCGCCATATACAAAAACGCGGTAATAAGGAAGTGCACATTGTATTATCAAAAATAATGGCATGCACAAAATTCCCACCAGCAAAAATACAGGAAGCAATATGCTTTCTTTCTCTTTTTTTCTTACTCCTTTTACTATTCTGCAAATCAGGCAGATAATTCCAAAAAGAAGCAGCATCAATATCAGCCATGCAGCGCCGTCATAATACCAGTTAAACAGCGTCATAAACCAGTTCCCAAGACGGCTTATAAAGCCTGCTCTTTCAACGCTCTGAATATAGGGCGTTGCCAGCATATATTCCATCCCTGTGCCGATTGCTTTGAAAGGAGCTTTTAAAATCACTTCCACATGCCCCATTCCGGAAAAGCTTCCGTTTTGCTCCTTCACAAGCAGGTTAGAACCGATTGCCAGCCAGATTACGGTATAAAGTCCCACTGTCACAACTGCGGCAGCAAGGGAAGCCGCTATCAGCTTTATCAGCTTTTTTATGGAAGTGCTTTGAATGAGCTTTTCTTTTTTCTCCCTTGCCTCGATGATACCTCTGTACAAAAGATAAATGCCTCCGGTAAAACAAACCGGCAGAACCCAGTACACATCACTGGTAAGCGTATAAAGTCCCAATACCAGTGAAAACGCATAAATAATATAATAGCGTTTCTTATCTTTTTCTTCCTGGCAGAGACAGAGCAGACAGGCAAATGCGGTTAAGTAACATGTTACTCCCAGCGTATACCCTCTTCCCTGTACCGCCATTTGATTTACCAGGTTCATGGATATATAGAAAATTACGGCAATCAATGACAGTCCCCTGGGAAAAAAATGCCTTCCTATGTTAAAAAGCAGTCCCATATTAAAAAGGGCGCATAAATAACTGATTCCCCTAAGTCCGATGTAAGAATTCCCGAAATAATCAAGAAAGCCCGATAAAACAGAATATCCCACATGATTATTTGGCAAAGGCCAGTGAACAGCAGCATAAACCGGTCCCCTGCTGACAAAATAATAGTAAGTATAAAGCTCATCATACCAGGGTGTTAACGCAAACATCCTGTAGCCGTAATACACTGCCATTACCAGAAATAAAAGGGCAAAACCTGCTTTTTCATAATCTTTTTTCAGCTTCATGTCATTAGATTTCATTGGCCAGCAAATCACCCATTTCCCTGCATCCTACACGGGTACACCCCTCTGACATGATATCTGCAGTTCTGTATCCCTTATTTAAAACCTTCTTCACAGCATTTTCAACTGCATCCGCTTCCTTATCCAGGTCAAAGGAATATCTCAGCATCATGGCAGCCGACAAAACAGTTGCTATGGGATTGGCAATATCCTGTCCCGCAATATCAGGTGCGGAACCATGGCTGGGCTCGTAAAGACCGAATTTACTGTCATTTAAGGAAGCGCTGGCAAGCATTCCGATAGAGCCTGTTACCATGCTCGCTTCGTCTGACAGAATATCTCCAAACATATTTTCAGTTAAAATCACATCAAACTGCGCCGGGTCTTTTACAAGCTGCATAGCGCAGTTATCCACCAGCATATGTTCCAGAGTAACTTCGGGATAATCCTTTGCCACCTCTTCCACCACTTTTCTCCAAAGCCTTGAGGAATCAAGTACATTTGCCTTGTCAACACTGGTCACCTTTTTGCGGCGTTTCATGGCAATATCAAAGCCTTTAATGGCAATTCTTCTGATTTCATTTTCATCATAGGTCAATGTATCTACTGCTTTCCTTATACCGTTTTCTTCCGTAGTATGTCTCTCGCCAAAATATAATCCTCCGGTGAGCTCACGCATAATCATCATATCAAACCCTGCGTCACTGATTTCTTTTTTCAGAGGACAGGCATCAGCCAGTTCCCCATAAAGCACTGCCGGGCGAAGATTTGCAAACAGATTCAATTCCTTACGAATCTTCAAAAGACCGGCTTCCGGACGTTTTTCCGGCGGCAGCTTATACCAGGGTGAGGTTGTAGTGTTGCCGCCGATAGAGCCCATAAGCACAGCATCTGCCGCTTTGGCATCTGCAACTGCTTCTTCAGTTAACGGAACTCCATGGACATCAATAGATGCTCCGCCCATTAAAATATCCTTATAAGCAATTTCATGACCATAAACAGAAGCAACTTTATCGAGCACTTTTTTTGCTTCAGTAACTATTTCCGGTCCGATTCCGTCTCCCGGTATACAGGTAATATTTAATTTCATACTCATTTCCTCCTATTTAACAATAGAAAGCATACTTTGCGGACTTTCTATTGTCATGAATAAAATAAGGCGCTTATCAGCGCCTTATCTCCAAACATTCTCCGCTTATTCTGCGTCCGTTTTTTCTACTTGTGCAATGGCAGATTTCTGCATAGGAATACGGCAGTTTTTGTTATTACCAAACTCAACGATTACTGTATCATCCGTAATATCAATGACGATTCCATAAAAACCGCTGTTTGTCAAAACACAATCACCGATTTCCAACGTGGATAACATGGCAGCCATCTTCTTCTGTTCCTTTTTCTGAGGTCTGATCATAAAGAAATAGAAAAAGGCAAAGATTAAAACCAAGTAAACTATCATAATGATACCGCCACCGGCTGCTGTTCCTGTGGCAGCTGCATCTCCCGTTAATAAAATACCCATTGAATTTCCTCCTGAAATGAATTTATGCTTTTAACAAGCTGGTCTAAAAAATATAATACACAATAAACCAGTCAAAAACAAGCCTTTTCTATTGTTTTTATTCCTCTCCCTGCTCCATGCCGCTTAATTTACGCTTTTTATATGCGGCAAATTCTCCCATATCAAGGGCGTTCCTGATTTCTTCCATCATGGTATTATAAAAATACAGATTATGAAGCACACACAGCCTCATACCAAGCATTTCCTTTGCCTTAAGTAAATGCCTGATATAAGCCCTTGAATATCTTCTGCAGGCCGGACACTGGCAGCCCTCTTCAACAGGCCGTTCATCCAGCTCATATTTTGCATTGAAAAGATTAATTTTACCCTTATTGGTATACAAATGACCATGTCTTCCGTTTCTTGAAGGATAAACGCAATCAAAGAAGTCAATACCTCTTTCCACCCCTTCCAGAATATTGGCCGGTGTTCCCACTCCCATCAGATAGGTGGGCTTATCAACCGGAAGATAAGGCACAGTTTCCTCAATGATGTGATACATCTCTTCGTGGGTTTCCCCGACTGCCAGACCTCCCAGGGCATATCCGTCCAAATCCATTTCTGCAATTCTTTTTGCGTGTTCTATTCGGATATCATCAAAAACCGCTCCCTGGTTAATCCCGAATAACAGCTGCTTTTTGTTGATAGTATCATCAAGGGCATTCAGCCTTGCCATTTCCTTTTTGCATCGTTCAAGCCATCTGGCAGTCCTGTCCACCGATTCCTTTACATAAGTTCTGTCTGCACGGCTGGAGGGACACTCGTCAAAAGCCATTGCAATGGTTGATGCCAGATTAGACTGAATACGCATACTTTCTTCCGGTCCCATAAAAATCTTTCGTCCGTCGATATGGGAATTAAAATAAACTCCCTCTTCTTTAATTTTTCTCATACTTGCCAGGGAAAAAACCTGAAAACCTCCCGAATCAGTAAGAATCGGTTTATTCCATGACATAAATTTATGAAGACCGCCTAATTTTCGGATAATTTCATCTCCCGGCCTTACATGAAGATGATACGTATTAGACAATTCTATCTGTGTTTTTATTCCTTCCAGATCTTCTGTGGAAACTGCTCCCTTAATTGCTGCAACAGTACCCACGTTCATAAAAACAGGGGTTTGTATTACCCCGTGAACGGTAGTAAGCTCCCCTCTTTTTGCTCTTCCTTCCTGTTTAATAATCCGATACATACAAACTCCTTATAAGTATTTATCCCAGAACTCTTCCAGGGTAATTCCTTCCTTCATAATAATTGTTGCTGCATCCCTGCCCACATATCTGAAATGCCAGGGTTCAAATTCAATGCTTGTGATATACTCTTTTCCCTTGGGGTAACGCAGAATAAATCCATATTCACAGCTGTGCTCTGCAAGCCATCTGCCCGCATCCGTATCCGAAAAGCCTTCGTCCAGCGTCACATAATCATCAGAAACAATATCAATGGCAAGTCCGATTTGATGCTCACTTGCTCCGGGCACGGTAACAGCCTGGGAGGATATGGTATAAGCATCCATATAAGACATTCCCTTTTTCATATACGCCTCAATCTTGCGGTTAAACAAAACTGCCTGATAATTCAAATCTCTGTAGGGTGAACAGATAGCCAGTGCAACTCCGTCATCACTGGCTTTCTGCATCATGGAAAGTAAATCATCTATGATGCGCTCATCACATTTCATGGTTCCTTTAATTGTTTTTATACTGCCAAGCGTAAAGGAATAATCATCAGGAATCGGATGCTGTTTATTAATCAGCACAAGCCGCCAGTCATCCGCACTGAATTCCGGTTCGGATTTTTCCGGCTCTTCTTCCGGTTCCTCCTGTTTCCATTCCCCATTTCTGTTTTCTTCCAGAATTTCAGACAATGAATATTTATCAGCTTCATCCATGCCGTGCAGCTCCGCATCGTCATAGCCTTCCAGCACATCCTCATCCTCCAGAATTTCCAGGCTGTCTATTTCTATTTTTTCTTCGTTCGCAAGGGTAATATCAGATTCCTCTGTTACGGAAACGGTTTCTGCTTTATCCGCTTTGGCCATAAAACCGTTATCCTCCTGAAAAACAGGATATGCAAAGCTGTTGCCTACCATAAAACACAGCAAAATAAATATGGTACACGCAAAACGCTTGGTTCCTCTTCTGAAATATTCAATCAGCCTGAAGACCCACAAACTCACTGCCAATCCTGCGATTGCAGGAATTCTGAGCCATTTGTTCTGCCTGCCCATATTGATAAAAAATCCTGTCACTCTCTCCCTCAACGATTTTTTCATTAGTCCACCGTTCACTTGTTTTTATATAATATAATAAGAAATGTTTTTAAATATAATAGATTTATGATATCATAAATATTTCTTTTGTACACTATTTTTGCGAAAATTTCTACATTTTATTGATACTGCCTGATTTTTCAGATATAATTTGAATATTATAAACCGAAAGGATGTATTAAGATTATGTCAGGTTCAACATACGGCACCTTATTTAAAATAATGACCTGGGGAGAATCACATGGCAAAGCCCTGGGAGTAGTAATTGACGGCTGCCCTGCCGGTCTTCCCCTGAACGAGCAGGATATTCAGGTTTTTCTTGACAGAAGAAAGCCCGGTCAGAGCAGCATCACAACTCCCCGTAAGGAATCCGACCAGGTGGAAATTCTGTCAGGGACTTTTGAGGGAAAAACCACGGGCACTCCCATTTCCCTCCTTGTTCCCAACACTTCACAAAAATCCTCAGACTACAGTGAAATTGCATCCTATTACAGGCCCGGACATGCAGACTACACCTTTGATGCCAAATATGGCTTTCGCGACTATCGCGGTGGAGGCCGTTCTTCCGGAAGGGAAACTATCGGACGGGTTGCTGCCGGCGCCATTGCATCCAAAATTTTAAATACAATGGGCATTACTGTTACTGCCTATACCCGCTCCATCGGTCCTGTCAGTGCAGATTTATCACAATTTGACAGAGAAGCCATCACCTCTACCCCTACATGCATGCCCGACCGGAAAGCAGATGAAAAAGCCACCGCCTACTTAAAGGACTGTATGATGAATAAAGATTCCAGCGGCGGCGTAGTGGAATGCATTATTTCAGGTATGCCTGCGGGTATCGGCGAGCCTGTATTTGAAAAACTGGATGCCAATCTTTCAAAAGCCGTTATGTCAATCGGCGCTGTCAAGGCTGTGGAAATCGGTGACGGATTTGCTGTTTCTGTTGCAAAAGGTTCCGAAAACAACGATGCTTTCGTCCTTCATGACGGACAGATAGTCAAAAAGACCAATCATGCGGGCGGAATTCTGGGCGGTATGAGTGACGGCTCCGATATCATACTTCGGGCTCATTTTAAACCTACTCCTTCTATTTTCCAGAAACAGGAAACCGTAAATAAAACGGGAGAAAATATTGAAATAGAAATTAAAGGAAGACATGACCCCATTATTGTGCCAAGAGCCGTAGTTGTAGTGGAATCCATGGCTGCACTTACCGTTCTTGATGCATGTATCATGAACATGAGTGCCCGGCTGGATTATCTGACGGACTTTTATAAAAAATAGCAGTCAGGGTATCGGAATGTGCTTTGAAAGAACCGGTAAAGTTGTCAAAAACGGCAGGCTGATCAAAATCCTTCTTGGATTTCTGACAGCCTGCCGCTATTATTCTTGTTAGCAGGAATATACCGAATACTCTTTTCCTTGTTTTCGCATTAACATCTGACCGGATCAGGCTTCACTTAACTTGTGAAAAATAACACAGTTGGGCTGGTCAACCTTCATTTCTTTTCCGTTCATCACGATAACGCCCTTTTTCATATCCACAGTAAAGAATGTCATAGTATTTGATTCATGATTCAGCGAAACGAGATGCTTATTGTCAGGGAACAGGGTTGCATCCTTGGGATAATCCCCACTGATGGGAAGGCATAATATTTTGGTAAGCAATCCTGTCTTCTGGTCAATGGAATAAAGAATTACACTGTTATCACCTGCATTGGAACTGCATAAATACTTAAAGTCATCTGAAATATTAAGCGCACTTGCAGCTGACCCGCCCGCATGATAATTATTCAGCGTTGAAATGGTCTGAATTTTTTCAAATTCGGGGCTGTTGTGATGCTCATCTATATAATAATGGTACACATCAATATAATTCTTTAATTCATGTACAATATAAAGATATCTGCCGTCCTTTGAAAATTTCAGATGCCTGGGAGCAGATTCCTGCTCGCTCCTTATGATATCCACCTGACGCAGTTTACCGGTATTATGATTCAATTCATAAACCACTACATGATCCAGACCAAGGTCCGCCGCACACAAATAACGGTTGTCCCTTGTCATTTTAACACAGTTAATATGAGGGCGGAAATTCCGTTCTGCAATGCTTCCCAGTCCCTTATGAAAAATCTCTTCCGTAATTTCTCCGATAGTACCATCTGCATTCAGCCTGAGTGCAGTAAGCTTTGCGTCATGATAGCCTGCCACAAAAAGAAACTTATCATCATAATCCGTAGATAAATAACATCCTCTCATACCATTGATAGATGCATGATTCAGCGTTTCAAGGCTGCCGTCCTTTAAAATTCTGTAAGACTCAACTCCGAAATCGGTAATGGAATACAGGAATTTCTGATTATGCGATACTGTTACATAGGAAGAGTTGGTAATCTCAACCTGATCTTTTTCAATAAACCTGCCGTTTTCCATATCTACATCATAAATACGAATACCACAACTGCTCTTGTTGCCTGATGTGTAAGTTGAAACGTATGCAACATATTTGTCTTTATTCATTCTTCTATTCCTTCCTCGCATTTTGTATGATGCTTAATAATTCAACCACAGTATAACATAAGTTAAAAATCTTGTTAATACCTCATCAAAAATCATTTCATACAAAAATCCCTGAGGACACAGGAAAACTCTGCACACTTTCTCTTATCATGAAAAAAGAGTCCGCAAGCGGACCCTCTATTTTTTCCTCTTTGTTTCATAAATGCTGTATGCAAGACATCCTCCAAGTGCAACTGCAACAATCGCAATAAAAACAATTTCTGTTACGCCCATTGTTCATCCTCCCTTATGAATGTGAATATACATAATGCGCCTTTGCATTATATATTTACCTTACCATTCTTTTCGGATATTTCAATTAAATGGACTTTTTCTTGATGATATCTTAGCAATTCATTAACGTTTCTTTCACATTTTATTAACGTTTTCTTAACGGGAATGCTTCGGTATTTTTCTTTCCTCAACCAATTTTACAAAACATTCAACTCTTTCGAGAGCTTGATGCGAAAAGAAGGAGCTTTGTTTTTTATCCAGAGCCGCAATCGCACTCATATCATTTTCTGACAATACAAAATCAAAAACCTGCAGATTTTCTGCCATACGTTCCCTATGGACAGATTTCGGAATTACAACGGTATTACATTGAATATGCCACCGTAACATTACTTGTGCAGTTGTTTTCCGATATTTTTCTGCAATTCCGGCAAGAACGGGATTTTCAAACAGCCCGCCTCGTCCCTCCCCAAAAGGCGCCCACGCCTCTATTTGAACATCATACTTATTCATCCACTTTTTCGCTTCTGTTTGTTGGTTAAATGGATGTGTTTCCACCTGATTTACCATGGGCTTGATTCTGCTGAAAGATGCGATATCCACTAATCTGTCGGGATAGAAGTTGGAAACGCCAATCGCACGCAGTTTTCCTTCGTCATATAAATCTTCTAATGCCCGATAAGCTCCATAATAATCAGCAAAAGGCTGATGAAGTAAAACAAGGTCAAGATAATCTGTCCGTAACTTTTTCATGGATTTAAGAACAGATTTTTTAGCTTCTTCATATCCATAATGTTCAATCCATACTTTCGTTGTCAAAAAGATATCTTTCCTTGCCACACCGGATTTTGCTATGGCGTTTCCTACCTGTTCTTCATTAAAATAGCTCTGTGCTGTATCAATCGACCGATAGCCTGCACTCAATGCATCTGAAACACACCGCTCACATTCTTCTTTTGATACCTGATACACTCCATATCCCAGTATCGGCATTTTAATACCATTATTCAATGTAACATATTCCATTTTCTTGTTTGTTTCCATATAAATTTCCTGTAAATCATATTGACATTCCACTGCTTATCTGTATAATTAATATCAGCGTTTTAGTTTAGTAACAGTAAACTTTTAGTTTATTATTGCTTTGTTTCACAGACAACGCGGAAAGGCATGGCTTTTTATGCAGATAGGAAATAAAATCAAAGATTTGCGGATTCAGAAAAATTTAACCCAGGAAGAGCTGGCTGACAGATGTGAACTTTCAAAAGGCTTTATCTCCCAGCTGGAAAGAGATTTAACTTCTCCTTCCATCGCTACCCTGATTGATATTCTGCAATGTCTCGGCACTGATTTAAAAGAATTTTTCAATGATTCCACAGAAGAACAGATTGCCTTTAAGGAATCGGACTATTTTGAAAAAATTGATGATGAATTAAAAAATAAAGTGGAATGGATTATTCCCAATGCCCAGAAAAATATGATGGAACCTATCAGGCTCACCTTATCTCCCGGCGGTTCCACTTATCCTGACAATCCCCATGAGGGCGAAGAATTTGGCTATGTTTTGTCAGGCAGCATCACTCTGATGCTGGGAAAACGCACAATTAAAGTAAAAAAGGGTGAATCCTTTTATTTTACCGCCAATACCACACACTATATAAAAGCCAGTGAAAAAACAGGTGCAGTGCTCATCTGGGTCAGCACCCCGCCAAGCTTCTAAAGAAAACAATTTATTTATGCAGGAGGGTTTTTCCATGAATAAAATTTTAATCGATTTACAACACATTACAAAATCCTTTGACGGACAGATGGTCCTGGATGATTTGAATCTTTATATCCGGGAAAACGAATTTTTGACTCTTCTCGGTCCCAGCGGCTGCGGAAAAACCACTACCCTGCGTATTTTAGGCGGATTTGAAACTCCCGATAAGGGATGCGTTATTTTTGACGGACAGGATATTACGAAAATGCCGCCCAATAAAAGGCAGCTTAATACAGTCTTTCAAAAATATGCTTTGTTTTCCCATATGTCTATTGCAGAAAACATTGCTTTTGGCCTGAAAATAAAAAATAAGAGCAAATCTTACATAAATGACAAGATTAAATATGCTTTAAAGCTGGTGAATCTTGAAGGCTATGAAAACCGTACTCCCGACTCTTTAAGCGGCGGTCAGCAGCAGCGTATTGCCATTGCAAGGGCTATTGTAAACGAGCCGAAAGTGCTGCTTCTTGATGAACCCTTAGGAGCTCTTGATTTAAAGCTGAGACAGGATATGCAGTATGAACTGATTCGCCTGAAAAATGAACTGGGAATTACCTTCATCTATGTCACTCACGACCAGGAAGAAGCCCTTACCATGTCAGATACCATCGTAGTCATGAATCAGGGATACATTCAGCAGATTGGCTCCCCTGAAAGGATTTATAACGAACCCGAAAATGCTTTTGTTGCTGACTTTATCGGTGACAGCAATATTATCAGCGCTACTATGATTGAAGATAAACTGGTGGAAATATTGGGTGTCCGTTTTCCCTGTGTGGACACCGGGTTCGGTACAAATAAACCTGTGGATGTTGTTATCCGCCCGGAGGATGTCGTTCTCTCATCTGTCGGTAATGGAAAAATTAAAGGCACTGTCACCCATCTTATTTTTAAAGGCGTCCATTACGAAATGGAAGTTACCGCTAACGGATACGAATGGCTGGTTCATTCCACCGGTATGTTCCCTGTAGGAACTGAGGTAGGCATCGATGTTGACCCCTATAATATTCAGATCATGAATAAACCTGCTTCTGAGGACGAGGAGGCCGCAAAAATCGATGAATAAGACAAAAAAGAAATTACTGGGCACTCCCTATTTAATCTGGTCTGTCATTTTTATTGTAGTTCCCTTATGTATGGTATTTTATTACGGACTGACGGACAGGACAGGCGCCTTTACACTGGATAACATCCTTTCCATTGCTTCACAGGAACACAGTAAGGCTCTATGGCTGGCACTTCTGCTTTCCCTGATTGCCACTGCTATCTGCCTTTTGCTTGCTTATCCTCTGGCAATGATTCTAAACAGTATGAAGGTCAGCCAGCACAGCTTCATTGTACTGATTTTTATCCTCCCCATGTGGATGAATTTTCTGCTTCGTACACTGGCATGGCAGACTTTGCTGGAAAAGACAGGTGTGATTAATAATATACTTACCTTCTTACATCTGCCCACACTCAATATTATTAATACGCCTTATGCGATTGTTCTGGGCATGGTTTATAATTTCCTGCCTTTTATGGTTTTGCCCATCTACAATTCACTGGCAAAGATTGATAAAAATGTAATTAATGCTGCAAGAGATTTAGGCGCTGACAGCCTGCAGGTTTTCCTGAAAATCACTCTTCCGCTGACCGTTCCCGGCATTATCAGCGGTATTACCATGGTATTTATTCCGGCTCTTACTACTTTTGTTATCAGCAACCTGCTGGGTGGAAGTAAGATTCTTCTCATCGGCAATGTGGTTGAACAGGAATTCACCCAGGCAAGCAACTGGCATCTGGGCAGCGGGCTTTCCATTGTTCTGATGCTGTTTATCATTGTTAACATGATAGTTTCCGCTGTTTTTGATAAGGATGGGGAGGGTTCTGTATTATGATAAAAAATACTGCAAAGAAAATATATGTCTTTCTGATTTTTGTATTTTTATATGCCCCTATCGTTACACTGATAGTTCTTTCTTTTAATGCCAGTAAAACAAGGGCAAAATGGGGAGGCTTTACTTTTAAATGGTATGGCTCCTTATTCCGGAATCAGGATATTATGCAGGCGCTGATGAATACTCTTCTGATTGCCCTGATTGCATCTGTCGTGGCAACAGTGGTTGGAACTATTGCCTGCATAGCCATAACTAATATGAAAAAGCGCTCCCGCACAATTATCATGGGGATTACCAACATTCCCATGCTGAACGCAGATATTGTCACAGGTATTTCCCTGATGCTGCTGTTTATCAGTTTGGGGCTTCGGTTCGGAATGGGAACCATTTTGCTTTCTCATATTACCTTCTGCATTCCTTACGTGATATTAAGCGTCATGCCGAGAATGAAGCAACTGAATCCCAGCACCTATGAAGCAGCCCTCGACCTGGGTGCAGGTGCCGTTTATGGCTTTTTTAAAGTCGTTTTTCCGGATTTGCTGCCGGGCATTCTCTCCGGTTTTTTAATGGCCTTTACCATGTCGCTGGATGATTTTATTATTACACATTTTACAAAGGGCGCCGGGGTGGATACGCTTTCCACCAAGATTTACACTGAGGTAAAAAAAGGCATTAAACCGGAAATGTATGCCCTGTCCACTATAATTTTTATTACAGTATTGGTGCTTTTGCTTCTGATTAACAAAGCGCCTTCTGATAAAAAAACACAAAAAACTTATTAAAGGGAGAAAAATTATGAAAAAATTATGCTGTTCCATTCTTGTCCTTTGTGCTGTTTTTTCTTGTATTCTTACTGGCTGCGGAAGCTCCGGGAGCGGTGAAAACGGTGAAGTCATTGTTTACAACTGGGGAGAATATATTGACCCTGAAACCATTACCATGTTTGAAGAGGAAACAGGCATTAAAGTAGTTTATGATGAATTTGAAACCAACGAAATCATGTATCCCAAGGTGGAAGCCGGCGCTACTGCCTATGATGTTATCTGTCCTTCCGACTACATGATTCAAAAAATGATAGACAATGACCTGCTTGCAGAAATTAACTTTGATAATATTCCCAATGTTAAAAACATCGGCCAGCAGTATTTTGAACAGTCACAGGAATTTGACCCTGAAAATAAATATTCCGTTCCTTACTGCTTCGGTACCGTAGGCATTCTCTACAACAAAACAATGGTAGATGAGCCTGTTGACAGCTGGGCCATTTTATGGGATGAAAAATATGCTGACAATATTCTGATGCAGGATTCCGTCAGAGATGCTTTTATGGTTGCCCTTAAGCTCAATCATTTTTCCATGAATACAATGGATGAATCCGAGCTTCAGACCGCAAAAAATGCTTTGATTGAGCAGAAGCCTCTTGTCCAGGCTTATGTTATTGACCAGGTAAGGGACAAAATGATTGGCGGAGAGGCTGCTCTCGGCGTTATTTACTCCGGCGAAGCGATTTATACCCAGAGGGAAAATCCTGATTTGGAATATGTGATTCCCAAAGAAGGCACTAATGTATGGATTGATTCCTGGGTAATTCCCAAGAATGCTCCCAACAAGGAAAATGCTGAAAAGTTCATTGATTTCATGTGCCGTGAAGACATTGCCCTTATGAATTTTGAGTACATCACTTACTCCACTCCCAATACCGCCGCACAGGCTTTGATTGAAGATGAAGATATTAAAAACTCTAAAATTGCTTTTCCTGATTTTAACCAATATGAAAACCTGGAAACCTTCCAATATTTAGGTACTGAGGGTGATGACCTCTACAATAACCTCTGGAAAGAAGTAAAATCTGAATAAGCCAGGCAGAAAGCACTTCAGCGGCCAATTGCATTTTTAATAATTGGCCGCTGTAAATATTTTTATATCAAATCATTTCATTTTTTACAAAAGGAAATTTTGAAACTAAGTCAGAATCCATTTCCATCATATTCAAAATGCGGCTTGCTGCTCCTGAGGGATGATTTATCCCACTTTCCCATGCCTCTATCGTTTTAATAGATACTCCTAAATAACCAGCAAACAATCTTTGCGATAATCCGGTTTTTTTTCTTATAACCTTTATCTCCTCTGAATTATATTCTTTCACCGGCACTATTGTAACAACATGTTTTGACAACTTATTCTCTTTGCTTTGAGAATCTTCCACAGCTTCTGTTAATCCAAGCATAATACTGTCAAACACTTTACTCATACAAGGCATCTCCTTTCCTTCCTTATAAATTTTTTTCCAGAATCTCTATCATCTTTTTAATGTTATTACATTCTTCTTTCGTTAAATTGTCTTTTTCTCTTTTTGAATATGCTGTAATTAAATATATAGTTTCCTTTTCAGAGAAATCTATATAGCAGACCCTAATGCCCCCTCTCTTACCTCCTCGATTAAATACAAATCGCATTTTACGCAGTTTCCCCGTGCCACGTATTACTTTGCCAATTTTAGGCTCTTTTAAAATCTCCAATTCGAGTTTCCTCAAATCGTTGTCTTCTAATCCCAAATATCTCCACATTTTAACAAATTCATCTGTTTGAATGAAAGTTCTTGTCATAAGTTTGTTCCCCAATGATAATTACAATTTACCCTATTAAATAGGGTTTGTCAATTTTAATCTTTGAAATAAAGGTGATAATACCTTAATTAATAATTTATTGACAGCTGCATAAAATGCAATCTGTAAGAAATTTCAATTTGCTATAAGATATTTTCATATTATCATTAGAGTTAAAATTCCACAATATAACAATTATAAATTTTCTATAAATTTAGTTTCCGGTTCATTCTTCATCTGCTGCTGTTTTTCATCCAGTCCATCGCCATCCATATCATAAATATAATATTGCTCATAAGTGTCAGTTTCAAAGTTAATGACTTCAAATTTTTCTCCCAATCCAAACACATACTTTTCCAGCCTTGTTTCCCACTTTTTAGTAATGTCTCTGTCTGAATATTCACAGACAATTACTTTTCTGACGCCTTCTATATTGTAATTTCTCACATCATCCAATATCAAAATGTTTTTCTCTGATAAATAAATTTCAGCAACATCGGACAGCTTTGCTCCAAGACCACCGGAATAAAATAATTCATATTCTTCTTCCCCAATAGCACTAAAAACATACAGCCATGTTTCCTTTTCTTCCTGCGTAAGTACACACAAATCAGCCAGCTTATCTCCATTTAAATCTTTCATGGCAACATCAAGCACTTTACAGTCGGTTTTTCCCAAAGCCATTTCCATCTGATTTAGTGCTGTCTCCTTACGTTCCTCCCACGTAAGAATCTTACTCCTGTAATCCGATACTTCCAGATACGGCACGGTAATAAAATCATTAATATTTTCTATCTGCTCTTCACTTATCCTGAGCCGGTACAAACGCTTCATTTCCGAAATGGGAGAAAAATCCTTTATGTCATTGCCTGAAATATTAAGAACTTCCAACCGCTCCAGATTTTTTAATGGAGAAATATCACTGATATAATTATCTTCGATATTGACTTGGCTTAAATTATGACATTCCGCAAGTGCCGAGATATCACTGATTCTGTTATTATACAGATACAGGTGTGTCAGACTATCACTTCCTTCCGAAAGGGCAGAAATATCCTCAAGTCCGCATCTGTAAATCGTAATGGTATTCAGTGATTTCATGGCTGTAATAAAATCAAGATTTTCAAGACTGGTATGATAAAATAATATAAGCTCCAGATTCCTGATATCCTCCACACAAACCAAAAGGCTGTCACTATCCTGTATGCTTTGATAAACTGCCTCTTTTGCTTCTTCTGCCCATATACCCCCGTCTCCCGGCTGCATTTTTCTGCAAAGCTGCACCGTTATCAGCTGCCAGTCGGAAAGCTGTGTATCCCATGTAATTTTCCCATCCGCCATGCTTTTCATGCACGCAGCCACATCATCAGGCAGATACTGACAGCCGCCATGTGAAAAAGTAACCCTATAAGCCTTACTTTCGGTAAAATAAAACAATCCTGTTTTTTCTTCATATTGATAAACCAGTAATTTCCCCGGCGTTTTAAATGTGCCGGAGTCTGTCCGGGGCGTCATCAGCCAGGTTTTATGTTCCCAGCTTTCTTTATCTTTCACTTCTAAGATACAGGCGCACTCTTCCCACAATTTATCATAATCTTCATATATTTCATCATTTATGTGATATGTGTCAATCTGTATATCTTCTTCCTCACATTGCAGCTTCATCGAAAAGTCGGCACTGCCCGCATTTTCTTCCCTCAAAAAGCTGATATCCTTAAATTCCAATCTCTGATTTCCCAGCATGGTGCTTATGATTTCTGAAATGAACACATCATTTAAATTTACATTAATACTACTCTTATTCTCACGATTCTCCAAATCGTTCCATTTTATGTGCTTGGTTTTCGGCTCATTTCTTATCGTCTTCAAATATGAATTCTGCCACGAAAATGGATTTTGCTTTGCCTGCCACAACCCGTTCCAGTCGCTGTCTATATAATAGGAAATATACAAAAGTTCCCCGGCATCAAGAAATGTCACTTCTCCATCTGCAGGACGCATCCATTCTGTATCAGCCGTCATGTAACAATTATGTGTTCCATTGTCAGCAATCCCATATCTTATATTTGCAGACGGCAGCCTTTCCGAAAGATTATAACAGTTAACTATTTTTCCTGTATTCACCGGTGCAATTCCGGCAGCAGACAACACATTCCCTGCCGAATCCAAAATTCCGCCAAACCCACAGTTTTCTATAACGCCGTCACTCAAATTTAAATTGCAAAAGCCTGCTAACTCTTCACAATTATTACCGCCGTAAACAATTCCGTTAAAACAACACTCCCTGATGGTACCATGATTAGTACCGCAGATTCCTCCCACAATAGTGCTGCCTTTGATTACACTCTCTTTTATAGTAAGATTTTCAATTCTCCCATAATTTATCCTGAAAAGACCGTAACCATTTTCACTGTAAAGACCATAAATCGTATGCCCGTTGCCATCCAGTACGCCATTAAAACATTCGATTGCTTCATTGCTCAATCTTTCATTATCCGCCGGCTGTAGAATCCATGTCTCATAGTCTGAGCTTTCATTAAGGTAAATATCCCTCATCAGACGGCACTTTCCAAGGCTGTGTACAGATTGAAGAAACATTCTGAACTCACGGGCATTATAAATCTCATAATATCCGTCCTCCGATTGCTTTAGCTGATATTTGCTTGAAATTTTCAATGCTGCACCAAGAATCACAGCTATTATAATACCTGTCAGTACCAGATTTATGAATATTGCCTTAAAAAGCTTTAATTTCCTTACTCGCCGTCTTCTTTTTTTCTTCATCTTTCCTCAGACCCAAATGTCAATGAGCATATCTTCCGGTAAATTCCATAACAATCCCTGTCAGACAGGTATCCTCATAAACACTTCCCTGATATACTTCCTCAATTACAAATTCAAATTCAATCATTTCGCCGTTTAATACCTTGATATCATCTTCAGGCAAAGTATAATATTGGGGCAGAATCGTATCTTCCAGTTCCAGATAAGCATAAGTTTTTCCTTCCACCTTTATAAGGAGCTTTTTTATCCTGCCGTTTTCTTCCCAGGTTTTCTCATTCTTTGCGTAACCGTTTACAATGCAGATTTCCGAATAACGCATAAATCCATCCAGCTCCGGCTCCATATTCCCTTTCCTTATTGCCTGAAATTTATTTTTAATGCCATATTCACAGCTTTGACGATAGATAATGCTTTCCCCGATACCGGGACCGTCTGCGCCTTCTGCCCAGGCAAAATCCCTGTTTTGATGCAATATGTTTTCCGCCACATATCTCCCGTTCCCGGACGCAAGCTCTGAGGACGCTTCAGCTTCCTGCCAAAATCTGTAGCATCCGCACCAGGAGGAACAACCCGGCCAGTGCCAGTCCCAGAAGCCGAAGTTAGGCGCATCAGCACTCATATCAAAAAACTCATATTCATCCGAATTAAAATCACTGTCTTCTCCATAAAAGAAGCTTTTTACTTCCGGCTTTAAAATAAGCGGTTCATCAGGATAATTCACAACAGGTTCATCAGGTATGATCAATTCCATGGATTCCATACCCTGTCTGTCAGCAAACTTCATAACAAGATTTTCTCTTCCTTCCGGTTTTTCCCCATAGCAGATGAGGAAATCAGAATCACACCCTTCAAATGCATTTTCACTTATGACGCTTTGAACATTCGGAAAAAGTACCTTCCACAATTCCCGGTTGTCTGCAAATGCCCTGTTCCCTATGGCTACCGGCTGAGCCGGAAATTCCACAGCCTCCAGATTGCAGCCTGCAAACGCTTCTTCTCCGATTTCCAACAGGTTTTCCGATAACTGTACTTTACTTAATCCTGAATTTTTAAAAGCGCCGCTCCCTATTTTCTCTATACTGTCAGCAAGTATAATTCGGTTCATTGGCACATCACAAAACGCTTCCTCTCCAATTTCCTTTACCGGAATCCCATTAACATCAGCGGGCAATATAACTGAATAATAGTTCCATGTCTTATCCGCTATTTTTTGCATATAATCTTCAAAGTGCTTTTCGTACCTTTCATTAATACCGGTAATAATCAGATAATTCTCATTTTCATAAAAATTCTCCACCTGTTCATATTCAAAAAGCTGTTCAAGAACGGGAAATTCCTCCTCGGTTTCTTCCTCTTCATCATTTTCTGCGGTTTTATCAACAACAATTAAGCTTTTTAATTCTTCCCGGGTGCCGTTAAATACATTTCTGTCAATATACTTTTCCTCTCCTTTATAACCTTCAAGGACTGCGGTATCCGTATACTGCCAGAAGGTCCAGTTATTTCCCAAGTTGATAAAAGGTGTAAAGTAAACATTTCTAATCCACAGCGGATACTCTTTAAATTCATCTTTAATAAAGTCATAATAAGCCTTATAAGTAGTATAAATAACCGGCTTTATCCGATAATGCTCCTCTAAAACAATGAGCATTTCCTTTAATTCACGAATTACCTCTTCTCTTTCAGGAGGATTTTCTGCCTTATCCCCATAATATTCCACATCAATAACAGGAGCCAGTTTTCCTGAAAGGCTTCCCACTGTATCAATATAAGATGCAGCCTGACTCCTTCCCGGACTGTCAAAGCTGAAAAAATGATATGCTCCAATCCAAATTCCTGTCTTTTGCGCCGCCTTCCAATTTTTTTCAAAGCATTCGTCTATATGGCTGCTTCCTTCTGTAGCCTTTATATAAGCAAAATTAATATTTTGCTCTTCTATTATTTCCCAGTCAATATCTCCCTGATAATGAGAAACGTCGATTCCCTGTAATTCATATTTTTCTGCAATCAGGGGTGTAATCCTGATATTCTTGTGAAAAATCAGAAACATTATAAGAGCCAGCAGCAAAATCATAATTGCCATAAACAGAAACAGCCAATTTTTTTTCTTCATTTGAATTTTTCCTTTTATCTGTATTTTCAAATTCATTATAAAAAACAATTGCATCATTTTTGCATCATTATTATTACAAATTTGTTTAATATTATTAAATTTATTCACAAAAAAAGAAGCCGAAACCTTCTTAAGGTTCGCACTTCTTTTTACTGCGTTATTGATTCTTAGTCATCTGCAGATAAGCATTTCTTTCCTTCTCCATTTCGAGATACATCTGCAGCACAGTCCATCTTATATTTGTGGGGGTGACAACCGCCTTAAAGTCGATGGAAACACTGTCTCTTTTCAAAGCCTTAAGCAGAACATCCAGCCTTTTATCCGAAAATCCTTCAAGCACAATCATACTTTCTGAAACAGCAGTGCCTTCATAGCTGCCATAAAGAGGATTTCTCTTACCGCCCAGCAAGTCTCCAATCAGCTGATAAAAATCCTTTCTGTCAACGGCATAAAGCTTTACCTTCATTCCTGCCGCTATCTGCTTCAATTTCTGCAAGTTTTGCTCTTCCAACTGAAAAGCCAATATTTTTTCCACATCTGCCTCCTGGTTAATCATAAATACTTATATTTCTATTCTACCCACGAATCTGACCGTTTCCCTTAATAGTATATTTATATGATGTCAGCTCTCTGAGACCCATAGGTCCTCTGGCATGAAGCTTCTGGGTGCTGATGCCGATTTCCGCACCGAAACCGAACTCAAATCCGTCTGTAAACCGGGTGGAAGCATTCACATAAACGCATGCCGCATCCACTTCATTTAAAAATCTTTCAGCATTTTCCGCATTTTCGGTAATAATTGCTTCCGAATGCTTTGTATTATATTTGTTGATATGGGCAATGGCCTCATCCAAACCTGAAACCGTCTTCATGGAAATGATATAATCAAGATATTCCGTGCCGTAATCCTCTTCCGCAGCCGGTATACAGTCAATCACCTGCTGCACCTGCTCATCCCCTCGGATTTCCACATTTTTTTCCATAAGCTTTTCAGCAAGTGCCGGAAGCAGCTTTTCCTTAACGGCTTTATGTACCACCAGTGATTCGCAGGCATTGCATACTCCCACTCTCTGCGTCTTGGCATTTATTATGATAGGAATCGCCTTTTCCAAATCGGCAGATTCATCCACATAAATATGACAGTTTCCTGTTCCTGTCTCTATAACGGGAATTGTGCTGTTTTCAACCACGCTTCTGATAAGGCCTGCCCCGCCTCTGGGAATGAGAACGTCCACATATTCTTTCATCCTCATAAATTCCTGCGTCACGGTTCTGTCCACGGCTTCAATCATCAAAATAGCATCCGGCGTCACTCCTGAATTTTCAAGAGCCTCCCTGATGACATCCATAATCGCTTTGTTGGAATGAATGGCATCACTGCCGCCCTTTAATATTACGGCATTACCGCTTTTAAAACACAGCCCGAAGGCATCTGCCGTTACATTGGGCCTGGATTCGTAAATAATGCCGATAACACCCATGGGAACACGCTTCTTTTCTATGAAAAGCCCATTCGGACGCTGGAAGGTTTCCAATACCTCTCCGATAGGGTCTGGCAGCTTTACAATCTGCATCAGGCCTTCCGCCATTCCCGCAATCCTGTCTTCAGTCAGCTTCAGGCGGTCCAGAAGCCCGCTGCTCATCCCTTTGTCCTCTCCGTTTTTAACATCTATTGCATTTGCTGCCAGAATCATATCCTGCCTTGCAGTCAAATTTTCAGCAACTGCAGCAAGCGCTTTATTTTTTTCCTCTGTTCCCAGCCTTTGCACCTCATATTTTGCCCTTGCCGCTTTCTGACCTAATTCTTCCAACGATTTCACCATAACTGCTCCTCATTATTCTGCCTTTAATCCAGGCCTCTATTTAATAACTTCTGTTTCTGTCACAACCATATCCACTCTTTTATCATGCTCATCCACAGGAACCTGCTTTGCAATCTGACAGTCAAATGCAAGTCCTGCTTTCGTAAGATTCGGAAATTTATGTATAAACCTGTCATAAAAGCCTTTTCCGTAACCCATACGCCCAAGTGCCCTGTCATACACGGAACCCGGCAGCAAAAGAACACATTTATTCTCATCTGCAAGCTGCTTTGTGAAAAGCTTTTCCTCATTAACTTCCGGTTCCCTGATTCCCTGATAGCCGGGTCTTAAATCCGTCAGAGAATAAATTTCATAAAATTCAACATCCAAACCTTCCACTCTGGGAGCAAACACTCTTTTTCCTCCTTCCGAAAGCAGCAGTTCCTCCACAAGACCGGTAGTCATTACCTCGCTGCGATAGTCCAGATATACAAGAACAACATCTGCTTCCTTAAAGCTTGGCTCTTTCTTCAGATTCTCCCAGATTTTCATGCTTTTTGAAAGCCGTTCATTTTTCGTCAAACGGTCTCTGTATGCCAGATACTTGCTGCGCACACTCTGTTTGCCTGTACTTTTTAAGCCTTCCATAAACACTCCTCCTTACCCCTTAAGCTCCTGTGATTTGCCTTGCAACCTCTTCTGCTACTTTAATGCCGTCCATGGCAGCCGATGTAATTCCTCCCGCATAACCGGCACCTTCACCGCAGGGGAAAATTCCCCGGATGGCTGACTGTAATTCTTCATCCCTGATAATGCGGACAGGAGATGACGTTCTGCTCTCCACAGCATCTATCAGAACATTTTCATGATTAAAACCCGATATTATCCGCCCAAACTGCTCCATTCCTTCTACAAAGCAAGTAGTCAGTTCTTCCGGCAAAATTTTATGGACTTCGGCATAACACCACTTACCTTTAACGGCAGGCTCAAATGTATCTGCCACTTGTTCCGAAACCTTTAACGGGTCGGAAGACTGCTCCCTGACTCCCCGGCTGCTTTCTGATTCACTCCTGTTCATAACAGCATTTCTGAAATCACCATATCTTTCAACCGGTACCTTTCCGCCGCCTGCCTGAAAAGCCTTTTCCTCCAGCCTTCTCTGAAATTCAATTCCCGCAAGGGGATGACCGCTTCCATAGTCTTCAGGCGTCACGGATATGATAATTGCACTGTTTGCATTTTTTCCGTTCCGTCCGCTGTAACTCATGCCGTTCACTGCAAGCCGTCCTTCTTCTGACGAGGCATTGACCACATATCCTCCCGGGCACATACAGAAAGAATATACACCTCTTCCGTCTTTTGCGGATGCAGTAAGCTTATATGGTGCATTTCCAAGCTCCGGAACCTCTTTTTTCCCGTATTGAGATAAATTAATCAGCTCCTGTGGATGTTCTACCCGAAAGCCAACAGCAAAGGGCTTGGCTTCCATTTCCATTCCCATATTATAAAGTTCCTGAAAGGTATCCCTGGCACTATGTCCCGGCGCAAGCACCACATATTCAGCCGGCAGCCTTTCGCTCCCGTTAATGATTACACCTTTCACTGCCTTATTTTCCACTTCAAAGCCGGTAACTTTCGCTTTAAACCGGACTTCTCCTCCCAAAGAAATAATACGGTTCCTCATATTACGAATCACTTCGGATAATACATCTGTTCCGATATGAGGCTTGTAATCATAAAGAATTTCTTCCGGCGCTCCTTCTTTTACAAAAACGGAAAGCACCTCTTTATTTCTTCCGTATTTATCCTTAACAAGAGTATTCAATTTTCCATCCGAAAAAGTACCGGCACCGCCTTCTCCGAATTGTACATTGGATTCTGTATTCAGCTCTCCTGTTTCCCAGAAATATTCCACATCTTTTATTCTTTCTTCTACCGGCTTTCCCCTTTCCAGCAATATGGGCTTAAATCCCGCCTCAGCCAGCATATATCCGCAGAAAATACCTGCAGGACCTGTTCCTATAATGACAGGACGTACACTGCCGCAATAAGCGGATACCGGAAAACAATACTTTTTCTCCTGCAGAATCGCCACCTGCTTCTTATCGCAGTGCTTATAAACCTCCGCTTGTTTTTCAACCGAAATATCCAGTACATAATTAAAATAAAGCTCCGGCTTTTTTCTGGCATCCACTGATCGTCTCACTATGTTAATGCTGAACATCTGCTTTGTACACAGCAGCTTTCTTACTTTTTGCGTAAGTTCTTCTTCTGTATGTCCAACCGGCAATTTCAACTGATTAATCCTTAGCATTAGAAGTCCCTTTTCCGTTTTCAATAATAAGTTCTTTTGTGGAATTTCCTGCTGCATTTCTGCCTGCAATATACCCGCTGGTCCATGCCCATTGCAGATTATAACCGCCGCATTTTCCGTCCACATCCAAAAGTTCTCCTGTCAGATAAAGACCGGGCTGCTTTAAAGAGGCGAGCTGCATATCCACTTCTTCGAAATCCACGCCGCCGGCACACACCTGGGCATTTTCCATACCGTTTGCCGCTTCTATATGTATAACAAGACTCCGGTAAGACTGCATTAATTCCTTTATCTTTTGAAATCCCTGCTTTTCTATTTTATCTCCGGGCTTCATCCCTTCTTTTTTTATCATAGCCAGATTTATCTTTTTATTTACAGTGCCCAGCAGAAATTCCTCAACAGAAGCCTCCTGCATGGTATCAAAACGGCTTCGGATGATATATAGAAATGCTTTCTCTTCATAGTCCGGAAAAAGATTCAGCTTTACATATACTTTTTTCCCCTCATCTAAAGCATATGCCGCCATTCTGCTGAATTGAAATACAGGAATACCGGAAATTCCGTATTCCGTAAACTGAACCTCTCCCTGCTCCTCGGAAAGCTTTTCATTATCAGCATACAGCTCTGCTTTAGCCTGGCATCTTACACCTGCCATTCCCTTAATAAAGCCGTCATTTGACCTTAGCTGAACAAGTCCGGGCACCAATCTGTGCAGGGTATGTCCAAAGCTTTGCGCCATATGATACCCTGTCATTCCTTCACCTTTTCTCTGGGAAGCCGGACCGCCGCAGGAAAGAATAAGTCTGTCAAACTCATGCTTCTGCCCCTTTGTTTCCACACTGAATTTGTTTTTTTCTTTATGAAACCGTACATCTGAAATCTCAGTTTCCGTATAAACCTCTATTTTTCTGTCATTCAGAATTTTCCTGAAAATATCAAGTACGGTAGATGCCTGTTCAGAATATGGATATAAATATCCGTTTTTATTTCTTATCAGCATACCATTGCTTTCAAAAAAATTAATGGTATCCCATAAAGAAAATACGGAAAACAACCTGCTTAATTTTTCTTTATCAGCGCAATAATATTTATTCATATCAAATTCAAGATTGCTGATATTACATTTACCGTTTCCCGTAGCCAGAATCTTTTTGCCTACTCTGTCATTCTTTTCAAAAATGGTTACTTCCGCTCCATATTCTGCCGCTGTTACAGCCGCCATCATTCCGGAAGCTCCTGCCCCAATGATTCCTACCTTCATTTTCCACCTTTCCTTATTCATCAACTGGAATATGACTCAAGAAAATTGTACAATTCATTTTCCGTTTCTATATATTTCATGCGCATAATCTCATCCTGCAGCGCCTGCGGCAAATCTTCTGTCCGTATTCCCGTATTCATGTATATATGTGCCAGACTCTTATCATAAACCACTACATAATGGTCTTCGTTTACCAGAAAAAATCCTTCGTTTTCTTTTTCATAGCTTTTTCTGATGACCACTCTGGCGGGGGAAAAAGATAAAAGTTCAATATATTCAAATCCTTTTTCCAAGTCAGTAAGAGACGGGCTTTGCCCGTATTCCTTTAATTCTTCTTCCAGCTTCTGCCTGGTAAGTCCGATATATTTATCAGGCGTTATCTCTTCTGTTTCCACTGTTTCGCCGGTTATGGCATCATAATTCAAAATTACATAACTTGTATCTGCCGTAATAACAGGCTCCTCAAGATATCCTGTTTCCAGCACCGGTTCATCCGCCTTTATTTCCTTCTCTGTGCTTTTATCTGTCAGATTCCAATCTGTTTTTACTATTTCTTTTTCCTGATAAGCACCCGGATAAAAAAATTCCTGTATTGCCATATTAGCGGCAAACCCTAACCCGAACATGGCAACTGGATAAATAAAAAACAAGCTGATACGTTTTACAAATTTCATAGTATTATACACCTTTACTATTTCTTTATAAACAGTATCAGCCAAAAAAACAAATTCTATTCTTTACATAAAATGCAGCAATCTTCCGAGCCTAATCATAATTTCTCCAAGTGCCATATTCTTCAGTTCATTTTCCGTAACGCCTCTTAACACAATAAGAAGAATCATATAAATAATAATTCCAACCGGCAGACAGATTACTAAAGATATTGTGGAACCTGTCAGCGAAATAAGCGCTTTATTCAGCAGCATTACAATAAGACCTGCAATTCCGGATGCAATTATCGTAAAGGCTGCCGCTTTCAGCCATTCCTGCGTATACTGAAGAATGCGGCTGATTAATAAAAATCCGGCAACTGTCATAATGCCATAAAAAACTATATTGCCGATTATCACTGCAGTTACAGAAAGCGCCGTATTACTAAGCAGTAAGATAACTGCAATAACATGAACAGCCAGTGAAACCGCTGCATAGCCGATAACATATTTCATCCGTTTCAAACGCACAAGCATATTGGCAAAGAAAATTGAAAAAACATATAATACAACAATAACGCTTCCCCACATTACATAAGAAGCAGTCTCCGCATTATTTCCTTTAAAAAACAGGTTCAAAAAATTTTCTGCAAATACCGCAATAAACACAGCCGCCGGAACCGACACCAGAAGAAGCTGATGAATCAGCACTCCAAGCCTTTCCCTCGCTGTCCTGAATTCCTCCCGCTCTGCAAAATATGCTATTCTTCTTGTCTGCTCCAGACTGATTAACGATATTAACGCTCCTGCTATGCCGATTATAACAACACATTTTCCATAATAATTTCCCCATTCCAACACGGAATTCGCTACCTCTTCAGATAGTCTGAAAAAGAAGCTGACATCCAGCAGCACAGGAAGCTGAAATAAAATCTGATATAATATATAGGGGAAAGACGCTCCTGCCAGCATCCGTACAATGCGAAACACCTTATCCTGATTTTTCTGTATATCCCTGGACATCTGCCTTTTTGCATTTCCATGATAAAGGAAAAACAAAAGCAGCATATGCAGAAAACAAAGAACAGAAGCCGTCAATATTCCGATACTTGCTCCCATTGCCCCATAAGCTGCCGCATAATCCTCATTTTGAAGCAGCGCAGAAACCTTTTCACCATATTGATGCAAAAGTCCCGCTCCTATTAACCCGCTGATTATCATAAAAAGTGTTTCAAGAATTTTGGAATGTATTGCAGGAACTCTGGTACCATTTCCTTGAAAATACCCTTTAAAAGCGCCCGTCAGCATTTGAAAAACAAGAGCCGGAGCCATCAGACTGACAGCCATTCCCGCCAAAGGCATTTTGATTACTTCTCCGGCAATTGCATGCCCGGTAAACACCAAAAGAAGGCTTAAGATTCCTCCTGCCGCCAGGGCCAGAATCAAAGCTCCCTGCAATACTTTATCTGCATTCTTAAACTGTTCTCTTCGGATTCTGTACCGCACAAGATTGGAAACAGCTTCCGACAATCCATATGATAAGATACAGCCTGCCAGAAGATACAGCTCATTAGCAATACTGAAATAACTGATTCCTTTCTCTCCGATTATATATATCAATGGTATTCTGTAAATCAGGCTGCATACATATGCCAATACACTGATAATGGCAAAGGAATCTTTTCTGGATGCCGCCTTTTCTTTTCTCTCTGGTTTATTCATAAATACTCCTGTTTTCCTTACTGATTATCACGAGTGATGGAAAGTCTGTTAAGAATTTCCTCCTGCTTTTGCTCCATCACTTTAGCTTCTTCTTCCGTTATATGGTCATAGCCGCATAAGTGCAGAAGGCTGTGGGCAACCAAAAAAGCAAATTCTCTCTTTTCGGAATGTCCGAATTTCACTGCCTGTTCTTTTACCTTATCAGCGGAAATAATAATATCACCTAAAATAAGCTCCCCGCTTTCAGGATCAAAATAATCAGCTTCCTGTTCCTCCACGATACTGAAATCAGCTTCGGAAGCGAAAGAAATCATGGGAAACGAAAGCACATCTGTAGGGGAATCAATATCTCTGTACTGTTTGTTGTATTCACGGATGCCTTCATTGTCCGTAATCAGCAGATTTACCTGTGCCTCATAGGGACAGGCTTCCTGCCTCAGAGCTTCGTTAAACACATCATCAAGTATTTTTTTTATATCAAAATTAAACTGCTCATCAGTTTCATTCTCAACGTAAGAAGTCATAATATAATGTTTCCTCCATGAGTATTTTTTTCATCTCTTCCAATTCAGATATGGAAATCTTACTGCAGTCCAGAAGACCGCTCTCTAATTTCTTTCTGAACACTGCCTGAATCAGCTTTTCATAGTCCAGTCTGGCATTGGCATCTTTGGAAAACAAATAGCTGACAGAAGAAATTACAGTATCAGAAATCAAAAGAATAACCGTCTCCTTTGAAACAATTCGTTCTTCATTATCCAGATATTCTTTCAGAATGGTATGAACCATCTTGGGAAAATGATATTCTTCCAGAACAAGACGGGTATTTTCCCAACTGTTCTGTCCTTTCAGTATTCCGATTTTATGATAATATCCTCCTGCCTTTGCAGCTGCATCATCAACGGCAAGTCTTTTTGCTATTCTGTCACATAAATATGCCGTATGAACCGCATGATAATATTCTTCCTTTGAAAACGCCTTCAATTCCACTAAAAGCGGGCATTCAGGGTCATTGATATCCATATAGGCATCCCTTATCCTGTATATAATGGAAACGCTGAAAAACTTTAAAATTATCAGTAAAAGTATCAGGCATACCAAAGTATTTATGGCCGGAACCAGAAGCATTTCAGCATTCAGGCTTTCATTTACCAGCAGCACATCATGAATGCAAATACACACCATCTGTACTAAAAGAGAAATCAAAATAGGGAACCCCACTTTAAAACTTTCATCAAGAGATGCAAACACAAGAATCCCTGTTATGCCTCCGATAAAATAAAGGAGAAAAAGCTCCGGTGAAGCTGTCTTATCAAGTAAAACCGTAATCATCAGCAGTGTGCTGCCTGCACACATTCCAACCAGTTGATTACTGAACAGCATCAGTCCTGTAAATACCACAAGATATGGCCAGCCTCCTTCCGGCAGCATGGGAAACACAACGCTTCCCATTAAAAACAAAAGATAAAGGATTGTAAAACGCCATATATTTTCATTATTATCAAACAGTAAACTGTTCTTCGCCCTGCTTTCTTCAAGAGCAAATATCATACAGCCGGAGGCTGCCAGTGCCATAATTACAATTTTAACAATATCAAACCTGGTACCCCCATACAACAAAGCAGAAATACCGCTGATGCCTGATGTCATAATAAGTATACCGGCTTCCTGCAGCCTGTCTGCCGTGTTATTTCTTTCCATAAGCTGTTTTCCTGCTCCTGTGTTTTATCGCATAGTTTTCTTTTGCCTCATAATCATCATAGGCTTTTACAATTTTCTGTACTAACGGATGCCGCACAACATCTTTGCTTGTCATATTGCAGAAACTGATTCCTTCAATATTCTGAAGCACACGTCCTGCCACATCAAGTCCGGACATGGTTCCCGGAGATAAATCCTTCTGGGATGCATCCCCTGTAACAATTACCTTGGAGCCAAAACCGATTCTTGTCAGAAACATCTTCATCTGTGAAGGTGTTGTATTCTGTGCCTCATCCAGAATAATATAAGCATTATCCAGCGTACGCCCTCTCATATAGGCAAGGGGCGCTACCTCTATTAATCCTTTTTCCATGTTTTTCATAAAGGTTTCCGCACCCATTATCTGATACAGCGCATCATAAAGAGGACGCAGGTACGGGTCTACCTTACTTTGCAAATCTCCCGGCAGAAACCCAAGCTTTTCGCCTGCTTCAATAGCCGGTCTTGTAAGAATAATCCTCTCCACTTCCTGATTTTTAAAAGCAGTAATTGCCATAGCCATTGCCAGATAAGTTTTGCCTGTTCCCGCAGGTCCGAGTCCAAACACAATCATATTATTTCTGATGGCATCCACATATTTTTTCTGCCCAAGGGTCTTGGGCTTTATAGGTTTGCCGGCTATCGTATGACAAATACAGTCCTTATCTATTTCAAGTAATACATCATCATTCTCTTCCATGCTCATGGTAATCGCATAATCCACATTTTGTTCCTGGATTATATTTCCTCTCTGTGACAATTCTGCCAGCTCTTCTATAATTTTTACGGAACGCTTTACCGCTCTTTCTTCACCGGAAATCACAATTTTACCGTTTCTGTCAACAATTGACACTTTAAACTGTCGTTCCAGCTTTTTTATATGGCCATCAAACTGCCCGAATATATTCTGCATATGAGATACCGGCACCGTGACTTCTCTTGAAATGTCTCCCATTTATGCTCCCTGTTCGTCTTCCAAAGGTATCGGCTTAATTTTCTGTAAAGTTCCCGTGTTTTCCCGGACATCAAAATCCACCTTCAGATTCCAGATACCCTTATATTTCTTTATTGTAACATTTTTTTCTATAATTTGTACCCCCTTTTCCTCTAAAGTTTGTATAAATTTTTGAATTTTTGCTTCAAATTTACTCTTTATTTCTTCTTTTGTATAAATTTGCTCTTCTTTCACATATTCCCTCATGGAATTATATCCCAGATACACCGGAAGTTCATATCCTCCAAACAGACTGACCTGCTTTTTTTCATCAATTACATCAAATTCCTCAAATTCCTTTCCAATAACCGGAATCTGCAGTTTCCTGTTACATATCATCACATATCGCCTGTTCTTTTCACTGCCTGTGTATACCTTTTTTTCATAACTTTCTGCAAGGGTATCCGTCATTTCATATTGACATGCTAAAAGAATATCCGCATCTGCCGCACAATATTCATACCGCTTAATTGTAGTATCCTCGTTATAAATGGGAATGCAGCCTTCTACAAGCACATCACCCTTTTTAACTTCAGCGCCTTCACTCACTTTTGGAATACCGCTTCTTGTAATAATACTCACTACAACGCCGTCTTTATCGGCTATCAGGTCATAGCCTTCCTCTTCTTTTATCTCTTTTTCATTTTCTTCTTCGCTTTGAACCAAATCATTTTCTTTTATCTGTATAATCAGTTTTGTTCCATCTATCCGTGCTGACGTCCATGTAACAATGTTGTATTCATTCCGTATGGCTTTTTCCAACTCTTCAATATCCACATTTTTCTTTTTCATGCCGGCTTCTATGCCGCTTTCTGCTAAAAAGTCCTGAAATACATCGCCTGTTACATAATAATTCCCCTGAATTTCAATATCCCATATAAACCCTGCCATCCAAATCCAGAACAAAATGCTGCCGAATAAACCTGCAATAAATATTTTTCTCTTTTTCATTCTTAAGGAAAGAAAAGGTAGTCCATAACGTCCTGTTATGACTACCCTGGTTCCTGTTTTTCTTGTAATGGATTTTAACTGATAAAAGCTTTTCAAACTGATACACATGGTATAATATGTACCATGATTTTCAATATTCCATAAAATAATATTGCGGTTACCGCATAAATTTATAAAACGTTCTGTGGAAAATCCCCATACCTTAATGGATAGATATCCTTTTAAATACCGGATTACCTGTAACATCTGCACCTCTCCACCTTAAAACTAATTGTTCTGCATGCCTTTTAACAAATCAGTATTTTATATGAAACGCACGCCTTCAATACATCCGCAGATTTTCATGTCTTCATTAGTGTAATATACGATGTTCAGTCTTTTTCCTTTTAATTCAATTTTACAGTTCTTTCCCTGAAGTAAAATTAATTCATTTGAATATTCCAGAATACCTTTATAATTTTCCACAAAAACATCTGTATTGCCGGTAACGGTAATAATGGAAGCCCCAAGCATGGAATCCTTAGGCAGTTTCAGAGACTCTACCATCAATTCCTTTCCCTTATGTATTTGTGCTTTTGGAGTATTTTTTATTTTTCTCATCATACCATACTATATGACAAAAAAACTTTTCCTATACCTACTTTAATATCCCCAGAATAACCGGACCTTCCTCTTTTTTTTCATCTCCAATCCGATATGCTCTAAGAAGCCTTTCCTCGCATGTTTTCAGCTTATCTTCATCATTGGCATGAATAAAGGCAAGAATTTCTCCCTTTTTAACGAAATCCCCCACCTTCTTTTGGAGTTCAATTCCAACCGATAAATCAATACTGCTTTCCTTGGTTTCCCTGCCGCCGCCCAGTATCAGGGAACAGATTCCCACTTCATCGCAGACTATTCTGTTAATATATCCCTCTTCCGGCGAAAATACAGGTGATACTATATATGATTCCGGCAAAAACTCCGGATGATATACCATTTCTTCATTGCCCCCCTGGGCTTTCACGAATTCTGCCAGCTTATGAAGGGCGCTTCCATCCTCTATCACCTTCAAAAGCATATTTCTTGCCTGCCCTTCATCTTCTGCAATTCCTGCCGCCACCAGCATACAGCTTCCAAGAGTCATACAAAGTTCTGTAAAATCCTCCGGTCCTTCTCCCTGCAGAGTTGCAATCGCTTCTTTTACTTCCAGTGCATTTCCTACAGCATTGCCGAGAGGCTGGTCCATATCGGATATAACCGCCATCATTTTTCTTCCGGCATTTTTTCCGATTGTTACCATTTCCTCAGCCAGCGAAAAAGCATCCTTTTCCTCTTTCATAAATGCGCCGCTTCCGGTCTTTACATCCAGCACAATAGCATCTGCCCCGGCTGCCAGCTTTTTGCTCATAATGGAAGAAGCAATCAGGGACATATTATCAACGGTTGCCGTTACATCCCTTAAGGCATATAAAAGCTTGTCAGCAGGTGCCAGTTCCTTTGTCTGACCCATAATGGCTATTCCGATATCATTTACATTCTGAATGAACTGCTGTATGGAAATATCCGTAGAAAAACCTTCAAAACTTTCCAGCTTATCAATGGTTCCTCCCGTATGTCCCAGGCCTCTTCCGCTCATTTTGGCAATTTTTGCGCCGCAGGCTGCCACCATGGGAGTAAGCGCCAAAGAAGTCTTATCTCCCACCCCTCCGGTACTGTGTTTATCCACCTTCACGCCTTTTATAGAAGATAAATCCAGCATTTCTCCGCTTTCTGCCATAGCCATGGTAAGATGCAGGGTTTCTTCCTCATTCATCCCCACAAAGTAAACAGCCATCATCATGGCGGACATCTGATAATCGGGAATTTCACCGTTTACATATCCCTCAATCATAAATCTGATTTCTTCTTCAGACAGACTGCCGCCGTTTCTTTTTTTCATAATCAGGTCATACATTCTCATAGCTTTTTGCACCTTCCTTATTATGGTATTCCAGTGTGTCTCTGGGAAATTGCTCCCTTTGGTCATACGAATCCCATATTTCCATATTATTTTATCCTTTCAAATCCCGATTGTTAAATAATCCATGATTTGTTGAAGCAGCTTATCTTGATTAATCTGAGTAAAGTCTGTTGTATCCAGAATTATGTGCGGACCATTTGCCACAAACCTGTCCATGCCCCTATTAACAATTCCGTCTACAAAGCTTTCATATGAAATCGGCGCTACAGAATTATTTTGCATTTTTTCCGGATAGCAATCATTTACAACATGTCCCCGATGTCTGTCTGAACTGTCATTTCTTTTTAAGAAGCGCTGATATATTTTCTCATAATCTCCGGTTAAAGTAACAGTAATAGCTTTGTATGAATATTTTTCAAGAATTGCAAGTAATCCCTCTTTCGATACATTTTCAAAATTATTTTCCAGTATAAAAGATTGACCTCTTTTCATTAACTGTTCAGCCATATAATACATTATATTCATACTGGCAATACCTAACTTAACCTTTTCTTCTCTTGAAGAAAATCCAATGGTATCATACAGCAATTCTTTAATTTTATCCTTTGAAATAACCGGCAGTTCTAAATGTTCTGCTAAAACTTCTGCCATCGTACTTTTTCCCGCAGCCGGAATTCCTGTAACCAAGATACAATACATATGTAAAATCTCCTTCTTAGTTATCTTCAAGTCTGTTCATTAGCTCTGTCATAAAATTTCTATCTATTATATACAGGCGGAATCACCGGAATGACCTCCTGATTTGCCAATACCCATGCCACTGCATAAGCAGTCAGCTTCTCCGGTTCATCATCTCCGTTTCCATGGTAAATTATCTCAATCAGTTTTTCTGCCTGTAAAATATCCTGTTCCGGCAGAGCATTTCCCATCCTGAAATACCGAGGAAGCACATCCAGCATGGATTGAAAATCTTTATTCCAATTCATGCCGCCATTGTCCATAATTTCATGGGCAACCTTGCCTGTAATCCTGATAACTTCTCCCTGAGCTGTTCTGGCTATGCCCCTTGGTGGTACAAGATATTCCCACATTTTGTTATACTGATTAACAAATCCATTTTCATTAATAATAATTGGAGATACTCCATCATGAATTTCAATTTCTTTCACCGGTGTGACACCAAATATTTCATAAAGCCGGTGCATAGCATTGCTGCTCTGTATTAAAAACTCCTCATCTGTAATTGATGCTTTATAAAATTCAAATCTTTCTCCTATTTTCGTTACTGCATTCCGGGCTTTTTCTGTAATCTGTGCTCCATTTTTCAACAATATTTCACATACAGACAACAAAACAGGTTTTGATACCCTGTCCTGTACCAAGGCAATTTCCAATGGCGTATAATTGTGCTCGCTGCATAATCTATCCCTGATTTTCGCATTCACCTCTGCTCCGTTTTCAATCAATGCCTGCACCGCATCAACCCTGCCATAAAGTGCTGCAAGATGCAAAGGAGTCGTATAATCACCCGTCGTTGCTTTTATATCAGCGCCAAGGGAAATCAACAATCGCACATCACCATTATAAACACTGGCATGCTGAAATATGGGTGTTTTTCCATAATAATCTTTTTTATTGACATCCGCTCCCTGCTTCACCAGCCATAATGCAAATTCCTGAGGAAGCGGAGTCATTGCCAACGCATTGGAGCCATAGCGCCCTTTTTTAGCATTCACATCACAATGAATAAATACCTTCTTTAATTCCTCCACATCTCCTGCATTAAGCAGCTCCTGAAAATTTTCAGGTAATGTAATTCTCTTTTTTGCCATAATTCCTCTTTCTGCAATTACACTGCAATTTTATGATAAAGCAAATATCCTTTAGACAACAACAGGATTATTCATATCCGGCAATTTATATTTTTCCTTATCAATCTTCAAATCATCCTCAAGAAAGAATTTAGGTATCTCTATTACATCTATGCCATAATCCAATCCCTGTTTTCTTGCAAATTTAATCATTGCAAGAGAAACTACATCAACCGGCATAATATAACCGCCGCGGACATTTCTAATCCTGTTTATAAGTGCTTTATTAAATGCTTCTTCATCCTGTTGTAAGATGGAAAGATACAAATCTTTTAAGAAAATGTCATCAAAATAATAACTCATATAGTTTTTATTTTTCTTATACATTTCCTCCGTATCAGGAAGTTCTTGTATTAAATACTGCACTTTGTCATAATCTTCATGGAACATCGCTGTGATAATTCGACCATTTCCATCTGCATATTTCTCAAACACCGGAAATTCATTTACGGCAATAGCGCTAAAACATATTTTATTCATATCCTTCGATTCCTGAAAATTCCGCCGTATCGCATTATTTGTAATCTCAATACCCGATGTCCTGAGCTCATACGCTTTCGTTATTGCAAGAACATAAAGATACATATGACTAACACTATTTTCCATATCCGTTTTTAGTTCATAATCATACCATGACCAAAGAAAATACTGACCAGCGATTTGATACCATAAAGAACATTCATCATGAATAACAGGAAATCCAATTCGTGGTACAGGTTCCGGATACAGATAGGTATGAAGCATTCTTTCAATATTGATTTGATTCATACCTGCACCATCATTTCTTTTTACTAAATCGTCCATTACTTTTTTATGTTCCTTAAATTCATTATCCCATTTTAAAGTCTTGTAAAGCAGTTTCCGCATTTCCTTAATCCTTCACCCTTACTTATAATATGGTTCCCCATAACATACCTACGTATATAAAATACCAAAATATTTATTGCTGATCTAATATGTACACACCAATAAATATTCTTAATCTATTTCAAGAACGGTGTATTAAGAGCTTCAAGCAAGTTTCCTATCGATAAAACTCCATTTGGAATTTCCCTCATACTTCGATTAACCCATAACACATTTATTCCTAGGGAGGCCGCACCTTTTACATCACTACTTAAGGAATCGCCAATATGTACAACCTCATCTGCACTTAATCCAGTCGTGTTTAATGCTAATTCAAATAATTCTTTTCTTGGCTTATAAGATTTGGCATCTTCACTGGTAAACACTTCCGCTGGTTTTAAATTATGATATTCAATAGCTTTTAATATATCTGCTCTATCAATATTCGATACAATATAAATCGGAACCGGACAAACTTCAAAAAAATGTTTTGACTCTTCAAAAACCGGTGGTTTTATCCAATGTTCAAACATCAAATTACTTAATGCCTTGGCATTAGCAGTAGATTGGAAATGATTTATTGTTTTTACTAATGACTGATATTCTAATTCTCTTTGTGTCTTAAAAAATGCTTCTACTATTTCCGGCAGACACCTTGTTTCATTCTTGTTAAAACAGGCTATCCTGTCATTATAGAAATAATGGTTTATCTTATATCTGCGATTGCGTCACACATCCGTTTACAGAAAATATCAAAATCAAGAATATTCTTTGTCAAAGGAATATGAATAAAAACCATTTTCATATTCAAACCATTATTTAAAATGTACTTCAAACCATTCATATATAATTGATTACAGAACGACGTTCCAGCATTATGTGATATTTTTGAGATAATACCTTTTTGCTCAAATATATTTTTTAACTCATCACAATCAAAATTAGTGGAAATACAGAATTCTCCATATTTTGCAGTTGTTTCAATATGAATTTTATTTTTGATATTTGGTCTCTGCCCAAAGCTTATTACATAGTCAAACTTTTCTTTTGAAATTATATCAATAAGTTTTTGGGAATCTTTCACTTTGTCATTTGGCAGAAAAAGAGTTTTGTATCTTTTTATATTCTTAATCATCAATTCTGCAGAACTGCCATTGAAAGCTGTCAATAAGATATTTTTGCATTCTTCCTCCATAACCATGTCTCCATCCATTTCTGATTATAAACATCACATTAGTTAAATTCGAACAAATCCAGCTTTCCAATAAATAAATTGCTCATTATCATCTTCCTCAAGTCCGCAAACTTCCACAAAAATCCTTGCAATATCATCTGCGTTAAGCAAGTTTTCAATTAAGGCACTATATCCTTGTTTTCCGCCAGGATTTTCATATGAAAAAGCTGTGAAATTATCTGTTGGCTCTAAGAAATCTTCATATGAGAACCAATATCTATTTTCATAGTTTTTATTAGCTTTATCAGATTTCAGTAATTCTAAAATAATTTCTTTTTATCTATTAAGCATAATTTTTCATTCCTGCTTGTGATACGTCTCCCCATGTTTGTCTGATATCAAATACGACAGCCTTATGCATATAGTCCTCCAAACAATTATCTATACCGATTTTTCCTTATCCTTTAATTCTCGATATTGCTCTGTTACAATCTGATACTCTTTTGCATCAAACTCCCAATTAAGTTCCTGCATCCATTCAATATTTTCATCCTTCTGCATATATGGTTTCATATAATTCCGCAGCCGCCGGATATGTTCCTCATAACAATTTTCTTTTACCCATTTCCAATACTCACAGCTTCCATATCTTTCCGTCGCAATATTATCACCATACTTCTCCCAATCCTCATCAGTATATGCTTCCAGACAAAGGATGCCGCTTTGCTGCTCTTCCTGAAGATTTCCATTTGAATGATCCAATTTGCCAATTCTATCCCAATAAACCTTGTTTCTTACCTTACGAATATGTACTATGATAACAATACATGACAGGTCGCAATCGTCCTCACAGACCAAAATCGGCACATTTGTATCTTTTGCGCAATCGACCAGTTCCCAAATAAAATCATTTTCCCATTGCCATATTAATTTGCCGCTCCAAGCCGGTAAGAGACCAAGCATTGAACCCATGCCGGATAAGGAATTCCCCAGATTGTTCTGTACATATTCGTCAAGATAAACAGTAATAGGTTTTCCGTCAATTATCCAATAATATTCAGGATACTCATAGCAAGTCTTTATTTTTTTTACTTTAATATGATTCACTATGCCTACGTTCCTCCTTTCACATTCATTTGTGATATTTTGCACCCCTTTTGAAAACCCGTTTACTCCACTAATCCACCTACTTGTGCGCCACCGCTTCTATAACCAATTACCGATACCCTTTAAGTTTCCTTCTTCCGCAAACTGTTTTGCATAAAAATCCCCCCACACTGCTACACCCTTGTGCAAGTAAAATATCAGAATAATCTCCATTTACAGCAACGCAACGATACCTCGAATTTGCAGTGCGATGATTGCTATTAAATATACCAAACCGCTCTGCATACTGCCGTGGCATTTTAATATAACCTTCCCTATAAATCGAATCGCGGGTATCTGTATAGCGGTATGTACCCCCTCCTAAATGAGCCGGCTCCAAAGTAACTATAAATGTGTCTCCTGCTCTTGGCATAAAATTTCCTCCCAACTTTCTCCAGAAATTCTTTTCTTGGGAAAAATTTATTTGGCATCCTGATTTTCTGATTAGCAAAACTCAACAGCCAATCTTCCACTGTGTCTCCCTCCACAGACGGCTTTATTTTAGATGAAACCTTAATAATATATTTAGGAGTAACCGTTGTCAGCCCCGTAATGCAACATCTATTCTCATTGCCGGAAGCAATACTTTCCTTTTCCGTGTCCGGCCACCGGTTCTATGATTCCGTGCTCTGCCATTTCCTTTAAAAGCTCAGAGGCTCTGGATGCTTTAATGTCAATCACCTTCATCACATCCGACCGTCCAAAGATTGTCTGTCCCGAAAATGCCTCTCGCAACTTCAAAATGTGACTTGCCGTTTTCTGCTGAAAAACATTTCCAATGTCCGCTTTTAGAGCATCAATGTCCGGTTTTGCCGTTTCAATGTCCGGTTTTTCTACCTCTTTGAAAGTGCCGCTGATATGCAATGTCCGGTTATGAAGCGAGTGATTCTCGTTCAGAAGGAGAGCGCGAAGGAACACCTCAAGGAACTCCGTCGT
>JAGASK010000010.1 GCA_017621815.1 Lachnospiraceae bacterium | reverse complement strand
GTTTCTGGTTAGTTTGTATTTTCTTTGACATATATACCTCATTCCTACTGCGGATATAAGGTATAATAGATAATACATGGTTATAACAAGGAATGTAAGACTAAATTCAGCCTAATGTGGAATTTTCTTTTTTATTTAACCGAAGCTTCATGAGGAAGAAAAAAACTCCTTGCTTTTTTAGTGCCGTGGTGCTATTATATTATAGAATTATGGATGATACTAAAAGAGTGGACTTGCGCAAGTCCACTCTTTTAAGTTAAAAAGGGGTGAAAAAATGTCAAAAAGGGAAACCTATGAAGCAAAAACAGAGGAACTGCTTCTTCCCATTGCAGAAAAAAATCATGTGGAAATTTATGATGTGGAGTATGTAAAAGAAGGAAGCGAGCAATATCTGCGCGCCTATATTGACAAGGAGGGCGGCGTTACAATTAATGATTGTGAGGCAGTCAGCAGGGCGCTTTCAGATGAACTGGACAGAACGGATTTTATTGAGGACGCCTATATTTTAGAAGTCAGCAGTCCGGGGCTTGGTAGAACCTTAAAGAAGGATAAGCATTTGCAGAAAAGCCTTGGTGAAGCAGTGGAAATCAGAACCTATAAGCCGGTTCTGGGAAATAAAGAATTTGAAGGCATATTAAAAGCCTTTGATGATAAAACCATTACAATTCTTTCGGGGGAAAAAGAACAGGAAGAAATGGTATTTAACAGAAGTGATATCGCCGCTGTTAAGCTGGCATTAATACTATAAGAAAGGTCAGCCCAAGAAACGATAATTCGGGCAGAAAGGGATAAAGGAAAAATGAACAAGGAATTAATGGAAGCACTTGATATTTTGGAGAAGGAGAAGGAAATCAGCAAAGAAACTCTTTTTGAAGCAATTGAGAATTCTTTAATTACAGCATGCAAGAATCATTTTGGAAAATCGGATAATATTAAAGTTGAAATAGACAGGGATACCTGCGATTTTCTCTGCTATGCGGAAAAAGAAGTTGTGGAAGAGGTAGAGGATGACTGCTTACAGATTTCTTTAGAGGATGCGCAGAAAATCAAGGCATCTGCACAGCTTGGAGATATCATTCATGTGGAGATTAAATCGAAGGAATTCGGACGTATTGCAACACAGAATGCCAAGAATGTTATTTTACAGAAAATCAGGGAAGAAGAAAGAAGCGTAATTTACAATCAGTATTTTGAAAAGGAAAAAGATGTGGTAACAGGTATTGTCCAGCGTTATGTGGGAAGAAATATCAGTATTAACCTGGGTAAAGCGGACGGCATCTTAAATGAGAGCGAGCAGGTAAAGGGTGAAGCATTTAAGCCTACCGAAAGAATTAAGGTATATATTCTTGAAGTGAAGAATACACCTAAAGGACCGAGAATTCTGGTAAGCCGTACCCATCCGGAGCTTGTAAAGAGATTATTTGAGTCTGAGGTTACTGAAATTAAAGACGGAACAGTTGAAATCATGAGCATTGCAAGAGAAGCAGGAAGCAGAACCAAGATGGCTGTCCGTTCTACCAATCCTAATGTGGATGCAGTAGGAGCCTGTGTGGGATTAAACGGTGCAAGAGTTAATTCCATCGTAGAGGAACTGCGCGGTGAAAAGATTGATATCATTAACTGGGATGAAAACCCCGGAAACCTGATTCAGAATGCATTGTCACCGGCTAAAATCGTTGCGGTTTTTGCAGACCCGGATGAAAAAACAGCTAAGGTAGTTGTTCCCGATTATCAGTTGTCACTGGCAATCGGTAAGGAAGGACAGAATGCAAGACTGGCAGCAAGGCTGACTGGTTATAAAATTGATATTAAGAGCGAGACTCAGGCGAAGGATGCACCCGGCTTCCGTTATGAAGATTATATGGATGAATATGACGAATACGAAGAAGGGGAGTATGAAGAGGAATATGAGGAATCCGCAGATGAAACTTTAGAATAGGAAAGGAGCATCTGTATGGCAAAAAAAATTCCTATGAGGCAGTGCGTTGGATGTGGTGAGATGAAAACCAAAAAAGAAATGATGAGGGTTTTAAAGACACCTGAGGAAGAAATCGTACTGGATAAAACAGGCAAAAAAAATGGCAGAGGCGCTTATCTTTGCATGACAAAGGAGTGTCTCGTAAAGGCGAGAAAAAATAAAGGATTGGAACGGTCTTTTAAAATGAGTATTCCAAATGATGTTTATGACAGCCTGGAAAAGGAGTTTGACGAAGAAAATGGATAAGGTATTATCGCTTTTAGGCTTAAGCGCCAGAGGAAGAAA
Source organism: Lachnospiraceae bacterium (assembly GCA_017621815.1). Lineage (GTDB taxonomy): Bacteria > Bacillota > Clostridia > Lachnospirales > Lachnospiraceae > Suilimivivens. Next base: position 9,080 of record JAGASK010000010.1, on the reverse strand, counting down.
TCTGGTAAGCGGTGAATTTTCAACAGAAAAAGCAGTAAAGGAAGGAAAGGCTTTTCTGGTAATTGTGGGAGCAGATGCTTCGGACAATACAAAGAAGATGTTCACAAATATGTGTGAATACCGCAGCATACCGATTTATTTTTACGCTTCCAAGGAAGAGCTGGGAAGGGCAATCGGAAAAGAGATGCGGGCGTCTGTTGCAGTTCTGAATGAAGGAATGGCCGCAAACATAATCAAACATTTGGAAAATCAAAAATAAGGCGGAGGTAGTAGAATGGCCAAATTGAAAGTACATGAACTTGCAAAGGAACTTAATAAGCAGAGCAAAGAAATTATTGCTTTCTTACAGGATAAAGGAATTGAAGTAAAGGCTGCCCAGAGTGCACTGGAAGATGAAGCTGTATCGCTTGTCAGAAAAGCATTCGGACAGGGAAAAACGAAGACGGAGGAAAAGGAAGTAGTGGAAGAAAACACTCCCAAGGCGGATACGGCTGTTAAGAATACCGAATCCGCAGTAAAAAGTGAAGCATCACAGAGCGAAGCAGTAAAAAATGAAACAGTAAAAAATGAAGCGGCAAAGGAAACAGCTCCCGCAAAGCCTGCACAGGCAGGAGAGGAAGCTCCCAGGAAGAAAAAGAAGATTATCTTTGTCAGCAATCCCCATAACAGTAATTTTTCATCAGGGAATCGTCCCGGGAACAATGAAAGAAGGCAAAATCAGGGACAGGGACAGCATAAACAGCAGGGTCAGGGGAATCGTCAGGGACAGAACCGGAATCAGGAAGCGCCTCATAAGATTATCAAGCCTTTGACAGCGCCTTCCATGCCGGATACTTTAAAGCCTGATTTTAAGCAGAATGCGAAAAGACTGGAAAATGAAAGAGCTGCAATGAAAAATGCAGCAGCAAAGAAAGAAGCAGCTTCGGCAGCAGCGGCGAATGCATCGGATAATCAGCCTAAGCAGCAGCCTGTGAATGTACAGCCTGCAGCAGAAAACAATGCGCCGAAGGCACCTGCAAAAGAGGTGAGATATCAGAAAAATGAGAGAACTCCGGGAAATGCTAATAACAATCAGGAACAAAGGCCTCAGAGAAACGACTCCGGAAGAGGTTCTTTCGGTAATCGTCCAAATAATCAAAATGGCAGGAACGATTTCAGGGGTAATGGCTCTAATCAGGGTAATAACAAATCTGGCAACGGTGGCGGCCGCCCTGAAAGAGGAAATGGCGGGCAGGACAATAGATTCAGAAAGCCTGAAAAGCCGAATAAGAATTTCATCCCCGACGCGCCGGTTAAAGATGCCGAAAAGCATAGAGATGAAGAAAAACGCAGAAATAATCAGGAGCGCGATAAAAAGTCAAGGAAAGACTTCATCTATGAAGAAGATGATGTAGCAGTTAAGGGCAGAAATAATAAAGCGGGCAAATTCATTAAGCCTGAAAAGAAGGCAGAGGCAGTTGTTGAGGAACAGATTAAGGTAATTACAATTCCTGAATCTCTGACGATTAAGGAATTAGCCGATAAAATGAAAATGCAGCCTTCCGCAATTATTAAAAAGCTCTTCCTGCAGGGACAGATTGTTACCGTTAACTCTGAAATCTCCTTTGAAGATGCGGAAAATATTGCCATTGATTATGAAATTATCTGTGAGAAGGAAGTTAAGGTCGATGTTATTGAAGAATTGCTGAAAGAGGAAGAAGATGCGGATGAAAAGCTGGCAGCAAGGCCTCCCGTTATCTGCGTTATGGGTCATGTTGACCATGGTAAAACCTCACTCCTTGATGCAATTCGTAAAACAAATGTAACGGATAAAGAAGCAGGTGGTATTACACAGCACATAGGTGCGTATACTGTAAATATTAACGGTCAGAGTATTACGTTTCTGGATACGCCGGGACATGAAGCTTTTACCGCTATGCGTATGCGCGGTGCCAATTCCACCGATATTGCAATTCTTGTAGTTGCTGCGGATGATGGTGTTATGCCTCAGACAGTGGAGGCTATCAACCATGCAAAGGCTGCCGGCATTGAAATTATTGTAGCAGTGAACAAAATTGATAAGCCCGGAGCCAATATTGACAGAGTTAAGCAGGAAATGACCGAATATGAGCTGATTCCCGTGGATTGGGGCGGAACAACAGAATTCGTGCCCGTATCCGCTAAATCGGGAGAAGGCATTGAAAACCTGCTTGAAACAATTCTGCTGACAGCAGAAATTCTGGAATTAAAGGCCAATCCGGACAGACGCGCAAGAGGGCTCGTAATTGAAGCCGAGCTGGATAAAGGACGTGGTCCCGTGGCAACTGTACTGGTTCAGAAGGGTACCCTTCATGTGGGAGACTTTATTTCCGCAGGCGCCAGCCATGGTAAGGTAAGAGCCATGATTGATGATAAGGGAAGAAGAGTAAAGGAAGCCCTTCCATCTACACCTGTTGAAATCCTGGGTCTTTCTGATGTGCCCAGTGCAGGCGAAGTATTTATTGCCCATGAAAGTGATAAAGTGGCAAAATCCTATGCAGAAACTTATCTGGCTCAGAATAAGGAAAAGATGCTGGAAGAAACGAAAGCAAAAATGTCCCTGGATGATTTGTTTACCCAGATTCAGGCAGGTAATCTGAAGGAACTTAATATTATTGTTAAGGCCGATGTTCAGGGCAGTGTGGAAGCTGTTAAGCAGAGCCTTATGAAGCTCTCCAATGAAGAAGTTGTGGTTAAATGCATTCACGGCGGCGTAGGTGCTATTAACGAATCCGATGTATCCCTGGCATCTGCATCAGCTGCTATTATTATCGGTTTCAATGTCCGTCCTGATGCCATGGCAAAGACCATTGCGGAGAGAGAAGGAGTTGATATCAGGCTTTACAAAGTTATTTATCAGGCCATTGAAGATATCGAAGCAGCTATGAAGGGAATGCTTGACCCTGTTTATGAGGAAAAGGTAATCGGTCATGCAGAGGTAAGGCAGATATTCAAGGCGTCAGCAGTAGGAAATATTGCAGGTTCTTATGTGCTTGACGGAACCTTCCAGAGAGATTGTAAGGTTCGTATTACCAGAGAGGGCGAACAGATTTACGAAGGCGAGCTTAAGTCCCTGAAGAGATTTAAGGATGATGTAAAGGAAGTAAAAGCCGGATTTGAATGCGGTCTTGTATTTGAAGGCTTTGACCAGATGCAGGAGCTTGATATTGTGGAAGCTTATATTATGGTGGAGGTTCCCAGGTGAGAAAAAACAGTATGAAAAACACCCGTATTAACGGGGAGGTGCAAAGAGTGCTGGCTGAAGTAATCAGGGGTGAAATTAAGGATCCCAGAATCAGCCCGCTTACCTCGGTAGTAGCAGTGGAGGTGGCACCTGATTTAAAATCCTGTAAAGCATGGATTAGTGTTTATGGGGATGAAAAGGCGCAGGCAGATACGCTGGAAGGCTTAAGAAGTGCGGAAGGTTATATTAAGAATCAGCTTGCAAAGCAGATAAATCTGCGCAATACGCCGGAAATCCGTTTTATTGTGGACGAATCCATTGCTTACGGTGTCAGAATGTCAAAGTTAATAGATGATGTAGTGGGAAGTGAAGGCAATGAAGATATTTGAGGAAGTAAAAGACGCAAAAACCATCGGGATCAGCGGACACATAAGACCCGATGGAGACTGCGTGGGTTCTGTAATGGGGTTATACCTTTATTTGAAAAAGGTATGCCCCGAAGCACAGGTGCAGGCTATGATTGAGAAGCCTGCGGATATTTTTTCCTGCATCAGGGGAGTGGAGGAAATCAGTTCTGATTTTAAGCCTGTTGCAGAGGTGTTTGACGTATATATTGCGTTGGATGCCGAAAAGTCAAGACTGGGAGAAGCTGAAAAGTTTTTTGACAGCGCAAAAAAGAAAATTAACATAGACCATCATATCAGCAATGCATCAGGCTGCGGAGATGTGAATTATGTAGTGCCGACAGCCAGTTCCACAAGCGAGCTGATTTATGATGTGATTGAGGATAAAAGCAGAATCGATGAGGATATTGCAAAAGCATTGTACATAGGAATTATTCATGATACAGGCGTATTTCAGTATTCCAACACCTCTCCGAAGACATTAAAGACGGCGGCAGAGCTGATTTCTTACGGATTTGATTTCCCGGAAATTATAGACAAAACCTTTTATGAGAAGACTTATATACAAAATCAGATTTTAGGCAGGGCTCTGCTTGAGAGTATTCTTTTTATGGACGGCAGGTGTATTGTCAGTATGATTGATAAAAAGACTATGGCTTTTTACAATGCGGTGCCTCATGACCTGGATGGAATCGTAAGCCAGCTGCGCAGTACCAAAGGAGTGGAATGTGCCATATTTATGTATCAGACAGGCAATATGGAGTATAAGGTGAGCCTTCGCTCCAACGGCGTGGTGAATGTATCGGAAGTGGCAGCTTTCTTCGGAGGCGGAGGCCATGTGAAAGCAGCAGGGGTTACCATGCAGGGCACTTTTTATGATATTGTAAATAATCTGTCCGCGCAGATTGAAAAACAGTTAAAGAAAACAGAAGGCAATTAAAGGACCGGAGGAATTATGTACCACGGAATAATTAATGTATACAAAGAGAAGGGTTTTACTTCTCATGATGTGGTAGCGAAACTGCGGGGAATTTGTAAACAGAAAAAAATCGGACATACAGGAACCCTTGACCCGGATGCGGTGGGGGTTCTTCCTGTATGTTTAGGCAGCGCTACCAGGCTTTGCGATATGCTGACGGATAAAGATAAGGAATATATAGCGGTTTTCAGACTCGGCATTACTACAGATACCCAGGATATTTCCGGCAGAGTGCTGGAAGAAAGAGAAGTTACGGTAAGCGAGGAGGAGGCTGTAAAGGCTATTGAATCCTTTCAGGGTGAACTGCTTCAGGTTCCGCCCATGTATTCAGCCCTTAAAGTAAACGGCAAAAAGCTGTATGAACTTGCAAGAGAAGGAAAGGAAATAGAAAGGGCGGCAAGACCGGTTACTGTTTATGAAATTGAGATTCTGGAAAAAAATATGCCGGAATTTACTGTCCGGGTAAAATGCTCCAAGGGCACTTACATCAGAACTTTGTGCCATGATATTGGCCAGAAGCTGCAGTGCGGGGCAGCAATGGTTTCTCTGGTAAGGACAAAAGCAGGCCGCTTTGAAATAGAAAAATCATATACCCTTTTGCAGCTTCAGGCACTTTCCGACGAAGGAAAGCTTAATGAAGTAATAATTCCTGTGGAGAAAATGTTTGAGAATCTGCCTGCTGTTATGGTTAAAGAGAGCTCTTACAAGGCGCTGGTAAACGGTAATCAGCTTCAGGCTGCCGGACTTATAAGCATGCCGGAGGGAGAAGATGTCACTTCTTATGAAGAAATGAGAGTGTACAATCATGAAGGCCGCTTTTACGGCATTTACCGGTATGATAAAAACCGGAAGCTGTTTTGTCCTGTCAGGATGTTTTTTATGTGACAAAAAATGCAGAAAACAGAAAGGCTTATTGATTTATTATGCAGATAATAGAAAGCACAGAGGAATTTCAAATAGATGGCAGAAATGCCATAGCCATAGGCAAGTTTGACGGAATCCACAAAGGGCATACAGAGCTTTTGAAACATATCCTGAAACAGAAGGAAAACGGAATGAAGGCTGTGGTTTTTACTTTTAACCCTCCGGCATCCGTTTATTTCGGAAAATCAGGGGAAAAGGAACTGACTCCGCTTCTGGAAAAAAGAAGATACTTTCAGAACCTGGGAATTGATGTCCTTGTAGAATTTCCTCTAAACAGGCATACTGCGGCAACACCGGCTAAAGAGTTTATAGAGCGGATTCTGGCAGGGCAGATGAATGCCGCTTATATTGTTGCGGGAACAGACTTGTCCTTTGGTGACAGGGGCATGGGAAATAAAGACCTTTTACAGGAATTTGCTGCAAAATTTAATTATCAGGTACAGATTATAGATAAGATAACCTGTGATGGCAGGGAAATCAGTTCTTCCTATGTGAGGGAAGAAGTGGAAAAGGGAAATATGGAAAAGGCGGCAAAGCTGCTCGGCAGAAATTACACAGTAACCGGTGTGGTGGAAACAGGAAAGAAGCTGGGTCGCAGACTGGGGATGCCCACTTTAAATCTGTATCCGCCGGAGGATAAACTCCTTCCTCCTAACGGAGTCTATTATTCTTATGTTTCCTGCAAAGGGAAAAGATACAACAGCATAACGAATATCGGACAAAAACCCACAGTAAATGATATGCCGGTTGTCAGTGTGGAATCTTATCTTTATGGGTATGCAGGGGATATGTACGGAGAGGAAATTGTTACAGAATTAATACATTTCAGGCGTCCGGAGATGAAATTCAGAAATATGGAAGAATTAAAATGCCAGATGGAAGCAGATGTTGAGGCAGGCAGAAAATACCATGAAAATGAAATTTGACATAAGAGTACTTCCCTGTTATAATGTGCTTAATTGATTTGTAACAAATTTGTAATATTTGGAGGTACATTTTGAAAAGAAAAGTAATATACGGCATGTGCATTCTGACTGCCGGTTTTATTTTGTCAACACCTGTTACGGCAGCTGCTGCGGAAGGTGTGCCGGCAGAGGGACAGGCAGCCATAAACAGTTCGGAGGAACTGCTGACGGCGGGAGTAGGAGAATTGTTTTCTGCTGCATTAACAGAAGATGAATATAAAGAAATTGCAAAAAAAGCGGAAGGTGCCAGATGGGGATATACGAATCTGGGAATCTGCAATGTTGAAGAGAATAATCTGAATATCAGGCAGGAGCCTGATGAGAATGGGAAGCTTGTAGGAAAACTTCCGAAATCCGCAGCCTGTGAAATTGTCAGCAGTGACGGAGAATGGGCATATATTACTTCAGGTAAAGTGGAAGGTTATGTAAAAGAAGAGTATTTGCTTACCGGATTCGGAGCGGAGCAAAAAGGGAAGGAGCTGGCTAAGACAGTTGCAGTATCTTCTGCAAACGCATTAAATATCAGAGAAGAGCCCAGTACGGACGCAGAAGTGGTAACTCAGGTTGCCCAGGGCGAAGAACTTGAAATTGCAGAGGTTTTGGACAACGGCTGGATAGAGGTTTATCTGGATGATGATGAGGTTTATGTTTCTGCGGAATATGTGGATGTAAAGTCAGACTTGCCTACAGCCATTACCATGACAGAACTTCTTTACGGACAGGGAGTATCTGATGTGCGTGTTGATCTTTGTCAGTATGCGAAGCAGTTCCTTGGAAATCCTTATGTATGGGGCGGTACAAGCCTTACAAAGGGTGCTGATTGTTCAGGATTTGTTTTAAGCGTGTTTAAGAAATACGGTGTGAGCCTCCCCCATTCATCCAGGGCACAGGCAAACAGCGGCTCAAGTATCAATGCTTCAGACTTGCTGCCGGGAGACCTTGTATTTTATGCAAAGGGAGGAACCATTAACCATGTTGCCATTTATATCGGCAACGGACAGGTAATTCATGCAAGCAGCCCCAAAACGGGAATTAAGATTTCTGCGTATAATTACAGGACACCGGCTAAAATGGTAAGAATTCTGCAGGTTTAATATTTTGTTTCAAGAATTAAGTTAAAGGGTCAAAAAAGGCACGACAGATAAAATTTTCTGTCATGCCTTTTTATATGCAGCAGGAGATTCGAAGGAACCGTCTGTTGTAATATGTATTTCGTTGTTGTTAATGGAACTTTTCAAGCTGTTTCTTTAAAACCGCCGCCAGGTCGGAAAGCTTCTCGGCATGGCCAGCAAGCGTTTCGGCAGTGGAACTGAGTTCTTCGGAAGAAGCGGTTATTTCTTCCGTGGAAGCAGCGCTTTCCTGGGCGGAAGCAGATAAGTTGTCGATTTCCTGGGCTACCTTGCTTTCAGCAGAAGTAAGCTGTGACAGATAATTGGAAATGCTTCCCACTTCTTCGGCAGCTTTGGTGATGCTGTCATTCAAATTTATGAAGAGCTGATATGTTTCCTTAATTTCCTGATTTTGTGTTCCGATAATTTCCCGGACATGCTGCATGCTTTCCACTGTTTTGTCGGATTCGATCAGGAGATTTTTTATGTTGGCATCAATGGCTTGTGCAGAGTTGCTGGATTGTTCTGCAAGGTTCTTAATCTGCTGCGCAACAACCGCAAATCCGCGGCCCTGTTCTCCTGCACGGGCAGCTTCAATGCTGGCATTTAAAGCAAGAAGATTGGTTTCGGCAGCGATAGAGGAGATAAATTCCGCAGCTGTGCCGATTTCCAGGGATGCCTGATGAGTGCTTTCTGTCTGTTTTGTAATTGCCTCAATTTCTTTCTGGGTAACATCGGCTTTGTTATCCAGATTTTGTACAAGAGCCTGCCCCCTGTTGCTGGAATCCTGTATTTGTTCCATAAAGGATTTAAAATTCTGAGTGCTTGTGAGAGAATTATCCGCCATGGATTTAATCATGCTCATTTCTTCTGCAATATATTGTGTGGATGATGCTTCAGAAGCTGTTCCCTGAGCAATATCCGACATGGCTGTGGCAAGGCCTTCTGCAACGGAAGCAGTGTTGCCGGTCATGGAAGATAAGCTGGAAGCTGTTTCTGTAAGGGCATCGGAGGATTCGTTCATATGCATTACGATTTCATTAAGGGAATTCTTTAAAGAAATGGCATTTTTTGCAAGAATGCCGGATTCGTCCTTTAATGAAGCGGCTCTTTCGCTGATGGGAGCATTTAAATCACCCTGAGCAAGTATTTCAAGTCCGTTGGCTACATTTTTTATTGATTTGGTAAGAATGGTGGCAACTGCAATAACGATAATAAGTGTGATTGCCAGGGTAATTAAACCGATTCGTATAAGAGGAAACAGGATAATGTTCCTGATTTCGGGATAATCTTTTAAATAAAGATTAGTAAAAAAAATGGATTCCGCAGTAGCCAGGGCTACAGGCAGTAAGGATAAAATTTGAATTCTCACTTGAGGTATTTTAAGGGATTTAATAACTGTTATATCTTGTTATAAAAATCTCGTCAAACCCTTGAAAATACTAAAGTTTTTGTGGGTGTCCTCTCCGTCACATCTTGTATCGTGTTATATCGTTT
>JAGASK010000002.1 GCA_017621815.1 Lachnospiraceae bacterium | reverse complement strand
TGCGTTTGTTTTTTCTTGGTGCCATAAGTGCGTTACTCATAATCCTTTCATTTCCTTTCTTAAATGTATCGCACTTTACAAAAAAAATAAAGTGCGTAAGTTTTTGTTACCGGTAACTTACACACTTTATTTTACACTCTCACAGGACTGCTGTCGTTTGCTTTTGCTATCTTTCCAGACTGCCTATTTTTGTTCTAAGTATTCTTTTCCTCAATGAATTGTCAAAATAATATATATTCTCTTTTTCTATATTGGGAATAACATATTCGGAATCAAAACCATAACGGTTACACAATGCAATATTAAAATCATAATGACTAATCGGAATTTCCTCCGAAATATTGATAATGCCGACATAATTACCTTCCGAAAGTTCTATAATACAGTCAGCTAAATCATTCACCTCTACTATGCTGAAAACAATATTTGCTGCCCTTACATAAATTTCTTTATTGTCAATATATTTTTTAAGTAATTGTGTTCTTTTATCATAAATGCCAAAAGGATTTTTCCCATATATGCTTCCCGGCCGTACAATCACAAAGTTATCATAATCTTTAATATAGTTTTCCGATTTTATTTTTCCGTTGAAATAATGATAATGATACATATCACTATTTCTTATCACAGGTGTTACATCCTCACCCATATTTTCTTCACAGGCTACTGAGGTTGAAAGAAATATAAATCTGGTTTTCCGCATTTTATTTATCAGCGGATAAATGCTTCTTTCTGCAATTTCCTCTTCCAGTTCAGCATTCATCACTGTCCAGATAACTACATCAGGCTGATATGTCTCATACAATCCAAGAAGATTATCCGTGTTTAAAACATCCAGATATATATACTCATCCGTTCTTTTATTAGATGAATATGTTCCTTTCACTTCCTGATTTCTGTCTTTTAATTTTTTATAAATTGTTTCGCCCAAGAATCCACTGGCCCCTATAATCAGAAATCTCATTCCGCCCCTCCATTCATACCTGATAATATTAAAAGTATATCACGGCTTTCACCGCCTGTGCTGTAAAAGATTAACTCAACTGATATACTCCATAAAATAAGAGGCGAGCTGTTCGGGGGTATAATCTTTATCCCCCGAAATCCACCACCGCACAGTCTCCGCAAAACTGCATATGGTCATATTCAGAACATATTCAAAGGGCGCCTTCTGATGCAGTTTTCCAGCATAGGAGGGAAATGTTTCCTGTAAATACCCCCTGAAATATTTCATAAAAATTTCCCCGCTGTCACAGGAAAAAAGACCTTTCAGCTTTTTCCTGTTATCCTGCAGATGATATAAAATATGAGTGATTTCCTTTTCAAAATCATGACCTGCATGGGAAAAATCATGGCTGCTTTCCTGCTTTAAATCCTCGTAAAAAACGTGCTGAAATATATCCGTACACATAGTCTTTAATAAATCATCTTTTGTTTCAAAGTGGGCATAAAATGTACTTCTTCCCACATTTGCCTCATCTATGATTTCCTGAACGGTTATGTTGGAAAAATTTTTTCTTTCCAGCAGGATGCTGAAAGCTTCAAAAATTGCCTGCCTTGTTTTCTGCTGCCGCCTGTCCATAATAAAATAAACCTCCGTACATTTCAGCAAAAATGTTCCGTATGAAACATAATAATTTTTTTGATTATAGAAATCGAACAAAATGTTTTATAACGTATACATTGTATAATTAATAAAAATGGCTGTCAACAGCAGAACGAAAAGAGGTATTTTTATGATAAAACGCATCAATGATTTTTTAGCCGGACTGCCAATGACTGCTGCAGGCGGTGTATTTCTTGTCCTCAGCTTTATATTATCAAAAATGAGCATTGATTTCCCTGTTAATCCGGCATGGATAACCGTTATTATCTGCGGGCTTCCTCTGCTGTATCTGGCTGTCTGGAGAGTGATACACAATAAAGGAATCAGTAAAATCTCATCGGCATTATTAATATGTATTGCCATGCTTGCTGCCATTTCCATCGGAGATTTATTTGCTGCGGGTGAGGTCGTCTTTATCATGGAATTGGGCGCAATTCTTGAGGATATGACAACAAACAGGGCAAAAAAGGGATTGGAAAAACTGATTAACCTTGCCCCTGCCAAGGGACGGAAAATCACCTGTGATAAAGAAGAAATGATTGCAGCAGATAAAATAAAGCCAAATGATATACTCAGGATTTTGCCCGGAGAATTCATTCCTGCAGACGGCATTATTATAACCGGAGAAACCTCCGTGGACCAGTCAGGCATTGTATCGGCATTCTCGCCCTGTCCGATGTGCTGAAACCGGCAGCGAAAAACATGGTCAGCAGGCTGACGGGCATGAATACCAGTACCGTACTGCTCACAGGCGATAATAGAATGACAGCGGACTATTTCGCCGCACAGGCAGGTATTACAAATATAAAAGCGGATTTACTGCCGGAAGATAAAGTAAAATCCATTATTGAGCTGCAGAAAAATGGGAATCAGGTATGTATGATAGGCGACGGCGTAAATGATGCCCCTGCCCTGAAAACCGCCGATGTAGGCGTTGCTATGGGAAGCATGGGCAGTGATATTGCCGTAGAAGCAGCCGATATTGCCCTTATGAGTGATGACATATCAAGAATTCCCTATTTAAAACGGCTGGCAAATGCCACAGCAGCCACAATCAAACTCAGCATTACCCTTTCCATGTGCATCAACTTTATTGCCGTAACCTGTTCCGTACTTGGTATCCTTAACCCCACAACGGGAGCTTTGGTGCACAACGCCGGTTCCTGCTTTGTTGTATTGATTGCAGCGTTGCTGTATGACAGAAAATTTGAATGTTGACAGAAGACTTTCTCAATACCAGAAGCCTTTACTCTTTCAACCATCCCGCCACATCCAGTGCGTGATACGTGATGATAATCTTTGCCCCCGCCCGCTTCATGGCAGTCATATTTTCCATAACGATTCTTTTTTCATCAATATAACCTGCAGCGGCGGCAGCTTTTACCAGAGAGTACTCGCCGCTGACATTGTAGGTAACTACCGGCAAATCAAACCGTCCGGAAGCTTCCTTTATCACATCCAGATAAGCAAGGGCAGGCTTCACCATAATCATATCCGCACCTTCCTCAATGTCAGCCGCAATTTCGCGCATGGCTTCTCTGCCGTTAGCCGGGTCCATCTGATAAGTTTTCCTGTCTCCAAATCCCGGAGCTGAATGGGCTGCATCCCTGAAAGGTGAATAATAAGCCGAAGCAAATTTAGCGCTGTAGGCCATAATTGCAATATCCTGAAAGCCTGCTTCGTCCAGTGCATTCCTGATATAACCTACCCTGCCGTCCATCATATCGCTGGGTGCAATGATATCGGCTCCTGCTTTTGCCAGACTCACTGACATTTGGGCAAGCAGCGGCAGCGTTTCATCATTCAGCACCTTGCCGCAGGATGCATCAATCAGTCCGCAGTGCCCATGGGAAGTATATTCACACAAGCATACATCCGCAATCACAAGAAGCTGTGGATATTCTTTTTTAATATAGCTGACAGCCTCCTGTACCACTCCTTTTTCATTGTAAGCCCCGCTTCCTCTTTCATCCTTGTGCTCCGGAATTCCAAACAGCAGAACTCCGGGTATTCCGCTTTCCATTACCCTGTCAAGCTCTTCTGAAAGCCTGTCTATGGAATACTGATAAATCCCCGGCATGGAATTCACCGGATTTTTAATATTCGTTCCTTCTATTATAAAGACAGGATAAATTAAATCCTCAATCCGAACTGAATTTTCACGGACCAGGCTTCTCATAGCCTCATTTACACGCAGTCTTCTCAATCTGTTTTTCATGCTTTCTATTTTTCCTTTCTCCTTCTTCTTTCCGCCTGCTGTTCCATTTCCGGCTGTTTATCTCTTTGCAGGCATAGTTTCCGCACAGGCTTGTATCAGCCCTGTCACGGTATATTCCGCTGCTGTTTTTATTCTCCCCCACAAAGCAGCAGGCACATATTCCTTCAGCGTTTCCTCCGTCTTTTGTCCGATACAAATCATAGTGCCCGGAAGAGCATTTCCTTCCTTTTGTCCATAACCCCCTTCTTCTCCTTCGGAGCAATTTTTTCCTGCAGAAAAAAATGCCTTTACGCCGGAAGCGCTGGCAAAGGTAATGGTATCCAGTATATCCGCCTGCTGCCAAAGCTGCCCCGCCATATCCTCATCCACTGCAGTTTCATAAATGCCTAAATCCTCATATGTTACTTCCTGCTCCTGCCATATTTTATGAATATCCCCGGAAGCTTCTTTTGCACGGAGAACTAAAACTCTGTCTTCCTTTAAAAGCTCCTTCGCAAGCCCTTTTGCAAGCTCCTCCACGGTATAGCACAGAGGCATATAATCCGCACGGATTCCATACTGCCAGAGAGCATCCGCAGTCCCCCTGCCAATGACTGCATATTTTAAATGGGACAATGCTCTGATATCCAAATTCATTTCTTTTATCTGGCAGAAAAACTGGTTTACCCCGTTTGCGCTTGTAAATACAAGCCAGGAAAAACTCTTCCAGTCAGGCCTTCTTTTTTTCAAAGTCTCCGTAGGCATTATTTTAAGGTACGGGGCACTGTAGACCAAAGCTCCCATATCCTTCAGGCCCTTTTCCAGCTTTCCTGTCATAGCGGCAGTTCCCGTAACGCCGATTCTTCTGCCGGAAAGAGGCAGGTTTTCAGAAATCATATGGCAGGCTGCTGCCTGCCCCACTGCCAGAACTGCCGGAGGCTTAACCCCCCATTCTTCTGCCTTTTCCTCTATATTTCCAAGAACTCCGTCAATTCTTCTTTGCCTGATGCAGGTACCCTGCTCCACAATAGCTGCCGGAGTATCCGGGCTTTTTCCGCCTTTCAAAAGCTGCTTTACAATTTCAGGCAGATTGCCCACACCCATAAGAAAAATAAGCGTTCCCTCCAGCTTTCCATATTGCAGAAAACGTTCCTTTTCATTTTCCAGGGCAGTATGTCCGGTAATCACATGAAAGCTTCTGGCTTCCATCCTGTGGGTAACCGGAATTCCTGCTGTTTCCAGCGCTGCAATAGCAGAGGTAATGCCGGGCACCACCTGGTAAGGTATATTTTCCTCCTCCAGCGCCAGTATTTCTTCTCCTCCCCTGCCAAACACAAAGGAGTCACCGCCCTTCAGCCTGACAACACGTTTTCCTTCCTTTGCCTTTTTCACAAGCAGAGCATTGATTTCTTCCTGAGAAGCGCTGTGATTTCCTTCCCGCTTTCCCACAAAAATCTTTTCACAGCCCTCGGGCACCCCGGAAAGAAGCCGGGGGCTTGCCAGCCTGTCGTACAAAAGCACCTCCGCTTCTGCTAAAATCCTGCTTCCCCGCAGCGTTATCAATTCTTCATCCCCGGGGCCTGCCCCCACTAAGCAGACCGTTCCCGTTTTATCCTTCATAATGCTTCACCTCATCTATGAGCTGACCGGCCAGTTGCAGACGTTTAAAAGTCTCTCCTTTGACAGTTCCCCGGCGGGCTTTTCCTTCTCTTTCCAGAAAAAGAGAAATTGTAATCTGATTTCCTTCTACCCTGGAATATACACCTACCGGCTCATGACACCCAGCCTGCAGACAATTTAAAATAAACCGCTCAGTTTCCAATTCTATTTCGGCGTTTTCGTCCTTCACAGCTGTAAATAATGATTTCAGCCCGTCATTCTTACGCCCTTCAAGCACGATAATACCCTGTCCCCCTGCAGGAATCATTTCATCCACAGAAAAATAACGATAATCCAAATCCTCATCAGTGCTAAGACCAAGACGGTCAATTCCTGCTGCCGCCAGGATAATTCCGTCATACATGTCATTTTTCAGTTTTTCGATTCTGGTAGGCACATTTCCCCGAAGAAGTGCGCACTGCACTCCATACAGCTCCTTTATCTGCAGTTCCCTTCTTTTGCTGCTGGTTCCCACTATCCTTAATTCTTTCGCTGCCTGACCCTTTCTGGTAAGAAGAACATCCCTTGCATCGGCCCTTGGCAAAGCCGCCCAGATTTCCAGCCCTTCCGAAAGCTCCATGGGAATATCCTTGGCACTGTGCACTGCAAGGTCTATGGTTCCGTCAAGGAGCGCCTCCTCAAATTCTGTCACAAAGGCACCCTTTCCCCCAAAATCAGCCAGTGACACAGATAACAGCTTATCTCCTTTTGTTTTTATGGGCACGATTTCAAAAGATATGTCCTGATTTTTTTCCTTCACAGCGTCAATGACCAATTCGGTCTGTTTCATGGCCAGCGCACTTGTTCTTGTCCCCACTTTAATCATTGTCATCTTTTATCAGCTTCCCCCTGGTTTTCATCAAAATAATCATTTATCAGCTTAAGATACTCTTCATTTCCTTCTGTGGAAATGCCTTTATCCTTTATCTCTTTTCTCACCCTTCCGGCCTTTTCCGTAAATGCTCCCAGATTTTCCGGAAGAACCCCTTCGATTTTTTTTCTTATGGCAGAAGCAACAGCTGGACTTTTTCCTCCGGTACTGATTCCTACCACCACATCTCCTCTTTTCACAAGGGCGGGATAAAAGAAATCGCATTCCTCAGCCACATCCGCCACATTGATTAAAATCTTCCTCTCCCTGCAAAGCCGTGCTGCCTCTGCGTTGCAGGCCTCATCAGAAGATGCCGCAAAAACAAGCCGGATGCCTTCCAAATCCTTTTCTTCAAACTTCCGTCTTATAAAAGTCAATCCTGCAATCTCCTCTATTTCCGGGTGTATTTCAGGCGCCACAACTGTTATCTGGGCTCCGTATTCCAGTAAAGTTTTTACCTTGCGAAGCGCCACCTTTCCCCCGCCGATAACCAGGCAGGGAAGAGAGTCTAATGAAACAAATAACGGAAAATATGCCATAATGCCTCCTTGGATTTCTCCTGTTTTACTTAATCGCTCTTTGCCTTTACTCCTTATCCGCAAGGATTTTCCGGCATGCGGCGATAACCGCCTTTAATTCCTCTGCATCCGCATTGTCCCGCAGTATATAAAGAAGCTGCTCTGCACTTTTCCCCTGAAGCTTTTTCTTAAGCTCTTCAAAATCTTTCCAAAACTCATGAAAAAGCAGTTCCTTTTCCGCTTCTTCACATTCTGATTGAATAATACTTTCCGCCTGTTCCCTGCCCTCTTCTTTTTGACTATTATGGTCACTGGCAATGGTTTTAAAATAATCGATATTTCTTAATATGCTGCCGTCCAAAAGTGAAACATCAGGATCAATATCATTGGGAACCGCTATATCCAGAAAAAGCCTGTCTTTCCCCGTCTTTACGGCCTTTTTGCAGGCCTCATAGGTAATTGTATAATGAGGGCTTGCAGTTGCGCTGATTATCACATCCGCATCATCAATATAATCATACCTTTCCTCGTAGGCAATCTGCTTTACCCCTTCCGGAAACTGTGAGGCACTGTGGCGTCTTACAGTGGCATAAAGCCGGATATCCTTTCTCCCTGCCAGGTTTTTTGCAATCAGCCCGCCCATCTGGCCTGTTATGCCAAGCAACAGCACATTCTTATTCTTCTCTTTAAAACGTACTGTCTCCGCTGCGCTTAAGGTTGCTATGGAAACAGAGCTTTTGGACAGGCAGGTTTTTGTTTTTACCTGCTTGGCACAGCTTAAAGCTCTCTGAAAAACAGCGTTGATATAATAATCCGTGCAGTTTTCCCTGCAGGCTGCATTATAGGCCTCCCTCATCTGCCCTAATATTTCATCCTCGCCAAGAACCATGGAATCAAGCCCGCTCATCACATGAAAAAGATGCTGCGCCACCTTTTCTCCCTGATAGGAACGGTAATACTTGCGGAGCAGATGAATATCTACCTTTTTTTCTCCGGCAAGAAGCTTTTCTGCCTTCTGGACAGCTTTCCTTTCTCCCGAAAAGTAAACCTCTGTCCTGTTGCAGGTGGAAACCAAAACTACGCCCCATACCCCGTCTGTTTCCTTCATATGCCGCAGAAAAAGCTGCCTTTCCTCCTGACTGAAGGAAAACAGCTTTCTCACCTCTACCGGTGCCTGCTTATGACTGATGCTCAAACTGAACAATGGTATTTCTTTTTGAATTTGCATCATGAAAATCACCTTTTTCTATCTGAATCCGGCACCTGCCCCGATGCCCGCTATATCTTTTATAACCTCTGAAGCAATAATAAGCCCTGCAGCAGGGGGTACAAAGGAAACGCTTCCGGGAATTGCCCGGCGGCTCGTACATTTATGCACTGTTCCCGGAGGGCAGATACAATGTTCCCTGCAGCTGACAGCCATATCGTCAATGGGCGTAAGGGGCTCTTCTTTGGAATACAGAACCTTCAGGCTTTTTACATTCCGCTTACGCAGCTCCTTTCGCATGACCTTTGCAAGAGGGCATACAGAAGTTTTATAAATGTCCGCAATTTCAAGCTGCGTGGGGTTCAGTTTGTTTCCGGTTCCCATACAGCTGATAACAGGTGTCCCGCTTTCCTTTGCCCGAAGCACAAGCTCAATTTTGGCAGTCACAGTATCCACTGCATCTATCACATAATCATAGGAAGTAAAATCAAATTCCTGTGCATTTTCAGGCAGATAAAAACATTGATGCGTATTTACTACAGCCTCAGGATTAATTGACAAAATCCTTTCCTTCATCACTTCTACCTTGTATCTGCCAACTGTATCTAACGTAGCGATTATCTGTCTGTTTAAGTTGGTAAGACACACTTTGTCATCATCAACAATATCAAAGGCACCAATACCGCTTCTTGCCAGCGCTTCTACCACATATCCGCCTACTCCTCCTATTCCAAAAACAGCCACATGGGCCTTAGAAAGCCGCTCCATGACTTCCTTTCCAAGTAATAATTCTGTTCTTGAAAACTGGTTTAACATCATTTTACTCCTGTCATTTTAACCGCACTTTTTCATTTTTTTCTAACATTCATATTACCGCACCTTTTCCATATATGCAAAAGATATTTTCAGACATCATTTCCGCCCTGCCAGGCTGCTGCCTCTGATATACATGAAGGGCAGCCCCAAAAATATCAGGCCTGCCCTTCGCCACCCGCAGCTTCACCCCTTTGTGACAGCTGCATTTTTACTTTTCAGAGGAACTGTGTTCCAACCGTACCCAAAGCCGGTACATTACAAATCCCCAAATCAAAAACAATATAATCAGCACCCACATGGGCGTACCCGAGGTATAATGTCCGCTATTTACAAACTTCTGAAATTCTGGAATATCTGCATAATAATATGCACCGGCGCCAAAATCAAGGCTGTCTGAAAGCCCCAGACTATGATACATGATATAAAGTGCAGCAGCTATTGTCGGAACTGATATGACAGCAGTAATAATCTGCGTAATGGATATTCTCTTCTTTTTCTTTTCCTTCTTCATTCTTACTCCATTCCGAAGCGACTTTTATGCTTCTTTATAATGCAATGTTCGGAAGCGGGAAAAACTTGCCTGACAACAGGATATATACCGCTATAAATGTAATTACAATATTAAACAGCTGTCCCACTACATACAGAATTAACGGCTTGCCGCCCTGGAACTGCTCTTTCAGTTCCCTGAAATTAGTATCCAGCCCAATGCTCGTAAATGCAAGAACGAATGCCCAGTTCTTATACTGGTCAAGTACCTTGTTGATTGCTGATACGGCTTCACTGCCTGCTGCCGGAAGCACTACAAAAGATGCCAACAGAGAAGCTGCAAAAAATCCAATGATAAACTTGGGTAATCTGTACCAGATTTCAGCAGCTGTTACTTTATTTCCCGATTCAGCTTTCTTCTCAACATGGGCGGTAAAGAATACCGCTACCGCAAAAGCAATAAACCCGATTAAAATATTCTGAATGGATTTTACCAAAACGGCTGTTGTCTGTCCAAGTTCTCCAAGTGCGGTACCTGCAACGGTAACTGCCCCGGTGGAGTCCACTGTACCTCCGATTAATGCGCCGCCCATTAATTCTCCAAGTCCGGCTGCCTTAATGATAATCGGCTCAAATACCATCATGATTACCGTAAAAATAATGGAAATGGATACTGCCAGTGAAAGATCCGTTTTCTTTGCCTTACTGGCTGCGCCTGTTGCAATGGCTGCACTGGTGCCGCAGACGCTGGTAGCTGTTGCAATAGTGATAACAAAAGGTTTATTATCGATTTTTAATACTCTGGTTCCGAAATACCACATAAAGATAATGACAATAGGTGTTACAATCCATGCAATTCCAAGACCGTAAAGGCCAAAGTTTATAATATTTGAGAACAGAACGGAAAATCCCATGATGACAAGTCCTGCCTTAATATAAAACTCTGTCTGTACCGCGGGCTTTAACCATTTGGGAACTCCTATGGTATTGGAAACCAGAAGTCCAACCACTATTGCCCAGAAAGCCCATTCAAGATAACGGTTCAATGTGTACTGGGCACTTATTAACCGAACCAGAACAGCCAGAACAAATAATCCTAAGAATGCGGGTATGTACTTTCCGGCACTGACACCCTTTAATACATTTCCTGCCGTAAACAATATGCCAAGCACTGCTATAGTTAAAATCAGCTTACCCAAAAATCCGGCATTAAACTGTTCTATCAGACTGCTGCCGTTTCCCCATGTGGAAAATTTTGCTGCACTGAAGTCAAAACCTCCTGTAATTACCCCGACAGCTCCTGCGGCAATAATAATAAATCCAATCCATATGGCCAGCCAGTCTTCCTTTTTCCATAAATCGCTCCATGCAAATTTGTCTGTTGTGACAATATCATCTGCAGTTTTCACTGCTGTATTATTTTCTTTGCTCATTTTTTCTCTCCATTCACTTTTTATATTGACCTGTTTCTTGTATTCAGATTCTGCTGCAACATATCCAGGTCATGTGATTGGATACTTCTTCAAAGTGGATTAACATTCTGCTTTTCATAATCTTTCCCCTCTTTTCCTATAAACCATACATTTCATATTATTTTAGTATGATTTATAGGAATAATATCACCGTTGGCAGCTTTTGTCAATTAATTTTTAAATAATATATTCAATTTGTTCCATAGTCAGCCTGGTATTGCTGTTGTATAAAAGCACACTTTCCCGCCAGTCTATCCTGCTGAAAGCATATGGTCCCTTTCCGGTACTGTTCATGATATCCTTATGAACCCGGCGGTTGCGCTTCTTCGGTTCATCCCATATCATGGTAATTCCCTCCTGATTAAAGGGCTTTTGCCTGAAATAAGGATCAAATAAATCTATATAATCCCCTTCCAGCCCTGTCAGAAGCACATAATGCCCGCAGCCCAGCATAACCTTGGCTACTACAGCGCCTTTTTGCTGAAGGCAGGATGTAATCCTGGAATTCTGACCGATATAAACCTCTTCACCGCTGATAGTCTCACAATGAATCGGGAATTTTCTTACCTTTCCGAAGTGATTGAGCCAGCTTGCCAGAAAATCCATGGCATAATATGTAGTGCCGCTTTTATAGGCTTCCCCTTTGCTGTTATATGCATCAAGGCAATACTGCATAATATATTTGGGTATGTCCGGTGAAATTTCTTCCCGTTTAAAAAGAAAACTGATTGCATTGGACATTGAGGTGGGACCGCAGTCATATTCTGACATCTGATAGTTTAATGGATTTTTCATAATATTTTCCTTCCGGAGTTTCAAACTCATCCTTCCATTGCCATGAACTGAAAAAGCGCAAACTGCCGATTTGCGCTTTTTTATTCTAATAAAATTATTCAATATCAGCCGAATCTCATGCTGTTATCAGTCATTTGCAAACAAAGGCGTAGACAGATATCTGTCACCTGAATCGGGAAGCAATGCTACAATTACTTTACCTGCATTTTCAGGTCTTGCTGCCAAAATGGTTGCTGCCTTCAGTGCAGCACCTGAAGAAATACCTACCAGAATACCTTCACTGACTGCAAATGCCTTCCCCTCTGCAAATGCTTCTTCATTTTCGACAGTAATAACTTCATCATAAATCTTAGTGTTCAATACATCAGGCACAAATCCGGCACCGATACCCTGAATCTTATGAGGTCCGGATGTACCCTGGGACAATACCGGGCTTGTTGCAGGCTCTACGGCTACAATCTTAACATCAGGATTCTGCTCCTTCAGATATTCACCAACACCGGTAACAGTACCGCCTGTACCTACGCCTGCCACAAAAATATCTACCTTTCCATCTGTCTGTTCCCAAATCTCAGGACCGGTTGTTGCTTTATGAACAGCAGGATTGGCAGGATTTACGAACTGACCGAGAATTACTGCACCGGGAGTTGCTTCCTTTAACTCCTCTGCCTTGGCAATAGCTCCCTTCATGCCTTTTGAACCTTCTGTTAATACAAGCTGTGCTCCATAAGCCTTTAAAAGATTTCTTCTTTCAACACTCATAGTTTCGGGAAGTGTAAGAATGGTCTTATATCCCTTTGCTGCTGCAACTGCCGCAAGGCCGATACCCGTATTTCCGGAAGTAGGTTCGATAATAGTTGCACCGGGTTTTAAAATTCCTTTCTTTTCCGCATCTTCAATCATTGCTAACGCAATACGATCCTTAACGGAACCTGCGGGATTTAAATATTCCAATTTAGCAAGAATGGTTGCTCCCTTAACTCCTGCCTTTTCTGTATAACGATTCAGCTTCAGAATCGGTGTTCCCCCAATTAACTCTAATGAACTTTCTTTAATTTTACTCATTTCTTTTCCTCCTATTTTTAACTATCTTTTTACTTTACTGTTCTTTTCGTCTGTCCTTACCATACGTCATACAATCGTTTCAAAGCTTTAACTGCCTCATTCTATTTACATCGCCCTTTGATACAGCTGCACATTCGTTTATAGAAACTCATTTATTATCCCCTTCCATTTAATTTCCTACTTTATAAGTAGGAATACTATGTTTTCCTGTTGATATTATACTACTCGACTGAAAATCATTTGTCAATAGTTTTTTTATTTTTTTGCCGATAATGTTTTAACCATGTATATTACCAAAGCAATTCAGCTTACATAAGAAATTTCTGGGAAAAACAATAGAAAGCACGCTTTGCGAACTTTCTATTATCATGAACAAAAAGTGGGCAGCCGTTTTACAGTAAGGCTGCCCATTGAAACATAATCCTTCCACTATATCATTGTAAGCGGTCTTTTCACAGGCTGCTTACTGCTTTTTCAATCCTTTCAAGAGCGGTTTTCAGTGTTATGCGGGGACATGCCACATTAATTCTCTGAAAACCTTCCCCTGCAGCTCCGAAAATTGCGCCGCTGTCAAGCCACAGCCCCGCTTTATGAATAATCAGGTCTTCCAGCTCCTGTCCGGTCAATCCTAAAGCCCTGAAATCCATCCATACCAGATAAGTGCCTTCCGGTTCCAGCATTTTTATCTGAGGAATATGCTCCTCAAGAAATTTCTTTGTGAAAGAAATATTCTCTCTGATATAAGCGGATACCGCCCTGTACCACTCTTCTCCAAAGCGATAAGCCGCTTCACATGCAGCAAGCCCTGCCGCATTTAACTGACTGTATCCTGTTGCCGAAATCTGCTTTTTAAATTCTCTGCGCAGCTGTGGATTCGGTATGAAAACATTAGAAGTCTGCAAACCCGCAATATTAAAAGTCTTGCTGGGTGCCGTACAGGTTATGGTAATTTCCTCATATTCCTTCTTAAGATTTGAAAACACCTGATGTTTTCCGCTGAAAACAAAATCCTCATGAATTTCATCGCTGACAACAAGAACCCGGTGCTGACAGCAAATATCTCCGATTGTCTCAAGTTCCTCCCTGCTCCATGCACGCCCTACCGGATTGTGAGGATTGCACAGGAAAAACAGCTTAACCTTTTCTTTTATAATCTTGTCCTCAAAGTCCGCAATATCCATATGATATTTTCCTGTTTCATCCTGAACAAGTGTGTTATCCACGATTTTTCTGTCATTATCTTTAATCACACCGCTGAAGGGATAATATACCGGCTGCTGAATCATTACAGCATCCCCTTCCCTGGTAAAAGCCTTTACTGCCATGGCAAGGGCAAATACAACCCCCGGTGTTTTTACCAGCCACTTTTCTTCTACTTTCCATCCATGATGCTTTAAAAGCCAGGACTGTACCGCCTCAAAATAAGATTCTCCCGACTCATTATAACCGTAAATTCCATGCTCTGCCTGGGCAGCAATGGCATCCTGCACATAGGATGAAGTCTTGAAATCCATATCTGCCACCCACAAAGGGAGCACATCTTCCGGCATTCCTCTTTTTACCGCAAAATCATATTTAAGGCATCCCGTATTTTTCCTGTCAACTAATGCATCAAAATCAAGATTTCTTTCAGCCATAAACCTCTTCCTCCGCTAATGCAAATACCCTCTCAAATTCTTCTATCAAGTCCTTTTTATTTTCAATGCCCACTGACATTCTTAAGATTCTGTCTGTAATACCGTTTGCCACAAGCTTTTCCGGCGGAACATCCGCATGGGTCTGGGTAATGGGATAAGTAATCAGGCTTTCCGTTCCTCCAAGGCTTTCTGCAAACTGAATTAATTTTACATGATTTAAAATCGAAAGGGCAAATTCTTTGGAATCCACTTCAAAGGTCAGCATGCCGCCAAATCCCCGGCTTTGAGCTTTCATAATCTCATAGCCCGGATGTTCGGGCAGTCCCGGATAAATTATTCCGGTCACTCTTTTACAGCCTTTCAGCCAGTCCACAAGAGCAAAAGCATTCTCCTGGGCTCTTTCCATACGAAGCGCCAGGGTCTTAATTCCCCTTAAAATCAGCCAGCTGTCAAAAGGCGAAAGCCCTGCTCCCGTAGTTTTAATAACAAACCGCAGTCTTTCGCTGATATCCTCCCGATTGGTAACAAGAAAACCTGCAATAGTATCATTATGACCGCCAAGATACTTGGTTCCGCTGTGAACCACCACATCTGCTCCAAGCTCAAGGGGATTCTGAAAATAGGGAGACAGAAAAGTGTTATCCACTATCAGCATCAGATTTTTGCTTTTTGTAAGCTCACCAAGCTTCCTGATATCCGTTACATTCATCATGGGATTGGTAGGTGTTTCTACATAAACGGCCTTTGTTTTATCCGTTATATACCTGGAAACATCCTCCTTCCCAAAATCAATACTGGTAATTTCAATACCGTTTTTTTCACTGATATTCTGAAAAAGCCGGATACTGCCTCCATATAAATCAGAATCCACCACCAGATGATCCCCAGGCTCAAAAAGCTCCATCAATGTTGCAATTGCCGCCATACCACTGGCAAATGCCAGTGCATCAATTCCCTTTTCCAGGGATGCCACAATTTTTTCAAGCTGCTCTCTGGTCGGATTCTGCAGCCTGCTGTAATCATAACCCGTACTTTGTCCTACGCCTTTATGTGCAAAGGTTGCCGTCTGATAAATAGGAAAACTGACCGCACCATATATATCCTTCTTTGCCTGATTCTCTTCAAGATGCAGACATCTTGTTTCCACCTCGTATCCCATATTCTCCCTCCTGTATCCATACTATTCCTATATACTATATTATTTCAATAAATAATACCATATATGATATAAGAAGTAAACCCAAAAATATTTCAGCAAACTGGCATGGTCGTTTTTATTTGAATTGGCTATTTTGATAAAGCCATATTTTCATATAATAAATGCATACATATGTATATAAAACAAAATTGATAGGAGATATAGGAAATGAATGACAGATATGAACTAAATAAACAACTGGCACAAATGTTAAAAGGCGGTGTTATTATGGATGTTACTACCCCGGAGCAGGCAAAAATTGCGGAAGCTGCCGGAGCCTGCGCAGTCATGGCTCTGGAAAGAATTCCGGCAGATATCAGGGCAGCCGGCGGCGTGTCCCGTATGAGTGACCCGAAAATGATAAAAGGAATTCAGGAATCCGTCTCCATACCTGTTATGGCCAAATGCCGCATTGGTCATTTTGTGGAAGCACAAATTCTGGAAGCCATTGAAATCGATTATATAGATGAAAGCGAAGTGCTTTCTCCCGCTGATGATAAATACCATATTGATAAAACACAGTTTAAGGTACCTTTTGTATGCGGCGCCAGAGATTTAGGTGAAGCTTTAAGGAGAATCGCCGAAGGGGCTTCTATGATTCGTACCAAGGGAGAGCCCGGCACCGGCGATGTGGTTCAGGCTGTACGCCACATGAGAACCATGAATGCAGAGATACGCCGCATTCAGAATCTGTGCGCTGATGAGCTTTATGAAGCGGCAAAACAGCTGCAGGTTCCTTATGATTTGCTTCAATATGTACATGAAAATGGAAAGCTTCCTGTTGTGAACTTTGCTGCCGGCGGCGTTGCCACACCTGCCGATGCCGCACTAATGATGCAGCTTGGCGCAGAAGGTGTCTTCGTAGGCTCCGGCATTTTTAAATCCGGTAATCCCGCTAAACGTGCCGCTGCTATTGTCAAAGCCGTTACCAACTATACAGATGCAAAATTGATTGCAGAATTGTCCGAGGATTTGGGAGAAGCCATGGTAGGCATTAATGAACAGGAAATTGCACTTATTATGGAAGAAAGAGGAAAATAAAACGGAGGTTTCAATATGACTGTTGCTGTTCTTGCCCTTCAGGGCGCCTTTTCAGAACATGAACAGGCGCTTAAAAAACTGGATGTAGACTGTTTTGAAATCCGGCAGAATTCTGACCTTAACCGGAATTTTGACGGCCTGATTCTTCCCGGCGGTGAAAGCACCGTCATGGGAAAGCTTCTTCATGAACTGGCGCTCTATGAACCTTTGAAACAAAAAATACAGGAAGGACTCCCTGTTTTCGGAACCTGCGCCGGTCTTATTCTTCTTGCAAAAGAAGTGGATTCCGGCCTGCCTCACTTTGCAACTATGAACATCAGCGTTAGACGAAATGCTTACGGCAGACAGCTTGGCAGCTTTTATACAGAAGCAGATTTTAAAGGCCTTGGTCAGATACCCATGACTTTTATACGAGCACCTTATATACTGAATGTATCAGGAAACACTGAAGTTCTGGCAACAGTAAATGAACACATCATTGCTGCTAAAGAAAACAGTCAGCTTGTTACTGCTTTTCATCCGGAGCTTTCTGCAGATTTACGTATTCATGAATATTTTCTTAATATGATAAAGGGGCGCTAAAGTGCTCCTTTATCATATGCAGTTAACAATTTCACAATTATTCAGAAGCATATTCATAGCCATGAGCCTTGGCATAATCGAGAATTTTCCGAAGTTTGACTTCTAAAATTTGCTTCTCAGCTACAGCTTCATCTCTTTCGGCTGCAACTATATCTCTTTCTGTCACTGCGGCATCTCTTTCCGCTGCTGCCACATCTCTTTCTGTCACTGCGGCGTCTCTTTCCGCCTCAAGGGACTTTCTTTCAGCCTTAACAGCTTCCACTTCCTCCTGCAGTTCGGTAACCATCATCCGTTCCATATTCTTGTCCATAATAAAAAGCGCTTCTGACAGCATATTCATCAACTCCTCAGGTTTTTTGATAAAGTCTGTAATTTCCTGATAGATAGCAGCAAAAGCGGGAAAAGCATTAATAAGCCCGTGAATTTTTTCCGGCTCTATGGCACTTAAAAAGGTAAGCCATGCTTCCAAATCACTACTATCTTTAGTTATATTATGTACGGTAGAGTGAAAACTGTCAAGACAGATGAAGATATCTTCATGAAGTCCTGCCATATCCTTATATACTCCGGTATCAAAGCAGGAAGTTCTCTTATGAAGATACTTTCCTTCCACGGCATGAAATTCCCTGGGACTGCTTTCCATCAGAACAATACAATATACCTTATGCAGATTACTAAACAAAAACTTTTTTCCCTCTCTGGCTTTGATGTGTGCATATTGCCGCATAATAATATCGGCAGCATAGCAGTCTGCCCTTGCCAGCGGAAAAGAATATCCGATTTTCTGCATTTCAACATTGGCATAAGAACCGTCATCTAACTGCACCAATATATCCATTACAACAAAACTGGCCTGCTCTCTCATCTGCGTACCTTCCCGCGGCATAATGCTGATAATTTTCACCCTTCTCCCCAGAATGGCGGATAAAAGATTTTCTAATCTTTCAGGATAAAGAGAAACATTAAAAATCCGCCGGAACACCGGGTCATAGGTAATTTTGAGTCCCTGTGCGCCGATACAAAAGCCAATCAGTTCCATTTTCATAAAATCGGGAAGTAATGAATAAGAACGCCAGACAGATTCATTTTGCCGCAGATATTCCTCTGCCTTTTCTTTTGTTGGAAAAACCGGAACCGGAAAAGAACTGCCGGTGGGGTCCGTAACAGACAAAAAACTTGTTTTTTCAGACATGAAGATCCTCCTTAGAATAAATTTTCAGAATATATTTTCAGAATAAATACTTAGAAAAACATTGAAGTTGCCTGATAGAATTGTAAAAAGAGATAAGGAACTTCTGATTCCAACATATCACAGACCTGTCAAAGAAACAATAAAAAGAATACCGTAAGACCGTAGAAAAATATTTTTGAAAAACAATAAAAATATAATCAATATACAACATAAGGTATAAAAAATTAAAAAATCGGGTTTTTAATACCTTATGTTGTATTGTGCATAATGTCATTATCTGTTACAGTTTAAACAGCGTACTTAAAATACCTCTTCCCAAAGAAGCTCCTACATTTCCACCAAGCTTCTTTCCGAAACTGCCTCCCACAGATTTGCCAATGCTGTTGCCAAGTTCCCTGCCAATGGTTCCGGCTGCGGAATTCGCCACGCTTTTTGCAGCCGATTTTACCTGCTTTTCCCTGGCTGCGGCTTTTTTCTCTTCCGCCTTTTTGGCAGCTGCTTCTTCCTTCAGGCGCTGCTTTTCGGCTGCCGTTTCTTCCCTCTGCCGCTGCTTTTCGGCTGCTGCCTCCTCTTTCAGACGTTCCTTTTCGGCTGCCGCTTCATCCTTTTCACGCTGCTTCCTGACCGCTGCCTCTTCAGCCTCCTTCTGTGCCTTCTCCTCATCAGCGGCTGCTTTTCTCTTAAGAAATTCATAAGCGGAATCCCTGTCTATCATCTCCGAATATCTTGTATATAAAAGACTTCCCGTTATCTGGTTCCTTCTGATTTCATCATCCAGCGCCCCCATTTGGCTCTGAGGAGGAAGCACATTGCATTTTTTCACAATTGTAGGTATGCCGTCTTCATCCAGCACGGAAACCAGCGCTTCTCCAATTCCAAGATTTGTCAGGGTTTCATATGTATCAAATTCAGGATTTTCCCTGAAGGACTGGGCTGCTGCCCTTGCTCCTTTTTGCTCTGCAGGGGTATAGGCGTGAAGGGCATGCTGAACTTTATTTCCAAGCTGCCCTAATACTCCATCCGGAATATCCCTGGGACTCTGGGTAATAAAATAAATGCCAACGCCCTTGGAACGAATCAGCTTCACCACCTGCTCAATTTTTTCAAGCAGCACTTTTGACGCAGACTTAAACAGCAAATGGGCTTCATCGAAGAAAAATACCATTTTAGGCTTATCAAGGTCTCCTGCTTCAGGCAATGTTTCAAACAGCTCGGATATCATCCACAGCATAAAAGTGGCATACATAGTGGGGCTGTTAATCAGCTTCTGGCAATCCAGAACCTGAATTGTCCCCTTGCCGTTGCAGTCAGTGCACAGCCAGTCCCTGATATCAAGGGCAGGCTCACCAAAGAAATATTCTCCTCCTTCGGCTTCCAGAGCCACCACCGCCCTTATAATCGCCCCAAGACTCTGCTTGGAAATATTGCCGTAGGTAAGGGAAAGCTCCCTGGAATTTTCACCCACATACTGAAGCATTGCCCGCAAATCCTTGGTATCAATCAAAAGCAGTTCCTCATCATCCGCAATTTTAAAGACAATGGTAAGAATATCTGTCTGGGTTTCGTTTAAATCCATAATTCTGGCAAGAAGCAGCGGCCCCATCTCAGAAATTGTGGTTCTGAGAGGCAGTCCCTTCTCCCCATATACATCCCAGAAGGTTGTAGGATAAGAGTGAAAATTAAAGCCTGCTTCCAAAAGTCCCATGGCATCCATCCGCTGCTTCAGGCTTTCACTTTCCGCTCCCGGTCTGCACATTCCTGCCAGGTCACCTTTTACATCCGCTAAAAAGACCGGCACGCCGCAGTCGCTGAAGGATTCCGCCAATACCTTTAAGGTAATGGTCTTACCGGTTCCTGTAGCACCCGCAATCATTCCGTGCCGGTTTGCCATTTTAGGATAAATATATACCTTTTCTTCCCCGGATTTTCCAATCCAGATTTTATTCTCATGATACATGTATCATACCTCCGCCGTTATTTATACGTTTTTCAGCTATTAATACTGTATCATGGGAAAGTTCTTTTATCAATCCCTATTCCTTTAAGAAATCTCCTACAGGTGAAGTGTTATACTGCTTGATGATCTCAATAATCACAGAGCCATCAGGCTGTTTTTCTTCAGATACGATTCTATACTGGGTTCTACTTCTTTCCAGCTGTTTCTTATATCTGATTACCTCTTCATCTACCATTTTTTCCGCATAAGCATGACCCATATCCTCCTTTAACATAAAGTGAAGAATCTGACGAATGCAGGCTGCTTTTACTCTTTTCATATTATTTTTACTCCTTTCAAAAAGCAATTTCTTATCTTTATTTTATATTTTAATTTTCGATTTTGTAAGCTTTTTTTGTGCACATAGTACAATTTTCGTGATTTTTATGTATTTGCATTATGCATTTTTTATTCATTTTGCTGATTTTAAGAGGCTCTCAACAGAAAATCACCAATATCTCAGGAGTCTGTTTTTTGTTAAAAAAAACTTTTGCAAAACTGTGCAGAATGTAATATAATATATAAGCTGAAAACAGAAAAAAACGAAAAATAAAAGCGTGTAGCCATAGGCGTAAGTCCAGTTCTAAAGGCTATACGCTTATTTTTTATGCAAGGAGGTTTATATTATTTATGGAACAAAAATCTAACACATTTCTGGAAACAGAAAGCATCGGAAAGCTTATGAGAAAATATGCGGTACCCTGCATTATATCTCTTCTGGTTGCAGCATTATACAATATCGTAGACCAGATTTTTATCGCTAATGCCAGCTATCTTGGCTCTTACGGAAATGCGGCAAACACTGTAGTTTTCCCTCTTACTGTAATTGCTCTTGCAATTGCGGTAATGATTGGCGACGGCTGCTGCGCTTACGTCAGCATCTGCCTCGGCGCCGGCGAAAAGGATAATGCACACAAAAGCGTAGGCAGCGCTGTTATATTATGTATTATTGCCAGCCTTGTGCTGACAGCCCTTTACTTCATTTTTATGACCCCGATTTTAACTATGTTCGGCGGCACGGTAAACGAAGAAACCTTCCGTCACTCCAGGGAATATTTCATATACATTTCCATGGGCATCCCTTTTTATATGTTCGGTCAGGCAATGAACCCCATTATCCGTTCAGACGGAAGCCCCAAGTTTGCCATGGTTTCCACATTGGGCGGTGCAGTTGTAAATATCATTCTTGACCCTATATTTATCTTTATTTTCAAATGGGGCATGATGGGCGCTGCTATAGCAACTGTACTCGGTCAGGTTCTTACTGCTGCTTTATCCATTTGGTATCTTTGCCATATGAAAGCAATCAAACTGAATAAAAGCAGTTTCCGCATTCACGGAAAGCTTGCTGCCAAATATCTTCCCCTCGGCATCTGCAGCTTCTTATCACAGATTTCACTTGTGGCTGCTATGGCTGCAATTAACAATATGATTCGTAAATACGGTGCACTTGACGAAATTTTCGGTCAGACACAATACGCTCAGATTCCTATGGCTGTGGTCGGTATTGTTATGAAATTCTTCCAGATAGTAATCTCTATTGCTGTAGGTATGGCAGCCGGATGTATTCCTATCGTAGGCTATAACATCGGTGCAGGCCGTCAGGACAGAGCAAAAACTTTATTTACCAAACTTCTCATTTCGGAAGCGGTTGTCGGCCTTGTGGCACTTGTCATCGTTGAATTCCTGCCCGGCCAGCTGATTGCTATTTTCGGTGCGGCAAATGAAAGTGTTTATTACACTGATTTTGCAATAAAGAGCTTCCGCATTTACTTATGTCTGATGCCTCTTGCCACTGTAAATAAGTCAACCTTTATCTATTTACAGTCTCTGGGAAAAGCAGTTACATCCACTATGCTTTCCATGGTCAGAGAGGTGGTATTCGGCGTTGGCTTTGCTCTGATTCTGCCCCGTTTCTTCGGCCTGGACGGTGTCCTGTATTCCATGCCGGTATCGGATGCCCTGACATTTATCATCTCATTAATTGTTATTATTTACACATATAAAACATTAAAGCCTGTAAAAAAGGAGGTAGCTAAATGAGCAACAAAATCATTACCATCAGCCGTCAATTCGGAAGCGGCGGAAGAACTATAGGAAAAGAGCTTGCTGAAAAGCTCGGTATCCCCTGTTATGACCATGAGCTGATTGATAAAGTGGCACAGGAAAGCGGATTTGTTAAAGAATATATCGCAGAAAAAAGCGAATATTCAGAACGGGGCGGCTGGCTTGCCAATGCGCTCTCCGAACGCGGTTTTCATAGCGGCATGTCTAATCAGGATTACATCTGGAGTATCCAGCGCAAGGTCATTTTGGAGCTTGCGGAAAAAGAATCCTGCGTTATTGTAGGCCGCTGCGCTGACTATATTTTGCGGGATAAAGCCGAATGCCTAAAAGTATTTATTCATGCCGATATGGAAAAAAGAGCAAAACGTATTGTAGAAAAGTACGGCGAAAGTGAAGATACTCCCTTGAAACGTCTGAAAGACAAAGATAAGCGGCGAAGCACCTACTATCACTTCTACACAGATATGGAGTGGGGTAATGTTGCCAATTATCATATTGCTTTAGACAGCGGTGTACTTGGAATCAATAAATGTGTGGAGATTCTGGCAGATTTGTATCATTCCAATATAACCGAATAGTCCATGACTATCAGCCACAGCTGCAAAAAGGCGGCTCAGATGCTGAATAAAAATCAGCATCTGAGCCGTTTTCCTGCTCGCAGTTTATTTACACTATTCAGGCCAATGCATTTGCGCATCAGGTATTCCCAACTGCCTGCACGCCTCACAAACTTCATCCTTTTGCTTCTGATTACCAATGATGTATTTCAAAATCTTATTCCGAAACACAATATACTTTACATTTCCGGCTTTAAAATCCACAAACCAGTTTCCGCCGCTTTTTTCATTGCTGATAACGGCACGGGAAATTATTTGCGGGAAATCTGCCTGTTTTGAAGTAAAAAACAACGCAGTCCAATATCTTGGCACTCCATCTGTTTTCCATATTTCTACTTTATTAATATTGAGATAATCCAACACCGTTTCATCATCGATGCTTTCTTTTATCAATATTCCCTCATAAACCGCCGGATGCTCTTCCCGAATCACATTTTCTCCGCAACAATGTATTTCCTTTACTCCGTTAACAGAAAGTTCGTCTTTTAAGAGAACATCTATTG
The DNA here is from genome assembly GCA_017621815.1 of Lachnospiraceae bacterium. Classification (GTDB taxonomy): domain Bacteria; phylum Bacillota; class Clostridia; order Lachnospirales; family Lachnospiraceae; genus Suilimivivens. Next base: position 4,331 of record JAGASK010000002.1, on the reverse strand, counting down.
TAATCTGAAAAATTCTGCTGAGTAAAATTATTTTATCTGTTTCAGGAAGCGCAACATCTGCTTCCCACTTCGATATAGCCTGTCTGCTTACACCGCACAATTCCGCCAGTTCCTCCTGGGAATATCCGTTTTCCTTCCGCAGCAGCTGTATTTTCTCTGATAACTTCATTCTGCCGTCTCTCCTTTTCCCTGTAAAATGTCAAATCAATTCCAAATACATTTTAGCAGGTGTTTCCCCCGGCAGCTACCAACTCTGCGGTGCCCTTTTGCAACCTCAGGTTGCATACACATTTTTATACGGCAGATATTTCACTTTTTCCCTTTACTTAACGGGAATTTTCTTATCCATTTTCATAATATGATTTGTCAGCCATTCGAGAAGAAAACTGATTAAGTCCTCAAGGTACTCCTTCTGGTTATCATCCACGTCTTCCAGATTAATTTCATTCAGCCTTTCCACAAAAGCCCTGTGGGCAATACGCTGCATTTCAATTCCTTCGTAGCCGATGCTCTCCATGTAACGCTCTTCATCCGTAAAATGCATTACCGTATAATCCTTCAGTTCCTCCAGAATATATACAATTTTATCATATTTGTCATGCAGCAGATCTGCTTCTATTACATCATTTGTTTCCTTAATAATTTCGAATAATCTCCTGTGTTCATCATCCACAAGAGTAATTCCTGTCTTATATTTATCCGTAAAAGCAAAGGCATCCTCTGTTTTCTCCGGATTTGTAAACTTTCCAATCATAATATCACTGCCGAGAATATGATGATACAGCCATTTTGCCATAAAAGCAGAAAGCTCCGCAATTATCTGCTCACTGTCTTCCTCCTTCAGTTCTTCTATATTATAGCTGTTAACTTTCCCTGAAAACTGTGCATGTTCTTTTTTCTGACGCTCCAGCTCCATATCGCCAATCTGCTCCATATAAGCCTCTTCATGAGCAAAATGCGTTGCTGCATATTCTTTAAGCTGCATAAGCAGACTTTTTGCCATAACACGTGAAGTTCCGCTGTTTTTCGGCAGCTCCGCCACCTGATTAATCAGTTCGAACAGTCTTCTGTGTTCCTCATCAATTTCTTTAATTCCAATTATACAATCTTCTGTAAAACGATACATAATTACTCCTCCTAGTTTTTGTGTGCCAGACGGTTTACTCTTACATTATTTAATTATATTATTTGATTACATTTTCCGGCTCGCCCTTCAGCCATGCACAGACGTTGCCGAAAACAATCTCCGCCCTTCTTTCCATTGCCTCTTCCGAAATATACGCCTGATGAGGGGTCAAAAGTGTATTTTTTGCATGAAGCAAAGGATAATCTGCAGGAAGCGGCGGCTCCATATCAAACACATCAATACAGGCAAAGCCGATTTTATCCTCATTCAGGGCATCTGCAAGCGCTTTATTATCCACAATGGGACCTCTTGCACAATTAATAAATACTGCATTTTTCTTCATAAGCGCAATTTTATCCCCGGAAATAAAGCCCCTGGTTTCATCATTGAGGGGCAGGTTCAGGGAAATAATATCACTTTCCGCAAGAACCTGAGCAAGCTCCTTATATACAATACCAATGCTTTCCGCCTCCGGATTCCTGCTTCTATTGTATGCAATTACTTTGGCACCGAATGCAAGGAAAAGCTTTGCGCACATAAGACCGATTCTTCCGAGTCCGATAATCCCCACTGTCTTACCGCAGATTTCCCTGCCGGAAACCCCAAAGCTTCCTTTTCCGCCTCTCACAAGACTGTCTGATTTCACTACGCCACGCATAGCATCCACTGCCATGCCCAGAACCAGCTCTGCCACAGTCTGATTGGAATACCCCGCCGCATTGCAAACCATAATATTCTTTTTCCGGCAGGCGGTCAGACCAACATGGTCAACGCCTGTGAAAGCAACAGAAATCATTTTCAGCCTGTCCAGTTTTTCTATTACCTCTGCAGGGTAAGGATTATTGGCAATCATTACAACATCGCTGTCCTTGCTTCTTTCATATAATTCCCCCGCATCTGTGGTCTTTGTATCAAAATACTGAAATTCATGCCCTTCCTCAAGCAGCTTTGACGCCAAGCCGTCTACTTTCTCTTTTGATATCCCGATTGGTTCCAATAAACTGATTTTCATATTATATCCTTCCTTTTCACCTATTCCCTGTTCCATTCATTATTCTAAAAGTTTTCTATTCTCGGCAGATTCCATTTAAACCAAATTGCCAGGAATCTCAAAATGATTACACAGCCTGCTCCTGCCAGCATGGCAATTTCTTCCCCGCTCCTGCTCCACAAAAAGGCGCAGACGAATGCTCCCGCAATAGATGCACAGGCATACACATGCTTCACAAATATGTAAGGACGGTCTCCGGCCATCATATCACGCAGAAGTCCGCCGCCTACCCCTGTAATGGTTCCGAGGAAAACCGGCAGGAAATAATTAATTTCCATATTATTATCAAATGCAGCCTTCACTCCTACTACGGTAAAAACGCCAAGTCCCAGGGTATCCGCCAACATCAGTACCTGCTGGAAACGCAGACCTGAAATCTGCTGATAGCCTTTCACCCTGAAATAAATAAATGCAAAAATAAATGCGGAAGTTAAAAGAGCCGTTACGGCAAATACTGGCTCCTTAAATGCCTGGGGCGGCGTAATTCCAAGCACAATATCCCTGATGATTCCTCCGCCTACTGCAGTCACCATGCCTAAAATCATGACACCCAGGATATCCATCTGCTTCTTAATCGCCGTCATTGCTCCCGACAGTGCAAATGCAACTGTTCCAATCATATCTAATCCGAAAAGCATATATTCCATAACAGGATTTTTCCTCCAATATTATGATTTATTATCCCTTATTTTTCAAGACCTTTTAACTGCAAATATCACTTAACCAACTTCTACCTGACACATCTTCATGGTAAGCAGCGCTGCTTCATGACTTTCCGGCGTAACTCCGGCACAGCACTTTGCATCCACCTTAAGAACCGTCTCCGGCAGTTTTGCCTTAACCAACAGTACATTGGAAACCACACAAATATCAGTGCAAAGACCCACAAACTCAATTTCTGCTTCTTCCTCTTTCTGCACTGTCTCAGCAATCCGCTCCGCCAGGACCTGCGAACCAAAGGTGGGTTTATCGATAATTTCGGCATTTACCTGTGAAAGAGCCTTCGCAACTTCATCCCTGATTTCCCAGCCTTCCGTTCCCTTAATGCAGTGCGGCACCGGCAGATGTCTTCCCTCTGAGGTTTCCATATAATTCTCTCCATGAGTATCTCTGGTGGCAAATACCGTTTCTCCGGCATAAGCTTTAATCTTTACAACTACATTTTCAACAATTTCCTGTGCTTCTTTTGTCCCCAGGCTTCCGTCAATAAAATCATTCTGCATATCGATTACGGCTAATATCTTTTTCATTTAACTGTATCCTCCTTGTCAGGGCTGGTATTATTTTTACCTTATGTACATTATATACAATAGAAAGTATGCTTTGCAAACTTTCTATTGTCTTGTACACTAGAAAATATGCTTTGCAAACTTTCTATTGTCTTGTGCAATAAAAAGTATGCTTTGCAAACCATGTTTACTATTGTCGTGGATAAAAGGAAGCACTGCGACAAATGCATGCAGTGCTTCCTTTTAGATAAGGTTTCTTTATTAATACAATGACTCTGCCGATTCTTACTTCTACCCGGCATTATTTCTTTAAAAAGTCACTAAACTCTTTTAATTCTTTTTTCTTATCTTCCGAAAGATTATTGAATTCAACATTATGGATTGCACCTTCCAATGTATATAGATGTACCAGACAAACCCCGGGATATGCCTGTTTTAGTTTTAGAAATGCCTGTTTGGAACCTGATTCAATAAGCTTCTCCGAAGAATCAATTCCGACAGAAGTCAGCTTTCTTGCCATTTCTTTACCAATATTCCTCATAGATGTTAATTCCGACATATTTTTCTCCTCTATTCGCCTTCTGACCTGCTTTCTGCTTTACTTTTCATGCAATCTTTCGTAAATCCGGTCACAGTCATAATCCGGTGCAAATTCCCTGGCTGCTTCACAGATTTTTTCGATTTTTTCTATATCTTCTTCTAAATCCTCTGCAATTTGCTTCGTTGTTTTCCCTTTACGGAGTTTTTTGCAAATCTGCCTTATAAGGATTCGTTCCTCACCTTTACTGAGTCCTTCAGCAAGTCCCTCACTGCGTCCTTCAGCAAGGCCTTCGTCCTTAGCTTCTGCCAGTTCTTCCCATCTCTGCATATACCTCACCCCCATCTTTTCCGATTCTTTGACCTTCTTTACCTGCCTGTGAATCAG
>JAGASK010000009.1 GCA_017621815.1 Lachnospiraceae bacterium | reverse complement strand
CGCCAGCAAATGACCCTTGAACAGATTAAACAACAAGTAGGACTTTCCGCAGCGACGGATGCCAGTTATCACCTTGATAAGTCCATTATGCTTCTTACTGATAAGCTTATTCAACTAGATGTCTCTCTTAATTTCCATATCATGCCCCTGCTTTCTACTGAAAGTTTTTGCGAGTTATCGCAATTTCATGCAGTAGAATCCGTCAAAGAAACATTCCACCCCAAAACTGCAACACTTAAAACCTGACACCAGTATCAACACCTACTTTGTAAACTTATCCCACTACAATCCTTCATACAAAACTAAAGATACCCACATAGCAAACAAACATTATTTTTTACATTCATAATTATTGTCCGTTAAATGCCCCGATTTGCCGCAGTTTGCCGACCATAAATTTTGCTCTGAGATTGTTAAATTTGTCACAGAATAAGCAAAATACGGCAAAACGGGGCAAGTTGAGGACATGAAACGTAGTAAAGTCGCAGTAGAAACAGGGGTGTTTTACTACTGCGAATATTCTACCATAAACCGCAGAATTGGGGGAGTGGGGAAACCATATCCTTAATTGGAAGATTACTATTACTATTCTCTGTTGTTTTCGCCCCAAATACACAGTTGATCCAAGACGGTCATCAAAGATCTTCCTCTGTCGCTGAGAGTGTACTCAACTTTCGGAGGAATCTGAGGATACTCTGTTCTTATAATGAGTCGGTCTGTTTCCAACTCCTTCAAGTTGCTGCTGAGGGTTTTATCTGTGATACTGCCCAAATACCGTTTCATCTCATTGAACCGCACTGGTTCAAACTCCATAAGACAATACAGGATCACCATCTTGTGCTTGCCAGATATGAGTGACAATGTATAGCTGAACCCTGTTTCTTCAAAATTTGCTTTCTCAATATATTTGCTTATCATGTCATACTTCCTTGTGAGAAAGTACCTATCTTTAAAGATGGTACTTGTATTTATTCCGTTACCTGCTACAATCATATCGAAGAGCGCAGGTTCTGTCAATCCACACAAGAAATGAGGTAAACACGATGAGAAAGAAACTCAACATAACGGAAGGCATCTTCCCGATGCCCGTGCTGATGGTAGCAACATACAATGAAGATGGCAGTGTAAATGTCATGAATGCTGCCTGGGGAACCATGCAGGAAAGAGGTAATGTCGCCCTTAATCTGACGGAGACACATAAGACTGTAAAGAATATCAAAGCAAGAGGTGCGTTTACCGTAAGTATCGCTGATGCAGCTCATGTAGTCGAGGCTGACTATTTTGGTGTTGTATCAGGCAACCGGGTTGCCACGAAATTTGACGACAGTGGACTTACTGCAAGCAAAGCCGAATCAGTGGATGCCCCGGTAATCAACGAATTTCCTCTCTGCCTGGAGTGCGAATTTATTGAATACCAGAATGGAGAATACGGGTGCGGTGTTATTGGTAAGGTGGTAAATATCACAGCAGACGAAAGTGTTATGAACGGAGATAAGATTGATATGTCGCTGGTAAATGCGATTGCCTTTGACCCGTACACACATGGCTATTACAAGGTAACGGAGCGGGTTGGCGAAGCATTCAAAGACGGTTTGCAGCTTAAAAAATAGTATTTGAAAAAGCGGCTGTTGTGGGAACAATACCTTATTTAGGACTTGCTGACTACTGCGTTTTATTTTAAAATGAGAAAACTGCGCCACAGCCTTGGCAGGCCATCGCACAGCGATTTTGTTCAATTATATTTTGTAATGCTATTGCTTAATTACTGGACTAATTATTTTACCAATAAATTCCAAAGTGCTATTCTCTTTTACCAATAACAACTTCCTTTACCACAACTTGAGGAACATCACCTGTTTTATAATTTGCAACAAATTCTCTGTCTTGTTGCCACTTTTCAATCGCATCAGCATAATTGGGTAAGCCAATTTTTCTTGCAATATTTGTATCAAGCATTGAGAGAATTTCGTGTTGAGTTATACTATAATTTTCTATAATATTTGCCAAAATGATCTTTCTTTGTTCAAAGGTATAGTTGTATCTCTGCTTAATAACATTGTATCCAAGTCTATGTACTTTTGATTCAGTTCCTGAATATGAAGCATTCTTATGTTTTGTAATATATTCTGGTGTCTTATCTTCTACTTGACATAATAAAATACCTTCTTGCTTAATAGATTTAAAATCACTTTTTAAAATTATATATTGATTACATTCTTTACAATAAGCAGCAGGTACTGACATCTCAATTATTTTATTAGATATTAATACTTTAAATGTTGCACTTATACCAATAATATCATGCTCTTCATAAATACATTTTCGATTATTTGATAAAATTACTGCTTTTACATATTTAGGTTGTTGTATATAGGTAATATTATCTTGCGATTTATTATCGTCTGACTTATTCCTTTTACTTTTAGAATTTGACTCGCTTAATAATGCCAATATTCCACGATTAGTACATTTTACAGAATAGGGATTACATAACCCATCAAAATATATACACAATTTATTTTTATAATATGGACATTTTATGATTTGCTTTTTATCAATAACAGTTTGAAATCTACCTATTTTTTCAGATGGGATTTCTCTAATTGTTCCATTCATCTTAAATTTAAGTTTTTCTTTTTTATGATTTATGGAAATAGTCTTGTTTGGTTTTTGCTTTCTATTTTTAGCATTTGCTTTATCTAATTTATTTTTATTCTGTTGTTTAACTTCTTTATACTTATAAACATCATGATTTAACTTGCGATGCCTATTATTTGCAAGTTCTTTGAGTACATTATAATTGGATTCAGTATATAAGTATATTTTACATTCTTTACATTCTAAACATGGCAAGGATATGCAAGGAGTACAATTCACGATATTGCTTTTTAATTGTTTATTGCAAAAAGGACATATTTTATTTTTAATGTATAATATTCCCATAGCACCCTCTCATTTTTAGATATGAGAAAATTTTATCACAATATAAAAAATTGTGATAGCAGGAACATATTTTCGACAAATAAGTTTATAGAACAGTTTTATACTCTAATATGATTTTAGAAAGGATGTGATGTGATCACATTGATTTAGTATGCAACAAAAAAACAAAACACAACGGTTTAGAAGAAAATCAATATTATGAACTTATGTATGAATTTATTGATTTAGCAAAAGTAAAAGGACTCACCGTAAGGCAAGTCCAAAAATTATTTAATGATTGTGCTGATGCTGTTTTAAGTACTAAATTATAATGTTGAGTTTTGTAAAAGTCTATGAAATATTATGTAATTAATTAGTAGATTCTTGTAACTATTTTTGTATAGTTTTACCAATATCATTTTCTCATAAATGAGTATCAAAAGTCTATAGATAAATATGGCATGTGTGATAATATAAGTTTTGGATATGTTCTTGGTGAAGAATGTGCATTCTTGCCACAAAATTTATTTCCGATAACAGTGGAATATATAAACAATGTATATATTGATAAAAACACTTCACTTTCCATTACAATACCTGCCAATTTAATGGCAGAATTAAATAAAAAAGCAAGAAAGAAAATTAGACATAATCAGCAAGGTAAAAAGCTTGGTATGAGTGATATAATGAATTATTTAAAGACACCAATTAAAGTGTCTTTTCCCGTTAAACTTTCCTGTTCAGGATCAGAGGCAGTCCACCATAGGTGTAATAATCAATCCACGCATCATACTTGTCTCTGGGGTAGGCTGACACATATTCCGAAAAGGACAGCGGATAAACCCTTACCTCGTCTCCGCGTCCACGGAACTCTGTCAACACATCCGAAGAGAGAAATTTAGAATTGCTTCCAGTTACATAGATGTCCAGATTCTCCCTCCTGTTCAAACCGTTGAGTACGGCTTCAAATCCCTTACAAAGCTGAACTTCATCCAGAAACACATACCATGTGCCATTATCGGTCACACACTGCTTAATATACGCACTTAGCTTCCTTTCTTGCGGTCACCATAAACACATTCTCGCCGACTGTGATAACATCTCCATCCAAGGCATAAAGACCGCCACATATGTAATTCACCATGCCTTGTGTAGCTGGATTTGCAGCTGGCTCCAAACTATATATGCATACAGCACCCATTTTGTAGTTATCAATTACCAGCTTACAATCTGCATAGGTCTGAACATTTTTAAAATATACACGACTGTCCTCTTCCAACACCTTATCCTTTTTCCAATGAACCAATTCCAGCCATGATTTTTCAATAGACACCACTTCTTGCTCAGGTTCCTCCTGCTCATCTTCTATGTCTATAAGCCGCATCTTGGACAAAATCCAATCAATAATATTGATCATCTTCTTCCACCGCATCAATATTAGCTCCAAGAAACAGGAACTCCCTTCTCCTGGTTCTTTTCAATCATCTTCTTTACCATCTTCGCAGAATATTCCTGGCTGGAATTCTCCTGTCCATCTGTGGTAATGACAAAGATAATCTTCTCTGCCTGTAGTTCCTCGGGCAACCGATTTTGAATATTCTCCACTTTTTTAACAGTGCTTCCTACTGTATCCAATAATGCAGTGCATCCCCTTACATAATAATCTTCGTCTGTCAATGGCTTTACAATATCAATCGTGTCACTTTCCAATCCTCCCATAGAACCACTTCTGTCCAAAATAAAAACCAGTTCTGTTAATCCTTTTTTCATATGCGTTACCTGCCTTTCTGTTGATAAACACATATTACAAAATTCATAAACAATACCGGTCGCTTCCGAAGGGACATTTTATCTCGAAAGTGTTCCTTCCCCATAATCATCCAAAACAATATTTGCAAAGTGAATGTTATACTCGCAATTCTCAATCAAATACATAATAATCAAGTCAAATCTTGAAGATGCGGATAACGTATATCCAGCAGTGGTCAAAAGCTTCTTTGCCTCATCCATCTCCAACTGTAAAGCCAGGCAGAATGAAATTGCCGTTTTCTTACTTGGCGCATAATCCTCATCACCACGAATCTTTGAAAAAAGTCTTCGATCAATATTTGCACTCTTGTAGACTTCCGAATCTTTCAATCCTTTTTCATCAATCATACGAAGCAGCATTTTCGAAAAAGACTCCTCCTTCTTCGCTAATACCTTATCAAGTTCCGACCGCTCTCTATCCTTCTTCAAAAATTCCGGACTCTTAACAGTACCGGCCGGAACACCAGCAGCTGAGCTTGATGGTATATATGGTTGTTTATGTGCTTCTGATCTTACTGACTTCTTTGGTTCTGCTTCCTGAGGGAACAGATCTAAGCATTCATCCACTTCCTCATCAAGATAATCCGAATCGTAATAATCATCTTCTTCAGCATTCAGCTTCATATGCTGGAGAAACTTTTCTTGTACACCGCCCTTTTTCTTCTTTTCCGAATTTTCTCCCAGAGTTGGAGCAAAAAGTTTAGTCTCATCTGCGTCCAGCCTTAAATCTAAATATGAATTTAGTTCTTCACGTATTCTCTCTAGGCGCTTATGAAATATCTCATCTAATTTACTCATTTGTGGCACCTCACTCATTCGTCACCTTTTAATTCTGTATCGCATATAATTATTCCTTTTATCCTAAATCATCCAAATCGGCACAATATAATTATCCCTATCAATCGCACTAAGTCCCGGTTTCATACAGATAACCGCACCCTTTGAACGAGGTGTTGAAGACTTATCCAACAAGTCAAATACTTTTATCAGCTCTGTTCCCGGATTAGAAGTCTTCTTAATCTCAATCGGGTTTAAAACTCCATCATGTTCAAGAACGATATCAATCTCCTTAGCATCCTTATCGCGATAGTAGTACAAGTAAGGTTCTTTACCACAATTCAGGTAAGTTTTCATAATCTCAGCAACCACATAGTTCTCTAAAATTGCTCCGTTCATTGCACCACTTTCTAATGTTTCTGCATTACTCCACTTCGTCAGATAACAAACCAAACCTGTATCATAAAAATACAGCTTAGGAGTTTTCACAAGACGCTTTAATAGATTATTGGAATAAGGACGGAGGTAAAAAATAATCCCTAATGTCTCCAGAATCCCAAGCCAGTTTTTGGCCTGCGTCTGATTTATATCTGCATCTCTCGCAATTTCTGCCACATTCAGCATTTGACCACATCTTGCAGCTACCGCAGTTATAAATCTAAGGAATTTCAGCGAATCAATAGCATCTGACAACGCCTTTACATCACGCTCAATATAAGTAGTTAAATAACTGTTATAAAAAATCTGACTATTACTATTAGCACCACTTACAATTGCTGGCATGGAACCTTTGTAGATTCGTTCGAAAATGCCCCTTGCATCAGCCTCTTTCCTACCTGCCTTCCTAGCGGATAATGCCTCCATGTCAACCGTAAAAGGCTCCATCTCTCCACCTGAAATTTCTGCCTGCGATAAAGAAGTAAGCGGCAACACAGCAACTCTTCCAGCCAAAGACTCCTGTACGCCTCGCATTAATTTAAACACCTGCGAACCTGTAAGCCAAAATGCTCCTGGCTCGTGATTTGTGTCTACATACATCTTGATATAGGTAAACAACTCCGGTGCATACTGAACCTCATCAATCAGCACAGGTGGCTTATGCAACTGTAGGAACAGTTCAGGATCCGTCTTCGCAATATTTCTTTCATTCAAATCATCCAAAGTAACATATCCTCTATTCGTTCCTTCCATTAATTTCTGAAGCATAGTAGTCTTACCTACCTGTCTTGGTCCGGTAACCAGGACTACCGGGTATTCTTTTGTAACCTGATTTACTACATTCTCTAAATTTCTTGTTATATAATTCATATCTGCTACCTTCTTTCGGCTGATTTGTAATCTGCATACATTTTAGCCGAAATTCATAAAAAAAACAAGTGTCTATTGATACCACTTACTGCTATCTCCAATTCCAAAGCAAATGCACCCGATAACTCCCAAAATCCAATATTTCTTATTGCTAACAGTTTCTTTCATCATAAAAATCCCTATTTCAACAATAACGTCATTATTACAGAAACAATTCTTCAGTTTCCGAAATCGTCCAGCCAGCAATTGCCGCGCTTACTCTCTTGTCAATATCCAGCCTTGTCCTTTTACACTCCCCGGAATACTTTCTTCCTGCAGCAAAAGCCAGTTTTATCAACAGACTGGAGACTATAGGCAATATAGATCTCAGCATGGACTGCGGAAATACAAAGTGTGTTCCGTGCTTATAAAGTAATATCTCGCAGTCACATTCATGACTTTTGGTTTTTAATCTTTCTTCCATTCTCCTGATATATTTTGCCGTATCCCACAACACATCATCTTCTGCGCCCACCAGAATAAGTTTCCCTTTAATTTTTTCAATTTTAATATATTCCTCTTCCTGTATGGGGTGTGCCTTTTCGGAATCATCAAAAAGCCTTCGGGATGCAATCATATTTCCGCTTTCCTTAGAATCCTTTTTTACAATATGCCAGTAATCAGGATGACGATAGACAAACGGCATATACGGCAAGGGCTTTCCCTGATAGGAAAACAAAGACTCTCCGTCAACAGGCCATTCCCTGCAGCCATCCTTTTTTCCCTGCATAAAACCTTCCCATACAAAGTCACTGGGTGTCATTGCAATGGTCAGTGTAATATCAGGGAAATATGATGCCGCAACAAGTGCCAGCGTTCCGGTTGTAGATGCTCCGGCGACACCGATTTTACTGTTTCCATGACATTTCATCCACTGAATTGCCATATCAATTCTTTCAAGAGGATAGTTATGATGCCCATAATCTTTTGCTTCCGGCGACATTGTCATAACATTAAAACCTTGTTTCTGTGCCCATTTTACACCACTTTTTGCCATATGGTCTTCAGCGTCATCCCCTAACATCAAAATTAAACCCGCATCTGTTTTAATGGAATTTTTCCAGTAAACTCCGTGAAAGCCGTCTGTGTCAATTTCAAATCTTATTTTTTTCACTGTGTCTCCTTTTCAAATATCAAAATTTTCTGAGTGATTTTTTTAGTAATCGGCAGCCAGTCTACAAGTGCAAGAATGGGTGTTATTTTCCTCATTCCCCTGAGAATATTGTCATCCTTAACCTTTTTGAATCCCTTTGCAATATCTCCCAATTCATCAAAGGAGTTTGCACCCCACTTAAATGTCGCTCCTGTTTTTTCGATTGATTTCTCAACGCCCTGTTTGGAAACCCACATCGGCGAAATACATTCCAACAGTACGTAAGCATTATCAAAATTGTCCCGAATAATTCCAAGCATCCTTGAAACTTCATCCGCAGACAAATACATGGAAAGCCCTTCAACAATAAAAAGCATTTTCCCTCTTGCTGTAACCTTCAAGACCCAGTTTGGGTCCAATACGGAAGCTCCAATTGCGGAGATTCGCCCCTTTTCCTGATAAATCTGATCCCGCACGGCAATCGTTTCCGGCAAATCCAGATTGTACCATGTAATTCGGCCATTATCCATACGATATGCCCTGGTGTCAAGTCCGCATGCAATATTTACAACAGTACAATCAGGATTTTTATCAATAAAATCCTTTACAAGTTCATCAAACACCAGGGTTCTTGCAATCACACCGCTGCTCATCGCGGCGTCCTTTGATGCATTGCTGAAATCATAATCAATTTTCTCCACGATCTCTACTGCTTTTGCATCATAAAACTTATTCCTATGCTGCAAAGAATACTGCGCTCTTGCATAAAAGCTTTGAAGCATAGTTTCTGCCGCTCCATTTAAATCCGGTTTTATCTTTTCTTCTTTCATTCAGCCTCACACTTCCCTTACTCATAAATTTATTGTTCTCAGTTTTGAATTAGTTACCGCTCTTACAGCAGTATGCATATCCACGCCATCAGCAAAGCAAGAAACGGAAACAAAATAATTCTCGCCATCCGATATACAGTCGTTCTTTCTTTTCTTTTTTAGGCGCTGCCTTTCAAATTTCCGGAGTCAGTATTTTTGAAAATAAATCAGATTTTTACTCCATCGCCCAATTCTGACTCTGCGTCTGGAGCTTTACCATGCGGGCATAAATACCATTCTTCTTGATAAGTGTGTCGGAATCACCCTGCTCCGCCACTGTGCCATCCGAGAGAACAACGATTTTGTCCGCTCCTGCTACGGTACGCATACGGTGGGCAATAATCAACACCGTCTTGTTCTCACCAATCAGGGTGTTCCATCTGTCAGGGAGCTTCTCTGCAAATTCATCTACATTGGCAAGTCTTGCCGCCGTCCCACGTTACCCGTATAAAATATAAATTAGTTATCACTAACCACCTATGAAAATATAATAGAACGTTGTGTATTTACGAATAATTATTTCTTCGTGCAGGCAAAATAGACCATTGAACCATCAACATGGAAATCAATATCCCGATACTGTACCGACAAAAGCTGCTGCAATTCTTCTTTCGTCTGGAATGGCGGTGTAAACCATCCCTTCTTTGAAAGAATCGCCTTCACAAGACAGTCGGTAATCGCTGACTCCCCTTTAATGTAAAAGCATGCAATAAACCTTCCTCCAGGCTTTAAAACACGCCATATTTCATGGAATGCTTTTTCTTTATCCGGGAAAGCATGAAAACCGTTCATACTAAGTACAAGGTCAAAGCATTCGTCTTTCATCGGCAGCTTGCCGACATCTCCCTGCACGAAAGAAATATACGGTTCATTAATCCTTGACTTTGCCTGCTCCAGCATATCACTGCTGTAATCCAAACAAGTGATTTTTGCCCCTCTGAGCTGTTTCCACTTCTTTTCCGTAAAAACAGCCGTCCCAACCGGAACATCCAGAATCTTTCCCGAGAAATCATCCGGAATATATTTCAGCACTTTTCGTGCAATCTCATTGTCATCCGTTCCGCTCCAAAACAACTTAATATACAGTTTACTGAAAAAATTACTTTGTGTTAGAACATCGTCATAAATATTTTTTGAATCATGATATGCGTTCTGAATTTTATCTGCCACTATAGTCTCCTCCAATTTCATTTTTTTGTAATATCGCTCCATTCACTTTTCACCACAAATTCAATTCGCCGCACTACTGTTATTGCAACTGATAAAGCGCAATGGTTAGTTTGAACTAACTATTAGTATATCACGACACACTGAATATTTCAATACTACATCTTCTCTTATAATGTAATTCATCTATACCTATTGAATTCCTCATACTCTATAGGGTATAATATTAAAAATATATTTTGGATATCGACAAGGGAGATTGAAATATTATGTCAAAAGATTACTTAACCGAATTTCTTCCTGACCTGGATGAATTCAGAAAAAAGACGCAGCAGTTCCATAACGGCGAAATTACTGTTGCCGAATACAAAGGATTTTCCGGCGGCTTCGGCAGCTATGCACAGCGCGGCGGAAAAAAGCATATGCTGCGGCTCCGCATGGCGGGAGGACGGCTGACTAAGGAGCGCCTGAAATTCATTGCGGAAAGCTGTGAAAAATATCATATCAGCCGATTGAAGCTTACCACCTGCCAGTCAGTCCAGCTTCATGACCTGGAACCTGAAATTTTGTGTGATTTAATGGAGGAAGCCTGGAAGGCAGGCATGATTTCCAGGGGAGGCGGCGGCGATTTTCCCCGCAATGTTATGGCATCCCCTTTATCCGGCGTTTCAACAAATGAATATTTCGATATTATGCCCTATGCGGAAGCTGCCGGTGAATATTTGATGAATTTTATTAAAGCAGTAAAATTCCCCCGCAAGCTGAAAGTCTGTTTTTCCGGTTCACCTGATAATGAACCCCATGCCACCTTCCGTGATTTGGGCTTTACGGCAAATCCCGACCATACCTTCGATGTGTATGCTGCAGGCGGACTTGGCATCAAACCGCTTCTTGGAGTATGCGTTGCAAAAAGTGTTGCCCCCGAAGATATTCTTTACCACATTAAGGCTATGGTGAATACCTTCACAACCTATGGAAATTATGAAAACCGCGGAAAAGCCAGAACCCGCTTTATGCAGGAAACCCTTGGAAAAGACGGTCTTATCAATGCTTATCAGGAAAAATTAATGGAAGTGCTTTCCTCAGAAAACCTGAAGCTGCAAATAAAGGAGACTCCTCTGCAAAAACAGGGAAAGGGACAAGCCCTTTCAGACAGGCGCATCATTCCTCAAAAACAGGAAGGATTATATGCCGTATTTTATCAGCCCATAGGCGGCGCCCTGACTCCTGAAAAGGCAGGAGAATTGTATGAACTCATCGCCCCTATGGAAGATACGGAAATCAGGCTGACTCCTGATGAGGGACTTTATATTATCAACTGCAATGCTCAGGAAGCCGAGTTACTGCTGAAAGCTACAGATGATGGCGCAGGAAATCTGTTTGAGACCTCGGTAGCCTGTATCGGCGCTTCTGTCTGCCAGGTTGGAATCGGGGATTCCAGGTCCCTGCTGGCATCCTGCATTGATGCAGTTCGCAAAGAAAATTTTGCAGACGGCGTGCTCCCCAAAATTCATATTTCGGGATGCCCTTCCTCCTGCGGAACCCATCAAATCGGTGCAATCGGCTTCCGGGGCGGAATCAGGCAAACGCCTGACGGACCGAAGCCTGCTTTTGCCATATTTGAAGGCGGCTGTTCCCTTCAGGGACAGGAAATTATTGCCGATATGGGCAAATCCATCCTTGCTGAAGAAATTCCCGCTTTTTTGATTGAGCTGGGAAAAATGATTTCTGCTAAAAACACAGTCTATGAAGAATGGATAAAAAATCATCATAGCGAACTTGAAGAATTAATTGCCAGATATACGGCTTAATTCCTCCCATAACACTTCCTGCCATACCACTTCCTGCCCGGAATCACCGAAACATACACAGAAGCTGTATCCGGGCAGGGAGCTTAATTCTTCATAAAAGGCAGCCGGTTCTGTTTTCTCTTTCTGTTTTACCGCTTTTCTCTCCCAGTCAATTTCAAAGGAATCAAGTCCCTGGCTCATGCCCTTCCCTGTAAACTTTATATAGCCTTCTTTTATGCTCCACATTCTGAAAAACAGTTTTTCCCTCTGCTCCTCCCCACAGGCCGCCAGCATCTGATTATCCTTTTCCGTAAAAAAGCGTTTGGCAAGTCTTTCTTTTACCGAAGTATACTTTTGAAGGTCTGCGCCAACAGGTTCATTTCCTATGGCACAACAAACATAATCACCTGAATGGGACAGATTAAAATGAATATCCGGAAATTCCGGCAAAAAGGGCTTTCCGCCCGCTTCCTGACTGACAGCAAAAGGCTTTTTGTAATCCGGGGAAAGCTCCAGTTTTCTGCAAAGTGCATAATGCAGCAAAATGCCTGCCCCAAGGCTTCGCAGCCTGTCACCGCCATTTGTCATGCGCATTATCTTTTTCCTGCGCTCTTCTCCCACAATATTTAATTGAGACCAAAAGGTGTCCTCCTTAATTAAGGGGGACACCTTCATATAATATACATTAATCATATGCATCCTTATTTCAGCGGATTTTTATAAAATTCCTTAAACTGCGTATAACCTTCTTTGGTAAGCTGCTCTTTCTGGAACTTCTTGTTTTTATTCATGCGCACTACAAGCACCTGTGTGCCGTCTTTCCGTTCCACCTGAGCCTGTGCTATTACCTTGCAAAGCTCCTGTCCCGGAATCCCTTTTTCAATCAGATATGCCACCTTCTCAGGCTGGGAAGGCACCTTAAAACCGCTTTCCATAAGGAGCAGGATAATTCTTTCAAAGCCAATGGAAAAACCGCAGGCAGGTACGTCGTTTCCTGTAAACTTGCCTACCATCTTATCATATCTTCCGCCGCCTCCGCAGCTTCCTCCGAATTCCGGCATGGCAATTTCAAAAATAGTTCCTGTATAGTAGGACATCCCCCTGACCAAAGTGGGGTCAAATACCAACTCAAAATCAGAACTCTTGGTAGCGCCCACACTTTCCATAATTTCCTGAAGGCTGATTTTTACCTCCTCTTCCAGAAAACCGGAAAGTTCGCCGGCAAGGAAACCGAGTCTGTCCGCCGATTCCTCCATTCCCTTAAACAATGCAAGGTATTTATCCACACTTTCTTTGGCAAAGCCGTTTTGAAGAAGTTCTTCCTCCACTCCTTCAAGGCCAATCTTGTCCATTTTATCCAGCGTAATAAACACGCTGTCATAAGATTCCTCCGGGAAGCCGCTGTAGGCAGCCATAGCTTTTAAAATCCTTCTTTCATTAATGCGAATCTGGAAATTCTTAAAGCCCAGCTTTCCAAGAGTTGTGGTCGTTGCCAAAATCAGCTCAATTTCCGCCAGATTGGAGGGTTCGCCCAGAATATCAATATCACACTGCATAAACTGGCGGTAACGGCCTCTCTGAGGTCTGTCGGCACGCCATACATTGCCCATCTGAAGCGCCTTAAAAGGAGAAGGCAGTTCATTAGCATGATTGGAATAAAAGCGCACAAGGGGAACTGTCAAATCATAACGAAGTCCTCCGTCCACCAAATCTTTTTCAGACTCAGCAGTTTCCAGATTCAGCTTCTCCCCTCTTTTCAATATTTTAAATATCAGCTTCTCATTTTCGCCGCCCTGCTTATTGCTCAGATTTTCGATATTTTCCACACAGGGGGTTTCAATAGAAGTAAATCCGAATTTACCATAGGTTTCCTTGATTACGCTGATAACATAATCCCTAATCTGCATTTCCTCAGGCAGAATATCCTTCATACCCGTTACCGGTTTCTTACTCAGTGCCATATTTCCGACTCCCATCTTTCCATAGTATCTTAAAATTTTATGCTTTAAATTAATAATATACGTTGCAATTTTACACTTTTTCCCTGCTTATTTCAAGTATCTGTTCGGACTTTATGAACAGATACAAACAGAAACTTGCACTTTATTTTTTTCTATATTATAATGTACAGGGTTTCACACAGGAGGAAAAGTTATGTCATTTGAATTTATAAAAAAGTTACCTACGCCAAGCGAAATCAGGGAACAGTACCCTGTACCTGCAAATCTGGCAAAAATAAAAGAAGAAAGAGATAGGGAAATCAGGGATGTTATTACCGGCAAAAGCAATAAATTCCTTGTTATTATCGGTCCCTGTTCCGCAGACAATGAAGATGCTGTATGTGACTATGTAACGCGGCTCGCCAGGGTTAACGAAAAGGTGAAGGATAAGCTGATTCTGATTCCCAGAATCTACACCAACAAGCCCAGAACCACAGGAGAAGGCTATAAGGGAATTGCCCATCAGCCTGACCCGGAAAAAAAGCCCGACCTTCTGGCAGGATTAATTGCAATGCGGAAAATGCAGATTCGTGCCATTGAGGAATCCGGATTAACGGCTGCTGACGAAATGCTCTATCCTGAAAACTGGCGCTACGTTTCCGATATTCTCTCATACGTAGCTATCGGCGCCCGTTCCGTGGAGGACCAGCATCACAGAATGACTGTCAGCGGTTTTGATGTTCCTGCGGGTATGAAAAATCCTACAAGCGGCGACCTGACGGTTATGCTGAACTCTGTTTATGCAGCACAGCATCCCCATTCTTTCACCTACAGAGGCTGGGAAGTACAAACGAACGGCAATGAACTGGCTCATACTGTTCTGCGCGGTGCTACCAACAAGCACGGACAAAATCTTCCCAATTATCATTATGAAGACTTAAATCTTCTGCTGACTCTGTACAATGAAAGAGATTTAAAGAATCCTGCCGCTGTTATCGATGCCAACCACAGCAATTCCGGCAAAAAATTTGAACAGCAGATAAGAATTGTAAAAGAAGTTATGCACAGCCGCAAATTAAATCCCGATATTCACAAGCTGGTAAAAGGGGTTATGGTTGAAAGCTACATCGTGGAAGGCAGCCAGAAAGTAGGCGACGGCGTATACGGCAAATCCATTACCGATGCCTGCCTTGGCTGGGAGGATTCCGAACGGCTGATTTATGACATTGCTGATTACGAATAATAGAAAAGTACGCTTTTCGAACATTCTATTATCATGAATAAGGCTAAATGCCGGTATACCGATATAAAAAAATATCCAACGCATAAAAAAGTGAACCGTTTTCCAAAGGTCAGACCTGAACTCTGACGATTGGAAGCGGTTCACATTTTTAATGTCTGGGGTGAGCTTTTGTATACACTTCCCTGATTTTATTTTGGTTCATGCTGGCATAAATCTGTGTGGTTGAAATATCTGAATGCCCCAGCATCTCCTGTACGCTGCGTAAATCGGCGCCGTTTTCAACCAGATGTGCGGCAAAAGAATGTCTCAGCGTATGGGGCGTAATATCCTCGTCAATGCCCGCTTTTTTAGCATAAAGCTTAATCAGCTTCCAAAATCCCTGCCGGCTCATGGGGAGTCCTGAGCAATTTACAAACAAATACTCAGACATGGAATCATTTATCATATCATTTCTTACATTCTCCAGATAATTCACTAAAGCGCTTCTTGCCTCATTGCCAAAGGGAATCACTCTTTCTTTTGCAGCATCCCTGCATATAATAAATCCCAACTGAAGATTAACATCATCCAGTTTCAATGTAATCAGTTCCGTTACCCGGATTCCTGTAGCATATAAAAGCTCCAGCATAGCTTTATCCCGAATTTCCTTGGGTGTATCCCCGCAGGGCTGATCTAAAAGCCTTACCACCTCATTCATGGACAAAATTTCGGGCATCTTTTTTTCAATTCTGGGTGCCTTCAGCCTTTCGGAAATATCTTCTTCTACCATGCCCTCTCTGAACATATAGTGGTAGAACGCCTTAAGAGATGCTATATTCCTGGAAATTGTTGCCGCTGAAAAATGATTCTTTTCCAAATATAATACATAAGAATTCAAATTAGTCGCACTGATTTTCTGCACATCCTCAATTCCCTGGTTTTCCATGAAATGCTGTACCTTAAGAAGATCCCTGCGATAAGACACTTCCGTATTTTCAGAAGTCCTTTTCTCATTATGCAAATAAATAATAAATGAATTGATTTCCTGTTCCATATCTTTTGGTAATTATCTCCTTTATCTCCTAATAGTATAATCAGAAGATAAAAGAAAAGCAAGTTTGCTTTTTAACGTTATATCGTTTTTTAAGCCAGGTATTTCCAAAAAATACAACATATCGAAATTCTTCTCCGGACATGATACAACATCTTGAAAAAAATATTTTTAAAATATTTTTACTATGTCGGTCATAAGAATCGGATTTACATAGCACTCCAGAATACAGCCTATTACTACAACACAGATAATCCATATAAGAAGCATACCCTGATGAAGATACTGCCTGCTTTTATTCCCATATGCGGGCCACATACACCGGCTCGGATAATACCTGAAGCAGCAGTTTTCATAACACCAGCACAGCATCATAATACCTGCCGGAATGAGCAGAAGCTGCTGCGGAAAAAGGCCTGCCAGAATAAGCAGCATTCCCTTTATCCCATACCTGATTACTGCCGCAGTAACCAGCATACCTGTCAATATTCCCTGCCATGCAATACAAAAATATGCTGCCGCCACACCCAGACTGGTGGTTGAAATCAATCCCAAAAACAGAATGGGCTTTATCCTCTGCTTAAGCACATAAGGGAAAAAATTCTTACTGTCCACTTCCAGATACTTCATTCTGTTTAAGGATGCTATATTAAAAATTCCCTCATCTCCTAAAAACATATTGCTTCCAAGATTCATCATAAAGGTCCCGAAAAAAATACCGGCAATAAAAATACACAGCCATATTCTGTAAACCGCATTTTTATTTTGATGATGCACAAGATGCCTCCTGTTTTCATATCTTTATCCAATATATGAAAAACAGACAGCGCATATGCACTGCCTGTCAGCATTATCTGTATTTTTCCTTATATGCCAAAATAGCCGACACTGTTTTGGCATCCTGAATTTCACCTGTTAAAACCTTTTGAATCAATTCTTCCAAATCATAAGCTTTTACGGTTACATATTCATCCTCATCAAGGTGCTGCCTGCCGGGAGTTAAACCTGTAGCTACATAAATGTCTATCTTCTCGTTGCAAAATGCTACTGTAGTCCTGATGGTAAGAAGCAGCTCCAGCTTCCTGGCCGTATACCCTGTTTCTTCAGTCAGCTCCCTGGCTGCTGCATCCTTTGTGGGCTCATCAGCTCCGTTTAAGCCTCCTGCCGGGATCTCTATTGTATATCTGTCCAGTGCATTCCGGTACTGCCTTACCATAATCAGCCTTCCCCTGTCGTCCACCGGCACCACAGCCGCAGCTCCATTATGCTTGATAAAATCCCATTTCACAATGTTTCCGTTAGGAACCTGAATCGTATCCTGATAATAATCAATAATGGCTCCCTTCTGCACCAGGTCACGGGATAATCTCTTAAATTCTTCCATGATAATCCTTTCTTAATCATTTACCCGCAAGTATTTTTTCCGCACTTACCAGCTTTACACAAAGAACAAATAAATCAGTAGCCATTGCCAGTTCTTCCGATGTGGGGAAGGTAGGCGCAATACGGATATTACTGTCCCTGGGGTCATTCTTGTATGGATAGGTTGCCCCTGCTCCTGTCAAAACAACTCCTGCTTCCTTGCATTTACTTACAATCTCTTTTGCACAGCCGGGAAGGGCATCAAAAGAAATAAAATAACCACCGTTAGGTTTCACCCAGGAACCGATTTCCAGACCTGAAAGTTCTTTTTCAAGAACCTGAAGCACAGCTTCAAATTTAGGACGCATAATAGCTGCATGTTTCTTCATATGGGCTTTCATGCCGTCAATATTCTTAAAATATTTAACATGTCGCAGCTGATTCAGCTTATCATAACCAATCGTCTGAATAGTCATGGTTTTTATAAAGTATTCCAGATTTGCCTTAGAAGCTGCTACTGCTGAAATACCGCCGCCCGGAAAAGTCACCTTAGAGGTAGAGCAGAACTCATACACCATGTCAGGATTGCCCGCTTTTTCGCATTCACCCAGAATATCAAGAAGTTCATCGCTCCTGTCCTCATATAAATCATGAATGACATATGCATTATCCCAGAATATTCTGAAGTCCTTTGCAGCCGGTTTTAATGCCGCAAATCTTCTTACTGTTTCATCTGAATAAGTAATACCCTGGGGGTTAGAGTATTTCGGTACACACCAGATACCTTTAATTGCCTCATCCTCACTGACAAGTTTTTCCACCAAATCCATATCAGGCCCTGTCTTTGTCATAGGCACATTTATCATTTCAATTCCAAACTGTTCTGTAATGGCGAAATGCCTGTCATATCCCGGTACCGGACACAAAAATTTAACCTTATCAAGCTTGCACCAGGGAGTAGAACCCATCACCCCAAACATCATGGAGCATGCCACCGTATCATACATAATCGTCAGGCTCGCATTGCCGCAAACTATCACATTATCTGAAGGAACGCCAAGCATATCACCCATTAATTTTCTGGCTTCAGGAATTCCTTCTAAAATACCGTAATTTCTGCAGTCAACTCCTGCTTCTGTTTTCAATTCAGTTTCAGAATTCAACACATCCATAAATTCCATTTCCATATCAAGCTGGGAGGCAGCCGGCTTTCCTCTCGACATATCAAGCTTCAGACCTTTTGCTTTAACCTCTTCATATTCTTTGTTCAACTCTTCTTTCAAAGTAAGAAGTTCTTCTTTGCTTAATTCCTTATATGCCTTCATACCGCATATTCCTCCTGAATTACTGATATAGTATCGTTGGATAATTGTATACAATCCAAAGCCACATATTATTTTACTATAGCGCATTAAATCCTACAAGTAATTTTTACTGTTCCATTTCCCGAATATTTTGGATAATTAACAATTTTTTTATGCAAAGTTAACAAAAATAATAGAAAGCATGCTTTGCGAACTTTCTATTGCCATGAATTTAAAAAGCGGCAGAAACCTTACAGTTTCTGCCGCTAAATTCCGTATTAATACGAAACATTATTTTGCGTAATCGATTACGCGGGATTCTCTGATTACATTCACTTTTATCTGTCCGGGATATTCCAGTTCAGCTTCAATCTGCTTGGAAATATCGCGTGCTAAAAGCACCATGTCAGAATCAGAAATTTGATCCGGAACTACCATTACACGAATCTCTCTACCTGCCTGAATAGCAAAAGACTTATCTACACCTTTGAAATTGTTTGTAATATCTTCTAATTGTTTGAGCCTGCTTGTATATGTTTCAAGAGTCTCTCTTCTTGCACCCGGTCTTGCTGCAGATATTGTATCAGAAGCTTGTACAATACATGCAATCAATGACTGAGGCTCTACATCGCCATGATGTGATTCTACTGCATTTATAACAATAGCTGACTCCTTGTACTTTCTGCAAAGTTCAACGCCCAGCTGTATATGGGAGCCTTCCATTTCATGGTCAACAGCCTTGCCTATATCATGCAGTAAGCCTGCACGTTTGGCTACTCTTACATCCAGCCCCAATTCTGCCGCAAGTAAGCCTGACAGCTGTGCTACCTCAATGGAATGCTTTAATGCATTCTGACCATAACTGGTTCTAAATTTCATCTTACCGAGTAATCTTACAAGTTCGGGATGGATGCCATGAACTCCTACCTCTAAGGTAGCGGCCTCTCCTTCTTCCTTAATCATGACTTCAACTTCTTTTTGCGCCTTTTCAACCATTTCTTCAATTCTTGCAGGATGAATACGTCCATCCACAATCAGTTTTTCAAGGGCAATTCTTGCAACCTCACGACGAATAGGGTCAAATCCTGAAAGAATAACTGCTTCCGGTGTATCATCAATAATCAAATCAACACCTGTCAGGGTTTCAAGAGTTCTGATATTTCTGCCCTCTCTACCGATAATTCTTCCCTTCATTTCGTCATTAGGAAGCTGTACGACGGAAATTGTAGTTTCGGATACATGGTCTGCTGCACATTTCTGAATAGCATTTACTACATATTCCTTCGCCTTTTTGTCTGCTTCTTCTTTAGCACGGCTCTCTAATTCTTTAATCATAACAGCCGTTTCATGCTTCACTTCATCTTCAACAATTTTCAATAAATATTCTTTTGCCTGTTCGGAGGTTAAACCTGAGATTCGTTCCAGTTCCTGTAATCGTTGTTCATTCAGCTTGGAAATTTCTTCTCTCTGTCTGGAAAGTTCTTCTTCCCGTGCAGCAAGACTAGCTTCCTTTTTCTCAATCGCCTCTGATTTTTTATCGATGGTTTCTTCTTTCTGCTGAACCCTGCGCTCGTAACGTTGTGCCTCGGCACGACGCTCCTTGATTTCCTTGTCCAAATCGTTCTTGGTACGAATGGACTCTTCCTTTACTTCCAGCAAAGCTTCTCGCTTCTTGGTTTCAGCAGTTTTCAAAGCTTCATCAATAATCTCTCTTGCCTTCTCCTCTGCGCTTCCAATCTTTGCCTCAGATACCTTTTTGTGATATACAGAAGCAAGTCCCCAGGTAACCGCAGCAGAAACAATCAGAGTAATGATTACTGCTATCAAAACTACCATTTTACAGGAGCACCTCCTTATTAAATTTTCATTGTACGCTTATCTATATAGAATGTATGTAATAAACATAACATGTTATACATGTAAGTTTATTGTAAGTTAAACATTCTAAAAACAAATTTACAATAAGTAAATTTTAAACTTAAATTGATGTTATGTCAAGTGAAAGTACACTCCGAATAGTATCAATTTGAAATCCCTTTCTGTACAAAAAAGCGCAGAATTTCTGCATTTCTTCATAAGTTGCCTCATCAGCATTAAAATTTTTCTTTTTTATCCATGAAATTATTTGCTCATATTCCAGGCTTTTACCGTCTTTGCCGGCATTTTCTTCCCACGCCTGTTCAATTATATCTTTTCTGATTCCCTTTCTCATCAGCGCATTAAAAATCCATGTCCGGCTCTTAACTTCTTTGTTATATTCAATAAAATCCACAGCATACTGTCTGTCATTTATATAACCGAACGAAGCCACATAAGAAATGGCATCTTTTACAATTTCTTCAGGATAACCTCCCTGATTCAGCTTATCCGCAAGCTGTTTTTCCGTATATGCACGGGACTTCAGCAGATTCATAGCCCTCAGTTTGGCGCGCTTTGGAAGAACCGTTTCCATAATTTCCTTATATGTATCTTCTGAAATTTCTTCTCCTTCCTTCAGGTGATATATGCGCAATTCGCCTTTGTATAACACAAAGGCGAATTCATCATCAATCATAACCTGCATTCTGGATTTGGAAATCTCCGATATTTTTGTTACTATCATAAAAATTTCACATCCTCTGCTGTAAACTGCCACAGCTCATTTAATATGTATATACTTATTTCTCTTCCTCCGCAGCAGCTGTTCCTGCTCCATCCAGACCGTAATGAGCCCTGACCCTGGCAGCTACTTCTGCACATATTTCGGGATTGTCCTTTAAATACTGCTTTGCATTTTCACGTCCCTGCCCAATCTTATTGCCTTCATAAGCATACCATGCACCGCTTTTATTAATAACATTGCATTCAGCCGCCAAATCAAGCACATCGCCTACATAAGAAATGCCTTCGCCGAACATAATGTCAAATTCTGCTTCTTTAAACGGAGGCGCAATCTTATTTTTTACAACCTTTACCCTGGTTCTGTTTCCGATTACTTCACCGCCCTGCTTTAAGGATTCGATTCTTCTTACATCCATTCTTACAGAAGAATAGAATTTCAGCGCACGTCCGCCTGTGGTTGTTTCAGGATTACCGAACATAACGCCGACCTTTTCACGCAGCTGGTTAATAAATACAACAGTACAGTTGGACTTGCTGATAACAGCTGTCAGTTTACGAAGGGCCTGTGACATCAGACGAGCCTGCAGTCCCACATGGCTGTCACCCATATCTCCGTCAATTTCCGCCTTGGGAACAAGGGCTGCAACAGAGTCAACCACCACAATATCAAGAGCTCCTGAACGAACCATTGTTTCTGTAATTTCCAGCGCCTGCTCGCCGTTATCAGGCTGAGATATGTATAAATTATCAACGTCAACACCGATATTCTTGGCATAAACAGGATCAAGCGCATGCTCTGCATCGATAAAGCCTGCAATTCCCCCGCTCTTTTGAACCTCTGCAATCATATGAAGTGTAACGGTAGTCTTACCGCTGGATTCCGGTCCATAGATTTCAATTACTCTTCCCTTGGGAATGCCACCCAGCCCTAACGCAATGTCGAGGCTTAAAGAGCCCGTGGGGATGGTTTCTATGTTCATCTGTGCTGCAGGGTCGCCAAGCTTCATAACGGCCCCCTTTCCAAATTGTTTCTCAATCTGGCTTAAGGCTGCATCAAGTGCTTTTAATTTGTCATTCTTTTCCATAGATATGTTCTCCTTTTGATAGGAACGTTTGTTCTCTCATTAGAATAAAACAAATGTTCGTTTTTGTCAATTACTATTTATTATTTCCTGCAAGTAATTTTCTTATTTACTATAATACCACAAATGGTGTCCCATAAAACTCCCTCAAAGGCATCTCTCCCTTCTTTTTTTCTTTTTGCTTTGGATTGTTGGCAGAAAATGCCGGATATGCAAAGCAGATTAAAATATTATGAGATGCACAAGAAGTATCCCATATGCAATTACTTTATCATATTCATTGCTTTTTTACAAGAAAAAAAAGCAGGCGCAGGAGAATGCAAGTGTTTGAGGCTGCTGTAAACAATATCTAAAATTTTTTCTGGTATTTTTCATAATCTTTATAGGTTACCGTCACCCAGCCGTCATAAAAATTAAAGCCCACTTCCATGCCAAGAGGTGTATAGAAAATAATCAGATAGGCTTCATCTGTCAGATAATCGGTTATTTCCTGGTCAGACATATAATAAAGCGAATCCACGGTTCCGTTCTGTTTTTCGCACCGTTCCCTGAAATCAATGGAAAATTTATCATCAATTCCAAGGAGATGGGTATTGTTCATCACCATTCCTGTCTGCATATCTATATTGTAAGAAACAATATAGCTTTCCAGATAAGATCCGTTTAAATATCCATATTCCACATACGCTACGCTGAGAATATCCTCAGACATATAAGTAACATAACCCTCTCCGGTAAAAGAGTAAACCTCTTCCGCAGTCAAATACCGGACAGAGGATGCTACATGCTCTTCCACAATGTGAATTTCCTCCTGAATTACCTGATTGATTCCATCCAGATTCTTTACATTTCCCATGACAACAGGATAATGAAATTCCACCTTTGCGCTTCCTTGTCCTTCTCCTAAATCGAAATCGTCACGAAGGGAAGTTTTAAACTCTATGGAATACTCAAGGTCATCTCGAAGAGCATTCGCAAAATCATAATATTCCTCATCTGTGTCATAGGAATCCTCTCCGGAATATTCAAAATCTTTTTCCCCATAGGAATCATCTCCGGGATACTCAGAATCCTTTTCCCCATAAGTATCTTCTGCCGGATTTTTCCTGCTTTCTTTTGCTTTGTCCTCTTCCTGATACTGTCCATATATATTATCGGAGCCGCCTTCTATCCTGGAAACAAAATAAGACAGCTGCAATATGCTGATTACAAGAGCAATCCACAACACGCCAAAAGCAGCAATGCTGCCCAAAATCACCGCTATTATTTTTCCTGCAGTCCAACCTTTTTTCATACTTATACCCCCTGCATATCGCAAGCTATGCTTGCGATACTGCCACCGATAAAGAATTTGGAAGTTTACTTCCAAACATTCTCCTTATGGGCTTTAAAAGTCATTCATTCAGACATTCAAGCAAAAGCTCAAGCGCCCGTTTAGTAGTTTCCTGTCTGACAGCCAGCCGTGTTCCCTTAAACCTGTTTTCGATAACAGTTACTTTTCCGTTTAAATAACAACCGATATATACAAGCCCTACCGGTTTTTCTTCTGTTCCGCCGCCAGGCCCTGCTATTCCTGTTACGGCAAGCGCAGCCTTTGCTCCTGCCGCCCTGGCTGCTCCCCGGGCCATTTGGGATGCCACAATTTCACTGACCGCGCCATATTTTTCAAGAGCTTCCTTATCCACCGAAAGAAGCTTATGCTTGGCCTCATTGGAATAGGTTATATAGCCCTCTTTATAGATTTCCGAAATGCCTGCCACATTAATCAGGGCAGATGCAATCATTCCGCCGGTACAGGATTCCGCTGTGGTAATTTCATACCCCTTGTCAAGCAGCGCTTTCACCACTTCCTCTTCCAGACTCATTATTTAGTCTCCTTCATTACGTCCTTGTTCTTTATCAGGTAATCAACTAATGAAACTACTGTTAAAATAACGGCAATCCATGTGAAAATCGAAGTAAGAAGCTGCAGGGACTGAATATCCGCTATCATCAGACACACTGCTATCATCTGGAAGGTAGTTTTAAATTTTCCCCAGTAACTTGCAGCAATTACCACACCATTATCGGCAGCAATCAGACGAAAACCGCTGATGGTAAATTCCCTTGCTATGATAATGACCACCATCCATGAAGGAATTCTCTGCAAATCAATTAAACAAATCAAGGCAGAACATACAAGAAGCTTATCTGCCAGAGGGTCCATAAATTTTCCGAAATTTGTTACAAGATTATATTTTCTGGCAATTTTTCCATCAAGTAAATCAGTAAGACTTGCAACAATAAAAATAGCAAGAGCTATCCACTTGCCTGCCGGAATTTCCGGAACCAGAAGAAAAACAATAAAAAACGGAATCAAAATAACGCGGAACATTGTAAGTTTATTTGGTAAATTCATAATTCTGACCATGCCTTTCTAATCTTCAACAATTTCACCTATTAAATCATATTCATTGGAACCTGTAATTTTCACTTTCACAAAATCACCGCTCATCAGGGTTCTTCCGGTATTAATAAAGAGATAACCGTCCACTCCGGGAGCGTCCTTATAAGTTCTTGCCACATATGCCTCTTCATCGGCTATCTTACCTTCCACCATAGCCGTTAAAGTCTTTCCCTTCATACGCTGCGCCGCTTCAAAAGCAATTTCCTGCTGCAGCTCCATCATTTCATTGCGCCTGCCCTCTTTCATTTCTTCATCGATTTGATTCTCCATTATAGCTGCCGGAGTATCTTCTTCCGGTGAATAAGTAAATACGCCGAGACGGTCAAATTCCACCTCATTCACAAATTCCATGGTATTTTCATGGTCTTCCTCCGTCTCTCCGGGAAAGCCTGTAATAAAGGTGGTTCTTATGCATATATCAGGGATTTCTTTTCTCAGCTTTTCTATCAGACTTCTGATTTGCGCCGTATCCGTCCTTCTGCCCATGAGCTTTAATATCTTATCACTTCCGCTTTGAACCGGAATATCCAGGTAATGACAGATTTTAGGTTCTTCCTTTATGGTTTCTATCAATTCATCCGTAATTTCCTCCGGATAACAATATAAAATGCGAATCCATTCAAATCCGTCTATTTTGCAAAGTTCATGTAAAAGCCGCGGCAGGCTTTTTTCACCATATAAATCAATGCCGTAAAGAGTCGTCTCCTGAGCTACCAGAATAAGTTCCTTTACCCCCTTATCTGCAAGAAACGCAGCTTCCGCAACCAGTTCCTCCATAGGGATGCTTCTGTAATCGCCCCGGACTTTTGGAATAATACAATAGGTACAATGCTTATTACACCCTTCCGCAATTTTCAGATAGGAATAATATCCTCCGGTAGTAACGACCCTTTCTCTGCCTCCCAGCGGCGGCTTATCAAGAGCTTCTATATGATTTTCACTTTTTCCGGCAAGCACTTCATCCAGAGTCTGTACAATCGTTTCAATTGCAGAGGTACCGATTATGGCATCCACTTCCTCTATTTCCGTTTGAATTTCTTCCCTGTAACGCTGGGCAAGGCAGCCTGTTACGATAAGCGCTTTCACTTGTCCGCTTTTCTTCAGTTCCGCCATCTCAAGAATTGTATTAATGCTTTCCTCTTTGGCATCACCGATAAAACAGCAGGTGTTGATTACTACAATATCCGCCTCCGCCTCATCATCAGTAAAAGAATATCCTTTTTCTTCCAGCATTCCCAGCATCACTTCAGAGTCCACAAGATTCTTGTCACAGCCAAGGGATACAAATAATATATTCATATGTATAACCTTTCCTGATTTCCTGTTATATATAAACCCAGCGGCCATCGCTGGCCGCCGTCACTTTTAATATTGTTTATTCTTCATCAGTAAGTATCTTAATTTTTCCCTGATTCAGTTCTTCTACAGCAATAGATAACGGTTTAGTTTCCTTTGCATTTACTAAAGGCTCATCTCCTCCGATAATCTGTCTTGCTCTTTTTGAGGTTGCCATAACAATGGAATATCTGCTGTTTACAACAGGAGCTTCTCCCGGCTCAACCTCACTGTTTACTACTTTCATTAAATCTGAATAAGATGGATGTAACATATTTTTTCTCCTTTTCATTCGGCTTATTGTATAAATGCTTCCAGTTCTTTTCTCATTTCACGGATAAAATCTTCATTTCTTTCAGGTGTTTCATGTGCCGCAAGAATCAGCTTATGCATTTCTTCCACACATTCATCCAGCCTGTCATTGATGACAATGAAATCATAATTTTCAATACCCTCCGCTTCCTCTGCGGCCCGTCTTAAACGTTTCGCTATCACCTCAGGCGTTTCCGTTCCTCTTCCTTCCAGACGCTTTTTAAGTTCTTCCGCACTGGGCGGCATTACAAACATTAAAAGCGCTGTAGGAAACTGCTTCTTAATCTTTAAAGCTCCCTGTATTTCAATTTCAAGGATAACATCCTTTCCCTTCTCAAGCTGTTTTTCCACATATTCTCTGGGAGTACCGTAATAATGGTCACAATAGCTTGCATACTCAACCAGACCGCCCTTTTTTATCTGCTCCTCAAATTCCTGTCTGCTTACAAAAAAGTACTCCTTGCCTTCTGTTTCACCGGGTCTCGGATTTCTGGTAGTCATGGAAACCGATAACGCATAATTATCATAAGAATGCACCAGCTGTTTCATCAGTGTGCCCTTTCCTGCTCCCGAAAATCCTGAAACTACAATTAATATTCCTTTACGTTTCATTATCGTCTCTACCTTCCGCCTGTGCTCTTTGTGCAATGGTCTCCGGCAGTAAAGCTGACAACACCAGCTGACTGTTTTCCATTACCAGCACGGCTTTTGTTTTTCTCCCCTGCGTAGCATCTATAGCGCTTCCCTCTTCTTTTGCCCTTTGAACCATACGTTTTACAGGCGCCGAATCAGGACTAACTATTGCAATGATTTTACCGGCATTTACAATATTACCAAACCCAATATGAATCAGTTTATTCAATGCTTCCCTCTCTTTTTACCGTCAAAGCTATTCAATGTTCTGAATCTGCTCTCTTACCTTCTCAATTTCTGTTTTTAAGTCAATGGCATGATTAGATATCTCCAAATCATTTGATTTGGATAAAATCGTATTGGCTTCTCTGTTCATTTCCTGGGCAATAAAGTCAAGCTTCCGCCCAATACTGCCTCCCGCAATTAAAGTATCCCTGGTTGTCTCAATATGGCTGCGCAGACGTACCAGTTCCTCATCCACACATACTCTGTCGGCATAAATGGTAACTTCCATCAGGAGTCTGCCTTCGTCTACCTTGGTATCCTCTAACAGCTCCCTGACCTTTTCTTCCAGCTTCTGTTTATACTCGGCGATAATCTGCGGAGAACGCTCTGTAATAAATTCCACATTCTTCAGCATACCTTCCAGTTTTTCAATCAGGTCATCACGAAGATGTTCCCCTTCTTTAATTCTGGTTTCCACAAAGCTTTCAGCCGCTCCCTTAATTGCTTTGTCCAGAAGCAGCCAGAGTTTTTCTTCATCAATGTTCTGCTCCTCCATGGTAAGCACTTCAGGAAATCTTGACAGGCAGGACACTCTGACATCATTATCAAGAGAAAAATCTTCAGCCATTTTTTCAAGATAATTCATATACTCAGCGGCAAGCTCTTTATTATATTTTACACATACATTGGATTCCGTAAAATCTTCGTATGTAATAAAAATATCAACTTTACCTCTCTGAATATAATTTTTCAGTTCACTTCTGATTGCCGCTTCAAAGAAATTAAGCTTCTTGGGCATCTTGATATTTACATCCAGATACCTGTGATTTACAGATTTCATTTCAACCGTGATTTTACGGTCGCCTTCCTGCACTTCGCATCTGCCGAAGCCGGTCATACTTTTAATCATGCTATTACTCCTTCGTACCTTCTTCTGTAACAAAGACACCTGGTTCTTTGTTATTACGAATATGCAAAGTTCCCCCATCTGCGTATTCCTCATTATTATAGGCTAAGTATGCTAAAACGTCAAGGTTTGCTTCTCATACCTGTCAGGCGGCGCATTGACTTTACAACAGCAAGCTTGCCGGAAATGCGGCCGTGGTATATAATTGAAATGTTTTCATAAAATGTTTTTCAGAAAAAAGGAGTTACAGGTATGGCATTTGACGGAATTACTGTAGCAGCTGTGGTAAAGGAATTAAAAGAAAGTCTTACGGGCGGGCGTATTTATAAAATTGCCCAGCCGGAAAATGATGAGCTGCTGCTTACCATAAAAACATCTGACGGAGGACAAAAGCGTCTCCTCATTTCAGCAGGGGCTTCCCTGCCCCTTATTTATCTGACTGAAAATAATAAGCCCAGCCCCATGACAGCTCCGGGCTTTTGTATGCTGCTGCGCAAGCATCTGCAAAACGGCAGAATTACAGACATCACCCAGCCGGGTCTGGAGCGAATCATTCATATTCATGTGGAACACCTGAATGAAATGGGCGATTTATGTAAGAAAGCACTTGTTATTGAAATTATGGGAAAACACAGCAATATTATTTTCATTAATGATGAGAATATGATTATTGACAGTATCAAGCATATTTCCGGCATGGTAAGCTCCGTAAGGGAAGTGCTTCCGGGGCGGCCTTATTTTATCCCTCTGACACAGGATAAGGAGAATCCCCTGTCCGTTTCCGAAGAAAGCTTCTGCGTGACAATTACAGCCAAATCCATGCCTGCCTTTAAGGCAATTTACAGCTCCTATACCGGCTTATCTCCTGTTATTGCACATGAAATCTGCACAAGGGCTGACATTGACGGCGACACTTCCACTGCCGCCTTTAAGGAAACTGCAGACGGTGAAAAAATGCTTCACAAATTGTACGTTTCTTTTACCGGCATTATGGAAAAAGTAAAAAGCGGATGTTTCAATCCTTCCATTATATACGAAAACGGCGCTCCCATAGAATTTGCTGCAATTCCGCTTATTTCATATTCCGGCAGCGAAACAAAAGAATTTTCTTCTGTTTCCGCCCTTTTAGAGCAGTATTACGCGCAAAAAAACCAGGTATCACGCATCAGACAAAAGTCCGTGGATTTACGCAGGATTGTACAGACTGCCTTAGAGCGAAATATAAAGAAATATGATTTGCAGCTGCGCCAGATGAAGGATACGGAAAAGAAAGATAAATACAAGGTATATGGTGAACTTCTGAACACTTACGGCTATAATGTGGCGCCCGGCTCAAAATCCATGGAAGCGCTGAATTATTATACCAATGAAATGATAACCATTCCTCTTGACCCGCTTCTTTCCGCTTCTGAAAATGCGAAGAAATATTTTGACAAATACGGAAAACTGAAACGGACTTACGAAGCGCTCTCCACTTTAACTTTGGAAGTGAAAGCCGAAATCGACCATCTGGAATCCATTCAGACTGCCCTTGATATCGCTTTGCAGGAAGAAGATTTAATCCAGATTAAAGAAGAACTTATTGAAAGCGGCTATATCCGCAGAAAAGGCGGTTCAAAGAAAATTAAAATCACCAGCAGGCCCTTCCACTATATCAGCGGTGACGGCTATCACATTTATGTAGGAAAAAATAATTTTCAGAATGATGAACTGACCTTCAAATTTGCATCGGGCAATGACTGGTGGTTTCATGCAAAAGGAATTCCTGGTTCACATGTAGTTGTAAAAACAAACGGTGATGAACTTCCTGACGCCACTTTTGAAGATGCCGCAAGACTTGCAGCCCACTATTCCAAAGGAAAGGAACAGGATAAGGTGGAAGTTGATTATACAGAAAAGAAAAATGTGAAAAAACCCGGCGGCAGCAAGCCCGGCTTCGTAGTATATTATACCAATTATTCCATGATGATTGACACCGATATTTCAAATATACAGCAGCTTGACCTGTAAAACCCGCTTTTTATGAAACGCAGGTACTGTTAAAGTAAACAGCCCTGCGTTTCATTCATAACATGTTTATCCTGCTTCTTATACTTAAAGTGTTCCCTGGGTAAACAAACCTCTTACATGGTCGATTTCTTCCTGAGTTGCCTTGGATGCCGGCACATAATAAGATTTTTCTCTCGCCAGCTGGTAAATCTCCTCCTGTGACATCTCACATGCATTTCTGAACTGCTTTAAAGTCTGCTTCAATTCTTTGTTTTCTGTCTGGGGAATCATTTCCCCGAAACGAACCAATTCTCCGTTAATCCCTGCCAGGGTATCTGCTACCATTGTTTTTTCATTTAACTGCATCTTTCCTACCTCCTACTGCAAAAACTTCATTAACTGATTCTTGTTGTCCATTGCTGATTTTGCGCCTTTTTCAAAAAACTGCTTAATCTTGGGGTCTGTTGATTCGGACGCATATTCCTTCATTTTGCAGTGAGTAGTGTCGTAGCCGCCAATTAAATGACGCAGGTTCTGTAATTCCAGTTCTGATAAATTAGCCATAAAAAAACCTCCTTGAAATATGATTGTCATTCTCAGTATTTCCAGAAGGTTTGTTTTTATTCTCTGAAACTAATCATCCAGCCAGTAATCTTCATCGGATTCATCAATATCATCTTTTTTCAGTCCCGTATATGATAAAACCGGTTTCATTTCCGGGCTCTTCTTTTTCTTACTGCTGCTTTCGCCGTTTTTTAATATTTTCATTTTTTTTGCGATTCGAACGAGCATATATCCCTTAGGCATGGAACGCATTTCCTCTTCCGTAATGCCTCCCAGCCTGATTACCAGAATAAAATAAATTGCAACCGCAATGACAACTGCCGCGGCCAGCGATATGATATTGGAATGAATCAGATAATATAATCCCTGATAAACGCCGAAGGCTGCTGCCCCCATCACTGCGGAAGCCAGCAGGGGACGTAAAAAGGTCTTGTCTATTTCCTGCTTATATCCCAGATGCTTCTTAATGGATATCCCATTTAAAAGACACATCAAAAAGGAATAGATAACCACTGCAAAAACATAATAATACGGCCCGTATTTTTCATCCAGTCCGTAAATCATTAAAACTAATGCCGCCGTCTGAATCACTAATGCAGCCGCCGCATTGATTACAGGGCTGTTCAGCCTGCCAATGGACTGAAGCACTGCATTGGACAGGGTCGACATGGCATAAAAAATGACACTGACCGCAAGCACTGTAAGCAGTGAAGAGGATAAATCAAGAGATTCCTTCTGAGGATACAGCACCATCATCACAGGCTTTGAGAGCACACCGATTCCCACTGCCGCCGGTATGGAAATCATCATGGTAACCTTCATGGACTTGGCTACCTTGCTGCCTGCGCCCTTCAAATCTCCTCTGGCATAATCTCCGGAAATACCGGGAATCAGAGCTGAAGCCATGGCGGAAGCAAGAGCTATGGGAATATTGGAAACCTTCACCGCCTTTCCCACAATACCCGTATGGGATGCAACAGTTGTATCTGCAAGCCCCTTTACCTCCATCATCAGTTTCTGGTATATGGTCTGGTTAATATACGTATTGGCATTATAAATAAAAGTACTTAAAATAAAAGGTGTTACCACCATTATAATCATTTTTAAAACGTACCCATAGGATTCTTCTTTATGGGAGGTATCTCTTTCAATTCTTTTCCTGATAGTCTTAATGTTCAGCTTATACACCCCTGCCATAAAAAGCAGTGCTGTTAAAACGCCGATTCCCGTACCTATGGCTCCACCTGCCGCTCCCCACGAAAGCCTTTCACTTTCCGGAAGGTCCTTTGCAAGATTCATAAGCAGATATGCCATTAAGATGCTGAAAGCTGCATTTAGAATCTGTTCCAGAATCTGGGATACAGATGTCTGCACCATCGTCTTATGAGCCTGAAAATATCCTCTTAAAACCCCCAGGATACCGCTGAAAAAAATGGTCGGAGCCAAAACCCTGAGAGCCGGAATCGCGCTGTCTATCTGTACCAGAAATCCCGCTCCGAAAAATACAAATAAGCTGGCAATACCACCTACTACCAGCACATAAATTAAAGCACACTGAAATATCCGGTGTGCATTTCTATATTCCCTGACAGCCAGCTTCTGGGCAATAACTTTGGAAATAGCAGAAGGAATACTGTATGAGGATATTAACAATACAATAGTATAGGCATAATACGCCGTATTATAATATCCGATTCCCTCATCGCCCAGGATGGCAGTCATCGGACTGTTATATAAAAGTCCGATGATGCGGACGACGATTCCGGCTGCCGCCAGAATCCCCGCCTGCATTATAAATCCATCTTTTTTTCTGTTATCCGGCATTGCCATTACACTCCAAAGTCTATCCTATCAGCCAGTCATACATTTCCTGATATTTTCTGGCAGAAACATTCCATGAAAAATCAGCAGCCATTGCGCGGTCAACAATCTTATTCCATTCACGCTTCTTCTCATAATAAATCTTTTCTGCGTAATAGATCGTTCCCAGCATTTCATGAGCATTATAGTTGGTAAAGGAGAATCCTGTACCTGTACTTTCATATTCATTATAAGGTTCAACCGTATCCTTTAATCCTCCGGTCTCCCTTACAATCGGTACCGTACCGTAGCGGAGACTCATAAGCTGGCTTAAACCGCAGGGCTCAAACAGTGAAGGCATTAAGAAAGCGTCACATGCCGCGTAAATTTTATGTGATAAAGCATCTGAATAATAAATATTGGCAGATACCTTATTGTTATATTTCCAGTCAAAGTGGCGGAACATATTTTCATAACGCTCTTCGCCTGTTCCCAGCACTACGATCTGCACATTGCTCTGGCAAAGTTCATCCATAATATAGGCAATCAGGTCAAAGCCCTTCTGATCCGTAAGCCTTGATACAATACCAATCATGAATTTCTTATCATCCTGCTCTAAACCAAGCTCTGCCTGCAGCGCACGTTTATTTTTAATTTTTTCCTTACGGAAATTCATTGCATTGTAATTGTATTCAATAAATTTATCTGTTTCGGGATTGAAATCATCCGTATCGATACCATTTACAATACCGCGCAGATCATGGCTTCTTGCACGTAAAAGCCCATCCAGATTTTCTCCGTAAAACTCAGTTTTAATTTCTTCGGCATAAGTATCGCTTACAGTTGTTATGGCATCCGCAAATACAAGACCGCCCTTCAGTAAATTGGCATCCTTATAAGACTCCAGCTTATCCGGCGTAAAATAGTAATCGGGAAGCCCGGTAATATCCTGCACTTCCTTAATGCTCCATTTACCCTGGAATTTCAGGTTGTGAATAGTCATTATGGATTTGATGCCGCGGTAAAACTCATTTCCCTGAAAACGCTCTTTTAAGTAAACAGGAACAAGTCCTGTCTGCCAGTCATGGCAGTGAATAATATCCGGTCTGAAATCAATGACCGGCAAAATGGATAAAGCCGCTTTTGAAAAGAATGCAAACTTTTCAATTTCAAACAGCGCATTATCACTGTACGGTTTAAAACCGTTAAAGAACATTTCATTGTCAATAAAATAATACTTAACGCCGTCCACCTCTGCATATAGTATGCCTACATATTCATTTTTCCAATGAAAATCCATATAAAAATGATTGACATAACTGAGCTTATCCTTCATCTCCTGCTTCATGCAGGTATATTTGGGAAGAATTACTCTTACGTCAAAATACTGCTTATCAATACATTTGGGAAGAGAGCCCACTACATCGGCAAGTCCTCCCGTCTTAATAAATGGTACACCCTCTGATGCGACAAAAAGTATCTTCTTCATCACAAACCCTCCAACATTATTATTAATATTGATTATACAACATTAATCTTATCATTAAAAGAGAGAATTTGGATATTTTTGCTTCTTTATTTTTTGTACTGAAGCCGGATCTTATCCGCAATCAGCGCAATAAATTCAGAATTAGTGGGTTTCCCCTTGCCGTTATTAATCGTATATCCGAACAAATTATCCAGAGTTTCCATTCTTCCCCTGTTCCATGCCACTTCAATGGCATGTCTGATGGCCCTCTCCACCCGGCTCGAAGTGGTCTGATATCTTTTTGCAATAGTAGGGTAAAGCACCTTGGTAATAGAGCCGAGCATATCCGGCTCCTCCACCGACATCATAATCGCTTCTCTCAAATACTGATAACCTTTAATATGCGCAGGAACCCCTATTTCATGAATCATATCCGTTACATCCTTTTCAAGATTATAAGTCAGCTCCCTTTTCATCCCTGACGGTTCCCTTACTTCCCTGTCCGTCATATGATTCCCGGAAGGGACAGTGATCATAATCTGGAATTCCCTGTTTCTGGAAATCAAATCATCCAGAATTTCATACACCTTATCCGTATCTTTTATTGCAGTTAAATTAAGCTGTTCCATTATAATTCCTCCATTTTTTCACAAATATTGATATGAAATTATTATAAAGAACATGATACGCCCATTCAACTGTCATTCATCGCACTGATTCGCCGCCGGACAAATCCATGGTTACACTGATTCTTCCTTTCCTGCCTTTTATCTTTGCCATACTGCCCGTTATAAGGGGCATTGCAGGGGAAAGATGTCCCAGGTCCACATCCATAAATACCGGCACCTGATATTTTGATGCTGATGCAAGCACTGCATCAAAGCGGTTCAGATTCATCATGTCGCCTCCCTGCAGGGGACGCCCGATTAAAAAGCCCTTCACATACCGGAACCAGCCCGCATTCTCCATCTGCCACATGGCGCGTCTTATAGCAAAGACATTTAAATCACAGGCTTCCAGAAACCATATGATTCCGTCCTCTTTATACCTTTCACCAAAGTCCGCTGCTTTATCAAAGCCGGTGCCGAGAAGGTTTACAAGACAGTCCATACAGCCTCCAAGAAGTCTTCCTTCCATGAATGTCTCTTCCGTTTCCATTGTACCGCCATTCCCATCCGGCACAAACAGCTTAATCTGCAAAGGCTCTGTACAGTTATAAGGCAGTAACGGATGTTCCTCATCCTTAAGGCTTTCCTTTTCCCACATACCGTAGCTTTCAAAGCATCTTTTTTCTCCCTTAAGCAGTGCGAAGGCGTCTGAAATGGAAGGATGCCATGGCTCCATGCCAAAAGCAGCGGCACAGGGACCATAGATGGAAGCCGTATCACAGAGGGTTGCAAGAAGGAATGTCATATTCGTGTTGTCCGAATAACCCATATACCACTTCGGCGGTGCTTTTCTTATTTTATCGAAATCCACGAAATTCAGAATTTCACACATCAATTCGCCTCCGCCGCAGGAAATCAGGCAGTCATTGCCGCCGCTGATATAATAATCCGTCAGTTCCTTTCCGCATTTTTCCGGCGTATTGCTGATGCCGGTTCCTTCATTGGCATAGCAGTTAGGCCCTAAATCAATGCCATAACCCATTTCCTTCCATTTCCTTAAAGCATTTTCAAAAGCCGATTTATAAGGCTCCATATTGCACCCAAATGAAGGCGCCACAAAACCGATCGTTCCGTTTTCTTTTAAAAATTCAGGATATCTCATATTGTTTTCCTTTCATACACCATTCCACCCCTTTTGAGGTGATAGTCCATCTAAAAATATCTGCTTTCAGTTTATCGGGCAGAATGGTTTATGTCAATGCGCAACGCAGCAAAATGCCGCAGCAGCTTAAGGTTTCAAGTCTCCATTTGCAGGGTTATCAATAAGTCCGCCGTCTTTATCAAATCTTGAACCGTGACAGGGACAATCCCATGACTGCTCTGCCCCGTTCCACTTCAATGCACAGCCTAAATGGGGGCAGCGTTTTTCAGAAGGAGTCAGCAGGTTCTTCACAGACTCACAACCGTTAACCAAAAGCTGTGGTTTCAGCATGCTTCTTGAAGGATTAAAAACCTCTGCAAACGGATTTTCCTTTCCAAGCACCATATCTGCCAAAAGCTCAGCCGCTGCCATAGAAGAAGTCATTCCCCATTTATTATAGCCTGATGCCGCATAACAGCCCGGCATATTGGGGGAATAAGCTCCGATATAAGGGATTTGGTCAAGGCTCATGCAGTCCTGAGCTGCCCAGAAATATTTTATTTCCGCATCAGTATAATATTTATTTGCAAAGCTTCTGAGTTCCTGCCAGTTTCCTCCCTTTTTGCCTGTCCTGTGCCCGCCTCCTCCAATCAACAGATAATCTTCAAAGCCCCGGAAGGACATTCCTCCTTTCGCCTCATCCAGATACATCCCGTTAATTGGAGCAGCATTTTTGAGGGCAATCACATAGGAGCGGTGCTGGTACATTTTCAGAAAGTACATACCATGCTTGTTATCCACAGGAAAATGAGTGGCAACTATCAGCTGTTTAAAATGAATATTCCCCTTTTCCGTAACTGCCGTATGTTCCTTAAGTTCTTTTACAAAGGTATTCTCATAGATTTTTAGGCCCTCTGCCAGCTTCCCGAGAAATTTCAGCGGATGAAACTGTCCCTGTTTCTCCATGCCCACAGCGCCGGCAACAGCAAAAGGAAGCTCGGTTGTATCGGAAATTCTGACATCTGCTCCCATCCGATATAACGCTTCCGCTTCCTCTTCCAGCTTTTTTCTGTCATTAAGAGAATAAATCCATGAGGTTTTTTCCTCAAAATCACAGCCTATATCCCTGCACAGTTCAAAATACTTTTTCACCGCCCTTTGATTTGCTTTCAAATACATTTCTGCTTTTAAAGGTCCTGCGCTTTTTAAAAGCTTATCATAGATAAGCCCGTGCTGAGCCGTAATTTTTGCCGTGGTATTCTTTGTAATACCTGAGCAGATTTCCCTGCCTTCCGCAAGAATATAATCAACCCCTGCTTTCTGCAGAAAATATGCGCATAAAATTCCCGTAATCCCGCCGCCAAGAATCAGCACATCTGTTTTTTTATCTTCATAAAGAGCCTCAAAATGGGGAAGTGTGGCACTTTCCGTCCAAATAGAATTCATAAACTATCGCCTCCGGACTTAATGTCCATTTATTTTTAATATATTCTGCGTAATTTATGAAACTTTATGCTTATTGAACTTCCGATTACTACATTTGGAACACCAGATGAAAGCTCATGCCGTCCTCCTCCTGGCAGGCAAAGATTTCGCCCTCCATTTTACGCATAACCTCCCGGCAGATATACAGCCCCAATCCGTTTCCTTCCCTGCTGCCCGTATTGCTTCCCCTGTAAAAACTGTCAAAAAGGTGGGGCATTTCCTCTGATTTTACAGGCTCTCCCGTATTTCTGATTTTTATCAGCTGGCAGTATTCCTCCTCATAAAAAGTAATT
The DNA here is from genome assembly GCA_017621815.1 of Lachnospiraceae bacterium. Classification (GTDB taxonomy): domain Bacteria; phylum Bacillota; class Clostridia; order Lachnospirales; family Lachnospiraceae; genus Suilimivivens. Next base: position 32,143 of record JAGASK010000009.1, on the reverse strand, counting down.
TCTATTTTTCTTCCGTCTCCGTATTTAAAGGCATTCTCCATAATATTTTCCACTGCCTCAAAGGCGCCGTCCCTGCTGCCTTTAAGAAGCTTATTGTCAAACTTACCAATTACAAATTCCGTCATCAGCAGCCTGCATTTCGGCTCATAATATTCCCTGATTTGCTTTACGAAATCCTTCAGATAAAATTCTGAATTTTCAACTTCCACCGTTATAATTTCTTCGCTGGAGCTTTTCACGATTTCCTGCACAAACCCCTCAATTTCTCCTGAAAGCTTTTCGATATGCCTGGCTGCCTGCACCTGCTTGTCTTCCGTATCGTAAAGACCTTCCTCCAGAGCCTTTGCGTACAGCTTAATGGAATTTAAAGGTGTCTTAATATCATGGGAAACAGACAGCAAAAGCAGCTTCTTTTCCTTTTCCAGTTTCAGCGCTTTTATCTGGGAAGCCTTCAGATTATCCTTCAGCATGGAAATTCCCCATACAAATTTTCCAAAGAACCGGCTTTTATTTTCTTCAATTTCCGTCTGAAGATGACCTTTTGCCAGTTCATAAGGCATATCCCGCAGGGCAAAAAAGGGCTTTATCAGCTTATTTCTGATATAGAGCAGAACAATCAGCATAAAAATACCTGATAACAGAATTATCCCTTCTACAAGCAAAAATCTTTCTTTTTCACCGGAAGCATTTTGGTAATCAAAACGGACAAATCCCAGCATTTTCTCTCCATCAGAAAGGGGCTGTATACAAGTTTCCATTCCGTTCTTTTTATGGAAAAATCCTTCCAGCTTCTGTAAATCCCCCATCTCCCCGGCATTAAGAAAAGTTACCCTGTTTATAAACCTCATTTCACGCAAATCAGGCTCAGAAAAGCCCCCTTCCTCTTCTAAGCCGTACATAATTCTGTTCACTTCCACCAGATATTCCCTGCTCTTTTCCTCAGACTGCTTTTCCATGAATAACCCTGTCAAAAGAAGCGCCGCCAGATAAAAAGCCATCACTCCGCCCATTATCAGATTAAATTTCTTCATATCTGTATCCCACACCCCATACGGTTATAATCCTCTTTGGATTTTTAGGCTCCTCTTCCAGCTTATCACGCAGCATCTTAATATGCACCGTAAGGGTCTGATTTTCACTGAAACTGTCTGCGCCCCATATCCGGTTAAACAAAAACTCCTTACTGAGAGTTTTTCCCGGATTTTCCGCAAGAAGCAAAAGCAGCTCATATTCTTTACCGGTCAGGGACAATTCCTTTTCATGAAACAATACCTTTTTTGCATCCTTATCAATGGAAACTGCTCCTGAACAAAGAATCTGCCTTTCTTTTTTCCTGTCATAATTTCTCCGCCAAAGTGCGCCTATTTTGGCTCTTAGAATATCAATATCCACAGGCTTTTCCAGATAATCATCGGCTCCAAGGGCAAAGCCGTTCATTTTATCTTCTTTATCCACCCGGGCGCTCATAATCACTATGGGAACATTGCTTTCCTTTCTGACTGCCCTGCAGAATCCAAATCCATCCATTCCCGGCAGCATGATATCCAGCAGAATCATCTTTACATTTGTTTCTGCAAGGAAAGCCAGAGCTTCTCCGGCACTTTCCCTGCAGGCCACAAGATATCCGTCTCTTTTCAGAAAGGTCTGAATTAATTCCGCCAGTTCCCTGTTATCTTCCACAAGAAGAATATCTGTCATTTATCTTCCTCCTTCAGCAGCCTTCTTACCATCCCATTTCCAGAAGCCAGCCGGACAGCTTTCTTTCCCTGTTCCTGATTTCACTCTCATTCTCAAATTTGCCAAGCTGCATTTCCCCTTTAATATTTCCGTCTTCCAGATAGAGCACTCTGTCACTTTTGGCTGCTACCCTGCTGTCATGGGTCACCAGCATAATGGTAGTGCCTTCTCCATTGATGCGGTTTAACTCTCTCATAACCTCTTTGGAATTCTGCTGGTTCAAAGCCCCTGTAGGTTCATCCGCAAAAACCATTTTGGGCCGGTTAATCAAACTCCGGCAGATACATGCCCTTTGAAGCTGTCCTCCCGAAACCTCGGTAATATCATTTTCCGCAACCTCCATAATACCGAGCTTTCTCATTAATTCTTTTGCACGCTCATTAATCTGTGTCCGGTTCTTTTTTTTCTGTCCCGCATTTGCCTGATAGGCCGGTAAAATAATATTATCATAGATTGTAAGATTTTTTAACATATACATCTGCTGGAAAATAAATCCCATTTCAGTAAGCCTTAATCTGCTCATTTCCTCAGGGTCTAAAGCTTCTATTTCCTTTCCGAAAAAGTTTACCTTACCTGCCGTAGCGCTGTCCATGCCGCTTACCGTATATAAAAGGGTGGATTTACCGGAACCGGAAGGCCCCATAACAGCGACCATTTCACCCTCATTGACAGTGAGATTAATATTACGAAGCACATTGTTCTGTCTTTTATTTACAATATATGTTTTACACAAATCCTTTACGATTAACTGATTCATCCTGTTCTCCTTTTATTCCAATGTATTAATTTCCTTTAAATCTACTTTCCTTATCTCCGATGCACACAGATAGGCAGCAATTCCCGTTACTATAAGCATAATCAACGGATAAACCACATAGACTTCCATGGGTTTTGTAATCAGCTCTATGCTGGTGGCTCCCATTATTGCAAACATGGGTGCTATTGTCACCTTCGCAAGGGGAGCGGAAAGAAGGGTTCCCCATAAAATAGAAAAGCATAAAACGATCAGGATTCGTATACTCTGCCAGCCTTTGATACTCCTGTCAGAAAATCCGATGCTTTTTAACATGGCTATTTCCCCTCTTTCCCTGGCAATCAGTGTTTTCATTGTAAGCATGGTTATAAGCACATTGATTCCAAGCACTATCCCTAAAATGAACAATTCCAGCCTGTCTAAAGCACCCGAAATGTCTCCTATCATGTCATCCATCCATTCTCTGCTTGTTTCTATCTGATATTCGGGAAAGATTTCCTGTATCTTTTCCTTAATATCTTCATCAGACAACTCACTTTCTATCTTTGCCTGAATGTCGAACACCCCGCTTAAAGGAGCATGCATTTTAGCATTTTTACCGATTCTGAATCCGTTTCCCATATTCATCATGCTCTGGAAAATACCAGTAACAATAAACTCCTCTGTTTTGTCCTCATATTGATAGCAGACGGAATCACCGATTCCTACGGACAGTTCCTCAGCTGTTTTTTCCGTAATCATTACTTCATTAGGCAGGACAGGAACCTTTCCTTCAAGTACATCATAATCATCCTCCTCTTTTCCTACCTGCTGCATGGTAAAATAGGAGACATTCTCTTCCGGTTCATCTCCATAGCAGGATACCCTATAATTTGTTTCCGCCCATACCTCCGCAATCAGCCCATTCTTCTTTAATTCCTGTTTGATTTCATTAAGGTCCGCTGTCAGCAGCTCATTGTTTTCATCCGTCATATACTTCTCCAGCTTTCCTGTATCTATGAATACCGATGAAGACTGCAGATTAAAGGTACGGATAATACTTTTATCCTTTAAGGTATGAACTGCCTTTAAGGGAAGCAGAATAAGCAGCGTACCGATACAAAAAATCATTGCCAGTACCAGATACCTTTTGGGATGGGCAGCCACATCATTACAGGCCAGATAAAACGACGTGTTCATTCTTTTTCTCCTGTGGAGCTTTATCAGGCTCTTAACTGCATAGCGCTCTCCATTGCTCCCGCTTCTGATTGCCTCCATGGCTGTAAATCTCTTTACTTTTCCTGTGCTGCAATAACAGAATAAAATCACTATCATCACAATTGCAACTGCACAGAGCAGATTAACTCCCGCCTTCTTCTGCATATCATCTGCAATCAGATTCTGCATTGCGATAGTAAGCAGGACATTTTCAAAAGGAAAACTGATAAAAAAGCCTGCCGCTGCTCCAAGAAACGCTATCGCAAGGTATTTTAAAAGATAAATTCCCTTTATACTGATATCTCTGATGCCGATTGCCTTCATAATGCCGATTTCCTTATAATCTTCCTGAAGGGTAAACACAATGGTAAACCGGAGAATCAGAAAAGAAATTAAAATCAGGCAGATGCTTACTACAATTAAAATACCCGCAATCAACATATCAAAAACATAACACATCTTAACCAGCGCCTTATCCACACTTGAGATTACCTGAAAGTTATTTTTCTTATATTCCTTAAGAAAAGCCTTTTCATCCCGGTAATTTACAGTGTAAATCATAGTATGGACATGCTCTCCTTCCCCTGTCAGGTATTCATAATCCTCCGGAGTAATAAAAAGTCTCTTAAAACCCATTAAATTTGTACCGAAAACCGGATCCTTTACAATGGTCTTAACAGTAAACTCCGTTTCACGGCTTCCGCAGGTTATCTTTAAGATATCTCCCGGCTGTAAATTATTGCTTTCCGCCTGCAGCTTCGGCAGCGCTATTTCTCCCGGATTCAGCGTAAGAGGCTCCCCTTCCATATCAAATACCTTCAGAAAATTATGGGGAACAGGCGCCACGGAAACAATATTTCCCCTGTCATATTTATGCTTATCAGGTTCCTTCGCACATTTTACAATTTCAATATCACTATCCTGCAAGACATAGATGTCAATCGCTTCATACTCCGTCACATACTCACAATTTTTCAGGAATTCCTCCACAGGAGTTCCTTCTCCTTCCGAAAGCACGATTGTAAGGAAATCCGGTGTTTTTGCCATATCCAGCAGATGCTCCACAGCTCCCGTTATGGTAATCAGGTTGCTCACTGAGCTTGCCAGGAATGCAGCCGCCATGGTAATAAATAAAAACAGGATAATATTCATGGTCCGTTTTCTTTTTAAATCTTTTTTCAGTATATGTAACAGCATTTTTTTCTCCTTTTCATTCTTTTACCGGTATGAAAACCATTATAAAGGGGAAATTATTAAATAATCCTTAAATAAACACCGGAAATTTTTATTATACAAAAAAGTGCTCTCAAAAGTCCTTTCCTGACTTTTGAGAACACTCTCCATTCATCTGATTCAAAATATTTATTATCAATCTTTAAATTTTGCCACCCTGAACTTACGAATCAAACCTTCCAGCGTGGATGCCTGACTGCTCATCTCCTGGCTTGCCGCTGCACATTCCTGTGAGGTTGCTGAGTTCGTCTGTACCACATCATTAATCTGGTCTACGCCTGCATTAATCTGCTTGAAGGATTCCTCCTGGGCGCCCAGTGCATCGGCAACCTTGTTTACTTCCTCCGTAATAACCCTGGAGCCTGTTACTACATTTTCAAGCTGCTTTGCAGTTTCGTCCGCAATTACCATACCTTTTTCCACTGCCCTGACAGAAGACTCAATTAATACAGTAGATTCCTTTGCCGCTTCAGAGCTTTGTGCCGCCAATACGGAAACCTGGTCAGCCACTACTGCAAATCCTTTTCCTGCTTCTCCGGCTCTTGCCGCTTCAATGGAAGCATTTAATGCCAAAAGATTGGTCTGGGATGCAATGTCATTGATGGTAGCAATAATCTTACCGATTTCTTTTGAAGATTCATTAATCTCCGTCATGGACTCTACCATTTCCTGCATCTTCTCGTTACCGTTGACTATTTCCACACCTACATTTTCTACCTTTTTGCTGATATCTTTTGCGCTCTCAGCATTTCTGGATACCTGTTCAGATACACTTTCAATGGTAGCTGCAAGTTCTTCTGTAATACTTGCCTGTTCGGTAGCTCCCTGTGCCAAATCCATGGAACTTTCCGAAACCTGTTCGGAACCGCTCTTTACCTGGTCTGCAACACGCTGAATACTCTTTACGGTATCTGCCATGCTTCTTTCAAACATCATGAAAGCGTCAAGGATACCTGTGAAGTCTCCCTTCCATTCCACTTCAGGCTGCACATCAAAATTACCGTTTGAAAATTCCGTCATGGCTCTGGAGATATCATCTACATAAGAGCCTAAAATGCGGATAGATTTTCTCAGGCTGTGTGCCAGACTGCCGATTTCATCACTGGAATGATATTCAATATTACTATGTAAATTTCCTGCCGACAATTCTTTTGCAACCACTTCAATTTCCTGAAGGGGAATTGTAATAGAAGCAATAATACGTTTTCCGATTCTGACTGCCAATATAACTGCCACAACAATAAATAAAACAATTGAAACTAACCCGGCTGCAAAGGAAATCCAACTGTTTCTGATAGCCTCCTGCTTTAATTCATCAGTAATTACATCAATTTCCCGGGATATGGTTACTACATTTTCAAGAGCCGGCGCACATTCTGAAAGAATCATCTCTGCAGCTGCATCCTTATCTCCTGCCTCAATTTTTTCAATGATCTTATATCCGATTGTACCCCACTCATTTAAAGCAGCAGAATATCTCGTATAAAGCTCATCATCTATCATGCCTGTAGCTTTCAAAGCTTCCAGTTCCGTTCCCACTTCAGTTAACCGTTCTTCCACTTCGGTTTTATATCCGGCATAACTGGCTGTGTCATCATTCAAAACCATTTCCCTGATATTTCTGGCGGCAATATTAGTATCGATTCTGCACACTTTTACAGCCGTATCCGCCCTCTGTGCGCCATTAACATAATTATTTAAATTCGCAAACAGAGTACCTAATCCCAGCATGCTGAAAATACCGGATAAAATCATAAAACCGATAACTACCTTGTAACCAAAATTAAGCTTATTTTTCATTTTCATGTCATCCAATTTCTTTAACATCTTTGGTTCTCCTTCACTATTTATTTTAATTATATCTTTATATTCAATAGATTTTTTATCACATTTCATTTTCGCCGTCAACATTCTTTTCTTCCATTTTTTCACTTTCGGCAAATAGTAAATTAGGACTATTTTTTTTAAATTTTTTTTATAAAAAATGAACAAAAAAAATATAAGGCAGCAATTTTTAGAATTACTGCCTTAAAGCCCTTTTGCCGGATTAAAGATTTTCTGCCAGCTGTTTCAATGCATCCATATTTCTTTCATTCAAAGCTGATTTTATGGAAATAACATCCTCTAAAACAGTAATCTCCTTCATGGAATCCAGCATCTGTCTCATACATTTGGCTGCCATGGGCGCCCAGGAGCCATTTTCAATTAAAGCTACCGTCCGTTTCTGATATGCCTTATTTTTCAAATGAGCAAGAAAATCCTCCATACATGGGAAAAGACCTCCGTCATAGGTAGCGCTTAAAAGCACCATTCTGTCATAACGGAACGCGCCTTCAACTGCTTCTGACATATCATTCCTTGCCAGGTCAAAAATTTCTGTCTTTTCTCCCTTTTCTTTTAACAGTTCAGCCAGTATTTCTGCCGCCCGGGCCGTATGCCCGTGAATGGAAGCGTAAGCAATTAATACCCCGCAATCTTCCGCGCGGTAACTGCTCCAGATATCATACTTTTCTATATAATAAGACAGATTTTCATTCAAAACCGGCCCGTGCAAAGGACAGATAATCTGTATGTCCAGTTTAGCTGCCTTTTTCAGAAGCATCTGAACCATTGCCCCATATTTACCGACTATATTAATATAATAACGCCTTGCCTCACAAACCCAGTCATCCTTTCTGTCAAATGTGCCGAATTTTCCAAACGCATCTGCCGAAAAAAGAATTTTCTCTGACTGTTCATAAGTTACCATAACCTCAGGCCAATGAACCATAGGTGCCATAAAAAACTGAAGCGTATGGCTGCCCAAAGATAATGTTTCTCCTTCCGAAACCACTATCTTCCGCATTTTTTCCTCCAATTCCGGAAAAAACTGTAAAAGAAACTGAAAAGTCTTCGCATTTCCCACGACTTCTGTTTCAGGATAAGCCTCAAGGAAAGCCGCCACACTGCCGGCATGATCCGGCTCCACATGGGAAACCACAAGATAATGAGGCTTCTTTTCACCCAATATTTCCTTTAAGCCCTCCAGCCATTCTTTTGTTTTCCTCCCGTCAACAGTATCCATAACAGTTACTTTATCATCAAATATCACATAAGAATTATAGGACACCCCGTCAGGAACCGCATATTGAGATTCAAAGAGTTCAATGTCTTTATCGTCTACGCCTGCATATACCACATCTTTTGTAATGTTCATTTATAAAACCCCTTTCCGGTAATAAATCATAGATTCATAATAATAAATACAGGCCGGGAAGTCAACAACCCAATACCATCGGCTGCAGGATGCCGGCCTCACAGCCTGAAACAAAAACCGGGCACAGATGCGATTCTTTAATGGGTCAGCATAGTTTCAATAAAAATTCCATATCCCTTGGTGGAATCCTGCACCAAAACATGGGTAACGGCTCCTATAATTTTACCATTCTGAATAATGGGGCTGCCGCTCATTCCCTGAACAATTCCCCCTGTTGCCGAAAGAAGGTCCGGGTCTGTGATTTTCAGCACAATCCCTCTGTTTATGTTATCATTTTCCAAATTGATATCCGTAATTTCCACATCATAGATTTCTGTTCCCTCACCGATAGAACAGATAATCTGCGCAGGCCCCCTTTTAATTTCCTGCTTCAGTCCGACAGGAAGATAATCATACTCACTGTTTTCCGATATTTCCGGCGTACAAAGGCCGAAAATTCCCTTAGATGTATTTTCCGTAATAGATCCCATAATATTCCTGTCATCATATTCAATAAAGCCCGTCAGTTCTCCCGGAGAACCATTGCTTCCCCTTGTAATGCCGATAATTTCCGTATGATACAAGGTTCCGCTTTTCAGTTCCATCAAAGTACTGGTATCCACATCATTAATTCCATGCCCCAGTGCGCCGAAGCATCCGTTTTCATCAATGTAAGTCATGGTTCCCACACCCTGGGCATTGTCCCTTACCCAGATGCCCATTTTATATTCCCCATTCTGATTCAGTTCCGGCTTTGCCATTACCTGAATAATTTCATCTCCTCTTTTTACCTTAAATACCACTTCCTGCCCTTCCAGATGACTGATTTTCTCAATCAGCTGCTTTTTTCCCGTAATGGCTTCATCATTCATTTCCAGAATATAATCTCCTGCTTTCAAAATATATTTTGCAGGGTGACAGATTTGCCCGTCTTCACCTTCAAACTCCCCGATTCCAACAACCAGTACGCCTTCCGTCTTAACATAGATACCGATAGGAATTCCGGCAGGCTTAAGCCTGATATCCTGAATTACCTCCACATCCACATCCTTAAGTGGAATAAAACCAAACAGCTTCACCTGAAGTTTGTAAGTATCTGTCTGACTCGCTTTTACTGTAACAGGGCTGCTGAAATCAATTTGAATGCTTTTATCATCTATATTGCTCTTTGCCTGACCGCTGGTCTCTACCGCATCCTTATACAATTTCCCCGAAGCCGGAATATTCAGGTTCAGCTCCTGGTCTACTCCTGCCTTAACCATAATAGTAGAAGGCACACTTTTCCACATATAATAATAGAAGGAAATCAGGGCAGCAATGATACCGAAAAAAAGCAAAACATATAAAATTTTTTTATAGATTTCTTCTATATGATTCAAGTTTTCACATCCTTCTTATAAAATACCAGACAACAGAAAGTTCCACCTGCTAACCTTCTATTGCCATAAACACAAAAGAGACATACAAATGCATGTCTCTTCTAGTATGTGAAAATCTTTTTATTTTAGTTGAAAGTTCTTAAATTTTTGTTTCCAAATGTTTCATGTCATCGCAAAAACTTTATTTTTTAGTTTTTTGTGCCAGCTCCTTCATTTCCCTTGCATTGGTCAGAACTGCCTCTGTAACGCTTCCGCTTCCCAGAAGCCTTGCAAGCTCATTCAGGCTTTCCCCGTCCCCAAGCACAGCAATATCGGTTACGGTTCTTTCTCCCTTTACCTGCTTTTCAATCAGATAGTGAGAATCCGCCATGGCTGCGATTTGCGGAAGATGGGTAATACAGATAATCTGATGATTTACCGAAAGCTGGCCCAGTTTCCCGGCTACCTTCCATGCCGTCTTACCGCTGATTCCGGTATCAATTTCATCAAAAATAAGGGTATCTGTTTCATCCTTATCCGCCAACACACTCTTAAAAGCAAGCATAATCCTGGAAAGCTCACCGCCGCTGGCTACCTGCTGCAAAGGCTTTTTCTTTTCTCCCGGATTGGTGGAAATCAGAAATTCGATATTATCATACCCGTCCTCTGAAATCTTATCCTCATTCGGCGTAACTTCTATTGAAAAATCAACATCTATAAAATTTAAATCCACCATAGCTGCTGTAAGCTTTGCGGAAAGTCCCGCCGCCGCTTCACCCCTTAAAGCTGAGATTTCTTCGCACAGCGCAAGCACTTTTTCCTTTTCTTCTTTTACTCTGTCCTGAAGGTCCGTTAAATATTCCTCATAGCTTTGCAGCTGCTGCAGACGCTTTTCCTTTTCCTCATAAGATGCAAGAATATCTTCCAAAGAGAATCCGTATTTTCCTTTTAAGTGATTTAAAGTGTTCAGCCTTTCCTCTGTTTTTACAAACTCTTCTTCATCAAATTCAAGGCTTTCCATATAATCCGCCATGGAACGGTTGAAATCGTTCAGCAGGTTATCAATCTCCGTCAGCTGCTCAATCACAGGCTCTAAGCCCTCGTCATAGCCGCTTACGCTTTTCAGTTCCCTTACCGCCCTGCCAATAGCTTCTCCTGCACATCCGTTTTCTTCATAACCGGTAAGTCCATGAGCAAGATATGCAGCTTCCTTTATCCTCCTTGCATTGGTCATCCTGCGGTACAGATTTTCAAGCTGCTCATCTTCTCCGGGTACAAGAGATGCCGCTTCTATTTCATTTACTTCAAAGGAAAGCAAATCAACTTCCCTTGCTCTTTCATTTTCATCCAGCCGGTTGGAAGCCAGTTCCTCCTCCAGCTGCCTGTAACTGCGGTAAAGAAGCTTAAGCCGGCTTTTTTTCTCCTCCATTGCCTTTCCTGCATAACCATCCAGGAATTCCCTGTGCTTGGAAACCTTTAAAAGAGACTGATGTTCATGCTGACCGTACATATCAAGCAGATAACCTGACAGCATTTTCAGCTGTCCCGTGCTGACACTTTCGCCATTTACCTTACATACGCTTCGCCCTGCCATGATTTTTCTCTGCAAAATCAGCGTGCCGTCTTCTTCTACAGGCAGCTCCATTTCTTCAAGCGCTTTCTGCTGGTTTTCGTTTAATGAAAAAACAAGCTCCACCAGCGCATAATCTGTACCTGACCGGATATATTCCTTATCCGCCTTGGCTCCCAGTGCCAGATTAATGGAGCCGATAATAATGGATTTACCAGCTCCCGTTTCTCCTGTTAATATATTCAGGCCTCCGGTGAAATCCACCTCAGCCTCATCAATTAACGCTAAATTTTTAACGTGTAAACTTTCAAGCATTTCCATTCCTCCCATGCATCAGCTATGACGCAATGCATCACTTTGCTGCAAAGTCGGTTATTCCTCAAGTACGTTACGTATTTTACCCATTACCGTTTCGGTATCTTCTACTGTTCTGACAGCCATCATTATGGTATCATCCCCTGCTATGGAACCTACTATTTCCTTCAGCTTCATGGCATCAATAGCTGCCGCTACTGCCATAGCCATACCGGAAACCGTTTTTACTACCAATATATTCTGAGCCATGTCCATGGAAACAAACCCGTCTTTCAAAACGCGGATATATTTATCACTCAGATAATGGTCACTGTGAAGCAGCACCGTATACTTCTGCCTGCCGTCTCCCATGGGAATTTTGGACAGCTTCAGTTCCCTGATATCCCTTGAAACAGTGGCCTGAGTAACATTATAGCCGGCTTCACGGAGCTTGTCGGCAAGCTCCTCCTGGGTTTCGATTTCATATTGTTCAACCAGTTCTTTTATTTTCTGATGTCTGCTCTTTTTCATAACTTCTCCTGCTTAAAATAGCTGCGTTATTTCCAGTCACACATCTTTCTGTGAAGAATCTCCAGAAAGCTTGCTTTGTTCAGCTTTACAATTCCGGTGGTCTTTTCCGATCTCTTTATTACAATTTTATCTCCGGTGCACAAGGTAACTCTGTGGCTTCCGTCAAAAATGGCTTCCACTTCCTGCCTGATTCCGTCATGTCCTGTTTCAATCTCAATGGTAATCTCGTCTTCCGGAGAAAGCACAATGCTGTTATGCTGCATGGAATGGGGACAAATAGGTGAAATGACCATAAGCTGCGCTTTAGGGTCCACCACGGGACCGCCTGCCGATAGATTATACCCCGTAGAACCGGTGGGCGTAGCCACTATCATTCCGTCGGCACTATATCTGTGCAGAAACTGTCCATTGACGCTGATTGTAAAAGTGATTATCTGTAAGGTACCTTTTCTGGTAATAACAATATCATTTAAAGCTCTTGTGTTTTCTTCCGTTCCTTTCCCATAATATCCTACCAGCATCATGCGGTTTTCGATTTCATATTCACCTTTAAGCAGCTTTGATAAAGCCTGTTCTATATCATTTTTATTAACTTCTGCAAGAAATCCAAGAGTTCCTAAGTTAATACCCAGGAATGGAACCGAAAGATCCGCCAAATCCACTGCCGCCTGCAGGAGAGTTCCGTCTCCTCCCAGCACCAGAACGCAATCCACATCATCACTCAGGCAATTAATATCCGTATAGCCTTTACCGTTTTTCTTCTGCCCCTGCTTCTGAATGCTGCATTTCTTACCGCATTGCAGCAGATAATCCCTGATGCGGTATGTAATTTTGAAATCAGAATCCTTCGACTCATTTGTGATTATGTAAAAATGCTCCATCGCTAATCCCCCGATTTCAGCCCCTGATGAGCCAGCTGTACTGTTTTCGAAATGAGCTCTTTTATTTCTTCCTTAGAGGAATATCCGTTTTTTTCTTCTATAATCGTTTTTAACTGTTTCTCTGCTTCCGCTTCCGTAATCTGCTGCGTGGCCGCTTCACCGCCGGAAATTTTACCGATATGAACGAGATATTCTATATTTCCTTCCGGTCCCTTTATAGGCGAAAAATCAAGGTGAAGTATGGCAAAACCAAGAAAATCGGCAAAATCAATAACTTTCATAATTACCTCTTTGTGAACCTCCGGGTCTTTTACAACTCCCTTTTTCCCAACTTTTTCACGCCCTGCCTCAAACTGAGGCTTAATGAGACATACCATTTCTCCATCTTCTGCAAGCAACGCCCTTGCAGGCAGCAATATTTTGGTAAGGGAGATAAACGAAACATCAACTGATGCAAAATCGAGAATATCCTCAATATCTCCCGGTACCATATAGCGGAAATTTGTTTTTTCCATGCAGACCACTCTGCTGTCATTACGCAGTTTCCAATCCAGCTGCCCATGGCCTACATCTACGGAATATACTTTTTTTGCCCCGTTTTGCAGCATACAGTCCGTAAAACCTCCTGTGGACGCCCCTATGTCCATACAGATTTTACCCTCAAGGTTTAATCCAAACTGTTTCATTGCCTTCTCAAGCTTTAAGCCCCCACGGCTTACATAAGGCAGTGTGCTGCCTCTCACTTCCAGTTTTACTTTGGACAAATCAAAAGTAGTTCCTGCTTTATCTTCACGCTGGCCGTCCACGAAAACATTTCCAGCCATAATAATGGCTTTAGCCTTTTCCCTGGAAGCCGCATACCCTTCCTGAACAAGTAATACATCCAATCGTTCTTTCATCCGGTAATTCCATTTCTTTCCTGTTACGATTCTCTTTTTATCTGCGCTAATATCCGATTTGTAATGCTTTCCGCATCAATTCCAACTTCCTTTTTCAGCAAATCCACATTTCCATGCTCCACATATTCATCGGGTATTGCAATATTTATCAGACTGCAGTCCGCAGAAAGACTGTCAAAATACTCTCTGACCTTTTCCCCATAGCCGCCGCTTGCAACATTTTCTTCTATGGTAACAACCAGCTTATGGTTCTTTGCCGCAAAAGCAACGGCATTTTCATCAATAGGTTTCACAAACCTTGCGTTAATAAGGCTGCATTTAATCCCCGCAGCATGAAGGTTTTCCCTCACTGCCTCTGCTGTTTTTACCATGCTTCCCACAGCCATCAGACAGACTTCACCCTCTACATACAAAGCTTCCGCTTTGCCCATTTCAATGGGTGCCCGGAACTCCTGAAGTCCCGCATATGCTTCTCCTCTGGGATACCGCAGCGCTACAGGCGCTCCAAGCGCAAGCGCAAATTTCATCATATCAGAAAGCTCCCATTTATTTTTAGGAGCCATAATATGCATATTGGGAATGGAAGAAAGATAGGATAAATCAAAAATTCCCTGATGAGTTTCTCCATCACTTCCCACAAGTCCCGCTCTGTCTATAGCAAACACTACAGGCAGATTCTGGATACATACATCATGCAGAATCTGATCATAGGCCCTTTGAAGAAAAGAAGAATAAATAGCCACCACAGGCTTTAATCCTCCTGCCGCAAGGCCTGCCGCAAAGGTAACTGCATGTTCCTCGGCTATTCCCACATCAAAGAACCTCTCCGGATATATATTTCTGAAACGTTTAAGCCCCGTTCCGTCGGGCATGGCAGCGGTAATTGCCACCACTCTTTCATCCCTGGCACCAAGCTTCGTCATCACAGTGGAAAATATATCCGTATAATTTGCTGTGGTTCTGGGCTTCGTGGGGATTCCTGTCTCTATATCAAAAGGCTCCGCACCGTGAAATCTGGCAGGATGACGCTCTGCAGGTCCAAAGCCCTTTCCTTTCTGGGTAATTACATGGACTATAACTCCGTTTCTCACTCTCTTCGCTTCCTGGAACATACGCAGCATGGCAGGAATATTGTGTCCGTCCACCGGTCCTAAATAAGTCAGACCCATATCTTCAAAAAACATGCCCGGCACTACAAGCTGCTTAAAGCTGCTTTTGGCTTTCCTGATGCTTTCCACCACTCTGTCACCATATTTGGGCATATCCTTTAAGGTATTATACACACCTTCCTTAATGTCAAGATAAGCCTCTGCCGTACGTATGTTATTCAGATATTTCGATACACCGCCCACATTTTCTGATATGGACATATTATTATCATTTAATACAATAATAAAGTTGGTTTCCAGCTTGGCAGCGTTATTCAGGGCTTCATAAGCCATGCCGCCGGTCAGGGAACCGTCACCGATTACGGAAATGACACTGTGCTTCTGCCCCTGAATGTCCCTTGCCTTCACAAGCCCAAGTCCTGCAGAAATAGAGGTGGAACTGTGTCCTGTGTCAAAGCAGTCGCAATCGCTCTCCTTTCGTTTGGGGAAGCCGCTCATGCCGCCGTATTTGCGAAGATTTTCAAATCCTTCCCTGCGCCCTGTCAAAAGCTTATGTGTATATGACTGATGTCCCACATCCCAGATAATTTTATCTTCAGGCAGGTTAAAAGAAAGGTGCAATGCCATGGTGAGTTCAACTGCACCCAGATTGGAGCCCAGATGACCGCCTGTTTTGGAAATCTTCTCTATCAGGAATTCCCTGATTTCTTCCGCCAGCGCAGGATAATCCCCGGGTGCTATATTTTTGATATCATTTGCTTTATTGATATTGTCCAGTAACATACACATACCTTCTTTTCTTAGGTCAACCCAATTATTTTTCTCTGGTAATCAGCGATTCTACCAGTTCCTGTAAAAACTCGTTTTTATTCTCAAAAGAATCCAGGATACGAATTGCTTCGTCTGAAAGTCTTTCCACTTCTCTTTTGGAAGCTTCAATTCCCTTTAACGTCACATAAGTAAGCTTATGATTCTTCTCATCACTGCCTACCGGTTTGCCGAGAACTTCCGTGGTACTTGTCACATCCAATATATCGTCCTGTATCTGAAATGCAATGCCGATATTGTATGCAGCCTTTTCCATTTGGGATACCGCTGATTCGTCAGCTCCTGCAAGAACTGCCCCAATCATCAGCGCTGCCTGGATAAGGGCTGCCGTTTTCTTTTCATGAATAAATAAAAGCAGCTCCTCTGTCAACGGATTTTTACCGTTCTCAGCTTCAATATCTGCAGTCTGACCGCCAATCATTCCATAGATTCCCGCTTTAGCTCCCAGAATCTGCAATGCCCGGGCAACCCGCTTTGCTTCTTCATAATCCGAAACAAGGGAAAATGCCCCGGCTGCCGTTTCAAAAGCCAGATTTAAAAGCCCGTCACCGGCAAGAACCGCCATTCCGTCACCGTAAACCGACCATGTTGTTTTTCTGCCTCTTCTGTATTCGTCATTGTCCATTGCCGGCAAATCATCATGCACAAGAGAATAGTTATGTATCATCTCAAGCGCTGCCATAAACGGCTCAATTACTTCTCCTTCGCCCCCAAACAGCCGGAAGCTTTCCTCCATAAGCATGGGACGCAGCCTTTTGCCGCCTGCCAGCACACTGTAATTCATAGCCTCAAATATAGTTTTCTGATATCCCGTCTCTTCCGGCAGATACTTTCTAATAACTGCCTCTATATGTTCCACTTTTTGCTGCTGCAGCTGCTTAAAATTCATCTGTCTCTCCGTTTTCATTTAAAATAAGAACCTTCTTTTCCACTTTATCAATTGTTTCACTGCACTTTTTTAACAGTTCCATACCTTTCTGATATTCCTGAAAGGACGCTTCCAATGAGATATCATCTCTTTCCAGCGTTGCAACTGTTTCTTCCAGTTTCAAAAAAGCTTCTTCCAGATTAAAGCTTTCTTCCTTCTTTGCCATTTCTATTCCTTTCCTGTAACAGACGCCGCCAGTTTACCGTTTTTCAGGTAAATCTGTAAGCTGTCGCCGACCTGAACCTGATTGATATCAGTTACTGTCCGGCCCCTTTCGTCAGATACATAAGAAAATCCCTGATTCAGTTTATCTAAGGGGGACAATCCTTTTAACTTTTCTATATAAATTTCCAGGCTGTGGCGTTTCTCTGCAATCTGTCCGTTCATGGCATATGTGAGTTTTTCTTCCAAGTTCATAAGCCAGGTTTTCTTTTCACGGACTTTTCCTAAAGGTGAATTCATTTTCACCCTTGCTGAAAATGCCTGCAGCCGGATTTTATTCCATTCTATTTTATTCTTCATCAATCTGTTTAAATTGTTTTCCTGCTCCCGAATCTTCTGGAGGGTAAGGAAAACATCAAACACTGCAAGCTCCGCTGCCGCTGACGGAGTGGGCGCACGCAGATCCGCCACATAATCAATTATCGTGATATCCGTTTCGTGCCCTACTGCGGAAATAATGGGGATGCTGCAGTCAAAAACCGCCTGTGCCACGCATTCTTCATTAAAAGCCCATAAATCCTCAATGGAACCGCCGCCTCTTCCTACGATAATCACATCCACCTGCATTTCTTCCAGGGCATGGATTCCGTTAATAATACTGGGTGCTGCGGCCTCCCCCTGCACAATAGCCGGATAAAGAATCAGCTGCACGTAAGGGTTTCTTCTCGTTGCAATATTAATAATATCACGCACTGCCGCTCCTGTAGGAGCCGTTACCACTCCTATTTTCCGGGCATAGCGTGGAATAGGCTTTTTATATTCGGGAGCAAACATTCCCTGCTCTTCCAGCTCTTTTTTTAATTTTTCAAATTTTTCATACAGGGCGCCGGCACCGTCCTGCTCAATGCTTTTTGCATACAGCTGGTATTTTCCGTCACGTTCATAGACATCCACTGTTCCCTGCACAATGACCTGCATCCCTTCAATCATCCGAAATGCAAGACCGGAACGGTTTCCTGCAAACATCACACAGGAAATCGTTCCTTTCATATCTTTTAACGTAAAATAAATATGCCCCGAGGAATGATACTTGCAATTACTCACCTCTCCCTTTACGGAAAGGCTCTGCAGCAGAAAATCCTGGGAAAACATATTTTTTATATATGAATTTACCTGGCCTACGGTATACACGTTCCGCATCATTTATTGTTACCTTATGCAAATTTAGCCAATACACCGTTTACAAAAGAAGGGGATGAATCCTGTCCGTACTTCTTTGCAAGTTCCACGGCTTCATTAATAGCTACTCCGGTGGGAATTTCTTCATCAAATAAAATCTCATATACGGCAAGCCTTAAGATAGTTAAGTCCACCTTGCCCATACGTCCGGTATCCCATCCTTTTACTTTTTCATTCAAAGTGCTGTCTATTGTTTCCAGTCTTTCAACAATCCTGCTGAACTTATCCGTAATATAGGCAGTATCCGCTGCATCTGCCTGATTTTCTTCTTCCTCAAAAAAGAATTCTGTCTGCTTGTCCATCTCTTCCCTGGAATTAAATTCTATACGAAACAACAGTTTAAAAATCAATTCTCTCAGTTCTCTTCTGCTCATGAATATTGTCCTGCCTGTTTTTACGTCAGTTCTTTATCATATTAACACCGGCAATACGGATGTTTACATCTGTTACTTCCAAACCGGTCATGTTCTCTATGGTTGACTTTACCTTTTCCTGTACTTTCTGGGAAATGGCAGGAATATTATAACCATATTCCACAATCAGGTTAATATCGGCCTTTACACTTTTTCCGATTACTTCTACCTTAACGCCTTTGGATAATCTCTTAACACCCATTTTACTCATCAATTCATTGCTGATATTTCCCGCCATAGCTGCAACTCCTTTTACTTCTGTAGCTGCCAGCCCTGCAATGACTGCTACCACATCATCAGCAATTTTGACCGTACCGAATTCATCATCTTCCTGTAATACATATGTGTTCTGTTCAAATGATTTTTCCATGATAAACTTTCCTTTCTTATTTGTACAATAGGATAAGCGCCTTTTTTAACTATTCATTAATCATACCAAAAAATACGGTTTTTGCATAGTCCAAACCACAAAAAATACATTTGTCTAAAGCCAGAAGCTTAAACTCATCTGCTCCTTATTATCCGCATAAGAGACTGTGGCTTCCCCATTTTGAAGATACCTGAAAATCCCCTGTTCCTCTATCAGATACTCCACCATCCGGCGGTATACTTCATCCGAACTGCATTTTAATGTGATATATGTGCTTTCTTCTTCATATGCCCCGGCAAACAGTGCAGAAAGCTTATCCTTGTCCACCTCAGTGAAATATTTTCCTTCCCTCACATAGTAATTATCAGTCATATCATCACAAACGGGAATGGAAGTCCCTTCTTCCATCGTATGGGTTTTATTCAGCTGCGCCGTGGTGACACAGAGATAATCATAATTAATAGGCGGTATGCTTTCCGCTGCTTTCTCTGAATTTCCTTCTACAATCTGATAAGATGCATCTCCCCAGGTGGTATCCACGAAATAATAACTGCCGTCAAGCTTAACCAGATTCCATGCATGTCCCTCTCCTTTAGAAACACGTCCCACCACCAGAGTCGTTTCCACTCCTGCTTTATTAAGCAGGTACTGGGTTGCTTTTGCATATCCCTGGCAGACACTTCTCTGATGAATAAACACGGAACAGATATTTTGATTGTCAGGAGCATCCGCGTCATATTCTGTCTTTTCTATGATATATTCATAAATATATTTTACCCTTTCATAGTCATCCATATCCTCTGTTATTCCGGAAAGGCACAAATTCACATAACTGTCAATCTGTTCTTTTCTTTCAAGGACCTGCTCCTCATCCATGTTGTAGGTACCGGAAAAAGTAATCTTTTTCACTTCATCTCCAAGAGTATACCTGGTAAATGTATATCCCTCCACATAGAATATTTCAGGATGGTCATTGAGGACATACTGAAAAACCTTTTCTATTACATCACTTTCAAGACAGGTCAATGCCACTTCACTTTCAAAGCTTTGGAGCACATTCAAAATCTCCACATAAACCGTCTGCTCCATATCATTCAGCCTGTCAAAATAAAAGTTTCCTGCCTGTTTCCTTTTCAGTATCTGCACAATTTCCGGAGTAAGTTCCGAATACTTCTGCATTTCCTCATCCGGCGGCTGGGTTGCCGCCACAAGAGGGGGTTCTGTTTCCGTTTTTTCCTGCAATGCCCCACAGCCCGAAAGCATAAGCACAAGCATCAAAACCGGAATTATCCGCCTTTTTTTCATTTAATCACGTCCAAACTCTGAAAGAACCAAATCCTTATTTCTGTCCAGGGTCATGCCAATGCTCCATGAATTTATAAACAGCAGCAATGGATTGCCCTTTAAATCTTTTATTTTCTTCATATCAGAAGTTCCTGTCAGTTTTGCGAGATCAATTTCCTTATTTTCTATCCATCTGATATGCTCATAAGGCAATGGTTCCAGCTTAATTTCCACATTATATTCATTTTCCAGCCGGTACTTCAAAACATCAAACTGCAGTACACCTACCACACCCACAATAATTTCTTCCATACCTATGTTAAATTCCTGGAAAATCTGAATAGCGCCTTCCTGCGCAATCTGGGTAATTCCCTTTACAAACTGCTTTCTTTTCATGGTATCCATCTGTCTGACCCTTGCAAAATGCTCCGGCGCAAAGGTGGGAATCCCTTCATATTTGAATTGTTCCTTCGGCATACACAGAGTATCCCCAATGGAAAAAATTCCCGGGTCAAACACACCGATGATGTCTCCGGCATATGCTTCCTCCAGAATTTTTCTTTCGCTTGCCATAATCTGCTGAGGCTGTGACAGGCGCATTACCCTGCCTCCCTGCACATGCTTCACTTCCATGCTGGCTTCATATTTACCGGAACAGATACGCATAAATGCAATTCTGTCTCTGTGAGCCTTATTCATATTGGCCTGAATTTTAAATACAAAAGCTGAGAACTCATTCTCTGTGGGAGAAACCAGTCCTGTATCCGCCTTTCTGGGAAGGGGTGTGGTCGTCATTTCAAGGAAATGCTTCAAAAAGAATTCCACTCCGAAATTAGTAAGCGCCGAACCGAAAAATACCGGAGTAAGCTCTCCTGCCTGAACCTGCTGCAAATCAAATTCAGCACTTGCGCCATCAAGCAGTTCAATTTCATCCGACAATATTCCTGCTGCTTCTTCACCGATTGCCTGGCTCAGCCTGGCTTCATCCTCCACGGGAATTACGGTGGTTTCACCTTCCTTCGTTCCCTTTTCCGTATCGGAAAAAGTAATGACACAGCGGTTATTCCTGTCATAAACTCCCTTAAAACGCTTGCCGGAGCCAATGGGCCAGTTTACCGGACAGGTTGCTATTCCCAGTTCCTTTTCAATTTCATCCAGAAGCTCAAATGTATCATTGGCATCCCTGTCCATTTTGTTTATAAAAGTAAAAATAGGTATTTTGCGCATAACACAGACTTTAAAAAGCTTTCTGGTCTGCGCTTCCACACCCTTTGACGCATCAATTACCATAACAGCCGAATCCGCAGCCATCAGGGTACGGTAGGTATCTTCGGAGAAATCCTGATGTCCCGGCGTATCCAGAATATTAATGCAAAATCCCTCATACTCAAACTGAAGCACCGATGAGGTAACGGAAATACCTCTCTCCTTTTCTATTTCCATCCAGTCGGATACCGCATGTCTTGCGGTTGCTTTACCTTTAACGCTCCCTGCCAGATTAATGGCTCCTCCGTATAACAGGAATTTTTCCGTCAGCGTGGTCTTACCTGCATCGGGATGGGATATAATGGCAAAAGTCCGTCTTCTGTTTATTTCTTTTTCAATACTTTCCACGTGTTTTTCCTCCAGGTAATTTAAAAATATTTTAAACAGGCATACCGGCAATGTTTCCCGGCACGTCTAAGTATTTTAACACAGTTGCACCTATATCTGCAAAGGTTTCTCTTGTTCCCAGATTTACAGGCTTAATTCCGTGCCCATACATAATAAAGGGCGTGTATTCCCTGGAATGGTCGGTGGATGCCGTATATCCCGGGTCACAGCCATGGTCTGCCGTTATCATAAGAACATCATCCTTCCGCAGCCTGCTTATTATTTCAGGCAGGGCTTCATCAAATTCCGTCAGCGCCCTTCCGTAGCCCTCAATATCATTTCTGTGTCCGTAAAGCATATCATAATCAACAAGATTCACAAAACAAAGTCCCTCAAAATCCTGTTCCATATACTGAAGGGTCCTTTGAATGCCTTCCCTGTTCCCCTTTGTATATACATAAGAGGTAATGCCCTGTCCTGCAAAAATATCCTTTATCTTGCCTACTCCGATAACTTCCTTTCCCGCTGCACAAATAGCATCCAGCATGGTGGGAGCCGGCGGCAGAAGGGAATAATCATGACGTCTGGGCGTACGGGTATAGTTTCCGCTGCTTCCCGTAAAGGGTCTTGCAATCACCCTTCCCACACTGTGCTTTCCGGTAAGCAGTTTTCTTGCCATTTCACAATAACGGTACAGGGTCTCCACAGGCACTACATCCTCATGGGCTGCAATTTGAAAAACGCTGTCTGCAGAAGTATATACTATCAGTTTGCCGGTTTTTACATGCTCATCTCCATAGTCCTTAATTACCTCCGTTCCGGAATAAGGCGCATTGCACAAAATACCCCTTCCTGTCATTTCACAAAAAGGCTTTAAAATTTCCTCAGGAAAGCCGTCCGGATATACCGGCAGGGGATTTTCAGAAATAATTCCCGCAATTTCCCAATGTCCAATGGTAGTATCCTTCCCCTTTGATGCCTCTTTCATTCTGCCGTATGCCGCTGTGGGGGCAGCTACGCCTTCCTTCCAATCTATTCCGTCAATATTGAATAATCCCATTTGAGCCATGTTGGGCATTTGGAAACAGGAGCTTAGTGATGCCGAACGAAGTGTATTGCATCCTGCGTCACCAAACTCTGCTGCATCCTCCATCGCTCCTATTCCGACACTGTCAAGCACAATTAAAAATATTCTTTTCATTCCGGTGTTCCTTTCATTCTGCTATTGTCTCTTGTAATAGGATAACACATTTTATTCCTGTGCAATAGTACTGATTACAATATTTTCCGCTCCGATTCCTGTCTTGCGCACCACAATATCTTCAATCTGCGCACGCTGTGCTTCGGTAAGCTCCGGGGCATTAACCACAACATCCACCATTCCGTCTGCAATACTCACCACCACATCATCAAAACCCTTGGCTTCCAGCAGGATTTCCGCAGCAGTTTCTTTTTCTGCAATATCGGTTATGGCTATCATTCCGTCTATGGCTTCCTGCTTCTGCTCTTCACTGATATTTACATTATTGATGATTTCCAGCAGGGTTTCTTTGTTCTTAGCCCTTACCTGTTCCTTCATAAGCTTAGCCCCGGAAAGAGAATCAAGGCTTGATGCGGAAGTAAAAACAGCTTCGCCCGGAGTGTCCGTTTCGGAAATCTGTCCCTCCACTGAATCTGCGGCTGTTTCCGCCATAAGCTCATCCATAGTTTCATCCAGATAATTTTCCTGTTCCGTGATTACTTCGGAATCCATGCTTTCAATATCATAAATTTCAGCCTGTTCCATGTCTTCATCCGATATTTCAAATAAAGCCGCAACATCTGTATCTTCCTGAATCGCTGCCTGTTCATCGAGAGCCGATACGGCATCTGCTCCTGTAGTCATAATATCCTCATCTGTAATCCTGGTTCCTGCGAAGTTCAGGTAACCTGCCACTGCAATCATAATTGCCAGCGCCGTAATCATAATCTGATTTTTTTTCACCATATTTTTCAAGTCCCTATCTCCTTTATTTAGAACTCATTTTGATTACTTTAATTTTATGAACTTCTATACCGAATAATGCCTGAATTGCTTCTGTAATATTTTTATTTACGGTCTGATTATCTCCTCCCTGGGCTGAAACCACAACGCCTTCTATCTTCGGGCAGATTATCTGTTTTACATAAGGATAAGAAATGCCTCCGGACGCACTTGCATATACCGTTTCTCCCGCCTCATTTAAATCACTTGAATTACGGCTGCCTCCTGCGGAATCCACCTCGGTGGAGGAACTTCTGTCTGTTGTCATATCCTTTTCAACAATGGCTTCTCCTGAGGATTTTAAGGTAATCATAACCTTTACCTGCCCGGCTCCCTCCATGCTGGACAAAAGCTCTTCCAAAGTTCTTTCCAGAAATGCCGTATAGCTTTGAAGTTCACCGCTTTCCGTAAAATCTGTTCCTTTCAGCAAAACATCACCTTCCGTTTCGCTGCTTCCTGTTTTTGCTAATTCCATTATACCACTATTGCTGTCCAATATACCGGACTCTGTCGTTTTATTGCTGTTTTTTTTATTTTCCGTGGGCCAGGCTATTACAAACAGAAGGATGCCAACCAGAAAAATCACTACAAAGTTTTCTTTTTTCAGCTTTGTAAAATCAAATGCTCTTTTTATCACATCCTTTTTCTGCCCTTCTTCTTCCGACTTATGATCCTGCTCCTGCTTTTCCGCCATAAAACCGCAGCTCCTTTCCTTCTCAGTTTATCTTCACCTCCAGATTGTCCGGATCCGTTCCCAGTATTTCTCCATAATAAGCTTTCAGTTCTTCTGTCTCTTTCTCCATGGGTTTGCTCCCTTCATCCTCTGCAGTATCTTCTTCCCTCAGATTTATTTCTTCAATCTTTATCTCTTTTACTGTTTCTTCTTTTTCTTCCGAGACCATAATCACTATATCTTTTTCCTCTTTGACATCAAGCAAAACCCCATTTACAATATATCCTTTAAAGGGCTTTTCATTTAATTTATCTGCCAGTTCCTTCTCTACCTGCTCCCTGATTTCATCACTGTTATCCTCCGGTCCTGTATTACTTTCTTCAAAATCAGTAAGCGACCCGAACTCCTCTGCCTGTTCCAGGAGCTGTTCCCATTCTCCGCCATTTATAAAAGTTAAAACCGGCTGTGCCATTTTTGCTATCATAATAACTCCGATTATCACTTTTACATATTTTACATAGGATTCTCCGGGAACAAAATATAAAATTGCCTGGGCTATAACAATAAAAATCCCGATTTCCCTGATTGCTTCCATTCTGAATTCTCCTATTTGACTGTATAAGCCACCACGCCGATAATAATTAAAAATAAGGCTGCCGCCGTAAATACGCACCGGAACAGCAAAAAACAGCCTTCCCCCACTCTGTCCGTACAGCCGGAAATTCTTTTGTCACTGATAATTCCCGTAAGGGCTGCCCCCAGCTTCACTAATCCTGCCACCATAAGAATTTTTATTAAGGGAGTCAGGCATGCAAAAAGAAGCAGCACTAAGAGAAGCACTCCCAGACTGTTCTTAATCAGCACAGCGGCTCCAATCACAAGCTCCGTAACACCTTCTGCAACCCCTCCCACACCCGGGATTGCGGAAACTGCCTTTCTGAATGCTGAAATTTTCAGTTTATCAACCACCGGAACAATAACAGCCTGTACCATACTGAGCCCTGTAATGATTCCCATCGTAACCTTAAGAGCCATAATAATTGCTTTTTTTATAAAATCCAGAAGAAGTGCCAGCCTTTCCTCTGCCCAGATGCCGTTTAAAAGCGCAAGAATCACATAACTGTAAACAAAAGGCATCAGAACCGTAAGCAGAAAACTCTCTATCAAATAGGCGGAAAGCAGCATTACCTGATAATAAAACACCGCAGTGGTACTGCCCGAAGAAGCTCCCACCGCCATAAACCATGTGGGTATAAAAAGCTTTACAAAAAGAACAATGTTTTCAATGGTCGTAACTGCTGTCTGTGAAACATAGACAAAGGATCTGGTGAGCACTGCCATTAAAAACAGAT
Organism: Lachnospiraceae bacterium; assembly: GCA_017621815.1. Lineage (GTDB taxonomy): Bacteria > Bacillota > Clostridia > Lachnospirales > Lachnospiraceae > Suilimivivens. The sequence continues at coordinate 6,480 of JAGASK010000009.1, read as the reverse complement.
AAAGAAAGTAAAATCCCACCTGGGAAATCTGCTGTCCGGAAAAAATGTCGGAAAAATTGGAAAACAGGGAAGAAATAATCCCGATTACCAGAATACAGATAATGACCTCCTTCATACCGTAAAATTCATTCAGAATATTTTGTTTCATTTCTCTCCCCAGCACAGATACGGCTTCTGTTACCTTTCCTTTAAGAATCAGGGACAAAAGCCCGTCCATATCTATCTGGTATCCCGGAAATAAATCTGCAAAACCGTTCTCAATTTCCGTCAGGTCGTAATCTGCCATCTGCTGCCAGATGAAAGAGTCGATTTCCTCCTGCCCGCCAGTTTCCTCTGCCCTCACCGGAAGATTAAAGGCAAACAGCCACAGAAGCACAGCCAAAAGCATAAGAACGGTTTTTCTGTTCAAACAGAGCTTTTGTTTTCTCCCTTTTCCCATCTGCCTGACCATCCTCCCTTTTATCCTGCAATGGCATTAATATTTTCTATAATAGCCGTAAGCACCGGCATTCCCATGAAAAGAACTGTCAGTTTCCCGAAAATTTCTATCTGCCCTGCTATTGCGGCATAGCCGGCATCCTTACAAATGGATGCACAGAATTCACAGATATATGTAACTCCCACCGCTTTAAACAAAAGCTTAAAATAAGAATCACCGGAATTCATGTACTTCTGCAGCATTTCCATGCGTTTTAAAACCTGGAACAGCCCGTCTACGGAAAAAGAAAAGATGATAATACATATAACAAATCCCAGATAAAGACTTATCTCCGGTTTGATTGTTTTAAACTGCAGCGCAATCATAACCCCTGCCACACCGAGAATTCCGATTTTCATAATCTCCATTACGGAAGCCACCTCCTTTTTACAAGCTGAATAAATCCTGTATCATAACAAATAAATCATAAATATAAGGCAGTATCCACGTCAGAACCAGTATCAGTCCGGCAAGGCTTATTAAAAAAGCATGCTCTTCCCTGCCGCTGTGTTTCAAAATCTGACTTAAAATAGTGACCAGTATCCCTACTGCAGCAATTTTAAAAATAAGGCTTACTTCCATTCTTCCTCCCACACCCTGCTACAGCAAAATAATGATGATGAAAATTCCTGCTGCTATTCCAAGGCTCATGATTACTTTATTTCTGCTTTTTTCTTCGGTCTCCAGCTGTAAAATATATCTGTCTGTTTCCCTGACATATCTTTCCAGCATTTTTGCTTGTCCTTCCCTTTCACTTATCCCTGTACATTCCGGAAACTTCAGCAAAAGCTCCTTCTGAATCTCTGTCAGAGGAAGTCCTTTCAGGCAGATGCTGATTTTACTTTCCCACACCTCCCGAAGGCTTTTCCCCTGTTCCCATGTCATGCTCTGACTGACTTCCAGCAATGCTTCTTTCAAAGGTGTTTCCAGTTTTTCCGAAATGCTTCTGAAAATCTCCGGCAGCGGAAGCCCCGTATAACAGATTTCATTCTGAAGCAGCTGATACATATACTTCAAATTCTTTAATAACCTCAGCCTCTCCCTTTGTTCCCTGCAGATACTGAATGAAAAACCAGCTGTTCCGAAAAGAAGCAAAGCCGCTCCTGCAAGCTTAATCATACAGCTTCACTCCCTCTTTTCCCCGTACTCCAAGGAGCACACATTTTCCATTTCTCTTTCCCAGAAAAGCAAACCGCTCAAAGGCCTGCTCTTCTATCTTCTTTCCCTGCACATCTTCCATGGTCTCTCCATGCATAGTGGCAATTACTTTACAGCCGCACTGCAGCGCCATATGAACAGCTTCCATATCTTCCCTGCTTCCTATTTCATCAACTGCCAGCACCTGCGGAGCCATGGAGCGTATCAACATCATAATTCCCTGTACCTTGGGGCAGGCATCTAAAATATCCGTCCTGATTCCCATCTCATTGCCCGGCATACCCATATAGGAACCGGCAATTTCAGAACGTTCATCCACTACTCCCACCTGCTTTCCCGGCGACCATTTACTTCCGTCCGATATCTGCCTGATTAAATCACGCAGCATTGTTGTCTTGCCGCAGCCCGGCGGCGCAATTAAAAGAGTATTAAGCAGTCTCCCGTTTTCATGAATAAGTGGCATAAGTATATCAGCTGCTCCCTGAATCTCATGAGCAATTCTGATATTCATACATCGTATATATTTCATATTTTTTACTTTTCCGTCATCTCCCAGAATCACCTGCCCTGCAACACCAACCCTGTGTCCGCCTGCCACAGTAATAAATCCCTGGCGGATATCTTCTTCAAAGGCATACCTTGAATAGCTGCAGATATGATTCAGAATCTGCTCCATTTCTCCGGTTGATATATACCAGCTGCCATTTCCGATAATTCTGGATAATTCTCCTGTAATATTTAAAAAGTATTCCTGTCCGCCGCAGATTATCCTCACCGGCTGCTCTGCAAGAAGACGTATTTCCTGAAGTTCGTCCACTCTTTTTGCTGCCTGGTAAAACCGTTCCCTGATACGGTTCGGAAAAATATTTAAAATTTGACTTTCCTTCATAACTGCCTCCTTGTACAACCTCTTATCTCAATATATGAAAAAAAGCAGCAGATATGACATCTTTTTCCGCTGCGGACATGCAAAAACGCCCGAATCCCCTTTTACAGGAAATTCAGGCGTTTTAATATTTCAATATTCTTTTTACTGCTGTGCTACATCCTTCATGGAGAAGCTCATTCTTCCCATCTTATCCTTGCCAAGACATACAACTGTTACCTTATCACCAAGAGTAAGCACATCTTCAACATGGTTAATTCTTTCCTTTGCAATCTTGGAAATATGAACCATACCTTCCTTGCCGGGAGCAAATTCAATAAATGCCCCGAATTCCTTAATGCTTACAACAACGCCTTTGAAAATCTGGCCTTCCTGATAATCTGTTACAATAGTCTTAATATATTCAACAGCCTTGTCCATCATGGCTGCTTCGGTACCGCATACGGATACCTTACCGTCATCTGTAATATCAATCTTAACACCGGTACGTGCAATAATCTCATTAATGGTCTTGCCGCGCTGTCCTACTACATCACCAATCTTTTCAGGGTCAATCTGAACAGAAATAATCTTAGGCGCATAAGGGCCCACCTCTTTACGGGGCTCTGCAATAGCAGGCTTCATGCAGTTATCCATAATAAACAGTCTTGCTTCACGGCATCTTGCTATGGCACCTTCCACGATAGGTCTTGTAAGTCCGTGAATCTTAATATCCATCTGAATGGCGGTAATACCTTCTGTAGTACCTGTTACCTTGAAATCCATGTCCCCGAAGAAATCCTCAAGTCCCTGAATATCCGTAAGCAGTACAAAATCATCATCGGTTTCACCTGTTACAAGACCGCAGGAAATACCTGCAACCATTTTCTTAATGGGAACACCTGCAGCCATCAGTGACATACAGGATGCACAGGTAGATGCCATGGAGGTTGAACCGTTTGATTCAAAGGTTTCGGAAACGGTACGGATTGCATAAGGGAATTCCTCTTCTGAAGGAAGCACGGGAATCAGTGCCCTCTCTGCCAGTGCGCCGTGACCGATTTCCCTTCTTCCGGGACCTCTTGAAGGCTTTGTTTCACCTACGGAGTAGGAAGGGAAATTATAATGATGCATATAACGCTTGCTTACTTCATTTTCATCAAGTCCGTCAATCTTCTGCTGCTCGGACAAAGGAGCTAAAGTACAAACGTTGCAAATCTGTGTCTGTCCACGGGTGAACATAGCGGAACCATGTACTCTGGGAATAATATCAACTTCTGCCGCAAGGGGACGAATCTGGGTAATTTCACGGCCGTCCGGACGCTTATGGTCTTTCAGAATCATCTTGCGGACTGTCTTCTTTTCATACTGATAAATAGCCTCAGGAAGCACTGCAAGCCATTCTTCGTTCTCGGCAAAAGCTGTTTCCAGTTTTTCCGTGATTACTCTGATGTTTTCTTCACGAACCTGTTTTTCATCTGTAAAAACTGCTTCTTCCATTTCTTCAGGAGAAACAATTTCCTTCATAGCTGCAAACAGTTCTTCGGGAACTGCACAGCTTGTATACTCATGCTTTTTCTTTCCTGTTTCAGCCACAATCTGTTCAATAAACGCAATAATTGTCTGGTTGATTTCATGTGCCTTGTAAATTGCCTCAATCATCTGTGCCTCAGGAATTTCATTGGCACCTGCTTCTATCATAATTACCTTTTCTTTTGTGGAGGCAACTGTCAGATTCAGGTCTCCCACCTTCCACTGTTCCTGGGAAGGATTAATAATAAGCTCACCGTCAATCATTCCCACCTGGGTCATTGCACAGGGACCGTCAAAGGGAATGTCTGAAATACAGGTTGCAATCGCTGCTCCCAGCATTGCAACAAGCTCAGGACGGCATTCAGGGTCAACGCTCATAACCATATTATTTAAAGTAACATCATTTCTGTAATCCTTGGGGAACAAAGGACGCATAGGCCTGTCGATTACACGGCTTGTAAGAATGGCATTTTCACTTGCCTTTCCTTCTCTCTTATTAAAGCCTCCGGGAATTTTTCCCACTGCATATAATTTTTCCTCATATTCCACGCTTAAAGGGAAAAAGTCTATTCCCTCCCTGGGTTTTTCGGATGCGGTTGCTGTAGATAAAACTGTGGTATCTCCGTAATGCATGAATGCGCATCCGTTAGCCTGCTTGCCCACACGGTTAATATCCACACTTAAAGTATGTCCGGCAAGTTCCATTGAAAATGTTCTGTACATAATCTCTCTCCTTCTTTATTATATTTAAGGAAGATATCAGATTCATACATAAACGCTTTACGACGGTATCCCCCGCCTGTCAAAAAGCAACATAAATCTTTTAAACTTTAAAACACTTATGTTACTTCTTGACTCCGGCTTATGTATGAACCGTATCCTTTCTCCTTTTCGCTTAAAAGGCGGAGAAACCGAATGAATTTCTTCGGAATACTCCGCCCATGATTCGTAACAACAAAAAGTTCGCAGGGCGTGCTTTCCATTGCTGTCTTTTTGATATATTACTTTCTCAGTCCTAATCTTTCAATCAAAGTACGATATCTTTCAATATCTTTTTTCTTAAGATAATCAAGCAGGCCGCGTCTCTGACCTACCATCTTGAACATACCTCTTCTGGAATGGTTGTCCTTGGGATGTACCTTTAAGTGCTCTGTAAGCTCCTGAATTCTTGCTGTCAGTACTGCAACCTGTACTTCAGGTGAACCTGTATCGTTTTCACAGGTAGCATACTCTTTCATGATTGCTGCTTTCTTTTCCTTTGAAATCATTGATTTCTCCTCCTTATTTTTATAACCGCCAAAAGCTAAGCCCCGGTTGGAGTATCCAAAGTCTGAGCCCTGGCTGAAATTCATACTTATAGATAATAACATAGTTTTCTATCTGTGTAAAGCATGAAATTTTATATCAAAAATATGCAAATTTTTATTATAATATCTTTTCAAATCATAGCATTTTTTATCAATTTATGTTATGATTGCTATATGTATATTCGTATATTTCCATATACCGGATATATTATACTATTATTTTTTTCTTTTGGAAAGGGAATCAAGCATGAAAATACGCGGAAAAATTCTAATTAATTCGTGTATTTCTCCAACTTTCCAGTATTTACGGGATTTCCCGCCCATCAACATCTATGTAATTTGCACTTTTCCCTTATTTTTTCCCTTGTGAGGAAGCTATAAGGGAAAAGTGTTGTTTTCGTCTTAATCGTTCCCTACTACCTTATCAAGAAGCCTTGCTGAATTCTTTTTGGCTTCCCTTGTAGCGTGGGCGTAAATATTCATTGTGGTACTTACTGCGGAGTGTCCCAAGAGTTCCTGCACATCCTTCGGTGGTGCTCCGTTTGCTAACAGATTGCTTGTGTAAGTATGTCGTAATGAATGGAAATGGAAGTTTTCAAATCCTTTCAGGTGCTTCCTGATTGACCTGCACATCCAGTCCAGTGCTTCCCTTCCTAAGTACATTCCGTCCTGTCTGACACACACCAGTGAAATCTCTGTGTAGTCCTCCGGCACTTCCTGCGTTCCGTCCAATGAATACAATTCGTAGTAAACTCTGTTCTTTTCTCTGACTTCCTTGTAGTAATTCCTCTGATAAAGCTGTCCATACTGAAAGCGTTGCTTATGCTGTTCCTTTTTCGCCTTTCGTAAGATTTCAGCAAGGGTATCGCCAAAATCCACGATTCTGACCTTTTTACGCTTGGTAGGTCCAAGCTCCAGCTTATGCCTTGCATTGTTCCGGCTTAAGCTCCTACGCACCGTCAGATACTGTTCCTCTAAGTTGATGTCATCCCAAGATAATCCGGTCACTTCCCCAATTCGCAGACCTGCATAATATGCTATCTGCACTGCCAACAATGAGGAGCTTTTCTTCTTGGTAAGATAATCTACGATTTCATTGTACTGCTGGTGGGTAATGGTCTTTTCCTGCGAATAATCTT
>JAGASK010000008.1 GCA_017621815.1 Lachnospiraceae bacterium | reverse complement strand
GGACACTCCCTGCAGGTTCCTTCAAAGGTATAACGGCACAGTCCCTTCCCGAAAATATCAAAAGGCGCTATTAATATGAAACAGCTGTCATTCAGCGCACCAAAATCCCGGGTTCCCGGCTCCAGGAGGGAGACATCCAGCTGCGCCTGATAATACCGGCTTCTTTTCCGGAGATTTCCTGTATTTCTTTGCTGCATTTCCGTGTAATAAATTTTTTTGCTGCGGTCCATGCTGACCACATCCAGCCTGACTTCACGAAGCTGCGGCGATATTCTCAATTCCTTTTCTGTTTGAGGTTTGTCAAGCAGTTCCACTTCATTTTCAAGCAGGATGCTGACTGCCGCTTCATAAGCCTCCCTGTTTTCCATGGTTTCATCAAAAAGAAATTTGTCCACCAGGTTTAAATTCTTTAGTTTCGTTACTGTTTTGGTCTCCATATGTTTTCCTCCTTACCGCAGGAAAATGTATGGAAAAACCTTTCCGGCAACAGCCGTATTTGTTCTCATCTTCCTGCTTTTGTCATATTGATTGGATTTTTAAAAGCAGGATTTCAAAGAAAAAAGAACAGACTGTTCTGTCAGATGCGGCAGTGCCGCCAAATAAGCTTTTGCTTATAGAAATCTTTTGCTTTAGGCATATAGTAACACATGATCACCTTATATTCAATTGGTTTTTTATGTTTTTTTGAATATATTACAACATTTATAATTATTTATTTAACAATTATACAGGTTCTGTAATTATAGAAAAATATATTTATAATGAAAAGAAAAAAAGAAATTTACAAAACATTCACAAATCTTAATAAAACATTCATTGGAAAATGAAGTCATTAATGGTAAAATATTATCATAAGTTTTTTAGATATCTGACCGGCCTTTAGCAAAAACAAAGCGGCCGGCAGACAGAAAGGCAGGGGTTAATCATGAGTAAAGTATGTGTATTTTTTGCGGAAGGATTTGAGGAGATAGAAGCGCTTACAGTAGTGGATTTACTGAGAAGAGAAAGTATAGATACAGATATGGTTTCCGTTATGGAAGATAAAACCGTAGAGGGCTCCCATCATATTCCTGTAGTAACAGACAAACTGCTGAAAGAAGTGAATTTTGAGCAGGTGGACGTAATTGTACTTCCCGGAGGCGGTCCGGGAACAAGAAACCTGGAAGCGTGCGGAGCATTAATGGAGCAGGTGGACGCTTTCGTGGCAGGCGGAAAGCCTGTCTGCGCAATCTGTGCAGCACCCTCCATTTTAGGACACAGAGGACATTTACAGGGTAAAAGAGCGATTGCCTATCCCGGTTTTGAAAAAGAACTTGCAGGTGCGGAGATTGTTTATGAGCCGGCAGTTACCGACGGAAAGATTATTACCGGCAGAGGCATGGGATGTGCCATTGATTTTGGACTTGCCATTGTGGAATATTTAAAAGGCAGCGAAGCAAAAGAAGAACTGGCTCGTAAGATTGTTTTTAATCAATAGAAGAAAGGACAGATTCAGATAAAACGGTTCCTGGCGGGGCAGTCTGCAAAGAACCGGGGAGAAAACACAAATGAATATTTTATTTTTTTTAACGCCTAAAAATGAAGTGGCGTATGTATATGATACAGATTCCTTAAGGCAGGCTCTTGAGAAAATGGAGCATCACAGCTATTCCGCCGTTCCCATAATCAGCAGGACTGACGGTCATTATATGGGAACCCTGACGGAAGGAGACCTGCTTTGGAGCATTAAGGACAGAAATGACCTGTCATTAAGGGAAGCAGAAGGAATTTCCATTATGGATATCAAACGAAAATGGGATAATGAACCTGTAGATGTTGATGTAAATATGGAAGATTTATTGAATAAAGCCATGAACCAGAACTTTGTACCGGTTATTGATGACAGAAAGAGATTCATAGGAATCATTACCAGAAAGGATTTGATTCAGTATCTTTGCAAAAAGCTGGTGACGGTTCAGCTGGAAGCCGGCGGTATGGGGATTGGCAGATAGAAAGAAGAGATGAGGGGAAATGTTTAATCAGTTAACACAAAAAGACATTGATGCCATGGAGGCTGAGATTGAAGAGCGGAAGCTGGTGGTACGGCCAAAACTTCTTGAAGCCGTAAAGGAAGCCAGGGCTCAGGGTGATTTAAGCGAAAACTTTGAGTATTATGCAGCAAAACGGGAGAAGAACAGGAATGAAAGCCGGATTCGTTTTCTTGAAAAGATGATTAAAACAGCGGAAATTATTCCTGATGATTCAAAGGATGACGAAATTGGCATGAATACCAGAGTCACCGTGCAGTTTGAAGAAGACGGAACTGTTGAAAATTATAAAATTGTAACCACCATGCGCGGTAATTCACTGGAAGGACTTGTAAGTGTGGAGTCACCTATAGGAAAAGCCCTTATGGGACATAAAGCCGGTGACAGGGTTTATGTTGAGGTAAACGCAGGGTATGGTTATTATCTGTTAATTAAAGAAATTGATAAAAATCCGGATGAAGAGGATGATAAATTAAGAAGCTTTTAAATCATAATATCAGGTAAAACTTACCAACATATTTTTTTTCGCACCGTTAATACTATGAACAAGATAAGTGATGACGAAATGCTTTGAATGAAGAAACTTCAGGATAAGCAGACGAAAAGAGCTTATCTTGAAGGATAGATGACTTGAAAGACAGTCAAAAATAATAACGGAGGTGAATGAAAATGGCAAGCAGCAAATCTTCTAATAGAGTAGAAGTTCCTGAAGCTAAGGCAGCTATGGATCGTTTCAAAACAGAAGTTGCATCTGAACTTGGCGTTAACTTAAAGGAAGGTTACAACGGTGACTTAACTTCCAAAGAAGCTGGTTCTATCGGCGGTGAAATGGTTCGTAGAATGATCAAGAAGCAGGAAGAGCAGATGAAATAACCTTTGCTTCAAAATGTAAAGTAAAAAATAAGTAAAAAGACGGCCCGGCTGCAGAATTGCAGACGGGCTGTTTTTCATGTGCGCCTGGCGACGCATGCTGCTAATAGAAAATACTTATGCTTCGTTGTTCAAATATTTTTTCAGCGGTATCCAGATGATATAAGCATATACACTTCCGATGGCGGCAGTAATCAGCTGCACCACCGAAAAGATGGACTGGAAGGTGCTCATCTTGGGCTGCATTTTTTCGGGAAGAAGCATGGGAATCAAAATCAATGAAATGGCAATTCCCATGAATAATGCTTTGGCAATACAGCCGGTTATCATGGATACAGGCAGTCCCAAATTGCCTTTAATTTTATTTTTTAACAGGCATACACATATGACAATCAGGGCATTTCCTATCATAACACAGGGAATAATGGCAGGGATGGCGGACATTATGGGACTTCCGGAAATAATAAAGGAAGTAATGGGTGTAATAACGGATAAAATAATGCCGCAGCAAAGTCCTGCACTTAAGCCGGCAAGTATAATGCAGGCATTGATAATAGGTCCTGTGATAAACACACTGGTGTTCTTAAAGAACTGGCTGACAATGCAGATTGCCAGAAGGGCTGCCGTCATTGCGATTTGTTTCGTTGTGAGTTTCATGAAATAGTTCCTCCTTAAGAATTAATCAATTTTCGCCTGCATGGCTTTGGCGCTGATTCCTTGAATCCGCCCGAGCTTACCGGAGAGCGCACTGATTTTGTCAGGGGGAGCACATATGATTACCGATATGATATTTAATGATTTTTCACGGTAAGGAATACCGATTCTTCCGATGATGCAGTCAGCATATTCATGAAGCAGTTCATTGACTTTGGCTGCAGCACTAATATCCTGAACAAAAATACCGATAATGGCAACTTTTTCTTCCATAAATATCCTCCAAAAACAGAAAATTCTCCCTTTGCAGGTTTGCTTAATGTATAAAGTATAATAGAAAAGTCATAAAATTACAAGCATAATGCCGGACGATTATGCGTTTAAGGAATGTTGAATCATGTCGGAATTTATTGTATACTGATTATACGCATATCATGAAGGCGCTTCATGATAAGAGAAGGGAAAATAAGAAAGTGTATGGAGGAGGGCCTATGGCGGAACCAAGAAAATTGATTTTAAAGCTGGGTCAGAAAATCACTGACAGAATCGGAGTGAAGGTGACGGAAAATGACCCGGAATACTGGGGACTTGCATGTGTAGTTACGGACGAAATGGCAGAAGTGGCGCTTGCCATGAAGGTGCGTGTACCCATGACCCTTGAGCAGATTGCTAAAAAATGTAAAAAGAGCGTGGAGCGGACTGAGGAGCTGCTTCAGGAAATGAGTGTTATCGGACTGATAGAGTATAATTGGGAAAATGAAGACCACCATAAGCAGTATGTGCTTCCCATGTTTGTGCCGGGCTGTGCGGAATTTATGATGATGAATGCCTCTCAGGTGGAGGAGCATCCCGAACTTGCCGATTTTTTTGAAAATATGTCAAGACTGCCCCTTGAAAAGGTGACCCCTATGGTTCCCCTTGGAGGAGCCGGAATCGGTATGCATGTTATTCCGGTGGAAAAGGCCATTCCGGCAGCTTCCGAATCTGCCAGTGTGGAGCATATTTCTTACTGGTTGAATAAGTATAAGGACAAATATGCAGTAGGAGCCTGCTCCTGCCGGCGCCAGCAGAGGGTCAGAGGAGAAGGCACCGGAGATATTGAAGGGGATTTGTGTATCGGTGTAGGCGATATGGCGGATTATCTTGTGGAAACAGGAAAAGGCCGTTACATAGAGATTGACGAAGTTATGGAGATTCTGCAAAGAGCTGAAGACAACGGTTATGTTCATCAGATTACCAATATTGACGGGGAAGAAAAAATATTTGCAATCTGCAACTGCGCGCCGGGAGTCTGCAACGGGCTTCGTACCTCACAGCTCTTTAATACTCCCAATATGTCAAGATCCGCTTACCGTGCCAGTGTTGATGCAAAAAATTGTGTAGCCTGCGGAAGATGCGTGGAATTCTGCCCTACGGGAGCTGCGAAACTGGGACAGAAACTTTGTACGAAAAACGGACCTGTGGAATATCCCAAGCAGGAACTGCCGGATGAAGTGAAATGGGGCAGGGAAAAGTGGGATGTAAATTACAGGGATAACAGTCAGATTAACTGTTATGATACGGGAACATCACCCTGTAAAAGCGCCTGTCCTGCCCATCTTCCCGTACAGGGTTATATTAAAATGGCTTCCCAGGGCAGATATCTGGATGCCTTAAAGCTGATTAAGACGGAAAATCCTTTCCCGGCAGTGTGCGGCGCGATCTGCAACAGGAGGTGTGAGGATGCCTGTACAAGAGGAACGATTGACCAGGCGGTTGCCATAGATGAAATTAAGAAATTTATTGCGGAGCAGGAGCTTCATGCAGAAAAACGTTATGTACCGAAGACAGAAAATCATGAAGGCAAATTCTTTGAAGAAAAGATTGCTGTTATCGGCGCAGGACCTGCGGGAATGAGTGCCGCTTATTATTTAAGGTGCAAGGGTTATCCCGTAACTGTTTTTGAAAAAGAAGGCTGCCCCGGCGGTATGCTGATAAACGGAATCCCTTCCTTCCGCCTTGAAAAGAGCGTGATAGAAGCGGAAATCGATGTGCTCCGTCAGATGGGCGTGGAATTTAAGTGCGGTGTTGAAGTAGGAAAGGATGTTACCATTGATTCTTTGAGAAAAGATGGGTACAAAGCCTTTTATCTTGCAATTGGAGCCCAGGGAGGAAGAAAAGCGGGAGTGCCCGGTGAGGATGCCGAAGGCGTGCTTACAGGCGTGGAATTTTTAAGAAATGTGAATCTTGATGAAGAAGGAGTAAAGCTTACAGGACGCACCGTTGTAGTTGGCGGCGGCAATGTTGCCGTGGATGTGGCAAGAACAGCTCTTCGTGCAGGTTCCGGTGAAGTTTCCATGTACTGCCTTGAAGCGAGAGATATTATGCCTGCGGCAGAAGAAGAAATCGTAGAAGCTCAGGAAGAGGGCATTGGAATCGGAAACGGCTGGGGACCGAAGGAAATCCTTACAGAAAACGGTAAGGTAACCGGTATTGTATTTAAGAAATGTGTTTCAGTATATGATAGTGAAAGGCGTTTCAGTCCTGTTTATGATGAAAATGAATGTATCACCGTTCCCTGTGAAAATGTGCTGCTTTCCATAGGACAGTCTGTTGTCTGGGGAAATCTGCTTGATGGAACGAAGGTAGAGCTTAACAGAAACGGCAGCGTGAAAGCCGACGCTGTTACCTATCAGACAGCAGAACCTGATATTTTCGCGGGCGGCGATGTTTATACGGGACCTAAATTTGCCATTGATGCCATCGCGGCAGGCAAGGAAGGCTGCGTTTCCATTCACCGGTTTGTACATAAAGGGCACAGCCTTACTTTGGGACGTAACAGACGTCAGTTCATAGAGCTTGATAAATCCAACATTCAGATCGATGAGGAATCTTTTGATAATGCGAAACGCCAGATACCCGGAAAGAAAGCGGAAGATGCCAAATCCACATGGCGTGATTTGCGCAGCACCTTTACGGAGGAACAGGTTCAGAAAGAAGCTGCCAGATGTCTTGGCTGCGGAGCTACTGTGGTGGATGAAAATAAGTGTATCGGCTGCGGTATCTGTACCACCAAGTGTGAATTTGACGCCATTCATTTAAGCAGGGATCTGCCGGAAGCAAGCCATATGTATAAGGCAGAGGATAAACTTAAAGCAATCCTTCCCTATACGATTAAACGTGAGATTAAAATAAAGAAGGCTCAAAAGAAAAATAAATAAAAAAAGGAACAGGTTTTTTATGCACGAATTAGGGATTATTGTTCATATTACCAGGACACTGCAGGAGGCCGCAAAGGAAAATCAGCTGACTCAAATCGGCTCCGTTACGCTGGAAATAGGGGAAGTGAGCGGAATTGTTCCTGAGTTTTTAACTGATTGCTGGGAATATTACCGCAAAAAATTTCCGCTGATTGAAGATTCGGAGCTGAAAATAGAAACTTTGCCGGCAGTCACCTTCTGCGAAAATTGTGAAAAGACATATCCTACAGTGCAGTTTGGAAAGCAGTGTCCGTATTGTCAGAGCGGAAGCACTTATCTTTTAAAGGGAAATGAGTGCAATATTAAAGAGATAGAAGCCTGCTAGAGGCAGGAATGAAAGAGAGAGGAGAGATTTTTATGTTGTTTCATGTCTATGGGAGTAATGCGGTTTATCAGTGGGCTGCCATGCTTGCGGTTTTGGCAGGGCTGATTTTACTGAATGAATTTGCAAGGCGCACCAAAACAGGCGGTCTTATTATGTTCGGTGTGCTGCCAGCAGTACTCACGGTTTATTTTGTTGTGATTGCGGTTGCCGCAGGAGCGGGAGCAGAGTGGGCGCTGAACAACCAGACCTATCTTTATATGAACGGCTGGTTCCATTACGCTAAGCTGTATGCTTCTCTTGCGGGCTGTATCGGCTTTATGATGATTAAGTATAAATGGGGTATCGGTAAGACCCACTGGTTTAAGGCTTTCCCGTTTGCCATAGTGGCAATTAATATATTGATTGCGGTTGCCAGTGATTTTGAATCTGCCATTAACGGCTGGTATTCCTGGTGGCTGTCCTCGGAAGGTGTGTGGCTTTACGGCGGCTGGCATAACATCATGAACGGCATTGCGGGGATTTTGAATATTTTCTGCATGACAGGCTGGTGGGCTGTTTATTCTTCCAAGGATAAGAAAGATATGATATGGCCTGATATGATTTGGGTCTACATTGTTGTTTATGATGTCTGGAACTTTGCATATACATATAATTGTCTGCCCACTCATACATGGTTCTGCGGCGTAGCTCTTTTACTTGCGCCTACCATCGCAGCTCTTTTATGGAACAAGGGCGGCTGGATCATGAACCGTGCCAACACCTTATGCATCTGGTGTATGTTTGCGCAGGTATTTCCTTTATTCCAGGAGACCTTTGCAGACGGAACTACCGTGTTTCCGTGGGCAACGATTCCCAGACAGTACAAAGACGGCACTTTGAACGGCATTGCGGCAGGAAACTCAGTAAATGCAGATCCCACTGCCATGACGATTGTCAGTGCAGCGGCACTTATTGTAAATGTAATAGCGCTTGCTTATATTATTTATAAATCTGTTAAGAATAAATCCAATCCTTACACAGGCGAGGTATTTACAGAATTTAAATATTATAAGGATGCAAGCTCGAGAGCGGAATTAGAATGATTTTTGCAGCAGTTCAGCCGGGACTTAAAAAGCCGCGGCTGAACTGTTCTTATATGAAGTAAGCAGGCCTGCAGCACATGCCGGCAATTTGCGGAAAGGAATGAAGATGGGTGATATGAAGATAATAGAAGTAAAGCAGAGTGTGTTTGCCAATAATGATGCGGATGCGGAAAAGCTCCGCAGCCGGCTGAAGGAGGAAAAGACATTTCTTCTTAATGTAATGTCTTCCCCGGGAAGCGGGAAAACTTCTACTTTAGTGCATACGATTAATGAATTGGGCAGGGAATTCCGGATAGGAGTAATGGAAGCTGATATTGATTCCGATGTGGATGCCGTTACCATCGCAGAAAAGACGACAGCAAAGACCATACAGCTCCATACAGGCGGCATGTGTCATTTGGATGCGGATATGACAAGACAGGGCCTTAAAGAGTTGGGAACCGGGGAAATTGATTTGGCTATTCTCGAGAATGTAGGCAATCTTGTATGCCCTGCAGAATTCGATACCGGTGCATCAAAGAATGTGATGATTCTTTCCGTGCCGGAGGGACATGATAAACCCCTGAAATATCCCCTTATATTCACTGTCTGTGATGCGCTTATTATTAATAAAATTGATGTGCTTCCCTATTTTGATTTTGATATGGAGAAGGTAATGGAGTATGCCCACAGGCGCAACCCCAATCTGAAAATATTTCCCATAAGCGCTAAAACAGGTGAAGGAATTAAAGAATGGTGTGACTGGCTTGCAAAGGAAGTGAAAGCATGGAACAGATAGCGCAGGCGGCAATGGGCTGATAAGGGGTCTGTTACAAAATGTGGATAAAACCGGTGTGGATAAAACCACGGAAACTCAAGAGAGAAAATTCTGGTATTTTTTAAAAGGATATGATATAATCGTACAATGACTGTGAGTATGCGAAAAATTAAGCAGTATAAGGCTATATATAAGGAGGATGTACAAGAATGAGTGTACAGGTAGAAAAATTAGAAAAGAACATGGCGAAGCTTACCATTGAAGTTTCAGCAGAAGAATTGGAAAAAGCTCTTGAAGGCGCTTTTCAGAAGAACAAGAACAAAATCAGTGTTCCCGGATTCAGAAAGGGTAAAGTACCCCGTCAGATGATTGAAAAAATGTACGGAAAGAGATTTTCTATGAGGATGCAGCCAATGCGCTGATTCCTGAAGCCTATGAAAAAGCTCTTGATGAATGTGAAGAGGATATTGTTTCTTCTCCTTCCATTGATGTAGTTCAGATTGAAGCAGGAAAGCCTTTTATTTTTACCGCAGAAGTAGCATTAAAGCCTGAAGTAAAGCTTGGTAAATATAAGGGTGTTACGATTGATAAGGCAGATACAGCGGTAACTGATGAAGAAGTTGATGCTGAAATCAATAAGGAAAGAGAAAACAATGCAAGAAATATTGAAGTAACCGACAGAGCAGTTAAAGACGGCGATATGACTGTTCTTGACTTTGAAGGCTTTGTTGACGGTGTGGCTTTTGAAGGCGGAAAGGGTGAAAATTATCCTTTAACCATCGGTTCAGGCGCATTCATTCCCGGCTTTGAAGAGCAGCTCGTAGGTGCCGAAATCGGTAAAGAAGTAGAAGTAAACGTAACCTTCCCTGAGGATTATCAGGCAGAAGATTTGAAAGGCAAAGCAGCCGTATTTAAATGTACTGTTAAGGAAATCAAGGAAAAAGAGCTTCCTGAATTAGACGACGAATTTGCAAGTGAAGTTTCCGAATTTGAGACACTGGCAGAATACAAAGCAGATGTTAAGGGCAAACTGGAAGAGAAGAAAGCAAAAGAAGCCAAAGATGCAAAGGAAGCAGCAGTAATAGAAGCAATCGTTAAGGATTCCGATATGGAAATTCCTGAAGCAATGCTGGCTACCCAGCAGAGACAGATGGTGGATGAATTCGCACAGAGAATTCAGATGCAGGGCTTATCCATTGACCAGTACTTCCAGTTCACAGGTTCCTCTTATGATCAGATGATTGAGCAGGTTAAGCCTCAGGCTGAAAAGAGAATTCAGTCAAGACTTGTGCTTGAAGCCATTGCAAAGGCTGAAAATATTACAGCAACCGAAGAAGATTATGAAGAAGAACTGAAAACCATGGCAGAAGCTTATCAGATGGAAGTTGAAAAAGTAAAAGAACTTCTTCCTGAAAAGAGCGTTGCTCAGATTAAAGAAGATATTGCTGTAAGAAAAGCAGCAGAGTTTGCTGTAGAGAATGCAAAAGAAAAGTAATTCTAAAGAAACATTAAAATTCTATTAATAAAACGGTAAACTTATTGCAATCAAAGTACCCATGAATTATGATGAAACAAAACATATCATAACATCAGTTTCCTGCGGAGAAATCCGCGGGAACTGTTCATGTATTTTGATTAGAAAGGTAGGAGTATCTATATGAGTTTAGTGCCTTATGTCATTGAACAGACAAGTCGCGGAGAGCGTTCCTACGACATTTATTCAAGACTTTTAAAGGAAAGAATTATTTTTCTCGGAGAAGAGGTTAATGATGTTACAGCAAGTCTGATTGTTGCGCAGATGCTGTTTTTAGAGGCTGAAGACCCTGAAAAGGACATTCAGTTTTATATCAACAGCCCCGGCGGAAGCGTTACTGCCGGAATGGCAATCTATGATACCATGCAGTATGTAAAGTGTGATGTTTCCACTTATTGTATGGGTATGGCTGCCAGCATGGGTGCTTTTCTGCTTTCAGGCGGTACCAAAGGTAAAAGACTGGCTCTGCCCAATGCGGAAATTATGATTCACCAGCCTCTTGGTGGTGCCCAGGGTCAGGCAACAGAGATTGAAATTGCAGCGAAGCATATTCTCCAAACCAAAGAAAAGCTGAATAAAATTCTGGCTGAGAATACAGGTAAGGATTATGATGTCATTGCTGCAGACACAGAGAGAGACAATTGGATGACTGCTGAAGAAGCAAAAGAATATGGTCTTATTGACAGAGTTGTCTATAAGAGGGATGAAAAATAACAGACCAGAGGTGTGAGATGGCAGGAAAAAATTCCGACAACATCAGGTGTTCTTTTTGTAATAAGACGCAGGATCAGGTAAAAAAGCTGATAGCAGGTCCGGCGGGTGTATATATTTGTGATGAATGCGTGGAAATATGTGCGGATATCGTAGAGGAAGAATATGAAGAAGCGCAGGCAGAACCTGATATGGAAATCAATCTGCTTAAGCCGGTTGAAATCAAGGACTTCCTGGATGATTATGTAATCGGTCAGGATGAGGCCAAGAAGGTACTTGCCGTTTCCGTATATAATCATTATAAAAGAGTAATGGCGCCTAAAAATCCGGGCGATGTGGAATTGCAGAAAAGCAATATCATTATGATGGGGCCGACCGGTTCCGGTAAAACTTATCTGGCCCAGACATTGGCCAAGATTATTAATGTGCCTTTTGCAATCGCTGATGCTACCACTTTAACAGAAGCGGGATATGTAGGAGAGGATGTTGAAAATATTCTTCTTAAGCTGATACAGGCGGCTGAATATGATGTGGAGCGCGCGCAGTTTGGTATTATTTACATTGATGAAATAGATAAAATTACCAAAAAGAGCGAAAATGTTTCCATTACAAGGGATGTTTCCGGTGAAGGCGTTCAGCAGGCGCTGCTTAAAATTATTGAAGGTACCGTGGCAAGTGTTCCGCCTCAGGGAGGCAGAAAGCATCCCCATCAGGAACTGATACAGATAGATACCACCAATATTTTGTTCATATGCGGCGGCGCATTTGACGGACTGGAAAAAATTGTACAGAATAGGTTGAACAGGAATTCCATAGGCTTTGATGCAGAAATAGCAGATAAGAAAAATACGGAAATCAGTGTTCTTTTAAAAGAGGTAACTCCTCAGGATTTAGTGAAGTTCGGATTAATTCCGGAATTCGTAGGCCGTGTTCCCATCAGTGTATCCTTAGAAGGACTTGATGAAGCGGCACTGGTAAGAATTTTAAAAGAGCCCAGGAATGCGTTGGTTAAACAGTATCAGAAGCTTTTTGATTTAGATGATGTGGTTCTTACTTTTGAAGAGGATGCTGTGGAAGCTATTGCAAGGCAGGCGTATGAACGTAAGACAGGTGCAAGAGGTCTTCGTTCCATTATGGAAAAAGTGATGATGGATGTTATGTACCGGATTCCATCAGATGATACAATTGAAGAATGTGTCATTACGAAAGGCGCAGTAGAAGGTGACAGTGAACCCTTGCTGATACATCGTGAAGTAATGCGCAGAGCAAGATAAAATCTTTTAAGAAAAAACGCCGCCTGCGGGCGGCGTTTGTATATTCAGACGAGAGATAATATATGAGTGAAGAAAATAAGACAACTATAAATAGAATATTACCTGCAGTTGCACTTCGGGGAATGACCATTCTGCCCGGAGCTATTATTCATTTTGATTTAAACAGAAAGAAATCGGTAGCTGCAGTAGAACAGGCTATGGTAACGGACGGCCGTATTTTTCTGGTAACCCAGAGAAATCCAGACGATAAAGACCCTTCTTTTGAACAGCTCTATCATGTGGGAACGATAGCTGCTGTAAAGCAGATTACAAAGCTTCCGGGCGGCGTTATCAGGGTTTTGGTGGAAGGTGCCGGACGCGGTATTTTTAACGGAATAAATGAAGATAATCCCAGGTTTATTGAAGCAGATGTAGAAGAAATCCTGAGGGAAGAGGAAGAAGGCAGTACATTTTCACAGGATGAAAATAAAGCAGAAATCACGGCAAGGCTTCAGCAGCTGAAAGAATGTTTTGCCTCTTATGCTTCCTGTTATCCCAAACTGGGGCAGACAGCAATGAAAAGATATGCGGATATTTACGATTTAGGAAGCCTGATCGATCAGATTGCCATGAACCTGCCCATAGAATATACTTATAAACAGAAGATTCTTGAGGCTGTTTTGCTGGATGAACGGTATGATATCATCAGTGAAATCCTTATGAATGAGATAGAGGTGGCTAAAATTAAGAATGACCTCGCTCAGAAAATCAGGGGAAGAGTGGACAGGAATCAAAAGGAATACCTGCTCAGGGAGCAGCTTCATTATATTAAAGAGGAACTGGGGGAGGAGGGATCCTTTTCCGATGCGGACCAGTTTGAAGAGGCTCTTGAAACTCTCCAGGCTTCAGAGGAAGTAAAGAATAAAATTAAAAAGGAAATTGCAAGATTCAAAAGTCTGGCATCCAACAGTTCAGAAAGCTCTGTGGAGCGGGCCTATATTGAAACTTTGCTGGAGCTTCCCTGGGATAAGGCATCCGTGGACAATGAAAGTATGAAGCGCGCAGAGGAAATATTGAACAGGGATCATTACGGACTTGAAAAGGTAAAGGAAAGAATTCTGGAATATCTGGCAGTCCGCTGTCTTACCCAAAAGGGCGACAGTCCGATTCTCTGTCTGGTAGGTCCTCCGGGAACCGGTAAGACTTCCATTGCAAGAAGTGTGGCAGAGGCTCTTGATAAAAAATATATCCGCATTTGTCTCGGCGGTGTAAGGGATGAGGCGGAAATCAGGGGACACAGAAAAACCTATGTGGGTGCAATGCCCGGCAGGCTGGCAGCAGGACTTAAGCAGGCAGGAGTAAAGAATCCGCTGATGCTGCTTGACGAAATCGATAAAGTAAGCAATGATTATAAAGGAGATACGTTTTCCGCCTTGCTGGAAGTACTTGACAGTGAGCAGAATGTGAGATTCAGGGACCATTATGTGGAAGTGCCTATTGATTTGTCGGAGGTTTTGTTTATAGCCACGGCTAACACAACAGAAACCATACCGAGGCCTCTTTTGGACAGAATGGAGATTATTGAGGTAAACAGCTATACGGAAAATGAAAAATTCCATATAGCCAGGGAGCATCTTCTGGCTAAAGAACTTCGGAAAAACGGGTTGAATAAAAGCCAGCTTTCTGTTAAGGACAGTGCACTTAAAAACATTATTACCTATTATACAAAAGAGGCAGGCGTGCGGAATCTGGAGAGAAAAATTGCCGATATCTGCAGGAAGGCTGCAAGAGAAATTCTGGAAGAAAGAGAAAATGGTCAGGAGGCTGCAAAAATCAGCGTTACCGCTTCCAATTTAGAGCACTATTTGGGAAAAAGAAAATTCACTTTGGATAAGGCAGACAAAAAACCTCAGGTGGGAATTGTAAGAGGACTGGCATGGACAAGTGTAGGAGGAGACACTCTGCAGATTGAAGTTAATAAGATGCCCGGCAAAGGAGAGATTGACCTTACGGGTCAAATGGGCGATGTGATGAAGGAATCTGCTATTATTGCCATGAGTTATGTGCGTTCTATCGGAAAGGAAAACGGCGTTAAGCCTGAAGTCTTTAAAGAGAACGATTTTCATATACATATTCCGGAAGGCGCAGTGCCGAAGGATGGACCGAGTGCGGGCATTACCATGGCAACAGCAATTTTTTCAGCGGTTACCGGACAAAAGGTCCGGGGGGATATTGCAATGACCGGAGAAGTTACCTTGAGAGGACGCGCATTGCCAATCGGCGGACTGAAGGAAAAAATACTTGCGGCCAGGATGGCAGGATGCAAAGAAGTACTGGTGCCTGATAAAAATAAAAAAGATATCGAAGAGATTTCAGAGGAAATAAAAGAGGGCCTTATTATTACCTATGTGAAGGATATGAAAGAGGTATTGGACAAAGCCCTTGTTAAGAAGTAAAGGTTCCCTGAAAGAAAGGCATGGTTGTTGAAATGATTATTAAGAATGTAAGTCTGGAAACGGTTTGCGGCATTACAAGCAGCATTCCGGACAATCCGTATATGGAGTTTGCTTTTGCCGGAAAAAGCAACGTGGGTAAATCGTCGCTTATTAACGGACTTATGAACAGAAAAGCCCTGGCAAGAACCAGTGCCCAGCCGGGGAAGACCCAGACCATTAATTTTTATAATATTAATGATGCCCTTTATTTTGTGGATTTGCCGGGATACGGCTATGCGAAGGCAAATGAGGAAATCAAGGCAAAATGGGGAAAAATGATTGAAAATTATCTTCATTCCTCAAAGCAGCTCAGGGCGGTTTTTCTGCTTGTGGATATCAGGCATGAGCCTTCAGGCAATGACAGAATGATGTATGAGTGGATTTTACATCAGGGCTTTAAACCGATTATCATTGCAACAAAGCTGGATAAGATTAACAGAAGCCAGATTCAAAAGCATGTAAAAATGATTAAAGATGGGTTAAAAGTGGAAAAAGGAACTGTGGTGATTCCGTATTCTGCCCAGACAAAGCAGGGCAGAGACGAAATTTATGAACTGCTGGACAGTTATCTCGATGAGGGTGAAAGCGTGCAGGCTTAAGAAAAGCAGTCAGGAGGATGCCGGATGAGACAGGGACAGTTAAAAACATATTTAAAAGTATTTGTAAATCTGGGGATTATGCTGCTCACTTTGTTTCTCTGTTTTGGGGTGCTGCCGCGAATCATTGTTTATTTCATGCCTTTTGTGGTGGGATGGATTATTGCAATGATAGCCAGCCCTTTAGTGCGCTTTTTTGAAAAAACCCTTAAAATTAAGAGAAAAGCAGGCTCCGCTTTTGTGATTATTGCGGTAATTGCGCTGGTGATAGTTGCCGGGTATTTTATCGGTGTTAAGCTGACTGAGCAGATAGTGGAGTTTATAGGCGATATGCCACAATTATGGGAAGCCATGCAGCTGGATTTCGCGGAAATCGGAGAAAAGCTGTCTGTGGCATTTAAGTTCCTGCCAAAGGAATTTCAGATAACTGTAAGTAAAATTACAGGTAATATCCAGGAATATTTCGGAAGTATCATGGGAACTATCAGTGAACCTACGCTGGAAGCGCTTGGAAATTTCGCCAAGAATCTTCCCAATATTGTAATCAGTATTATTATGAGCCTTCTGTTTGCCTATTTTTGTGTGGCGGACAGGGAATATATTCCGAAGCTTCTGGAAAAAGTTTTACCCAAGTCCCTTTTGGAACGTTTATATCTGATTAAGAGAGGGCTTGCAAGGGCGGTAGGAGGGTATTTTAAGGCGCAGATTAAGATTGAAATCTGGATGTACATACTGCTTGGTATCGGCTTTGCCATTTTGAATGTAAAATATGCATTTATTATTGCCATTGTTGTGGCATTTCTCGATTTCCTGCCTTTTTTCGGTACGGGCACAGTACTGATTCCCTGGGCGGTGATTAAGTTTTTAAGCGGAGATTATAAGATGGTAATCGGCCTTCTTATTATCTGGGGAGTAGGGCAGCTGGCAAGGCAGATTATCCAGCCCAAGATAGTGGGTGATTCCGTAGGTCTTTCGCCTATACCGACTATTGTTCTTTTGTTTGTAGGTTATCGTCTGGCGGGGGTTGTAGGTATGATTATTGCCGTCCCTATCGGCATTATTGTGCTGAACATGTATGAAGAAGGTGTCTTTGACACTACCATTAACAGTCTTAAGGTGCTTTATGCGGGAATCAGTAATTTCAGGCATCTGACGGATGAGGATATGAAAGAAGTGGAAAGATACAGGCAGGAAGAGGAAAAGCGGCTGAGGAGACAGCTGGAAAAAGAAAATGAAGGTGTTCCTGCGGACATGGATAATAAAACATCAGATAAAAAATAGAGAAAGAAGTGCGGGTTATGAAGGTTACAGTTTATAATTGCAGGGAATTCGATGAAAAGGAATTATTTGTCAGATATGGTAAGGAGCTTGATATAGAGCTTGTACTCTGCCCCGATGCGCCTGATAAAGAAAATGCGTTGCTTGCAAAGGGCAGTGAGTGCATTGATATTATTACCTCAAAGATGCCAAAAGAGCTTTTGGAAGTGTTTGCATCTTATGGGGTGAAATACGTGACAACCAGGACTATCGGCTATGACCATATTGATGTTGCGGCAGCAAAGGAACTTGGCATGACTGTGGCAAATGCACCCTACGGTCCCTGCGGCGTGGCGGATTATACTGTTATGCTGATCTTAATGACCATACGAAAAATGAAAAGAATCCTGGAGCGCACCAATATTCAGGATTATACTCTGGCCGGTATTCAGGGAAGAGAACTTAAGGATTTGACGATAGGAGTTATCGGAACAGGAAGAATAGGAAGAACCGTGCTGAAAGACCTTTCCGGCTTTGGCTGCGGTCTTCTTGCTCATGATTTATATGAAAATGAAGAAGTGAAGGAATGGGGAATTCCTTATGTAAGTCTTGAAGAAATGTGGAAAAAGGCGGATTTGATTTCCCTTCATACTCCTCTTACGGAAGAGAATTTTCATATGATTGATGAAAAAGCCATTGCAAAAATGAAGGACGGCGTTATGATTATCAACACGGCAAGAGGCGGATTGATTGATACTAATGCCCTGATTTCGGGAATTGAATCGGGGAAAATAGGCGGTGCCGGCCTTGATGTGGTGGAAAATGAATTCGGTTTGTATTATTATGACCATAAATCTGATATACTAAGTAACAGGGAGCTTTCTGTTTTAAGAGGTTTTCCTAATGTAACAGTAAGCCATCATATGGCATTTTACACCGATGATTGTGTGGAAACTGTGGTAAGAGATTCGCTGCTTGGCTGCAGATACTTTGTGGAAGGCAGGGAAAATCCCTGGGAGGTAAAGTGATTTGCGTAATTTTAAAGTGATACTTCAGTATGAAGGTACCAGGTATCAGGGATGGCAGAAACAGGAAAGCACGGAAAATACCATACAGGGAAAGCTGGAGGCGCTGCTTTCAAAAATGGCAGGCAGTAAAGTGGAAGTACAGGGCTCGGGAAGAACGGATGCGGGAGTGCATGCTGCAGGGCAGGTGGCAAATTTTCACCTGGATACGGAGAAAACGCCGGCACAGATTATGGAATATATGAATTTTTATCTGCCGGAGGATATTGCGGTTGTTGCCATAGAGGAAGCGGACGAACGGTTTCACAGCAGATTAAATGCAAAGGGTAAGACATATTGCTACCGTGTTTTGAATACAGCGGTTCCCCACGTGTTTGACAGAAGATATGTACATGTGGTGGAGGAAAAGCTGGATATAGAGGCTATGAGAAAAGCGGCGGCATTTCTCACAGGCACTCATGATTTTAAAGCATTTACATCAAATAAAAGAAGTAAAAAATCTACGGTCAGAACCATTGACAATATTAAAATAGAACGAATAGAAAGTACTTTTTACGGAATAAAAGGGTCAAATGACGAGATACGGTTTACTTTCAGCGGAAATGGATTTTTATACCATATGGTGCGCATTATGATGGGAACTCTTTTAGAGGTGGGAATGCATAAGATAAAGCCTGAAGAATTAGCAGATATTCTGGAGCTTGGGCTTCGGGAAAATGCCGGGGAGCTGGTGCCTGCTAAAGGACTCACTTTGATGGAGGTTCGTTATTCGTGAAAAGCTCGTTGACAGCGAATGAGACAGGCAGGGCAGAAGCGGGAAGGAAAGGGACAGTCCGGCCTTTTTTGACACAGAAACAAATCAGTGTGATTTTTTTTGTGTATCTTTTAATTGTTATTAAACTGATTATATTCAAATATCCATATTCCCAGCTGAAGGCGATTGCTGATACATGGGAAAAGGGAGTGATTTTAGAGGGGCTGGATACGGCTAATTTCACTTTGTTTAAGACCATACGGATGTATATTGATTATTCTTATATGCTGAACAGCTTTGAAAATCTGGTGGGCAACGTGGTGGTGTTTATTCCCTTTGGATTTTTAATTCCTTACGTGCTGAAAAAAGGAAGAAACTTTTTTGTAATGCTTTTCAACGCCTTCCTGTTTGTGTTTGGAATTGAAATATTTCAGCTTTTCAGTGCATTCGGCGCGTTTGATGTGGATGATATTTTATTAAACTGCTTTGGGGCGGTGATTGGATATTTCGGATATCTGATATGGGAAGGTATTAAGAAGCAAGCTTATAAAAAACGTAAAAAGAAGGAGAAAAGGGTATGATTAATTATTTTAAGAACCTGAAAGCAAATTATACGGTTTCTGCGATTATCTGTGTAATTATCGGGCTGGTTCTCATTATCTGGCCGGGAACCTCCACCCAGGTAGTCTGTATGGTGCTGGGTGGTGTGCTGCTCATTTATGGAATTATTCAGATTATTTTGTATCTGTTTGCAAGGGAGCGTACTTTGTATCTGCAGGGAATGTTGGTGCTGGGCATTATTTTCAGTGTGGTGGGAGCATGGATTCTGCTGAAACCCGAAATGATAATTAAGGCAGTACCCATTATCATGGGAATCATCATTATTATGCATGGCTTACATAATGCGATTCAGGCCATTGATTTAAAGAAAATGAATTATGACAGATGGTGGGTTGCGCTTCTTTTCGGCCTTCTGACGATTATTCTTGGCGGCATACTTGTTTATAATCCTTTTGAGGTAGTAAATACGGTGGTAAGGGTGATTGGGGCTTTCCTGATTTATGACGGACTGTCCGATATGTGGATTATATCAAGGCTGTTCAAAACAAAGAAGAACTCCCAGAAGATTATAGATGCGGAAGCAGTTGAGATAGAGGATTTATAGGAAGTTATAATTAGCAAAAATAAACAGGAGGGTATTATGGCGGTTTATGAATTAAAAAATGATGAGATTGCCATTTTAATTGACAGTCACGGTGCGGAATTAAAATCATTAAAGAAAACGGACACCGGAACGGAATATATGTGGTGCGCGGATGCCAAATACTGGGGCAGGACATCGCCGGTTCTTTTTCCTTTTGTAGGAGGTCTGAAAAATAAGGAATACAAAGCCAAGGGGAAAACATATCCCATGACCCAGCACGGTTTTGCAAGGGATATGGAATTTACACTTATTTCCCGGACAGAAGATGAAATCTGGTTTGTATTAACTTCCAATGATGAAACTCTGGAAAAATATCCCTATGAGTTTACTTTAAAATCAGGATACAGGATTTCCGGAAATCAGACGGAAGTTTTGTGGCAGGTGGAAAATCCCGGCAAGGAAGTACTTCCTTTTTCCATAGGCGGACATCCGGCTTTTAACTGCCCCATAGAGGCGGGAACAAAGCAGTCGGAATATTTCGTGGATTTTGGTGATGTGGATGAGGTTGTCAGCAGCAGAATCGGCGAAAACGGACTGGTAACAGGATGTATGGATGTATACGGGCTGACGGACGGAAAGCTTGCCCTGACGGAAAATCTGTTTGACCATGATGCGCTGGTAATTGAGGATAATCAAACCAAAGAAGCAGCACTTTGTAAAAAGGACGGTACACCTTATTTAAAGGTCACTATGGAAGCGCCTTTATTCGGGGTATGGTCACCTCCGGGGAAAAATGCGCCTTTTGTATGCATTGAGCCCTGGTACGGAAGATGCGACAGCGAATATTTTGACGGAACACTGGAGGAAAGAGAGTGGGGAAATGTTGTTTCACCCGGAGAAATCTGGAAGGCTTCCTATGTGATTGAAGTATGAGGATTGATAAAGTAAAAGCCGGGGCTGCCTTTGATGAATATGTAAGCCATTATAACAGTAAGGAAGAAAAGGTCAGGCTGAAAATTGAGCATACTTATCGCGTCAGCGTCCTTTGTGAAGAGATTGCCGGGTCTTTGGAACTGCCAAATGAGGATGTGGATCTTGCGTGGCTTATCGGTCTTTTACATGATGTGGGGCGTTTTGAACAGCTTAAAAATTACGGCACTTTTATTGATGCTAAGTCCATTGACCATGCCCATTACGGAGCCGATATTTTATTTTGTCAGGGAAGAATCAGAGACTATATTGAGGATGAAGAAGAGGATAAACTGATTGAAACGGCAGTACGTTTTCACAGTGCATACAGAATACCCGACGGTCTTGATGAAAGAACGGAATTGTTCTGCAATATCATCAGGGATGCTGATAAAATAGATATCTTAAAGGTAAATGTGGAATTCCCGCTGGAGGAAATTTATAATGTTTCCACAAAAGAGCTGCGGGAGGGACAGGTTACTGCAGAGGTCATGGACAGCTTTGATAAGGAACATGCCGTGCTGCGGAGTTTGAAAAAAACAGCGGTGGATAATGTAGTGGGGCACATTTCTCTTGTGTATGAGCTGGTGTTTCCTATCAGCCTCGGAATCGTGAAGGAGCAGGGATTTTTAGATAAGCTGATGAATTTTGAATCGGATAATGCGGAAACGGGGAAGCAGTTTGTGCATATCAGGGAGAAAATGAAAGAGTATATGCAGAAACATACAGACTGTTAATGGAAGGGCAACTGAATTATATCAACAATAGAATATTGTCATGAATCAAAAAGAAGACGCCCCGAAAGGTAACTTTCGGGGCGCCTCCTTTATGTATATACTAAACTAAGGGAATAGATGAACGCTTATTTATTCCACATCCTGTAATGCTGCGAAATCTTCTTCACCTGTACGAACCTTAACAACTTTGTCTACGTTGTATACGAAAATCTTACCGTCGCCGATGTGGCCTGTGTAAAGAGCTTTCTTAGCAGCTTCAATAACTGTTTCAACAGGAATCTTGCTGACAACAACTTCAACCTTAACCTTAGGAAGTAAGGTTGCATCCACCTCAACACCACGATACATTTCGCCGGCACCCTTCTGAACACCGCAGCCCATAACCTGAGTGACTGTCATACCTGTTACGCCCAGGTCGTTCATGGCCTTCTTTAACTGGTCATATCTGGACAGTTTAGCAATAATGGAAACCTTGTAAATACCTGTTGCGGCAGCAGGAGCGGCTACAACCTTGACTGCAGCATCTTTTTGTGCTGTGGAAGCAGCTGCATAATCGTCTGTGCCAAGGTCTGTATTTTCGTTTACATCCATAGTCATTGTATTTGAAATATCCATGATGCTGAAGCCGGCATAAGCGGATGTAAGACCATGTTCACAGGAATCAAGACCAACGATTTCCTCTTCTTCAGTAACACGAAGACCAATGATTGCTTTAATAACAAGGAATGCAATGGTAATAGTTACGGCAGTCCATGCAGCTACACTGAAAAAACCAAGCAGCTGTAAGCCTAACTGTTTAAATCCGCCGCCATAGAAAAGACCAACTACGCTGTCATTGCCGGGAGCAGAAGTTGTTGCAAAAAGACCGACTGCTATTGTTCCCCAGATACCGTTTAAGCAGTGAACTGCAACAGCACCGACAGGGTCGTCAATATGTAATTTATAATCCAGGAACCAGACACCGAATACTACCAGAAGTCCTGCAACGGCACCGATAATCAGCGCACCTGTTACATCTGTAACATCACAGGGAGCTGTAATGGCTACAAGGCCTGCAAGGGAAGCATTCAGACACATGGAAACATCGGGTTTGCCATATTTGATCCATGTGAAAATCATACATACTACGGTAGCGATTGCAGGAGCGATTGTAGTTGTTACGAATACGGAACCTAACTGTTCCACGCTGGTACATGCAGCGCCGTTGAATCCATACCAGCCAAGCCATAAGATAAATACACCGAGACATCCGATGGGAAGGTTATGTCCGGGGAATGCATTTACTTTTGTAATCTTACCGGATTTATCTTTTACAAATTTTCCGATACGGGGTCCTAACAGTGCGGCACCGATTAAAGCGGAAATACCGCCAACCATGTGAATTGCGCAGGAACCTGCAAAATCATGGAAGCCAAGCTGTGATAACCATCCGCCGCCCCAAATCCAGTGTGCTTCAATGGGGTAAATCACTGCGGAAATCACTGCGGAATAAATACAATAGGATAAAAATTTTGTTCTTTCAGCCATGGCACCTGAAACGATTGTTGCGGTTGTCGCACAGAATACCAGGTTGAATACGAAATTGGACCAGTCAAAGTTTGCATAGTCTGTGAAGATGTCAAAACCGGGTTTTCCGATAATACCCATCATATCTTCACCGAGCAGAAGTCCAAAACCAATCAGGATGAAAACAACTGTACCGATACAGAAGTCCATCAGATTCTTCATCAGGATGTTACCTGCGTTTTTGGCTCTGGTAAAGCCTGTTTCCACCATGGCAAAACCTGCCTGCATCCAAAACACCAGCGCGGCACCAATCAGGAACCAGACGCCGAACACTTCGCCGTTTACGGCACTTAAGATTTCTTCTGTCATAATTTTTCCTCCTCACATTAAAAAAACGAAGCTGAAGGTGCTGTTACCATGAACAAGCTCCTTTGCTTCGTGTTCTTAATTATTTTTTATTTCTCCGTTATTCCCAGGCGGAGATGATAATAAAGAGAAAAGGCACTACGGATTTACCATAGCGCCTTCGCTTCATGTGTTGTATGATATCATGACCTTAAAATGATGTCAATACTTTTTTTATAAAATTTTCAGCGAAAATTTATTCCCGATTTTATCCGGTACAGACGGCATGGTTAATATTTGTTGTAAAAAAGTTCGATTCAGAATATAATTGATGTAATCATTTTAAGGGAGACTGTTATGAATATCAGGGAATATATAAAGAAGCACAAGATTTTAACGGACGGCTCCATGGGAAATTATTATGCTTCCCAATATAACGGGGAGCTTTCCGAATTTGCGAATATACAGCATCCGGAACGGATAGAGAAAATTCACCGGGAGTATATTGAAGCCGGAGCCAATCTGATTTTTACAAATACTTTTGCAGCCAATGAAGCAAGTCTTAATATGGGGCGGGATTTGGTGGAGGAATGCATCCGAAGGGGCGTTGCCATTGCCGAAGAAGCTGTGAAAAACAGGGAGAATAAATCAAGGGAAGTGTTTGTGGCAGGGGATATCGGGCCGATTCCCGAAACAAGTGAAAAGACAAGCCCTGAAATGGCAGAAGAATATAAGCGAATCTGCGATATTTTTCTTGAAGAAGGACTTCCTGCAATTATTTTTGAAACTTTTTCCAGCCTGCATTATGTGAAGGAACTTGTTTCTTACATTCGCAAAAAAAATGAATCGGTATTTCTGATAGTCAGTATCTGCATGAATAAAAACGGCTATACATCGGCAGGCATAAACGGAAGACGTCTGCTGGAGGAATTGGTTAAGATGAAAGAAGTGGATGCCTGTGGTATCAACTGCGGCATCGGGTCCGGGCATATGTATCAGAAGGCACAGGAACTGCAGGATTTATTTTCCGGGAAGTATTTTATAATGATGCCAAATGCAGGTTATCCCGAGCAGTTTCAGAATCGCATGGTATTTTTGAAGAATGCGGAATATTTTGCGGAAAACATGAAGAAAATTGCAGATCTGGGTGTGGCACTCTTAGGCGGCTGCTGCGGTACAACGCCGGACTATATTTCTTTAATCAGGGAAAAAACTGATTTTGCCCCGGTAGTGCTCAGGCATTCACCGGAAGCAATAGAAGGAGAAAATACACAGAAACGAAAGAAAAGCAATCCGCTTTATGAAAAAATGAAAGCGGGAAAAAAAGTGGTGGCGGTGGAAATAGACCCGCCTTTTGATGCTAATGACGAAAAGATTTTGGAATGCGTATTAAAATTAAGTAAGTGTAATGTGGATATAATAACAATGGCAGATTCACCTATGGGCCGCAGCCGGGTGGATTCTGTTTTGATGAGCGTAAAAATTGCGGGCGAAACAGGAATGCAGGTAATGCCGCATTTGTGCTGCAGAGACAGAAACCTGATTGCAATGCGCTCGGTAATTTTAGGCGCTTATGTAAATAAAATCAGGAATATGCTTATTGTTACCGGAGACCCGGTGCCCAGCGCAAGCCGGAATGAGATAACAAGTGTATTTGATTACCATTCCATAAAGCTGATGAATTTCCTGAAGGAAATGAATGAGGAGCATTTCGGGGAGGACCCCATATATTTCGGCGGCGCCCTGAATCAGGGCAGGGGAACACTGGAAAATGTAATCAAACGAATGCGGGACAAAATAAGTGCGGGCGCCGTTTATTTTCTGACTCAGCCGATTTATTCGGATGAAGATATTGACAGGATCCGGCAGATAAAAGAGCAGGTGGATACAAAAATCCTGTGTGGAATTATGCCCCTTATCAGCTGGCGGAATGCAAATTTTATTAAAAATGAAGTCAGCGGCATTTATGTGCCCGATGAGATTGTGGAGAGATATTCGCCGGATATGAGTAAAGAAGAAGCAGAGTGGATGGGGGCAAAGATAGCCGGAGAAATTATTGAAAAGCTTTCCCCTTTTGCTGACGGATATTACTTTATGCTGCCTTTTAACAGGGTAAGCCTGATGGAAAAAATAAAAATAGTATAAAAAAAATCAGCTGCAGAAAGACAAAGTCCGGATTATTGGACATCATATGTGGTATTCTTTATTTAGAAGCAGATGAAAGAGAAGAAATTAAGGAATCTGCCAACAAAGGAGGATACGATTATGAGAATATTAAAGAGTCTGACATTTACAATTATTATTTCCGCAATGCTTATATTGGTAACGGCATTCTGCATTTCAGGTACAGTGCAGAGCCAAAGCCGTTATGCAGCTGAAGCGGAAGAAAAATATTACAAAGAGATGGAAGAAATTTATGCCGGTGAAATCAGGGCATTTCTTGAAGAGGCAGGCTACAGGAACAGCGGTATTATGATGACCAGAATTATTGATGAAGAGGGTGAACGCAGTTATACGGTTACCATTCACCATGATAAGCTCGATAAGCTGTCCGGTGCAGAAAAGAAGGAACTGCTTGATGCCTGCAGCAGGATTGAATTCCCGGACAGGGAATGCGGGTTTTGCCATAAATTTCTGGAAGAAGATTTATAGAAGAAAAATGACAGGGGCAATCAGAAATATTATAATCATGACAGGAGAAAAGGAGGCAGGATAAATAATGAATAATGTTCCAGGACCACAGCAGATATACAGACATTTTAAGGGTAATCTTTACCAGATTATATCTCTGGCAGAACACTCGGAAACAGGAGAAAAGCTTGTGATATATCAGGCTTTGTACGGCGAGTTTAAAATATATGCAAGGCCGCTTACCATGTTTATGGAAAAGGTCGACCATGAAAAATATCCGGACGTGAAGCAGGAGTACAGGTTTGAGCCTGTTGATATGTCAGAAAAGCAGGAAATAAAAAGTTCTCAGGAAAGTGAAAAATCCTTGAATAATGAAGAAATTCCCGGGATGGATCCTCTTGTGCTTGAATTTCTTGATGCTGACAGCTATGAGGAAAGACTGAATATTCTGGCAGCGCTTCATCATCGGATTACTGATGATATGATTAATACTATGGCTTTGTCAGTGGATGTGGAGGTAAAGGAAGGCGATATAGAAGACAGGTATACTGAGCTCCGCAAATGTCTTCTTTTATATGATAAGTTTGAATGTACACGGTTAAGATAGGAGTAGAGTATGTCATATTGTCTGGATAACAGGCTTGTAATAGGTGTGTCCACAAGGGCGCTTTTTGATTTGACTGTAGAAAACGAGATTTTCAAATCAAAGGGAGTGGAAGCCTATTGCCGGTATCAGATAGAACATGAAAAAGAGCTGCTTAAACCGGGCAACGGGTTTAAGCTGATAGAGGCCCTTTTAAATATAAATAAGCTGCCCGGCCAGGAGGGCAGAGTCGAAGTAATTATTATGTCCCATAACAGCCCGGATACTTCACTGCGGGTGTTTCATTCCATAGCCCATTACGGGCTGGCAATTTCCCGGGCGGTATTTGCAAGCGGAGCATCTCTGACGCCGTATCTTGAGGCATTTGGAACAGACCTTTATTTATCGGCTGATGAACAGGATGTACAGGCAGCGGTTAATTGCGGGATTGCAGCAGGGATTATATGTCCTGATGAAGTGAGGGCGTATGAACATGAAAAAGAAATTTCCCGGATTCGGATTGCTTTTGACGGAGATGCGGTGCTTTTTTCCGATGAATCCGAAGTGATTTTCAAAGAGTATGGATTGGAAGCTTTTGAGGAAAATGAAAGAAGACATGCGGATTATCCTCTTAAGGCAGGTCCTTTTGCAAAATTTCTGAAAACTATCTCCGATATTCAGAAGGAATTTCCTGCGGATGCAGCGCCTATCAGGACGGCGCTTGTAACATCAAGAAGTGCGCCTGCCCATGAGAGGGTAATACGCACCCTGAGGGCGTGGAATGTGAGAATAGATGAAGCTTTTTTTCTCGGAGGCATTACGAAAAGAGAAGTGCTGAAAGCCTTCGGCGCTCATATATTTTTTGATGACCAGGCAGTACATACAAGGGCAGCTTCCGAAGTAGTGCCTTCGGCAAGAGTGCCTTACAGGCAGGGCAAAATGCAGAAAAATGAAATATTCTTTTTGTGCGGATAGTGAGGACGGAAAACTTGTATGAAATATGAGAATATAGTGGAGGGGCGGTTTGAAAGCCGCCCCAACAGGTTTATAGCATATGTAAATATTGAAGGACAGCGTGAGAAAGTTCATGTAAAGAATACCGGACGATGCAGAGAACTGCTCACTGAAGGTGCAGAGGTTTTTCTTTGTAAAAGCAATAATCCGGAAAGAAGCACTCTTTATGATTTGGTTGCCGTAAATAAAGGAAACCGAATGATAAATATGGATTCCCAGGCGCCCAATAAAGCGGTAATGGAATGGCTGTCTGAAAAGATTTTGTTCCCGGATACTGTTCTTATAAAACCGGAAACCACTTATAAAAATTCAAGGTTTGATTTTTATATAGAAACAGAAAAGGATAAAATTTTCATGGAAGTGAAGGGGGTCACTTTGGAAAAAGAGGATGTAGTGCTTTTTCCGGATGCGCCCTCGGAGCGCGCCGTTAAACATGTATATGAGCTGGCAGATGCGGTAAAAGCCGGTTATCAGGCATATATTATGCTTGTAATTCAAATGAAGGGAGTCAAATATTTTACTCCCAACAGAGAAACTCAGCCGGAGTTTGCGGATGCCCTTTTGGAAGCGAAAAAGGCGGGAGTAAAAATTATTGCTTATGATTGTCAGGTAACGGCGGACGGAATGATGATTGATGAGCCGGTGCCGGTGAAGCTGTCTTTACTGGATTACATAGGACAGCCTTTGCTTGACTGGTATGATGCAGGCAGAAGAATCCTGCCCTGGAGGGAAGAACCCACGCCCTATCATGTGTGGGTTTCGGAAATTATGCTGCAGCAGACAAGGGTAGAAGCAGTAAAGCCTTATTACGACAGGTTCATGAAGCAGCTTCCGGATATCGAAGCGTTGGCTGATGCCCGGGAGGAAACGCTTCTTAAGCTTTGGGAAGGTCTCGGATATTATAACAGGGTCAGAAATCTGAACAAAGCTGCCCGTAAGATTGTGGAAGAGTACGAAGGAAAAATGCCGGATAGTTATGAGGAACTTTTGAAGCTTCCGGGGATTGGAAGCTATACTGCAGGAGCGATTGCATCTATTGCATATGGCAGGCGGATACCGGCAGTGGACGGCAATGTGCTTCGCGTATTGTCAAGGCTCAGGTGTGACAGCAGAGATATTATGCAGCAGTCCGTAAAGAAACAGATAGAGGAAGAACTGGGGGCAAGTATGCCCGATGACCGTCCCGGAGATTTTAATCAGGCGCTGATGGAGCTTGGCGCTGTGGTCTGCATACCGAACGGGGAGCCGAAGTGCGGAGAATGCCCATGGGAAGATATTTGTATGGCCCATAAATGTGCAGCGGAAACCCGGTTTCCGGTAAAATCAAAGAAGAAACCGAGGGTTATTGAAGAGAAAACAATTATTATAATTAAGGATGAAAATAAAGCGGCCCTCAGAAAGCGGCCTTCAAAGGGACTTCTGGCAGGTATGTATGAATTCCCAAGCGTGGAAGGACATCTTTCCGGAGAAGAAGTCCTGTCCTATTTAAAACAGCAGGGGTTTGCTGTGCTTCAGATTAAGCAGCTTGAAGAAAGCAGGCATATATTCACTCATAAGGAATGGCATATGACAGGGTATGCTGTCAGGGTGGATGAACTTGCGAAAAGAGAGCAGATGCAAAACAGCAATTTGATTTTTGTAGAGAAAAATGAGGCCAGGGATAAATATCCCATTCCGTCAGCCTATAGCGCATATTTACGATATTTCTATGATAAAATTTAGAAATTATTAAGCTTTATGTTAGTATAAATTCTCTTTTATCTGTGTTATACTGTGGAAGGAAATACAGAACAGAATAAGAGGATAAAAGGATGAAATTATTATCATTTACGGTACCCTGTTATAACTCGGCAGCTTATATGGAAAAATGTATTAATTCTCTTCTGCCCGGAGGAGAAGATGTGGAAATATTGATTGTAGATGATGGCTCCACAGATGAAACGGCAGCCATTGCTGACAGATTTCAGGAGCAGTATCCTGCCATTGTGAAGGCAATTCATAAGGAGAACGGCGGACATGGCTCCGCAGTCAATGCAGGAATTGAAAATGCCACCGGACTTTATTTCAAAGTAGTTGACAGTGATGACTGGGTAAAGGATGATGCTTATGTACAGATATTGGAAACCCTGAAGAATCTCACAGGCGGGGAAAAGACGCTGGATCTTCTGATTAGCAATTTTGTATATGAAAAGACGGGTGAAAACCGCCATAAGGTAATGCGTTACAAACATATACTTCCCCAGAATGAATTGTTTACCTGGAGTGATATTCATCATTTCTACAAAGGACACTATATTTTAATGCATTCGGTCATTTTCAGGACAAAGCTTTTAAAAGAATGCGGAATCAGGCTGCCTGAGCATACCTTCTATGTGGATAATCTTTATGTATTTGAGCCTCTTCCTTATGTAAAAAACATGTACTATCTGGACGTGAATTTTTATCGCTATTATATAGGAAGAGCCGACCAGTCTGTAAATGAAGATATCATGATTGGAAGAATAGACCAGCAGATAAAAGTCAATAAAATCATGATAGATTATATGGTAGAGAACAAGGGTATCATTAATCCCAATAAAAAGCTGGGACAATATATGTTAAGCTATCTTGATATTATTACAACCGTTTCTTCCATATTATTAATACGCTCAGGCACAGAGGAAAATCTCCGGAAAAAAAAGGAACTTTGGGATTATCTGAAAAAGAAAGACTGGATTCTTTACAGAAAGCTCAGATTCGGGCTGCTTGGACAGTGTATGAATCTCCCGGGAAGGGGAGGAAGGGCTATTTCAGTAGAAGGATATAAAATCTGCAGAAAGCTTTTCAATTTTAATTAAGGGGCATTAAAAAGTTAGCATAAATAAAGGCCATCGGATTGTCTTAAGCCAATCCGGCGGCCTGTTTCATTCATGGCAATAGAAAGTTCACAAAGCATGGTTTCTATTGTCAATGTGAATTATCTGCAGTTAAATTTGATGAATTCTGCGTCTTCTGGCATGTATGCGGCGGCTTTGCCATACAGTGACAATGTCGAAGCCATATACTGCTATATACATAATGGCTGCCATAATGAAGCCTGTAAGAACGTCGAAGACGGAATGCTGTTTTAAAAATACGGTGGAGAGAATAATGGAAACACACAAAATGAAAGAACCGATATGTATTCCTTTATTCTTACACAGCTTTGGATTTTTTATAATTGCAAAATGGGCACCCAGGGAATTGTAAACATGAATACTGGGCCAAAGGTTAGTTGGTGTGTCCACACGGTAAAGCCGTGCAACCAGGGCAGTAAAAATATTGTCCCTGGGCATTACATTAGGTCTTAAGTGATGACCGTTAGGCCAAAGCGTGGAAACAATAAGAAAAACAGTCATTCCCGTAAACAGGAAAGTACAGGTTCTGTAATAATCCTGTTTGTCCTTAAAAAAGAAATAAAGGACAACCGACGCCACGTAAACAAACCAGAGAAAATAAGGAATGATGAAGACCTCACAAAAAGGAATGGCATCATCCAGTTTCATATGAATCAGGTTTTCAGGACGTTTTACGGTTTTTTCAAGGTAAGCAAACCAACTGCAGTAAATCAATGCATAAACCAAAAGAGGTATAGCATGCTTATACCTTTCATAATACTTTTTCATAATAATTTCTCCTCTTTACATTAAATAAATGTATTTATAACAACATTTGCAGTTTATCTTTTTCACAGGTCAGGGTAATGGCATCAGCTTTAACGGAAACTTCACCGTCCGTGTGAACCCAAAGAGGAGATGAAGTGTGAATCCGCAGTTTTCCTGCAGCATATCTGTCAATCCCTTTAAAACGGTAATGGCTGCCTTTAAAAGCAGTAGGCAGGGCAACAAGAACCAAAAGCTTTGGGATATTGCCGATGGCGCAAACATCAATAATTCCGTCATGAAAATCAGCATTTGGACAGAATTTAAAGCCGCCGCCTTCGTACTGATGAATCATGCCTGTTACAAATAAAAATTTAGAAAGATGAATTGTTTCATTATCATCAAGGCAGATATCACAGGATACCTTCCGGGCTGCAATCAGCTGTTTCAATGCAATGGTCAGGTAAGTCAGCTTGCCCAGTCCCAGTTTATTTAATATATTCTTAAAACGTGAAGACAATGCTTCTTCGCAGACCGCAGCGTCAAAGCCAATGCCGCAGCTGACTGAAAAGTAGCGTTTTAACAGTATATTTTCTCCGTGTCTTCTTGAAAGCTCATCAGAGGTGCTTTCATATGTAATGCAGCCTATATCCATTTTAGTTGCCTGTCTGCAGGATAAAATGCGTTCCAAAACAGCAGCAGGATCCTTGGAAAGAGCTAAATCTCTCGCCATATCATTGCTGGAGCCGGTAGGAATATAACCCAGCTGTACTTTATTAAAATCCGGAATTCCCTGGAGGACTTCATTTAAAGTGCCGTCTCCGCCAAGCACAATGAGCTTTAAGGCTTCAGCATCATCAGATGCTGTCAGGCCGGAGGTCAGGCTGCTGACGATTTTAATCACATGACCTGCTTCCTTTGAAAAGAAAACTTTATAGGGAATATTTTTCTCCTGCAATACCGGTTCGAGTAAAGCCCATATTTTGGCTCCGCGGCCGGATTTAGAAGCCGGATTTACTATAATATAGTACATAATTGCTCCACCTTCGTAAAATCTTTCCCTATTTTAGCAGTATTCCTTTTGATAGTAAAGCGCTTTTAAGATTTTTAAATTTTTTTAAGAATGTCTTAAGAATGGTTTCATTTTAAATTAGTTCATGCTATAATAACCGCATGTCGCAATGAAATGAAGCAAAGTTGCGATACCCGAAATCTGTAAATACCGAATATGTACGAGGAGGAAGAGACATGTATTCACTTGATGAAGTAAAGAAGGCAGACCCGGAGATTGCGCAGGCGATTGTGGATGAGCAGGAGAGGCAGAACAGCCACATCGAGCTGATAGCATCCGAAAACTGGGTAAGTAAGGCAGTAATGGCGGCTATGGGGAGCCCCCTTACCAACAAATATGCGGAAGGATATCCGGGAAAGCGTTATTATGGCGGGTGTCAGTGTGTAGATGTTGTGGAGAATCTGGCAATCGAAAGAGCAAAGGAATTGTTCGGCTGCGATTACGCCAATGTACAGCCTCATTCGGGTGCGCAGGCAAATTT
Organism: Lachnospiraceae bacterium; assembly: GCA_017621815.1. Classification (GTDB taxonomy): domain Bacteria; phylum Bacillota; class Clostridia; order Lachnospirales; family Lachnospiraceae; genus Suilimivivens. The sequence goes on along the minus strand of JAGASK010000008.1, from coordinate 51,419 downwards.
TGCAGTACAGTTTGCGGTATGTAATCCGGGCGATACCATTATGGGAATGAACCTTGACCACGGCGGACATTTAACACACGGAAGCCCGGTCAATGTTTCAGGAAAATATTTTAACATTGTTCCTTACGGTGTTAATGATAATGGTGTGATTGATTATGATAAATTAAGAGAAATTGCGTTGGAATGTAAGCCTAAAATGATTATTGCAGGCGCTTCGGCCTATGCAAGAACCATTGATTTCAAGAAATTCAGGGAAGTGGCAGATGAGGTAGGTGCCGTGCTCATGGTAGATATGGCTCACATCGCAGGTCTTGTTGCAGCAGGACTTCATCCGAGCCCGATTCCTTATGCTGATGTAGTAACAACAACCACTCATAAGACTTTAAGAGGTCCCAGGGGAGGATTGATTTTAGCAAATAAAGAAGCAGCGGAAAAATATAACTTTAACAAGGCAATTTTCCCCGGAATTCAGGGCGGACCGCTGATGCATGTGATTGCAGCTAAAGCAGTCTGCTTTAAAGAAGCTTTATCCGATGAATTTAAGGCTTATCAGAAAGGCATCATTGATAATGCCCAGGCGCTTTGCAAAGGTTTGCAGGAAAGAGGCATTAAGATCGTATCTGACGGTACAGACAATCACCTGATGCTGGTAGATTTGACAACTTATGATTTAACAGGTAAGGCAGTTGAGAAGCTGCTTGACGAAGCACATATTACAGCTAACAAAAATACCATTCCCAACGATCCCAAATCACCTTTTGTAACAAGCGGTATCCGTCTCGGAACTCCTGCAGTTACTTCAAGGGGCATGAATACGGAAGATATGGATGAGATTGCAGAAGCGATTGCCATGATTATTAAAGGCGGCGAAGAAAAGATTCCCGAGGCAAGGGCGATTGTACAGAAATTGACAGATAAGTATCCGCTGATTTAGTCTGAACGACTGTATAAAAGTAATATTAACAGCAATAAAAAAGGTATTTCCCGGAAAGGAAATACCTTTTTTGGTTAATATCCCAATTCTTCCGCTACAAAGAAGATTTTAATTCTTCCGGGATGAGCGCTTCTTCTGGTAATTACCACCTGGTTGCAAATACATTCAGGGGAAAGGCAGTCGCAGCATCTTCCCGCTTGAAAGCAGGGGGTATTTTTATTCAGACGTTTTACGTTAGCGGGAGTGGCAATGTTGCGTACTCTGGCATAGCCTGCTTCTACATCGGAAACTAATTTGTTCATTCCTACTACCATGATGATGTTCTTAGGACCTTGAATCAGACAGGCAACCCGGTTGCCGTTTCCGTCAATATTAATCAATTCACCGTCAAAGGTAACGGCATTTGAACTCATAAGGTAATAATCAGAAAGAACTGCCTTTGCGAAAAGCTGTCTGCTTTCTTCAGGTGATTTGGCAGTGAGTCTGTCGATTAGGGTATAGTTCCCTTTGGCTACGGCATCCATCAATCCGCATTCCTTGATGGATTCGCTGCCTCCCCAGCTGATAACGGAGCCGTTTTCCATAAGATTGGTGATAGCTTTTACGCAGGAAGCGCTGTCTTCATAAAAATAGCCTTCCATGTTTCGCTTTTCGAGATTTTTGATGATGCCTTTTACGGCATCCTGAAATGCAAGCTGTTTTGGTGTCATGGTAAATCCTCCTTATATGTAATACAATTATATCTGAATTCGGGGCTGCAGAAAAGAGAAATATTGTGGTTGAATTGTCTGTCGAATTGAAAGATAATTTGGCAAAATATTGAAATAAAACTGATAAAAAATGGCATAAAAGAAAAAAATGGAAAAATAAATAAAAAAATTAAAAAATGTGTTGACAAATGACGAAAGCTTGTATATACTAAAGTTACAAAAACAAATTCACATAGATAAATCTAAAGAAAGGAAGGAACAGTCCATTGGCAACATAACATTAACTGATTTGAAAGAACAGTTAAAAATGTGAAAATGTAAGTTTTAAAGTACTAAAGAGTTAAGTACAAAAGAAACGAATCTCGATTCGTACAGATGTCAAAAGAAAAAGTAGCGAAGTACAAAGGAAAAGAAAATAACCGTTACAGTACACTGGTACAAAAGAAAAATGAGAAAAGTACGAAAGAGAAAAACAAAAACTGAATAGCAAAAATTATACGGAAAGAGGTAAAAAACCAGTGGAGAGTATAGTTTAGAAGCGGGTATTAATCAAAAGGATTAGTACCCGCTTCGTCATGGGTAAAGCTGTAGGAAAAGTAAAAAAGAATCGATTTGCTGTAGAAATTATACGATAAATAAGGTATGATGTTAGAGTATGGAGGAGAAGATACTATGGCAGATATCAGAAAAGAAGAATTTGATGAGGAAATGGAAAGAAGGGAGTTTCGGCATAAGAGACGTGTCAGAAACCAGATTATATCATATATATTTGCAGTAGTTTTTTTAGCAGCAATTATTGTCGGCGCTTCTTTTGGGGTGCATAAAATACTGACTGTTATGAATGATAAAAAACAGGCAAAACTGCTTCAGGAGCAGCTTGAAGAAATGGCAGAGTCCCAGATTGATCCTGTGGTCGTTGAGGCACCTGATTCTTCAGAAGAGCCGGTAGAAGAGGAAGAAAAGAGTTATCTGGATGAAATTGTAGATGCCTGCATTGCGGAAATGCCCATAGAGGATAAAGTAGCAGGATTGTTTTTCATTACACCGGAGGCCCTTACAGGTACTGATGTGGCAATCAGGGCAGGAGATACCACAAAGGAGAAGCTGGGTCAGTATGCTGTGGGAGGATTGATTTATTTTGAACAGAACATGAAGTCAAAGGAACAGTTGACAGAAATGCTTTCCAACACAAGAAATTGGAGTAAATATCCGTTATTTATCGGAGTGGATGAAGAGGGCGGAAGCGTCAGCAGGGTTGTGAAAGCCGGGCTGGCAGATAATCCGGGAAGCATGGGAGACATTGGCGCATCAGGCGATGCTGCAAAAGCAAAAGAAGCAGGAAGCACTATTGCATCATATCTGTCCGGCTATGGATTTAATCTTGATTTTGCGCCGGTAGCCGATGTGCTTCTGGAAGGCAATACGACCATAGGAGACCGTTCTTTCGGAAGCAATGCCGGTGAAGTTGGAGGAATGGTAGCCGCTAATGTAGAGGGATTGCAGGAAGGCGGTGTGAGCGCCTGCCTGAAACATTTTCCGGGACTTGGCAGTACACCGGAAGATACACATGACGGAATGGTAACAGTTGAAAAAACACTGGAGGATTTTGAAACAACAGATTTTATTTCTTTCCAGGCCGGAATTGATGCCGGTGCAGACTTTGTAATGGTGAGCCATTTGTCTGTTCCCAATATTACCGGAGACAACACACCTTCTTCTGTTTCAGGCAAAATGATTACTGAAATACTGCGCGGACAGCTGGGATTTAACGGGGTCGTTATTACGGATGCCATGGATATGGGAGCCATTACGGAATATTATACTGCTGACGAGGCAGCAATTAAAGCCCTGCAGGCGGGAGCGGATATGATTTTGATGCCGGAGGATTTCGAAACGGCTTATAATGGTGTGCTTCAGGCTGTTAATGACGGCACTCTTTCCGAAGACAGAATTAATGAGTCGTTGAGAAGAATTTACAGGGTGAAGTATAAGGATAAGGTGGAAGAATAGCAATAATTGGAATCGACAAAATAGACAAAATATTATGTAAAAACACAAAAACAAAAACTTTTTAAAAAATTGAAAAAATTTGTTGACAAAGTTTAATTCATGATGTATAGTATTACTTGTCCGTCGGGTACGGATGAGAAATGCACGAGTGGCTCAGTTGGTGGAGCACGACCTTGCCAAGGTCGGGGCCGCGGGTTCGAGTCCCGTCTCGTGCTCTTGATGAAACCTCAAATGTTTATTTATAAGCATTTGAGGTTTTTTTACTTTAGGATTTTAGTTAAATGTGATATACTATTCAGATAGATGTGTATAATGCGCATCTATTTCAGGGAAAAGTATTTAAACGAAAGTTAAGCGGAGATATATTATGGGAAATCTTATGAAGGTACTGACAAGTATTTTAGGCATACTGGCAGTAATTGCCTGTCTGGCAACCATAGGGATTATCGGTTATTCTTTGTCAGGAGCAGGCAGCAAAAACAACCAGGCAGTCAATCAGAATCAGGGGGATGACTTACAGCCTGAAGAAACAGCAGTGCCTACCGCTGTTCCTGATTCTTTTTCGGAGGAGAATTCGGAAGGTGAAAATGTAAGCCAGCCGGTAAATCTTGCCGGTCATTCACATGATTATAAAGAATCTATGGTGAAGAAGGCTACCTGTTATCAGGCAGGCCAGCTTAAGTATGCCTGTGAATGCGGAGATGTTTATTATGTGGATGTTCCATCTACCGGGCATGTAGGAGATGATTGGGAGATAACAAGGCAGCCTACTGAAAAGCAGGATGGTTTACGTGTTAAAAAGTGCATTTACTGTGATGAAATCGTGGCAATGGAAGCTGTTCCCCGATTAAAAGCGGAAAAGGAAGCGCATACTCACCAGTATACTGTCAGTACGGAAAGAGAACCTTCCTGTGTTTTGGCAGGACTCAGAAAATACAGCTGCAGCTGCGGAAGTTTTTACACAGAGCCGATTTCTGCTTCCGGTCATATTGCAACTGACTGGACAGTGGTAGAAGAGCCTACTTATACAACATTGGGGCGTGAGCAGCGTACCTGTACCGTATGCGGTGTGATTCTTGATTCAAGGCCGATTGCTGTTTTAGAGCCCACACCCACACCTTCGCCTTCATCGGCGACTGCTACGCCGACTCCGACACAAACACCTACGCCTTCTGGTTCTGCATCACCTGCTGCAACTGCATCGTCGGCAACTCCAAGCCCGACGCCTACCGCAACTCCGTCTCCGTCACCGACGCCTACTGCGACGCCGCATACACATAATTATGTTTCTTATATTCTGAAAGAGGCGAATTGTACGGAAAAGGGAGTCCGCTCCTTTGTATGTACCTGCGGAAGTACCTATGCTGAGGAGATTGAGCCGGATGCAAATAAGCATTCGTTCCAGGCAACCGTTATTCCGGCAACGGAAACAACTCAGGGGTATACCATATACCGTTGTGTCAGATGCAATTACAGCTACAACGACAATTATACACCTGCATTAACAAATTAATATTGAAAATACAACAATGGAAAACGAACAGGCATAATCCCTTCTGCTATTGCATATAAAATCATATGGCAGGAGGGATTATTTATGTATTCAGGCAAGAACATATCGGAAACGGAAAAAATGCTGGGGACAAGTCTTGTAAGCGGGCTTTCAACGGCAGAGGCAGAAAAGAGAAGGCAGCAATACGGGGAAAATAAGCTGAAGAATAAAAAGCAGAAGGGGTATGTGGGCCTGTTTTTTGAACAGCTGAATGACCCGCTGATTTACATATTATTAGTGGCGATTGCAGTTTCTCTTTTCCTGAAAGAAGCAGGCGATGCCGGAATTATTGCAGTTGTCATTGTTTTGAATGCTGTGGTAGGAGTGATACAGGAGGGAAAGGCAAGAAAAGCGATAGAAGCGCTGCAGAGACTTTCGAGTCCGAGGGCATTGGTAAAAAGGGACGGAAAAGAACAGGAAATTCAAAGTGAATTACTGGTACCCGGTGATATTGTGTTTCTGGAAGCAGGAAGGCAGGTGCCTGCTGATTTACGGTTGGTACAAGCTGTGAATCTGAAAATTGAAGAATCCGCTCTTACGGGAGAATCCGTACCTGTTGAAAAAATCAGTGAGAGCCTTAATGGCAGTGATAAAAGCCTGGGGGACAGGCTCAACATGGCCTTTATGACGACAACGGTTACTTACGGCAGAGGAGAAGGAATTGTTACTGCGACAGGAATGGACACTGAAATCGGAAAAATTGCCGGATTAATAGAGGAAGGAGGGGGAGAGCTTACTCCTTTGCAAAAGAGACTTGCGGATCTTGGTAAAGTGCTTAGCGGGGCAGCTGTGGGAATTTGTGTCTTTCTGTTTCTGGTAGCTGTTTTACAAAAGAGAGATATCGGAGATATGCTTCTGACAGCCATATCCCTGGCAGTTGCGGCGGTGCCTGAGGGGCTGCCTGCCATTGTTACGATTGTGCTGGCGCTCAGCGTCTCAAGGATGGTAAAGGTAAATACCATTGTGCGCAGGCTTCCTTCTGTGGAAACGCTGGGAGCTGTGAGCGTAGTTTGTTCGGACAAGACAGGTACCCTGACAAAGAACAGGATGACAGTTAAGAAATGCTATGCAGACGGCAGAATTATTGATAAAAAGGAAGTTGACAGAGATAAACACGGGCTGTTTCTGGAAGCCTGTACTCTTTGCAATGATGCGGTTATAGGAGAGGCGAGAATCGGAGACCCTACAGAGCTTTCGCTTCTTGACATGGCAAAAGAGTTTGGATATGAAAAGGATAAGCTTCAGCAGAAGTATCCCCGTGTGGAGGAAAGGGCATTTGATTCGGAACGTAAGCGCATGACAACCGTACACATGAGAGAGGGAAGACGGATTGCCTATGTGAAAGGTGCGGCAGATGAAATGATTGACCTTTGTCAGACAGCCTGGGTATACGGGAAAGAGGTGCCTTTCACTGCAAAAGCCAGGCGGGCGGCAAAAGATGCGGTGGAAGATATGGCTGCTGAAGCTTTAAGGGTGCTGGCAACGGCAGTGAAGTCAAAAGGGAATCTTACGGATGAGAAAAACATGATGTTTACCGGACTTGTGGGAATGATTGACCCTCCCAGGGAAGAGGCGGCCCAGGCAGTTGCCAGCTTCAGGCAGGCTCATGTGGACACGGTAATGATTACCGGGGACCATGTGGACACGGCTTTTGCAATCGCAAAAGAACTTGGCATCACGGATGACAAAGAAAGCTGCCTGACGGGAGCGCAGATTGATTCCCTTTCCACCAAGCAGTTTGAGGAGAAAGCGGAAAATATCCGTGTATATGCAAGAGTATCCCCCGAGCATAAGGTGAAGATTGTGGAAGCCCTTAAGAGAAAAGGCAAGGTCGTTGCCATGACAGGGGACGGAATTAATGATGCCCCTTCGCTGAAAGCTGCGGATGTGGGGATTGCCATGGGAAAGGAAGGTACTGATGTAGCCAGAAATGCGGCAGACATGGTGCTTACGGACGATAATTTTGCCACCATTGAAAAAGCCATGCGGGAAGGAAGAGGAATTTATGAAAACATCAGAAAAACGATTCTTTTCCTTTTATCCTCTAATTTCGGAGAGATTATCACCATGCTGGCGGCAGTGCTTGCGGGTTTTCCGACGCCCCTTAAGCCAAGCCACATTTTGTGGGTCAATTTGATTACCGATTCACTTCCGGCGCTGGCGCTGGGAGTGGATAAAAATGATACGGAGGCTTTGATGAAGGAGCCGCCCAGAAAAAGCAAGGACAGCCTTTTTGCCCATGGAGGTCTTACCTGTACCCTGTGCTATGGGGCGGTTATCGGCAGCATCAGTCTTCTGGCCTTTTTAACCGTACCCTATCAGGAGCTGATTTCGGCAGGGCTCCCTGTAAATTTTTTGAACATCAAGAAAATACTGATACAGCAGGCGGTGCTGAATAAAGCGCAGACTCATGCCTTTACGGTGCTTGGCATGAGTCAGCTGGTACATGCGGTGGGAATGCGGGATGTGAATAAATCTGTATTTAAAATGAAGCATCTTGATAATATTTACATGCTGATTGCATGGGCAACAGGCATAGTCTTACAGGTAACAGTGACGGAAATCCCTTATTTTGTAAGACTGTTCGGAACAAGCAGGCTGTCACTTCATGAGTGGGGAATTCTGGGGCTTCTTTCCTGTATGCCTGTTGCAGTGCATGAACTTCTGATTCTGTCAGAATTTCTGACGGGGAAGGATGACAGAAGTGTATCAGAAAAGGCGGGTAAAGGCGAGTATAAAGAACAAAACAGCGGAAAGCCAGGAGAAATTGTATGAAATTTTCTTAAGGAGAAACTTCCCGGCAGAAAGTCCCAAAGCCATGGTGAGAAAGTGAATTGCAGTTGCGGTAAAGAAGATAATGGCAGGTGACAGCAAGGGTGTTTCCGAGCTTATGCCTGCCGTTATACTGTCTATGGAAAGAACAACGGACAATAGAGCCGCTTCGCCGGAAGAAAGTATCTGAATATCTTTTTTGTTCACTTTTTCTGAAAAAGAAGCTGTAGTTAAATTGTGCCTGCGGTGAAAGGAGTCAGGCAGTGCGTCATATAATTTATAAAGCGCGAGCAAAAATAAAATAGTAAAGGACAGAATGCTGGTCAGCTTTGCGGGAATAAATGCGGTTAATATTTTTCCGGCATGGAGCGAAACGGTAAACATGAAGCCGGAAATTACTGAAATAATGCACATAGATGTAAAAGGGACCCGGACTCTGCCCGCACTATAGGAAAGCCCTGCAGTAAAAGTATCCGTGGACAGGGCAATACAAAGAAACAAAAATGATATTGTCATGGAACGCCTTTTTTAATTTATGATAATAGAAAGTTCGCAAAGCGTACTTTCTATTTATAGTTTGCTATATTATATTCAAATATGCTATACTGTGACATATCAGGACAAAAACAAGCGGCGCGAAGCGACATTTGTTTTTGCCTGATATGTCAATGAAAAAATCGGGAGCAGCGAAGCTGCGCAGGTGCGGAGCACCTGGATTTTTGAGTGACACCGAAGGACGGGGACAAAAACAAGCGGCGCGAAGGGATGGGAGGAAGCAGTATGAAGCTTATTTTTGTGGGCGCAGCCCATGAGGTTACGGGAAGCTGTCATTATTTAAATGCATGCGGAAAGCATATTCTTGTGGATTACGGCATGGAGCAGGGAGTCAATGTATTTGAAAACTGTGATTTGCCTGTGGCGGAATCAATGATTGATTATGTGCTTTTAACTCATGCACACGTGGATCATTCAGGCATGCTGCCGCAGCTGACGGCAAGAGGCTTTCAGGGACAGATTCTGACTACGGAGGCAACTGCGGATTTGTGCAGCATCATGCTTCGTGACTGCGCCCATATTCAGATGCAGGAGGCGGAGTGGAAAAACAGAAAAGCCAAAAGAAGCTCCGGCGTGGCGCCCCACGACCCTGTATATACTATGGAAGATGCTGAAAATGCCATAAAAAGAATTGTACCCTGCCCTTATGATAAAAAAATAGACTTATGTGACGGAATTCAGATACGATTTACGGATGTAGGACATTTGCTTGGTTCGGCAAGCATTGAAGTCTGGGCGACGGAAGAAGGTCAGACAAGAAAAATTGTTTTCTCGGGCGATATCGGAAATAAGAACCAGCCTTTGCTTAAAAATCCCGGCAAAACAGATGAGGCGGATTATGTAGTTATGGAATCCACTTACGGAGACCGTTTTCATGCGTCAGAGAGGCCTGATTATGTAAAGGAACTTGTGGAAATTCTGCAGGAAACCTTTGACAGGGGCGGTAATGTGGTAATTCCTTCTTTTGCTGTGGGCAGAACCCAGGAAATGCTGTATTTCATCCGCAAGATAAAAGAGGATAAGCTGATAAAAAGACATGCTGACTTTCCTGTGTATGTGGACAGTCCTTTGGCTGTGGAAGCTACGGGGATTTTTTATAAAAATGAAACTGATTGTTTTGATGAAGAAGCCATGGCGCTTGTGAAAAAGGGAATTAATCCGATTTCTTTTCCCGGTCTTCGGCTTTCCATTACCAGTGATGAGTCAAAAGCAATAAACTTTGAAAATACACCGAAGGTCATTATTTCGGCATCCGGTATGTGTGAAGCAGGCCGTATCAGGCATCATTTAAAGCACAATCTCTGGAGACCGGAATGCACGATTCTTTTTGTGGGATATCAGGCAGTGGGAACTCTTGGCAGGATATTGGTAGAAGGAACTGATGAAGTGAAGCTGTTTGGCGAGCCTATAGAAGTGCGTGCATCCATTAAAACCCTTGCAGGTCTTTCGGGTCATGCGGATAAAAACGGATTAATTGAATGGGTGGAAAGTTTTAAAGAGAAGCCCAGAAAGGTATTTATTGTTCACGGAGAGGATGAAGTTTGCAAATCATTTACAGAATGCCTGCAGGTGGAGCATGGCATTAAGGCATATGCGCCTTACAGCGGTACGGAGTTCAACCTGCTTTCGGGAAAACTGGAATATGAAGCAGAACCCATACCGATTAAAAAGAAGAGCCGTGCTTCTTCCGATGTATTTGCAAGGCTGCTGGCAGCAGGTCAGAGGCTGATTGCGGTGATTCATAAAAATGAAGGCGCTGCAAATAAGGATTTGGCAAAATTTGCCGACCAGATTAATTCACTTTGCGATAAATGGCAGTGACGGATTAAAAGAAATAAGACTATGAAATCTGTCAGGAAGATTGTCAGATATGATAAATAATAAGAAAATGAGGAATACATTATGAGTATGGCGGATCAGATATTTATTAATATGTGCAGGGATATTCTGGAGAATGGAACCAGTACGGAAGGGGAAAAGGTAAGACCCCGATGGGAAGACGGCACTCCTGCCTATACGGTAAAAAAGTTCGGAGTGGTGAACCGCTATGATTTATCAAAGGAATTTCCGCTTATCACCTTACGGAAGACTGCGCTTAAGAGCGCCACTGACGAGATGCTCTGGATATGGCAGCAGAAGTCCAATAATATTCATGATTTGCACAGCCATATTTGGGATGAGTGGGCGGATGAAGACGGTTCCATCGGCAAAGCTTATGGTTATCAGATGAGCGTTAAGCATCAGTATAAGGAAGGCATGATGGATCAGGTGGACAGGGTAATTTATGATTTGAAAAATAATCCTTTCAGCCGCAGAATCATGACAAATATTTATGTGCATCAGGATTTGCATGAGATGAATCTGTATCCCTGTGCTTACAGTATGACCTTTAATGTAACCCAGCAAAAGGGACAGGACAGGCTTACCTTAAATGCAATTTTGAATCAGCGTTCCCAGGATGTGCTGGCTGCCAATAACTGGAATGTGGTGCAGTATGCCGTACTTGTGCATATGCTTGCACAGGTATGTGATATGAATGTTGGAGAACTGGTACATGTGATTGCGGATGCGCATATTTATGACAGACATATTCCGATTATCAGGGAACTCATTGAAAGACCTGTGTATGACGCCCCTTCTTTCTGGCTGAATCCTGATATTAAGGATTTTTATCAGTTTACAAGAAATGATGTCAGAGTAGATAATTATGTGGCGGGAGAACAGATTAAAAATATTCCCATTGCTGTATAATGGAGTTTGCGGCAACAGATTTGCCCATGCGGTGTTGTGTTTCAGAAAAAGGAAGGAAAAAACAGTATGAATTTAATAGTAGCAGTAGATGAAAACTGGGCTATCGGAAATAAAAATGAATTGCTGGTGAGTATTCCCGCAGACCATAAATTTTTCAGGCAGGAAACTACCGGCAAGGTAGTGGTACTTGGAAGAAAGACTTTGGAAACCTTTCCTCAGGGACTGCCGCTAAAGAACAGGACAAATATTATTTTATCATCCAATCCGGATTATAAGGTAAAAGATGCTGATATAGTGCATAGTGTGGAAGAACTTATGGAGGAACTGAAAAAATATCCGGATGAGAGCATTTACATCATAGGAGGGGAGAGTGTTTACAGGCAGCTCCTTCCTTATTGTGATGTGGCTCACGTAACCAAGATAGACCGTGCATATGAAGCGGATGCATATTTTCCAAATCTGGATAAAGATGACCAATGGGAAATTACGGCTGAAAGTGATGAACAGGTTTATTTTGATATTACCTACCACTTTTTGAAGTATGAGAGAAGAAAATAATAGTTTCAGATAAAAAGGGCTGCTGCAAAATAGAAATTCGTATTTTGCAGCAGCCTGTTTCATTAAGGTGCCCGGTATTATGACTCCTGTCTGGAGGAGCGGCTCATTTCAAGAAGCTTTTGCCGCATTTCATTTTCGATTCTGAGCAGTTCTTCTTCAGCGCTCTTTCTTTTGGCACGTCCGTCTTCCTGGATTTTCATAACCTCATCCAACGTGCTGATTAAGGTTTGGTTAGTCGCAGTCAGTGTTTCGATATCAACAATGCCCCGTTCGCTTTCCTTAGCGGTCTCAATAGTAGCTGTTTTCAAGGTCTCTGCATTCTTTTTAAGCAAAGCGTTGGTCATATCGGATACTTCCTTTTGGGCTTTGGCTGCTTCGCTGGAATGGTCGAGGCCAATGGCGATTACCATCTGGCTTTTCCACAAAGGAATAGTGTTCACAAGGGTGGACTGTATTTTTTCCGACATGGTAGTGTTGTTGTTCTGAATCAGACGAATCTGGGGAGCCATCTGCATGGAAATGGTTCTTGTCAGCTCCAAATCATAAATTTTCTTTTCAAACCGTTCGCACATGGAAGCATAATCCTTGGCAGCCTGAGTATCTTCAGGCAGTCCGCTTTGCTCTGCTTTTGCGAGAAGGGCAGGAAGCTCTACAGTTCTGGCCTGTTCCAGTTTCTGTTTTCCTGCCAGGATATACATGGATAATTCCTTGAAATAATTCAGATTTAAATCATACATCTTGTCCAGCATGGCAACGTCTTTAAGCAGAGTTACCTGATGTCCTTCCATTACCCTGCATATTTTGTTGATGTTGGCCTCAGCCTTATCATACTTTGTTTTCAGGTTTTCAAGTTTATTGCTGCTTTTTTTGAAAATTCCGAAAAAGCCCTTTTCTTCTTCTTCCTCAAAATTTTTCAATTCGCCCACAACATCGGTAAGCATCTGGCCGATTTCTCCCATATCCTTGGTGCGCACATTATTAAGGGCGCTTTCTGAAAAGTCAGCAATTTTTTTCTGGCAGCCGGCACCGTATTGAAGAACCATCTGTGTATTGGTAATATCAATCTGCGCAGCAAAATCATCCACCATTTTCTGTTCTTCAGGTGTCAATACTGTTTCCGGCAGCTTAACCTGTGCTTCCTGTAAAGGCTGTGCCGGTTCGGATACAGCTCCGCTGCCTGCCGCTTCCTGTGAAAAAGGTGTAAGGGTAAGCGAAGGCGCCTGTTTCGTCATTTCATCTAAATCATTGATCATTGGATACTCCTCCTGATTGTATTGTGTTTATATTTGTTAATCCTTCTCTGGCGAGCATGGTCTGAAGAACCTGTGCATCTGTGGTTGCATCGAACACGGCATCCTGAAAAAGATTGCTTAAAAGTTCGGCAAAAGCCTGATTGATGATATCCAGGGTACGTTCTATTTCCGTTTTGGCAGCTATGATTTCTTCCCCCGGAGTACTGATTCTGTCAAAGTCTTCGTATGCTTCAACCAATTTCAGGGTAGTGGGAAGATAATAGTCCATCAAATTATGCATTCTGTGCATTTGCTCGGGATGTTCACGGACACTGTCAAATATGTCCTTCAGAAGGTTTTCAAGCCTGTACAATTTATCGGAAATAACTTCTCCGGGTATCCGGTCATTGAGCTCCCTCAGCCTGCGTATACATTCCATTCCTTCCGCAATCATGGTATTAAGCTCGGCTTCATGCGTATCTGCCGCCGGTTCGGGCCGGCTGCCGGCTTTTGCCGGGGCTTCTGCCTGCTTCTGTGCCTGCTTTTCTTCTTTTTCACGAAGCAGCTGGTTGTTTTTTGTCTCCAGATATTGTCTGTGAACGGAATCATTCAGCATAAAACATGTTTTTTTATCATCCAGATGTCCTTCCGGAAACATTCCCAGGTTCAGCATTCTGCGGATGTCTTTGATAACATAGCGCACGCTGTTTCCTGTATCTCTTGCAAGATTTTCAATCTGGCCGTACATCCTGCCGCCGCAAAGCTGGATATATCTTTTTGCCCGTTTTAAGCGGTCTCTCTGTCTGACACCGAACCTGATCATGGAAAAGAAGAACAGAAGGAATGCAATATTCACTATCCATCCTGCCGCAGAGCCGGAGCCTAAAAATGTGCCGGGGAGTCTCAGAACAGCTATAAGAGTTGAGATTCCCAGGCCGATTCCGCCGAAAACCTGATACAGGACATTGGAAACGCTGCCCACCTCTTTGAATTTTACGGGTGAAAGCTCCGTGGATTGGCTGTATTGCTGAAGCTGCTTTTGACGCTGCTGCTGTAATTGCTCCTGCCGCTGTCTGCGTAATTGTTCCTGTTGCTGCTTTCGCTGCTTAATCTGCGCTTCCTGCTGTCTTTTTTGCTCCTCCCGCCGCTGCCTTCGCAGCTGCTCCTGTTTTTGACGCTGTAACTCTTTTTCCTCTCTGGCTGAATTTTGGCTGCTTCCTTTTGTGTTTGCAGCTGAATTCATGCTTTGCGCAATATGCTTTCCGGCATCATTCAGCGCGTCGGTAACGGTTTGGGATACCAGTTCATTCAGGTTGGAAAAATCTCCTGTCTGAAGAGCATCAGCAAGCGCTTCTTTTATTTGTTCCCCCATACCTTCGGGATTTGGAATGTTACTCATATGGTAAACCTCTTAAGAGAATATAATTTCATACGCCTTATTATAACAAATCGATGTCACAATGGCTAGTACAGGCTATTGACTTTTTATGCAAAAAGGGTAATAATTATAAGGAAATTTAATATTAATTTAAGAACTTAAGAGGGAGCGCGTAAATTATGGAAAAGAAAAATATCGATTGGGCCAATCTTGGATTCGGCTATATTCAGACAGACTACAGGTTTGTATCCAATTATAAAAATGGCGCCTGGGACGACGGCATTATTACAGAGGATGCCAACGTGGTCATCAGTGAATGTGCAGGCGTTTTACAGTATGCGCAGACAATTTTTGAGGGCATGAAGGCTTATACTACAGCTGACGGACGTATTGTTACTTTCCGCCCCGATTTAAATGGTGAAAGAATGGAACAGAGTGCAGCACGCCTTGAAATGCCTGTTTTCCCTAAGGATAAATTTGTGGAGGCAGTTATTAAGACGATTAAGGCAAATGAAGCCTATGTACCTCCTTATGGAAGCGGTGCAACACTTTACATACGTCCTTATATGTTCGGCAGCAATCCGGTTATCGGTGTAAAGCCCGCTTCAGAGTATCAGTTCCGTGTTTTTACAACACCGGTAGGACCTTATTTTAAAGGCGGTGTAAAGCCTTTGACTATCCGTGTATGTGATTTTGACCGTGCGGCTCCGAATGGTACAGGCCATATTAAGGCAGGTCTTAATTATGCCATGAGCTTACACGCAATTGTAGATGCCCATAATCAGGGATATGATGAAAATATGTATCTTGATGCCGCAACAAGAACCAAGGTTGAAGAGACCGGCGGTGCCAACTTCCTGTTTGTAACAAAGGACGGCAAGGTAGTAACACCCAAATCAAACAGCATTCTTCCTTCTATTACAAGACGTTCACTGGTACAGGTTGCTAAAGAATATCTTGGTCTGGAAGCGGAAGAAAGGGAAGTTTATCTTGATGAAGTTAAGGACTTTGCAGAATGCGGTCTTTGCGGAACAGCAGCAGTTATTTCTCCTGTCGGAAAGATTGTTGACCACGGTAAGGAAATCTGCCTTCCTAGCGGCATGACCGAAATGGGACCGGTTACAAAGAAATTATATGATACTTTGACAGGAATTCAGATGGGTACAATTAAAGCCCCTGAAGGCTGGGTTGTTGAAGTAAAATAGATTTGGAAATATCGGTTCGCTGAGCGCATCGGTGTTTGGCGGCAGGAAGATGAGAACAAAAGGCATCCGGACAAAATAAGTTTGGATGCCTTTTTCAGAAACAGAAGGCTTTGGGGGAAGAGTGAAAAGCAAGGAGGGTATAGCGTGAAAAATCAAAAAGATAAGAAAGAAAAGAAGCTTTCACAAAAAAACAGCAGGAAATCCGATAAAAGGGCGGGAAAAAATCCGATATTGTTTTTCAGGCGAATTCGTTTTAAACTGATAGCTTCGTTTTTGATTCCTGTTATTTTTATTATTGTGTTGGGTGTGGTTTCTTATCAAAAGGCTTCCAATCAGATTATTGCAAGTTATGAGACTTCTGCTCTTCAAACCATGAGCATGATGAACCGTTATCTGACTTTATCCATTGATATGGTGCAGAGTGATTATAAGAGTTATATGAATGATGAGACCCTGCAGAAGTTCTATAAAGGCCTGCTTGATAATGATGAAACCCATTCTTATATTCCGAGACAGTTTCAGGATACCTTTAACAGCGAGGTCAACGGAAACAGTCTGATTGCCAATATTTACTTTTTGTCGGATTCTCAGGCATCCATTACAACCACGCAGACGAAGGAGGAAGGGCTCCTTTCCGCATATATTGAAACGCCTCAGGGACAGATGGTAAGCGGCGACCAGTATAAGTATTTCTTATTTGGCAATCAGTGTGAGACAGACGATAAGCTTGCTACCGACAGCAGCAAATATGGCGCCAGGCTGGCAAAATATTTTAACAATGCGGGAGCAATTATGATAGTGGATATTGATAAGGATGTAATCAATGGCGCACTGACTTCACTGGATGCAGGAGAAGGCAGCATGGTTGGACTTATTACCTGTGATGGATATGAGTATCTTTCATCTTTATCGGAGGTACCGGCGGAAGGCACTGCTTTCGTGGGAAAGAGCTATGTAGCCGAGGCACAGGCAAGTGAAAATTTAAGTGACTGCTTTTATGTGGAAAATAATGAATATTTATTTATATATTCCAGGCTGGATGGCAGAAATGCCATGATTTGCGCATTGATTCCCAGAGAAACGATTATCGGACAGACCAAGGATATTAAGCAGCTGTCCGTAATTCTGGTGCTTGTGGCAAGTATTGTGGCAATTTTGCTGGGTTCTGTCATGGCGGGACAGTTCGGCAGTGCAATTTATGAAATGATTCGCAAGCTGAAGAAGGTATCTGAGGGAGACCTGACGGTGGAAGTGAAGACAAAGCGGAAGGATGAATTCAAACTTCTTGCGGAAGGAATTTCCGATATGACTTCCCATATGAAAAAGCTGGTATCAGGCTTAAAAAATGTAAACGGAGAGCTGACGCAGGCGGCATCAGGTATGGCTGCGGCATCAGACAATTTCCTGCGCACCTCCCGTGATATTCAGAAAGAAATTTCCGAAATTGACCAGGGTGTTGAAAATCTTGATAAGGAGTCGGAGGACAGTCTGCAGCAAATGGATTCCTTATCAGGAAAAATCAGTGAGGTTGGGGAACATTCCGGACAGATTAGCGTGCTGGCTAAAGGAGCAGGCAGGGTTATTGAAACAGGCATGGATTCTGTGGTGGGGCTTAAGAACAGCACGGGTTCAACTACGGAGATTACAGCAAGCATTATTGATACCATTGAAAAGCTTGCGGAAAAATCCAAGTCAATCGGTACGATTATTGAGACAATCAATGAGATTGCGGAGCAGACTACGCTTTTGTCCTTAAACGCATCTATTGAAGCAGCCAGGGCAGGAGAAGCAGGAAAAGGCTTTGCGGTAGTGGCTCAGGAAATCAGGAAGCTGGCGGATGAATCTATCCATTCCGCCGAGCAGATTGCACAGATTGTAGAAGAAATTGAAAGCAGCACGAAGGAAGCGGCAAGAGTGGCAAAGCGTGCAGAAGAAATTGTGGATGACCAGCAAAAGGCAGTATCCCTTACAACGGATTCCTTTGACAGAATCGGTGAGCAGGTTTCGGAGCTTCTGAAAGCCCTTGAGCTTATTAACCAAAGCGTTATCAGCATGGAGCAGGAAAGAAGCACCACCCTTTCTTCCATTACTGCAATTACGGCGATTTCCGCCCAGACAGCAGCAGGTTCATCCAATGTTTATGAAACGGCAAAGAAACAGCTTTCTTCTATTGAAGAGCTGGATAAGGCAGCGGAGGTTCTGGAGACAAGGGCGAAGGAACTGAGTGAGATACTGGAAGGATTCAGGGTGTAGGAGAGACTTAAAAGATAGTATAAGGAATAGTGATATATAAACATTAACATGAAAACACGAACCGGAGGAAAAAAATTATGCCGTCTGGTTCGTGTTTTTTGGCTTTCTATTGTTTAGAAGAAAGAGTCTTAATTTCACATAAAATATTCACGATGTGTTCCATTTGCTCGTCATTAAAAGAGTTCAGCACTTCAATGCCAACATCTTTATCAAAACCTTCTTTGTGTCCCAATACAATATAATCAGCAGATATGTTGCAGGCAGCACAGATTTTATATATAGTTTTAGCCGTCAGGCTTTTTTTCCCTCTTTCCACATCTGCCAGGAAACTGGCAGATATATCACATTTTTCACTGAATTTTTCGCGTGACAAGTGCATGGACTCGCGGATTTCGCGAATTCTAAGCCCTACCATCAAGTTATAATCTTTGTCCATAGTCATAATATTATTACTCCAAATAGTGAGAACTATACATAATACTATATATAATAAGTATAACAATATCTTATGCACAGAAATATATCCTATAGAATATAATAATATATTCCATAGGGTTGACATGAAGCGAAAAAATATTTATAATACATTCGATAAGAATAGGTATTTTAACATTGTAAATAATGCGGTATTTTTGAGAATCTTCAATATTGAAACTGGAATAGAAATAATTTATGAGGGATAAAGCTGATGAATATTGAGTTTGGTGTTACATGAAAACTTATTACTATCTTCCTCAAGTGCTGGATTTCTTGGTAATGAAAAATGACAGTGTATATGGAAAAATTGCTTCCACAGAGGTTAATTGTGGTATTAGAGACAGCAAGAAAAACATATGAGAGTATAAGTGATAGTGGTGTGGATGAAGATGGATGGGAAAATATTCAGGTAGATAAAAAATGGGAAAAAGTGTGATAACAGAAGCAGCCAATAGTAATATTTCTGTAGGTAAGACTTATCTGATATAAATGGATGCAGAGGAGATTTTGGCATTTAAAGATGACTGTTTGAATAAATTACGCCTGGAAGAATTGTCGAATGAGTATGGTGAAAAGTTTGTGGAATATATAAAAACATTATTAAGTGAAGCTGGTTATGTTATAGACAATATCAATAGACATGAACGGTTTGAGAATAAATTATAATATCGGGATGGTTCAAATAAATGGATTTTATTGGGAGGTGGAATATATTGTTGATATTGATAAGAAAGAAGCACAATTACAAAGCACAGCATTATTAGATTCGATAGGAAAGGTAATTGGAGAATATGAAGAATTCTTAGATATATCAGATGCAGTGATTGACTAAGAGAAACTGAAATAAAAATGGAGGAAGATATGATGAAAAGAATAAAATTATTGTTAATTGCGGGAATTACAGTTTTAACATTATCTGCTTGTACTGATAAAGATACTTCGACGAGTAGAGAAGTAGAGGCAGAAAACATTGTGGAAGAAGCCAGTAAGGAAGAAGCGGCAGCGACTCCGGAACCTACAGTGGAACCAACGGCAGAACCCACGCCTGAGCCCACTCCGGAACCTACGCCTGTAGTGTATGAAGGCATTGACATGGAATCTACGTTACCTGGCACTGAATGGGTCGAAACCTTTGTTGGAATTATTGAAGAGCCTAAATTTGTCATTTTTAATGATGAAACAAATAAAAAAGTGATTGTTGAAAATGAGCAGGAAGTGGATTTCGAGGAAGGCGATACATTGATAGTTTTTGTACCGAGTGGTGTATTGTTACTGGATTTTGAAGGCAATAATTTAAAAGAAGTTGTTGATTGTACGGAGTATGGTTATATTGGATATTATCAAGTTATCTTTACTGATAGCAGTGACGTAACGCCTAATGAAATATCAGCAAAAATTTTTGACTATGGTGGGATTTATTGCGGGAAACTGATGTGCAAACTGCGTTAGAAAAAGCTTTGATACAATTAAGTATAGAAGAAGGCATCATGCAAATCATTAATTGACATGGAATGCCTTTTTTCTTTATCTTAGCTAAGAAGTTATTATAATGTGGTTCACTGGTAGAATAGAGTACATGTCCGTTGTCAGCCATGAAACGCAGTGCTTTAGCAATATCGGATGATTGTTATTCTTCGCTTCATCCCATTAATGGAGTAACAATTTGAACGGTTGCATTATAAGCTGCTTGAGGTCTGATAATATATTTTCCTGTAAGAGAATAATGCTTAGATAGAATAATTGAAAATGTTATACAGTAATAGAGTTAAAAATATTTAATGCTAATAATATTACAGCAATAGAATTAAAAATTTTTAATTGGATGATAAAATATATTATCTGTTTTGAGAAAACCAGAACTGCAATAAATGAATATATACGGGATTTTTGTTATGGAGATTCCCATAACAGTTTAACATTAATGTTACTTAGTTAAGTTCAATTTTTCAGATATCAGGTACTTTGTGTGCAATCCTGAAGGAAAATTCTCAAAGGGAAATACATGAGAGAAAATCCTAAAGGAATAGGGCGATTCTCGTATTTTCCCATGAGCTCTTTTTCAAATAAATCATGGGAACAACATTTTTTCTGAAAAACACATGATTACTTATTATAAATATTAATGGGAAAGAAGCTATTTTATAAGTAACACATGAGGAAGCTGCAGAAAAATTAATGGGGAATATGCAATTTTGTAATTAACACATGAAGAAGTTACGAAAAAAATAATGGGAAATATACAATTTTGTAATTAGCACATGAAAATTGTAAAAACAATAATGGGAAAAAATATCAAAATACACATTATTCTAAAGCAATTTATCATTAGCATACAAGTTCATACTCTTATCTGCAAGACTGCAATATTTTCTCATCATTTGGAAGGCTGGCTGTTGCAGTTTCCTGGCTCGTATGCAAGGAAAATATTGAAATAAAGGCAGTTATTTGATAATATAGTTACTGCATTATTTTGAAATATACTTTTTCACAGTTTACAGGGAACTGCCTACAGGAAAAGGATTTGCTGATATGGTGTTTATACCACGATTATACGGGGCAAATTCTGCTTGTGGGAATAAATTATGAACCCGGGACAAAAGAGCATACCTGTATAATAGAAGAGTATAATAAGCAGCAAAAAGGCTGATATTTCCGAAAGGATACAAGTGAGATGAAAAACATTAAAAATTTAATTCAAATGCTTCTTAGCGTTATCATCATGGGAATGTGTGTATCCATCCTTGTTATGACGAAATTCGGACCTGACCCGGCATCCGCCATGAATTACGGCATGGCAAGAATAGTCGGGCTGCCTTTCGGCACTTATCAGCTCTGTTTTAACATAGCCCTTTTTATAATTATTTTTGTATGTGATAAATCGCTGCTTGGAGCGGGAACCTTCGGAAATATGATTTTGGTCGGATTTTCTGCTGATTTTACTACCTGGGCAGTGGGAAAGCTGTTCGGAACCACCGAAATTAATACATTGCTGATGAGAACGGTGATTATGGTACCGGCTTTGGTTGTGTTTGTTATTGCGGCGTCCGTTTATATGAACAGTGACCTCGGCACGGCTCCCTACGATGCCCTTCCCTATTTGATTCATAAAAGGCTGTGTGCAAAAACGGGAAAAGAAATAAAATTCAGAATTGTAAGGGTTGTGTATGATGCCGCAGTTACTCTGTTTGCTTTTTGCATCCGGGGTGAAGTGGGGCTGGTTACGGTTCTGATGGTGATAATGCTTGGCCCTGCAGTTGATATGATGGATAAATTACTGCATCCCGGTAAGTATAAAAGAATGATATAATAATGGATTATATTAAATATAATAAATATTGATTTTACTTATGACTATATATCATGTATAATCAGTAAGTAAAGAAATGGTTGGCAGGTCTTTACGGCCTGCTTATTTTCGTGGGCAGCAGACCGGATAATCGTGCTTGCGTGAAATTTGGCAGCTGCCGCGGAGCGGTTGATTTTCAGGAGGATAGAAAATATGGTAAAAGCAGTAGTAGGCGCTAACTGGGGCGATGAAGGAAAAGGTAAAATTACGGATATGCTTGCACAGCAGGCAGATATTATCATCCGTTTTCAGGGCGGTGCCAATGCAGGACATACAATTGTAAACAATTACGGCAAATTTGCACTTCACACATTGCCTTCAGGTGTGTTTTACGGACATACCACAAGTATTATCGGTAATGGAGTTGCCCTTAACATCCCTTTGTTATTTGAGGAAATCAAATCCATTACGGACAGAAATGTTCCGAAGCCTAAAATCCTTGTTTCCGACAGGGCACAGATGGTAATGCCTTACCATATTTTATTTGACCAGTATGAAGAGGAAAGACTCGGAGGTAAATCTTTTGGCTCCACTAAATCAGGAATTGCACCTTTTTATTCTGATAAATATGCAAAAATAGGTTTTCAGGTAAGTGAGTTATTTGACGAAGACTTATTAAAGGAAAAAGTAGTAAGAGTATGTGAACAGAAGAATGTTATTCTGGAGCATTTGTATCATAAACCAGCTATTAAACCGGAGGAACTTCTGGAAACACTTCATAAATATAAAGAGATGGTTGCTCCTTATGTTTGTGATGTGGCTGCTTATCTTGACAAGGCCATTAAGGAAAACAAGACAATATTGCTGGAAGGGCAGCTTGGTACATTGAAGGATCCTGACCATGGAATTTATCCTATGGTAACCTCTTCCTCCACCCTGGCAGCTTACGGCGCTATCGGAGCAGGACTTCCGCCTTATGAAATAGGGCAGATTATTACTGTCTGCAAGGCTTATTCTTCCGCAGTTGGGGCAGGTGCGTTTGTTTCCGAAATCTTCGGGGAAGAAGCTGATGAACTGCGCAGAAGAGGCGGCGACGGCGGTGAATACGGTGCGACCACAGGACGCCCTAGACGTATGGGCTGGTTTGACTGCGTAGCCTCCAGGTACGGCTGCAGACTACAGGGTACTACAGATGTAGCATTTACGGTACTTGATGTGCTCGGATATCTGGATGAAATTCCCGTATGTACAGGTTATGAGATTGACGGAGAGGTTACTACCGATTTCCCTGTAACCTATAAGCTTGAAAAGGCAAAACCTGTGCTTACCACACTTCCCGGCTGGAAATGTGAAATCCGCGGTATCAAAAAATATGAAGACCTTCCTGAAAACTGCAGAAAGTATGTGGAATTCATTGAAGCGCAGATTGGATATCCCATCACCATGGTTTCCAACGGTCCCGGAAGAGATGATATCATCTACAGGGAAAGCGCATTGAAAAAATAGAATAAAATACAAAACCGGAATTTACAAGTGCATCACACAATGGGTTGACAGAAAATCCTTTGTGTGATGTACTTTTTATGTGGAAGGAATGAGGAAATATCATGGCGGTTAATTATTCTAAAGAGCTTGATAAAATATTGTCGGATTCGGGAAATTACGGGAAGCATTTATTTCTGCACAGCTGCTGTGCACCCTGCAGCAGTTATGTCCTGGAATATCTTCGCAGCTTTTTTTGTATTACTGTGTTTTATTTTAATCCCAATATTACGGAGGATGAGGAATATTTCAGACGGGTGGAAGAGCAGAAAAGGCTGATAGGGGAATTTAACAGGCAGTTGTCTGTCAGGAAGGATTCGGGGGAGAGCCTGAATGCATTTCCCATAAAAATCATAGAAGGGGATTACCGGAAGGAATGTTTTTTTGAGCATATAAAAGGGCTGGAGCAGTGCCCCGAAGGAGGAGAAAGATGTTTTGCATGCTTTGAACTGCGGCTTCGGGAAACCGCACTGCGGGCAAAGGAGCAGAAGGCGGATTATTTTACCACTACGCTGTCAATCAGTCCCTTAAAAAATGCGGCTAAAATTAATGAAATAGGGCAGAAGCTTTCCGGAGAGTATGGAATTGCATTTTTACCCTCCGATTTTAAGAAAAAGAACGGATATAAACGTTCAGTGGAATTGTCTGCGGAGTATGGTTTATACAGACAGGATTATTGCGGATGTATCTATTCAAAGCTGGAGAGGGAAGCCCGGAAGAAACAGCCATGCCATTCATAAGCTGCCTCTTTACATATGATTGACAAAAATATTTGTTATTTCCGACAACTTATTTCATGTCGGGCGTCCGCCCTATAGAAATGGTTGTACAAACTGAAAGTTAAAATTATACTAAGACAAATCTTGCGGAAAGCGGTTTATAATGGTAGGATAAATTCATTGAGATTAAAGTAAAAATCTGGTAAAAGGAGATTGGTTATGAAAAAATTCCTGGATTTGATTTCGGAAGAAATGAAGCAGGCCTTTGAAGCGGCAGGGTATGAGCGGGAGCTTGGCAAGGTTACCCTTTCAAATCGTCCTGACCTTTGTGAATATCAGTGTAACGGCGCTATGGCAGGAGCCAAACTGTATAAAAAGGCGCCTGTTATGATAGCAGGTGAAGTGGCTGAAAAATGTAAGGACAGTAAAGTGTTTTCAGAGGTAACGGCAGTGCCTCCCGGATTTTTAAATCTGAAGGTGAAGGAAGCTGTTGTCAAGGAGTATCTGACAGAAATGTCAGAAAATTCAAAGTTCGGACTGGAAATGCCTGAAAAACCCAAAAAGATAATAATTGATTACGGCGGTCCCAATGTGGCAAAGCCTCTGCATGTAGGGCATCTTCGTTCTGCGATTATCGGAGAGAGCATTAAAAGAATTGCACGGTATTCAGGGCATGAGGTAATCGGTGATATTCATTTGGGAGACTGGGGACTTCAAATGGGGCTGATTATTACGGAACTGAAGGAAAGGGAGCCTTCGCTTGTTTATTTTGATGATGCTTATACCGGAGAATATCCGGAGGAACCGCCCTTTACCATTTCGGAACTTGAGGAAATTTATCCTACTGCCAGCGGAAAATCCAAGGAAGACTCTGTTTATAAGGAAAAGGCAATGGATGCAACCTTTAAGCTTCAAAGCGGAGTCAGGGGCTATCGGGCTCTCTGGAAGCATATTTTAAATGTATCTGTTGCGGACCTTAAGAAAAATTATAAGAATCTGAATGTGGAATTTGACCTCTGGAAGGGAGAATCCGACGTACATGATGTGATTCCCGGCATGGTAAAATACATGAAGGATGAAGGCTATGCGTATATCAGCGAAGGTGCCCTTGTGGTAGATGTAAAGGAGGAAACAGATACCAAAGAAATTCCTCCCTGTATGATTTTGAAGTCAGACGGCGCTTCTCTTTATAATACAACGGATTTGGCTACGATTCTGGAGCGTATGAATCATCTGCATCCTGACGAAATCATTTATGTGGTGGACAAGCGTCAGGACCTGTACTTTGAACAGGTTTTCCGCTGCGCAAGGAAAACAAAGCTTGTAAAAGAAGATACAGGGCTGAAATTCCTGGGCTTCGGCACTATGAACGGTAAAGACGGCAAGCCATTTAAGACCAGGGAAGGCGGCGTTATGAGGCTGGAATCCCTGATTAATGAAATTAATGAGGAAATGTACCGTAAAATTACGGATAACAGGGAAGTGCCTGAAGAAGAGGCAAGGGAAACTGCCAAAACGGTTGCCCTTTCCGCGATTAAGTACGGTGATTTGTCCAATCAGGCATCTAAGGACTATATTTTTGATATCGACAAGTTTACATCTTTTGAAGGAGATACCGGCCCTTATATTTTGTATACCATTGTGCGTATTAAGTCCATCCTGAACAAATATAAAGAGCAGGGCGGCACAGCCCCGGAAGCTGCTGCATTACAGGAAGCCTGCAGCGAATCAGAAAAGGCGCTGATGCTGGAAATTACAAAATTCAATTCCATGATGGAAAACGCATGCGAAGAGACGGCGCCTCATAAGGTCTGCGCATACATTTATGACCTTGCCAATGCATTTAATCATTTCTATCATGAAACAAAGATTCTGACAGAAGAGGATAAAAATAAAAAAGAAGGTTTTATTGCACTGCTTGTGCTCACCAGAGATATACTGGAAACCTGCATCGATGTCCTGGGCTTTTCCGCCCCGGAGAGGATGTAACCTTAAAATCCCGGAAATAGTAATTCCGGGATTTTGCAGTTCATGGCAATAGAAATTTTATTAAACAATTTTTCGTTGTTTGAACACAAAATAAACATAATTTTTCTGTATACTGACAATACCGTTTTGAGCCGGAGGAGAAGGTGTAAGCACCGCACCGGCTCATTGACTTCGGGAATAAACACAGTAGAAAGGAAGAGAAAATGCGGCACGAATATAAGCACCGGATTACCTATGAGGATTATCTGGTTATTAAAAGCAGGCTGAAATTGCTGACAAAGCCGGATGCTCACGCAGGAGCAGACGGAAAATATCTGATACACAGCCTGTACTTTGATAATCTGTCGGATAAAGCGCTGAGGGAAAAGCTGGACGGTGTGGATAAGCGCGAAAAATTCAGAATCCGTTATTATAATGATGATACGGATTACATACGGCTTGAAAAGAAAAGCAAGATTCATGGCTTGTGTGACAAGCAGTCGGCTCCTCTTACTAAGGAGGAAACAATACAAATATGCAGCGGGGATATTTCTTTTCTCCGCAATTCGGATAAGCCTCTTTTGCAGGAATTGTATGCAAAGATGCAGTATCAGCTTTTAAGACCCAGGGTTATCGTGGATTATGAAAGAGAGCCCTTTGTTTATGGTCCGGGAAATGTAAGAATTACTTTTGACAGCAATATCAGAACCGGTTTATATCATAATAAGCTGTTTGAAAAACCTTATTTTACAGCGCCTGCCGAACCGGGATGTATTATTTTGGAAGTAAAATATGATGCTTTTCTGCCTGAGATTATTGAAAAGGCAGTAAGAGTACCGAACAGACAGGCATCAGCCTTCAGTAAATATGCTGCCTGCAGAATATATGGATAGGAGAAATCAGATTATGACATTCAATGACATTTTTAAATCATCATTTTTGGAAAAGGCCGTAAGCTTTTCGGCAGTGGATTTTATTATTGCAATGGCTCTTGCTTTTGCACTGGGACTTTTTATTTTCTGGATATACAAAAAAACTTTTAATGGCGTTATGTATTCGGCAAGCTTTGGAGTGTCTTTAATGGCAATGACAATGATAACCACACTGGTGATTCTGGCGGTAACCTCCAATGTTGTTTTGTCCCTGGGTATGGTGGGCGCTCTTTCCATTGTGCGTTTCAGGACAGCTATTAAGGAGCCCATGGATATTGCCTTTTTGTTCTGGTCAATTGCAGTGGGCATTGTACTGGGAGCAGGTCTGATTCCCCTTGCGGTATTCGGTTCCGTATTTGTGGGCCTGATTTTGTGGGTGTTTGTAAACCGTAAAACCAGCGACCACCCTTATATTATGATAATTAACTGTGCTGATAAGGAAGGGGAAACCAAGGCCCTTTATAAGATAAAGGAAAGTGTAAAAAAGCAGGTGTTAAAATCCAAGACAGTATCCAAGACCGGAATTGAGATGACTTTAGAGGTGCGTCTTAAAGGGGATGACTCCGGCTTTGTAAATGAAATTTCGGAAATAGACGGCGTGGACAGCGCAGTTTTAGTCAGCTACAACGGAGATTATATGTCATGAGTTCCAGCAGGTTTTTTGACAGAATTGCAGCCGCAGTGCTGGTGTGCGCAATAGTATTTACAGCAGTTTTCCTTTATTTATCGCAGGATAAGGCTGTAGTGGAAGCAATGAGTTCTGTCACGGGAATGCCATATGAAGAGCTGTTTGATAAATTTCAGGTAATGGAAGTTGAAATTGAAATTTCAGATGAGGATTGGGCTGATATATTGGAAAATCCCCTTGCGGAGGAGTATAAGCAGTGTGATGTGACAATTAACGGAACTGTATATACGGATGCAGCAATCAGGACAAAGGGAAATACCAGTTTAAGTCAGGTGGCAGCTTCGGATTCTGACAGATACAGCTTTAAAATTGAATTTGACCATTATGATAAGAACAAGTCCATGGACGGGCTGGATAAACTGGTGTTAAATAATATATTCAGTGATGCCACTTATGTGAAGGAATATATTGCATATGATATTTTCAATTATATCGGAGTGGAAACACCTTACTATGCCTTTGCCGATATTACCGTAAACGGAGAGAATTTCGGATGTTATCTGGCACTGGAAGCTATGGAGGATTCTTTTCTTGAAAGAGTTTACGGCGGCAGCGGACAGCTTTATAAGCCGGAAAGCACACAGGCAGGAGGCGGCATGAAGCCTTCCGGGGCACCGGAAGGGAACGGGGAACCTGCTGAAGCGCCGGAGAACAATGGGAAGCTTTTTGAAATGCCGGAAAGTGATATGGAACCGGAAAATATGGATTTCCCAGGCGGCAATGGCGGAGATTTTGGAAGAGATTTCCCGGGCGGTGACGGCAGAGGCTTTGGAAGCGATTTTCCGGGCGGTGACAGTGGAGATTTTGGAAAAGGTTTCCCGGGCGGTGACGGCAGAGGCTTTGGAAGAGATTCATCCGGCGGCGGTTCGGACCTTGTATATACAGATGATGAAACAGAAAGCTACAGCGATATTTTTGACAATGCTTCCTTTGACCCCAATGACGAGGATAAAATGCGCGTAATTAAAGCCCTTAAGAAGCTGAGCGAAGGGGAAGAGCTGGAGAAGTATGTTAATGTGGATGACTGTCTCAGATATTTTGCTGCACAGACTTTTATTGTGAATATGGACAGCTATTACAGCAATTTGAAACACAATTATTACTTATATGAAAATAACGGACAGCTTACAATACTTCCCTGGGATTTAAATCTTGCTTTCGGCGGTTTTCAGAATTCCGATGCTACGGAGGCAGTGAACAGCGCCATTGACACGCCTATGGGCGGAAGTCTGGAACAGGAGAGCCCCCTGTACAGTAAGCTGATGGAGATTCCGGAGTATCAGGAACTTTACCACAGCTATCTTCAGGAAATTGTGGATGGATATGTAAACAGCGGGCAATTTACTTCTACGCTGTCCAAAATCAAATCGGTGATTGCTCCTTATGTGGATAAGGATACCACTGCATTTTACAGTTTCAGTGAGTTTGAAGAAGGAATTAAGACTCTGGAGACTTTCGTGCTGCTTCGGGCGGAAAGTGTTGAAAAACAGCTTTCGGGCGAAATCCCGGCAGACAGTGCAAAAAGAAATCAGGATACGCAGTTGGTGGATGCATCTGCCATAAGTCTCAGCACTATGGGTATGCAGGGTGGAGACGGAGCAGGCGGAAAGGGCAGTATGAACGGCAATATGTTCGGCGGCGGTCCCATGGGACAAGGGCGCGGCGGACATGGCGGCGGAGCATTCGGAGCAGAAAATGAAAGGCCTGAGAAAGACGAAATGAAACAAAGCCAGAAAGCGGGCAGTTAAAATGACGGATAAAAGACGATACAGATACGGCAAAAGGCGAAAGAAGCAGAAGCGGAAAAATCTTCTGCTTCTTTGCCTGTTTATTATGGGGCTGGCTGCAGGAGTTCTCTTTGGAGAAAAAGAGAAAACAGGCAGGGGACAGGACGATATATCAGAATACGGGAGTTTAAGTACTGAAACAGAAAACGGTTTAAATGCAGAAACTGACTTAAAAACAGAAACAGTCGAGTCTCTGGAGGTTCATTTTATTGATGTGGGGCAGGGAGATTCGGTTTTAATTAAATGCGGAGAGAATGCAATGCTGATTGATGCCGGTGATAACAGTAAGGGCACTGCCGTACAGCTTTATTTAACCAAACAGGGTGTCTCAAAGCTGGATTATATAATCGGAACCCATCCGGATGCGGACCATATCGGAGGCCTGGATGTAATTATCACTAAATTTGACTGTGATAAGGTGATTATGCCGGAAGTGGAAAGAGATACCGCTGCATATCGTGATGTGGTCATGGCAATGGAATATAAGGGATACAAAAATACACCGCCTGTTTCAGGGGAAACCTATCAGCTTGGAGAAGCCGCTTTTACCATAATTGCCCCTAACAGGGATTATGGTGAGGATTATAACAATGCATCTGTGGGAATTCTTCTTTGCCATGGGGAGAACCGTTTTATTTTTACAGGAGATGCGGAAAGTGAAGCGGAAGAAGATATGCTGTCAAACGGCATTGACCTGAGGGCAGACGTGATGAAGGCAGGCCATCATGGCAGCAGCAGTTCGGGCAGTGATTCCTTTCTGGATGCAGTGAATCCGCGGTATGTGATAATCAGCTGCGGCCAGGGGAATTCTTACGGACATCCCCATGCGGAATTATTGAATTCTTTGAGAAAAAGAGGAATACAGGTTTTTCGTACTGATGAGCAGGGAAGCATAGCAGTGACTTCCGACGGAAAGAATCTTTCCTTTAACTGTGCTCCTTCCGAAACCTGGAGAAGCGGCAGGGAGGAAGAACAGTAGAAGATAATTATACAAAAAATAGAGCATTTTATTATAGTTCTTCAGAAGCTTCTGTGTTATAAAAAAGCTAATAACAGGCTTTGAAGGAGACTTGCAGTATGAAAAGTTATGTAAAGGATATGACGGTAGGAAAGCCCGCCGGTTTGTTGTTATGGTTTATGCTTCCCATGGTAGTGGGAAATGTTTTCCAGCAGCTTTATAATATGGTGGATTCCATGATTGTAGGCAAATATGTTGGAGCGGATGCCTTAGCCGCTGTGGGAGCTACCGGCTCACTGAACTTTTTGATATTCTCTTTATGCGGCGGAATGGCAAACGGCATTGGTATTATAATTTCCCAGTATTTCGGCGCAGGAAACGGGGAAGGCGTAAAGAAAGCCATTGCCAATGCTGTTTACATAATGATAGTATCAGCGGCTTTAATGGGAATTATAGGTTTTGTCTTTGCGAAGCCGCTGCTGGCATTTTTGAATACACCGGAAAATATTCTGAATGATTCCGCATTGTATATGCAGATTATGTGTGCAGGCGTTTTTGCGGTTGCGCTTTATAATTGTATCGCAGCCATTCTGCGGGCGGTAGGGGATTCCAAAACACCGTTATATTTTCTGATAGTGGCAAGTATATTAAATATTGTATTGGATTTGTTTTTTGTAAGGGTTGTGAATATGGGAGTTGCAGGGGCAGGAATCGCCACAATTATTTCCCAGCTTCTGTCCGGTGTAGGCAGCCTTTGGTTTGCAATATGGAAAAATCCGTATTTTAAAATAGGAAGAGAACATATGAAAGCGGAATGGGATATTATCTGGCAGTGCATCAGAATGGGAATTCCCCTTGCTTTTCAAACCTCTTTAATTGCCATTTCCTGTGTGGTGCTGCAAAGTGTGGTAAATACTTTCGGTTCCGTGGTGGTTGCTGCTTTTACGGCTACCAGCAGAATCGAGCAGCTGGTGCAGCAGCCGTATAATTCCCTGGGTATGGCAATGTCAACCTATACGGGTCAGAATATAGGGGCAGGGAAGATAGACAGGGTAAAACAGGGGTATCGGAAGGGATGGCTGATTATGGCGGCTTTTTCACTTGTGATGATGCCTATGGCGCAGTTTGGCGGTGAATTTATTATGAAGCTTTTCGTAGATGATGCAGAGGTAATTGCCCTTGGAAGCCAGGCGCTTAAGATTACAAGCTGGTTCTACCTGTTTTTAGGTTCCATTTATGTTACCCGCGGTATGTTGAACGGCGCAGGAGATGCTGTGTTTTCCTTTATTAACGGATTGGTGGAAATGGCGGGGCGTATCTGCTTTGCAAAGCCTCTTACCATGATTCCGGCAATAGGTGTTTGGGGTGTCTGGCTGGCAACAGCATTAACCTGGTTTATAACAGGAATTGTCAGCGTAATACGGTATTTTCAGGGAAAATGGAAATTTAAGCCGAAAAAGGCAGATCATATTAAAAATCAGGATACTTAAAATTTTCTTAAAGGTACTTGAAATTTTCGGGGATTCTGCTACAATATCCTTTGTTGTGTTATAAAGCACAGTAAGAGGAGGAAAGTAATATGAAAAGTAACTTATTAAAAAGAATTGCAGTATTAGCAACAGTAGCAGTAATGGGTATGTCAGCAGTAGCCTGCGGCGGTAAATCTGAAGAAGCCGGTGCAGAAGCATCTACAGCTCTTACAGAAGAAGAGTATATCGCAAAGACAGAAGAACTGGCACAGTCTATGACAGATGTTATGAATGATGCTGCAGCACTTGACCCTAATGATGTAGAAGGCGCAAAGGCAATGATTGAAGGTCTGAAGGCTCCCTTTGTTGAGTTTGCAGCTTTAGAAGCTCCTGAAAAGTATGCAGCTACACAGGCCAAGTACAAATCAGGTTGTGAAGCTATGGTTGAATACCTTGATATGTGCATCGATTTAATGGATCCTGATAAAGCAGCTGATGTTGATATGGATAAGCTTACAACACTTCTTACAACAATCCAGAACGATTTTACAGAAGCAGCTACATTGATGGAAGAAGCAGGCAAATAATCAGTCAGAATGTGAAAAGGATGCGTAAAGCATCCTTTTTTTTCTGATAAAACGGTTCGCAGGGCGTGTAATGCCTGGTGACAATGGAAAGGATGGAAAATGGAAAATTTGAATGATAAGAAGATTAAATTTCATGAACAGGAATTAGAATATAAAAAGGGACTTAAGTGGTACATACTGCCATATTCGGAGATTTCCCATGCTTACTTGAGAATAGAAGAAATTAAAGGAAGGCTTTGCTGCGGGGTAGCCAACTTCGATATGCATTTTCTTGTGCTTAAAACAAAGTCAGACGAAATTCTGAAGATAGAAGTTTCCTCTAAAGAGCTTGTAAAAGAAATGCTTCAGGAGTTACAGTTAAGAAACAAAGAGATAGAGGTCGGATATAAAAAGCAGGAACAGGTAAATCAGTAACAGCTGTTATATTTTCCTGTGCGGATATTTGTCCCGGCATTGACTTTTATTCTTTTTGTATGCTATACTAAGGATTATGCAGATATAGTTCATTGGTAGAACATCAGCTTCCCAAGCTGAGGAGGCGGGTTCGATTCCCGTTATCTGCTTGTAAAAGGCTGGAAGTGTGATGATTGCGCACTGTCTGGCCTTTTCTTACATATCGGTTTTGGGGCGGAGGTTTTCCCTGCATTTCTCAAAGTAAGAAGGGCTTGAAAAGCCATGTTTTATCAGTATAATGAAATTGAAGAAGTTAAAAAGTGAGGTTTATATGGCATCAAAGTATTATGCGGTGAGAAAAGGAATGAAGACCGGAATATTCCGTACCTGGGAAGAATGCAGGGCAAGTGTTTCCGGTTATTCGGGAGCGGAATATAAAAGTTTTCCCACCGAGGAACAGGCTAAAGAGTACCTTGGGGATTTTGCTCGGGAAAATGAAGAGGATGTAGATTATGTGCCTGTTTATGTGGATGGAAGCTATAACAGCGCCACGAAAGAATTTTCTTACGGCATGGTAGTTTTGCTTGGCGGAGAAGCTTTAACTTTTTATCAGAAATATGAGGACAAAGAGCTTGCTTCCATGCATAATGTGGCAGGAGAAATTAAGGGAGCGGAAGCCGCCATGCGATATGCCATGGAAAATAATATTCCAAGGATAGCTATTTATCATGATTATGAAGGAATTGCCAAGTGGTGCCTTGGGCTTTGGAAGACTAATAAAGAGGGAACCAGGGCATATAAAGCTTTTTATGAGGAAGCCTGTAAAAAAATTAAGATTAAATTCGTAAAGGTAACAGGTCATTCCGGGGACAAATACAACGATATGGCGGATAAGCTTGCCAAAGAAGCTCTTGGTATTTTATAGGAAAGAAGGATGTAGTATGAAGGTTTTATTAATTAACGGAAGCCCCAATGCAAAGGGCTGTACTTTTACGGCATTATCAGAGGCGGCTAAGGTTTTGCAGGAATGCGGAATCGAAACAGAAATTGCGCAGATTGGAAATAAGGCTGTCAGAGGATGTATCGGCTGCGGAGGCTGTAAGGAAAAGAAGCGCTGTGTGTTTCAGGATGACATTACCAACGAAATGATAGAGAAAATGGAAAAGGCAGACGGATTAATTATTGGTTCTCCTGTATATTTTGCTTCTCCTAATGGTAATTTAATTAGTATGCTGGACAGATTTTTTTATGCGGGAGGCTGCTTTGCACATAAGCCTGCGGCGGCAGTTGTTTCTGCCCGCAGGGCGGGGACTACGGTTACTCTGGATGACCTGAACAAATATTTCAGCATCAGACAGATGCCGGTAGTATCTTCTACCTATTGGAATATGGTTCACGGAAGCTGCCCTGAAGACGTGATGAAGGATGAGGAAGGGCTTCAGACCATGAGAAATCTGGGGCGGAATATGGCATGGATGCTGAAATGTATTGAAAGCGGTAAGGAAAACGGTATTCTGCCGCCTGCAGCTGAGAGCGGATGCAGAACGAATTTTATATAATATGTGAATGAGGAGGAAACAGAAGTGATTCACTATCTGACAGGCGGAAGTACGCCTCTGATTGCGGCAATCGGGCTTTTGACAGCTTTTGCGGGGACATGCTTTTTTCTGACAAAGCTGAGCGCTTATTTGCCGAAGGATGCAGGAAGGGAGTTTGCCCATGACGGAAAGCTGTCGGCAGGAAAGCCAAGGGGAGCAGGAATTATCTTTATTCTTGTATTTACGGCTGCCGCCCTGCTTTTTGCACCTCTGGATAAGGAAATCTGTATTTATCTGATTCTGGTAGCGGCGGAGATGCTGACAGGTTATATGGACGATGCATCAGATCATCCCTGGGGCGAGTATAAAAAAGGACTTCTTGATTTAATCGTGGCGGTGGTTCTGGCAGTGACCTTTCTGAACTATAATTCCAGCACCATTGTCATAGCAGCTATGGGTATCAGCATTACGATACCGCCGGTTTTGTTTGGGATTCTTACGGTGATACTGGTTTGGACCTCCATTAATGTTACCAACTGCTCCGACGGAGTGGACGGGCTTTCAGGCACCCTTGCCATTATCACGCTTATGACGATTTATGTGATTGATAATATTCAGGGGCAGATGGGAAATTTCCCTTATCTGATTTTGCTTTTTGTTATCTGTATTCTGGGGTATCTCTGGTATAATGCCACTCCCAGCCGCCTGATGATGGGAGATGCAGGTTCCCGCGCTATGGGCATTTTTATCAGCATTGCCGCACTAAAAACAGGCAGTCCGCTGCTTTACATTCCGGCAGCCATCGTGCTTATTCTGGACGGTGGACTGGGTCTTTTAAAGGTGGCGCTGCTCAGGTTTTTAAAAATTCATATATTAAAAAATACAAGGACCCCTCTTCATGACCACGTAAGAAAGGTGAAGGGATGGTCCAATACGCAGACCGTTTTCAGGTTTGCCATTATTCAAATTGTGGTATCGGTGGCTGTGATTTATATGCTGCTGCCCGGATGATTTTGACAGGAAAGGAGAAGGAATATGAGGATTGGCGGTTCAGTTGAAAAGGAATATAAAAATCCGGAGGAATGGTACCGGCTGGTGGAGGAACTGCAGTACCGTGCGGTGATTTCGCCTGTTGACTGGCATGCCTCAAGGGAGGAAAAGGAAGCTTATCTTGCATGTGCAAGGGAGCATGACCTTGTAATAGGGGAAGTGGGAGCCTGGAGTAATCCTCTTTCGCAGGATGAAAAAACAAGGAAAGAAGCTTTGGAGCATTGTAAAAACCAGCTGCAGCTGGCGGAGGAACTTTCAGCAGGATGCTGCGTGAACATAGCAGGAAGCAGGAGCGAAAAATGGGATGGCTTCAGTGAGGACAACTATAAAAAAGATACTTATGCTTTGATTGTGGACACGGTAAGGGAAATTATTGATGCCGTGAAGCCGGGGAATACTTTCTATACGATAGAGCCCATGCCATGGATGGTTCCTTCTTCACCTGAGGAGTATCTGCAGCTTATCCATGATGTGGACAGGGAGGGCTTTGCAGTTCATCTTGATTTTACCAATATGATAAACTGTCCCGAGCGGTTTGTGCACAGGGATGCTTTTATAGAAGATTGTTTTCGAAAGTTGGGACCGTACATTAAAAGCGTTCATGGCAAGGATGTTGTTATGGAGGACAAGCTGCCCTGCGTGATTAAGGAAACCATGCCGGGCAAGGGATGCGTGGATTATCAGAAGGTGATAAAGCTTTGTGACGGCCTTTCAAAAGACATGACCCTGTTTGTAGAGCATCTGCCGGATTTTGAAAGCTATAAGGAGGCAGCTTCTTATGTGAAAAACCAGGCAGTTATGGCAGGGGTTTTGCTTCCCTGACGGAAAGAAAGGCTGAGGATTAAGATGAAGGAAAGAAGAGATAAGGTAAATTATTATTTGGATCTGGCAGAGAGTGTTTCCCAGAGAGGAACCTGCCTGCGCCGTAATTACGGAGCCGTTATTGTAAAAAATGATGAGGTGATTTCCACCGGATATGTAGGCGCACCCAGGGGAAGGAAAAATTGCAATGATTTGGGCAAATGCATCCGGGAGGAAATGAAGATTCCAAGGGGAGAGCGGTATGAGCTGTGCAGGAGCGTACATGCGGAAGCCAATGCCATTATCAGCGCCTCCAGGGATAAGATGATTGGAAGCAGCATTTATCTTGCGGGTACAGATGCGAAAACAGGCGAATATATTGCCAATTCCAACAGCTGCTCCATGTGTAAAGGAATGATTATCAATGCAGGCATTGAAAAGGTGTATGTGCGTGATGATAAGAATAATTACCGTGAAATTTCTGTCAGGGACTGGATTGAAAATGATGAATCCCTGGACGGAGTTATGGGCTATTAGCTGCCCGCTGCAAAAGTGATGAATGTACAGAAAGGAAGAAGTTTATGGGATTAGGGCTTACAATGTTATTTGAAGACGGCAAGCGTAAGGCTTTGACCTTCAGCTATGATGACGGGACCATCCATGACAGAAAGCTGGTTTCACTTATGAACCGGTATGGAATGAAGGGCACCTTCAATTTGAATTCAGGCCTTTTCGGAAAAAAGGAACAGGCGGTTATCAACGGAATTGATACGGATTTTTCCAGAATAGAGGCGGAAGAAGTGAAAACACTTTATGCAGGTCATGAAGTGGCTTCCCATACCCTGAATCATCCTTCCCTGACGGGTATCCCGTCCAATATGGGGGCGGCAGAGGTTTTAAAGGACAGATATAATCTGGAGGAGCTGACAGGAGAGCTGATAAGAGGATTTGCCTATCCTTACGGCACCTATAATGAAGCGGTGGAGGAAATGCTTTGTGCCTGCGGAATCGAATATGCCAGAACGGTGTGCAGTACGGAGAAGTTTGAACTGCCTCAGGATTTTCTGGAATGGCACCCTACCTGCCATCATGAATCTCCCCGCCTGATGGAGCTGGCAGAAAAATTCTGCAAAGAAAAATCATGGGAGGCTGAGGTGTTTTATCTTTGGGGACACAGCTATGAGTTCAGCCAGAAGGACAACTGGCAGGTAATCGAGGACTTTATGAAATATGTTTCCGGTTATAAGGATGAAATATGGCTTGCTACCAATATGGAAATTGTAGATTATGTAAAAGCCTTCAAAAATTTAAGGCGTTCCACAGACGGAAGTATCCTTTATAATCCTTCGGGAAAAACACTTTGGTTTGAATTGTATGGGAAGTCTCACGTTATTCATGGAAACGAAAAATATGGACCTTTATGAAAAATCGCTGCCTCTGGCTGAGAAGATTTTAAGCTATGCCAGAGACAGTATACTGATAAATATGCGGTTTCTCGATGTTGCCGTTGCCGCCCTTGGTTTGAAGCCCCAAAGGGATTTGGGCTGTATTGCCTCGGATGGAAGCTGCATATTTTATGACCCGGTGTTTCTCCTTAAAAAATATAAGGAGGAACCGGCTTTTGCGGTGCGGATTTATCTTCATATGTTACTTCATATGATATTTTATCATAGTTTCAGGTATGATAAGGTAGAGCAGGAGCTCTGGAACATAGCTGCGGATATTGCAGTGGAAAATACCATACTGGAGCTGGCGCTTCCCGGCAGCAGCATGAATAAGGATGAGGGTGCGCTGCGCAAGCTCAGGGTGCTGAAAGAGGATATCAGCGCTCTTACTGCAGAAAAAATATACCGCTATTTCAGAAATACTTCTGTCAGCGATAATGAAATGGCGGAATATATTAAATATTTTTGCATGGACAGCCATGTATACTGGACAGCAGGGGAAACGGAGGAGCTTTCCATTTCCCTTGAGCAGTGGAAAAAAATAAGCGAGAGGGTGCAGGCTGACTTAAAATCCTTTTCCAAAGGAAAAAACAATTCGGAAAGCCTTTCCAAGAACCTTCAGGAAAGCACCAGGGACAGGTTTGATTACAGCGACTTGCTGCGCAGGTTCACCGTCATGAATGAGGATATGCAGGTAAATGACGATGAATTCGATTACATTTATTATACTTACGGACTTTCTCATTACGGGAACATGCCGCTGGTGGAGCCCCTGGAGTATAAGGACAGCAAGAAAATAAAAGAGTTCGTTATTGCGATTGATACCTCGGCTTCCTGCAGGGGACCGATTGTACAGAATTTCCTTCGGAAAACCTATTCCATTTTAAAAGGAGAAGAAAACTTTTTCCGTAAAATGAATGTGCATATCATTCAGTGTGACAGTGAGGTACAGAAGGATACAAAAATTACGTCCCAGCAGGATTTTGATGATTTTCTTGCCCATGAAAAGCTCCGGGGCTTTGGCTCCACTGATTTCAGGCCGGTATTTTCCCATGTGGAAAAGCTGATAGCCAAAAAGGAGTTTGAAAACCTGAAAGGGCTGATTTATTTTACAGATGGCTACGGGGTTTATCCGGCCGGCATGCCGCCTTATGAGGTAATGTTTGTTTTCCTTGATAACGGTGATGAGGGGCCTGAGGTGCCGCCCTGGGCAATTAAGGTGCTTCTTGATTATGATGAGCTGGAAGAATAAAAACAGAAAGAAACGGATAGAAACAGTATGAATATCAAACAGGCAAAGGACTATATTGAAAATACGGTCCGTTTATATTTAAAGAAAAATGAATTCGGAGAGTACAGGATTCCGGTAGTGCGCCAGAGACCTGTTTTTCTGCTTGGCGCGCCGGGAATCGGCAAAACGGCGGTTATGGAACAGATAGCCCAGGAATTGTCAGTGGCGCTGGTATCTTATTCCATGACCCATCATACCCGGCAGTCGGCTTTAGGACTTCCCTTTATTTCTCATAAAGAATACGAAGGAATGCAGTATGATGTATCGGAATATACTATGAGCGAAATCATTGCTTCTATTTATGAGGTAATGGAGGAAAGCGGCATAAAGGAAGGAATTCTGTTTCTGGATGAAATTAATTGTGTTTCCGAAACACTGGCGCCTTCCATGCTGCAGTTTCTGCAGTATAAGGTATTCGGGCGTCACAGAGTTCCCGAAGGCTGGGTAATTGTAACGGCAGGAAACCCTCCGGAATATAACAAATCGGTTCGGGAGTTTGATGTGGTAACCATGGACCGTCTTAAGGTGCTTTCCGTGGATGCGGATTATCAGGTGTGGAAGGAATATGCCCAGGAAAGAGGGCTTCATACCGCTATTTTGAACTTCCTGGAACTGAAAAAGGAATATTTTTATAAAATAGAAACTACGGTAAACGGCAGAAACTATGTGACAGCAAGAGGCTGGGAGGATTTGTCGGAAATCCTGAAGCTGTACGAAGAGGAAGGCATGAAGGCAGATGAATCCCTGATAGGGCAGTACCTTCATAATGACAGGATTGTAAGGGAATTTGCCGCTTACTATGATTTGTTCAATAAATACAAAAAAGAATATCAGACAGAGGAAATTTTAAACGGCACGGTTTCGGAGCAGACTGTGGAAAGGGCAAGGGTTGCCGCTTTTGATGAAAGACTTTCTCTGCTTGGTATGCTTATGGACAAGGTAATGAGTGAAATCAGGGAGAATATGGAAACTTCTGATTATCTGGCGGAGCTTTTTAAAGGGCTGAAAGCCATTAAGACGGTTACAGAAAAGGATGACGGGGCAAAAGCCGGAGCTGACAATGTATCGGGCAGCGGAGCAGCCGCCGCAATTCCTTCCGTGGAAAGCATGCTGGATAAACAGGCGCAGGGGCGCAGAAAACAGATGGATTCCATGCTGAAAGCAGGCAATCTTTCCGAGGAAGAAAGGCGGAAGAATAACAGGATTATCCGCTTCATGGCCCAGGCGCAGAAGGCAGTTTATATGGAGAGTCAGCTTTCGCCCCGGGAAGCCTTTCAGATTGTAAAAGATAAATTTGAAGGCGAACTTTCGGACATGAAGCAGGAGACCATGAAAATCAAGGAGCGCCTTGAGAATCTTTTTGCTTTTGTGCAGAGCGCTTTTTCGGAAGGCAATGAAATGCTGATTCTGGTAACAGAGCTTACAGTTAACCATAACAGCGCCCGGTTTATCAGCAGATTCGGGTGTGATGCTTACCAAAAGCACAATGAGCAGCTGATGCTTTCCGAACGCCGTAATCTTTTGCAGGAGGAAATTGCGGCACTTGACTTATAATATGGTTATGAGGGGAAAGAAAATCATAGGATTTGGAGGAATAAAAGCTTGAAAATTGATTTATTTTCTATTGGTCCTGTTACCGTTCACGGTTATGGGCTGATGATAGGAATCGGTGTGTTATGCTGTATTTTTATGGGAATGCGCCGTGCAAAAAAATACGGAATGAGCGAGGACGCTGTGATTGATATTGCAATATTTGGCCTTATCGCAGGTTTTCTCGGCGCAAAGCTTCTGTACCTGATTGTGGAATGGAAAACCTTTATTGAAGACCCTTTAAGCGTTCTGGGTTCGGAAGGGTTCGTGGTTTACGGAGGCATTACGGCGGGAGTGCTGGCTGCCATTGTTTACTGCCGTATAAAAAAGCTGGTTTTTCTTGAATATTTTGATTTATTGAGCTCTTCCATTGCGCTTGCGCAGGGCTTTGGACGAATCGGCTGTTTTCTGGCAGGCTGCTGCTACGGCAGGGAAACGAAGTCCTTTTTGGGAGTGGTTTTCCCGGAGGGAGGGCTTGCGCCTGCGGGTGTGAGGCTGATACCCACCCAGCTGATTTCTTCCGCAGGAAATTTCTGCATTATGGCGATTTTGCTGTGGCATTATAAACGCAGGAAAAGAGTGGGAGATACCGGTTTCTTTTATATGCTGCTTTACGGTGTGGGTCGTTTCCTGGTTGAATTTTTGAGAAATGATGACAGGGGAGCAGTAGGAAGTCTTTCCACCTCCCAGTTTATTTCCGTCTTTATTGTGGCGGCATCTGTCATTTTACTGCTGATAAACAGGAGAAAGCCGGAAATAGAAAGAGGAGCTTGCAATGAGCCGGATGCTGAATGAAAAGGTAATGGGAGGCAGTCTGGAATATACTGTTTCTGAAGGACAGGTATGCGTAGTTTCCTGTCAGGTGCAGGAAGGGCGTTTTGAAATACCGGATTTTATAGAAGGAATGCCTGTAACTCAAATCGGAAAGAAAGCCCTGCTTGGCAATAAGATTCTGCGGGAACTGGTATTGTCCGGAAACCTTCAGGAAGTGGGAGACTGGGCTTTTGCCCATTGTGACAGCCTGTGGGAGATTCTGATGCCGGAGCGGGAAATCAGGTTTGGAAAAGGGGCTTTTAAAGGCTGCGGCTGTCTGCGTTACATTAAACTGAAAGATAAAGAAGATTTAAAACTTGCAGGACTTCTTGCGGCAGTGCCTGTGATGCTGGAAGCGGATTATCTTCTTTCCCTGCCGGAAGCAGGTGAAAGGTTCTGGCTTCAAAAGCTGGATGCCAGACTTAAAACACTTCTTGAAAAGCCGGACAAAGAAGGATATTCCAAACAGGTGCTTTGCGGGGAAGAGGATTTAATGGCAAGCCTTGAGGTGTACCTGAATGAGCGCAGAAAACAGAAGGCAAGGCTTTGTTATATGCGTTTACTGAATGATACAGGGCTTGAGACTGAACTGAAGGAGCAATTAGAGAAATATATAAAGGAAAATACCAAAGGCTGTGAGTTTGAGGCTTCCTGGGAAGTGGTTTTAAAGGAGCATGGAAATGAGCAGGAGTATTACCGCATTTTTGCGGATGCAGGAGGTATAACAGAAGAGAATTTTGATGAGCTGCTTTTTGATATGGGTGAAAGTTATCCTGAGATGAAGGCATGGCTTATCAGATATAAAGAAGAACATAACCCTGAAGAAGATTTTTTTGCCGGATTATCCCTGGATTAATCCGGCAAAAATTTTATTCATGATAATAGAAAGTTCGCAAAGCGTACTTTCTATTGCTCGTTAATCGTATCAGTAATTGCCATGTTTCTGATTCGTTTTGCCGGAGCATATATTGCTGCAGCACATGTTGCAAGAACAAGCAGCAATATGATTATGAGGGGCAGGATGGGTATGCTCCAGGTGTAGTAATCATAATGTGAGGTAATCAGACGGTCATATAAAAGCTTGCTGAGCGGCAGACCGATTGCGCAGCCGACTATGCAGCCGGACAGGGAATAAGTGAGGGCTTCGGCCGCTATCATTCCCGTAATTTGCTTTCCGGACATACCTACGGCACGCATGGCTCCATATTGCCCGATTCTTGCGGATACGCTCATGGAAATGCTGTTCATAATATTAAATACGGTAACCAGTGCAATGATTGACAGAAATCCATATACAAAAAGCATAAAGGCCAAATATAGAGTTTTATCGGCTTCACCGCGCCTGTCACGGAAAGCATAGGTTCCTTCTGTTAAGTTTTTTTCTGTTAATCTGCGGACTGCATTTACATCTTCATCAGCTGCGGCTTTAGTTAACTGTGCTTCAATAATTGCATAATTGCTTTCACCCGTCATGCGGATAAAGGTTTCCTCGGAGCAGATGACAATGATTTCGCCGTTTGTGCGGCCGTCATTGCTGAAGGGACTGCATTTGAGCATCCCTGCAATTTCCAGTTCCGTGTCACCTGTCCATATTCTGTCTCCTGTTTTCAGGGGAACATCTTTGTCATAAATTGTCAGTACATAATTGCTGTCTCCGTATACTTTTGTGAGGTCGCTGCCC
The DNA here is from genome assembly GCA_017621815.1 of Lachnospiraceae bacterium. Lineage (GTDB taxonomy): Bacteria > Bacillota > Clostridia > Lachnospirales > Lachnospiraceae > Suilimivivens. The sequence continues at coordinate 8,494 of JAGASK010000008.1, read as the reverse complement.
TTCCTGAGATCCTTATCCTTCAAAAGCCAGTTCAGCTGTATTTCATCATAAGAAATCAGAAAAATCGTGTGCTGCTCCTGGGGACTGCTGAAATCGGCAGGGATATCACTGCAGGTCATCCTGCCGACCACCTGGCTTACGCCCGGTATTTCCGCGATTTCCTCCTTCAGGGTTCTGTCTATGGAATTAGACCGGTCGCTGCTCACAATATCGATGTCAGGAGCATAGGATTTCTGCGGTATCAAATAACCGACCAACTCCACCAATACGGAAAAACTGAGGAAAAGGATAATGCTCAGTGCAAATGACCCGGTCATGAGAATAATGTTTTTCCTTGAAGATACCGCATGATGAACTCCCAGTGCAGTTTCAACTTTAGAAAAGCGGGTATTTACCGCATGACGCACATTTGTCTGGTTTTCTCCATTGCCGGATACTGCTGTCACGGGTGACACCTTTGCAGCACGCTTCGCCGGGGACTGGGCGGCAAGCAGGACGGTGAGTAAGCCCACAAGGATTCCGCAGGTAATACCGATTGTGCTGACGCCGAATACAGGCATATCGGAAAAATCACCGCTCACGATGTAGCGCAGTGCGGCACATAACCCCCATGTGATGCCGATACCCAGAAGAATGCCTGCCGGAATAGCTGTTTTACACCAGTTTAATGCTTCCAGCCTGACAAAACGGATAATCTGTTGCCTGCTTGCTCCGATGCAGCGCAGCATTCCGAAAAATTTTGTTCTCTGGGTAACATTGCTGTTCATGCTTCCCGAAATCATGAGAACGCTTGCCAGCAGTATCAATACGAACAGTACTGCAGCAATAAGATAGAAACTCATCATATAGATGTTGTCGCTTAATCCCATTGCTCCCATAACAATGGTATTTTGCTCTATGTTTGCATCTGTGAGGCTGTACTGTTCCTTTATTTCGGCAAGTGCTTTGCGTATGATTCTTGCACTGTCTTTAAATTGGACATAATACACAGGATTTGTGTGTTCTTCGTTAGCGTTACAGATTTCACGAAATGCTTCCGTGCGCATAAATGCCCCTATCTGATTTTTATCTACCAACAGGGCAGTTGTTTCTCCGCCATTGGAATTTACATATCTGTTGCTGTCGCTGCGAAAACCGGAAACGGTAAAATCATAGCTTCCGGCAGGGGTATTCAGGGTAATGGTATCGCCCATATCCACATCAAGAATATCCTTTGCATTGGGCGTAAGTATGATATCGTTGTTACTGTGCAGATGGGAGCCTTCGGTAAAATAACTCATAATATCACTGATAAATGGTTCATCGATACCGCACAGCGCAGCTTTTTTACCGGCAATATAGTATTCTTTGTCCATATCCATGTTAATAACATCATAGGCGGACATGGCTGTAATATCAGAGCGGGAATTGATTTCGCGGGCACAGTTTTCTGATATGTCCTGAAAGCGGACATGCCAGTTTCCGTGTCCTTCGATGTGCTTTACTTTTTCCATTCGGATTCCCATATCCGCCATGGAAAATACTGTTGTTACAAGGAATACGGCAATGATGATACATAGCAGGGTCATCCGGTTCTGACGCTTGTGGACACGTGCGGAAATCGGAATCAGGCCAAGGTAGCTTTTCATTCGCGGCACCTCCCCAAATCGGTTATAACTCCGTCGGACACGTTTAATACGCGGTCTGCGGTCTGTGCAATACTGCGGTTATGGGTAATCATAATAATTGTCTGGGCATATTTTTTTGAAGCTTCTTTTAACAAAGCGATTACCTCACTGCTGTTTTGGGAGTCCAGATTTCCCGTGGGTTCATCCGCAAGAATCAGGGAAGGGTGGGTGAGCAGGGCGCGCCCGATTGCCACCCTTTGTTGTTGTCCGCCTGACAGCTGGCTCGGCAGATGAAGGCGGCGTTCCTTTAAATTAAGTACTGAAAGCAGCTCCTCCAGATATTTTTTGTCGGGCTTCTGATAATCAAGCAATACGGGAAACATGATATTCTGCTCAACATTCAGTTCAGGAATCAGGTTAAAGGCCTGAAAAATAAATCCGATATTCCGGCGGCGGAAAACGGTAAGCTGGCTTTCTTTCATGGAAAAAATATCTTTTCCGTCGATAAATACCTTGCCGGAGGTGGGGACATCAAGTGCGCCCAGCATATTGAGAAGCGTGCTTTTGCCGGAGCCTGATTCTCCCACTACGGCAACAAATTCACCTTTGGGAACTGAAAAGCAGGCATTCTTCAGCGCATGCACGGCTGTTTCGCCGCTGCCGTAAGTCTTGGAAACTGATTTAACTTCTAGTAAATTCATGATATGACCTCTCTTTCCAATTTCAATTTAAATAATTGAGTAACTCATAAACTTGTAGGAAATTCAGATAATATTTCTGTGAAAAGCCTTATACGCTGTGCAGATGAGACTCATAAAAACGTGGAAGCCTTTGCTGAACACGTTTTTAATCCCTGAGGCTCATCGGAACGTCCAGCGTAACAGGATTTGAATGGAAATATTATCTGAATTTTTCCACAGCTTTGAGGTTCGCAATTATTTATGATTTGAATTCTATTGGAAGAATATCATCTGTTTCTTACAGCAGGATTACAGTAAGACTACAATTTTGTAGGAATCAGAAAATTTATCACAAAAGCAGTACCGGTTCCAGGCTCGCTGTCAACCTCAATGGTACCGCCGTGTGCTTCTATAATGGCTTTTGCAAGAGGCAGGCCAAGTCCGATGCCCTGAGTATTCTTTGAAAAACGGCTGCGGTAGAATCTTTTAAAAATATGGTGCAAATCCTCAGGGTGGATGCCGCTTCCGTTATCTTTCACGATAACACGCACAAGGCCCGGAGACTGCGTCCATTCGATGTGTACAGTGTCTCCCTGCTTTGTGTGGTCCAGGGCATTTTTTACAATATTGTCTATTGCTTCCATTACCCAGTCACGGTCACACAGAAAGAAGATATCACCGGCGCCGGATAAGACAATTTTTTTCTGTTCCTGTTTTGCCCGGTATGCAAAATGCAGTTCAACATCCTTCATGATATCCGCCACATTTTCAGAAGTTTTTTCAAGCACGATAGAACCTGCGTCCAGCTTTGCGATTTTCAGCAGGTTCTGTATCAGGGTTTCGATTCTGTCGAGCTCCGCTTCCGACAATTCGGTAAATTCTTTAATGGAAGGCATATCCCTGACTTCGTCCTGAAGCAGGCCGTTATAAATATTCAGGGCTGCCAGCGGCGTTTTCAGCTGATGGGAAATGTCGGAGATTGTATTTTTTAAAAATTCCTTTGTTTTAAATTCATCTTCAGCGTGAGAGTTTAATACTGCTGCCAATGTGTTTACGGAATGGAACAGTCTGTATATCTCGCCTTCTTTGTCACAGTCGATGCGGGCATCCGTGTCTCCGTTAAGATAAGAAGTGATTTGAGATACAGCTGCTTCCATAATTTTGTCCTGCTTTTTGAAATACCAAAAGCATACCGCTAATACACTGCCTGCTGATAACAGGGAAAGAAGCAGCAGGGGAAGGGAAATTTCCTTATAAAGCAGCCGGAGCAGAAACTGTGACAAAAGGAGGAATATTGCCATAACAGCAGATATGGCAAGGAAAAGTGTTTTTATGTCTTTGTTCGCAAATATTTTCATAGCACACCTCAGTAAATTACATTCCATTTGTAGCCCATGCGCCGGACGGTCAGGAGCATCTGCGGTTCACCGGGGTTATCCTCGACCTTTATCCGAAGTCTGCGGATGTATACGGTGAGGGAGTTGTTGTCCACATAATTTCCCTCGCAGTCCCATAATTTATCTAAAATCTGTTCCTTGGACAGAACCGTATTGGGGTTCTGCATGAACAGACAAAGCAGTTTATACTCTGCAGCGGTCAGATTTAGAAGCTCGCCGTTTTTATACGCCTGTCCCTGCAGCAAAAGTACCGTAATTCCGTTTGAGGAAAGCTTGGTATCTTCCGTGCTGAAATCCCTGGAACGGCGCAGGAGAGCATTAATTCTTGATATCAGTACTCCCAATTTAAAGGGCTTGGTAATGTAGTCGTCACCTCCTATATCAAGTCCCATAATGATACTGGTTTCTTCATCAGAAGCAGTCAAAAAGATAATTGGCACTTTGGAAACCTGCCGCACCTTTTTGCAAAATTCAAAACCGGAGCCGTCAGGAAGGGATACGTCTAAAACCAATAAATCGTATTTCCCCTTTGAAAAGAGGACATCGGCATCTTTAAGTGTTTTTGCAACATCCGATTCAAATCCCTGTTTTTTAAAAGCAAAGGAAAGTCCGTTAATTAAACTTAAATCATCTTCAAGAAGTAAAATTTTATTCATTTTTGTTTTCCTTTCTCTGCCGCAGTTTCCCCGGAGTGGTTTGATAGGTTTCCTTAAACATGCGGCTGAATACCTTATAATTGGTGATGCCGTTTTGTTCCATCAAATCGGTAATGCTGTAGTCGGTCTGGATTAAATCATGATAAAAGTGAATCATCCGGACGGCGTTTAAATATTCCAGAAAAGTCTGCCCGGTATGCTTTTTAAAAAGCCGGCAGAAATATTCGGGGCTGACATTTAAAAGGTCTGCGGCTTCTTTAAGGGTAATGTTCCTTTTATAGTTGTCTTTTACATATTGAATGGTTTCTTCAATCTTTTCCAGATTCCTGTTTTCTTTTTCCCTGGCTTCCTTTGTAATTTTTCTGGAATGATATTTATAAAGGATATAGAGAAATTCATATATCACCGAAGAAAAATAAAGCTGATAGCCGTCTTCTTTTTCCCGGTAGGTATCAAGAAGGACAAGCAGGCTTTCATGCAGCTTTTTCTGGGTGGAATTCATGGTTATGGAAGGAAAATAAGTCTGGAAATGAAGCAGTGACACCTGCTCCAGGGCTCCGGCCAAATAGTCATAGGGTATCTGCAGCAGAATATAATCCGTTTCCCCAAAGGTTTTCGTGGAGTGCAGCTCCCTGGGATTTACCACCAGTATATCGTCCTTTTTCAGAGTATATTTTTTTTCCCCTATGAAAGCTGTCATATAGCCGTCTAAAATGAGAAGGATTTCCAAATGGCTGTGCCAGTGCAGGGGAGAATAGCCGTTTACAGTATGTATGGGACGGAAAAACAGCCTGAGACTGCTGTCATCATTAATAATTTCGTGCTCATACCGGTTCATGCCAGCCTCCTTTCATACAAATCAATGGAAATTGTTTTGGTCAAAAAAAGATGTTTTTTATACAAGAATTATAAAAGCAAAATATAATTTATGTCAATATTGACCTATTAATTGGTTAAAAAGATGTCTATCCCATAAGGCGGGAAGCGGTTAGAATAAAAACATAAAAGGATTTCAATATTTGGGAGGTATTACAATGGACAAAATGATTCTTAATTTTGACAATTACAGTGCAGCTGCACGACAGGCAGTAGCGGAGGGACAGGTGCTGCTTCGCAATGAAAACAATGTGCTTCCGCTGCCGGAGCATACGCAGGCAGCAGTTTTCGGAAGAATACAGTCTCATTATTATAAAAGCGGAACCGGTTCGGGCGGTATGGTAAATGTAAATAAAGTGACGGGCATTCTTGATGCTCTGCAGGAATCGGACAAGGTTTCAGTCAATGAAAAGCTTTTAAAGGTTTATCAGGAATGGGAAAAGGAGCATCCCTTTGATGAAGGTATCGGCTGGGGAAATGAACCCTGGTCTCAGGAGGAAATGTCTGTATCTGATGAGCTTGCCGCCGAAATTGCAAAGGAAACTGATACGGCGCTTATGATTATCGGAAGGACGGCAGGAGAAGATCAGGATAACTTAAATCATCCCGGCTCTTATCTGCTGACAGAGACGGAAGAAAAGGTGCTTCAAACAGTGCGCCGTCATTTTGCGAAAGTGATAGTTGTGCTGAATGTAGGTAATATTATTGACATGAGTTTCGTGGAAAAATATCAGCCGGATGCTGTTTTGTATGCATGGCAGGGCGGTATGGTAGGCGGAAAAGGAACAGTGGATGTGCTTACAGGCGTGGTGAATCCCAGCGGTAAGCTGACAGATACCATTGCTTATTCCATTGAGGATTATCCTTCTTCTGCTAATTTCGGAAATCTGGATAAAGATATTTATGAGGAAGATATTTATGTAGGCTACCGTTATTTTGAAACGGCAGCGAAAGATAAGGTGCTTTATCCTTTTGGCTACGGACTTTCCTATACGGAGTTTGAAATCAAGAATGCCGGATTTGAAGTCAGTGAAAATAAAGTCTTCTGCAGCTTTAAGGTAAAGAATACCGGAAAATGCGCAGGAAAAGAAGTGGTTCAGGTTTATGCCGGGATGCCTCAGGGAAAGCTGGGCAAGCCCCTTATGAATCTTGCAGGCTTTGCAAAAACAGAAGAATTACAGCCGGGACAGGAGCAGGAGCTTGTGATTGAGATTCCTTTTTATACCTTTGCGTCCTATGATGAAACAGGTGTGACAGGCTTTGCATCCAGCTATGTGCTTGAGGAAGGCAGTTATCATTTTTATGCAGGAAACAGTGTCAGAAATACAGAAGAAATCGGCAGCTTTGCCCTGGAGGAAACAAAACAGATAGAAAAGCTGACTCAGGCACTTGCACCTGTAACCGGATTTAAACGTTTTAAGGCTGTTTTAAGCGGTGACGGAAGTGTATCCTTTGAAAAAGAAGAGGTGCCCGTAAGAGGTATTTCTCCTGTGGAAAAGAGGAAAGCAAATCTTCCGGAGGAAATTTCTTATACGGGAAACAAAGGTTACCGTCTTATTGATGTGAAAAACGGAAAGGTATCCATGGAGGATTTTGTTGCCCAAATCAGCGATGAGGATTTGGCATGTATCATCAGGGGAGAAGGAATGGGAAGCCCCAAGGTAACGCCGGGAACGGCAGCAGCTTTCGGCGGTGTTTCCGAAAATTTGAAAAATCTGGGTATTCCCTGCGGATGCTGTTCCGACGGACCATCCGGCATGCGTCTTGACAGCGGCATGAAGGCTTTCAGCCTTCCCAACGGAACGCTTCTTGCCAGCACCTTTAATACGGAGCTTGTAGAGGAATTATATGGTTATACCGGAATAGAAATGGTGAAAAACAGAATTGACGCGCTGCTTGGACCGGGCATGAATATTCACAGACATCCCTTAAACGGAAGGAATTTTGAATATTTTTCCGAAGACCCGCTTGTAACCGGGAAAATAGCAGCAGCCATGATTAAAGGACTTAAGAAGGCAGGCGTCACGGGAACGGCTAAGCATTTTTGCGGCAATAATCAGGAAACCAAGCGTCATTCCCTGGACTCCATTATTTCTGAGCGCGCCCTTCGCGAAATTTATTTAAAGGGCTTTGAAATTGCCGTGAAAGAAGGAAATGCGGATTCCATTATGACTACTTACGGTTCTGTAAACGGATTGTGGACTGCGGGCAGCTATGACTTAAACACCACCATTCTTCGGGGAGAATGGGGATTTAAAGGCATTGTGATGACCGACTGGTGGGCAAAAATCAACGAAGAAGGAAAAGAAGCTTCCAACAATAATTTTGCGGCTATGGCAAGGGCGCAGAATGACCTTTACATGGTTTGCCCTGACAGGGCTGTAAACAAAACCGGCGATAACACTCTTTCTTCCCTGGAAGAAGGCACCCTGACAAGAGGGGAGCTGCAGAGAAATGCAATGAATATCTGCGGTTTCTTATTAAATACCCATGCCCTTGACAGGATGGAAGGAATCAAAGCGCAGGTGGAGGTAACAGGTGAAGAAGTTTCCATAGACAGTCAGCAGGAAGAAGTGGTTTATCTGAAGGTAGAGGATGAGATTGTCATCAGCCTTGAGGATGTGGATACCGGAAAAGGTGAAAACTTTGTATTTGCCCTTGATTTGGAAAAGCTGGGCGGCTACCGCGTGGAGCTGACTGCCAAATCTGACCTCGGGGAACTGGCACAGATGCCTGCAACACTGTTCTATCAAAGCGTTCCCATGGCAGTATTCAGCTTTAACGGTACAAAGGGTGAGTTGGACAGCCGCATGAGAAAGGTTGTGCTTCATAATAAATATGCGGTGCTCCGGCTGTATTTTGGTCAAAACGGCCTGGATGCAAAGGAAATTAAGTTTACCTTTGACAAGCCCCTGGATGAAATACCGGATGGAGACGCTTATGTGAGGTCTTAAGTTACAGGGTATCAGCCATGGTATATGGGTCATGGGTCAGCGGTTATGGTCAGTGGTTAAGGTTTGGCAGTCACCTTCTACTGATCATGGACGGCGGAATGCGTGAGGGATAGGATTTCAGCCAGCCGGAACTGTTATGGGTTTTGGCTGGCTGTATGATTCATGATAACAGATTAAAAAATTGGTTGAGTGAAAAAGTAAATTCCACTTGTAAAAGTAAATTCCATACTGAAGACTAAATTCGGCATTTTAAGGGTTTGACATTTTTTGTCAGACCCTTTATTGTGGAATTTAATTACTTTATGCGATACTTTTTCTTAAAAG
>JAGASK010000052.1 GCA_017621815.1 Lachnospiraceae bacterium | reverse complement strand
CTTTGATTTAATGTCGCAATTAACATCATAAAGAAAAACTGTATGGTTGGGAAGCAGGGATTTTTATCTCTGCTTCCTTTTTGGTTTACATAACTGCACGTAATCTTTCTGATTGCCAATAAAAACTATACACTAACAGATTCTGTTCTGAACGTGATTTCTCTAAGGTTTTCCGAAGCTTAAGCAATTTAAAGGGAATTAAGATGACCATTTTTCTTTGATTTAGTTCTTCAGTTGAGAACTTGTTAAAAATGAAGGAGCTGACCTTGTAATAGAAATATCCCTGGGTACCGAAATTCAATTTTAATATGTATTCTTCAGGAAGAGATTCTTCTGGTGAAAAATAAATAATTTTGGGTTCGGGAAATTTTAGTTCATAGAAATTTTCACTATTAACAGCCTGGCGATTTGCATGAGAAAAGCCGTATTCAAATACCCTTAAAATAATTGTTTCGTCATTTGTCATTTGTGCTTCCAGGTGATAACTTTGTTTATGGTTAATTGTTAAAATTGTATCAGCCAGAATTTTTTTTAGTTCATCATTTTCAAATTCTGTCCAGTTATATTGAATATTGCTGTTTAAAGGATAATTTGTATTGAATAGACCATTGATTAGGTTAATCACCGCTTTGGAAGATAATGTAAGTATTTTTTTAAAAATTTTATCGTATAAGTGATAAATAGTGTTCATTGATACCTCCTTTATAAATTCATTCATAATTATAGAAGGTCAAAACAATCATAGGCATTCCCCCTTTTCATAAAAGCAGTTAAAGAGTTTGAAATTTAATGGCCGAAAAGACCATTGACAAAAAGATATAAAAAGAAAATATTGAGATTTGATTATTTTACCATAAATTTAGAAAAAATACACGGCTATTCTTAAGAATTATATAAGATTACAATATAATCTGGAAAAAGAGGCGTGAAATGATAAAATGAAATTGTCTTTGAAAAAGGAGGAGAATATATGCGCCGCAGTGACAGGGAGATAAAAGATATTCAGGATATTATTAAGGTGATGGAGCAATGTGATGTGTGCAGGTTAGCGCTTAATGATGAAGGTTATCCGTACATTCTGCCGCTTAATTTCGGTCTGGTAATCGAAAATGAACAGATAGTATTATATTTTCATGGTGCCAATGAGGGAAGAAAATATGAACTGATAGCAAAGGATAACCGTGTCAGCTTTGAGATGGACTGTGCCCATAATCTGGTTACAGATAAAGACAAAGGAAGCTGCACTATGGAATATAAAAGTGTCATTGGACGGGGAAGAATAGAAATAGTACCTGATGATAAAAAATATGATGCTTTGTGTGTACTGATGAAGCACTACCATAAAGAAGACTTCCCTTTTAACCAGGCGGTAATACCAAGGACGACTGTTTTAAAGCTTGTAGTGGAGCAGGTTACCGGAAAAGAGAGGATGAAAAAAATTCAAAAACAGAATTATTTATAAAAAGCCGTGTGAATGGGTGTATTTTGAAAGGAGGAAGTCTGTGAAGAAAAAACTTGTATTCTTAACTCTGATTATTTCATTACTGTCAGGAATTTGTGCCTGTGCCGACCAGGAAAGTAATTCTCCTGAAGTATTACAGGATTTATCTTACGCTGAGAGGGAAGATTATGTGGCTGTTGTCTGGGATGAAAGGGTATATGTTCCGTTTTGCGCGGTTGATAATAGCTTAAGGGAGAAGCAGATTGGCATTGTAAACGGGGATGAAAATGATAAGGTTTATGAGGCTGCAGGATTGCCGTCTGAAGAATGGATTATCGCTTGTTATGTGTCCGGTATGATGGATGGCTCTATGCTTATGAAAGAAGAAAATGTTAAGGAAATTCCAAACGGCCTTAAGTCAGAGTATACCTGGAATCAGGAAAACTTTGAAGATGTGGAAAACAGTGAGGAAGTCATTACAGCACCTTCCAGGGAAGAAGTATTGGCCATGCGCGCAAGGGTTTTGGATGGAATGTCTGATGAAGCAGTGGAAAGATTGAAGGAAAATATTAAGATTGCAAATCAGACCATGGAAAAAGCATATATGTATGATAATTTATTTAAAAGGCTGTCTGATGCTGATGATTTGTACTGGAATTACATAGACCAAAAAGGAGATATTCAGATTGGGGATTCTGTTACGACATATAATCGTTTTGATGCAGACAACTTTATTGCGCTTATGGAAGAAATGAAAATCAGTATGGAAAATGAGATGTTAAAAGCGGATTTTGATAATTTAATTGATAATATGGAACAGGCGAAAGAAACACATGATGTAGAATATATAAAACAAATATATTATATTTTACATGATATGGATTACTTCCTGCTGCGGTATGGACCGGAGGATGTGGGGAAATATACAAAAGATACTTCAACAGTATCAACTTATTATGGCTCGCTGAAAGTATATAAATAATTTATATTTAGCTTTGAAGTTATGAAAAAGCGACATAATTACGGAGGAAAAGAAAATGAAAAAATATTTACAGGCAGTAGTAATAGGAACATTATTGGCAATGCTGACCGGCTGCAGTGATGAAGCGGCAACGGCAGAGAATGGTTTTGGAGTTGAGATATACTCTCAGGAAACAGAAAATGAAGGAGCGGAAGACGGAAGTACAGCGGCAGAAAGTGAAGAACCGGAGCAGAGCGATGTCACTTATTACGGTACATGGGCAGTGAAGGATTATCAGTCAGCAGAAGTTTCAGCACTGTCAACGGAAGAAATAGAAACTTATCTTGGCTATACTGTTACCTATCAGGCAGATGCGGTTTTTCAGAACGGGCAGAATATGAATATTGCCGGCCTCACATATGAAAGTAAAGAATATACGGAAGATTCCCTTGTGCAGGAATATAAAGCAAATCTGGGAGAATGGTGGAATGAGAAGTCTCAGGTTATGGGTATTTATATTGATTCGGAGGATAATTTTTTCGGAAGTCAGTTTTTTGCTGCTGATAATGATACTTTGTGGATATATTATGAAGGTGTATTTTTTCTTGCAAGAAGAGAGGAATAGACATTTTCTGTTGTCAATAATTAAACTGCAAACATAGTTTTGCACAAATGTATTCCTGTTTCGGTACGGAAAATATTTTTAAGGGCAGCTTCTGTGGCTGCAGTGGAAAGCCCGTCCTCAAACAAATTGACAAGGGCATCCGCTTCCAATAAAATCTGATAATCGGCTCCATCCACCTGATTATAAGTATGGTGATGGGCGATTAAAAAACATACTCTGTCGATAATATCTTCATCAAATTCAAGGGCAGTGAGCATTTCTCTTGCAGGGGCAGGACCTTCCTGTTCCTGCAGTTTGCCGCTGCAGCTGCCGTATTTTTCTTCAGCGGGCTTAATGCCGATATCGTGGGTAAGGGCGGCAGCCTCTAAAATAAAAAGAGTTTTCTCATCCAGATTTTCTCCTTCTCCAATCAATTTTGCAAAACTATGTACCTTTAAAAAGTGCTGGATTCGTTTTGGGTCTCCTTTATCAAAATCTATCATGCTTTGGGATAATTTATAAATATCGTTCATATTATCAACTCCTTAAAGCGGAATGCGCTGCTGATTTTCAATCAGTATAATATGGGGAAAGAAAGAAGTCAAGTTGGTAAAAATGGATAATTCAGAATGCGAAAAAATAGTAGTTTTCCATAATTGACGCTGCACTTCAGAAGCCGATATAATATAAGTAGCGCAACCGATTGCGCAACTGCGGTTGCGCAGTGCCTGCGTTCTGAAGACAAGGAATCGGACGGATGTATTTGCATGTCTGCCCGGAGGCTTGACGGAAGACGCATAAGAATAATTCGGGAAAGGAATTTGATTTCTATGAAAAAAGGTGTAAAAAGAGGACTTTCTTTAATACTGCTGCTGTCACTTATATTGTTGTCAGCCTGCAGCGGTAATCAAAGTGAAACAGATATCAGTGGGGAGAATGAAGAAGAGGAAAATATTGATGCGATAGAGGCGGCTCCGGCCATAAGCTTTGAAGGAAGCAGCGCTGAGGATTCGGATATTTATATTGTTCCTGTTGAAGGAATGAGCGATGAATTTATCCGTGGGGTGGATGTGTCTTCCTACTTATCTGAGATTGAAAGCGGTGTGGTATACAAGGATTTTGAAGGAAATGAGTTGAATGAAGAAGGATTTTTTACATTGCTTGCGCAGTCGGGTGTAAATTGTGTCAGAATCCGTGTTTGGAACGACCCTTATGATAAGGACAAAAACAGCTATGGAGGCGGGCACAATGACCTTGATACGGCGGTAACTTTGGGGAAATGGGCTACGAAAGCAGGAATGCAGGTGCTGATTGATTTTCATTATTCCGATTTCTGGGCAGATCCTGCCAAGCAGAAAGCGCCTAAGGAATGGGCACATTACTTTTTTGATGAAAAACAACAGGCATTCCATGATTTTACAAAAGAAAGCCTGGAAACACTGCTGGATGCAGGAGTAAATGTAACCATGGTGCAGATTGGAAATGAAATCAATAACGGTCTTACAGGGGAAACAGACAGAAGTAAAATCAATATGCTGATAAATAAGGGCAGCAGTGCGGTAAGGGAAATATCACAGGAAAGGAATAAGGAAATCAGGATAGTGATTCATTTTACTAATCCCGAGTCTTCTTCTTTTTCCGATTATGCGGAAAATTTAGAGGCTGAAAATGTGGATTATGATATTTTTGCAACCTCCTACTATCCTTTCTGGCACGGAACAACGGAAAACCTGACGAAGCAGCTTTCCCTGATTGCCGGTACATATGGAAAACAGGTAATGGTAGCAGAAACTTCCTATATCTACACAAATGAAGACGGAGACGGACAAGGCAACTCGGTTTCCCTTGATACTGCAGGGATTGTCCTTAATTATGATATTTCCGTACAGGGGCAGGCTAATGCAGTAAGAAATGTAATGGAAGCTGTAAAGGAGGTAGGAGAAGCGGGAATTGGCGTCTTCTACTGGGAACCGGCATGGATTCCGGTGCAGGTATATAATGCAGCTGACAGCAATGCAGCGGCAGTGCTTACAGAAAATAAAAAGCTTTGGGAGCAGTATGGAAGCGGCTGGGCATCCAGTTATGCAGGAAGCTATGATGCGAATGACGCCGGAAAATATTATGGGGGTTCATCCTGGGATAACCAGGCAATGTTTGATTTTGAAGGAAATCCTCTGGAATCCTTAAAAGTATTTAAGTATGTGTTTGGTGGTACGACAGCAGAGCTTTCCATTGTAAGGGTGGACAATATTGTGCTTGAATCGGGAATCGGTCAGGAGGTTGTGCTTCCCGGACAGGTGCCTGCACTGTTAAACAGTAATGATACAAAGGATATCTCCGTAAACTGGAATCAGGAACAGCTTGAAGCAGCACAGGCGGGCGGCGCCGGTATTTATGAAATAGATGGCATTGCAGAAGATGACGGTACGGAATATCCGGTTGTGTGCGAGCTGGAAATTAAAAAGGTAAATTATATAAAGAACCCCGGATTTGAAGATGCCGATATGTCCATGTGGAAAATTGACGGCAAGGGAATAGATAAAGAGGCTGATAATAATAAGTTGTCCGGCGAATACAGCCTGAAGTTCTGGAGTGCAGATGTAGTGTCTTATACGGTAGAGCAGGAAATTCAGGGGATTCCTGCCGGAAATTATGAGCTTGGCGCTTTCCTTCAGGGCGGAGATGCCGGAAGCGACGCAGTATTTGAGCTTTATATTACGGTAAATGGAGAAAGCTTTACTGCGCAGACAGGTGTAACTTCATGGCAGAATTGGGATAATCCGGTGGTTGCGGATGTGCAGATTCCGGAAGGCGCACAGGTAATCGTAGGAGTGCGGGCGCAGGCGGCTCCGGGAGCCTGGGGTGCCTGGGATGATTTCTACCTGTACAGTATGGAATAGACAGAAGATTCTTAAAGCAATAACTCAAAAAGCAGGGTTTGTGCAGGCACAGACCTTGTTTTTTTTATGATTTCTGTCGATATAACCTATATATTTGAGAAGAAAAGATAGCAAAAGGATTTGCAGATAAAGAAAAAACAGGGAGGTTTTATTATGCTACCAATCATATCAGGAACGATTCATAGTGCCGGTAAGCTGATGGAACTTGAAAATAAGTGGCAGCAGAAAAAAAGCAGCGGAAAGATTTTTCAGAAGGAAATGACCCCGGAGGAAAGGCAGCTCAAGCAGTATCAGGAAGATTTAAAGAAGATGAGGGAAAGCAGCCAGTTGTCTGCTGTTACTGCCAAGCTTAAGAGCGGACAGGAACTGAGTTACGAGGAAATTGAATATCTTCAGAAAAACAATCCTGAATTGTACCGTGAATATCAGGAAATAAAAAGCGAAAAGGAAGCTTATAAAAGGCAGCTTAAGGAATGTAAAACGAAAGAGGATGTGGAAAAGCTCAAAATAAATAAAATGAACGGCTATGTAGCATCACTGAAGGCTGTAGTGAATAATCCCAATATTCCCAAAAGTGCAAAAAAGGCCTATGCAGAAAAGATGTTGATGAAAGTCTCAGCCATACAGGATGCTCATATGGACTTTGTAAGGTCTACAGAATATAAAAATCTTCCTACAGATGAAGAACTGGCAGAAGAAAAGAAGAAAAAGTTTGAGGCAGCAGAAGCAGTTTCAAAGGAACCGGGGGCTGAAGATAATACAGAGGACGGAATTGATGAGGTGCCGGACGGTTCCGGGGAAGAAGCAGCAGACGGGGAAATAACTGAGGAAATGAAGACAGCGGAGGAGCTGGAAGAGACGCTGGATACGCTGCAGGAAAAGGCTGAAAATACTTTTCAAACGGCAAAGAGAGAATTGACAGAATATCTTACAGCAGACAGGGAAAGCGGGTATGGTCTGGAATATATGGCGGAGGATTTGGAAGCGGCAGGTAGCAGGATGCGAAAATCTTAATCTAAAATTTATCATGACAGTGTTTATTTAGAAAAATAAGCACTGTTTTTTTCATAACTTTTTTATAAAACAGGAGTCTAAAAAGGTGAAGGACAAAAATATCTGATTACGGACAGATAACAGCCGGGAGGCATAAAGCGGAATGAAGGCGGAATTTGAGAAGGTATATAGGGAGCAGCGGGATGCAGTATATGGTTATCTGCTGTATATGACAGGGGATGAACAGATGACACAGGATCTTGTGCAGGAGACATTCCTGAAAATTTACTTGAATCTTCACAGATTCAGGCAGGAAAGCAGTATGAAAACCTGGTGTATTGCCATAGCAAAAAACACATATCTGTCTTATTTAAAAAAGAAACGGCCTGAAACAGTAGAAGAAAAATTCGGGTTTCAGGTGGCAGACGGCAAACCGCTTCCGGAGGAAAAGATTATTTTAGAAGAAAAAAATAACCTTATCCGGCAGGTACTTTTTTCCATGAAAGAGGATGAGAGGCAGCTTTTGCTTTTGCGTGATTATGAAAAGCTGTCTTATAAGGAAATAGGGGAGCTTATCGGAGTGTCAGAAATTGTTGTGAAGGGCAGAATTTACCGGGCGAGAGAGCATTATAAGAAAAAATACAGACAGATGGCAGATAAGTGGGAGGCGGAATAAATGAACTGTGATATGAAAGAAGCTGTGCTGGCTTATTTGAAGGGTGAGCAGGATATTGATGCAGAGAGGATTGAAAAGCATATAGAAGAATGCCCAATATGCGGTGCCATGGTAGAAGGTTATATGGAAAAGGAGCAGGAGCTTTCTTTGGAGCTTGAAGGCTACGGAGGCGATGATGATAAGCTGAAGGAAAGAGTTGTCCATTATCACAGGGGATTTAGAAGAATTGTTATATTCACGCTTGTAGGCCTTATTATGGGATGGCTCAGCATTTATTATTATACGGATAATTTTCTGCCTACTAAAATTATTCTGGCAGTTCCTTATAAAATGGGTGAGATGCTCCATAACATTTTGCATCAGCCGGATTACCGGGTTTATACCTGTCTTGACCTTCAGCAGCGGTTTAATGAATTCTTTCCGGGAGATTTTCTTTGTACCTTTTTGGCAGAACGGATAGTGCCTGTTTTGTTTGGCGGAGCTATTTACGGAAGCATTGCTTATTTCACCGGGGATAAAAGAGTCTTCACTTTGAGAAGATATATGAAATTTGCAGGCATATGGGCAGCGGTAATACTTGCATTTACCGGAATCATTTTTGGAATGAACAGCCATCATATAAAAAAAGCAGATAAGCTTCAGAATGTGGATTATTTCTTTTTATATTCTGAACTGGGAATGGGAAGCGGTTTTGGAGAAGAACTCGGCAATGCGGTAAGGACAAGCCTTTATGAAAAGCTTCATGAAGCCTTTTATGAAAATGGCATGCCTGTGAAGGATGAGGGTATAGAGAGGAATATGGAAAACGAAGTGGCTGTCAATGTGGGAATGGGATTTTATTTAACAGAGGTTTACGTGAATTATGAAGAGAAGTATCTGGTTACCGCAAGCAGCACCGGGTACCGTATTTCAGACAGTTTTGCCGGTTATGTAAAGGAATTTTGGGAAAGCGGAAAAATAGACGGTGAGTCCAATGTGGAGGTTTTGAATGAGTAAGAAGAAATGGAAAACAGAATCGAAAAAGGATTGGCTTATTGCTTTTGTGTTTGTGGCGCTGATTGTCTACGGAATCTCCATGTATTTTACAGGCAGACTGAATGCGCTTCTTATGGGCATTACAAATCCAAGGCTGACGGAATTAAATCAGCCTTCCGGATATGGAAATGCCGCGGTTACGTTTTTGATAATGGGAATTATAACAGGAGCTGCGCTGGCGGTAAAAAAGCAGCCCTGCAAAAAAATATTGCCGGTGGTTATTGCGGGAGCGGCGGCCTGCGGGGTGTGTATAGGCGCTTATTTTATTCATTGTGAGTTGATTGTAAGCGTGTCGGAAAGTATGAATCCGGGCTCTGTATGGATAAGTGGAAGCAACCTTAAGAATAATGGGTTTTCAGGAAACTTCTCTGAAGAGGATGAAAATATGGCAAAGCTTGCAGAGCTCTGCGCTTCCTTAAAGGAACTGCCAAAGGGGGAACAGAAAAAACTGAGAGAAGGCTTTACATATAATTATGATGATGAAATTACTGTTTGGATAAGCTATCCGGAAAAGTATTTTCATTCCTATAGTCTGATGTTGAGAATACAGGATGATAAGATATTCATGTTAAGGGATAATGGCAGAGAAATTATTTTCTTTGAAGATAATGGACTGATTAAAGCAGTCATGTCTTTTATATAGAAAAATCATTCAGAATGTATGGATTTTGTGTTGTTATTTGGAGGAGGTTATGTTATAAAATGGATAGATAGCATATTATACTAAGCAGGGATAAGTTATGAAAACAAAAGAATATAAGAATAGTATTACAGAGGGAGTAATCTGGAAGCAGCTGCTTTTATTTTTCTTCCCTCTTTTATTTGGGACATTTTTTCAGCAGTTATACAATACGGTTGATGCTGTGGTAGTGGGCCAGTTTGTAGGAAAGGAAGCGCTTGCGGAGGTAGGCGGGGCTTCTGCCATGATAATTAATATTTTTGTGGGTTTCTTTGTGGGAATCTCCGCAGGGGCAACCGTTACCATTTCGCAGTTTTTCGGCGGAGGCCAGATGAGAGAGGTTCAGGAAGCCATTCATACGGCTGTTGCGCTTTCCATCGCAGCGGGAATTGTAATTATGATAATAGGGTTGTTTGGAGCAGTGCCTGTTCTTAAAATAATGAACACACCTTCGGAAACCATGGAAGGTTCGGTGCTTTATCTTAGAATTTATTTCTGCGGCATGGTGGGGAATCTGATTTATAATATGGGGGCAGGAATTCTGCGAGCCATGGGAGATTCCAAAAGACCATTGTATTTTCTTATTGCCAGTTGTCTTGTGAATGTGGTCCTTGATTTATTGCTGGTAGTGGCTGCGGATATGGGCGTTGCGGGTGTTGCCATTGCAACCATTCTTTCTCAGGCATTCAGCGCAGCTCTTGTTATTACTGCACTTATAAAATTTCCAGAGGAGTACAGGCTGAGGATAAAGAATATCCGCTTTTATGGCTGGGTTCTGAAAAGGATAATTGCAATCGGTCTGCCTGCGGGGTTCCAGTCATTGATGTATTCCCTGTCCAATGCGCTGATACAGACAAATGTGAACAGTTTCGGGACAAGCACGGTGGCAGCATGGACGGCGTACAGTAAGATTGATTCCCTGTTCTGGATGGTGGTAAGCGCTTTTGGAATTTCCGTTACGACTTTTGTAGGGCAGAATTATGGAGCGGGGCTGTATCACAGAGTGAGAAAGGGAGTCAGGCAGTGCCTGTTAATTACCGCTGTTTGTACACTTTTTATTAATGTGCTGATTATTCCTTTCGGGCAGATTTTGTTCCGGCTGTTTACTACGGACGCAGAGGTTATTGAAATCGGTGTTATGATGATGCATTTTCTGGTACCTACCTTTATGACTTATATTTGTATCGAAATATATTCGGGCGCTCTGAGGGGAATGGGGGACTCGTTCATTCCCATGCTGATTACCTGCGGAGGAATCTGCGGGCTGAGAGTGCTGTGGCTTCTTATTGCCGTTCCCAGGTGGAATAATATGAAAACCGTTATGATGAGCTATCCCATTACATGGGTGATTACTTCGATTTTATTCCTCATTTACTATTCCTGGTATACGAAGAAGCATAAGATAATTTAGCGGAAGAAAACAGGAAAGTGTTTGCAATATAAAGTTATTATGATAAAATTATGAATGGTAATAATTCATAAAAATTCTTATAACGGAGGATAAAATTATGGAGAATAAGAGTAAGTTCACAATCAAAAGCATTGTAGCCATCGGTATCGGTGCGGCATTGTTTTTTGTATTAGGCCGTTTTGTGGCAATTCCCACACCTGTACCTAATACAACAGCCAATATTCAGTATGGTGTATTATCAGTATTTGGTATCATCTTTGGACCTGTTGTAAGTATGCTGGCAGGTTTTATCGGACATACTTTAATTGACTTGTCATGGGGAAGTCCCTGGTGGAGCTGGATTATTGCATCTGCAGTTTACGGACTTCTTGTTGGTCTGGCAAAGAAGGCCATTGATATTGAAAACGGAAAGTTCGGTCTCAGAGAAATCGTAATCTTCAATGTTGTTCAAATCATAGCGCACGGTATCTGCTGGGTTGGCGTTGCAACAGTATTGGATATTCTGATTTACAGTGAAGCATTGTCAAAGCTGGTAGCACAGAGTTTAACCGCATGGGGAATGAATGCGCTTACAACAGCTATCGTAGGAACTTTATTGTTGCTTGCTTATGCTAAAACAAGAACTAAAGCAGGAAGCCTTCAGAAGGAAGATTAATCAGGATGCAGGAACCTATTATCTCATTTAAAGATTATACGTATCATTATCGTTCTCAGGCAGAGCCGACGATTCACAATATAAATCTTGAGATTAACAAAGGGGAGCGGATTATTATAGTAGGACCTTCAGGGTGCGGAAAAAGCACCCTGGCGCACTGCTTAAATGGTCTGAATCCCTTTAGTTATCCCGGAGAAAGCACCGGCAGTCTTACGATTTGCGGTATAGAAGCAGGTAAGGCCGGCATTTTTGAACTCAGTCAGTTTGTGGGAACTGTGCTGCAGGATACGGATGGGCAGTTTATCGGAATGACGGTTTTAGAGGATATTGCATTTTCCATGGAAAATGACTGCGTGCCCCAGGAAGAAATGATTAAGCGTACCCATGCAGAAGCGGAAAAGGTTTCTCTGGTGGAGAAGCTGGAAGCAGCGCCTCATGAACTTTCGGGAGGCCAGAAGCAGCGTGTTTCCATGGCGGGAGTCATGATTAACAAGGTGCCGGTTCTGCTTTTTGATGAGCCCCTTGCCAATCTCGACCCGGCAGCAGGCAGGGACGCCATAGAATTAATTGACCATTTGCAAAAGGATGGGGAAAAGACAGTTGTTATTATTGAGCATCGTCTGGAAGACGCCATGCATATGGGAGCCGACAGGATTATTCTCATGGAAAACGGCAGAATTATTAATGATTCTGCGCCGGAGGATTTGTTTTTGTCAGATAAACTGATTAAAGCGGGCATTCGTGAACCCTTATATCTGACAGCGCTTAAATATGCGGGAATTCAGCTGTCAAAGGATATGCATGTGGAGCGTATGCAGGAGCTTTCCTTAAATGACAGCCATAAGGAGCAAATCAGGAAATGGTATGAGGAGCGCAGGGCGAAGGCGCCCGGGAAAGAAAGACCGGAAGTTCTTCGTGCGGAAGGGATTCATTTCGGTTACACGCCGGAGAAAGAAAATCTGTCGGATATCAGCTTTTCCATTAAGGAAGGGGAAATGGTCAGTATTGTAGGCAAGAACGGTGCAGGCAAGAGTACTATGGCAAAGCTGCTGTGCGGTTTTGAAAAGCCCGGTCAGGGCATGCTCTATTATCAGGGCAGGGATATGTCAGGAGATACCATTAAAGAGCGGGCAGCACATATCGGATACGTAATGCAGAATCCCAATCAGATGATTAGTAAGCCCATGATTTTTGAAGAGGTGGCGCTTAGTCTTACACTGCAAAAGCTCCCTGAAGAGGAAATCAAAGAAAGAGTATATGAGACCCTGAAAATCTGCGGCCTTTATGAATTCAGAAACTGGCCGGTTAATGCGTTAAGCTATGGGCAGAAAAAGCGTGTGACGATAGCAAGTATTCTGGTTGCCAAGCCTCAGATTCTTATATTGGATGAGCCTACGGCAGGACAGGATTTCAGACATTATACGGAAATTATGGAATTTTTAAAAGAGCTGAATGAAAAGGGAATTACGGTTTTGATGATTACCCACGATATGCATTTGATGCTGGAGTACACAAGCAGAAGTCTGGTTTTTGCAGACGGAAAAAAAATAGCGGATACTACGCCGGAAGCATTGTTTGCCGACCCGGAACTGTTGAAAAGGGCAAGTCTTAAGGAAACTTCTTTATATGAGCTTGCAAAGCGCTGCGGTCTTCCTGCGGAAAATTATATCAGGGCATTTATTGAATATGACAGGGAGGTAAGGGCATGAGCGCAACACTTTCCTATATAAAAAAAGATTCACCCATACACCGGCTGACAGGAAGTACCAAATTCATTTTCTTTTTGATTTGGAGCATTGCCGCCATGATTACTTATGATACCAGAATTCTGATTGCCATGTTCCTGATGGGAGTTGTTTTCTTTGTAATATCGGGGCTTAAGTGGAAGGACATCCGGTTTGCCGTGTTATTTATGATCTGGTTGATTGTAATTAATTTAATTGCCCTGTTTGTCTTTTCTCCGGAGCAGGGAGTTGAAATTTACGGAACAAGACATGAGCTTGTACATTTATTTTGGCGGTATTCCATCGTAGTTGAAGAATTTTTTTATCTGTTTAATTTCATGATGAAATATCTTGCGGTAATACCGGCAGCCCTTTTATTTATTCTGGCAACAAATCCAAGTGAGTTTGCCGCCAGCTTAAATAAAATCGGTGTCAGTTATAAAGTGGGTTATTCGGTAGCCATTGCACTCCGCTACATCCCCGATGTCCAGCGTGACTTTCATGACATTTCCCAGGCGCAGCAGGCAAGGGGAATTGATTTAAGCAAAAAGGATAAGATGACTGCCAGACTGAAGAATTCCGCAGCAATTCTTTTTCCGCTGGTACTGTCCAGCCTTCAGCGAATTGAAGTGATTTCCAATGCCATGGAGCTGAGGGGCTTCGGAAAGAATAAGAAGAGAACCTGGATTGTGGAAAGGCCTTTTAAGAAGGGTGATTACATTGCTTTGTTAATCGCAATAGTCATGCTGGCAGTATCAGCATGGTTCATGGTGCTTAACGGCGGCAGATATTATAATCCGTTTGTATAAAAGAAATTGAGTGAAAAATGAGGGAACTTTCAAAAGCTCCCTCATTTTTTCATAGAATCCTTACTTTTTACAAAAATGTCTGAATGCTTTTTGGCATGCATTTTGACAACGGTATCTCAGGCTTTGTTTCAGAACTCTGAAAATTCCCCACATACCGGATTCCACATCCCATTTAAAGCTGCCGGAGCGGTACAGATAGTCTCCGGGACAGGCGGCGCCGTTTTCAGGTTCGATGTCAAAACTGTTCCCGATGCTGATGGCACCCTGCAGGGGAGTGAATCTGGAACGGCTGCCTTTCGGTTGTTCCTTCCATATAGAATCATGGATTGTAAATCCGGAGTTCCTTGGCTTGTCGGCAGGCATTCCTACGCGGAAAATAATGCGCTCTCCCGGATATGCCAGAAAAACAGGCGTGGAAGGGTCACCATGCACCCTGCTGGAAAAGACTTTTTCTGTTCTTTTATCCTTTTTCAGTCGGTTTCTGAACGGCTCGGAGCGGTAATTATAGCCCTTTTCCCCGGTATCTTCATGGTCGACTTCTTCGCCTTCTTCTCCGGAGCCGGTTTGTATCAGTTCGCCGTCTTTATCTAACAGGCGTATGCCGTTTTGAATAAAAACCACGAATTCGCGGAAGCTTTCCTGAGCGGGAGCGGTAATCACCGCCTGTTCTTTATAATCTCCCTTACAGAATCCGCCGAAGCCATACCAGCTTGCGGCAGGCGGCTCTATGATTATCATGCCGAACAATCCATGATACCTGTGATTGCGCATGTCGCCGAAGGATTGCAGCAGGCAGACGCCATATTCTTTATCAGCGTGCCACAAGTATTTTTTGCTTTCTCCGCAGCCTATGGTCTGTTCTCTGTTATTATAGCCTACATTGATGCCGGAATCGCAGACGGCATCGTATTTTAAAAACTGAGGATTCAGGGAAACACGGGTGGAAGGTGTATGCTCTTTATCTAAAGGAACGCTGGGATAATCAAAATAGGGAATGGAGCATTCCGGCCCCAGCATATTGTGAAGGGTAACTTCAATCCAGTCTCCGGCATTTGCACGGAGGATTAAAGGCTTTGGCTCCTTTTTGCCGCAAAGAACCATTTCGGCATCTTCGGCAGGAACAAACAAAAGACCGTCAGGGTCATGGTCTCCGTATTTATTATATTGTATATCTGTTTTTATGGCAGCAATTTCAAATTTTCGCACAGTATCATTTCTTCCCGGACAGGGTGGCAGCGGCTGTATTTTGTTTTCTCTGCCGCAAAGGGGAAGAAGGCGTTTTACACGCCTGTGATGTGCCCGCAGTATGCCCCAAAGTCCAAGCCAGGCATCATCGATACCTCCAAAGTAATAGAGATAATCCCCCGGGCCGTAGTTCTCATCTATTCTGATGTTGAAAACTTCCGAGATGCCGATGGATTGGGAAGCCGTAAGAGGAGAAAATGTATCTCCTGCTTCCTTATGCCAGGAAAGACCTGTAAGATTAAAGGCATGCTGCTCTTCGTGGGCGCCGTCTAAAAGGCGGATGAATATTTCATCTCCGGGATAGGTTTCCAGAATGGGGGTTGCAGGGTCACCGTGAACAAGGGAGCTGAAAAGATAAGCAGGGTCACTGCCGCATTTAAGACGCTCACGCATAGGCTCTGAGCGGTAATTGATTCCCATAACACCGGGGTCGTCATGAGAGCCGGGAACCTCAGGAGGATTTAAGGGTTTACCGTCTTTGTCAAAAAGAAGGGAGAAATCATGCACAAACAGAGCAAATTCACGGAAAGAGGTACCGTCCCTTCTTTTGATTACTGCCTGTGTTCCGAAGGCTAAAGGCTTTCCGGTTCTGGGATTATGAAAAGTGGCGCCTGCTTCTTCTACAATAAGGGCTCCAAAGACACCGTGCTGCTGATGGCTGTTGGCAAACAAGTGGTCGTGAAAAAAGACAGTCTGCAGTTCTTTGTCAGCAAAGAATCTTTCAATTAAGGTCTCATACTGTCTTGCACCCGCAATATTGTTCCAGCCGTTGGCAGCGCCGTCGGACACAATAGTATCGAATTTTACCAGATGAATGTGAAATCCTACAATGTCGGTAAGGGTTTTCATTTGGAAAGGACTTTCTTCCAGAAATTCGGGAAGGAGATTTGTCAGGCGTATTTCAATACAGTCACCGGCATTTGCACGTATTACCAGCGGCTCTATATTGATTTTGCCGCATTCTACTAATGACAGGTAACAGTCAAGACCGCCGTAACGTTCCAGTTCCTCTTTCATAACAAAAAACCGTCCCTGGGGGTCATGCCATCCGTATTTATTATAAGTTATTCTGGCCTGCACCAGGGCAAGCTCAAAGACTTTAATATTTTCATCCCTGCAGCAGGGGCAGGTGTCGGTATAAAGTGCCCCCGGCGCAAAATTTTGTACGAAATTAGCCCGTTCAAGCGGGGTTGGGAAAATTTTATTGCTGCCATCAGGATTCAAAATACCAAGTGGCGGCTGATTTGGCCGTTCTCCGAAGGTTCCGTTTATAAAATTGGGATAACCCGGATGTGTATTATCCTTTATGGGCGGCTGCCTGCGGTCTTTAAGGGGAATCAGGGGCGCTATGGGAGTGCCGTCGGGGAGTTTTCCCGTACCGTCCTCCAATTTGTCGAAAATACGCCATAAAGTCCACATTCCTTCATGAAAATGGGGGTAGAGATGACAGTGAAAAATAGCATCTCCTATCATGCCGTTTAAGCTGCCTGCGCCGTGAAGAATGTTCAGGGTATAGCACTCCTGAGGGCTGATGGAAATAGAGTCTATTATTTTAGAATCAGGATTATTTTCCTCTAATGTCCATTGATGATTGTGGAGATGAAAAACATGGGTCTCTTTAATCCCGCCGTGAATTAACCGTATTTTGGAGGGATCGCCCACATAGGCGCGCAGGATAGGAGGTGCAGGGTCACCATACACCCAGGAGCTCATGGAAATATCTTCTCCTGTAATCTCATGTCCTAATCCGGGGTCTCTGTTGCGCATAGGTTCTGAGCGGTAGCTGATACCTGTAGTGGAAGAAGGAAGAAGGGTGTGAGGGTCAATGGGCGTTTCACCGTCCTTATTTAAAATTTCCAGCTCGTCGTGAAAAAATACGGCATATTCACGGAAGGCCTTATTGACAGGATGATAAATATCCGCAAACAGACCGCTTTCCAGCTCTTCTCCCGTTTCAGGGTCAAGCCAGTAGGATTCGGGAGCTTCTATTATAATGGCTCCGAACAGACCGTGTATATTAGTTCCCTGTTCACTGCTGGTGGCATCTGCCATATCATGAAAAATAAAGACGCCTTCATGGCTTGCAAACCAGCGGTAAATAATGGAATTTCTGGTAGTGGTATCGGGATTGTAGCCCACACTGGCGCCATCAGAGTTCCTCACATTGTATTCAAGCCCCTGAACATGAATGGACAAATTTCTGTTCAGAGAATGTGAAAAGCGGATTTCAATTTCATCCCCCAAATTGGCTCGTAAAACTAATGGCTTTACGCCTTCGTAGGGTTGGGGAATTTCTTTATGAAAATTTTCAAGAGCCTTTTCTCTGACTCTTTTTGCATCCTTCTTCAGGACATAAAGGAGCCCGTTGGGGTCATAATCACCATATTTGTTATATACAATGGGAATGGATATGGCTTCGATTTCAAAAGTACGGATAGTTTTTTTCTGTGGATAGCAGCATAGTTCCATAGGTCAGTCTCCTTATTCATTTTTCAAAATGCGCAGGTAATGGTTTGCTTCACGGAGCACATGGTCTGCCAGAAGAGGGAGTATGAGCGATTTAATCCTGCAGTCATTAATACCCGTAACGCCGGCTGTTTTAAAGCTTTGATATTTTGTTGTTGTCTCAAGCGCTTCGCAGGTTAAGATGGTCTTATCCTGTGCATCCAATGCTTTTTTCAAAAGATTTTGATAGGCATCTGCAAATTCATCTGCCGTATCAATCAATTCTTCCTCTGTGGGGTCTAACAGGCCGCGGATAAAGAGGGCGTGCTCCATCATAATCCTGTTCCAGAAAAGTTCTGAATTTCTGGCATTTTCCGGGCGGATAGTGCCGTGTTTTTCAAGTTCTTCCACATAAGACAAATACAATTTTGCCTCTCTTAAAATATGGTCAATAAGAAGCGGATAATTGCCGGTAAAAAGGCGGCAGCTTAAAACTTCGCTCAATATTCTTTCTTTAAATGCAATAATTTCACGAAGAAGACGGATGCTCCTTTGATTAATGGCTTTTACCTGATGTTTCATCTCGGGAGAAAAATCGCAGTCGCTTCTGCACTGCAGGTTTTGGGAACGGCGGG
Source organism: Lachnospiraceae bacterium (assembly GCA_017621815.1). Lineage (GTDB taxonomy): Bacteria > Bacillota > Clostridia > Lachnospirales > Lachnospiraceae > Suilimivivens. Next base: position 314,523 of record JAGASK010000052.1, on the reverse strand, counting down.
TAATATCCGTATTGATGGAAATATCGGTCAGTTTTCTTGTTTTCCGCTCTGCCTCAAGAGTAAAGTCGGTTACAATTTCTCCTGATTTAAGAACGGCATTTCCCACCATACCGCTGCTGATGCATACAACGTCATCAAGAAGGGCTTCAAACTGCTGTTTAAGCTGCTCTGATTTTTGCCGGTATCCTTCATCAGGCATTAAAAAACCTGCCTCCAGAAACAGGGCATGTTCTTTCATGATTCGTGCAAAGAAAAGATGGAGCTCAAGGGATAAAGAAATATAATTATTCATTAAATGATTCCTTTGAAATTAAGTTGATTTCATATATTATATGTTTTAAAAATCCGTCAGGTTCCATTTTTCGACATATAAGTATTGGTTACAAAAATCAACTGATTCATTACAAAAAAAATATTCAATTACAAAAAACTGCCGATATATAAGTATAAAGTTCCGGTATTGCGGAGCTTATGAAAGGTGTCAGTTAGGTCTGAAGGGAGGCTTGAAAATGCTTCAGATTGCAGTTTGTGATGATGATGAAGTCATGGGAGAGTATCTGAAACAGTTAATCGAAAGAAGACTTGAAGACAGCGGCAATTATAAGATATCGGTATTTTCATCAGGCAGACAGCTGTTAAAAGAAGGAACTCATTTTGATATATTTTTTCTGGATATTGATTTAAAGGATATTAATGGAATAGATATGGCAAGGCAGCTGCGGCAGGAGACTGAGGCTGTCATTGTGTTTGTAACCGCCTTGAAGGAATATATTTTTGATGCTTTTGATGTACAGGCATTTCAATATCTTTTGAAGCCTGTTGATGAAGGAAAATTCTTCCAGGTGCTGGATAAGGCTTTGCTGGAATGCAGAACATTAAAACAAAGTGAACCTCTTGTGATAAGGGTAAAGGGAGTTTACCGTAATGTTCCTAAGGACAGCATTTTGTACGCGGAAAATGATGCAAGAAAAATTGTACTCCATTTAAAAGAAGAACAGATAACATATTATGCCAAAATGAGTGAACTGGAAGTTCTTCTCGGAAAGCGGTTTTTCAGATGCCACAGAGGATATCTTGTGAATTTAAGTGAAGTAAAAAGTTATGATACCGGGAACATACAGTTGAAAAACGGGGAAATTATTCTTATGGCAAAGCAGAAATACAGTGACTTTGTAACTGCTTACATGGAATACTTAAGGAGAAAATGAGGTTATAGAATTGCTGGATTTGTTTTATGCGGTTTTTGATTTGGCACATCATGCATTGAAGGGCAGCCTTTTGGTTTATCTGCTGAGAGAGCTTGTACCTGTAAAAAACAGATTTGTAAAATATCGCCGGTTATTGTCCTCTGGCCTTGTTTTTCAGTACACGGTTTTTTATGCGGCGCTCAGCTATTGTAAGGTGTTCCGGACTTTGTTTTACGAGGGAATGGATGCCCCGGCTACCAGCAGGTTAAGTATTATGCCGCTTTGTTTGAGCATGATGATTACAATTATATTTTGCATGTGCTTTTATGGGGGAAGGCGGAGCAGCCTTTTATATCTGGTATTTACTTATTATACTGTAAATGAACTGGTTATGTTCACGCTCCATTCGCTGTTTTCTTTTATTTTAAGAGGATTAACAGAGATATTAAACTCTTTGATTATAGCGGGAAATGAATGGGTGCTTCAAAATTTTTATATAATTTTAGAAGTGATACAGGCAGTGTGGAATCTGTCCTTCCAGATAGTATTTCTCACGCTTCTGTTTATTTCCATCAGATATTTGAAAAAGAATTTATCCTATGTCAGCAGGGAAGTTACACCTATACAGCAGCTGTTTCTTGCAGTGCCCAGCATAATGGGTTTGTGTTTCTGCGTTATGCTGAGAAGCATCCTGTATGTGGTTAGCGATGTCCAGACAGAATTTTTGGTGGATAACTTTCCGGAAACCGGGATACTTATTCCGGTTATTTCCGGTTTATGTCTCATTTCAGTTATATTGAGTGCTGTTATTTTAAAGCAGCTGAGGGAGAGTAATGAAAAAGAAGTTCTGGTGGAGATTTATCAGAACAGAATTAACGATATGGAAGAGCACATGAAGGATGTGGAACATCTGTATGACGGAATCCGGGGTATGCGCCATGATATGAAAAACTATGTGGCAGATTTGGAAATTCTGCTGCGCAGCGGAAATCAAAATGAAAATGCCGATGCATATCAGAATGAGATATGCCATTATCTGGACGGTTTATGTGATGCTATTGAAAAACTGGAAATGAAATGTAATACGGGAAATCCCGTAACGGATGTGGTTATCAGCCGGAAAGCGCGTGTTTCAGAAGAAAAGAATATTCCCTTTGCGTGTGATTTTGTTTATCCGGAAAGGCTGGGTATCAGCGCTTTTGACATTAGCATCATTTTGAATAACGGTCTTGATAATGCCATAGAAGCGGCAGAAAAAGAAAAGGAGCCGTATATTCATCTGGATTCTTATATTCGGGAAAATATGTTTTTTATTGAAATCAGGAATTCTTTTACGGGGAGCCTTAACACAGATAAAACAGGCAAAAATTTATATACGAATAAAGAAGAAGCAGGACATGGTCTTGGCCTGAAAAATATGAAAGGCTGTGCCGCCGGACATTATGGAAAAGTGGAGTGGTCGGCATCTGAAAAGGAATTTCTATTGACTGTTATGCTGCAGGGAAAGCAGGAATTACTATAATATTACAGGAAGGAGATAACAGATATGAACCACAACAGTATCAGTCCTCTTATTATGCAGAACAGACTGCTCAGTCAGGCAAGAAGCGGAGCGCGCTCCCGGAATGCGGCTGTGGGAACAGCGCTTAACAGCAGTTCGGGAAGCAATAATTCCAGTGCTGTTAAAAAACAGGCGGACAGCAAAAAAACCGGCAGACAGCAGGAAGCATATAAAGAATCAAAAGAAAATTATACCGCCATGAAAAAGGCGGCGGAAAGCATTAAGGAGCGTACAGGGAAGCTGTTAACAGCATTCGACAGAAACTGGGAAGAGCTGATGCAGGAGGATGCCGCAAAATATAAAAAGGAAATAGAAGAAGAAATAAACGGATACGCCGAGGATTACAATTCATTGGTTAAGATGCTTGCAAAAGAAGGCGGCAGCGCTAATGAAACTTATTTACAGCAGCTTAAAGACTATTTTCAAAGCTTTAAGGATTCATTGGCAGAAGCAGGAATTACCCGGGCAGGCGATGGTACTCTGACGGTGAATAAGGAACTTTTAAATGCGGCAGATATTCAAAAGCTGGAAAAAATTTTCGGAAAAGAAAATTCATTTGCCGGGAGAGTGAAAGAAAGAGCTGAAAACATTATCAATAATGCGGAAATGAACCTCTCTGTTTTAAACAGCAGTTTGTATTCCGGCAATTATACTTATAATAAATATGGCAGTGATATATTTGACATATTTGACGGCAGCAGCAGTTACAATGCCAAAGGCTAGGGCTGTAAGTTTGTATTTTACTATTTGCTTTTCTTATGTAATATGCTAATGTATAGTAATTACAATAAAGGAGGAGTAGTAAAGTATGAAGGGTAAAAAGTTAAATTATTCAGTATGTATTGATGCGGTATTCAAAGAAAGCGGGATGCCGTTCACGGATGCAATGTATGCGGTTAGGAATCTGGGATATGAAGCAGTGGAATTCTGGTCCTGGACAGATAAGGATATTCTGAAAATTAAAGATGTTCAGAAGGAAACAGGGCTCAAGGTTGCTGCTTTTTGCACAGAGTTTATAAACCCCGGAGATAAGGAGAAGCAGGAAGAGTTCCTGGAAGGCTTAAGACGCAGCATGGATACGGCCGGTTTGCTGGACTGCAGAAAACTTATTGTGCAGGCGGGATGGGAATATGAAACAGCGGCGAAAGGAATTACAAGGTCAGAACACAGAAAGACATTAATTGATACTATGCAGAAAGCAGGAAAACTTGCTGCAGGACAGGGGATAGAGCTGGAGATAGAACCGCTGAACCTTCTGGTGGACCATCCGGGATATCATGTTTCCGCATCAGAGGATGCCTTCGGCCTTATTGAAAAAATCGGATGTGAAAACGTTAAGATTCTGTTTGATATTTACCATCAGCAGATTACGGAAGGAAACCTGTCTTCCAATATTTTCGGGCATTTAGACATGATAGGTCATCTTCATGCAGCAGCCGTACCCGGAAGAGGTGCCATTACAACCGGAGAAATCAATTATCCGTTTTTGCTGAACGAACTGGCAGGAGCCGGATATGAAGGATATGTGGGGTTAGAATATATGACCGCACTTTCACCGGAAAAGACGTTGAAAGATATTGTTGATGAAATACTGGTTTGAAAAAACAGGAGTCCGCTATTAATTAGCGGGCTCCTGATTGCCGTTGTACATTTTTCTGTATTCTGTGGGGGAATGATGCGTGACCTTGCTGAACACCCGGTTAAAGTTGGAAATACTCTGGAAACCGGCCAAATAGGCGACTTCCGTAATGGGAATGGATTCTTCACACAACAGTCTGGTTGCACGGTGAATCCGTTCGTTGGACAGATAATCATTGAAGGTGGTGTGCGTATATTCTTTGAACAGCCTGGAGAAATAAAAGTGGCTGAAACCGAAGATATCGGCTACTTCTTTCTGCGTCAGAGCTTTTTCACAGTTTTTGGCAATATAGGTACAGGCATTTTTGATCTTAATAAAATTGGGGTTATTAATGTCATAGGAAGGCTGCTTTTGGCTGATGTTTTTAAGCGCGTAGGATCCCAGAGTAAGGAGCAGGGAGTAGATCTGTATAGTACTTGCAGTTTCAGCAAAAGGGTCCGAAGATGAGAAAACCCGGTAAGCCTCCTGGATTCTTGCGGTTAACAGCCCGTTTAGCTCAGGCATTTCCGAGACGCCGATTTTATGATATGAGCGAAGATGCCTGTAATATAAGGTAAGATCGTGGCAGCTGTAGATAAAATTATCTCCAAACTGCAGCACCAGGGAGGTGCCGGCAGGAACAGAAACGTTGCTGTGCATTTCTCCCGGCCAGATCAGGAGAAGATCTCCTTTATTTAAAAGGTATTGCTCAGTACCGACAGAATATTGACAATTATCTGCTGTAGCGAGTATAAACTCCACAAATTCATGCCAGTGCGCAGGAAAGGAGGGTGGAGACGCAAGATAAGAAAACTTTATATTATAATCTCTGTCAGTGATAACCTTTTCCATTTTATCCGATGATTGCATAAGAACACCTCCGTGTTTTATTTTTTGCCAATTTATAGCAAAATGTTGGAAGCCTGAATCCCATTAAATTGTCTATGAAATTACTTAAAAGTGAACAGCTAATCATAAAAATATGATTGCTTGTTCATTCAATATGCTACTCTAATCGTGAAATAATGTCAACAATTTGGTGAAAAATACCAAAATAGAACAAAAATTTCCCAAAACAATTGCAAAAATATGACAATATATTGTGAGCATATGGCAATATATTGTGAGCGAAAAGCGCTATATGAGAATAGAATAGACTTATCAAACAAGCTTGTTTACGCAACCAATAACATGATTTGTGGAAATATAGAGAGGGTATGAATATGAAAAAGGTAAAAATATTGGCGGCAATGATGGCGACCATACTGATTGCATCAAGTCTGACCGGATGCAAAAACAGCTCCGGCACCACAGAAAGCCAGAAGGGAACTGATGAAACCGCAACAACACAGAGTAATGCAGTGAGTATATCAGGGGACAAGACAACGACCAAAACCGTAAAGATGGGGGACAAGGATGTTGAGGTGGAAGTGACTGATATCGGAAAATCCGGTACCTTTACGTATTGGTCTGCATATACCGGAGATTCTGCAGTTTGGGAGCAGAAAAGAGTAGATGCATTCAATGAGGCATACGCTGAACTTGGAATTCAGTGTGAATTGCAGTTTGTGCCGGATGGGGCAGGAATCAACAATGGTAAGCTGCTTTCTTCCATCGCAGGCGGTACAGCGCCGGATCTGATCGTCAGTGATAATCCGACTTCCTGTTATCAGTACGTGGCAGAAGGGTCTTTTATGGCATTGGATGCAGTTTTGGACGAAATCGGACTGGATGTTTCTTCTTTCTATGAGGGATGTAAAGATGTTATGTACTATGACGGAAGCTGCTATCTGATTCCGCAGGATACAAATGTCATCATGCTGTATTATAATCCGGAGATTGCAAAAGAGTGTGGTCTGGATCCCGAAAATCCTCCTAAAACAATTGAGGAACTGGATGAATGGTCCGACGCAATGACAGTGCAGTCTGACGATGGCTCCTATAGCAGGCTGGGTATCGTGCCCTGGCTGGATTCCGGTAATGAGGCGTTTATTGTCCCTTACCTGTTTGGGGCAGACCCTTATGATAAAGAGACCGGAATGATTAACCTGACATCCGGCGAAATGCTTAATTACATGGAGTGGATTCAGAGCTATGCCCGCAAATATGATCCGGAAAAGATTAATGCCTTTACTTCTGGGCTGGGGCAGATGTTTTCTCCGGACCATCCTTTCATGACCGGTAAAGTAGGTATGACTATTACCGGGAACTGGTTTTCTGAGGCGTTAAGAGAATATGCGCCGGATGTTCCCTATGAGGTATGTGCCGTTCCGGTACCTGAGGGCGGACGTGCAAACAGCACCACATTTGGCACCAATGTATTTGCAATTCCTTCCGGCACGGATGCCGGCAAGGCGGAATTTGCAGCATTGTTTATCAAGTTTGCCGAACAGGGAAGTATCAATGAGGACAATTTTGCACAGTGGAGATCCATTCCGGTTATTGATGCAGCCTTTGATGATGTCAGCCTGACAAAAGAAGGCGATGAAATGTATGCGTTGGAAAGACAGATTGCAAATTCTCCGGAAAACGGCATTCCTGCACTGTGTTCTGTATCGGCAGAGTTGTCCAACCAGTTCGTGGCGCTGAGACAGAATCTGATTTATAATCCTGATTCGGATGCAAAGGCACAGCTTCAGACCTTGCAGAATCAGATGCAGGCAACCATGGATGCAAAATAGCAGAAAAACAGAATAGATCCGGGAGGGGGATTCCCTTCCCGGATAACCATAAACAGGAGGCACAATATGAAAAAAAATATGACCCTGTACAAAATGGGAGTTTTTCTGAATAAGTTTATATTGTATTTCATACTGGTATTTTTCGCCATGCTGTATCTGATTCCCTTTTTCTTTTTGGTTATGGGATCGTTTAAGACAACAAGCGAACTGTTTCAGATTCCTTTCAGATGGCTGCCCAGACAATTTAATTTTAATAACTATAGGAACATGTTAAACCAGATTCCGTTCTTAAACTATTTAAAGAACACATTGATCATAGTATTTTTCAGCGTGGTGGGTGCTTTGATTTCCAATTCCCTGATCGCTTATGGCTTTGCACGGCTGCGTTGGCCCGGAAGGGACAAGGTGTTTATGATTGTACTTGCAACCATGATCCTTCCTTATCAGGTAACTATGATCCCGCTGTATCTTATGTTTACAAAGATGCATTGGGTAGGAACTTTCCTGCCATTGATTGTTCCGCAGTTTTTTGGAAATGCTTTTTACATATTTTTGCTCAGACAGTTCCTGGCAGAACTGCCGAAAGAGATCACGGAATCCTCCAGAATTGACGGAGCAAGCGAATTCCAGATTTTTGCAAAGGTGATCATGCCGATTTCCAAACCGGTACTTGCTTCTGTGGCGATTATGGCATTTATCCGATCCTGGAACGATTTTCTTGGACCGCTGGTATTTTTGGGGAGCGACAAACTGTATACACTGTCGCTGGCAGCATCCATGCTAAAGTCCAATTATGATCCTAACTGGGATCTGCTTTTACCGCTGGGTGTTGTAATGGTACTGCCGGTGCTGATATTGTTCTTTGTACTTCAGAAATATTTCATTCAGGGAATTACCATGAGCGGCATCAAAGGATAAAGGGGGGAAGAAGATGAAAAATTCAATCAGTAAAGAGTTTTATGAATACAAACATTCCAGAATGAGAAGAGCGGAAGCGAAACACGGGCTTTTGTTTATTCTTCCCTGGATCATTGGATTTTTAGGTTTTACCCTGTATCCAATCTTAAGTTCACTTTATTATTCCTTCTGTGATTACAGTGTTATCAAGATGCCGGTATTTACGGGATTGAAAAATTATATCAACCTGTTTCGGGACAGTACGTTTTTAACAGCCTGTAAGAATACAGCATATATGATTATTTTAGGTGTTCCGCTTACCACATTTTTTGCTATTGCCATATCGGTTATCTTAAACAGCAAAAGGTTAAAGCATACCAGCTGGTTTCGTGTGATTTTCTTTATCCCGACCCTGGTGCCGACAGTAGTAGCCTGCCTTTTATGGATCTGGGTAATGCAGCCGGAAACAGGAGTGGTAAATACACTGTTGGGGTATATCGGCATCAAAGGTCCCGGCTGGCTTGCAAGTCCTGCCTGGGCAAAACCGGCATTTATTCTGATGATGATATGGACTTGCGGCAATGCCATTATCATCTATCTTGCGGGATTGCAGGATATTCCGGAGTCTTTGTATGAAGCGGCAGAAATTGACGGGGCAAGTTTCCTGCGCGAGACAATCTCCATTACATTGCCGCTGCTTCGTCCGACAATCCTCTATAATATGGTGACGCTGGTGATTGGGGTATTCCAGTGGTTTGCAGAGCCGTATATTATGACACAGGGAGGACCGAATAATTCGACCATGTTCTATTCCCTGTATCTGTATCAGAATGCATTTACCTATTTTAAAATGGGATATGCGTCTGCACAGGCATGGATCATGCTGATAGTTGCATTTATCGTGATCCTGATACTGTTTAAGTTCTTAAAGTTTGGGGAATCCAATAATTGACTAAAGTGTAATGTTTGGGAGAGAAAAAGATGAAAATCGGCATCATGGGATGTGGAGTAATAAGCAATCAGTATATTAAAGATATACAGAGATTGTATAAAGACCTGGAAATATATATGGTTGCAGATGTAAAAACAGAAGCAGCAGAGCATACGGCAGAGGAATATGGAATTCCGTTATGGGGTTCTCCGGAACAGCTTCTTGCATGCAGTGAAGCAGAACTGATCATAAATCTGACACCACCGGTTATGCACACGGACATTAACCGTAAAATTTTACAGGCAGGGAAGCATGTGTATTGTGAAAAGCCGTTTGCCCTATCTTTAGAGGATGCTTTAGAAATACAAAGTCTGGCAAAAGAAAGAAATCTGGCAGTAGGGTGTGCGCCGGATACTTTTCTGGGAAGTTCCATGAGTACCTGTAAAAAGCTGATAGAAGATGGCTGGATTGGAAAGCCTTTATATGTCAGTGCCAATATGATAAACGCCGGAGTGGAAACATGGCATCCGAGACCGGAGGCTTTTTATGAAAAAGGCGGGGGCCCGTTGTTTGACATGGGACCTTATTACTTCTCGGCCCTCGTAAATCTGTTTGGCCCGGTCAGGAGCGTGTACGCAGCAGCCAGAAAAGGATTTGAGGAGAGGACTATTTATACCAAAGAACGCTTTGGAAATAAGATTGCGGTCAATACACCGACACACTTTTCGACGATCGTAGAAATGAAAAACGGTGTTCTTGCAAATATGAATTTCAGCTTTGATATCGCAAAGAGTACTATGCCGATGCTGGAAATTTACGGTACGGACGGCACGCTGGAGGCTCCGGATCCGAATATGGCAGGAGGAACACCGAAAATATACCGCAGGGAGCAGATGCTGGCAGAATGCTTCGGGGGAAAAGACCAGTGTGACGGGGGATTTTGCAGTCTTCCGGAGCTGTATCAGGATGTAGGAAGTTTTGTGAGAGGTGCAGGTGTACAGGATATGGTTACCAAGCTGTCTAAAGATCAAAAAGAAGATGCACAGATTGCTGTACATGTAGTGGATATCATTACCAGTATCTTTAAATCTGCGGAATCCGGTATGCCGCAGGAACTTGTTACCACAATCGGAGAAAAGTAAATTGCTTTGGGAAGAGCGATGCCGCCATAGGCGTTGAGAGAAAGGAGAGAGATAAATGGCACTTGGAACAAAAAAAGTAGTACACATTGCTTTTGTGGTGAAGGATCTGGACAAGGTGGCAGATACCTGGGCCAAACTCCTGGGAATCGAGCGTCCCAGGATATGGAACATTCCCGGTCCTGAGGTGGCGCCGGTACTTACCTTTGGAAGACCGGAGCTATACAGGGACTGCAGAATCAGCGTAATCCAGTTAGAAAATATTACACTGGAACTGACGCAGCCGGGTGAGGAACCCAGCCCCTGGAAGAGCTTTTTGGAAGAACATGGGGAAGGTATGATGCACATGGCATTTTTGGTGCCGGATGAAAAGGAAGCCTTTGATACCATCAAGGAAGCGTGCGGAGTTGAGGGCTATTATCATATCGGTTATTATCCGGAGCAGAGTTATTCCTTCGTGGATACCTTTGACGCCATAAAAACGGAGTTGAATATTAAGGTAGACCGCGATAATTGTGAGACCATGGAACAGATTCGCAGACAGATAAGAGAAGAAAATCAGAATTCAGAAAAGAGAGGTAAATGAGTATGGATATTAAGAAGATTATTGATCAGTCCAAGTTTGCACAAGTAGGATTTGTGGTAAGTGATATTGAAAAAACCAAGAAGATGTTTTCAATGCTGTTTGGATGCCAGGTTCCCCCTACCTGTGACTGCGGAACTTTTGATATTACGCAGACCAGGATTTATGGGAAACCGGCGCCGGACGCTGCCTGCGTCATGGCTTTTATTGACCTGACACCCGGCGTACAGTTAGAGCTGATTCAGCCAAATGACGAACCTTCTGTATGGAGAGATCATTTGAATAAATATGGAGAAGGTATCCATCATATTGCATTTCAGGTAGACGATGCAGATGAAACAGCAAGAAGGCTGCAGGAAGAAATGGGAGCAGAATTCGAGCAGGAAGGTAATTACGGAGATGGCAGCGGAAAATATATCTATCTGCGTTTGGACGACACGTTAAAGTGCCGGTTAGAGCTTTTACAGAGTTTTAAATAATCTGAGCATCATTTTTTAGCAAGGGATTATTACCAGACCCCGTTTTCTGGTAATAATCCCTTTTTCTATTCATCACAATAGAAAGTTATCAGAGCTTTAAACCACAGCAGGCATTTTAAGCCTTCAAAAGTGCATCCTGAAGTTTTTGCCATTGCCGGAAAAAACAAACCTGTTACAATGAGAATATCCGGGCAGGAAGCGGAGGAAGAGTTTCAGGGAAAGGATACAGTTAAATGAAGTTGACAATGAGCAGAATTTCCGAAGGCGAAGAAGAAGTGATTATCCGTTACAGGGAAATGAACGAGCAGATAAAAATAATTGCAGGAATTGTGCAGGGCACAGGACAGAAAATCAGTGCGGAAGCAGACGGGAGGAAAGCGTTGCTTATGCCGGAGGATATTTTTTATCTGGAAAGCGTGGACGGCGCAACTTACGCCTATCTGAAAGATAAGGTATACAAGGTTTTTGAAAGTCTTGAAAAGCTTTCTTTCTATTATGAAGGAAGGGGATTTTTCCGTTGCTCTAAATCCATGGTTATTAATATTTATAAAATTGCCTATCTGAAAAGTGAACCGGGAAACCGCATCAGGGCTACTATGGAAAATGAAGAGCAGGTAATGATTTCAAGAAAATATGCCAAGCAGCTCAGGGCAATTCTGAAGGGAGGAAGGGAAGATGAAGATGAGTAAATTCATAAAAGGCTTTAAAAAATACTTGGGCATTGAAATTACCATAGAATATAAGGCTTGTTTGTACTTTTACGGTATACTTACCTTTTACTGCATCTATCTCATTTGTCAAAAAACTTATTTTGCAAGTATTCTTCATATGTGTGAAATGATTCTTGCAGCGTATTTCATGGGGTATCTGCAGATTTATGTACTTCACAATTTTGATGAAGCGGAGAAGCTTGGAAAAAGAGAAATTATTTCCATAACCTTATGCAGTATTTTGTATGCGGCATTTTCCTTTTTACTTGGCTGGTTTGACAGGAAAATTGAGGTAACATGCTTATATTTTCTGTTTACATTGTTTATGTATTGGTGTGTATATCTGATTAACAAGATGAAGCGGGCGGCTGACACGGATAAGCTTAACAGAATGCTGGCGGAATTTAAGAAAGGAGAACCCCATGGAGAAGAAGACAGATAAAAAATATGCAATAGAAATTCAGGGGCTTACAAAAACCTACGGGAAAAACAGAGGCGTGGAAAATATTTCTCTTTGCGTTGAGGAAGGTGATATTTTTGGATTTCTCGGACCTAACGGGGCAGGAAAGTCTACCACTATACGAAGCATGCTGGGCCTGCTTCATTTTCAGAAGGGAGAAATAAAACTGCTGCGGATGAATTCGGAAAAACAGCAGAAAGAAATTCTTGCAAAGGTGGGGTATATGCCGTCGGAAGCTATGTTTTATCCTTCCATGAAAGCAAAAGAAGTAATACGTTTTGCCGCTGATGCCAGGGAGACGGACTGCAGGGAAGAAGCGGAAAGAATCTGTGACCTGTTGGAAGTAAATAAAGAAAAAAAGATAGAGGAGCTTTCTCTCGGAAACAGAAAAAAGGTAAGTATTATATGTGCCATGCAGCATAAGCCAAAGCTGCTTATTTTAGATGAGCCCACCTCCGGGCTGGATCCCCTGATGCAGGAAGCCTTTTTCAAGCTGATTCTGGAATATAACAGGCAGGGAACCACTTGCTTTTTATCTTCCCATGTGCTTTCGGAGGTGAAGCGCTATTGCAAAAATGCAGCCATAATCAGGGAAGGAAAAATAATCAGAACAGATTCCGTGGAAAATCTGTCAAAATCAAATCTCAGGCGGATTAAAATATGGCAGCAGGGAGGCGAAAGAGAATTTTCCTATACCGGGGATATGAAGGAATTGATTCATAAGCTGGAGGGAATGGAATTTGAGGATGTATTAATAGAAGAGCCTTCCCTGGATGAGCTTTTTATGCACTATTATGAACAATAAATATTATGGAAGAAAGTGAGGATATTTATGACCTTATTAAAACATGAAATAAAGATGAATCTGAAGTCTCTTTTAATCTGGGCAGTATGTGTGGGATTTTCCTGTTTCGGATGCCTGCTTTTATATAAAGGTCTTCAGGACACCGTGAAGCAAATGGCGGATATGTATTCAGGGCTGGGTGCATTCTCAGCAGCGCTTGGTTTTGATAAAATCAGCCTTGCAACGCCGGAAGGTTATTATGCAACTGAAATTGCCCTGATTTTTGCCATTGGCGGTGCAATGTTTTCAGCAATGACAGGAGCGGTGATGCTGTCTAAGGAAGAGGAAGGCCATACGGTGGAATTTTTAAATACCCTGCCCTTTGGCAGAGGTTACATTGTTTTCCGGAAGTATCTCGCTTTAGTTGTGTTGATCTTACTGTTTAATACTATTTGTATTTTATGGGTATTTGCAGGCTTTGCGGGAATGGGGGAAATGCCTCCTGCAAAGGAATTCTTTATTTATCACGTCGCACAGCTTTTGATGCAGCTGGAGGTGGGAAGTATCTGTTTTTTACTTTCGGCAGTATGCAGACGGAAACAGATAGGTGCGGCTCTTGGTTTTTCCATACTGCTGTATATGATGGATGTTATGTGCAGGATTGTGCCTGATATAGAAGGAATGAAATATATAACACCTTATTATTTTACCAATGCCGCGGATATTTTTGTGAGCGGCAGCATGGACGGCCTTATGGCAGGCATTAGCTGCGGAATCATTATTGCTTCGGCAGTACTGACCGTATTTATATACAAGAAAAGAAATTTATAGAAAAAAACAGCCTGTTTTTTCAGGCTGTTTTTTTATGGAAATCGGCTGCTGTGAATATTTTTCGCTTTAAAAAACATACTATTTTTGAATGAATATTTGTAGGAAAAGGAGAAGAAGGATGCAATATATTTGTGAGGTATGCGGTTACATTTATGATGAGGAAGCAGGAGAACCGGAAAACGGAATTGCGCCCGGAACAAAATGGGAGGAGCTTCCGGAAGATTATATCTGTCCTTTGTGCAAAATGGGAAAACAGTTTTTTAAAAAGCAATAGAAAGAAGGGACGATATGGGTGAAATGGAACTGCCTGCAAACAAGAGAAAAGAATTTGATAAAAAAGACGGATATTATGAAATACGTCTTGAGAGCATAGGGGGACTCGGAGCAAATCTGTGCGGAAAAATGTTAGGGGAACTTGGTATTAAATATCTGGATTTGAACAGCGCCAGTTTCTCAAGCTATGGCTCGGAAAAAACGGGAACACCGGTAAAGGGCTATATCCGGTATTGCAGAAAGGATAAGGAAATCAGGGTTCACTCTCCGGTAGTGCATCCTGATTTACTGGTTATTTTTCATCAGGCGCTGACGAAGGATGAAAGTGTATGGGAAGGCTGCGGGGAAAATACAGATGTAATTATTGCCGTGGAAGCCGGACAGAAAACGACTAACAGAATTCCGGTAAATATAAGAAACTGTTACGCGCTTCCGGCGCAGAAAATTGCAATGGAAACCCATTCCAGAATCAATGTTGTCATGCTGGGAGCTATAGCGAAGGTAATGGAATTTGCCGGGCTTAAGGATGTGAAGCAGATCTGCAGGGATACTTTAGGGAAAAAATATCCCGATGCGCTGCAGGGAAATCTGGAGGGCATTGAGAGAGGATATAAAGAAGCGGCATTAATAAGTGCGGGTACAGGAGAAAAGGACAAGGCAAAATCCGGCAGCAGCGCATGGGGTTATGATACTGCTCCCATAGGCGGCATCAATCCCAGATTCGGAAGTACGGTAGTGGCGGATTTATCACCCTCCAGACAGGGGTATATTCCTGTTTTTATCAAAGAAAGATGCATTAACTGCGGATTATGTGATTCCACCTGTCCTGACATGGTATTTCAGTTTGCAAAGGGAGAATATAAGGGCAGAGAAATGATGGTGAATAAGGGGCTTGATTACTATCACTGCAAGGGTTGTTTAAGATGTGTGGAGGTATGCCCCGTAAATGCCCTGGTACAGGGAATGGAAGCGGAGCATCCGGATAAGGATTTTTTCATGGCCAATCAGGACTTACTGCGGATGCCTGATTACTATATTGAAGCAGGGGCTGACGGTTACATTACTTCGGAATCATATTTAACGGAAAGAAGGATGGAAGGAGGAGAGGTATAATGGAAAAACAAATAACAGAATTTGCCAGCGGTAATGAAATGGCAGCAATAGCAATTCGTCAGATTGGATATGACTTGATGGGCTATTATCCCATTACCCCTTCTACTCAGATTGCGGAAAATCTGGATGCCATGCGGGCGGAAGGAAAGACGGATTTAATTATGATAGCAGCGGAAGGGGAGCACAGTGCCGCAGGTATCTGCTATGGGGCATCAGTAGGAGGCGGCAGGGTCATTAATGCCACCAGCGCCAACGGGCTTTTGTATGCTATAGAGCAGTTTCCTGTTCAGTCCGGCACCAGATATCCCATGGTCATGAACGTGGCATGCAGGACTGTTTCAGGTCCTTTATCCATAAAAGGAGACCACAGCGATATCATGTTTCTGTTAAATGCAGGCTGGCCCATTTTGTTTGCCCACTCGGTTCAGGAGGTTTATGATTTTAACATTATAGCCCTGAAGCTTGCTGAAAAGGTGTGTCTTCCTGTGGCGGTGGCTTATGACGGCTTTTTTACCAGCCATCAGAAACGCAGATGTCTGCGGTTTGAGGATGACAAAGCAGTAAAGGAGTTTATAGGAGCCAAAAAAGAAAATTATCCTTTTTTTGATTTTGAACATCCTGTTACCGTAGGTTCTTATATGAATGAGCCGGATTTGATTAATAACCGCTATCAGCTGCATCTTGCAATGAAAGAGGCAGAGCAGCTCCTGCCGGAATTGTTTGGACAGTATGGGGAGATGTCCGGGCGGTATTACGGAAAGGTGGAAGGCTATCAAAATGAAGATGCCGATGAATTGCTGCTGCTTTTGGGTTCTTCCTATGATACGTCTCTGGAAGCAGTGGATGAACTGCGTGAAAAGGGAAGGAAGTGCGGTGCGGTTACACTTCATGTGCTGCGTCCTTTTCCGGAAAAAGAATTGGTGGCAGCCTGTAAAGGGGCAAAGGTGGTTTTGGCTGCTGACAGGCAGGACAGCTATGGGGCAGGCGGCGGAAATCTGTCTCTGGAAACCAGAGCAGCATTTCAGAAATACAACTGTCATGCGCAGGTAAAAACATTGATTTACGGACTTGGAGGAAAGGATTTCCTTACAGAGGATGCTGTAAAGATGTTTCAGTGGGGCGATGACAGGAATGCGCCTGAGTTTGTTTATTATGGTGTTTCAAAAGGAAATAAAGAGGAAAAGAAAGATTCCGGCAGCTTTTTTGCACCCCTTACACAGGATAAAACAGGGCTTGGTTTGACGAAAGCACGAAAAGATGAAGACGGTAAGGTTAAAATCATTACCGGAAGCCTGAATGAAACGACGGCGATGCCTAAGCGTCTTGCGCCGGGCCATGGAGCGTGCCCCGGCTGCGGGATACCTGTGAATGTGAATCTGCTGCTTCGTGCCATTGAAGACCCAGTAGTGCTTTTATTTCAGACAGGCTGCGGAATGATTGTTACAACTGCTTATCCCAGGACCAGTTTTAAAGTGCCCTATCTGCACAATTTATTTCAAAACGGGGCTGCCACCTTAAGCGGTCTTGCTGAAATATGCCGCAGAAAACAGGAAAAAGGAGAAATCCCGCCGGGAGATATTATTTTTATTATGGTCAGCGGTGACGGAGGAATGGATATCGGAATGGGCTCTGCACTTGGAACTGCGCTGCGGGGGCACAGGCTGATTTTATTTGAGTATGATAACGGAGGTTATATGAATACCGGCTATCAGCTGTCATATTCTACCCCCAAAGGTGCCAGAAGCGCCACATCCCATGTGGGACAGGCGCAGTATGGAAAAACTTTTTTTCATAAGGACATGCCGCAAATTGTGGCGGCAACAGGAATTCCCTATGTTGCCACGGTAGCAGAATCAAATCCTGCGGACTTTATGAAAAAGGCAGCAAAAGCAGCATATTATGCAAAAACTGAAGGCACGGCTTATGTGAAAGCACTTTCGGCATGTCCTTTAAACTGGAATGATAAGCCTGCCACCGAAAGAAAGGTCATTGAAGCTGCGGTGGATTGCTGCTATTTTCCGCTTTATGAGGTGGAGCAGGGAATAACTTCATTGAGCTATGACCCTGTTAAGAGCGGAAAGAAAATACCGGTATTAAACTGGCTCTCCATGATGGGAAGAACCAGACATCTTAAGAAGGAGTCCTACAGCGAAATTGTAAATCAGCTGCAGGAAGAGGTGGACAGAAGATTTCGGATTTTGCAGGCAAAAGCGGAAAATCCTCTTCTGTAATCAGGATTGGGAAATTACATCCTTAAACTGCATATGATACAGTTCCGTATAGCGTCCGTTCTTTTTAAGAAGTTCCTCGTGCCTGCCGGTTTCCACTATCCGGCCTTTATCCATGACAATAATCTTATCCACATTTATAATCGTGGAGAGACGATGGGCAATTACGATGGAAGTTCTTCCTTTCATCAGATTGTCAAGGGCTTCCTGAACAAGCTGTTCGGATTCGGAATCCAGAGCGCTGGTGGCTTCATCCAGAATCAGAAGCCGGGGATTTCTTAAAAATACCCTGGCAATGGAAAGCCGCTGCTTCTGGCCTCCGGAAAGTCCGATGCCTCTTTCACCCAGCATGGTATCCCAGCCGTTTGGTGTTTTCATAATAAAATCATAGGCATTGGCGGCTTTGGCAGCCGCCTCCATTTCTGCCATTGTGGCATCGGGTTTTCCATACAGAAGATTTTCCGCAATGGTGCCGGAAAAAAGAATAGTGTCCTGAAAAACCATGCCCATTTGTTTATATAAGGAAGAAAGAGTATAATCCTGTATGGAATGTCCCGCCACTGCAATGGAACCTTCATCTGCGTCATAAAATCTGGCGAGAAGATTTACAATAGTGGTTTTGCCGCATCCGCTGGAGCCTACCAGTGCTATTTTTTCTCCCTCTTTAATGGAAAAGCTGATATTGTTTAAGTTGGGCGTATTGCTTTGGCTGTCATAGCGGAAAAATACATTATTAAAAGAAATATCCATATCTGCTTTTGGATTTAAGGGGATGGCATTTTCTTTTTCGGTAATATCCGGCGGTGTATCCAGTATTTCATAAACGCGTTCGATTCCTGCGATAGTTCTCGCATAGGTAACATTTAATTCGGCGAAACGGCGGAGGGGAGTAATAAGGTATCCCAGATAGCTGTAAAATACAATCATATCGCCGATGGTCATATCTCCTTTAAGAATAATCAGCGCTGAAATACATACGATAATGGAACTGATAATTTCAGAAAAAGCGCTTGTAACAGCCACGCCAAGGGAGGAAAAACGGTTGCGTTTCCGGCTGCAGCGGTAAATGGAATGGGAAATACTTCCGAATTGCTCTTTTTCTCTTTCTTCCATATTAAATAGTTTTACAACGGCGTAACCTGCCATGCGTTCCTGCAGGTAGCCGGATATGTCGGAAATTTCGTTTTGCGCCTGTCTGCTGCTCTTACGGATAAGAGCGCGGATTTTTTTGGTCGCGATAACGGAAGCAGGCAGCGTAATAAAGGATATCACGGTCAGCAGGAGGTTGATTCGGAGCATCAGATACAGATAAACAACCAGGATAATGGAGTCTATCCAGACATTGGTGGCAACGCTCCAGATAAAACCGTGTACCTGCTCAACATCGCTGTTAATACGGGTTACAAGCGCGCCGGATTTATTATCCTGATGGAAACGGGCGCTCATTTTCTGAAGGTGTTCATAGAGCTGACAGCGCATAGTGTGCATAATCCGGTTGGAAACCTCCTGGGAGCCGGCTTCCCTGAAAAAAGCGGCAGGAATGTAAACAAAGATATAGCTGATCAGTAAAATAAACAGCCACTTATATATTTCATATACTTTTTGTTCCATGGTGAAAATGCTTCCGGCAGGCAAAACCTCATCCGTAAAATATTTTAATATCTGAGGCAGCAATAAAGGCAGAGTCAGTTTAATGACGCCCGCCAGCGTGGACAGCAAAATTAAATACCAGTAAGGCTTTGCATATAATAAAGTGCGGACAGCTGGATTTTGTTTCCGTCTTGTTTTCCTTTTCATAAGTAATTCCTCCCTGTATTTGTCTATGAGTATAAAGCAAAAAAACTTTGAAAACATTCAAAATATTATAATGATTATTGAAAAAACCAAGTTTTCATGTCATTATATATGATATGCAAGGCGTTAATACAGGATAGTGAAAGGAGAGGATTACATTGCCGGCACCTTTACCAAAGGGAAAACAGATAACCGTGGAGAGAGGCATTTTTCCGCAAGGGTATGAAATGCAGTATATGGCTATGGCTAATGATCATTATAATATCGGATATTCGTTTACGGGAAACAGAAGAACGATTACGCCAACCGGAACATATAATTATCATGGAGGAAATGTTACTCTCATGCCGCCTTTTATCTATCACAGGACGGTGGAAGAAAGTCCTTCATCCTATGACAGGATTCTGATAAAGTATTCACCGGAGTTTGCGGCGCCTTTTATAGAAAAAGTGGGGCAGCAGGTGTATGATGAGTTATATGAAAAAAGAGTGTTTGGCTTTTCCCCGGAAGTGCGAATGAAAGTGGAAGCACTTTTTACGGATATGGAAGAAGAATACAGGAAGGAAAGGCCGTATAAGGAATTTATTCTTCAGGGAATGCTTTTCCGCATTCTTGCCATGGTATGGGAAGAAGGTACGGCGGAGGCGGGAGAAACTCATGGCCAGTCAGTTCTGACACCGCCTATTGTGGATGCGATTTCTTATATTGAGAATTATTACTACCGCAATCCATCCCTGGAGGAGACAGCACGGGCAGTTAACTTTTCTGCTTCCTATTTTTCAAGGGTGTTTCATGTCCAGCTTGGCAAATCTTATTCGGAGTATTTGAATCACGTGAAGCTGCGGCATGTGAGTACTCTCCTTTCACAGACGAAATTGTCTGTTATGGAAATCGCGCAGGAAACAGGTTATTGTCATGGTAACTATTTAAGTGAACAGTTTAAGAAGGAGATGGGAATGACTCCGGGACAGTTCAGGAAATATGCGGTTAAATAAGAAGTTCTGGTACTTTTATTTTGGGATATTAAAGACGATTATGATTAAAATTTCCTTAAGGAATGGAGATAAATCCCGAAAAATCAAGCAAAAACAGAACTGAAAGGGTAAAAATTCACAAAAAAAATAAAATGGTAAATTAGTACTTGTTTTTTATTTTTTTAGTGGTAGTATATAAATAGAAATAGTACTTTAGTATGGATTTATCTCCTTAAAATGGAGAAAATTAGGAAAGGACGTGTATCTTATGAGTAAATCCAAAATTACTAAAATCGTGATTAGCCTGGCACTTGTGCTGGCAGTTGCAGGGGGAAGCATTGCATACTACAATACAGCAGTTAAAGAAAATGGGGCTTTGACAGAAGAGGCAGCAGCAAGAGGAGAAGGAGTACCCGCTGATGGCATTGTATATATTGAACCTGAAATGGTGAGCCTTGCAGATGCTTTATCAGGAACAGCAGATTCACAGGCAGCAGCAAAAGCAGCATTTGATATGGCAAATGCTAAAAGACAGGAAGCAGGTTTAGGAGCACTTACCTGGAATTCAGGTCTTGAGCAGGCATCAGCAGTCAGAGCTGTTGAAGCATCTCAGTCATTCTCCCATACAAGACCTGACGGTTCCGACTGGTGGACCGTTAACAGCAATCTGATGTATGGTGAAAACCTTGCAAAGGGTTATGCAAGTGCAGATGCAGCAGTTGCAGCATGGATTGCATCTCCTACACATAAGGCAAACATTATGGATGCTGAGTTTACTTCAGGTGCAATAGCTATTCACGTAAACGCTAATGGTGAATGGTACTGGGCACAGGAATTTGGTTATTAATCAGTACAAAACAGAAATGTTTATTAAAAGCAATCGGGCAGGAGATACCTGTCCGATTGCTTTTTGTATGAAAGTAGTGTAAAATAATAGTCAGTATTGTAATTGAAGGTGTGAAAGGATGGGGAGAATGAGCAATAAAATATGGGCAGTTATTCTGACGATATCCCTGGTGGTAGCAGGTGTATCGGGGTACAATATTTACCGTTTGTCCAGAGAATATCAGAAGGGTATTAATGAATATGCGGCTTTGGAGCAGTACGTTTCCATTGAAGAAGAGCCTGTGGTTAAAAGTCAGGAAAAAGAGGAAACAGTGGAAGAGAAGAAATCTCAGATCCCTGTATCCATTGATGTAAAATATAATGAACTGAAAGAAATTAACGGTGATTTTGCAGGGTGGCTTTATTATGAACCCCTGGAAATCAGCTATCCGATTGTGCGTGGGAATGATAATGATTATTATACTCACTATACTTTTGAAAATGTAAAGAACAGTTCAGGCGCCATCTTTATGGATTTTCTGAATAAAAAAGATTACAGTAATTATAATACCATTATATACGGGCACAATATGAGAAACGGCACCATGTTCGGTTCGTTGAAAAAAATATTGAATGATACATCCATTGCGGAAGAAAATCCTTATTTCTATATTTTTACGGAAGATAAGGCATTCATGTATGAGATTTTTGCAGTATACATAACAGATGAGAATTCACGGACCTATGACTTAATAGGAAGTGAAGAGGAGCAGGCTGACTGGTTGGATTATATTAAAAGCAGTGCAGTTTATTTATCCGACAAGGAAGTAACACCTCAGGATAAAGTAGTGACGCTTTCTACCTGCCATGGTTTACACAGCACCACCAGAACGGTAGTGCATGGTGTTTTAATCGTGGAAGAGGACAGGTAGAGATTCATCAAGCTGAAGGTCACTTGTAGTCACAATACAGAAGCTGGTTACATTAAAAAAATTACCTGTTTCATCATCAGGATAAACAGGTTCAACTGATACACTGAGAGCCTGGGTGCTGCTGATAGGATAAGAAAATGTAAGAGAGTCTGAATAAGACTCTTTTATTTTTTTGTAATATTCGTCGGAGTCAGCGCTTTCAAGATAAAAATCATAAAAAGCGTTGTTTATTTTGGCAAATTCCTCATTTGCCAGACTGGAAGCCTGATAGTATGAGGTGGTTCTTTCAGCCAGCTTGGAGCTCAATTTATAGTCTGCGTTTGCGCTGACAATGGAGAGCCCGGCAAAACAAACCAGGCATAAAACAACAATGATGACAAGGATAGAGGAGGTACCTACGCTGATACCGTATCGTTTTTTCTTATTGTTCATGTGCGTCCTCCTTATCGGGGAAAAGAGAAATATCTATTTCATAAACAGGTTCTTCGGTTTCATCAATGCTTTCCACACTGATATGGCAGGTGAGCAAATCATTTTCCCGCCGGATATCTGCTGTGAGCACATAGTAATAGTGAATGGAAGAATAATAAAGGGGCTGGCTGACGGGATTAAAATCTTCGTCAAAATAAAGACAAAATATGGTGTCATCTCCGGTTTTCTGACAACTGCTGTTATCAAATAATTCTGTCATTTTTGCTGCATTTCCGTTGCAGCCATAAAAGGCTTCTGCAGTGTTCTGCGCCCACAAAATGCCGTGATTTAATTGAACGCTTTTATTGCTGATAATATGAGCCTGCACGAACAACTGCACGCAGATGGCGCCGGCAAGGGAAAAAAACAGCACAGCAATAATAAGCTCCATAAGAAACAGACCGGTTCGGGATGAGGCGTTATTTTTCATGGCTGTCACCTCCTGCTGATTTGGTGCTGACATACAGGCTGCAGCTGGTTTTATCATCTGTAGCGATGGTAAACGAAAAAAGACCTTCGCTGACTTCCGTAAGAGAAAAACCCGTCACGGCAAGTATGTCCTGACCTGCTTCGGGACCCAGAGGAGTATCTGCACGCACCATAAGTTCTTTAAGATATCCGTTATATTCATAAAGGTAGGTTATATATTCACTGCCTCCTGTATTCTGTGTAATCAGCAGGGCCGGATGTCCGGCAAGCTCCCCTGCACTGACAGCACCGAGCTGGTCCGACTGGCGTATCTTTTCCGTCACATAAGCAAAGGAGGTACGCTGGCTGAAATTGGAATCCATATGCTCTACCGTTTTTCCATATACATTTGCCCCGATAGAAATAAGAAAAATAGCGGATAAAGCAAAGATACAGAAAAGCGCTATTACAAACAGAATATCAATTATATGGTTTTCCTGTTTTTTGTTCATGAGCCTTCCTTTCTTAAAATAACGGTAACATTGGGATGTATATTGGAGGCGATAGGCTGATAATCCACAAAGAACAAGTCCTTGTCATAGGTCAGACCGTAATGCTCCTCTATATAGCTTAAGCTTGGGGGATAATATCCTTCTACTGCATAGCAGTGGGTAATATCCCTGGTTAAGGCTGTTTCCAGGCTTTCCTGCTGTTTTTCCAGAGTGGATGTATGAATGGAGGAAAGGCTGAGGATAAAGATTATTAACAGTATGGGGCATACAATGTAAATCAGCCTGATGCGCGGTATAAACGTAAAATATTCTTTTTTTGTAGCAAATCTGTTTGACATATTTTTATACCTCTAAAACCCTATTGATGCTATTATCTCTGTTGATTTATCCGATGCTGGACATAATTCCCATAAGCGGTAAAAGAACCGACATAAGAATCAGGCCTACAATGAGGGAAAGGATAATCACAAGGGTAGGTTCTATAATGGAAATGATGTGGTTCAGCTGTTTTTCCGTTTCGTCATCATAATTCTGGGATATCTGTTTCATTACAAGGTCAACTGAACCGGAGCGGAAGCCTACGGTTACCATGCGGGAATACAGATTGGAAAAAATCTCTGCTTTGACAAGCGCTTCAGGGAGATTGGAATCCTTTTCCATCTCTTCTTTGCACACTTTGATTTTGGCTTTCATATTTTCGTTTTCTACAATATCTGAAATCATATCAAGACTTCTGTAAGTATCCATACCGCTGGTAAAAGCCAGATACAGTCCGCTGGCAAAACGTCCGGCGGCAACCTTATCATAAAATCCCCGGGTTAAGGGGAAGCGTGTAAGAAAATGGCGGATTTTTGCTCTGCCGGACGGAATTTTATACGCAATAATAAAGCCTCCGATTAAAAGGAGAAAAACAACAACAATAACCATGGAATACCGGCTTAAGGCGTTTCCTACGGCAAGAAGGGAAGAGGCAAGAGGGCTCATCTGGGTTCCAAGCTGTGCAAAAACCTGCTTGAAAATGGGAAGAACCTTAACGACCAGTACCAGGATGACAATGAACATCATGGCAATCATAATAAGGGGATAAGTAACAGCGCTTTTGATGCTCTCGGAAATGTTTTCTTCTCTTTCATAATATTGGGCAAGAGAAAGCAGGACGTCATCAGTATTGCCGGATTCTTCGCCGAGCGCAATCAGTTTTATCATGTAATCGGGAAAAACTCCTGTTCCTTCCAATGCTTCAAAAAAGGGATTTCCCTGTTTGCAGGAATCGGATATTTTTTGAAGCAGTTCTTTTCCTTCTTTATTAACAGTGTCATTTAATAAGATATCCATCCCCTCAGCCGGGGTAATGCCTGCCTTGATAATCATGGCAGCCTGCCTGCAAAAGGAAGCTATTTCCGCATTGGAAAGAAGCCTGTTTTTTTTCATCCTCAAAATCCTCCATTAATAAATGTATTTGGTGACATAATTGTCCCCATCGCCGATAAAGTTCCTTACATTTTTTTCACTGGAATTGGCAGCAAAGGTGGGGTCCATAATGGACCAGCTTTGGCCGTCAAACTGAATAATACCGTTAATCCAGCCCTGATTTTCCACGTAGGTGCTAATCCAGGCATGATATGCTTCTCCTGCATAGCCTACCTCCAGACGGGTAGGAATCTGCTGGGAACGGAGCATACTCGCCATAACAGCGGCATAATCAAGACAAATTCCTGTTTTAAGGGAAAGAATCTCATCCACATCAGGAACGTAACCGCTTTGGACATTTTTGGCTTTGTCATAGTCGTAAGTAATGTTTTCCACTACATAATTGTAAATATAATTAATTGCTTCCAGGTCATCGTGAGCATCGGCAACAACCTCCATGGCTACTGAAACGACCTCGCTGGAGGAATTGAATTTTACATATTGATTGGGGTATAAAAAAGGTCCGCTTTCGTTTTCCAGCGTAACGGATAATTCCTGTGAAAAAACAGTGGCATACTGGTTTCCTTCTATATTTTCATAGATGCCCAGCTGATAGGTGCCGTCGCCTGCAGACAGCGGAAAAACATCATAATTGTCTTTGGTTAAATTATAAGTATATGTCATATAGTCGGGACCGGTAAGCTGCAGCTTTGCATGCTCCTTTTCACCGGTATAACCGGCCATAATATATCCTTCCTGCATATTGGAGACATCAACGGTGACATAATCGTTGGAATAAACAGCATCTCCGTCAGCTGTGGGAACCAGGCATACAGGGGTGTTATCCCTGATTGTTGTGGAAGAGGAGACATAAGGCTCAGGTTTTTTGCTGCATCCGATGACAGGAAGACTCAGACAAAGAAATAAAAAATATGCAGTTTTTCTAAAATGTTTCCGGAAAAATTTCATGGCTGCAATCCTTATTTACGGTAATAAACAGGTGAATAACCCTTAGATAGATTATAATACATCTGTTTCATTTTTTCTATAAAAACGGATGATAAAGTGGTATCCTTTCGAACGGTGTGCTATAATTGAAATACATTTCGAAGTTATTTCGGGATAAGGGGGCTGTATAAGTGAAGAAATATTCTGAGGGTAAGGATTACAGGGTAATTGCCTATTGTATTTCACGTTTTCACAGAGATGAGCAAAGAGAAAATATTTATTATTTTCAGAGACTTTGCAGTCAATATAAGTGTAAGGCGATAGTGTTTTCTACTCTTACGGATTTATATTATGATGATATGAATGACCATGGTGAGAAGCAGATTTATTCTGTTTTTGACGTTACTGCCTTTGACGCTGTGGTTATTATGTCGGAAACGTTTAAAAAAATCAGAATTGACCGGACCATAGCAGACATGGCAATTGCGGCAGGCGTTCCTGTTATTTCCGTAAACAGGAGGCTGGAAGGCTGCATTAATATTGATTTTACATATGCGCAGACTTTTAAAATGATTGTAAAGCACATTGTGGAAGACCATGGCTGCCGTAAGGTAAATTATATCGGAGGGGACCGTATCAGTAAGTTCTCAAGGGAACGCTTTGAAAGCTACAGGAGCGTACTTGAGGAAAATGGAATTCCCTTTGAAAAGAAAAGATGTGGGTACGGATATTTTGTAGGTAATGCGGCAGTGGAGGTCCTGAATGAGTTTTTAAAGGATGAAGACCTGCCGGAGGCTATTATCTGTGCAAATGATACTATGGCAATGGATGTTTGTACCAGATTGAAGGAAGTAGGACTCCGTGTACCTGAAGATATTAAGGTTACCGGTTTTGACGGTATTGAATTTGAGAAATACCATAATCCCAGGCTGACTACTGCTGCTTATGTATGGGAAGAAACAACCAGAACCATTTTTGAAACCCTGACAGATATCTGGAAAGGCGAAAGGGTTCAGGAGCTGATAATGGTTCCTTATAAGCTGCAGATTGGGCATTCCTGCGGATGTGAAAATAATCATGTAATGAATCCGGCTGATAAAATACTGGAACTTCAGGATATTCATTCAAGCAGTTCCGAATATTATCAGACTATGCTGAATATGAATGCGGAAAGTGACAGCTGTGAAGAATTTGAACAGCTCCTGCCTATAGTGGAAAAATTTGCAGGACATATTTATTACAAAGAATACTGGGTCTGCCTTAATACTTTTTCTTATGAAAATATGGTTAACAGGATTCCGGAAGATATGGATGAACTGTTAAACCGGGTGAAGAGAAGTGAAGAAAAGGTTTACTCCGGACGGATGGTGGCAGCTTATCACAGCGACGCTGCGAATACAGCAAATTCCTCAAATAAACCGGAGGTTATTGAACGGAATGAACTATTGCCTGATTTGGAAGGTATTTTAGAAAAAGAAGATATGGTTATGTTCCTTCCTATGCATTTACGTGGAATTACAATCGGCTATATGGCGTTTACTTTTGAGGATAAAAAATTCAGGCCGGATTTGCTGAATATTTTTATTATGCATTTCCGAAATGACATAGAGGGCTTCTGGAGCAGGGTAATCAAGGAGCAGCTTTTCAGCAAGGACGAGCTCACCGGATTATACAACAGAAGAGGTTTTGACAGGCAGAAGCAAAAAATGTTTTACGGAGATAAAAGCTGTGATAATTTTACCCTGATATCCCTGGATATGGACAATCTGAAAAAGATTAATGACCGTTACGGACATGGGGAAGGTGATATTGCATTAAAACAGATTGGGAAAATTATTGACAGTGTATCTGAAAGAGGAGAAATTTGTGCCAGAATGGGCGGAGATGAATTTTTAATAGCAACTGCCAATCCAAGGGGAAAGGAAAGAGCCATTGAAATTCAGGATGCAATTCACACTAAGCTTGGAGAATATAATCTTACTTCAGGCAAGCCTTATGAGCTATGGGTCAGCATTGGCTTTTTTACAGGTGAGAAAGTAGAAAAGATAGATTATGAGATATTTGCCAGTCAGGCAGATAAAGAAATGTATCAGGATAAGCAAAGGAATAAAAGAGTGGAAGAAGCATATAATAGATAAAAAGAATTTCGGAGCATGCCATGTTGAATTATATTTGGGCAGCTATGATTTTCATCGGAGTTATATACGGAGCTGTTAACGGAACTATGAAGGAGATTACGGAAGCCGCATTGCAAAGTGCGGGGGAAGCAGTCTCCTTATGCATTTCCACGGCGGGCATTATGGCATTTTGGGTAGGATTAATGGAAATAGCGGAGAAGTCGGGGCTGATAGAAAAACTGACAGGATTTCTTTCACCTTTTATCACTTTTATGTTTCCGGCAATTCCCAAAGGACACAAAGCAAGGGATTATATTTCCACAAATATTATAGCGAATATCCTGGGACTTGGCTGGGCGGCAACCCCTGCAGGGCTGAAAGCGATGGAAGCGCTGGCGGAGCTGGAGGAGGAGAGACGGGGCGGAGCCCGGACCGGAACGGAACCTGGCCGGGACGAGAGTACCGGGGATATGCCATTAAAGAAAGTGAGTTGTTTACAAAAACGCAGAAAGCTGCAGGTGATACCCAGAGGTGTGGCAAGTAATGAGATGTGTACATTTCTGATACTGAATATTTCATCATTGCAGTTGATTCCGGTAAATATGATTGCTTACAGGCAGCAATACGGCAGCGTGAATCCTGCAGTAATCGTAGGGCCGGCAATTGCGGCTACAGCGTTGAGTACAGCAGCAGCGATTGTGTTTTGTAAAGTGATGGATGGAAGAAGGCGGTTTCAAAAATAATTATTTGTAATGCAATCATGATCAGTTCCTCCTGTATCCTGCCTCATCCCGGTATTCCGGGTGTTCTTTAACATACGGGTCTTTGCTACCGCAGATAGTGTAGTCGCATTTGAAGCCGTTTGCGCAGGTGGTTTTACGCATCAGCCTTGCGTGAATCAGCTCCATGGCCGTATAATCCGGGTTGCAGAGGGCGGGCATGACCCCCAGCAGGTCGTGCTGTCTGGCGAACTCTGCCACAGGGCAGGCGGTGAACTCATAATAGATGGGTTTGTCTCCATCGTAAGGAGCAACGGACATCTGATAGTCGCCCCACTGGTCGCACTTGCATTTTGAGCTTGCAAAAGCCTTATACATCAGCTTTTTGAACAGTGGCTTATTGCAGTCCACGAACCTGGAGAGGATGCGGAATGACGGTAAAAACAGCTCGCCCTCCATCTCTTCAATTTCGATAAGACTTGCTACATCTTTGCAGATCGTATAGTAGGCCATCAGTGCAATACAGTCATAGGTACCGCCCGCACCGTTGTGAAAGTTTTTCCTGCCGCCGAGGTCGGTGCGCCAGTCGGAAAGAAAATCCACATATTGCCGCTGCACCTGTTCCCAGACATATTCCCGCGACTTTTTCGGATAGTGCAGGGCGATTTTGGATTGTATTTGTTTTTTACACGGTTTGGAATAGAGCACATGGCAAGTGCGGTCAAATTTCAATTCGCTGTCTTTCATAGATTCACCTTTCTTTCTTTTTATATCCGCAGTCGCAGTACGGTCCGCCGCTGGCCAGTGTGTACATCCGAACGAAATCCGTTGCGCCGCCTGCTTCGCTCATGGTGTAATCCAAATGACACAGGGCGGGCGTTAAGTCGTAAAGTCCCAGTTCCTTCATCAGCGCGCAGATGCCGCATTTCGTAAATCGCCCTTCGTACCCGCTGCCGTCAGGATATTCATAAAAATCCATATTCCAAGAATAGGGGTTGCGGTCAGCGGCTTTCAGGTCTGCGGCAGCCTTCATTCCGGCAATGTCCTTTGGGGTGTATTTTGCTTTCCCGCTTTGGCGGCAGAACCATTTCATGGGCTTTGTCATCATGGACCTGGCATAGTAGTCCGTCAGCTGCTCTACATTCGGGCGCTGCGGCATGGAGAGAACGAACGCACCCAACATGGCGCAGTTTACGATATTCATCCTGAAACGGTCATTCTTTTCAAATTCCGGCAGACCTGTGATGATGGTATGATATTTTGTCCTGGCATTTTTCGTGATGTCCTTTGCAGTATCCGCATTGTAGCCGAACACCGCTGCAAGCTGCCTTTGAAATGACTTTGCGAACAGCGTCCACATGCCCATGGGCATTCCGATATACTTCATACTCGCTCCTTTAAACCGACAATTCTTTTTATTTTTTTGCAAGCACCGTAATCCACGGTTTATTTCTGTGGCGGTCTGCTTTCACTTTGCTGAAACCTGCACATTTTTCAAGTCCCGGCCAGAAGTAAATTGCTTCAAATGCCGTGGCAAAATCGTATCTCCCTTCATCAGGCTATTTCATATTCACACCCTCCCAAAGAACGGGAACAGAATCCCGGCAATGGCAGCCGCAATTACGGGATTGCCGACAATGGTAATTCCCCACTTCGCAATCAAAGTCTTTTTTGGAATATACGGCTTCAGATCCTCCGTACCCGGGATTGTCCAGGCTTTGGTATGGCCGACCCAGTACCAGTCGATAAAGAAACGGTCAAAGAGTCCCTCCGCCATTGCCAGCGCATAGATTTGCCAGAAGGGGCTCCAAAATCCTCTTGCTCCATTGATGCCGTAGACTGCCCATATAGCGAATGTAACCATAATGAGCAGTGTAATAAATTTGAATACTTTTCTGTTTCTTTCCAGGCGATTCCTGGTGATCAGACCCATTTCGACAACTCTGTCCTGAACATCCCTTTCAAAGAGAAATGCCGCATTATGTATCCCGTTGGCAATCGCAACAACGCAGGCGAGAATATTAGTTAGTCACAACTAATCCAAGACCATTATAGCACCGAAAGTAAGCGATATCAAGAACTTTGAGATGGAGGTTGAGAAATTCGATTAAAAAGCTGTTGTCACTGCCTGTTATAATAATCAATGCCGGAATCCGGAAGAAAATAAGTTCTTATGTATCCGTCTTTGGAGATAATAACAAATTCATTGGTGGCTTTCAGATAGTAGACATCATCACCATCCTCGGCTTCCGGTTTGTGAAGGGAATCCGGGTTTTGAATCACCTGATTGGCAGCCTCAAGATAATCCTCCTTGCTGTCAAAGCCCATTTCCGTTCCGTGTTTTTCAAAATGTTCTTCCAGAAGCTCTTCGGAGCGGAAACTGTATTCTGGTAAAGTTGTTGTTTCATTTCCGACAGGTTTTGTAAATGCCATTGCAAGGCAGATGAGCAGTGCAATGGCTGCAGGCATTTTTGTCCGTTTCAAGCTTTCCTTTTTCATTTCGTCTCCTTTATTTTTCCTGTTCTTTAAGGAAATTTTTTACAGGCTCAAAGTCGCCTTTGAAAACAAAGCCTTTTATGCCTGCCTTTTCCGCACCGGCTATATTTTCTTCCCTGTCGTCAATAAAAAGGCACTCTTCCGGTGCAAGGCCGAAGGTATGAATAAAATGCTCATAAATTCCGGATTCCGGTTTAATCATGTGGACTTCTGCGGAAACCATGATGCCGTCAAAAAATGTCTCTTCCATGAATCCTGGAAAATAATTATGAAAAGTATTGTCGGCATTTGACAGGACAAAAATTTTCAAGTTTCTGCTTTTTACGAATCTGCAGAACTCTCTTGCGCCGGGTACAGGTTTTAAGCAGATGTCCCACTCCAAAGTGCATTTTTTCAGCTGTTCATGAAACTTGGCGGGAACTCGTCTGCTGACAGGCTCAAAACGTTCTGCGTTGGTAATAAAGCCATAATCGCCCTGAATCCATTCAGGACCCTGAAACAGTTCCTTTCGGATAATTTCTTTTGCCTCTTCGGTATCACAAAATTCATTTAAAGGTATTTCGGGATTAAATGATAACAGCACATTTCCCATATCTAAAATAATGTTTTTAATCATAATGGGTCCTCCGGATTATTATAATGCTATGACTTGTCAAGGGTAAAGCCGGTTGCGGCAGTAAAATAAGCCGCCCATTCGTCCGAACAGTAAAAAACAATGAGTTCCTGATAACCGTCTGTCATGTAATACAGACGGTTGGGGTTATTTTCCTTTTTAAAGACTTTATTCATGTAACCGATAATGCTTCCGTCAAACCAGTCATACATGGCTTTTGCATGAAACTGATAGGAAGTGCCGTTGTAGCGGAAGGTTACATTTCTGATGCCTATGCCCAAATCTTCACTTCCAAGGCCCATATCCTCTTCAATATCTGTAATTTCAAATTCGTTATTATTTATTGCTGTAATGCCTTTGAAAAAATCAGAATACATATTTTCAACATCAAAAATCTCCATGTCAAAGGCATAAACCTGGCTGGAAGAAGGGGTCCATTCCCAGGTATCAAAATCATAATCTCCGCCGCCCAGATTAGACAATAAAGAAATCATAACATCCCGGCGGTTCCATTCCCGGTGATAGGCTTCATTATATGTTTCATGCATGGATGCAATCATTTCGTCTGTAATCTCAGTAAAGCCAAGATTTTTAAGTGTATCCGCTGCAATATTGATTTCTTCTTCATCGGTAGTAGTGCGGACAGATTCTTCCGTATCTGGAAAAGGAAGGTCCTCCGCCGGATAAGTGTTTGCAGCAGGTGCAGGATTGCAGCTGGCAAAAAGCGAATAAAGCAGCAACAGGAAAAGGTATAATAATCTTTTCATTCAATTCATGACAATAGAAAGTCCGCAAGGCGTGCCTTCTGTTGTTTTCCCCCTCTTGTATCTGATATGTAACAAAATTATTATATCGGCTGAAATATTAATATTCAATATGCATTTACCTGAATAAAAAGGTTGTTTTGGAATGGCATAAAAGATATACTTTTATTATAAAAAAACTTTTTGATGTCTGAATCAAAATAAGAAAAGGAGAAACAGCAGGATGTATACAGCAAGTGAAGCAAGATATGACAAAATGATTTATAACAGATGCGGCAACAGCGGTCTTAAGCTGCCTGCCATGTCCCTTGGCATGTGGCATAATTTCGGTTCCGTAAACGATGAAGAAAATATGAAAAAGATTCTTTTTACTGCTTTTGATAACGGTATTACCCATTTTGATCTGGCGAATAATTACGGTCCAGTGTATGGCAGTGCGGAAACCAATATGGGCAGGATTTTAAAATCCGATTTGATGCCTTACCGTAATGAGATGATTATATCCAGCAAGGCCGGATATGATATGTGGAAGGGACCATACGGTGACGGCGGTTCCAAAAAGTATCTCATTGCCAGTCTTGATGAAAGCCTTAAAAAACTGGGACTTGATTATGTGGATATTTTTTATCATCACAGGCCTGATCCTGATACGCCTCTTGAGGAAACCATGGGAGCCCTGGACCAGATTGTCAGACAGGGGAAAGCCTTGTATGTAGGTATTTCCAATTATAATAAAGAACAGACGCAGAAGGCATATGAAATTCTGAAAAAGCAGGGTACGCCCTTTATTATTCATCAGCCCCGTTATTCCATGCTGGACAGATGGATTGAGACTGACGGCCTGAAGGATTATCTTTATGAAAACGGCGTGGGCTGTATCGCTTTTAGTCCCCTGGCACAGGGAGTGCTTACCGGGAAATACTTAAACGGAATTCCCAAGGATTCCCGCATCGGTACCGGAAAAAGTCCTTATCTGCATGAAAGCAATTTAGAAGCCGAAAAAATGGAGAAAGTCCGGAAGCTGAATGATATTGCCGCAGAAAGGGGACAATCTCTGACGCAGATGGCGCTTTCATGGATTTTGCGTGACGGAAAGGTAACTTCTGTTTTGATTGGGGCAAGCAGGCCGGAACAGATTCTGGAGAATATTAAGGCTCTTGATAATATTACCTTTACACAGGAAGAGTGCGGCAGAATAGATGCAATTCTGGCTTAAAAAGAGGTATTCGGTATGAAAATAAGGAACAGATACATTATTGCAGTAATTCTTGCAGCATTATGCGGAATAATCCAGACGGCTTCGCTGGTGAAAGTGATTAATACCTCGCTGGTATTTCCTTATGTGAGAACGCCGGTTTATAATGAAGAATACTGTTCCTTTACACCTGAAGATACTTACAGCTATGACGGCAGACTGATAGCCCATCAGGAAGTGGAAAAAGGTCTGGGGATAAGCAGTCTGGAACGCAGAATTATTGTGGAAATTAAGGACAGCGAAACGGGAGAAGTAATCGGAAGCTTTTCACCGGCGAGAGCATGGGATTTCTGGGGTATGTGCTGGGAGAATGACAGCTATAATATCTGGATACAATCAGGAGATACCGGATGCCATTGCTGGAAATATGAAGACGGTGAGTGGGAGCGGGACTGGTCCTGCCCGGAAAGACCGGATTATATTATTTCAAAATATGATAAACATGGGAAAGATTAGAGGAATCCTGCTTATCGCAGGGTTCCTTTAATCTTTCCTTCCTTAAACATCATAATCATTTCTCTTGTCAGGCTGACATTGTCGTTTTCAAGGGATATTTCATCCCGGGAATACCATCCTGCTTCTGCAAGCTCACTGGTATCCAGCCTGATTTGGTCATCGCCGTCAAGGTCGCAGAAAAAGCCCATAAGAAGGCTTCCTGAAAAGGCCCAGGGCTGGCTTTTGTAATAGCGGATGTTCTTTACTTTTAATCCCACTTCCTCCATGACTTCCCTTGCCACAGTCTGTTCCGCAGATTCGCCGATTTCCGTAAAGCCTGCAATGAGGGCATAGTTAGTATAGGAACGCCCGGCATATTTACTCATCAGTATTTTGTCTCCATTCAGGACGCCTACAATAACAGCAGGAGAAATTCTCGGATAAACCATATTATGACAGCCGGGACAAAAGAGCATTCTTTCTTTGTGGTCGGGTTTCATTTTCCTGCCGCAGCGGCCGCAGAACTGGTTGGTCTGGTACCAGCCGAAAAGGTGGTGGGCGGTGATACCTGCAAAGGCAGTGTGTCTGGAATCCGCAGTTCTGAAAATGCTCACATTTTCATAGCGGTAACCCTCCAGAATAATGGCAGGTTCATCATGAGAAAAGCCGGAAACAATTTCGCCGCTTTCGTTTCTTTTCCAGCCCTCTGCAGGGTGTGCCAGAAAATATTTATAATTATCGATGGAAAACAAATAATAATAATCGCAGGGAAATCCGCCCATTTCTTTTAATGTGGGATAACGCAGCTTTCCCTCCCGGAAGCGCACAAGCGCTGTATTTTTATGAAAAACCAGAATAAAATCATTTTCTTCCGGTTTCGTGTCCTGATATTCATTATGATATACTTTAGGGTAAATATCCTGAATCATTGTCTTTTAGTTTTATCCTTTCTTATTCTGTGCAATTCATGCCATATAATTTATCGTATCATATCCTGCATGATATTTTTCGATTATATTTTCAGGTGGAAACTAATCTTTATCTATGATAATATTAAAATCTGTAGGATGCAACCTAAAACATGGCTTTTGCCTGCATGGGAAAAGGAGTTTTGTTATGAAGTGGATGAAGTTTAAAATAAAAACAATTACGGAAGCTGAGGACATTATTATCAGTACCCTCTATGATATCGGACTGGAAGGCGCTCAAATAGAAGACAAGGTTCCTCTGACAGCTGCGGAAAAAGAGCAGATGTTTGTGGACATCCTGCCTGACGGGCCTGAAGATGACGGTATCGCATTCTTAAGCTTTTTCGTAGAGGAAAAAGAGGATGGTTCCCTTGAAGTCGGCGGAGTAAAGAAAACGCCGGAGCAGATTTTGGACGAGGTAAAGCATGAACTGGAAGAACTGCGTTCCTTTATGGATATCGGAGAAGGCAGTGTGGTTATTGATGAAACGGAGGATATTGACTGGATTAATAACTGGAAACAGTATTTTCACCAGTTTACCATAGATGATGTTCTTGTTATTCCTTCCTGGGAAGAAGTACAGCCTGAAGATAAGGATAAAATGATACTTCATATTGACCCGGGCACGGCCTTCGGAACCGGAATGCATGATACTACCCAGCTTTGCATCAGACAGCTCCGCAAATATATTACTCCGGAAACCGTTCTTCTGGATGTGGGAACAGGAAGCGGTATTCTTGCCATACTTTCCATTATGTTTGGGGCAAAAAAAGCAATCGGTACCGACCTGGACATCTGTGCCATTGAAGCGGTGAAGGAAAATAAAGAGGTCAATGGAATTCCTGAAGAGGCTTTTCAGTTAATTATCGGGAATATTATCACGGAAAAGGAAGTTCAGGATAAGGTGGGATATGAATGCTATGATATTGTAGTGGCTAATATTCTTGCGGATGTGCTTGTTCCGTTAACACCTGTAATTCTGAATCAGCTGAAAAAGGGAGGCATTTATATTACTTCCGGCATTATTGATGATAAGGAGCAGACTGTGGTGAATGCGGTTAAGGCAGCAGGTCTTGAAGTTCTTGAAGTAACTTATCAGGGAGAATGGGTTTCGGTAACAGCCAGAAAACCGTAGTACTTAAAGAACCAAAAACAAAGGAAATCTTTAAAAACAGCTTGCAGGAAAAACCTGCCGATAGTATGATTAAAAAGTGTGTACTTTTATCATATTTATTGGCAGGTATTTTGTTATGTACCAGTTTTTTGTGGATGCGGCTCAGATACAGGGGCACAGAATAATAATTACAGGAAAAGATGTGAATCATATTAAAAATGTTCTCCGGATGAAAAAGGGAGAAGAAATTTCCGTAAGCAATGGTGTGGACGGAAAAGAGTACCGGTGTGGGATAGAGGAATTCTCGGAAGAAGAGGTTATCTGCACGTTACGTTTTATAAAGGAAGAAGGACTTGAGCTCCCCTCCAAGGTGTATCTTTTTCAGGGGCTGCCCAAGGCTGATAAAATGGAGCTTGTTATTCAGAAAGCGGTGGAGCTTGGGGTTTATGAGGTGATTCCTGTTTCCTGCAGGCGTGCAGTGGTGAAGCTGGATGCCAAAAAGGAAAAAAGTAAAATTACAAGATGGCAGGGAATTGCAGAGGCTGCGGCGAAACAGAGCAAACGGGGAATTATTCCTGAAATAAAAAATGTTATGACCATGAAGGAAGCTGTTGCCTATAGCCAGAAATGCCGGGTGAGAATGATTCCTTATGAGCTGGCAGAGGATATGAAGGAAACCAAACGAATCATTGACGGACTTAAGCCTGGAGAGGACATTGCTGTTTTTATCGGACCTGAAGGCGGTTTTGAAGAAGCGGAAATAAAGGAAGCCATGGAGAGCGGAATTATTCCCATTACGCTGGGCAAACGGATTCTGCGGACGGAAACAGCGGGAATGACAGTACTTTCCTGGATTATGTACCGCCTGGAAGAGTGAAAAAAATGACGTAAAAAGAGAGAATAAGGCAACAAATAAAGAAAACGGCATAAAATAATCATAGATAAATGTATTAGTATTTTTACAAATAGAAGGACTGGTGACATCATGGAGGTTTATTTAGATAATTCTGCCACTACCAGATGTTTTGATGAAGTGGCTGGTCTAATGACAAAAATTATGTGCGAGGATTACGGCAATCCCTCCAGTCTGCATAGAAAAGGTGTGCAGGCAGAGCAGTATATCCGATATGCACAGGAAACTATTGCAAAGAATTTGAAGGTAAATGAAAAGGAAATCTTTTTTACGTCCGGAGGAACCGAATCGGATAATCTTGCCATCAGGGGATGCGCATATGCTAACTGCCGTTTGGGACGGCATTTAATTACCACGCAGATTGAACATCCGGCCATCCTGCAGACCATGAAGCATTTGGAAGAGGATGGTTTTCGTGTAACTTATCTTCCGGTGGATGAAAAGGGATGTATCCGTCTTGAGGATTTGCAGCGGGCTATAACAGGAGAAACCATATTGGTTTCCATTATGCATACAAATAATGAAATCGGCTCCCTTCAGCCTGTTGCGGAAGCAGGGGCGCTGATTAAAAGAATGAATCCCAGAATATTGTTTCATGTAGATGCTGTCCAGGGATTTGGCAAGTTCAGAATCTATCCTAAAAAAATGCACATTGATTTATTGTCGGTAAGCGGACACAAGATTCATGGTCCCAAAGGAGTGGGATTTTTGTATGTGGATGAAAAGGTAAAAATCAGGCCTGTTGTTTTTGGCGGCGGACAGCAGGGCGGCCTTCGTTCCGGTACGGAAAATGTACCTGCCATTGCCGGAATGGCTAAGGCTGTGGAGATGATTTACGGAAACCTTGACCGCGAGACGGAAAGACTTTATGACTTGAAAGAAGCTTTTGTTTCCGGCGTGCTTCAGATTCCGGGAGTTACCGTAAACGGTCATGCCGGCAGAGACGGAGCGCCCCATGTGGTAAGTGTCTCCATCAGAGATG
Source organism: Lachnospiraceae bacterium (assembly GCA_017621815.1). Lineage (GTDB taxonomy): Bacteria > Bacillota > Clostridia > Lachnospirales > Lachnospiraceae > Suilimivivens. The sequence goes on along the minus strand of JAGASK010000052.1, from coordinate 276,398 downwards.
TCAGAAGCGAAGTTATGCTTCATGCGCTGGAAGATAAGGGGATTTACGTTTCCGCAGGAAGCGCCTGCTCAGCCCGAAAACCCCAGCCTTCGGCAACCCTCCAGGCAATCGGAATAGATAAAAGCCTGCTCGGTTCCACCATCCGTTTCAGCTTTTCCACCTTCACAACCATGGAAGAAATAAACTATACTTTACAGGTAATGTGTGATATAATTCCTGTACTTAGAAGATATACACGTAAGCAATGAGCAGTGTAAAGGATACGGATGGTAAAATCCCTGCTTGCAGGAGATTTTATCAGACGTGTCCTTTATAGGGCGAAGCCCGTGAGCGAGCAAGCCAGCTTGCGAGCGACACTGCGAATGCCCTGCCGTGCGAAAGGAACGAGGCAAAATCCCTGCTTGCAGGAGATTTTATCAGACGTGTCCTTTATAGGGCGAAGCCCGTGAGCGAGCAAGCCAGCTTGCGAGCGACACTGCGAATGCCCTTCCGTGCGAAAGGAACGCGGTAAAATCCCGTGAACAGAAATGGAGTAGATATGTTTTCAGCTTTTTTAATCAAATATGCAGAAATCGGTGTAAAAGGAAAAAACAGATATCTTTTTGAAGAAGCCCTTGTAAAACAGGTAAAATATGCGCTGAAGCGCTGTGAGGGTGAATTTTGTGTAACCCGTACCCCGGGAAGAATTTATGTGGAGGCACTGTCTGAATTTGACTTTGACGAGACAGTGGACAACTTAAAGACAGTATTCGGCATTTCAGGAATTTGTCCGGTGGTTCATGTGGAGGACGAGGGCTTTGAAAAATTAGGTGAATCCATAGTTAAGTATATGGATGAGGTATATCCCGATAAGAATATTACCTTTAAGGTACAGGCAAGAAGGGCAAGGAAAAATTATCCCTTAAATTCCATGGAACTGAACGTGGAACTGGGAGGAGTCCTTCTGGATGCTTTTCCTGAACTTAAGGTGGATGTGCATCAGCCTGATGTGCTTTTAAATGTGGAAATCCGGGAAAAGATATATATATATTCCGAAACAATTCCGGGCCCCGGAGGAATGCCTGTCGGAAGCAACGGCAAGGCCATGCTCTTATTGTCAGGAGGAATTGATTCCCCCGTTGCGGGATATATGGTTGCCAAAAGAGGAGTCAAAATCGATGCGGTTTATTTTCATGCGCCCCCATATACCAGTGACCGCGCAAAGCAGAAGGTAGTTGATCTGGCAAAACAGGTTTCCAGATATACCGGGCCTATTTACCTTCATGTGATTAATTTTACGGATATCCAGCTTTATATTTATGATAAATGTCCTCATGATGAGCTGACTATTATTATGAGGCGTTACATGATGAAGATTGCGGAAAAAATAGCAAAGGATACGGAATGTCTGGCACTTATTACGGGTGAAAGCATCGGTCAGGTTGCTTCGCAGACCGTCCAGTCTCTTGCCGTTACCAATGAAGTGTGCACTCTGCCTGTATTCCGGCCTTTGATTGGCTTTGATAAGATGGAGATTGTGGATGTGTCCGAAAAAATAGGAACTTATGAAACTTCTATTCTCCCTTATGAGGACTGTTGTACAATTTTTGTGGCCAAGCATCCTGTTACTAAACCGAATTTGAATATTATTAAACGTCATGAACAGAATCTGGAAGAAAAGATTGATGAACTGGTGCAGGCAGCCCTGGATACGGATGAAGTTATTGTGGTGAATTATGAAAGATAATTTCCGGTGAAGCCGGAAATTATGCAGCAGTCCGCCAAACAGTGCCGGAAGCGGAAAAAGTCTGCTGACATGAACAGATGCTGCTGTGCTTTGCAAACCGGCTTATTGTAACAAAAACGGCACATTACAATAAATGTGCCGTTTAAAAATCTTGCTGATAACAATAGAAAGTTCGCAGAGAGCGCTTTCTATTGCATATGTTGTGCTGTGGCATTAGCCACGCGTCAGCCTTGATATCAATCGGCTGACCTGTTTGTTCATTAAATCATGTAAGGCTTTAAAGCAGCTAAAACGTCATCTACGTTTTCTTCTGCATGGATATTTAAATCGATAGGCTTGGATAAGTCTAATGAGAAGATACCCATAATGGATTTAGCATCAATTACGTATCTTCCGGAAACTAAATCAAAGTCATAATCAAATTTTGTAATATCGTTTACAAAAGATTTTACCTTGTCGATAGAATTTAATGAAATCTGTACTGTTTTCATTGTAATTACCTCCTTAAATTTTTCATACCTTCATGCTAGTATAGTAAAGGATTCGGGGGGAAAAGTCAATGATAAAACAACACAAAAAAAATGGAGAATAACATGAAAAGTGTAGCATTACATAATCTCGGCTGCAAAGTAAATGGATACGAAATGGATGTTATGCAACAAATGTTACAAGAAAAAGGCTATAAAATTGTACCATTTGATGAACAGGCCGATATTTACGTTATAAATACCTGTACCGTTACTAATATTGCGGACAGAAAGAGCAGGCAGATGCTTCACAGGGCAAAAAAAATGAATCCGGATGCTGTGGTGGTAGCAGTAGGATGTTATGTGCAGACGGGAAAAGAAGAAGCGCTGAAGGATGAAAGCATTGATCTGGCTGTGGGAAATAACCGCAAGAAGGATTTGGTACCTATACTGGAGGAATTTCTTGCGCAGAGGGAGAAAGAAAAAGGCAATGATAAAACACTTTGCGGAAAGTCAGTGATAGACATTAACCAGACAAATGAATATGAATCAATGATGCTGCAGCATACTGCAGAGCATACCAGAGCTTTTATTAAAATCCAGGATGGCTGTAATCAGTTTTGCTCTTATTGTATCATACCTTATGCCAGGGGGAGGGTAAGGAGCCGGAGCGAAGAAGAAATTCTTGAAGAAGTGCAAAATCTTGCCGGAAACGGATATAAGGAAGTGGTGCTTACGGGAATTCATTTAAGCTCTTACGGGCTTGATTTTGATGGGATTAAAGCTGTGCCTTCAGGGGAACCCTTTCCTTATAAAAGGCTGCTTTCTTTGATTGGTAAAATTAATGAGGTGGAAGGAATTGAGCGTATCCGGCTGGGTTCGCTGGAACCCAGGATTATAACGGAAGAATTTGCGGGGGCTTTGGCCTCCTGTGAAAAATTCTGCCCGCATTTTCACCTGTCGCTGCAGAGCGGATGTGATTCGGTGCTGAAGAGGATGAATAGAAAATATACAGCCGGGGAATATTATGAAAAGGTATGTATTTTAAGAAAATATTTTAAGAAGCCTGCGGTGACCACCGATGTAATAGTGGGATTCCCCGGAGAAACAGAAGAAGAATTTGCGGTTACCCGGGAGTTCCTTCAAAAAACAGGTTTTTATGAAATGCATATTTTCAAATATTCTATGAGAAAAGGCACTGTGGCAGCAGCAATGGAAAATCAGGTTCCGGAAAATATAAAGACTTTGCGGAGCAATGAACTGATGACGCTTGAGGAGAAGATGTCTCTTGCATACAGGGAGGCTCATATACATAAGGACACTTCTATTCTGTTTGAAGAAGAAAAAATAATAAACGGAAGAAAGTATCAGATTGGACACAGTAAGGAGTATATCAAAGCTGCCCTGCCTGCAGATGAATCGTTGTCGGGGCAGATAATACACGGTGTATTTGGTGAATTTTTACAGCCTGATATCCTTCTTTTTGACAGGCAGCAGACTTAAGCTTAAATATCATTGAATTTTATGCCGAAATAGGGTAAGATAAGATTTAATAGGGTTAGACAAATAAGGGGTGCGATTTATGCAGGATTTGGGAAATACACAATTTTTTAAAGTGGAAACAGATAATAACAGTGTAAAGAAAATATTAGAAGAGGTTTACCAGGCATTAACCGAAAAGGGTTATAATCCGGTGAACCAGATTGTGGGATATATTATGTCAGGGGATCCTACTTATATTACAAGCTACCGCAATGCGAGAAGCCTTATTATGAAGGTGGAACGCGATGAACTGGTGGAGGAACTGCTGACAGATTACATTAAGAATAATCATTGGAAGTAAATTGAAAATAAGATATGAGAATAATGGGACTGGATTTCGGAGCGAAAACAGTGGGTGTGGCAATCAGTGACCCTATGTTAATTACCGCTCAGGGAATAGAAATAATCAGAAGAAAAGATGAGAATAAATTGCGTCAGACACTTGCCAGAATTGAAGAACTGATTCTGGAATACCAGGTTGAGGAAATTGTACTGGGGCTTCCTAAAAACATGAATGATACTCTTGGAGACAGAGCTGAGCTTACACTGGAATTTAAGGATAAGCTTGAGAGACGTACGGGACTTCCGGTTCATATGTGGGATGAGAGACTGACTACGGTTGCTGCGGACAAGGCTATGATGGAAGCAGGAATCCGGAGGGAAAACAGGAAGGAACATGTGGATAAAATTGCAGCAGTGTTTATTTTGCAGGGATTTCTTGATTCTCGCGCTTTAAAAAAGTAAGAAAGGGACAGTTGTCAAATTGGAAAAGATAGCATTTGCTTTGGAGGGAGAAGAAACTGCCTGGTTTTATGTACTTGAACAGACAAAGGTAGGCGGCAGACACTATATTTTAGTAACAGAGGAAGAAGAAGGAGATTCCGATGCCTTTATTTTAAAGGAAATCTCTGAAGGAAAAGATACGGAAAGCATCTACGAAATCGTGGAAGATGATACGGAGCTGTCTGCGGTTGCAGCCGTATTTGAAAATTTGCTTGAAGATATTGAAATTGAATAATAATAAAAAGGATGTAGTTCCTGTTGAATGGAATTTGATTGACGGAATTAACCTGAGGCAGTGGCTTTGCGCGTCGGAAAAACGGGGAAGTATAATGACGGCTTAAAGAATCATTGCTTTCAGAGGACGGTTATCCGCCATGAAGCAAAATTCTGCAGGTATTACTCGGAATTTGGAGGAAATTTTATTGAAAAAAATTGAAGAAAAAAGAAGTTCCGGACTTAAGGTGATTCCGCTGGGCGGTCTGGAACAGATTGGCATGAACATTACTGCCTTCGAGTACGAAGACAGTATTATTGTGGTGGATTGCGGCTTGTCATTTCCTGAGGATGATATGCTCGGAATCGACCTTGTTATTCCGGATATTACTTATTTGAGGAATAATCTTGAAAAGGTAAAAGGATTTATGATTACCCATGGGCATGAGGACCATATCGGAGCCCTGCCTTATGTGCTCAAGGATATTAATGTGCCCATTTATGCTACCAGACTTACCATGGGATTAATTGAAAATAAGCTGAAGGAGCACAACCTGATTAACAATGTAAAACGCAAGGTGGTTAAGTTCGGGCAGTCCATTAATTTAGGGCAGTTTCGGGTGGAGTTTATTAAAACAAACCACAGTATAGTGGATGCGGCAGCTCTTGCTATTTATTCTCCGGCAGGTATAGTGGTGCATACAGGAGACTTTAAAGTGGATTATACGCCGGTGTTCGGCGATGCCATTGACTTGCAGCGTTTTGCGGAGCTTGGAAAAAAAGGCGTGCTTGCGCTTATGTGTGACTCCACCAATGCGGAGCGCCCGGGATTTACTCCCTCGGAACGTACCCTGGGAAAGACCTTTGACGCCCTGTTTGAAGAGCATAAAAATACGCGTATTATTATTGCTACCTTTGCATCTAACGTGGACAGGGTGCAGCAGATTATTAATTCTGCCTATAAATTCGGCCGTAAGGTCGTGGTGGAGGGCAGAAGCATGGTGAATATCATTGATGTAGCCACTAATCTGGGGTGTCTGAGCATACCGGACCAGACTTTGATTGATATAGAACAGCTTAAAAACTATCCTGATGAGAAAACAGTAATAATTACTACGGGAAGCCAGGGAGAAAGCATGGCGGCATTAAGCCGTATGGCGGAGAATAATCATAAGAAGATTTCCATAGGCCCCCATGATACCGTTATTTTTTCGTCAAATCCGATTCCCGGAAACGAAAAGGCTGTTACGAATGTTATCAATGAATTGCTGGTGAAGGGAGCCGATGTTATTTTTCAGGATGTCCATGTATCCGGACATGCCTGCCAGGAAGAAATTAAGCTGATTTATACGCTGGTACATCCCAAATATGCAATTCCCGTGCATGGAGAATATAAGCATTTGATTGCGCAGGCAAAAATAGCAAAAGAACTGGGAATGCCCAAGGAAAATATTTTTATCCTGCAGTCAGGAGATGTGCTGGAATTGACAGACGAAAAAGCAGCGGTTACGGGAAAAGTTCCGGTAGGGGATATTCTGGTAGACGGACTTGGCGTAGGCGATGTGGGAAATATTGTATTAAGAGACAGACAGCACCTGGCAGAGGATGGTATTTTAATTGTAGTTCTGGGACTTGACGGTGCAACCGATGAATTGATTTCCGGTCCGGACATTGTTTCCAGAGGATTTGTATATGTAAGAGAATCAGATGAACTGATGGATGAAGCCAGAATTGTAGTGAATGAGGCAGTGGACGGCTGCCTTTTAAGGGGAGTTACAGACTGGGGCAAACTGAAAAGCTCCATAAAGGATTCTCTTGGCGAATACGTCTGGAAAAAAACTAAGCGCCGGCCTATGATTCTGCCTATTATCATGGAGGTTTAATAGGGGGACTGCGATATGGATGACAAATTAGAAAATGCAATGCTGAAATTTGTGAAATCAATTAAAGAAACGGATATTTATCAAAAATACTATGACCAGCGGGAAAAATTAAAGAAACACCCGGAACAATATCAGAAAGTAAATGAATTCCGAAGAAGGAATTTTGAAATTCAGAATACTACACATCAGGATGAGCTTTTTGATAAAATGGATGCTTTTGAGCAGGAATATGAAAAATTCAGGGAAGACCCGCTTGTGGATGATTTTTTAAGGGCGGAGCTTGCTTTTTGCAGGATGATGCAGGAAATAACACTTTATATTACGGAAAAGGTAGATTTTGAATAACCGCTTAACAGCAGAAAGGCGTGGTGGCTTATGAATGGAAAATATCTGGTAGGCGCTGTTATTGAGACAATCATTAAAGTGATTGTAATAGCAGCGGTTGTAATGTTTGTGTTCCGGAGCGCTACGACAGCGTATGATTTCGGATACAGGGTCTTTGCGGATAAACCGGTTTCGGTATCAGGCGGAAGAACGATTACCGTAGGTATTGCTCAGGATGCGGATATTAAGGAAATTGCAGAGATGCTGCAGGAAAAGGGCCTGATTGAAGATGCAAAGCTGTTTGTGATACAGGAATTGTTATCTGCGTATCATGGAGAGATTCTTCCGGGAATTTATGATTTGAATACCAGTATGACTGCCGAAGAAATGCTGGAAATAATGTCTACGCCCACAGAGGAACCGGAAAGTACGGAAGCCGGAAGCAGCAATACTGCGGAAAATGTGGGAGATGATACGGAAAACGGTGAAAACACTGAGACCGGAACTGAACAAAGTGAGGATGCCGGAATGGAAAATACAGAAGGAATGACAGAATAATAAAGAGGAGTATTTTTATGATTACGGAAGAAAGAATCAGCACGTTTATTAGTTCCTTTGATACCGGAAATACCCCTTTTTTGAATGAATTGGAGCAATATGCCCTTAAAACCAATGTACCGATTATCAGACCACAGATGCAGAGCCTTTTAAAGCTTCTTCTTGCGATGAAGAAGCCGGGAAACATTCTGGAGGTAGGAACGGCCATTGGTTTTTCTGCGTTGTTGATGAGCGAGTACGGACCGGAAAACTGCAGGATTACCACTATAGAAAAGTATGAAAAAAGAATTCCCATTGCAAGGGAAAACTTTAAAAAGGCAGGAAAAGAAGAGCAGATTACACTTCTGGAAGGCGATGCTGCAGAAATTTTAAAGGAGCTTTCAGGGCCGTATGATATGATCTTTATGGACGCTGCCAAAGGGCAGTATATTCATTTTCTCCCTGATATTCTAAGACTGCTTCCTGAAGGCGGCATTCTGATATCGGATAATGTACTGCAGGACGGAGACGTGATGGAGTCCCGGTATGCAGTGACAAGAAGAAACAGAACCATTCACACCAGGATGCGGGATTATTTATATGAATTGAAGCACAATGATGCTTTGCAGACAGACATACTTCCTGTAGGCGACGGAGTGACAGTCAGCGTACGCATACGATAATGGAAAGAGCGCTCAAAAGAGTTTTCAGTTGTCATGTAGTAGATGGGGAAAGATGGAAGAAAAAGGAAGAAAGGTGCAGAAAATGAGAAAACCAGAACTTTTAATTCCGGCAAGCAGCCTGGAGGTTTTGAAAACGGCGGTTTTATTCGGAGCAGATGCAGTATATATAGGCGGTGAGGCTTTCAGTCTCCGGGCCAAGGCCAGGAATTTTTCAAAGGAAGATATGGCTTTGGGAATTGAATTTGCCCATCAGCATGGAGTAAGGGTGCATGTGACTGCCAATATTCTGGCTCATAATAATGATATAGAGGAAGCTGCCGGATATTTCAGGGAATTGAAGGAAATGAAGCCGGATGCACTGATTATTTCAGATCCGGGAATGTTTATGCTGGCACGGGAAATCTGCCCCGAAATAGATATTCATATTTCCACCCAGGCCAATAACACTAATTATATGACTTATTTGTTCTGGTACCGGCAGGGGGCAAAAAGAGTTGTTTCCGCCAGGGAATTGTCTTTAAGGGAAATTGCGGAAATCAGAAAAAAAATTCCTGAAGATATGGAAATAGAAAGTTTTATTCACGGCGCCATGTGTATTTCTTATTCGGGAAGGTGTCTTCTCAGTAACTATTTTACGGGAAGGGATGCCAATCAGGGAGCCTGTACTCATCCCTGCAGGTGGAAATATGCGGTGGTTGAGGAAACAAGACCGGGCGAATATATGCCTGTATATGAAAATGAAAGAGGAACCTATATCTTTAATTCTAAAGATTTGTGCATGATAGAGCATATTCCCGAGATGATTGCGGCGGGAATAGACAGCTTCAAAATAGAAGGACGCATGAAAACAGCCCTTTATGTGGCAGCGGTTGCGAGGACTTACCGAAAAGCCATTGATGATTATCTGGAATCTGAAGAAAAATACCGTGAAAATATGGAATGGTATAAGTCTGAAATTTCCAAATGTACCTACCGTCAGTTTACTACCGGTTTTTATTTTGGAAAACCGGATGAGAATACGCAGATTTATGATTCCAATACTTATGTCAATGAATATATTTATCTTGGAATTGTGGAAGAAGCTGCGGAAAGGGCAGGAGAACTTCCTGAAGGGTTTGACAGCATTACCATGGTAAGAATTGAACAGAGAAATAAGTTCTGTGTAGGAGATGAAATTGAGATTATGAAGCCTGACGGCAGAAACGTGCCGGTAAAGGTGCTGTCTATGACAACTCAGGAAGGCGAGAGCGTGGAAAGCGCCCCTCACCCCCAGCAGGTGCTTTATGTAGAACTGGGAGGAATGGCGGAGCAATATGATTTACTCCGTGTGCGTAAGGAAAAATAGGGAATTACCGGGATTTGTTTATGTATATACTATTAAGGGAGGAAAAGGAATGAGCGAAGTGCTTAAGGTAGAGGAGTTGTTCGGAAGTAAAGTATTTACCCGGGCGACTATGAAGGAACGTCTGCCCAAAAACGTGTTCAAAGAAGTGATTAAGGTTATGGAAGAGGGGGGAGAGCTTACACTGGAAACAGCCGATGTAGTGGCGAAAGCTATGAAGGCCTGGGCAGTGGAAAACGGTGCAACTCACTATACTCACTGGTTTCAGCCGCTGACAGGAATTACGGCTGAAAAGCATGATTCTTTTGTAACGCATCCGGATGAGGATGGCAAAATGCTGATGGAGTTTTCCGGCAAGGAACTGATTAAAGGTGAACCGGATGCCTCATCATTTCCCTCAGGAGGGCTTCGTGCCACTTTTGAAGCGAGGGGGTATACCACCTGGGATATTACATCTCCTGCCTTTATCAAGGAAACTGCAACGGGACCGACTCTTTGCATTCCCACAGCTTTCTGCTCTTATAAGGGCGAAGCGCTGGACAAGAAGACGCCCCTTCTGCGTTCCATGGAAGCTCTGAGCAGGCAGGCGGTGAGAATTGTTCATTTGTTTGGAAATACCGAGGCAAAAAAGGTAACGCCGTCGGTAGGGGCTGAACAGGAATATTTTCTTGTTGATCAGAAAAAGGCACTGCAGAGGGAAGACATTATCTTTGCAGGAAGAACACTGTTCGGGGCACCGGCACCCAAGGGCCAGGAAATGGATGACCATTATTTCGGCGTTATCAGGGAACGAATCGGTGCATTTATGCATGATGTGAATATAGAGCTCTGGAAATTGGGCGTAACGAGCAAAACCCAGCATAACGAAGCAGCGCCGGCACAGCATGAACTGGCGCCTATCTATGAATCGGCAAATGTTGCGGTAGACCACAATCAGCTTGTAATGGAAACTTTAAAGAGGGTTGCAGGGAAGCATGGTCTGCGCTGTATGCTTCATGAAAAACCTTTTGCAGGAATTAACGGTTCGGGCAAGCACAATAACTGGTCCATTACAACGGATAACGGAGTAAATCTCCTGGAACCTGGGCAGACGCCCAACGAGAATATTCAGTTTCTGCTGGTGCTTGCCTGCATTATGAAGGCGGTGGATACCCATGCGGATTTGCTTCGTCAGAGCGCATCCAACGTAGGAAATGACCACAGACTTGGCGGGTATGAAGCGCCTCCTGCTATTATTTCCATTTTCCTGGGAGAACAGCTTGAGGATGTGGTTGAGCAGCTGGTAGAAACGGGAAAGGCCGATAATTTAAAGGAAGGCGGCGTTTTAAGGACAGGTGTATCCACGCTCCCTGACTTTGTAAAAGACGCTACAGACCGCAACCGGACATCGCCCTTTGCTTTTACCGGAAATAAATTTGAATTCCGAATGGTGGGAAGTGAGGATTCTATCGGAAGCCCTAATACAACGCTCAATGCTATCGTGGCAGAAGCTTTCTGCGAAGCGGCAGACAGATTGGAAAAGGCGGAGAATTTTGAACTTGCGGTACATGACCTGATTAAAGAATATATGACAAAGCATCAGAGAATTATCTTTAACGGAAACGGCTATGCCAAAGAATGGGAAGAAGAAGCCGCAAGAAGGGGACTCCCCAATATCCCCTCCATGGTAGAGGCAGTGGATGCGCTGACTACGGAAAAATCTATCCGGTTATTCGAGAAATTCGGAATTTTTACGGAAGCAGAGCTGCGTTCCCGTGCGGAAATTCTGTATGAAACTTACGCAAAGACCATTAACATTGAAGCTCTTACCATGGTGGATATGGCAAATAAGCAGATTATTCCTTCCGTAATAAGTTTTGCAGGAAAGCTGGCGGATACTGCAGCTTCCATTCAGGCAATGGGGGCAGATGCGTCTGTGACTGCGGAGCTGTTAAAAACGGTTACGGAAAAGCTGACAGAAACAAAAAAAGCTGCGGAACATCTGCTTAAAGTGGAAAAGACAGCTTCTGATATGGAGAGGGGCAAGGAGCAGGCATTTTATTACCATGATAATGTTGTCACTGCCATGAATGCCTTAAGAAAGCCGGCAGATGAGCTGGAAAAGATTGTGGATAAGAAGTATTGGCCTTTTCCTACTTATGCTGACTTATTGTTTGAGGTATAGTTCTGCTTCAAAAGAATTATATTTTTCGAAATTTCTACTTGCATTTTTTAAAATTATGTTGTATTGTATTGAATTGTAGAGAAGAAATTCTCATAAAAATGAATATGACATTAAAAAACGAAGGCGTTTACACAGGGAGTGTAGCGCCTTTTTTGCTGTGTGGAAAAAATCTAAGGGATTTCCTGCAGGAACAATCCGTGGCATGAAGCCACGTAAAAAGAGGAGGAAAATTTATGAGCGAAGTGTTGAATGTGGAAGAAATCTTTGGACAGAACGTATTTACCATGGGAAAAATGAAGGAACGTCTTCCGAAAAATGTATACAAGGAAGTGAAATCCGTCATGAACAATGGCGGTGAGCTTTCCCTTGAAGCGGCAGATGTAGTTGCCAAGGCAATGAAAGACTGGGCAGTTGAAAACGGCGCAACCCATTATACTCACTGGTTCCAGCCTTTAACGGGAATTACCGCTGAAAAGCATGATTCTTTTGTTACTCATCCTGACAGCGAAGGAAAAATGCTTATGGAGTTCTCAGGTAAGGAATTAATTAAAGGTGAACCGGATGCTTCTTCCTTCCCTTCAGGCGGTCTTCGTGCTACGTTTGAAGCAAGAGGATATACTGCATGGGATATTACTTCACCTGCCTTTTTGAAGGAGGATGCTACCGGCGTAATTCTTTGTATTCCCACAGCATTCTGTTCCTATAAGGGTGAAGCTCTTGATAAGAAAACACCTCTGCTGAGATCCATGGAAGCTGTCAGCGAGCAGGCACTTCGTATTGTGCGTCTGTTTGGCAATACAGAGGCTACAAAGGTTGTTGCGAGTGTAGGACCCGAGCAGGAATATTTCCTGGTAGACAGAGAAAAATATTTAAAGAGACCTGACCTTATTTTTGCAGGACGTACTCTGTTTGGAGCACCGGCACCTAAAGGACAGGAGCTTGAAGATCATTACTTCGGTACGATTCGTGAACGTATCGGCGCATATATGAAGGATTTGAACGTGGAACTGTGGAAGCTGGGCGTAACCGCAAAGACGCAGCACAATGAAGTTGCTCCTGCACAGCATGAACTGGCTCCCATTTATGAAACAGCCAATATTGCTGTTGACCACAACCAGTTGGTTATGGAAACAATGAAAAAGGTTGCAGGACGCCACGGACTTACCTGTCTGCTTCATGAGAAGCCGTTTGCAGGTGTGAATGGTTCCGGTAAACACAACAACTGGTCACTTGGAACAGATAATGGTGTGAACCTCTTAGATCCCGGTGATACGCCTAATGAAAATATTCAGTTCCTGTTAGTGCTTGCCTGCATTATCAAAGCAGTTGATACTCATGCGGATTTGCTTCGCCAGAGCGCATCCGATGTGGGAAATGACCACAGACTTGGCGCTAACGAGGCACCCCCGGCTATTATTTCCATTTTCCTTGGGGAACAGCTTGAGGACGTAGTAAAGCAGCTGGTAGAAACAGGTGAAGCTGCCCATGTGTTACAGGGCGGTAAGCTGGTAACGGGTGTTTCCACATTGCCTGACTTTACAAAGGATGCAACAGACAGAAACAGAACATCACCTTTTGCTTTTACAGGAAACAAATTTGAATTCCGTATGGTTGGCTCCGCAGATTCTATTGCAAGCCCTAATACAACTTTGAATGCCATTGTTGCGGAAGCATTCTGTGAAGCAGCTGATATTCTTGAAAAAGCTGATGATTTTGACCTTGCAGTACATGATTTGATTAAGGAATATTTGACAGAGCATCAGAGAATTATTTTCAACGGCAACGGATATTCCGATGAATGGGTTGTTGAAGCTGAAAGAAGAGGACTTCCCAACATTAAGTCCATGATTGAAGCTGTTGATACTCTGACAACGGATAAAGCAGTAAAATTATTTGAAAAATTCGGCATCTTTACAAAGGCTGAGTTGGAATCCCGGGAAGAGGTTCTTTATGAAACCTATGCTAAGACAATTAATATTGAAGCCCTTACTATGATTGATATGGCCTCCAAGCAGCTGATTCCTTCAACTGTGAAATACAGTAAATCACTGGCAGATACAGTAATCGCAGTAAAAGAAGCAGGAGCAGATACTTCCGTTCAGTCAGAGCTTCTTTCAAAGGTTTCAGAAAAGCTTGCAGCCATGAAGGCGGCTTTGTCAAAGCTGGAAGAAGCAGAAGAGCAGGCTGGTGCAATCAGCAATGCCAAAGAGCAGGCATTCTATTATAAGGATGTTGTAAAAGCAGCAATGGAAGACTTAAGAACACCGGCTGATGAGCTTGAGATGATAGTGGATAAAGAAGTTTGGCCGATTCCTACTTATGGTGACTTGATTTTTGAAGTATAGATCCCTCCCTTGAATGGATACATAAAGTGTTAAAAAATATCCCACGGGTCCTGATGGAGCCCGGGGGATATTTTTTATAAAAGTCAGTGATTAATCAACCTTGATTTCCAGATATCCTAATAACTTGCTCATATCGTATTCTTTGAGTATTCCTAAGTTGGAATCATAGAACTGACCGTCATAGTGAAGCAGATAGTGGCAGTAGCGTCCCATTTTTTCCATCATAATGCAGCATTTGGGAAGAGTAGCCGGTTCCCCTTCTGTATAAACGATAATGTCGGTATGGTCAATTCCGTAGTAATTTAATGCGGAAATTACACGTCCCATGGTACCCTGCCATTCCCTGCAGTCCATAACGCTGATAACTTCTGCTATGGTAACGCCTGCCAGCATGGCAACGCAGGTCTGTCCGCAAAGACCGTCTTCAGGCTGGATAATGATATCCACGCTGTCAATTTTACGAATAGGATTATCAAAACTGTAGGGGCTGTTCTGGTTCATCTGAATCAAACTGCCGTTTACATGAAGAAGAATTTTGTGCTTTTCATCAATATTAATGTGTGAAACATCATCTTCAGTCAAATGGATTTTATAGTTGCCCTTTTCTTCAGGGAGCAGCTCACATTCAATAATCTTATTATCCAGTACAAGGTCTGCCTGAATTACATCTCTCTGTTTGCATACTTCCCAGATGTTAAAAGGAATACGGATGCTGTAAATATCATCCTGCTTATCAATTTTTCCATTAAAAAAATATCTCATTTCTTACCCTCCTGTACATTATATGTAAACGCTTTCATTAATAAAAAGATAACAGATTTTCAGCTTTTTGAAAACAGTTTTCAAATGAAAAAGTTTAAGTATTGAAAAAAATACATCCTGACAAAAAAGTAACAAACTGAAAGAAAAAAATAGTGAAAAAAATTGAAAAAGTACTTGCTTTTTAATTTGAAATGAGTTATTATATCCAAGTGTCCAGCACAGAACAGAATATAGGGCTATCGCCAAACGGTAAGGCAACGGACTCTGACTCCGTCATTTCAAGGTTCGAATCCTTGTAGCCCTGCTTGAAAACCCCGAAGGAATTTTCTTCGGGGTTTTTCTATAGCTTCACCAGATGTTTCACTACCGGAATTCTGGAAATGATAAAAGTAATTGCCAGGGAAATGAAAGTAATAAGCATCCAGAAGGCCAAAACGGAGAAAGCCCCTGCAGGTACATAAATTGTATTCAGCAGTGCCAGTAAAATAGGATGTACAATAAAGATTCCCATGGTCAGGCTGCTGAAACGGCTGACTGCCGCAGCAAGGGAATCCTTAAGAGGAATACGCAGTAAAAAGGTAAACAAAAGCGTATACCACAGAATGGAAGTCAGGTCATCATAAAAATATTCAGCAAGCCGGCTGTTAATCAGGTACAGGCCAATGCGTTTTTCAGCAACGTTATTGATTACAGTAAAAAGAATAAGCAAAAGTCCGTGGAAGGATGCGGGAAGCTGATGTGTTTGGGGAGAAATACAGGAAAATAACCCTCCCATAAGGAAATAAAACAGCCAGGTCCATAAGCGAAGGGGCTGTGGAATGAACATATGTAAGGGATATCCTTTCATCATGGAAAGGGTATTCATAACGAGGCACACGCACATCAGGACAAGGCAGATTATTTTATGGTGCAGTACCTTTCCGCCCAAAAGGCCGTGAAGGAGAGGAAGCAGCAGATAAATAATTATCAGTGCCCCAAAAAACCAGAAATGCCACAAATATCCTTTTTGCAGAAGACTTTCAAAGGACAGACGTAAAGGATTCACCAGTTTATGCCGGAAAAGGAAAACAGGAACGGTAATAACCAGATTCCACAGAACCACTACTTTCAGGATATGTAAAATTTTACGGAAAACATATGAATAATCAATCTTTTCACGGGAAAGCATCAGATAACCGTTTACCATGAAAAAAAGCGGAACGCCGCAGTCGCAGAGATAATAGATGGTATAGTTTGCCATGCCAACGGCGTGAAGGCCCACGACGCTGATGCATGCCACACATTTAATTAAATCCAGATTCGCATTTCTTTTGTTCATAAAAACCGCCCCTCAAGTGTAATATAGCTTAAAAATATTTTATAATATGAAGCTGTTGCTTTGCAAGGGTTCGTGTTATACTTTATAAAGATTACTAAAAATCAGATTGGAAAGGATAATTATGTACAGTTATCAAAGCAGAATCAGATACAGTGAGCTGGATGAAACAGGATACCTGAAGATAGAATCATTATTGGATTACTTTCAGGATTGCTCCACCTTTCATTCAGAAGATATCGGACTTGGAGTGGAATATTTAAAGAGCATGCATATGGTCTGGGTAATGTCATCCTGGCAGATTGTTGTGAAACGATACCCGGTGCTGGGAGAAACGGTGACTGTAGGTACAGCGCCTTATGATTTTAAAGGATTTATCGGATATCGAAATTTTCTTATGACAGACGGGAAGGGGGAGAGACTGGCATTTGCCAATACCGTCTGGAGCTTGATAGATACGGAGACGGGAAAGCCTGTGAAGCCCACTGAAGAAATGCTGAGGGGATATGTGCTTGAACCTAAGCTGGATATGGAATATGCTCCGAGAAAAATTGCAGTACCGGAGGAAAGCACAGCAGGCGAAGCGGTTGTTATCAGGGCGCATCATCTGGATACCAATCATCATGTGAACAACGGACAATATGTCAGAATCGCCATGGATGCTCTGGGGCGGGAATGCCGTATCAGACAGCTTCGGGCGGAATATAAAAAGCAGGTATATATAAATGATGTTCTGTATCCGTATATTTCCCGGCCGGAAGAAGGAACTTCCGTTGTGGCTCTTAAGGATGAGAAGGATAATATTTGCTGTATTGTGGAATTGAAGGAAGATAAATAGCCCGGCGGATTGCCGGGAACAATAAAGGAAATTGGTGGAAACATGATTGAAATAGGAAGAAAACAGATTTTATCGATTGTGAAAAAAGTGGAATTCGGCGTGTATCTTGCAGATGTGCAGGATAATCCGGATGAAAAGGTGCTGCTTCCCGGAAAGCAGGTGGCGGAGGGAGCACAGGTGGGAGATAAGCTTACGGTTTTTATATACCGTGATTCCAAAGACCGGATGATTGCAACAACAAAAGAGCCTGTAATGGAGGTAGGGCAGACAGCGCTTCTGACAGTGAAGCAGGTTGGGAAAATAGGGGCTTTTCTGGATTGGGGCCTTGAAAAGGATTTATTTCTGCCATTTAAGGAACAGACGACAAAAGTAATACCGGGACAGCAGTGTCTTACAGCTCTTTATGTGGATAAGAGCGACAGGCTTTGCGGAACTATGAAAGTGTATCATTATCTGAAAACGGACAGCCCTTATCATAAAGATGACAAGGTAGAAGGAATTGTGTATGAAATCAGTGAAAATTTCGGAACCTTTGTGGCGGTGGATAATTGCTTTTCGGCATTGATTCCCAAAACGGAACCGGTGGAAGACATTTTTGTCGGAGACAGAATTTACGCCAGAGTTACGGAAGTGAAAGAGGACGGAAAGCTGTCCCTGAGTATCAGGGAAAAGGCATACATTCAAATGAATGAGGATGCGAAAAGGCTTCTTGAACTGCTTGAAAAAGCCGGCGGCATACTGCCTTTTGGTGATAAGTCGGATGCGGAAATTATCAGAAGCAAAACGGGAATGAGCAAAAATGAGTTTAAGCGGGCAGCAGGAAATCTGTATAAGCAGAGAAAGATTGTGATTGAAAAAGACAGTATCCGGAAACTGTAGGAAAGGGAAGATATGAACGGAAGGAAAGTTAATCGGGCATTTTTAATATCCATATTATTGTACACGGGCTGTATATTCGGTCTGGTTTATATTCTCCCTGAGCTGTTTTCCAGTATTGTTATTAATAATCTGATTTGCGAAACCATTGTGGTCCTGCCGGGGATTTTGTTTGCAGTTTTTTCCGGAGAAAGGCTGCCGGAGTTTCTTCATTTAAAAAGGCTGAAACCAGGGACAATTCTGGCAGTTATTCCGTTTACAATGTTCAGTGTGCCTTTTATTACATTGATTAATCTGATTTCCCAGTTTTTTGTTGAAAATACAGTGGCAGCCATGATGGAAGGGTATCAGGTGGCGGAAATGCCGTTTTGGCAGCTGTGGCTTTCGGTTGGTGTTTTTGCTCCGTTTTGTGAAGAAGCGGCATGCCGGGGCGTCTTTTACAGGGGATACAAAAAAACAGGAGGAGCCTTTAAAGCGATGCTGTTATCATCGCTTTTATTTGCGTTGGTGCATATGAATATTAATCAGGCTATGTATGCTTTTGCCATGGGAATTATGGCGGTGCTGCTTGTGGAAGCTTCGGGAAGCCTCTGGGCATCCATGTTTTACCACGGACTTATTAACAGCAGCCAGGTCCTGCTTATGTACGGAATGCTGAAAGTGAATCCCGGTGCCTACAGCGAGGCGGCCAAAGCCATGGACAGGGATTTAATGATATACGGTTTAGCCGGTTATCTTGTGATTACTGCCCTGACTCTGCCTCTTGCATGGGCAATCCTGGTCTGGATAAGCGGGAATGAAGGGCGCAGGGGCGTGCTCCGCGCTGTCTGGAAAGAAAAAGCAGATATATCCGAAAATACAAAGAAAAAGGATAAGCTTGTAACAGTATCTCTGATACTTGCGCTTATCCTCTGCATTGCAATTATTATTTTAACTATGCTGCCGGTTAATTCATGACAATAGAAAGTACGCTTTGCGAACTTTCTATTATTTATAAGGCTATACGTACATATCAAAATTGCTTCCAACGGCAGGATTTACCGACAGTTCCATGGAACGGTCCATCATGTTGATAAGGCTGGCTCCGGCTGTTTCGGAATTATCCAGCGCTTTGCTTAACACAGCTGTTCCTACCTGATTCATGAGATTTACGTTAGCTAATGCTGTTGATAATTCTGGTATATTCATAAAAAACATTCCTTTCCTGAAGATAATTTCATTATAACATAGAATTGGGAAAAAATACACAAAAAATATATAAAAACAGGTAGATTTATTTGTACATATGTTTTAAAATGAAATGGAAGTTTTTTTTACAGGCAAATATATACATGAAAAACATCGTATAAATTGCATAGTATATGGGGAGCTGACAAGTGGTTAAAGGAGTGGGGAAATGATTTCAAATCAAATATTGCAAAACACAATTGAAGGATTAAAGGCAATTGCGCGGGTTGAATTTTGCGTAATGGATACTGACGGAAAGGAAGTGGCATCTACTGCGGGCATCATGAATGTCAGCGGCAGTGAAGCGGCGGAATTCGCGAAATCTCCGGCAGATTCCCAGGAAATACAGGGCTGCCAGTATTTCAAAATATTTGATGAGCAGCAGCTGGAATATGTACTGATTGCAGCCGGTACAGGAGAAGATGTGTATATGGTGGGGAAAATGGCTGCTTTCCAGATTCAGAATCTTCTTGTGGCTTATAAGGAGCGGTTTGACAAGGATAATTTTATTAAAAATCTGCTTCTCGACAATCTGCTTTTGATTGATATTTACAGCCGTGCCAAAAAGCTCCATATTCAAACGGATGTAGAGCGTGTTGTTATGATTATTGAGACAGATAGCGGTAAGGACAGCAATACCCTGGAGACAATGAGGACTTTCCTCGGCAGCAACAGTAAGGATTTTGTTACCGCTGTAGATGAAAACAGTGTAATTGTAGTTAAGGATTTATCTGAAGGCGACAGTTCCAAGGAAATTGAAAAGGCAGCAGGAGGCATAGAGAATTACCTCAGTAAAGAAGGCATGTCGGGGGTACATATTGCGTATGGTACGGTAGTTAAGGAGATTAAAGAAGTAAGCCGTTCCTACAAAGAGGCCAAGATGGCTCTTGATGTAGGAAAGATTTTCTTTGATGACCGCAATATTATTGCATACAGTGAATTAGGAATCGGACGTTTGATTTATCAGCTTCCCATTCCTCTTTGTAAGATGTTTATCAAGGAAATATTCGGGGGTAAGAGCCCTGATGATTTCGATGAAGAGACTCTTACCACAATCAATAAATTTTTTGAAAACAGCCTGAATGTTTCTGAAACATCGAGACAGTTGTTCATACATAGAAATACACTTGTATACCGTCTGGATAAGCTTCAGAAGAGTACGGGACTGGATCTCAGAGTTTTTGAGGATGCAATTACTTTCAGAATTGCGCTTATGGTTGTGAAGTATATGAATTACATGGAAAGTTTTGAATATTAAGATACAGGTGGTGGAAAATTTGGCTAAGAGTGAGGCAAGAGGCAGAAGAAGAAAAAATACATCGGCAGGCAGCGACGAGATAATTACACTTAATAATGTAAGCAAGGCATATGCTACAGGCGCACCTGCATTAAACGGTGTGAGCCTGCGTATTAAAAAGGGAGAATTTGTATTCATAGTAGGAGACAGCGGTTCGGGAAAATCCACTATGATTAAACTGCTCCTCCGGGAGCTTGTTCCCACGTCCGGTGAAATCAATGTTATGGGATATGACCTGACAAGAATCAGGCACAGGAAAATACCTAAGTTCAGAAGGAATCTGGGCATTGTTTTTCAGGACTTCCGTTTATTGAAGGACAGAAATGTGTATGAAAATGTTGCCTTTGCGCAGCGTATTATCCAGGTATCCAGCAAGGAGATTAAAAGAAATGTTCCCAGTATTCTTGCTACAGTGGGACTGGCGGGCAAATATAAGGCAAAGCCAAGGCAGTTATCAGGCGGCGAGCAGCAGAGAGTGGCTATTGCAAGAGCGCTGGTAAACAGACCCAGCATTCTGCTTGCGGATGAGCCTACAGGTAATCTGGATCCTAAGAATTCATGGGAAATTATGAAGCTGCTGGAACAGATAAATGAAAACGGCACTACAGTTCTGGTGGTAACCCATAATCGTGAAATTGTTAATGCCATGCAGAAAAGAGTTGTTACCATGAAAAAGGGCGTGATTGTCAGCGATGAGGAAAAAGGCGGTTATATAGACGATGAGGATTAGTACATTTTTTTATACAATCAAACAGGGATTCATTAACATATTCAGAAATAAATGGTTTTCGCTTGCATCCATAGCAACAATCGGAGCCTGCCTGTTTTTATTCGGTCTTTTCTACTCTGTACTTATTAATGTACAGAGCATTGTAAAAACAGCTCAGGAGGTTGTATCGGTTGAGGTACTTTTTGATGAAGGAATCAGCCAGGAACGCATTGAGGAAATCGGAGAACTGATTGATAAGCGTCCTGAGGTCTCCTCTAAGAATTTCATATCGGCGGATGAAGCATGGGAGAGCTTTAAGGAGGAGTATCTTGGCGAATATGCGGATGGTTTTACGGAAAACCCATTGGAAAATTCTGCCAGTTATGAAATTTTTCTGAATGACGTGTCCATGCAGCCTGCCCTTGTATCCTATCTGGAAGGGCTGGAAGGTGTCAGAACCGTAAACCGTTCGGAGATTGCGGCGGCTACCCTGACAGGTGTGAATGCGCTGATAGCTTATGTTTCCATAGGAATCATTGTAATTTTGTTTGCGGTATCCATATTCCTGATAAGTAATACTGTTACCATAGGAATTTCAGTCAGAAAAGAAGAGATTACCATTATGAAATACATTGGGGCAACCGACTTTTTCGTTCGTTCGCCTTTCGTAATCGAAGGTATGATGATAGGCGCAATCGGCGCGCTGATTCCGTTGGGAATTATCTATGTGATTTATAACCAGGTAATTGAATATATTGTTACCAAGTTCTCGATGCTGATGAGGCTTCTATCTTTCGTGCCGGTTGAAACAATTTTTGCACAGCTCCTTCCGGTTTCCCTGATTCTGGGTGTGGGAATCGGTTTCCTTGGAAGTATTGTGACAGTAAGGAAACATTTAAGAGTATAAGAAATCAAAGAATGGGAATAAAATGAAAAGATGTAAAAAAGCGCTATGTCTGCTGCTTAGCCTGTTTCTTGTTCTGGCAGCGGGAGTTAAATATCAGAATACTGCTTATGCCAGTGAACTGACCAATGACAGTATTAAGCAGAAGGAAGAGGAAATACAGAAGGCCAAAGAAGAAAAGAAGTCACTTCAGAGCGGTCTTACCAATGTGAAGGAATTGAAAAAGCAGCTGGAGGCATCAAAGACGAATCTGGCAAATTATATTGAGGAGCTGGATGCCAATCTGGCCAGCATACAGGCTAAGATTGATGAGCTTAAGACAATGATTTCACAAAAAGAAGAGGAAATAGAACAAAAGACCGTTGAACTGGAAGAAGCAGTTGCCACACAGGAAGCACAATACGAAGCCATGAAAGCCAGGATCAAGTTTATGTATGAGAAAGGCGATGTGCTGTATCTGGAACTGGTTTTCCAGTCAGAAAGCTTCGGCGAGATGCTGAACAAAGCGGAATATATTGAAATGCTGTCTGCATATGACAGGAAAATGCTGGATGAATATGTGGAGCAGGCGGAATATGTAGCGCTTTGCAAAGAAGGGCTGGAAGAGGAAAAAGGCGTTTTGGAGGAGGCTAAAAAATCTGTAGAAGCAGAGGAAGCATCCTTAAATGAATTAATTGCAGCAAAAGAACAGGAGATTACAGCTGTTTCTTCGGACATTAAAACCAAGGAAGCGGCAATCGCTGAATATGAAGCGGAAATAGCATCGCAGAATGAGACTATAGCGGCATTGGAAAAAGCCGTGGCAGAAGAAAAGGCAAAGCTGGCTGAAGAACAGAACAGAAAGTATGACGGCGGTATTTTTACCTGGCCGGCGCCTTCTTATACAAGAATTTCCGATGAATATGGATACAGAATGCATCCTACATTGGGAATTGAAAAGTTCCATAACGGCATTGATATGGCAGCGCCGGGAGGCAGCCCTATATTGGCGGCATATGACGGAAAGGTTGTGGCAGCCGCTTACAGCAGCAGCATGGGAAATTATATTATGATCGACCATGGAGACAGCTTATATACGATTTATATGCATGCTTCGGCTCTGTACGTGTCCAAAGGAACAGAAGTGCGTAAGGGGGATAAAATTGCGGCGGTGGGAAGCACCGGACGTTCAACAGGAAATCATCTGCATTTCAGCGTCAGGCTGAATGGAAATTATGTAAATCCACGAAATTATTTGGGCGGATGAGCGGATTTGGATAGGAGTGGTTTTAGTGCATACTGAAAGTGAATTACAGGAAAGTGAATTACAGGAGAATGAATTTCAGAAAAACACAGTGCAGTGGAAAGAGCCGGTGACGGAGGAAGCCGGGGAGAGAAAAAATCCTCATTTCCGGGGATTTATCAGCGGGTTGATATTTGGGGTTTTTATCAGTGTGCTGGCAGCCGGCGGCATTTATGTTACTAAAAACCTTATCTATTTCATACAGCTGCGGAGTGAGCAGACAAGCGCTGATTCAGGAAATTCTGCCGGAAGCGTAATCAGTACGGAAACCCTGCAGAAAATGAAAACCATTGAAGAAGTGATAGATTCCTATTATTATGGTGAAGAGGTATCTTCGCAGGAGCTTCAGGATGGAATTTATAAGGGAATGGTAGCGGCTCTGAATGACCCATATTCAGAGTATTATACGAAGGAAGAACTGGAGGATACGTTAAACAGCAATAAAGGGATTTCATATGGAATCGGTGCATATATACAGCTGAATGAAGAAATGAATTCTGCCATGATCAGCGGTGTAATGGAAGGTGCCCCTGCGGAAGAGGCCGGTCTGCGGGAGGGGGATATTATCTGTAAGGTGGACGGCGAAGAGACAATGGGATTAAGCGTGACCCAGGTGGTAAGCCTTGTAAAAGGACAGGAAAATACCACTGTTCATCTGACTGTTTACAGGGAAGGCGAGCCTGATTACCTTGAGATAGATGTGGTCCGCGGCAAGCTGATTGAGACAGAAACAGTGCAGAGCGGTATTCTGGAGGATACCAATAATATCGGATATCTGCGAATCCGGGAATTTGATGCTGTGACGGTGGACCAGTTTAATGAAGCTATGGCGGAACTCAGGGCTTCTGATATGAAAGGTCTGATTCTTGATTTAAGAAGTAATCCCGGAGGCGACCTTACGGCGGTGGTGGAGGTTGCCAGAAGGCTTTTGCCGGAAGGAATGGTTGTTTATACAGAGGATAAAGCCGGTAAGCGTACAGAATATACCTGTGACGGTGCCCATGAGATTCAAATTCCCATGGCAGTGCTGGTAAATGAATATTCAGCAAGTGCTTCTGAAATATTAGCAGGAGCCATTAAGGATTATAATAAAGGAACGTTGATAGGGACCACGACTTACGGAAAAGGAATTGTGCAGAGGATTAACAGGCTGGATGACGGCACGGCAGTGAAGCTTACAGTAAGTGCATATTTCACTCCTTCAGGAACCAATATTCACGGGATAGGAATTGAACCTGACATTGAGCTTAAGTATGATTATGATGCTTATGATGAAGACGGGACCGATAATCAGGTGGAAAAAGCCATAGAGATTCTGGAAGGTAAGATACAATAAAAAGTTTAAAAAAGTACAGAACAAAAGTTCGATTTTGCTCTGTACTTTTTTTATGTTGTTTGTTATAATGTGGCAGAAGGAGAAATAATATATGGATCATTTTGTATTACATTCGGAATATCAGCCTACGGGAGACCAGCCCCAGGCTATTAAGGAGCTTGTGGACGGATTTAAGCAGGGGAATCAGTTTCAGACCTTGCTTGGTGTTACCGGCTCAGGCAAAACCTTTACCATGGCAAATGTTATTCAGGCGCTGAACAAGCCCACTTTGGTCATTGCGCACAATAAGACCCTCGCCGGCCAGCTGTATGGTGAGTTTAAAGAATTTTTCCCTGAAAATGCGGTAGAATATTTTGTATCCTATTACGATTATTATCAGCCTGAGGCATATGTGCCTTCTTCAGATACTTATATAGCAAAGGACTCGTCTATTAATGACGAAATCGATAAGCTCCGGCTTTCCGCTACGGCATCCCTTTCTGAAAGAAAGGATGTTATCGTGGTGGCCAGCGTGTCCTGTATATACGGATTGGGAAGCCCCGATGATTATAAGGAAATGATAGTTTCTTTAAGACCGGGAATGGTTAAAGACCGGGATCAGGTAATCCGGGAACTGATAGATATTCAGTATGACAGAAATGATTTGGATTTGGAAAGAGGCTGTTTCCGGGTACGGGGGGATGTAGTGGAGATATATCCGGCCCAGGGCGGCGATTATCTGATCCGGGTGGAATTTTTCGGGGATGAAATCGACAGAATTGCAGAAACTGACCCGCTGACGGGACAGGTGCATGCCGTTCTCTCGCATATTACAATTTTCCCTGCCTCCCATTATGTGGTGCCTCAGGAAAAAATCAATGCGGCGTGCAAAGCGATTGAAGCGGAACTGGAGGAAAGAATCCGGTTTTTTAAGGGCGAGGACAAGCTGCTGGAGGCTCAGAGAATATCGGAAAGAACGAATTTTGACATAGAAATGCTCAGGGAAACGGGTTTCTGCTCGGGTATAGAGAATTATTCAAGGCACCTGAACGGAATGCCTGAAGGAGCAACTCCCCATACTCTTATGGATTACTTTGGAAACGATTTTCTGATTATTATTGATGAATCGCATATGACAATTCCCCAGATTGGCGCCATGTATACGGGGGACCGCTCACGTAAGACCACTCTTGTGGATTATGGTTTCAGGCTCCCTTCGGCGCTGGATAACAGACCTCTGTGCTTTGAAGAGTTTGAACAGCATATAGACCAGATGATGTTTGTTTCAGCAACGCCTTCCACCTATGAGGAAGAGCATGAACTTCTCCGGACAGAGCAGATTATCCGCCCTACCGGTCTGCTGGATCCTGAAATATCGGTGCGGCCCGTGGAGGGGCAGATAGATGACCTGATAACTGAGGTGAATAAGGAAACGGAGAAGCATAATAAAGTTCTGGTAACTACCCTGACTAAGAGAATGGCAGAGGATTTGACAGACTATATGAAGGATGCCGGCATCCGTGTCAAATATCTTCATTCTGACATTGACACCCTGGAGAGAGCGGAAATTATCAGGGATATGCGTCTTGATGTGTTTGATGTTCTGGTAGGAATCAATCTGCTCCGGGAAGGACTTGATATTCCGGAAATTTCGCTGGTGGCGATTCTGGATGCGGATAAGGAAGGGTTCCTGCGTTCGGAAACATCCTTAATACAGACCATCGGCCGGGCTGCAAGAAATGCGGAAGGACATGTTATTATGTACGCAGACAATATGACGGACTCCATGCAGGCAGCCATAGATGAAACCAACAGAAGACGCAGCATCCAGCAGAAATATAATGATGAGCATGGTATTACCCCTCAGACGATTAAGAAGGCTGTGAGGGATTTAATCAGCGTTTCCAAGGTAATTGCCAATGAAGAATTAAGGTTTGAAAAGGATCCCGAGTCCATGGACAGGGGAGAACTGGAAAAACTGATTGCCAAGGTGCAGAAGCAGATGAAGCAGGCTGCGGCGGATTTGAATTTTGAAATGGCAGCGGAAATGCGTGATAAGATGATAGAACTTAAAACAAAGCTCAGGGATTTGGAGGAAGATGAAAAATGAGTTTAGCTGATAAGCATATAGAAAAACCGAAGATGCGTCCCAGGGAGTTTATTAAAATCAGGGGGGCAAATGAGCACAATCTTAAAAATCTGGACGTGGATATTCCGAGAAATGAACTGGTAGTATTAACCGGCTTGTCCGGCTCCGGAAAATCCTCCCTTGCATTTGATACGATTTATGCAGAGGGACAGAGAAGATATATGGAATCTCTGTCATCCTATGCGAGACAGTTCCTGGGGCAGATGGAAAAGCCCAATGTGGAAAAAATAGAAGGACTTTCTCCGGCTATTTCCATCGACCAGAAATCCACCAACAGGAATCCCCGTTCCACAGTAGGAACCGTAACGGAAATCTATGACTATTTCAGGCTTTTGTATGCCAGAATCGGTATTCCTCACTGTACGGGCTGCGGAAGGGAAATTAAAAAGCAGAGCGTGGACCAGATGGTAGACCAGATTATGGGACTTCCTGAAGGAAGCAGGATTCAGCTGATGGCGCCTGTAGTCCGGGGAAGAAAGGGAGAACATGCCAAGATTTTTGACCGGGCCAAGAGAAGCGGATACGTGAGAGTTCGTGTAGACGGCAATATGTACGAATTATCCGAAGAAATAAAGCTGGATAAAAATATCAAACATAATATAGAAATTATCGTGGACAGACTTGTGGTAAAACCGGGAATCGAAAGGCGTCTGACAGATTCTATTGAGAATGTGCTTGCCCTGGCTGACGGCCTTCTTATGGTGGATGTGATAGATAAAGAAACCATTACTTTCAGCCAGAGCTTTGCCTGCCCTGACTGCGGTATCAGCATCAGTGAAATTGAGCCAAGAAGCTTTTCATTTAACAATCCTTTTGGCGCCTGCCCGGTCTGCTTCGGGTTGGGATATAAAATGGAATTCGACCCTGATTTGATGATTCCTGACAGGCGGCTGAGCATCCGGGAAGGTGCGATTCAGGTTATGGGCTGGCAGTCCAGCACGGATGACGGCAGCTTTACCAATTCCATTTTAAAGGCGTTGGCGAAGGAATATGGATTCAGCCTGGACACGCCTTTCGGAGAACTGCCTGAAGATATTCAGCATAAGCTGATATATGGCGGTTTCAAAGAGGTAAAGGTACATTATATAGGGCAGAGAGGAGAAGGGGTTTACCCCATTACCTTCGAGGGACTTGTCAGGAGTGTGGAAAGAAAATACCGTGAAACAGCATCGGATATCATGAAGCAGGAGTATGAAACCTTTATGAGAATCACTCCCTGTACGGAATGTAAGGGTATGAGGCTTAAAAAGGAATCCCTGGCAGTTACCGTCTGTGACAAAAATATTTATGAAATTACCTCTATGTCTATCAGAAATCTGTTTGATTTCCTTCAGGATATGCAGCTGACAAAGCAGCAGCAACTGATTGGAGAACAGGTTCTTAAGGAAATCAGGGCAAGAGTGGGATTTTTAATAGATGTAGGACTTGAGTATTTGTCCCTTTCCCGTGCTACCGGCACTTTGTCGGGAGGAGAAGCACAGAGGATTCGTCTGGCTACACAGATAGGCTCCGGACTTGTAGGAGTATGCTATATTCTGGATGAGCCAAGCATCGGCCTGCACCAGAGGGATAACGATAAGCTCCTGAATACCCTGAAAAACCTGCGTGATTTAGGCAACAGCCTTATTGTGGTAGAGCACGATGAAGATACCATGCTGGAGGCGGATTATATTGTGGATATCGGACCCGGTGCAGGCTCTCATGGTGGAAAAGTAGTGGCACAGGGAACTGCGGAAGAAATCATGAAAGTGGAAGAATCCGTTACCGGGCAGTATTTAAGCGGAAGAAAACAGATTCCCGTACCGGAGAAAAGGAGAAAACCTGCAGGATGGCTTAAGATAACAGGTGCACAGGAGAACAATCTTAAGAATATTACAGTGGACATTCCTCTGGGGGTTATGACCTGCGTGACCGGCGTTTCCGGCTCAGGAAAAAGCTCTATGGTAAATGAAATACTGTATAAGCATCTGGCAAAGGAGCTGAACCGTGCGAGAACCATTCCGGGTAAGCATAAGGGAATAAAAGGAATTGAGCAGCTGGATAAAGTTATAGATATTGACCAGTCCCCTATCGGAAGGACTCCCCGCTCCAATCCGGCTACCTATACCGGTGTGTTTGACCAAATCAGGGACTTATTTGCCAGCACACAGGATGCCAAGGCAAAGGGCTACAAGAAGGGACGTTTCAGTTTTAATGTAAAGGGAGGAAGATGTGAAGCCTGCGGCGGTGACGGCATAATCAAAATAGAAATGCATTTTCTGCCGGATGTTTATGTACCCTGCGAGGTCTGCGGCGGCAAACGCTATAACAGGGAAACCCTGGATGTAAAGTATAAGGGAAAAAGTATTTATGATGTGCTTGATATGACAGTGGAGGAAGCAGTTCCCTTTTTTGACAATCTCCCTTCCATAAGAAGAAAAATAGAAACCCTGAATGATGTGGGACTTTCTTATGTGAAGCTGGGGCAGCCGTCAACTACGCTTTCAGGCGGTGAAGCGCAGAGAATTAAGCTGGCAACAGAGCTTAGCAGGCGCAGTACCGGCAAAACCATTTACATTCTGGATGAGCCTACCACAGGACTGCATTTTGCGGATGTCCATAAGCTGGTGGAAATCCTGCACAGGCTGGCTGACGGCGGCAATACGGTAGTGGTTATTGAACACAATCTGGATGTAATTAAAACGGCTGACTATATCATTGATATGGGGCCGGAAGGCGGAGACAAGGGAGGTCAGGTCATTGCCCGGGGAACTCCCGAGGAGGTAGCGGAAAATCCTTTGTCATATACCGGTCAATATGTGAAAAAAATGTTGAAAAGGTATAAAGATAATCAGGAAAAGAACCGATAATATAATCAGCATGGACGCGATTAAGGAAACGTGAGGATACGTTTTTGGAATTGCGTCCTTGTTCTTTATTAATTTTTTGTTAAATCCCTTTGAAAATACTTTTTTATGGGTTATAATAACTTTATATATGCCATTTATATTGAAAGTATTATATTTGTTTTATCAATAAAGCATGACTATAAAAAGTTATAATAAACTTAAAAAGGATAGAAAGGGGTATCGTAACATGCAGTACACAGATATCGGTATTGATTTGGGAACAGCGAGTATTTTGGTTTACATCAGAGGGAGGGGCGTTGTATTAAAGGAGCCCTCGGTTGTAGCTTATGATAGAGATACAAATAAAATCAAGGCCATTGGTGAAGACGCAAGGCTGATGCTGGGAAGGACTCCCGGCAATATTATGGCAGTGCGTCCTTTGAGACAGGGTGTTATTTCCGATTATAAAGTAACGGAACAGATGATGAAGTACTTCATTCAGAAAGCTTTAGGCAAGAAGGCTTTCAGAAAGCCCAGAATTGCGGTCTGCGTTCCCAGCGGTGTTACTGAAGTAGAAAAGAAAGCGGTTGAAGATGCAACTCTTCAGGCCGGTGCAAGAGAGGTTTCCATTATTGAGGAGCCTATTGCAGCAGCAATCGGTGCGGGAATAGATATTTCCAAGCCCTGCGGTAATATGATTGTGGATATCGGAGGCGGTACTTCCGATATTGCAGTTATCTCCCTTGGAGGAACTGTAGTGAGCGCTTCCATCAAGATAGCCGGTGATGATTTTGATGAAGCTCTTGTAAGGTATATGAGAAAGAAACATAATCTGCTGATTGGTGAAAGAACAGCAGAGGATATTAAAATAAAAATCGGTTCCGCATTTAAACGTCCTGAGGTGGATTATATGGATGTCAGGGGCCGTAATCTGGTAACAGGTCTTCCGAAAACAGTGAAGGTTTCTTCAGAGGAAACGGAAGAGGCATTGAGGGAAGCAACAGCACAGATTATCGAGACAATTCACAGCGTACTGGAAAAAACGCCTCCGGAGCTTGCAGCGGATATCGCGGACAGAGGTATTGTCCTTACCGGCGGCGGAAGCCTTTTAAGAGGGTTGGAGGATTTAATCTGTGAGAAGACCGGCATCAATACCATGACGGCAGAAGACCCCATGACAGCTGTGGCCATCGGCACTGGCAAATATGTGGAATTCCTTGCGGGCTACAGAGAAGACTAGGAAAACTTAAGGGAAAAGATCCGCTTTAAGCGGCATCGGCTTTCCCGCAGAAAGGTGTATTTATGGTTAAAGGACTTTATACCGCTTATACCGGTATGATTAATCAGGAGCACAGGATGGATGTGCTGACGAACAATCTGGCCAATGCAAATACCAACGGCTATAAAAAAGAAGGCGCTACCAGCCAGTCTTTTGATGCGGTTCTTACTTACAAAATTAAGGATGTAACAGAAGGATATCATTTGGCAAGAAGAATAGGCAGGAATAATCCCGGTGTCAAAATCGGCGAGGGATATACCGATTTTTCCCAGGGACCTGTAAAATCAACAGGAAATCCTTTTGATTTGGCGCTGACGGATGCCGGTTTTTTTGCAGTTGAATTCACCAATAAAGCGGGAGAAAGTTCGGTAAAATACACCCGTGACGGTAATTTTACCCTGACCCAGGACGGAAGGCTGGTAACCCAGGATGGGGATGCCGTACTTGATGAAGACGGTTCACCGATTAAGATAGACCCTCTCCTGGAAGCCCAGATTAATACCAGCGGGCAGATTATTCAGGATGGAAGCGTAGTTGCAACCATTCAGGTAACGGATTTTGAAGATTACAATTACCTGGAGCATTACGGCGAAAACTATTTTATGCCTGTAGAGGGAGCCAGGGAAAAGGAACCGGAAGCGGAAGTTTATGCAGGATATCTGGAAACATCCAATATATCGGTAGTAGATGAAATGGTAAATATGATTGCTGTTCAAAGGGCATATGAATCAAACCAGAAGGTAATTACCACAATTGATTCAACCCTTGAAATATCAGCAAACCAGTTAGGTAAGTTATAAGGAGGCAGGATAAATGGTTAGAAGTTTATGGTCGGCAGCGACCGGTATGAATGCACAGCAGACAAATGTAGATACGATTGCCAACAATCTTGCCAATGTAAATACGGTAGGATACAAAGCCCAGACAGCACAGTTTAAATCATTGCTTTATCAGTCACTGCAGACGGCAACAACAACGGCAAACGGAGACCCTAAGCCTACTACTTCACAGGTCGGTCTTGGTGTAAGGAATTCTTCCATTAACTCCAGCTTTACCCAGGGAAGTCTCCTTTCTTCCAGCAATGACACTGCATTTGCCATTGAAGGAGAAGGGTTCTTTGCAATCAGGGGCAGTGACGGCAATACATATTATACAAGAAACGGTGACTTTACGTGGGCAGTGAATGCTTCCGGAGGTATGATTCTTACTAATGAAGACGGACTTCCCGTGCTCAGTTCGACAGGCCGTACAATTACCCTGAATTCCAATTACATCACCAGCAAGGTTACAATCAGCCAGGATGGTACAGTATGCTATCCGGATGCCAATAATAATGCACAGTCTCTCGGATTTGCAATCGGCATGTATCAGTTTAATAATCCCGGCGGCCTTAAGAGAAAGGGTGACAGCCTGTGGGAAGTGACGGAGGCAAGCGGTGTTGCATTGAATGAAGCAACAAACAGAAATGTTACACCCAGCAGGATGGTACAGGGATATCTGGAAGGCTCCAATGTGCAGGTGGCAGATGAAATGGTTAACCTGATAGTGGCACAGCGTGCTTATGAAATGAATTCAAAAGCAATAACCACTACAGATGAAATGATGCAGACGGCTAACAATCTTAAACGATAATCAGCCTGCGGGAAGGAAAAGGGTGAATAATGGATACTAGTGGAATTTCCTCTTTATATACAGATTACATGACGAGTCTGAATACTTCGGGAACCCAAATGAGCGATACAATTAAAAAGACGGATTACTCTGAAGCTGATGAAGACGAATTACTGGAAGCCTGTAAACAATTCGAGGCATATTTTCTTGAGCAGGTGTTTAAGGAAATGGAAAAGACCGTGGACTGCTTTAAGGATGAGGACAGCGACCCCAATAATCATTTAGTGGATTATTTTAAGGGTAATGCGGTGCAGGAACTGGCGCAGACTTCCACAGAGATTCAGGGATTGGGACTGGCTCAGACCCTTTATGAACAGATGAAGCGTAATTATAATCTGACTTAAAGATATTCAAATCTATTGTTAGAAACAATAGAAAGCACGCTCTGCGAACTTTCTGTTGTCATGAATAATAAAGGCTGCTGATTTGAGACGGATGACCGTCTTATTTGGCAGCCTTCATGCATATAAGAGGATTTTTATGGAGCAGGTAAAAGGTTATATAGACCATATCATTTATCAGAATAAAGAGAACGGATATGCAGTGCTTTCCTTTATTATTGAAGGAGAGGAATTAATATGCGTAGGCTTCTTTAAAAATGTGGAAGCAGGAGAAACACTGGAAATCAGCGGAAATTATGTGGAGCATCCTGTATATGGAAACCAGCTGAAGGCAGAAAAGTTCAGGGTAGTGCCGCCGGATGACTTAATCAGCATGGAAAGGTACTTAAGCTCCGGTGCCATTAAGGGAATCGGCGAGGCTTTGGCAGCGAGAATTATCAGGACATTTAAGGAAGATACCTTCCGGATTATTGAAGAAGAACCGGAGCGCCTTTCGGAAGTAAAGGGAATCAGTGAAAGAAAAGCAAGGGAAATAGCCCAGCAGATGATAGAAAAAAAGGATATGCGAGAGGCTTTTGTTTTCCTGCAGCAGTATGGAATTTCCAATACCCTTGCCGTGAAAATTTACAATCAATATGGAATGAATCTGTATGGAATCATGAAGGAAAATCCATATAAACTGGCAGAGGATATTACAGGAGTGGGATTCCGGATTGCTGATGAAATCGCATCTAAGATAGGTATCCATACGGATTCGGATTACCGGATCAGAAGCGGTATTCTGTATACCCTTCTTCAGGCTTCCTCCGAAGGACATATTTATCTTCCTGCTGATTTGCTGGCTGACAGGGCTGCTATGCTGCTTGGTCTGCATAGAGAAGCGATAGAGCCGCAGATTGATAATCTGGCTATGGATAAGAAGCTGGTAATTAAACTGAAGGGAGAAGAAAAACGTGTTTATGCATCTTCTTATTACTATGCGGAACTAAAATGTGCCAGGATGCTTCATGACCTGAATGTGGTTATGGACAGGGAGCTGCTTCCTTCCGAAGAAAGAAAAGTGGAGGGGCTGCTGGCTGCTATGGAAGCAGAGCAGGGAATCGAGCTGGATGAACTGCAGAGGAAAGCGGTTCTGACCAGCATCAGCAACGGTATTATGATACTGTCAGGAGGACCGGGGACCGGAAAAACAACTACTATTAATACTATTATAAGGTTTTTTGAAGCAGAGGAGATGGATATCCTTCTGGCAGCCCCTACAGGGCGGGCGGCCAAAAGGATGACGGAGACCACAGGGTATGAAGCAAGAACAATTCACAGGCTGCTGGAAATTAACGGTTCTGCAGAGGAGGAAAGAGGGGCGCAGTTTGAAAGAAATGAAGAAAATCCATTAGAAGCGGATGTTATTATCATTGATGAGATGTCCATGGTGGATATTCATCTGTTCCAGTCATTTTTAAGTGCGGTCAGTGTGGGTACAAGACTGGTGCTGGTGGGCGACAGAAACCAGCTTCCAAGCGTGGGTCCCGGACAGGTACTTCAGGACTTAATAGACAGCGGCAGCTTTCCCGTAGTAGTGCTGCAGAAGATATTCAGACAGGCGGGAGAAAGTGATATTGTGGTAAATGCACACAAAATCAACAGAGGGGAAAGGATTGCGCTGAATAATAAAAGCAGGGACTTTTTTTTACTGGAGAGAAGTGATGCAAACGTTATTTATAAGCATATGATACAGTTAATCAGGGAAAAGCTTCCTCCTTATGTGGATGCCAGACCTTATGATATTCAGGTTCTTACGCCCATGAGAAAGGGAAGCCTTGGGGTGGAAGTATTAAACGGTATATTGCAGAAATACCTGAATCCTCCTTCCGCCGGAAAAAAAGAGCATCTGGCAGGGGAACGCCTTTTCCGGGAGGGTGATAAGGTAATGCAGATAAAAAACAATTACCAGATTACCTGGGAGGTTTTGAGCAAATACCAGATTCCCATTGATAAAGGGATGGGGATTTTTAACGGTGATATGGGAATTATCAGGGAAATTAACGAGACAGCCCAAAGTCTTACCGTAGAGTATGATGAACAAAGACTGGTGGAGTATCCTTTTGTACAGCTGGATGAAATTGAGCTGGCCTATGCCATTACCATACATAAATCCCAGGGAAGCGAATATCCGGCTGTTATTCTGCCTCTTCTGTCAGGACCTAAAATGTTGTTTAACAGAAATCTGCTGTATACTGCGGTTACCAGGGCAAGAAAGTGCGTGACGATTCTGGGAAGCAGTCAGGTAGTGCAGGAAATGATAGACAATGAAAAAGAAAACAAGCGGTATACCAGTCTTTGTGACAGGATAAAGGAACTGGAAGAAAAAGAGTGGGATTGAGGAGGAAATCTTAAAACTGGAAAAGAAAGTATATATGGGGATAAAGATGCAAAAGCGCGTAAGAATGCAAAACGGCGAAATGCTGCAAGGGGGAAAAAGACTTTTCAACCGGGTACTGGATTTAGTATATCCCAGAAGATGTGCGGTCTGCGATGAAATTACGGATTATCCGGGGAGAGGTGTGTGCAGCAGCTGTGAAAATAAAATTATATACATTAAAGCTCCCTTTTGCATGAAGTGCGGAAGGCAGTTAAATCGGCAGGAGGGAGAATTGTGTGAAGCATGTATGCGTAAAAAGCACTTGTTTGTTCAGGGAACGGCTTTATATGATTATGGAAGCATGTCGGATTCCATTTTCAGGTTTAAATATGAAGGCAGACAGGAATATGCGTTGTTTTACGGAAAGCAGCTTTATGAAAAAAGAGGAAAATGGCTTGCTTATATAAAGCCCGACGCACTGATACCGGTACCGGTGCATCCGTCCAGAAAAAGAAGCAGGGGATATAATCAATCGGAGCTGATAGCACGGGCTTTATCAGAGCTGTCAGGGATACCGGTAAATACAAAACTGGTTGTCCGTACAAAGAAAACACTTCCCCAGAAAAACCTGAGTGAGCGTGAAAGGCAAAATAATTTGAAAAGGGCTTTTAAAATCCGCCAAAATGATGTAAAATTAAATACGATTGTAATTATTGATGACATATTTACCACCGGCAGTACAATTAATGAGATGGCAGGAGTTTTGAAGAAAGCCGGAATACGGGAAATATACTTTATGACACTTGCGGTTGGACGCGGAATGTAAAATGGGGTGAAGGTATGAATGTACGTAATTGTAAAAAATGCGGAAGAATTTTTAATTATGTTATGGGGCCTGTTATATGTCCCAGATGCAAGGATGAGCAGGAAGCAAAATTCCAGGAAGTGAAAGAGTATGTGCGGGAGCATCACGGAGCTGATATAGCTGAAGTATCCCGGGAGTGTGATGTGGATCCGGGGCAGATACATCAGTGGATTCGTGAAGAACGTCTGCAGTTTGCCGATGATTCGCCGATTCGGATTGCCTGTGAATCCTGCGGAACAATGATTCGCTCGGGGCGTTTTTGTGATAAGTGCAAGATGGAAATGACCAATGGATTTAAGCAGGTAATGGGACATAAGGCTCCCGAACCTGTAAAGA
This sequence comes from Lachnospiraceae bacterium, assembly GCA_017621815.1. GTDB lineage: Bacteria > Bacillota > Clostridia > Lachnospirales > Lachnospiraceae > Suilimivivens. The sequence goes on along the minus strand of JAGASK010000052.1, from coordinate 240,036 downwards.
AGCCGGAAACACCAAGGAGCAGCCATGACAGGATGCGTTTCCTGTAAAGCAGCGCCGCACAGAAAGGCAAAGACATGATTAATGAAGATAAGGTCATATTAATGACCAGGATGGCATCCTATGAATCCGGTAAAGGAAAAAAGGATATTAACATTTTAAATTATTTCAGAGGCGATTACATCGGATTTCAGGTGTTAAAATCCGTTGTTGCCGCAACTGTTTCTTTTTTGGCGGTGTTTGCTGCGTATGTATTTTATAACTTTGAAACGCTGATGCAGGATATTTACAAAATGGATCTGCTGGCGTTCGGAAAGAGTGTTATTATTTTATATTTATGTACTGTCGGCGCATATGGCGTAATATCTTATGTAGTGTATGCTAACAGATATAACAGGGCAAAGAAAAGCCTGAAAACATATTATAACAATTTGAAAAAACTGGCAGGAATGTATGACAAATAGGTTTGTAATGCAGGCCAAATCCGCCTGAAGGACCGGGTACAATAACGAGGAAGATAATATGACAACTTTATTTGTTGCAAAACAGTATGTTAAGAATTTTATTTCAAAGTATGAAGTTTATTTAAAACCGCTTTTTAAGTTGATTTTAGCCCTGGTTACACTAATGATAATCAATGGGAAGATTGGATATATGCATCGGCTGGATAATATTTCGATTGTGCTGATAGCTTCACTTATGTGTTCTTTTATGCCCATGAATTTTATTGTATTTCTGGCAGCGGCATTTACAGTGCTGCATATGTATGCCTTATCATTGGAATGTGCCGCAATAACACTGGTTCTGTTTTTAATTTTATTTTTGCTTTATTTTCGGTTTTCGCCGAAAGATACGCTGGTGGTTTTGCTGACTCCGCTCAGTTTTATGATAGGAATCCCTTATGTAATCCCTCTTACAATGGGACTTTTGGGAACTCCGGCTTCAGCAATTTCCGTAGGCTGCGGCATAATTGTAACATATTTAATTAATTATATTGCTGACAGCGCGCCTACATTGTCGGGAATGGAAACGGAAGACATTGCTACCAGATTCAGGTTCATTATTGACGGCTTTTTGGATAATCGCGCAATGGTTCTGACAATAGCGGCCTTTGCAGTAACCATAATTCTGGTTTATCTTATCAGAAGACTGGCGGTTGATTATGCATGGACGATTGCAATCATTGCAGGTGCACTTGCGGATGTAATGATTCTGCTGGTTGGAGATCTGATGTTTGATACAAATGTTTCCATCTTAAATTTAATTATCGGAACTGTTTTTTCAGTATTGATTGCGAAAATAGTGGAGTTTTTTGCCTTTCATGTGGATTACAGCAGGACGGAAAAAGTGCAGTTTGAGGATGATGAATACTATTATTATGTAAAAGCAGTGCCCAAGATTACGGTTGCTGTTCCCTCCAGAACTGTAAAGAAAATTAATACCTCCAGAAAGAGGCCGTCCGGCTCATCACAGTCTCAAAGATAGAAATGAATTAAAATGCGGGTAATGGGGAAATTTAAATGTCTCAGCTAAATGAATTTATAGAAACATATTTGGCACGTATACCCAGGAATATCAGATGGGTGGATATTGTTGAGATTCTGATTATTTCATTTTTGGTATACCATATTCTGTTGTGGATAAAAAATACGAGAGCCTGGTCATTATTAAAAGGATTTATTGTAATTGCAGGTTTTATTCTGGTGGCGGCTTTTTTTGAAATGAACACAATTTTATGGATTGTGGAAAATGCCTTTGGAGTAGCGGTAACGGCAGTGGTGGTTATCCTGCAGCCGGAGCTGAGAAAAGCGCTTGAAGACCTTGGGCGAAAAAATATTATTTCCTCGATACTTCCTTTTGATACGATAAGGACAACAGAGAACGGAAGGTTCTCTGATAAAACAATTAATGAAATAGCAAAAGCATGCGTGGAAATGGGCAAGGTGAAAACCGGAGCCCTTATTGTCGTTGAACAGAATCAGTCTCTGGCTGAATATGAAAGAACGGGAATTGATGTGGACGGCATTGTTACCAGCCAGCTGCTTATTAATATTTTTGAAAAAAATACGCCCCTTCATGACGGAGCTGTGATTGTAAGAGGTAACAGAATTACTTCAGCCACCTGTTATCTGCCTTTGTCGGATAATATGGCTCTCAGTAAGGAATTAGGAACAAGGCACCGCGCCGGAGTGGGAATCTCAGAGGCAACGGATTCCCTGACAATTATTGTTTCGGAAGAAACAGGTAAAATCAGTGTCGCTTATGAGGGGAGTCTGGAACGGAATCTGGATGGAGAGGCTGTCAAGGAGAAGCTCAGGTTAATACAGAATAAGCCCGAGGAAGATACGAAGAAGCATATTTTGTGGAAAGGGCGGTCTAAAGGTGAAAAATAAGATTAGATTTAATATCAGCCTGAAAATTATATCCGTGTTCTTTGCATTTTTGCTTTGGATGGTTGTGAATAATATGAACAATCCCACAGTTGATAAGACATTCAGAGATATACCCGTTAAGCTGCTTAACACGGAATTGATTACCGATTCCGGGCAGGTATATGAGGTGCTTGATGATACGGATGTAATTGATACAGTAACGATATGGGCTCCGCGTTCTATTATCAGTTCCTTAAATGCCAGTAATATTGTTGCTACTGCAGATGTAAGCGAACTCAGCAGCCTGGATACTATCAGTATAAAACTGTCAACCAACTTATACACCAATGATGTGGAGAGCATAAAAGGCAGTATCGATACCGTAAAATTAAATATAGAAAATAAGCGGACCAAGACACTTGCCCTTAAGACAACTCTGCTTGGCGAGGTTGAAACCGGATATCTGGTGGGAGAAGTTACCACAGAGCAGAATCTTGTGAGAATATCAGGACCGGATTCTATAGTCAGCCAGATTACAAAAGCAACAGTTGAAGTTGATGTTGCAGGCTTTACCAGCGATATTGGCACAAATGCCGAGATTCGTTTATACGATGCTGACGATAACCTGATTCAGGACAGCAGAGTAACCCAGAATATTAAATCGGTGGGCGTGAAGATAAATATTTATGAGACGGCAGAAGTACCCGTACATTTCAATGTGACCGGTACGCCGCAGGCAGGATACAGGGAATACGGAGAGATTGAAAGCAGTATTGAATCAGTGACGCTGGCAGGAAAGAGCAGTGTGCTGCGGAATATAAACAGCATAGAAATTCCTGCAGAAGCAATAGATATCTCCGGCCAAAATGAAGATTATACCACAGAAGTTGACATACGGAACTATCTGCCTGAAAATACGTATCTGGCAGACAGCGCCCAGGCCAAAGTAACGGTAACTATTCATATTCAGCAGGAAATTTCCAGAAAACTGGAGATAAGCGGCGAGAAAGTAAGAGTTACTAATATACCGGAAGGCTTCCGTGCATCGATTTCCGAATTGGGCGAAAGCTTTGATATTGAAGTGATTGGACTTTCTTCTGATGTTTCGGCTCTTCGTGCCGGAGACATAGAAGGTACTGTAGATATTACCGCGTGGATGGCAGAAGAAGAAATGACAGAGCCGGTTGAAGGGTATTATCAGGTGGAGGTTGATTTCGGTCTGCCTGACAATATCAGAATGGTTGAACCTGTAATGGTGACTATGCATTTATCAAAGATGGAGGAATAAAGGATGGGCAGATTATTTGGTACTGATGGCGTCAGAGGAGTGGCAAATGATGAATTAACACCGCTTCTTGCCATGCAGCTCGGTCAGGCAGGTGCATTCGTACTTACCAAAGAAAACGAACACAGGCCGACAATAATGGTGGGGTGTGATACCCGTATTTCAGGCGATATGCTTGCCAACGCATTGATGGCAGGAATTTGTTCTGTGGGAGCCAATGCCGTATATGTAGGCGTGATTCCGACTCCTGCGGTGGCGTATCTTACCAGAAAATATAAGGTGGATGCGGGAGTTGTTATATCTGCGTCCCATAATCCTGTGGAATTCAACGGAATTAAGTTTTTCGACGGAAACGGATATAAACTGCCGGATGCCCTGGAAGATGAAATAGAAGCGCTGATAAAAAGCAATATGAACGGAATTAAATTTCCGATTGGTGCCAATGTAGGTAAGATTAAATACCGTACTGATGCAAGGGAGGAGTATATTAATCATTCCATTCAGTCGGTAAATGTGGATTTATCGCATTTAAAAATAGTGGTGGATTGTGCGGAAGGAGCTTCCTATTATACTTCAGTAGAAGCTTTGAAGGAATTGGGCGGCAATGTGGTTGCCATCCATAATATGCCGGACGGTACCAATATTAATGCAAATTGCGGCTCTACCCATATGGAAGAAATCCGTGCCCGTGTAGTTTATGAAAAAGCCGATGTAGGGCTTGCATTCGACGGGGATGCTGACAGACTTATGGCCGTTGACGAGCTTGGCAATGTAATTGACGGGGACCAGATTATGGCTATTGTCGGCAATCATATGAAAGAAAAAGGCGAACTTGCCGGTGATACCATTGTTGCCACTGTTATGAGTAATCTGGGATTTTTCCTGATGGCTGAGGAAAAAGGAATTAAAGTGGACCAGACCAAAGTGGGTGACAGGTATGTGCTTGAGCATATGAAAGAAATAGGCGCCAGTCTTGGAGGAGAGCAGTCAGGACATATTATATTTTTGAAAGAAAATACAACAGGTGACGGGCTGTTAAGCGCACTTCATCTGCTTCAGGTCATGGTGGAAACAGGTAAAAAATTATCTGAACTGGCTTCCGTTATGGAAGTGCTTCCTCAGGCACTGGTTAATGCCAAAGTACCGAATCATAAAAAAGAGAAATATATGGAGTACCCTGAAATTGCAGATGCCATTGCGAAGCTCACCGATAAGTTTGCAGGTGAAGGAAGAGTGTTAATCCGCCCTTCGGGAACAGAACCTCTTGTACGTGTTATGATAGAAGGAAAAGACCAGCAGATGATAGAAAAAGAGGCGAGACAGCTGGCTGAACTGATTCAAAATATCATGTTGTAACACTTGTGAAACATGGGGGAAAATGATATAGTTAGGGTAGTGGGAAGCAAATGAATTGGAGGGAAACAGAGAATGGTAAGCCAAAAGGTGGTTATTAAGAACCCGACGGGTCTGCATCTTAGACCGGCTGGAATTTTGTGTAAGGAAGCGATGCAGTTTAAGTCGTTAATAACCTTTACGTTCAGGGGCAATACAGCAAATGCCAAAAGCGTACTGAGTGTGCTGGGGGCATGTGTGAAATGCGGTGACGAGATTGAGATTGTCTGTGAAGGAGCAGATGAGTCGCAGGCCCTGCAGACATTGGTTAATGCAATTGAAAACGGATTAGGAGAATAAGTAATGAGTGCTGCCGGCAGGCAGCACTTTTATACTATAAAGAACAGGAATCAAGGCTTCAATGTTATTAAGAATATAAAAGCAAAGTATAATAATATCCTAATCTTACCTAACAAATTGCTGTTTCCACAGACTATATAGGTGAAAGCATTGATCAATCGCCTGGAGTGAAACCATGAAAAAACAAGAACTGCTGAAATATCTTGACGGTGACCTGTTGGACAAACTATTTGGATTTTGTTATGTGCGCACTAATGACAGTTACGAAGCCCAGGAACTGTGTTCGGACATAATTTTTGCCCTGGTCAAGGCGGCTAATACAGATGGAGAAATCATAAGTTTGTATTCATTTATTTGGAGAGTTGCCCGGAATGTGTATGCTGATTTTTCAAGCAACAGAAGAAAATATGCAGATACATTTTATGATGGTGATGCTGATGATGTCCTGCAATATATTCCTGGCAAAGAACAAGAGGATGATGGCAGCGAGTTACTTGGAAAAGTCTATCGGCGCATTGCATTCCTTACCAAAGCCTACCGTGAAGTAATGATTATGTACTACATAGACGGTTTATCCACTGCGGAAATAGCAAAGCAGCAAAATACCAGCGATGGTGCTGTACGTCAGAGATTGTTTTCAGCCAGACAAAAAATTAAAAGCGAGGTAGAAGAAATGGCAGAAACCTATGATAGACCGCTATCTCTTGACAAAATTAATTATGTTATTTGGGGAACCGGTAATCCCTGTTGGGGGGATCCGAGGGATGTTTGCTCCAGATTATTTTCAAAGCATATCGTATGGCTTTGCCATAAAAAGCCTATGAGCGCATCTGAGATTGCAGAAGAACTGAATGTTCCTACTGTCTATGTAGAGGAAGAACTTGAAATCCTTACGAAAGGTGAAAACGGTAAATATGGTCTTCTTCGCCAAATGGACAGTGGCAAATATGCTATCAATTTCATTCTGTTGGATAAAGATGTAATCGAAAAAGCTCACTCCTTATATGTTGAGCAGATTCCGAAAATTTGCGGCATTATTTCGGAGTATATTGAAAGACATAAAGAAGAATACCTTTCGTTTCCGTATCTTAACAAGAAGGTTGATTTGAATCTGATCATTTGGCAGCAGGTGTTTACAATGTCGAGGGCTTTTTCTGATAATGTTGACAGCATCCTGGCTGAAAAATACTTCTCACAGACAGAAAAAGCTGACCGTCCTTTCAGCGTATTCGGTTATGTTGATAACAATAAATGCTACGGCGGAGGCTGGGATGAAATCGAAGCAGAAAATGTATGCGGTTTTTCCGAGATTTATCTGAGCAATATTTATATCACACGTATCAGGAAACATTTCAGCTGTGGATGGAATGTCTCCAATGATCCTCAGATTCAGCTGGCACTTCGGGCAATCAACGGATTGGAAGTATCTTCTTTGTCTGAAGCGGGAAAGGAACATGCAGCAAAGGCAATAGAGAGTGGGTATTTGTACCGTGAAGGAGATATGCTTTATACAAAGATTCTCGTGAGTGCAGTGCAGGACATGGGCAGACTCTTTGACATCAGCAAGGGTCTTTACAAAGGCTTCTTTGAGGAAGATGCTCAGGTTGTTGCCGAAAAGATTGCGGTATTGATCAAAAAAGTCGTTCCTGACTATCTGCTCGGTGAATGGCGGCTTGCAAATACGCTTGCGAATATGCCGGTTCTTGATTCTGTTGTTGAAGCTCTTATTGAAAAAGGAATTCTCATACCGCCTGAAAACGGTATTGGCGCAGAAGGCTGCTGGATGAGTGTTATGAAATAATAGAAAGTACACTTTGCAAACTTTATTAATATGAATAATTTATACCGCCGGGAATGAAAATTCCCGGCGGTATTTTTAGAGGTGCAAACCACGCATCCATTTCATTCATTAATTAGATTCAATGGTTTTATCATCTACATTAAATGTATCACCATCTTCAACGATACAAACCATGGTCTTGCCGGTATTCAATTTGATTTCGTTTCCGTTATCATCGTAATATCTGGTAGCGCCATAGTCAGAAGTCTTTTCCCATGTTACATGGATGCCTTTTCCGTTTGTAAAGAACCAGCCATCTCTTGTGGTATCGTGGCACTGGAATGCCAGGTAACCTTTCTGGTCTCTTACTTCAAAGTAAGTATTCTGAATCAGAATATTTTTGAAAGCCAGCTGCTTGTTATTGGCAAGGTCTATATGGGGACCGTCGCTGTCACCTGATAAGTGCTGGTATCTGTCATACAATCCTGTTTCTTCATTATAAATGAAGTAGCAGTTGGTAACAGGATAAGCAGGAGACATATCAATTTTATTTGCAGTAATTGCATCGCTGTACTGTTCCAGTGTATTGGGTTCTGAAGAAGATGCAAACTGATAATGATGCTCGTCAGCATAACCGTCCCTGTATTTGGTAGGATATCCGTAATGTGCGATTGCATCTTCAATATTTGAAGTGCTGGTAAAAGCATTATCTGTTGAGTTTTTAGCACTGTCCCTGTAAGATGCTTTACTGTAATCAATACAGTTGATATTCTGGGTATCGGCTCTTTCAATCAGGGTGTCTATGTAGAAAGGTCCGCCGTAGTGAATATAAATAGCATCCCATTCAAACGCCCAGTATAAGTAATAATCACGGCAGCTTCTGATATTACCAATCTTGTCCATGTTGCTCCAGTCTTCCCAGAGAGCCATAAGTCTGGTCATGCTGCCTTCTACATTGCATTCATATAAAACAGAAGCATCAGATAAACCATACTGGCTTGCTGTTTTTGAGTTAGGTACCATAACAGCAATAGGACGAGTCTTGGCAATTTCTTCATCAACCCATTCATTGGTCAGGCGGCTTCTAACCATGCCTTCCGCGGGAGGGGTTTCCGTATCCTCTTCTTCAGTCTCTTCTTCAGAAGCAGCACTTTCGGTTGCCTGCGGCTGTGCCTCTACAATAGGGTCAACAACAGGAGAAGATGTTTCTTCGCTTTTTCCACAGCCAAACAATAAAAGAGATGAAGACAAGGCTACAAGAAAAAGAACTTGTAATCTTTTCATCGAAATTTCCTCACTTTCATAGTAAATGGGGATTTGCCGGCGCAAATCCATACAGCTGATATTATAACACAGATGAAATCTACCGTCACTAGAAAAATGTGTAAAATGTTATACAAAAATATTAAAATTTTGTTACAAATAATGCTATGACTTGTACAAACTGCAAATTAAGGGTAAGATATAACTGGTTGGGTAAATTTATAACCAAAGACAAAAAGATTTATCAGGGAAGAGGAAGCAATGGATTTTCTGGCAGAAGTTTTTAACAATGTAGTTCTGATATCAGCAATATTAGGGTGGTTTATAGCCCAGGTTTTAAAGACAATTATACACCTGATTATCAATAAAAAGTTTGTTGCGGAGAGAATGGTGGGAAGCGGCGGTATGCCCAGTTCCCATTCCGCTACGGTTTGCGCGCTGGCTACAGCCACAGGAATGAAATACGGAGGAGGAAGCTTTGAATTTGCCATAGCAGTTATTTTTGCCATTATAGTTATGTATGATGCTATGGGGGTGCGCAGGGAAACCGGTATACAGGCAAGAGTGCTTAATGAGATGATGGAAATGTTTACCAAGATGGGTAAAGAGATGACTGTGGAGGATAAGTTAAAGGAATTTGTAGGACATACGCCTCTTCAGGTTCTGGCAGGAGCTGTTCTTGGTATTATAATTGCAGCAGTGATAGGCAATATTTTCTAAAGGAACACGAAAAGTGGAAGATAAATCTTACCACTTTTTTCTGTATTCCAGGGGAGTCATGCTTTCCGCTTTTTTAAAAACCTTGATAAAATAGCCGGAATCCTGAAAGCCGCAGCTGAGCGCTATTGTATCAATAGAATCATCGCTGAACCGCAGCATTGATTTTGCATGGGAAATGCGCTGATAGGTCAAATCATTTAAAATAGTGGTACCGTAGATTTTTTTATATTCCCGTGAAAGGTGAAATTTGCTGATAAAAAAGCGGGAGGATAAATCCTCCAGGGTGATTTTCCGGTGATAATTTTCCATAAGATAAGTATGGATTTCCTGCAGTTTTATGGGAATGGAATATTCTCCCTGCTTTAAAGATTCATTTTCGGTAAAACAAAGGGTAATAATATCTGTAATAAGTTTATTTGAAGAAAGCTCCATCAGGGAAGTTTTATTCTGGTGACAGAGATAAAGCTGGTCTAATGTTTCTGTAAAGGGAAGGATGCTTCGGGGGTGAAAAAGGTATGAATTTCCCCGGGATAAAAAAGCATCATAAAAATTTCCTGCTTCCGTGCCGTTAAAATGCACCCATTTTAAACTCCATGGATGTTCCGCACTGCTTTCATGAAAATAAGGTTTGGTACAGTCAATCCAGACACAGTCACCTGCTGAGATATTATGACGGATTCCATTGTAAAACAGAATGCCTTCTCCTTCCAATACAACGAAAAGCAGGAAGGAATTCAGGTTCTGACGTCTGCTGACATGGGGTTCCAGGCTTTGCAGGGTGCCTGCCTCCTGTACATAAAGGTAGTGTTTTCTGGCATAAGCGGACGGTGTTACAAGAATTCTGTTGGACGAGGATTTTGCCATTTTTGCTGCTCCTTTTACAATAGCAATATTTTACCATTTTTACGCAATATATTTGATTGATACTTATATTATACAATAGTATACTCCCTAATGATACAGCAAAAAAAGACAAATTATTTAAAGGAGAAATTTATGCAGAATATAGCATTGATAACAGGTATTACAGGGCAGGATGGTTCTTATCTTGCAGAGTTTTTATTGGAAAAAGGTTATGAGGTGCATGGCCTTGTGAGAAGGCACAGTATCAGCAATACTTCACGGATTGACCATATCATTCATTCGGATTACAATAAGGTAAAGTTTTTCCTTCATTTTTCGGATACCACGGATTCCAGCAATCTGATGCGTTTGATTGCGGAAATCAGACCTACTGAGGTTTATAATCTCGCTGCCCAGTCCCATGTAGGAGTGTCCTTTGAGGTTCCGGAGTATACGGCTGAAGCAACCGGAGTAAGCACCTTGAAGCTTTTGGAAGCCCTTCGTGTCAACGGCGGCAACTGCCGCTACTACCAGGCATCCACTTCCGAGCTTTTCGGCGGTCTTCCGGAAACAGCGCCTCAGAGCGAAGCTACACCTTTTTATCCTAAGAGCCCTTACGGAGTAGCAAAGCTGTATTCTTACTGGATTACCGTAAACTACAGGGAATCCTACAATATGTTCACCTGCAACGGTATTCTTTTCAACCATGAGTCTCCCAGAAGAGGAGAGAATTTTGTAACCAGAAAAATTACACTTGCCATTGCCAATATTATTGCAGGCAGACAGGATAAGCTTTCTTTGGGCAATATGAATGCAAAGCGTGACTGGGGATTTGCAGGTGATTATGTAAAAGGAATGTGGCTGATGCTTCAGCAGGATAAGCCTGGAGATTATGTGTTGGCCACTAATGAGACACATACCGTCAGAGAATTCGTGGAGGCTGCCTTTAAGGAAATAGGAATAACCATCCGTTTTGAAGGAACAGGTGTCAACGAAAAGGGATATGATGCGGAAACAGGCAGGCTGCTTGTGGATGTGAATCCTGAATTTTACCGTCCGGCAGAGGTGGAATATCTGTGGGGAAATTCTTCCAAAGCGGAAAAAGAGCTGGGATGGAAGCGTGACGTGGATTTTAAAGGTCTTGTTGCCATGATGATGGATGCTGATTTGCGTGAGATTGCCGGCATCAGCTGCGAGGAATATAAGGAAAGCAGAAAGCAGAAGTAAGCGGCAAAGGCTGAGACAGACGGCCGGAGGCTTGGAAAAATGATATCAGTAATACTTATATGGATTTATATGACTGCAACCTGTTATATCTGCGGATATACTGCTCTTCGGCTTATTTTGAAGACGGGCGGCTGCGGCATAAAAAAGCAAAGCAGCTATTTGTATGCGGGTCTTGCATTTGTAACGGTTTATGCACAGTTTTTCAGTATTTTTAGTAAGGTCGGACTTTGGGCGAATGTTCTTCTTATTGTTATTTGTATGGTCTGTACCTTTATTTTGAGAAAAGAATTAAAGGAGCAGTTCCGCAGTTTTTTATTGACAATTACTCCTGTAAAAGCAGGGGCTATTGTGGTATTATTTCTCATTTTTGCTTATGGAACTTCTGCCGGAATCATACATTATGATACGGGATTGTATCATGCACAGAGCATCCGGTGGATAGAAGAATATGGCGTTGTGCCGGGGCTCGGCAATTTACATAGCCGGCTGGCTTATAACAGTTCTTCCTTTTGTCTTTCAGCCCTTTACAGCTTTGCGTTTCTCGGCGGTCAGTCCTACCATTGCTGCGCGGGATTTATGGCATTTTTGCTTTCCTTAGTCTGTGCGGAAGGGATTCTTGACAGAAAGTCAAAAAGGCCGCAGCTTTCCGATTTCGTGAGGGTTATGGCGGTTTATTATCTTCTGATTATATTTGATGAAATGGTTTCACCGGCTTCCGATTATTTTATGGTGCTCAGTGTATTTTACATTATAATCAGATGGCTGGATTTGCTGGAGTGGAAGGAAAGCACTTATCTGCCCTATGGGCTTTTATGCCTTTTCGGTGTATTTACAGTAACGGTTAAACTGTCGGGAGCGTTGATTTTACTGCTGACCATAAAACCGGCAATTATGATGATAAAAGATAAGAAGGGAAAGGAAATCGCGCTGTTTTTGAGTCTGGGGCTGCTTATGGCACTTCCCTTTTTTATCAGGAATGTAATTTTATCCGGCTGGCTGGTATATCCCTTTACCTCTGTTGATTTGTTTTCCTTTGATTTTAAGATTCCGAAGGGAATGGCGGATTATGATGCCAAAGAAATTCAGGTATGGGGCAGGGGCTTTTCGGATGTGACAAGATATGATGAACCCATCGGGCAGTGGCTGCCTGAGTGGGCAGCATCGCTGGACAGTATTAATAAGGTCTTTTTGCTGCTGGCGTTATCGGGGCTTATCATATTTATTATCTTATGTGTGTATTTTGTTATAAAAAGAAGTAAAGAAACGGCGGATTTTCTGGTTGTGTCGGGAACCATGGCAGTAAGCTTTTTGTTCTGGCTTACAAGCGCTCCGCTGATCAGATACGGCTGTGTGTATTTATGGGTATTTCCTGTGTTGGTATGGGGATTTATCTATCTGAAAATCAGTCCCCGGCTTGACAGATATAAGCTTTTTTGGGTGCTGCTGGCAGTGCTTGGATGTTATAAGGCGGGGGCATTCGTATATGAGACAGCGCGCAGCGCCTCTGCTGAGTATTTGATACATCAGAAGGATTATGAAAATTTTGAAACTGTTTCTTATGAGCTTCACGGGTATACCTTTTACTATCCGGCTTCGGGGGACAGGACAGGATATAAGGATTTCCCCGCATCTCCTGTAAAGGCGGAGGATATTTTCAGAGGAGAGACTGTTGAGGAAGGCTTTCGGGATGTAATTCATTAAAAATAAGGATAATAAAAAAGAAAGAGGTTGAGTGGGATGTTGAAGAAAGAGGACAAAATATATGTAGCAGGGCACAGGGGACTTGTAGGAAGCGCCATTGTCAGAAATCTGCAGGCAAAAGGATATGAGAATATTATCGGCAAAACTCATAAGGAGCTGGATTTGACAAATCAGGCGGCAGTAAGGGAATTTTTTGAAGCGGAAAGGCCTGATGCAGTTGTTTTAGCGGCAGCCAAGGTGGGAGGCATCAATGCAAATAATACCACTCCTGCAGATTTTGCATATGAAAATATGCAGATTCAGTGCAATGTGATTGAGTGCTGCCACAGATATAAGGTGAAAAAGCTGTTGTTCCTGGGAAGCACCTGTATTTATCCCAGAATGGCTCCTCAACCGATTCCCGAGGATGCTCTTTTAACAGGTCCTTTGGAGGTAACCAACGAAGCCTATGCGATTGCCAAGATTGCAGGGCTTGAAATGTGCAAGTTTTATAAGAGACAGTACGGGGATGACTTTATCAGCTGCATGCCCACTAACTTATACGGACCTCATGACAATTATGACCTGTCAGGTTCCCATGTAATGCCTGCCATGATTCGTAAATTCCACGAAGCAAAGGTTTCGGGAGCGCCTTCTGTGGAGCTTTGGGGAACAGGTACACCCCTGCGTGAGTTCCTTTATGTGGATGATATGGCGGATGCCTGTGTATTTTTGCTTGAAAACTACAGCGGAGAGCAGCACGTAAATATCGGTACGGGCAAGGAAGTAACCATTAAGCAGCTGGCGGAAACCGTGAAAAAGACAGTGGGATTTGAAGGAGAAATTATCTGGAATAAGGACATGCCGGACGGAACCCCCAGAAAGCTTACCAATGTAGACAAGCTTCATGAACTGGGCTGGACGCATAAGGTGGAACTTGAGGAAGGCGTGGAGCTGGCTTATCAGTGGTTTAAGGATAACGCAGGCGGCGCAAGGATGTAGTGTAATATTTTAGGGAAAAATAAATGGGGTTAGAGGAATACTAGTGAAACGAAATATCTTACTTCTTGAAGATAATGAAAAAGCAAGAAAAATGTTAACATTGCTCCTGAAGGGAATCGATTCTGAAATAAGTGTGTTGCAAGCGGATAATATTAATTCGGCTTATGGTTATGCCATGCAGTATATGATTCATTTGTTTGTGCTTGATATTATTATAGACACATCATCCAGGGGGGATACCTCCGGAATAACATTTGCAAGTAATATAAGAGAAATCCGCAAATATAAGTGTACACCCATTATTTTTATTTCATCATTAGAAGACCCTAAACTGTTTACATACAGTGAGCTTCATTGTTTTCAGTATATTGAAAAGCCCTTCAATAATGAAAGGGTGGTTAATAAAGTAAAGGAAGCCCTTGGAATTGAGGATAGAAATGAAGCGGACAGACGCGTCTGTTTTAGAAAGGATGGGCTGTTATTTCCTGTTAAAGTCAGCAATATCATATATATAATGTGCGAAAAACCTTATACAAGGATTTATACGGTAAATGATACTCTGGAAATTGCTTATCAGCCATTGAGGAAAATCATAGAAAAATTGAACTCTGATGCTTTTACTTTATGTAATAGAAGTACATTGGTAAATAAAGATTATATTGATGCTATAGATATAGTCAATAAACTTCTCAAAATGAAATGTATAGACAGGCAATTATCTTTAGGAGAAGTATATGGGAAAAATTTAGTGAGTGAGATGAAAGATGGCTGAAAGATTTTATCTTGTATTTGAAATACTGGCGGTTTTATTGTGTCTGCACGGCTTATATGGTCAAAAATTTAAATGGAATATTTATACTCTTTTATTTATGGGAATTGAACTTGCATCATATCAGATTGAATATATATGCAGTCGACCCATGAAATATTGGGAGATTGTTCTATATTTGCTTTTATTCCTGTATTCAAAGGTGCAATTTAAGGAATCGTGGCGGGATAGTCTGATAAATTATATTTTATGCATGGTATCCACAGCTGTATTGCAGATGATTTGTTATCTTCCGATGGTGTTCTGGTATCCGAAGCTTGCAGGTATTATCAATCAGTTGGTGAATACCCTGCTGCTTTGTGTGGTTTTTGCTTTGTACAAGCTTAAAGTATGGAAGGCTATATCGGCATATATGCGCCAAAGAGGGAAGATGGTAACAGCTTTTCTGATTGCAGCTGTGCTGTTTCTTGTTGTTTCGATGTATCGTTTTGAAGCATATAAAGAATTGCAGCAATGGGATTACTTTATACTTATTGTAAGTATTGTTTTATTATTTGCATTCCTGCTGTCATTGCAAAAAGAAAGATTGTTAAATAAACAGTTAGAAGCAGAGAAGAACCTGAATTCTTTATACAGCGGTGCAGTAATAGAATTAATTGAACAGGTAAGGGTTAACCAGCACAATTACAGGAATCAGCTGACTGCAATTCAGGGGATGGTCTATACGGCGGGAAGTCTTGAGGAATTAAAGGCAGAACAGGAAAAGTACTGTAATGATATGATGCAGGATGATATATATGCGCAAATTATCAGTGGAAATGGCGACCCTGTAATTGCGGGATTTTTATATTTGAAGTTGTGCAGTAAGGAAGTAAAAGGAGTAGAGAAATCCTGCGTCTTACATATTGGAAAACTAAAGGACAGCTTATTTGAAGCAGATGTAGTTAAAATTCTTGGAGTCTTAATTGATAATGCAATAGAAGAAGTAAAGCAGGACAGATACATTGATAAGAAAATAGAAATTGAAATAGCCGAAGAAAATGAATTAATTATTAATGTAGGAAATGTTTGCCGTTTTATTAAAAGCGAAGAGGTAGTCAGGTTTTTTGAAAAGGGAACTTCAGGAAAAGGCGATGAACGGGGTTTGGGATTATACAGTGTAAAAAACATAGTAAGAAAGCGGCATGGTCAAATTTACACTGACAATAGGGAAAGGAACGGTCAAAACTGGTTTTATATAACTGTCAGATTACCCTTGCATTAATATTAAATAAGAAGATAGGAAAAAGCAGCTGCCTAAAGCTGCTTCTTTTTTGGTATGACTAAAGTATATGAAATTATTTCCCAAAGCAAAAAAAATGACTGAAAAACTGCAAAATCTTATCTTCGGACATAAATACATAGGATTCGGAATCAAAAAAATAATTTTGAATTTGGAGGTAGTATAATGCAATAAAATAATTTGCCTTAAGGTAATAAAGAGGGAGAGGATATAATGGATAAAAAAAAGAAGAAAGCAAACTGTGAACTTGCAATACTGATTTTAAGCATTAGTTATTTGAGTATTGTAATGCTATTGTTTCTGAATGATTTTTTTGGCGCCTTGTTAATGGCAAGTGATCAAGCAGCATTTTATGCAATAGGGGCTTTTCTTATAAAAATGCTTTTGGGAAGCCTGTTAGTTAGTATGGCAGCGCGTAAAAAAGCTCATGAAATGGTATCGGTTGCAGTATTTGCAATCATATTTTCATGGAATATGCCGATTCTTATTGTGATTGCGGCAGTAATATTGGCTATTGTTGTGTATATGAAAAGAAACCTGCTTAAAGAGACAGATTCAGAAACAGAAATAGAATTTACCGGTAAAACAGAAGTTACGGAGATATCTAAAGCAGATAGATGTCCTATTGGTATTACGGCGAATATTGTTCTTGGTGCCCTTGCTTTAAAAGCAGTATCGGAATCTTCGTTGATTACATTAATTCTGAAGATATTTAGTGGGATTCAATCGGAACAGGCAGCTGGGAATGGCACTTCATCAGGAGGAGACGCAATAGTATATGTGCTGCTTGAGATGATAGTCGTATGTGCGATTTTGGTAGGGATTGTGCTGGCAATTTTAAAAAAGCATTTTGTATTAGCTGTTATTTTAATTTTAGTTCAAATAGTATGCGCATTTATAAGAGAGAGTCCATTGGAACTGACGGTTTATTTTATAATGCTTCTTTTGCTGACTGTCAGCAGAAAAAGCCGTCAGTATTTTATAAAAAGTGAAGTATAAGAAAGCAGAGGAAAAGTAGTGAAGAAACCGATAGGATTTATAGTGGTAATAATAATTAATATATTAAAAATGGCGGTGACTGTACTGCCTGCTCTGATGCTGACAGGTGTGACTTTTCTGTCGGAAGGAAATGCATTTCGACAGGGAGTGGAGAGTGGACTTGGCGGGAGTATCACGGCAGAATTGTTGGGTGAATTGTGGGGGCAGGCATTGCTTGCTGAGGTGGTAATGGCAGCTTTGATTATCGTAATGTGTAAAAGAAAATATGTGGCAGTAATTGCCTTACTGGTTGTACAGATATTGTGGGCTGTGTCAGCACCTTTGGGATTAATGCTTGCAGTAATAATGTTGTTAATTGTATTATTGGATAAAGGCTGTAAAGAATACTTAAAATCAAAATAGGACACACAGGAGTCATTAAGTAAATTCTAAATATAGAAGGAGAGAGACATGCAGGATACAACAAACAAAAAAATTATAGTGATGAGTATAATTGGAATTATTTTTTCGGTGGCAGGATTGTTAACATCAAGTCTGGGGGCGCTTATTATGCTTTTTGTCATTCCCCTGGCGTTAAGTATTCTGTTCTTAATAAGGAAGCACCCGGCGTATGGAATAGCGTATACTGTACTGTTTTTTATAAATCGCATTTCATTGTTTACGAGCAGGTCGGGCGGAACATTATTGGGGTATATTATAATTATAGGATTGTTGATTTTTTTCATATATGTGGACCATCAGAGTTATATACGATGGAAAGAAATAAAAGACGGACAGGATAAAGGCTGCTAGATAATATCATTTTAGAAAGTGCAAATAATATCAGAAACTGGGCTGTTGCACTAAGTGAATGAATAATGAATCCCTTGAGAAATACTATTTGAGCCGCCAGCCTGAGGCGGCGGAACGGAGATTAGAATGAAAAAGACTATATCAATAATATCAGAAGAATTTGAAAATGAAAAAACAGGTGAAAAAGTTGAAGGAATTACCATTATGGTGGATGGAGTGTTTAGAGAAGTTTTGAATGTAATCAGAACAGAAAATCCTCAATATGAGAATAATGTCAGTCTCATTCAAGATGCATTAATGAAAGGATTAGAAGCCATAAAAAATAATATTTAATAATATAAAATAATATCTGAGGATTTATATAAGAGGGCTGCCGGTCAGGCAGCCCCCTTATCATAACCTAAACTATTATTTTTTATTTTCAACCGCCGCTTTTACAAAGCCTTTAAACAAAGGATGGGGTCTGTTGGGCCTTGACTTCAATTCCGGATGTCCCTGGGTAGCAATGAAGAAAGGATGTTCAGGCAGTTCGCACATTTCTACAATGCGTCCGTCGGGAGATAAGCCGGAAAGCTTCATGCCGTGCTCGGTTAATGCAGCGCGGAAATCATTATTTACCTCATAGCGGTGTCTGTGCCGTTCATGAATGACTTCTTCACCATATAATTCATAAGCTCTGGAGGTTTTGTCCAGTACGCAGGGATAAGAACCGAGCCTTAAGGTGCCGCCGATATCTTCCACACCGTTTTGGTCAGGCATCAGCGCAATTACGGGATGAGTAGTGGAAGGATCCAGTTCAATGCTGTGAGCGTCATTGAAGCCTATCACATTCCTTGCGTATTCCACAATGGAAAGCTGCATGCCGAGACACAGACCCAGGAAGGGAATGGAATGGGTTCTGGCATAAGTAATGGCTTTGATTTTTCCGTCGATGCCCCTGGGACCGAAACCTCCGGGAACCAGAATACCGTTGACATCTCCCAATAATTCCTTTGCATTTTCATCTGTTACTGTTTCGGAATCAATCCATTTAATATTGACAGTGGTGTGGTTGGTAATGCCGCCATGCTTTAAGGCTTCCACTACGCTGATATAAGCATCGTGGAGTTGGACATATTTGCCCACAAGAGCAATAGTCACTTCATGGATGGGGGTTCTTAAGTCCTTTACCATGGCTTTCCAATCTGTTAAATCAGGCTCGGGACAGTCAAGATTCAGACATTCACAGGCAACCTGTGCCAGATGTTCATTTTCCATGGCAAGGGGCGCTTCATATAAATATTCCACATCAAGATTCTGGAGCACATGACTGCAGGGCACGTTGCAGAACAATGCAATTTTATCTTTAATGCCCTGGTCTAAAGGATGCTCGCTTCTGCATACAATAATATCCGGCTGGATACCCATTCCCTGCAGTTCCTTTACGCTTGCCTGGGTAGGTTTTGTTTTCATCTCCTGAGAGGCCTTCAAATAGGGAATTAAGGTAACATGAATCAAAATTGCATTTTCTTTCCCGACTTCATGCTGGAACTGGCGGATGGATTCCAGAAAAGGCTGGCTTTCGATATCACCTACCGTTCCGCCCACCTCAATAATGGCAATCCGGGTATCCTCATCAGTGAAATTACGGTAAAAGCGGCTTTTGATTTCATTTGTAATGTGGGGGATTACCTGCACGGTGCCACCGCCGTAATCACCCCGGCGTTCCTTCTGCAGAACTGACCAATAGACCTTTCCTGTAGTGACATTGGAATTCTTGTCCAGATTTTCGTCGATAAATCTTTCATAGTGACCTAAATCAAGGTCGGTTTCCGTCCCGTCATCAGTAACAAAAACCTCGCCGTGCTGAATAGGATTCATAGTGCCCGGGTCAATATTAATATAAGGATCAAATTTCTGCATAGTGACCTTATAGCCGCGGGCTTTTAACAGTCTACCTAAAGAAGCGGCTGTGATTCCTTTGCCTAAGCCTGAAACAACGCCGCCGGTTACAAAAACGTATTTTACTGCCATAATAACTCCTTAGTTTAGTATGATTTTCCGTTGCAAACTTTCTGTTGTCATAAACATGTCATGAATAAAAAGGCACTATGAGCCTTGCTCACAGCGCCTTTGCTTTGATAAAAAAATTCTAGCACCGGTTGTTTTTGATGTCAATACTATTTTCTTTAGAAAAAATTGATAATCGTTAATTTCTTTTTTATGGAATAATTAACAGAGTTGTGCTACAATAAAAAACGATATGTAAAAAAATATATACCGAGTATTACAAAGGAAAAACGGACGGGGAAATTATGAGAGTGGGATTCGATAATGAAAAATATTTAAAGATGCAGTCTGAGCATATTGAAGAAAGAATCAGTAAATTTGGGGATAAATTATATCTGGAATTCGGCGGCAAGCTGTTTGATGATTATCATGCGTCAAGGGTATTGCCGGGATTCGAGCCTGACAGCAAGCTCCGCATGCTGATGAAGCTTTCCGACAGGGCGGAAATTGTCATTGTAATAAATGCAGCCGATATTGAAAAGAATAAAATAAGAGGCGATTTGGGAATTACTTATGATGAAGATGTCCAGAGACTGATGAAGGAATTTGAAAGCCGGGGGCTTTATGTGGGAAGCGTGGTGCTGACTCATTATGCAGGTCAGGTGCGAGCCGCAGAATTCAAAGAAAAGCTGGAAAAGAAAAACGTGAAGGTATACCTGCATTATGCCATAGAAGGCTATCCGTCCAATATTCCGCTTATTGTCAGTGATGAAGGATATGGGAAAAATGAATATATTGAAACCACAAGACCTCTGGTTGTAGTTACTGCTCCGGGACCCGGAAGCGGAAAAATGGCAACCTGTCTGTCCCAGCTTTATCATGATAATAAAAGGGGAATTAAAGCAGGCTATGCCAAGTATGAAACCTTCCCTATTTGGAATATTCCGTTAAAGCATCCCATAAACCTTGCTTATGAAGCGGCAACGGCGGATTTAAACGATATTAATATGATTGACCCTTTCCATTTGGAAGCATATGGGGAAACAACGGTTAATTATAACAGGGATATTGAAATTTTCCCTGTCCTGAATGCTATTTTTGAAGGCATTTACGGGGAGAATCCTTATAAATCGCCTACCGATATGGGTGTAAATATGGCGGGAAACTGTATTGTGGATGACGAAGTGTGCAGGCAGGCTTCCCACATGGAAATTATCCGTCGTTACTATACGGCGATGAATGACGTCATAAAGGGAAAAGCAAAGGAAAATGATGTCTATAAGATAGAACTGCTGATGAAGCAGGCTAAAATTACAACCGATGACAGAAAGGTAACGGTTGCAGCTAAGGAACGTGAAGAAAAACTGGGAGTGCCTACCGCAGCCATTGAACTTTCTGACGGTACCATAATTACTTCCAAGACAACTGATTTACTGGGAGCATCAGCGGCTTTATTGCTGAATGCATTGAAATATCTGGGTGAAGTGGATGATGATATTCATCTGATTTCTCCTGAGGCGATTGAACCTATTCAGGAATTGAAAACCAAATATCTGGGAGGGAAAAATCCCCGTCTGCATACGGATGAGGTGCTGATAGCCCTTTCCGTTTCTGCCCTGAATGATAAAAATGCCAAAAAGGCCTTAGAGCAGCTCCCGAAGCTGAAGGGATGTCAGGTACATACCTCAGTAATGCTTTCTGATGTTGATATAAAAATATTTAAAAAACTGGGAGTAGATTTGACCAGTGAGCCAATTATAAAAGGAAAGAGTAATTAAATGAGCGATAATAATTTGAATCAATTCGACGGCGGACCGGGAAACGGGAATAATAATCAGGGCAATAACGGCGGCAATGGAAACGGAAACGGTTCCGGGAACGGCAGGGACCCAAAGAAACAGAGCATTATTCTGTTTTTGATAGCGGCACTGATTACATTGCTCATGATGAGCAGCTTCATGAAGATGATGTCCGGGGAAACTGAAAAGGAAATCAGCTACAATGAGTTTATTCAGATGATGGAAGCAGGGGATGTTGAGTCTGTGGAAATTGCTTCTGACAGAGTAATCATTACTCCTAAGGCCGAAGAAAAAACTCAGACCATGGGCTTTTATATGTACGGCGGCATGCCTTCCATTACCTATTACACAGGTAAAATAGAAGATGATGATACGCTTACACAGCGTCTGCTGGAATATAATGTTCCCGTAAAGGGACAGGTGGCTGACCGCTCCAGTGTAATTATCAGCTTTCTGCTGACCTATGTGGTGCCTATTTTGCTGATGTGGGTGCTTTTAAGCTTTCTTTTCCGCAAGATGTCAAAGGGCGGCGGGCCTATGGGTGTGGGAAAGAGCAACGCCAAGGTTTATGTACAGAAGGAAACAGGCATTACCTTCAGGGATGTGGCAGGTGAGGATGAAGCAAAGGAATCCTTACAGGAAGTGGTGGATTTTCTCCATAATCCCGGGAAATATGCCAAAATCGGTGCGAAGCTTCCCAAGGGCGCTTTGCTTGTGGGGCCTCCCGGTACAGGTAAAACCTTACTTGCTAAGGCTGTTGCAGGAGAAGCGAAGGTTCCTTTCTTTTCTTTATCGGGTTCGGATTTTATAGAACTGTATGTTGGTGTGGGAGCTTCCCGTGTCAGGGACTTATTTAAGGAAGCAACGAAAAATGCTCCCTGCATTATTTTTATAGATGAAATTGATGCAATCGGCAGGAGCCGTGACAATAAATACGGCGGTGGCAATGAGGAAAGAGAACAGACCTTAAACCAGCTGCTTTCTGAAATGGACGGCTTTGATACCTCCAAGGGGATTCTGGTGCTCGGCGCTACCAATCGTCCTGAAATCCTGGATAAGGCATTGCTTCGTCCGGGGCGTTTTGACAGAAGAATTATTGTAGATAAGCCTGATTTAAAGGGAAGAGTAGCCATCCTTAAGGTTCATGCCAAGGATGTGCATCTGGATGACAGCGTGGATTTGGATGCCATTGCCCTTGCTACCAGCGGTGCTGTGGGTGCAGACCTTGCCAATATGATTAACGAGGCAGCCATTAACGCCGTACAGCATGGACGGGAATATGTCAATCAAAAGGATTTGTTTGATGCAGTCGAGCAGGTGCTTGTGGGCAAAGAAAAGAAAGACCGTATCATGAGCCAGGAGGAAAGAAAAATTGTTTCCTATCATGAAGTGGGGCATGCTTTAATCAGTGCATTGCAGAAGAATTCCGAACCGGTGCAGAAAATTACGATTGTACCCAGAACCATGGGTGCCTTAGGATATGTAATGCATGTTCCTGAGGAGGAAAAATACCTTCAGACTAAAGATGAGCTTCATGACAGGCTGGTGAGTTTGCTTGGCGGCAGGGCTGCTGAAGAAATTGTATTCGGAAATGTTACCACAGGTGCGGCAAATGATATCGAGCAGGCAACGAATATCGTTACCAATATGATTACAAGGTTCGGTATGAGCAAGCGCTTCGGTTTAATGGGCCTTGCTACCGTGGAAAGCGAATACCTGGGCGGCGGTGCCCGCCTGACCTGCAGTGACAGGACTGCTGCGGATGTGGATACTGAAGTGATGGAAACCTTAAAGGAATGTTATGATGAAGCAAAGGCTCTTCTGTCAGGAAACCGTGAACTGATGGATAAGCTGGCAGCACATCTGATAGAAAAAGAAACCATCAGCGGCAAGGAATTTATGAAGATTTACCGTCAGGAAAAGGGAATCCCGGAGCCTGAGGAAAAGAAGGATGAGAAGGAAGGGCAGGAGACGGAAAAAACTGCCGGAGAAAAAAAGGACTCCTTCTTTAATACGGAAATAAAACTGCCGGAAATGGAAACAAAAATACCGGAAACCAAAATGCCCGAAACAGAAACAAAAATACCGGAATCGAAAGTAAACGGAGCTGAAAGCCCTGAACCGGAAAAGAAGGCGGAAGGCTCAGAAAATGAACCTCCGGCAGATGACCGGCCTACAGGTCTTTTCTCCGGAACACGTTCAGATTTATAAGATAAAAAAAGAATTCTTATGCTATAATAATTAAGAATTCTTTTTTTATGCCGGGAGTTTCCCGGACAAAGGAGACAGTGAAATTATGTTTGATATACAGGAAGAGTTGAAAAAACTCCCCAAATGTCCCGGCGTCTACATCATGCATGACGAAGCCGACACCATTATTTATGTAGGAAAAGCTATTAACCTTTATAACCGTGTCAGGTCTTATTTCAGGAAAAATATAGGCAGAGGTCCCCAGATTGACAAGATGGTTACATTAATCAGCCGGTTTGAATATATAGTAACCGATTCGGAGCTTGAAGCTCTGGTGCTGGAAAATAATCTGATTAAAGAGCACCGGCCCAAGTATAATACCATGCTTAAGGATGATAAAACTTATCCTTATATTAAAGTTACGGTAGGCGAGACATATCCCAGGGTGCTTTTTTCCAGAATGATGAAGAAAGACCATTCCAAATATTTCGGTCCTTACACCAGTGCGTCTGCAGTTAAGGACACGATTGAATTGATTAATAAGCTGTATCAGCTCCGTACCTGCAATAAAAATCTCCCGAAGGACTGCGGGAATGACAGGGCGTGCCTGAATTATCATATTAAGCAATGTATGGCGCCGTGCCAGGGAAATATTCCGGAGGAGGTATACAGGGAAAGAGTAAAAAAAGCCCTTGATTTCTTAAACGGCAGCTATCAGGAAATATTAAAGGAACTGGAACAGAAGATGAAGCAGGCATCTGAGGAACTGGAGTTTGAAGAGGCCATAAGATACCGTGATTTATATAACAGTGTCAAACAGATTGCGCAGAAACAGAAAATTACCGACAGTGACGGAGAGGATAAGGATATTATTGCACTTGCCAGTGATGATAAGGATGCGGTCGTGCAGGTGTTTTTTGTCAGGAGCGGCAAGCTGATGGGAAGAGAACATTTTTACATGATTCATGTGGCCCAGACACCCCGGTCTCAGATTCTTCTTGATTTTGTAAAACAGTTTTATGCGGGAACGCCTTTTATTCCCAGGGAACTGATGCTTCAGGAGGAAATAGAGGATATCGAAGTTCTGGAGCAGTGGCTGACGAAAAGAAAAGGCGCCAGGGTTTATATCAGAGTGCCTAAAATCGGTACCAAGGAAAAGCTGGTGGAACTGGCGGCAAAAAATGCCCAGCTTGTCCTCAGCCAGGACAAGGAACGTATCAGAAGGGAAGAAGGAAGAACCATCGGTGCCGCAAAGGAGATAGGGAAGCTTTTAGGGCTTGAAAATGTGAGCCGTATGGAGGCCTATGACATTTCCAATATCAGCGGATTTGCCAACGTAGGCTCCATGGTGGTTTATGAGAAGGGCAGGCCCAAACGCAGTGATTACAGAAAATTCAGGATTAAGTCAGTATCAGGACCGGATGATTATGCCTGCATGAAGGAGGTTCTTACAAGGAGATTTGTGCATGGCATGGAGGAAAAGAAGGAGCTGGCAGGCAAGCAGATTGACAATGAATTCGGAAGCTTTACCAAATTTCCCGACATTATTATGATGGATGGCGGAAAGGGACAGGTAAATATTGCATTGGGAGTACTTGAGGAGCTGCATATCAATATTCCCGTATGCGGCATGGTTAAAGATGATAACCACCGTACCAGAGGCCTGTATTATAATAATGAAGAAATTCCCATAGACAAAGACAGTGAGGGATTTAAGCTGATTACCAGGATACAGGATGAGGCGCACCGGTTTGCCATTGAATACCATCGTTCGTTAAGAAGCAAATCCCAGGTGAAGTCAGTGCTGGATGAAATCCCGGGGATAGGGCCGGCAAGAAGAAAAGCCCTGATGCGTCATTTTAAATCCATAGAGGAAATAAAAAACGCGGATGTGGAAACCCTGGCGCAGGTGGAAGAAATTCCTGCTAATGTGGCAGAGGATATTTACAATTTTTTCAGGAAATAGTAAACTGATGTTAGTGTCGAACGCTAAATATGGTAAAAAAAGGAGCAGGGTATGACAAGCGTAAAGTTGGAGAGAATTATTGAAAAAATGAAGTTGGAAAATCTGACTCCGGAGCTGGATATTTCCAAGATTAAAGTAACACAGCCCGATATCAACAGACCGGCGCTGCAGCTGGCAGGTTACTTTGAACATTTTGAGGCAACCAGGCTGCAGGTGGTAGGATTTGTGGAATATTCTTACATTGAAGGATTGCCTGAAGCAAGAAAGAAAGAAATTTATACAAGGCTTCTTTCCTGTGAGATTCCCGCGATTGTATTTTGCCGTGAATTAAAGCCAGATGAACTTTTCTTAAAAACAGCGATTGAATATAAGGTTCCGGTGCTGATGACCAAGAAAGCAACTTCTGCATTTATGGCGGAAATCATCAGATGGATGAATGTTATGCTGGCACCCTGTATCTCTGTTCACGGTGTGCTTGTGGATGTTTTCGGTGAAGGTGTCCTGATTACCGGTGAAAGCGGTATCGGTAAATCGGAAGCGGCCCTTGAGCTGATAAAGAGAGGACACCGTCTTGTAACCGATGACGCGGTGGAAATCCGCAAGGTAAGTGATGATACGCTTGTAGGCTCTGCGCCTGATATTACCAAGCATTTTATAGAACTCCGGGGTATCGGAATTATTGATGTTAAGACACTGTTTGGTGTGTCCAGTGTAAAGGATACCCAGAATATTGACCTTGTTATCCGGCTTGAAGACTGGGATAAAGAAAAGGAATATGACAGGCTGGGGCTTGAAGAAGAGTATACGGAATACCTTGGCAATAAAGTAGTATGCCATAATATCCCTATCCGTCCGGGACGTAACCTTGCAGTTATCTGTGAATCAGCGGCAATTAATCACCGTCAGAAGAAGATGGGCTACAATGCAGCGCAGGAATTATACAGGCGTGTGCAGGAATCGCTGACAAGAAGAAGAGACGAAGACGAGGACGAATAATTGCGGCAATCGGCCAAGAGTCGGACAGTTACAAATAATTTTATACATAAACAGGAATATTTAAGGGATTTTAAAATAAAAATAAAACAGGGAGCGTACGTAAATGAAAAAATATGTATTTGGAGTGGATATCGGAGGAACTACAGTTAAGCTTGGATTATTTGATGTGGAAGGCAATGTCCTTGATAAGTGGGAGATTCCCACAAGAACAGAAGAAAGCGGTTCCCTTATCCTTCCCGATATTGCAGACAGTATCAGGGAAAAAATGAAGCAGATAGACAGGGAATCCGTTGCCGGCGTAGGTGTAGGAGCGCCGGGACCTGTGGACAGCGAAGGCGTGGTACACAGAGCTGTTAATCTGGGTTGGGGAACCTTCAGCATTAAGGATACCCTGGAGGACTTGCTGAATATGCCTGTAATGGCAGGAAATGATGCCAATGTAGCTGCCCTTGGTGAAATGTGGATGGGCGGCGGTCAGGGCTGCAGGGATTTGGTAGTGGTTACTCTCGGTACCGGTGTAGGCGGCGGCATTATCATTAACGGAAAGATGCTTACAGGTGCCACCGGAGCAGGCGGAGAAATCGGTCATATTCATGTTGAAGACAGTGAAGAAGAGATTTGCGGCTGCGGAAACAAAGGCTGCCTTGAACAATATTCCTCTGCGACAGGCATTACCAGACTTGCCAATCAGCTGCTTGCAGCAAGCGATAAGGACAGCGTTTTAAGAAACGGTGAAGTATCGGCAAAAACGGTATTTGATGCTGTAAAAAACAGAGATGCGCTGGCTTTGGAAGTGGCAGGGAAATTCGGTAAATATTTAGGCGATGCATTGGCAGGTATTGCCTGTGTGGTAAATCCCGAAGCCATTGTTATCGGCGGCGGTGTGTCCAAGGCAGGAGAGATTTTGATTGATTTTATCAGACCTCATTATGAAAAGAATGTCTTCCATGGCAGCAGGCAGGTGAAGTTTTCACTGGCTACCCTCGGCAATGATGCAGGTATTTACGGTGCAGCCAAATTAGTACTGGATATGGAAAACAATTAAGTGATTATTTAGAAACAGCAGGTGTAAAAGTGCGAGAATTGAGTGAGGCAGTTTTTGAAACTATCAGGGCTTATGTGCCGGAAAGCGATATTCTGGAGAATGAACCTATGTGCAGGCATACTACCTTCCGCATCGGCGGTGAGGCGGAATGCTTTGTAAGAATAAGCAGCGAAACGCAGCTGGAAAAGCTGATTCCCTATTTTAATCAGGTGGAAGTGCCCTATTTTATCCTTGGCAACGGCAGTAATCTGCTGGTAAGCGATGACGGGTATCATGGGGTGATTCTCCAGCTTGGGAATTGTTTTAATAAGATTGAAGTACAGGAAAACATCATGAAGGTGCAGGCAGGTGCCCTTTTATCCCAGGTATCAAAATGCGCTCTGGAAAACGGACTTACAGGGCTGGAGTTTGCATCCGGAATACCCGGCACTATGGGCGGCGGTGTTGTTATGAATGCAGGTGCCTATGGCGGGGAAATGAAGCAGGTGGTACAGAGCGTTACGGTGCTTGATAATAAGGGTGAAATTTTTCAGCTTGATAATGCTACCATGGAGTTTGGATACCGCACAAGCATCATTAAGAACCGGCATTTTACGGTGCTGCAGGTAACATTGCAGTTAGCTTCAGGCAATAAAGAAGAAATTCAGCAGAAAATGGAAGAGCTGGCGGCAAGAAGAAGAGCCAAACAGCCTCTTGAATTTCCCTGTGCAGGCAGCACTTTTAAAAGACCGGAAGGATATTTTGCCGGAAAACTGATTATGGATGCAGGGCTTAGGGGATATTTTGTGGGAGGAGCAAAAGTATCCGAAAAGCATTGCGGATTTGTGATAAATACAGGTAAGGCAACTGCTACAGACGTTGCAGACGTGATAAAGGAAGTGCAGGAAAGGGTAAAAGATAAATTCGGAGTTTCGTTGGAACGGGAAATCATTTATCTGGGGCGCTTTTAGAAAGGAGCATCATGCGTTTTGTTGTTGTTACGGGAATGAGCGGCGGAGGAAAAAGTACGGCTCTCAGAATGCTGGAGGACGCCGGATTTTACTGCGTTGATAATCTGCCGGTTCCCCTGATTGAAAAATTTGTGGAATTGATTGCCATGCCTAACAGTGAAGTCAGCAAGGTTGCCCTGGGACTGGATGTGCGTGTTGACCAGCCTTTTGAGGATGCCCAGAAGGTTCTTGAAAAGCTGAAGGAAAACGGTTATAATTTTGAAATTCTGTTTATGGAAGCAAGTGACCAGACTCTTTTAAAGAGGTATAAGGAAACAAGAAGAATGCATCCTTTATCTCCGGAAGGAAGAGTGGAGGACGGAATTCTTAAGGAAAGAAAGATACTGGATGATATACGGCATAAAGCGGATTATGTAATTGACACTACGAAGCTTCTGACCAGGGAATTAAAGGAAGAAATAGACCGTATTTTTGTTCAGAATGAAGAGTACAACAGTCTGATGGTTACTATTTTGTCCTTTGGATTTAAGCATGGGATTCCGGCAGATGCGGACCTGGTGTTTGATGTCAGATTTCTTCCGAATCCTTTTTATATAGAAGATTTAAAATATAAAACAGGAAATGATTCAGAGGTTCAGGATTATGTGATGAGCTTTCCTGAGGCGGAAATTTTTATTGA
The DNA here is from genome assembly GCA_017621815.1 of Lachnospiraceae bacterium. Taxonomy (GTDB): domain Bacteria; phylum Bacillota; class Clostridia; order Lachnospirales; family Lachnospiraceae; genus Suilimivivens. Next base: position 210,719 of record JAGASK010000052.1, on the reverse strand, counting down.
CAAGCTTTCTGACATGCTGGAATTTTTAATTCCCAATTATGTGAAGGAAGGGAAATATCAGCTGGTAGTCGGAATCGGCTGTACCGGAGGAAAGCACAGGAGTGTTACACTGGCGAACAGGCTTTATGCCCGGCTGAAGAATAAAGGAAATTACGGCCTTAAAATTGCCCACAGGGATGTGGGACAAGGCGTTTAGGCGCAGAAGAATAAAAGGTAGGTATTATGTCATTTTCAATGGAAGTAAAGAGTGAGCTGGAGAGAGTAATTCCGGGCTCAAGGCATTGCCAGCTGGCAGAAATGGCAGCGATTATACATTTCGGATGCAGGATTTCCAAAAATGAAAACGGGGAAAATGAAATTATCCTGCATGCGGAAAATGAAGCCGCACACAGAAAGTACTTTACATTATTGAAAAAAACCTTTATTATAAGTACTGATATAGAAAAAGTGCTTCAGGCAGTTAAGGTGTTTGACGGGGACAAACAGGTTAAAATGCTTCAGGAGGGAGTGAGTCCCTTACTGATTAAAAACAGCTGCTGCAGGCGTGCTTATTTAAGAGGCGCTTTTTTATGCGTCGGTTCTATGAGTGACCCGCAGAAGGGATATCATCTTGAGTTTGTATGCGAATTTGAGAAACAGGCATTACAAATAAAAGAAGTTCTGCGTAGTTTTGAATTGGAAGCTAAAATAGTTAGGCGTAAGAAGTATCATGTTGTGTATCTGAAGGAAGGCGCAGGAATTGTTGATTTATTGAATGTAATGGGGGCGCATTTATCCTTGATGAATTTGGAAAATCTAAGGATAGAGAAGGAAATGCGCAATTCAATTAACAGACAGGTGAACTGCGAAACTGCTAATATTACAAAGACAGTAAATGCGGCAAGCAAGCAGATAGAGGATATTCGTTTGCTGCAAAAGCATTTGGGACTTTCGGGTCTTCCCGATAATCTTCGGGAAATGGCTTTAGTCAGACTGTCTCATCCGGAAAGCTCCCTTCAGGAATTGGGTGGTTACTTAAATCCACCGGTAGGAAAATCCGGTGTAAACCATAGATTGCGAAAGTTGAGTGAAATGGCTGATAAAATCAGAGCCTAAAGGAGGAGATATTATGATAGAAAAGCCGGTTGCGATTAAGATGGCAGGAGATTTGGATGCAAGGCCGATTGCCATGCTGGTGCAGATAGCAAGCAGACATGAGAGCAGCATATATCTTATGGCTGAAGGTAAAAAGGTAAATGCCAAAAGCATCATGGGTATGATGAGCCTGGTGCTGAATCCGGGGGAAACCGTTACAGTAGTTGCGGATGGACAGGATGAGCAGGAAGCGGTTGCGCATATCAGTGATTATCTGAGCGGTAAAACTGAATAAGAATATCGGGCGCCGCACTTTTGTGGGGCGCTTTTTAGTGGAGAAAAATATGGAAAAAAAGAAAATGCTTTTTATTTATAATCCAAGGGCAGGTAAAGCGCAAATCAGGAGTAACCTTCTGGATATGATAGATATTTTTGTAAAAGCGGGATATGAGGTGACGGCGTATCCCACCCAGGCAAGAGGCGACGGCATTAAGGCTGTGACAGAAAGAAAGCTTGGGTATTATGATATTATTGCCTGCAGCGGAGGTGACGGGACTTTAGATGAAGTGGTAACCGGCATGATGCAATGCGAAAAGAGGCTTCCTATCGGTTATGTACCGGCGGGAAGTACCAATGATTTTGCAGGCAGCCTGCATATTCCGGGGAATATGGCGCAGGCGGCAAGAGTTGTTGTAGATGGCAGGAACTTTGCCTGTGATGTAGGACGCTTTAATGACGATTATTTTGTTTATATTGCTGCATTCGGGCTGTTTACGGATGTTTCCTATGAAACCAGGCAGGATATCAAAAATGTTCTGGGACACCTGGCATACATATTGGAGGGAATGAAGCGTATTTCCAATATCAAGTCATATCCGGTCAAGATAGAATATGATGGTCAGGAGATAGAAGGGGACTTTATATTCGGCATGATTACCAATTCCATTTCCGTAGGCGGCTTTAAAAAAATTACGGGGAAGTATGTGCAGCTGGATGACGGTGAATTTGAAGTAACCCTGATAAAGCGGCCCGCCAATCCGGTTGAACTGAATACGATTATGGCAGCGCTTCTAAACAGAAATATTAATACGGATTTAATGTATTGCTTTAAAACCTCTTCTCTTAGAATTACTTCAGGAGAAGAAGTGGCATGGACTTTAGACGGAGAGTTTGGCGGCAGGCATAAAGAGGTTATGATTCAAAATTGCAGGCAGGCCCTGGAAATAAGGATACCGTCAGTGGAAGAATGAAAAAGCATTGAAAATCGGTATGAAAGATATTTGTAATTACGGTTTCTTTTTCGGATAAAATAAGTTATAATAAAAATCGTTGGGAATCAGCCCAATCTATACAAAAAATTGTGTCAAGGGAGGAAAAGACAGTGAGTAAACAATGGAATGTAAAAATTGATGAACAGTCATATGATGTGGCATTGAAAGGCAGCTATAAGCTGCTGGTCAACGGAGAGGAACTGAAACTGAGAAAGTACAAGAAGAAAACAGGATTGGTTCATACGGAATATGAAGTTCCGGTGGGAACAAAGACAGCTCTTCTGATTGTCCGCAGTATGGGAACTCCGCAGTTGGTAATTGATAATAAGGACTGTGCTACAGGAGAAGATTATGTACCGGTTAAACTGCCTGTATGGGCTTACATATTTATAGTGCTGCATTGTATTAATATCCTCAACGGCGTTCTGGGAGTATTTCTGGCAGCTGCAGGTGTTACCATTACAACATCTTTATCATGCAATAAAAAGATGAATATAGCTGTCAGAGTAATTCTTAACTTAGTGGTTCTTATTCTTTTCTGGGCGCTGATATTCGCTTTGGCATTTATGGCAGCAGGCCTTTAAGGAGGAAAGCATATGAATGTATTTAAGGAGATGGCTTTATCCGTTTACAGTTTTCAAAGCTATAAAGAGTTTTTAAAAAACAGAAAATCTAAAGTATTCGGATTTGCCGTTTTGCTCATGCTGATTTATTTTGTAATTACAATATTAGCACCCTTTGTGGTGTCCCAGCTGGGCTCAGAAAATATAAAGGAAGTGTTTGAAGAAGGAATACCGGACTTTGAATTATCAGACGGCTATTTGTGGGTGGACGATGTTATTGAATTTGAACAGGATGATAAATATGTTTATATTGATACAGACCCCCAGTATTTCTTCTACAGTGCAGAAGAAATGAAGCCGTATCTGTATGATTATTCTACGGTTATTTTAATGGATTCAGAGAAAATGATTGCGAAGAGTAATGGACAGGTGCAAGAACTTTACTTTTCAGACATAGATTTCGAACTGAGCAAAGAAGATGTAATGGGCTGGATACCGTTTATTTATGTAGGCGTTGCAGTAGTTATGGTATTTATGTTTATCTGGATGACAGCGCTGTTTTTCTTCGGAGTTTTATTTGTGGCATTGATTGGAATGATAGTGGCATCCTGCATGAAATATCAGCTTACCTTCGGGCAGTTGTATCTTCTCGGAGTTTACAGCAGAACGCTGCCGCTTATTATAAAGGCAGCTGTATCTTTCCTGCCTTTTGATATTCCGTTTTTCTTTGTTATTAATTTCGGGCTTTCTTTGCTGATTATCGGATGTGCAATACAGAAGATGAAGGAACAGCAGCTGCAGCAGCCCCTTCAGTTTACTTCTGATAACAGCGGCAATAATGATTTTACATGGATGAAGTAAATAATAAGAAATGATATAAAGCAAATGTATTAAAGAAGGGTTCCTTGTTTTCAGGGAACCCTTCTTTGTTAATTTATTGCTGTTCTTCTTCTGCCATAGCCTTTTCCTGCATTTCCTGAATAGCAGGGTCGAAGGAAAGCATGGGTTTCGCATTTGGATTGGTTTTGGTAATTTTACGTTCCGTATAATTCCTTGTAATGGCAAATACCGTACCGGACAGGCACAGAACGCCGATTAAGTTAGGAATAGCCATTAATGCATTTAATGTATCCGCGATTGCCCATGCAAGGTCAAAGCTCATTGTGGCGCCGAATATAATGCAGACAACAAAGATAACTTTGTAAACAATGGTAGCTTTTGTTCCGAACAGGTACTCACAGGATTTGGTGCCATAGAAGGACCATCCAAGCACTGTAGTAAAGGCAAATAAGCAGACAGCAATTGCAACAAAGCCGCCTGCAAGAGAACCAAGTCCCTCAGATAAGGCTTCGCTTACTAAGGAAGCGCCGGTGGAAGCGGTGAGAATTTCGCCTGTTTCCAAATCTACAAGACCGGAGCAGAGTACGGTAAATGCTGTCAGTGTGCAGACTACAATTGTATCAAAGAATACTTCAAAAATTCCCCACATGCCCTGGACAATAGGCTCCTTTACATTGGAAGCGGAATGTACCATAACGGAGGAACCAAGGCCCGCTTCGTTGGAGAATACACCGCGCTTAAAGCCCATGGTCATTGCCTGTTTGATCATCATACCTACGGTAGCGCCTGCAATGGGACGAAGACCGAAAGCATTGGAGAAAATTGCTCCGAACACAGAAGGAATGGACTTGAAATTCAATATCAATACGATAATAGTGCCAAGTATGTAAGCACATGCCATAAAAGGAACAATTTTTTCTGCCACGTTGCCGATTGCCTTAATTCCGCCTAAGATAACAAGAGCTGCAACTACTGCAATGATAATTCCGGTTGCAAGGGGCGGAATGCTGAAGGTATCCTGCAGGGAGCTTGCAATTTCATGAACCTGTGTCATGTTGCCGATACCAAAAGAAGCAAGTACACAGAAAACAGCAAATAAAATTGCCAGGGGCTTCGCCAAAACGCCGATTACTTTTTTATTCTTAAGACCGTCCTGCAAGTAATACATGGCGCCGCCTGACCATTCATCTTTTGCGTTTTTGCGGCGGTAAAAAATACCAAGCACATTTTCGGAATAGTTTGTCATCATTCCAAACAGGGCGGAAAGCCACATCCAGAATACGGCGCCGGCTCCTCCTGTAATAATTGCGCCTGCAACGCCGGCAATATTACCTACGCCAATGGTAGCGGCAAGTGCAGTGGAAAGCGCCTGGAACTGGGAAATGGAAGATTCTCCTTTTCCTGTGTGGGCAGTTACGTGTTTCTTTTTGAAGATTGCAAGAAAGGTTTCATTCATCCAATGTTTAATTCTTGTAATCTGGAAGAATTTCATACCTACAGTCATGTAGATACCTGTGCCGATAATCAGTATCAGCATCGGAATTCCCCATACCACTCCGTTTATGGCGGAGTTGACGTTTGCAATAGCGTTCATTACATTTTCCATAAAAGTTCTCCTTTGTTCCTGTATTATATTTGGCTAATAAAAAAGAATTTACCGTTCCAGTAAATCCTCCGAATGATTTTTTCTATTGGGGGATTTACAATAAAAAATCATCTATGATGCATCCCCCATTGGATATCATAGAATGAAAAATCAGTAAAAATTTTATTAACTATTTCTAAATATACAGTAAAATGTGCAAAAGCACAAGAGAAAATTGATAAAAGACTCATAAAAGGGAGGATGCCAAGTAAGCTCATGCTTACTTGGCATTTATTATGAAAAAGTTATTTAAAAAATCAATTACTTTGTTGTTGACCGTTTTGTATCTTATGATGTTAGTATAAGGTACAGAAATGTCTAAAGAATGTTGTGTAATTTAAGATTTTTTAAATTAAATGTGAACAAAATATGAACAACATGGTACCTATGTCCCACTGCTTTGCTTTTTCATTTCCTAATATTTTTCCGGCTCAGGATAAGTTTCGCCGAAGGTTTCTACCGTAACGGTTTTCATAACCTGGTCTTCCAAAGGACGGTCAGAGTAATCAGTAGCCGTTTCAGCAATTTTGTTAACATTCTCCATGCCTTCAATGACTTTTCCGAAAGCAGCATAGGAACCGTCAAGGTGAGGGGCGTTCTTATGCATAATAAAGAACTGTGAGCCTGCGGAATTGGGCATCATGCTTCTTGCCATGGAAAGCACGCCTTCTGTGTGTTTTAAATTATTTTCCACGCCGTTTGCGGCAAATTCACCTTTAATGCTGTAGCCGGGACCGCCCATGCCGGTACCTTCCGGGTCGCCGCCCTGAATCATAAAGCCGCGGATAACGCGGTGAAAAATTAATCCGTCATAGAAATGCTTGTTGATTAAGCTGATAAAGTTGTTCACGGAAATCGGGGCAATATCAGGATAAAGTTCAGCTTTGATTACATCTCCGTTTTCCATGGTAAAAGTAACAACAGGATTTTGTGCCATAGTAGTATACTTCCCTTCTTTTCAATTTTATGGTTGTATATTATAATCATAACATACTCGTGCCTGTTTATTGTATCGGAAGTGAAGGAACATTTCAATGCTTAAATGTGTAGTATTTGCTGTAACTTCATATTATTATAAATATCTTCTTGAAAGAAGAGGGAAGATAGAGGATGAATTAACCGCCGGAGGAATAGAACTGAAGATTATGGAAGCTGAGGAGAATCCGGAAGCCGGTCTGCAGGCGGCAGCACAATTATACAAGAAGGAAGAACTTTTGTTTATTGCCGACAGCCGGGAAGTATTTCTTTATTTATATGAGGAAGGATATTATGTAATTGCCCTTTATCATGAACAAAACAGGCAGGTTTCATTTAAAGAGGCTTTATATGCGGTAGAAGATGCGCAGCAGCTTAATCTTAAGTCTTATGATGAAGTCTACAGACGGCTTGCAGGTCTGCCGTGGAATATTCTGGAAACAGGACGCCTGAAGGTAAGGGAAAGCACTGTTGCGGATGTGCAGGATTTTTACAGAATTTATGAAGAACCTTCCGTTACTTATTATATGGAAGATTTATTTCAGGATCCTGATGAAGAGCGTGCCTATATGGAATCTTATATCAGGCAGGTATATGGCTTTTACGGTTTTGGAATGTGGACGGTGGTGTTGAAGGAAACGGGGCAGATAATCGGCAGGGCAGGGTTAAGTGTCAGGGAAGGATATGAATTGCCGGAGCTTGGTTTCGTAATTGCTGTTCCCTTTCAGGGAAGGGGCTATGCTTTTGAAGTGTGCAGCGCTGTTCTGGACTATGCAAAGGAAGAACTGCTTTTTGACAGGGTACAGGCATTGGTACAGGAGCAAAATGCTCCGTCACGTAAGCTGCTTGCAAAACTGGGATTTACGTATGAAAAAAACGTTATGGAAGATAACCGGGAATATCGTTTGATGATAAAACGGCTGTAAATTTTCTGATGCAGGCGCGCATAAATACAAAGGAGAAGAAAAATGGAATTTGAAATACTTTATAAATTACAGGAAATGCATAATGCTTTTTTAAATCCGCTGATGATAGGCGTTACCACGCTGGGAGACAGCGGGCTTATCTGGATTTTAATTGCAGTGGTTCTTCTTTTCTTTAAGAGGACCAGAAACTGCGGCATATTGATGCTGCTTTCCATGGCAGTCTGTTTTATTGCAGGTAATTTATGCATTAAAAATCTGGTGCAGAGGCCCCGGCCTTTCCAGGTAGATGCTTCTGTTTCCCTGCTAATTCCACCTCCGGGCGAATATTCATTTCCTTCAGGTCATACCATGCACGGATTTACGGCGGCCACTATAATTTTCTTGCATAACAGGAAGGCGGGAATTGCCGCCCTGCTGTTTGCGGCGGTGATTGCTTTCAGCAGAATGTATTTGTTTGTGCATTTTCCCACGGATATACTGGGGGGATTGATAATCGGCGTGGCGGCAGCAGTAATTGTATACAGCATTGCCTGCAGGAAGGGGATTTCCCGGCAAAAATGATTCTGTGTTTCAATTTGACAACATAATACCTTTGTGATAGGCTAATACTAAGTTTATGGTTATATACGAAACGCAATGACGAAGAGAGTAAGTACAGGAAAGCTTTACAGAGAAAGTTCCCACAGCGTAGCTGTGGCTGAGAGGAACCGGGCCAAAATGGACTGAAGATGGCTTCTGAGCAGTGCACCGAGCCGCTTATGTAAGCGGTTAGATTGCAACAGGTTCCGCCTGTTACAGCGGCAGGGTATAGGATATTTTCTGTGAGCAGCGGATATTTGTACCCATGAGGTTCTTTCTGTAAGGAGAGAATAAAAAGAAGTGGTACCACGGTTTAACAGCTGTCTTCTGTCATTAACGATAGAAGGCAGCTTTTTTAACAGGGACATCGTTAAAGAAAGGAGTTCAATCAAGATGAACAAAGGAAAATATTACATTACAACGGCAATTGCCTATACATCAGGGAAGCCTCATATCGGCAACAGCTATGAAATCGTACTGGCAGACAGCATCGCGCGTTTTAAAAGAAAAGACGGCTATGATGTTTATTTCCAGACAGGAACTGATGAACACGGGCAGAAAATCGAGCTGAAGGCACAGGAAGCAGGCATTACGCCTAAGGAGTATGTGGATAATGTGGCAGGAGTCATCAAAAAACTGTGGAATCTGATGGATACCTCTTATGACCACTTTATCCGTACAACAGATGACTACCATGAAAAGCAGGTGCAGAAAATTTTCAAAAAGCTCTATGACCAGGGAGACATTTATAAGGGCGCTTATGAGGGTCTCTACTGTACGCCCTGTGAGTCTTTCTGGACAGAATCCCAGCTTGTGGACGGAAAATGTCCCGATTGCGGCAGGGAGGTGAAGCCTGCGAAGGAAGAAGCATATTTCTTCAGAATGAGTAAGTATGCAGACAGACTGATTGAGCATATTAATAATCATCCGGAATTTATACAGCCCGTATCACGTAAAAATGAAATGATGAATAATTTCCTGCTTCCGGGGCTTCAGGATTTATGTGTATCCAGAACTTCCTTTAAATGGGGAATACCGGTGGATTTTGATGATAAGCATGTGGTTTATGTATGGCTGGATGCACTGACCAACTATATTACAGGTATTGGTTATGACTGTGACGGCAACAGTACGGAGCAGTATCATAAACTCTGGCCTGCAGACCTGCATTTAATCGGAAAGGATATCATCAGGTTCCATACTATTTACTGGCCTATCTTTTTAATGGCGCTGGGCGAGCCGCTGCCGAAGCAGGTATTCGGGCACCCATGGCTTCTGCAGGGGGACGGTAAGATGAGCAAGTCCAAAGGAAATGTAATTTATGCCGATGATTTGGTGGATTTCTTCGGCGTGGATGCGGTGCGCTATTTTGTGCTTCATGAGATGCCTTTTGATAACGACGGAACTATTTCCTGGGAGCTTTTGGTGGAAAGAATTAATTCCGACCTTGCCAATACCCTGGGCAATCTGGTAAACAGGACGATTTCCATGAGCAACAAATATTTCGGCGGAGTGGTTGCTGATAAGGGTGTTTGTGAGGCAGTGGATGAGGACTTAAAGGCAGTGGTAACAGGTACTTTGTCCAGGGTAAGCGCGAAAATGGATGAGCTCCGTGTGGCAGATGCGCTGACAGAAATTTTTGCGCTGTTTAAACGTTGCAATAAATATATTGATGAAACCGAGCCCTGGGTGCTTGCCAAGGAGGAAGCAAAGAAAGACAGGCTGGCTACCGTGCTTTATAATCTGGTAGAGAGCATTGTGACAGGAGCTTCATTGCTTGAGCCCTTTATGCCCTCCACAGCACAGAAGATTGCATCCCAGTTAAATACGAAACTCCGCAGTTTTGAGGAATGCGGAAAATTCGGAAATTATCCTTCGGGAAACAAGGTGACGGATAAGCCGGAAATTCTGTTTGCCAGACTGGATGCCAAAGAAGTGGTGGAAAAGGCGGAAGCAATGTTTGCTGAGAGAAAAGCAGCAGCCCAGGCCGGAGGCAGTGAAGCAGCGGAAAAAGAAGCTGAAGAAGAAAATGTGATAGATATTGAGCCCAAGGAAGAAATTACCTATGATGATTTTGCAAAAATGCAGTTCCAGGTAGGAGAAATTATTGCCTGTGAAGAAGTGCCGAAATCAAAAAAACTGCTTTGCTCACAGGTGAAAATCGGAAGTCAGGTAAAGCAGATTGTATCCGGCATTAAGCAGCATTACACCCCGCAGGAAATGGTAGGTAAAAAAGTAATGGTACTGGTAAATTTAAAGCCTGCCACTCTTGCCGGCGTAGTATCGGAAGGAATGCTTCTTTGCGCTGAGGATGCGGAAGGAAATCTGGCGCTTATGACACCGGAAAAGGAAATGCCTGCAGGAGCAGAAATCTGTTAGTATTAAATCGGTTGGGAGAGGGTTACAAATGGTAAAAAAAGAGGAATTTACTTTTGATTCAAGAGACGGAAAAACAAAAATCCATGCTGTGCGCTGGGTGCCGGAAGGAAAGGTTGTCTGTATTGTCCAGATTGTCCACGGCATGGCAGAATATATTGAGCGTTACGAGGATTTGGCGCAGTTTTTGGGAGCTAAGGGAATTCTGGTGACGGGAGATGACCATCTGGGACATGGAAAAAGCGTACCGGAGGGCGGAACTTACGGATATTTTTGTGAGCAGGACCCGGCAACGGTAGTTGTCAGGGATGTGCACCGTCTGAAGAAGATGACACAGGAGGATTATCCCGGAGTGCCGTATGTCATTTTGGGACATAGCATGGGGTCATTTATTACCAGAAATTATTTGTTCCGTTATGGAACGGGAATTCAGGGAGCTATCATATGCGGTACCGGTTCGCAGCCCCAGGGTCTTGTTTATCTATGCAGGGCGATTGCGGCAGTGCAGGGATTTTTCCTGGGTCAGAAGCATGTGGCCAGGATGATTGATAAGCTGGCATTTGGAAATTATAATAAAAGGATTTCCAATCCGAAAACTGCCTTTGACTGGCTGTGCCGTGATGAAAAGGTTGTGGACGCTTATATGAAGGATCCCTTATGCGGTTTTACTTTTACGGTTAACGGATTCAGAACCCTGTTTACACTTTTGTACAGACTGAATCAAACCGCTAATTTGAAAAATATGCCTGAGGATTTGCCGGTATTTTTTGTGGCAGGAGATAAAGATCCGGTAGGAAATTACGGCGAAGGAGTAAAGAAAGCGTACGAAAGCTTTGAGCAGGCAGGAATGAAGCGGCTTAAGCTTAAGCTGTATCCGGAAGACAGGCATGAGCTTTTAAATGAACTTGACAAGCAGAAGATTTATGAAGACTTGTATCCATGGATTATGGAACGGGTAAAGGAGTATCAGATTATATGAAAAAAATATTAGCTTTTATGGCAGCTGTCCTGATTGGAGGATGTCTATTTTCCGGGATTTCGGGAATGAATGTAAGGGCAGCGGAAAAAAATGACGTGGATGTCAGCGGACTGCTCGGAAATGTAAAAGAAGAACTGTCGGATGCATTTTCCGAAATGGATGAGGAAACGGTTAAAGAAATATTGAGCTTTGTAAAGGAGAAGGTAGCGGACGGAAGTCTTAAAACCGAAAAAGGGCTTAACGACGCTATTGCGGAAGGTGAAAAAGAATTTGGCGTTACCATAGATAAAGCGGATGCGCAGAAAGTGGTGGACACCATGGAGAAGCTGGAGGAACTGGGATTTTCCGGAGAACATATCATGGAGAAGACAGAAGAACTTTATGATAAGTACGGAGCAGACTTTGTAGAGCATGTGGACGAGGTGGTTGCAAGTGCGGTACAGGAGGCCGTTGCGGATGCTGCCGACAGCTTTTTTAAAAATATCTGGAATTCCACCAAAACTTTTGTGAAAAGTTTATTCACCAGGGGTTAAATGCGGTGTTTTTGAGAATACTATAGGCTAGATTATGATAATAGTACTGCCTGTAAAGAGTGCAGTCTATTGTTTGCAGAAAAGAGGAATGAGTTTATGAAAATTGCATTTTACAGTACAAAACCCTACGATAAGATTTGGTTTGAGCCTTTAGGCAAAGAATACGGCTTCGATATTCATTTTATTGAAGCGGCGTGCAATCAGGAAACTGTATTTATGGCGCAGGGCTATGATGCTATCTGCATTTTTGTCAATGATTATGTAAATGCTGAAATGATTGACAAGCTTTATGAGATGAATGTCAAGGCGATTCTGCTCAGAAGCGCCGGTTACAATCATGTGGATGTCAAGGCGGCAGAAGATAAGATAGTGATTCTCCGTGTGCCCGGATATTCACCTGAGTCCGTTGCGGAATTTGCCATGGCTCTTTTACTTACAGTGAACAGAAAGACCCACAAAGCTTATAACAGGACAAGAGAGTTTAATATGACTCTGAACGGACTGATGGGAATGGATTTATTTGAAAAGACAGCAGGCGTTATCGGCACAGGAAAAATAGGGCAGGCTATGATAAAAATATTGAACGGATTTCAGATGCGTGTATTGTGCTATGACCCATATCCGGCAAAAGGACTGGACGCAGAATATGTTTCCCTTGAGGAGCTTTTTAAATATTCCGATATTATTTCCCTGCATTGTCCCCTCACATCGGATACAAAACATCTGATTAATAAAGATACCATTGCGGCTATGAAGGACGGCGTTTATCTTATCAATACCTCAAGAGGAGGTCTGATAGATACGGATGCGTTAATAGAGGCAATGCTGGAAGGCAAATTCGGGGGAGTCGGCCTTGATGTTTATGAGGAAGAGGAAGGTGTTTTTTATGAAGACCGCTCCAATGAAATCATTACCGATGATAATCTGGCAAGGCTGATGACGATACCCAATGCACTTGTGACTTCACACATGGGATTTTTTACAAAAGAGGCTATGCAGGCGATTGCTCATACTACATTGGAAAATGCCTATGCAGTGGAAAACGGACTTCCTCTTGTGAACCAGGTGGGCAAGGAAATGGCATTGTAAAACGACAAAATATTTGCTATAATAAAACATTGATAATGTATGAAGGACAAACAAATGAGCGGAGAATTACCATACGAGATACGATTTATGAATCGTGATGAATGGGAAGAGGCAATGGGGCTTACATGGAAAACCTTTCTGGAGTTTGAAGGGGATGATTATTCACCTGAAGGCGTCAGGAGCTTTGAAGATTTTATTACGAATTCAGGGCTTAAGAGAATGTTCATAATGGGAACATATCAGGTGATGGCAGCCTTTTCGGACGGCAGAATGGTAGGCGTCATCAGCCTCAGAAATGAAACGCATATTTCTCTTTTGTTTGTTGACGGACATTACCATAGAAGAGGGATAGGGAGAGCCTTGATTTTGGCGTTGGCTGAATATGTAAAGACGGAAATCGGCAAGAAAAGGCTTACGGTGAATGCATCTCCGTATGGAGTCGGCTTCTATCACCGTCTCGGTTTTCAGGACCTGGGTCCAGAAAGACAGCAGGACGGAATTATTTTCACACCTATGTTTTTAAATATATAAGGTGAATTGTAAACAAGCGAAACAAAGGAGAGCATACAAATGGGTAAAATTTTTGATCTTGACAGTCCGTTCATGAATGTTTTGAATAAGCTGGCAGATTTGATCTGGTTAAATATACTGACTCTTATCTGCTGCATTCCCATCATTACAATAGGCGCGTCGATGACGGCGCTTAATTATGTAGTATTAAAATTAGTAAGAAATGAAGAAGGATATATTACAAAGGCTTTTTTTAAATCCTTTAAGGAGAATTTCAGGCAGGCAACAATAATATGGCTGATACTTTTGCTTGTATTTGCGCTGTTCGGACTGGATTTCATGGCTTTCAGATACTCGGGAATTTCTTTCCCGCAGTGGATGCGGGTCGCGCTTCTGGCGGTGGGAATAGTAGTGCTTTTCGCAATCGTATATTTGTTTCCGGTTTTGTCCCGGTTTGAGAATACAATAGTACATACATTTAAAAATTCGCTTTTTATGGGTATTTTAACATTTCCCAAAACTGTTTTAATGATGGTGTGCTGGGTGATTCCGATTATTATAGCCGTATTTATACCGCGGATTCTTCCTGTTAATTTTGCGCTGGGCATATCCGGACCGGTATTTTTGAATGCACTGCTTTATAACGGTACTTTTAAAAGGTTTGAACCGCAGGAAGAAGAAAAGGAACCGGATGAATGGACCATAGAAGCAGAAGAGTCTGATGCGGATGCGCAGGAGATGACAGATGCACCGGAAGCAGTAGAAGTGGACGGAAGCGGACAGCAGGTACAGGAGGAAAAGCCTGAAGCGGCAGAGTAACCGGAAAGACAAAGACTGCATGAAATATGTGAGGTATGGTTATAAGCAGATTTCGGGAGAGGGTATGAAAGAAGAACACAGAAAATGGGGACAGTGGCTGGTTCTGGCAGTTTGTATGACTGTTGTTATCATCTTCATGCTGTATAACTTTTTAACGAAAATCAAACGTGACGGAGCAGCATTTTATGAAAGTGATATGACGGAAATTGCTGATAATCATGCTGATCAGATAAACAGCGAATTAATGCAGGTCACGGCAGCAGGAAAGACAGCGGCACAGATAATTGCACTTGAAAAAGCGACTGATGAGAAAGAAATAATGAATGTGATGGCTGCCGTATTTGACTGTACGGAAGCTTATGAGGTTATTTATCATAAGGGCAATGGAGCAGGAATCAACCATGAGGGGAAAAAACTGGATTTGACCCAATGTACATATTACAGGTTAATATTCCGGGCTTCAGATGTTAAGTACACTTTTGTAAAGGATGACGGAATAGGAGGACAGGAGGCTGTCCTGTTTGTTATTCCCATAGGAGACAGTATTGAGGAAAATCTTCTTGTTTATTATCCTATGGAAAGAATCGGAAAGATGCTCAGGGTTAATTCGGAATTTGATTCTGATGCATTTGCGGCATTGATAGATTTGGACGGAAATATTATAGAAAGCGGTGATTACCAAAGCGAGTTTCTTTCAGGGCCTAATTTCTGGGCAAATATATCCGTTGAATACCGCACCAGTGTAAACAAGGCAAAGGTGCAGATTATGGGACAGCTGCCGGGCTGCTTTGAAGCCAGGGCAGCGGACGAGGAAAAGACGGTTATTTATGCTCCGCTCAGCATAAATGACTGGATAGTGGTTATCGGCGCTGACCAGAGCTTTGTGGATAAGAAGGAGAAGCGTTACTGGCAGGATGCCGTTGCCATGGTGTATCAGTTACTTGCCATTGTTTTTATCTGTTTGCTTATCTTTGCAGTTATTAATATAAGCAATAAAAAGAAAAATAAAGAGCATGACAGGCTGCTTCGTGAAAAAGCAGATACAGACCTTCTTACAGGACTGAGCAATAAGCTGGCAACGGAGAGGAAAATCAAGGAATATATGGAGGAATATCCTGAGTCCCTTGCTATGATGTTTGTGCTGGACATTGATAATTTTAAAAAGATAAATGATACCATGGGACATGCTTTCGGCGACGAAGTGCTCCGCAGCTTTGGAAAATCCATCAGCTCCGTATTTCGTGTGACCGATATTATCGGACGTACCGGAGGCGACGAATTTACTATATTTCTGAAGTTCATGAAAAGTGACGCGAATACTTTAAAAGAAGCGGAGAAGCTTGTAAATTTCTTTAAAGATTTTACCACAGGGGAATATGTTAAATATTCCGCCACTGCAAGTATAGGTGCCGCTGTATTTCCAACTCACGGAAGCGATTTTGAGACGTTGTATAAATCCGCGGATAAGGCGTTATATAAGGCTAAGAAGAGGGGCAAAAACCAGCTGGCGTTTGTTGACGACAGAGACAGGGCTGCGGAAAAAACAGAACTGGCTTAAAACATTTTTTGTACAACATGTACATGAAAATGAAAAAATGTTGGTCAATTTGTCGGAGGAAATTAAAATATAAAAAGTTTATAAGCATTTTCTACAATGTAAATAAAAATCTTTGTGGAATAGTGGTATAGCCAATGAGGGCAAAGTTCGGTATACTAATTTCAGACTTGAGTGCGAATCAAATTATTTAAGGAGGCAAATTAAAAAATGGCAAGTTTATCATTAAAAAATATCTGCAAAGTATATCCTAACGGATTCGAAGCAGTAAAAGATTTCAATCTTGAAATCGCAGACCAGGAATTCATTATCTTCGTTGGACCTTCAGGTTGTGGTAAATCTACTACACTTCGTATGATTGCAGGTCTGGAAGATATTTCTTCCGGTGAATTAAAAATCGGTGACAGAGTAGTTAACGATGTAGAACCTAAAGACAGAGATATTGCGATGGTATTCCAGAACTACGCTTTGTATCCTCATATGTCAGTTTATGATAACATGGCTTTCGGTCTTAAGTTAAGAAAAGTACCGAAGGATGAAATTGATAAAATGGTTAAAGAAGCAGCTAAGATTCTTGACTTAACTCCCCTTCTTGATCGTAAGCCCAAGGCTTTGTCAGGTGGTCAGAGACAGCGTGTTGCTATGGGTCGTGCTATCGTTCGTAATCCTAAGGTATTCCTTATGGACGAGCCTCTTTCAAACCTGGATGCTAAGCTGCGTGTACAGATGCGTATCGAAATTGCAAAATTACATCAGAGATTAGGTACTACTATTATCTATGTAACACATGACCAGACAGAAGCTATGACACTTGGTGACAGAATCGTAGTTATGAAGGATGGTGTTGTTCAGCAGGTAGATACACCTCAGAACCTGTATGAGAAACCCGCTAACCTGTTCGTAGCAGGATTCATGGGTTCACCTCAGATGAACTTCCTTGATGCTGTTGTAGAGGTACAGGGTGATGTAGCAAGCTTAAAGGTTGCAGGAAGCAGTATTCCTCTTCCTCCTGCTAAATCCAAGAAATTAATCGAAGGCGGTTATGCAGGAAAGACAGTTACATTCGGTATCCGTCCTGAAGATGTATATGATTCAGAAATGTTCATCGAAACAGCTAAGTGTGTATTTGAATCTACTATCAAGGTTTATGAATTACTTGGTGCAGAAGTTTACTTATACTTTGATTTGGCTGAGTTCCCTATCACCGCCAGAGTTGATTCCAGAACAACAGCAAGACCTGGTGATACAGTTAAGTTTGCTTTCGATGTTGAAAAGATTCACGTATTCGACAAAGAAACAGAACAGGTTATTACAAACTAGGAGTAATCTAATTGAGGGATGCATTTGCATCCCTCTTTTTGTCTGATAAGGCGCTGGCAAAGCGGAGCAGCGTTCGGTGGGAAAGGATGGGAACAGATGATATCTGCACAGGTGATAACAACAAGTATTGAAGAATTACGTGCCATAACAAGGGTTGATTTGTGTGTGTTTGATCCGGACGGTACGATAGTGGCTTCTACTTTTGACGGTAAAGATATTAAAACAGCATTGATAAGAAATTTTGTGGATTCTCCTGCAGACAGTCAGGTCATCGGGATAGATCATCTTTTGAAAATAATGGATGAAGGCGAATTAGCTTATGTGTTGGTTGCCAGAGGCAGCAGCGATGACACATATATTATAGGAAAAATTGCCGTAAGCCAGATACAACAGTTGATGACGGCCTATAAGGAGCGTTTTGACCGTAATAATTTTTTCCAGAATCTGATTATGGATAATCTGCTTTTGGTGGATATTTATAACCGTGCCAAGAAGCTTCACATTGAAGTGGCAGTTCCAAGAGTAGTGTTAATTATAGAAACCGATATGGGGAAGGATAATAATGCAGCAGAGTATCTCGGCGGATTATTTTCGCCTCAATCCGGTGATTTTATTACTGCGGTGGATGAGAGCAATGTGATTCTTATTAAGTCCCTGGCTCCAGACGAGGGCTATGAGGAAGTGGAGAAGACTGCCAATACTATAGTGGATATGATGAACACGGAAGCAATGATGAATGTCCGTGTTGCATACGGAACTATTGTTCCGGAACTGAAGGATGTTTCAAAATCTTATAAAGAAGCATCCATGGCACTTGATGTAGGCAAAATCTTTTATGTTGAGAAGAAAGTTAATGCCTATGGACGTCTGGGAATCGGACGGTTGATTTACCAGCTTCCCGTAAATTTATGCAAAATGTATATAGAGGAAATTTTCGGTGAAGACGGAATCGTGGATTTCGATGAAGAAACTCTGACTACGGTAAATAAATTTTTTGAAAATAATCTGAACGTATCAGAGACTTCAAGACAGCTTTTCGTGCACAGAAATACATTAGTGTACCGTATCGAAAAACTGGAAAAAAGTACAGGCCTTGATGTCAGAACCTTTGACGATGCATTAACATTTAAAATTGCCATGATGGTAGTAAATTATATGAAATATCTGGATTCACTGAATTATTAATCATTCAGCGACCGGTAATGAACAACCTTATCTCCGAATATGATTAATCAGAAGGAAATCAAGCGGTGCGAAGCGGCATTTGATTTCACCTGATGAAAATATGGAGGGATAAAGGTTGTTTTTTTGTGCAAAAAAGATAGTATATTTATCATTGTATGAACAAGGGGAAAGATTAAAGCCGGGCGGTTTTGCAGGCTTTTATGGCGGAAGGGAAAATGTCCGTATTCATGTGCAGGTTCAAAATGCAGGTAAAGAGAAAAAAGGCAGATATCCGGTATATCTGATTGCGTACCGGCATGATATCCTTTTGGGGGATATTGTGTTAGAAGAGGGAAGAGGTTGCTTTGAAAAAATCTTTTATGCAGACAGAAACAGAATGACCGTGGGGAGTTTTTGCGTAGAAGCGGAAGATATCTGCGGAATCAGGATCGAACTGAGTGAAAACAGTCAGATAAAGGGAATGCTGAAAGCATCGTCTGAAACTGGAAATAGTTTTTCCGATATCGAACAGCCAGAGGATGAAAAGTGTGCCGGTGAAAAAGATGCACAGGCAGATAAGAAAGAAATGCAGGAGGATATCGTACTGGAAGCTGCCGGGAAAGAAACCCGGGAGCCGGCTTTTTTCTTCCAGGAAAATATACCGGCTGATAAGTGGGAGCAGCTTAAAAGGCAGTTTAAAAGTCTGCATCCTTTTGGCGATGAAAGAGAATTCATTTCCATAGAACTGAAGGATTTTGTGGTGCTCAGGGAAAAATATCAGAAGCTTGTAAATAACAGCTTTCTGCTCCACGGCTTTTATAATTACAGGCATTTGATATTGGGAAGGGATTATAAAATCGGTGAAAGTACTGATATTTGCTTCTATTTGGGGGTGCCGGGCGTATTTTTTGAGAGGGAAAAAATGGTTGCCGTTATGTTTGGATTTGAAGGCTTTGAATGCGCAGGGCCTGTTGAAATCGGAAAGTTTGGTTATTATTTACGGCAGGTCGAAATCTGAAAAAGAGTGAAAAGGCACGGCCGGCATACTATAAAAATAGTGACATTTAACAGGAACTGATATAAAATAAAAACAGTTATTGAGATGAATGTCAGATATTGATGAACAGATGAGGGATATTGATAAGCAGTCGAGAGGTCAATGAGTGATATGAAAATAGCTGTATTAATGGGTGGATTACGGTTTGACAGCCAGCGCAGAATTATGAACGGAATTTTGGAAAAAGCTTCTGAAGATGATACGAACATATATATCTTTACCTGTGATGCCTGGACTTATTCTACTTCATATTATAATCAGGGGGAATCTGCAATTTTTACGCTTCCTGATTTCAGCAGTTATGATGGAATTATATTGCACGGGGATACCATTTATGATAAAGATGCCATGGATAAAGTGGTAAATAAAATAAAGAAGTCTAAAGTGCCCTGTATCAGTCTCAATGTCAAGTATCCGGGAATGCTGCATATCAGCATGGAAAACGGAGAGGGAATTTATGAAATAACAAGGCATATGATACAGGTTCATGGCGCAGGAAAACTGGCATTTATTTCAGGACCGGAAGAAAATAAAGATGCGGACGGAAGATTGAAAAGCTTTAAAAAGGCTCTTTCCGATAATGGAATAAAGGCGGATAAAAAATATGTGTTCTATGGAGATTATCATCCGGAAAGCGGCAGGGAGGCTATAGAATACTTTTATGACCTTTCAGATGAATTTCCGGATGCTGTGATAGCTGCCAATGATGAGATGGCGCTGGGCGCATATTACGGACTTCGGGATAAAGGGCTGGATGTGCCGGGGCAGGTGCTTTTATCAGGATATGACTATGCTTTTGTGGGCAGAAACCATCATCCGAAAATTACCAGTGTAAAACGTCCTGAAACGGAATTGGGACGGAGGGCATATGAAAAGCTGAAAGCATATATTAAAGATGGGAAGGCCGGGGATGAGGAAGCGCTGAAAATCATTCCGATTTTTACAGAGAGCTGCGGCTGCATCGACCATCTGGCAGAGGATGAGAGGAGTTTCCGGTCTGAGGCGGTCAGGGACAAGCTGCATGTTACCTCATATTCGGAAATTATTAAATCCTCTTCGGCTGATTTTACAGGAGTGCCTACTTTTGAGCAGCTTCTGGTTGAAATTAAAAGATACATAAAGATTATTAATCCCGAAGAATTTTATTTATGTATGTGTGTGGTGGCAGAACCGCTTTCCGTAGACGGAATTTCCGATATAGAGGAAAAAGAAAGAACAACGGATTTAACGGGATATTCTTCCCAGATTTGTATTCCCGCTGCCTACAGGAAGGGAGAATATTGCAGATATGGCCGGTTTGATGTGCATAAGCTTCTTCCTGAAGAAGTGACAGAAGGAAATAAAGGGAAGTTTTATACAGTAATTCCGGTTCATTATCAGGACAGATGTTACGGATACTGTGTACTTGGAAACAGCAGGCTAATGATAGACAGTGAATTATTTCACTTGTTTATAATGAATATCAACAATGCCATTGAAAATATACGCAAGCAGAATATGCTGAATTCCATGGTGCAGAAACTGAACAGAATGTGGATTTATGATACACTGACCGGAATTTTTAACAGGGCAGGTTTCTTTAAATTTGCAAACAGCGTTATTGATGAGGCTGTCAGAAAAGGAAATAAACTGTTTGTTCTTTTCCTGGATTTAGACGGATTAAAAGACATTAATGACAAGTATGGTCATGACGAAGGTGATGCATTTATCAAAGCCATGGGAAATGTGCTCAGCCAGGTAAGAGGACACGGAGAGCTTTTGATGCGTTATGGCGGAGATGAGTTTGTAGTTATGGCACAGGGATATACAGATGAGGATGCCGGAAAGTATATTGAAAGAATACAGGATGGAATAGATAAGTATAATGCATCGTCAAATAAGCCGTATAAGCTGGAGGCAAGCATGGGTTATAACATTGTCGGTCCCGATGAGATTCATAATCTGGAAGAGTTGATCGAGTCTGCCGATAAAGAAATGTATAAGGTTAAAAAACAAAAGAAGCGCGGCAGAGCCGCTGATTATAAGGATAATAAGAGGGAGATAAAGGAATAGAAAGCATGAAAAAACCATGCTTTTTATTCCGAAGGAAACTGCCATGCGTTACCTTTACAGTTAACTTGGGACAGGCGCCCTTACGGCACATAGAAGATTCCGCTTAGTGCTGCTTTGTTCCCAACCTGACACGGTTCGCAGATTTCTATTGCGTAAGACCCATCCGTCAACGCCACTTATAAAGGGCAGCCATAGCAGCTTCCTTAGAAATAAAACTGCATGGTTATAACGTTTACCGAAACGCTCCTTAGTAGTATATTGTTTTTTTTATAATTTGTCAACCGGAGGAAGCTATGACTGAACAGGAAAAGTATATGAAGGAAGCTATCAGGCAGGCACGTAAAGCATATGCTTTGGGCGAGGTGCCCATCGGTTGTGTCATTGTTTATGAAGGAAAGATTATCGGAAGAGGATATAACCGCAGAAATACGGATAAAAATACACTGGCTCATGCGGAAATCACAGCGATTAATAAAGCCAGCAAAAAAATAGGGGACTGGCGGCTTGAGGGCTGCACGCTTTATGTGACTCTGGAGCCCTGCCAGATGTGTGCAGGTGCCATTGTCCAGGCAAGGATTGATGAAGTGGTAATGGGAAGCATGAATCCGAAGGCGGGCTGCGGCGGTTCGATATTGAATATTCTGGAGATGCCTGAATTTAACCATCAGGTAAAAGTAACCCGCGGCGTTCTGCAGGAGGAATGTTCTTCCATGCTTACCGATTTCTTTAAAGAATTGAGGGTCAGGGTAAAAAAGGAGAAGGAAGAAAGAAAAATGTCAATGAAATAAATTTAGGACTGCGGTGCCATCGACAGACAGGAAAGTTTCCGGTTGTCGGTGGCATTTTTGAACCAATGGAGTTTTTATTACAATGTATGAATGAAAGGGTTAAAACCTTAGACGTCTAAGAAGAAACGCAGTCAGGCAAAAGGAGCAGCAGAAATGACAATTACGGAACTGGAACGGTGCATAGACAGTTATGGAAAGGATATTTACGGCTTTTGCAGACAGATAACAGGAGGCATCCAGGATGGTGAGGATCTATATCAGGACACCTTTATGAAAGCCGTGGAATTGTCTGAAAAGATAGATATGAATCAGAATCCTAAAAGCTATCTTATATCCATTGCTGTCAGACTGTGGAAGAACAGGCGGCGTAAATATGCATGGAGACAGAGAATTGCAGGCATGGAGAGCATGGATGAAGCAGAAGAAGCGGGGAAAACGCTGCCCGGCATAAATCAGGCGGCGCCGGAAGAGGAACTGCTGATTCGTGAACAGGCTGCTTTTGTGCAGAAATGTATATCGGAATTAGAGGAAAAATACAGGATTCCAATCTGTATGTATTATTCCGCAGAGCTTTCCGTAAAAGAAATAGCCGGCTGCCTGAAGCTGCCGGAGGGAACTGTAAAAAGCCGGCTGCATAAAGCAAGAACAATAATTAAGGAAAAATTGGAGGCCAATGGATATGACAGATGAAAGAGTAGAACAGATTTTGCGGCAGACCCTTGCTCCGGATGTTCCTGATGAGAATTTGAATAGGAATTTAAAGAGGCAAATGGAGGAAAAGAAAATGAAAAAGAGATTTTTAAACGTAAAAAGAGCGGCAATTTTAGCGGCAGCATGCTGTCTTTTAATCGGAACGGTTGGTGTGGCGTCCTCGGGCAGGATAGCTTTACTGGTCAGTGGTTTTTATCATAAGGAATTTAGCAGCCTGGCACAGCTGTCAGCGGCAGAATCAAGCGCAGGTTTCCGCATAAAGGCTATGGAAAGCTTTCAAAACGGTTATGTCTTTTCTGATATGTGCGTGGATGACACAAAGGCGCTGGATGAAAACGGAAATATTGTAGAGACATATAAACAAATTGACATCAGTTATTCAAAAGCAGGAGAAAGTAATTTGTATTTCTATGCAATGGAGGCTTTTCACGCCCATGAAGAGAATAAAAGGCCGGCAGACAAAACAATGGGAATTAACGGGGTTGAAGTCAGGTATTATGTAGATACTTACAAAAATGTACCTGCCGGATATGAGCTGACGCCGGAGGATGAGGAGAATTTGAAGCGCAGTGACTATTATATTTCAGAAGGCGCAGATGAAATTTCAGTAAATCAGCATTCCTATGTTATATGGTATCAGGACGGTGTCAAATACAGTATTATGAATATCCGTGAGGCTACGCCGGCGGAAGAACTGTTCGGTATGGCAAAAGAGCTGATTGAACAATAATTGATTGACGATGTTTCAGGCGGAAGTCTGCCGTTTTTTCCTACGGTGCATTTGGGAAAGGTTTCCGCTGCCTTTTAAATAGCGCTTGTAAATATGATAAAATGCAGCTGAGGAACAGACGGCGGCAATTCCGTCTGCCCAGGGTTCTGCATAGAAGGCGGCTTTGGGAGTCATAAGTATCGGAAAAATGCAGGTTGCAGCAAAATAATTGATTTTTCGGAACAAGGAAAGGCATAAGGATAATCTGGTTAAGGATAAAGCAGTCAGGGCATCCACAAGCACATACTGGAAGCTTAAGGGAATAATCATAAGAGTGAATACCCTGATTCCCCAGACAGATAATTCTATATGTTCCGGATTATCTGTAAAGATTTTTACAAAGTAAAGGGGCAGGGCTCTTGAAACAAGGAACATGAATGAGGTAAACAAAATGCAGAGCAGCAGCACATAAAAGACCGTTTTGCGAATCCGGTCCGGCCTGGAGGCTCCGTAATTATAGCTGATTAAAGGCTGGGAACCGCCTGTAAGTCCCAGCATGGGAGAAGTGATGAGCAGCATATAGCTTTGGACAATGGTTGCACAGGTAATCAGGGTATCTCCGTCTTTAGGCCCTCCGAAATGCTGTAAAACAGCATTTAAAGCAATTATAATGATGCTGTCTGTGGCCAGAATTAAAAAAGGGGAAAGCCCCATTTGTATAATACGCAGTGAAAGATGCCATTCCGGTTTGCAAAGGCTGAGAGGAATCGGCATCTTTTTGCTTTTCAGGGTCATAAGAACGAAAAGGCAGGAGCAGAATTGGGCAATAACCGTTGCCAGGGCAGCTCCTGCAATTCCCATGTGAAAAAGGAAAATGAAAATGGGATCCAGCAGCGTATTAATAACGGCTCCGATTAACGTGGTCATCATTCCGAGCCCGGGAAATCCCTGGGCGGTAATAAAATAATTCATACCCATGGAAAGCAGGGCAAAAAATGTACCCAGAGTATAAATAGTCAGGTAGGTGTCAGCGTAGGGAAAGGTGGCTGTGCTTGCGCCGAACCAGTGAAGAAGCTGCTGCTTTATTAAGAGAAAGAAAACGGTCAGAAATGCTGAAAATAATAAAAGCATACTGAAGCTGTCTGCAAGTATAGTTTTTGCGTGCCTGCGGTCATTTGCCCCTAAGCGGATGGAGAATATGACGGAACCTCCAATGCCGATTAAGGTGGCAAAAGAGGAAAGAAGCGTGATAATAGGTGCACAGACACCGGCACCGGCCAAAGCAGTTGTACCGGTGCCTTGAATATTTCCTATAAATATGCGGTCAACAATGCTGTAGAGGACATTGACAAACTGCGCAAACATAAAAGGAAGAGAAATTTTTAAAACAAGGACGGGAATAGAATCCTTCCCGAAATCATTTATGGGTTTTTCTTTTGCTTTCATAACTTAATCATTTCCACCTACGATATTCTGCATCCAGACGCCGCTCCTTACCATAAAGAAGCCGATGACTACTTTTATAATTTCCGTAAACTGTACCAGGAAGAAAACGGTGGTAATGGGCAGCGTGGTATGGCGGGACAAGACGGTAGCAAAAGGAATAATAAGCACCCAGGTATATACGCTGTCAAACAGGAAGGTAACGCCTGTTTTGCCGCCGGAGCGCAAAGTGAAATAGGTACAGTGGGAAAATGCACAAAGGGGCATGGCAAGAGCTGATATAATAATAAAAATCCTTGCCAGTTCCTTGATGCTTGCTTCCGTGTTGTATATGGCGGGGAAAAGCCTTCCCAGCATTATCATGATAACTGAAATTCCCGCACAGCATGCCACACTGAAGAAAATCATCTTGTTGTCGGCATCCTTTGCTTCTTCAATCTTACCTGCGCCCAGAAGCTGTCCCACCACAATGGATATACAGCCGCCAAGCTGCAGATATACGATATTAAAAAGGTTGCTGATGGTGGAAGAAATGTTTTGGGCGGCTACTACCTCAAGCCCCCGGACGGCATAGCACTGGGAAATGACTGCCATACCTGCGGCCCAGAACATTTCATTCAGCATCAGGGGCGTTCCTTTTTTAATTACATCAATCAGGATGGACTTAGGAATGCCAAAGCCTTTGTAAGCGCCGATAATATAGAGGTTTTGGGAGGTATGGGTATGGGTCCATATCATCACTGTCAGACACTCTACAAATCTGGCAATAACAGTGGCAATGGCGGCACCGCGAACTCCCATGGCAGGGATGCCGAATATACCGAAAATCAGCACATAATCCAAAATCAGATTGGTGAAAACGGCGGCGGCACTTGCCAGCATGGGAATCATGGTCTGGCCGGTTTCACGGATGGTGTTAATATAGGTCTGGCCTACCGCAAAGGGAATCAGCCCGATTATCATAATTGCCAGATATTCTTTTCCGTATTTAAGGGCAAGGGTAACGTCGCCCACACTTCCGCTGTCGCTTAAATAAAGGGAAATCAGCTGGGTATCCAAAAAGCCGAAAAGCAAAAGCGCAATAGCTGTTATGGAAAGGCAGGCATAGAGCTTAAAGCGGAAGGTATATTTCTGGCCTTCATGGTCGCCTTTGCCGTAAAACTGGGTGCCGAAAATACCGGCGCCGGAAACACCGCCGAAAATGCAGACATTAAAAACAAACATCAGCTGATTGACAATGGCAACACCTGACATTTGTTCCGTACCAATCTGACCTACCATAATATTGTCGAGAAAACTTACAAAGCTGGTAATAGCGTTCTGGACAATCATGGGAACTGCCAAGAGCAGTACATAGCGGTAAAATTCTTTATCTCCTATAAATTTTTTCCTGAATTTTTTTAACATATCGGCCTTTCACTCCTGTCATCACAGCTCCGTCATGAGCACAAATCTTCTGTCAAATATAACCCGAAATACTTATTCAAATAACCTGAAATAATAGCGGTATTGCTATGCTATCGCAGAAAAACGGTAATGTCAAGAGCACTGCGGATTTTATATTATAAAGATATAATGATTCAACCATGCAGAAATAGCAGGAATATTATATTGACAATAATGTATATATATGATATATACATTATATAAACACATAAACGGAATTCCCGATAAGTTTAAGAGGTGGCTAATGAACATAATAATCAGCAATACCGGTGATAAACCTATCTATGAGCAGATTACCGGACAAATTAAGAACATGGTGATGAACGGACAGTTAAAGGAAGGGGATGCCCTGCCGTCTATGCGGACACTGGCAAAGGAACTGCGAATCAGCGTGATAACTACCAAAAGAGCATATGAGGATTTGGAGCGTGACGGCTTTATAACGACGGTTGTAGGAAAAGGAAGCTTTATTAAGGCGGCGGATACAAGGCTGATAAGGGAAGAGAAGCTGAAGCAGATTGAAATGTTACTGACAGAGGCAGTTTCCCTGGCGGGACAAAGCGGTATCAGCCGGACGGAAATTGAAGAAATGATAGATATTTTATATCAGGAAGGATAAATTATGATTACACAAAATGCAGTTGATGTAAAGAATTTGACGAAGCGCTATAACGGCTTTTGCCTGAAGAATATCAGCTTTCAGATACCCTGGGGCTGTGTTGTAGGTTTTGTCGGGGAAAACGGAGCGGGAAAGAGCACCACAATAAAGGCAATGCTCGGGCTTTTGCCTGTTGAAGAAGGTGAAATCTATGTGGCGGGGCATAATGTAAGGGAAGAAGCCGGCGGAGATGACTGGAGAGAGTATACGGGAGTTGTTTTTGATGAATGTAATTTCCCTGCGGAGCTTCGGATTAAGAATATCAGTAAATGCATGAAATATATTTTCCGGACCTGGGATGAGCAGCGGTTTTCGGGTTATCTTAACCGCTTTGAGCTGCCTTTAAATAAAAAGGTAAAGGAGCTGTCCAAGGGAATGAAAATGAAGCTTTCCATTGCGGCAGCTTTGTCCCATGACAGCAGGATTCTTATTCTGGATGAGGCAACCGGCGGCCTGGATCCGGTGGTGCGAAACGAAATTCTTGATATTTTCCGGGAGTTTGTGGAGGATGAACAGCATGCGGTTTTTATTTCCTCCCATATTACTTCTGATATAGAAAAAATCGCAGACTACATTATGCTGATTCACAAAGGGAAGCTTTTGCTTTATGAAAATAAGGATGAACTGATTTACAATTACGGAATTGTAAGATGTACCGGGCAGCAGGCAGCGAGAATACCGGAGGAATTGATAAAAGGAAAATGGGAAAATGCTTTTGAGACCAGTGTTCTTGTTAAAGACAGGGCTTTGTTTGAAAATGACGGTCTGGAAGCTTTGATGGAAAGCCCCCGGGATGCAAGGCCGGTGCTGGATAAGGTTACGATTGAAGATATACTTGTGTATATGGTAAAGAATGAGGTGCAGCTATGAAAGGATTATTATTAAAGGATTTATATACCATGAAGGGTTATGCGAAGCAATACGTAATTGTGTTTGTATTAATGGCGGGCTGGGCGGTTTTTATGAAAAATATGTCGTTTCTGGTTATGTATGCTATTATACTGGGCGGAATGCTGGTCTTAAGTACGCTGAGCCTGGATGAAGCGGTGCATTTTGACAGATGGAGTATTGCCACGCCTGCCGGCGCCAGGGGAATGGTCAGGGAAAAATATCTTTTACTGCTTCTGGCAGTAGCGGCAGGAACCGCTGCAGGATTTTTACTTAATCTGGTTCTGGTTACACTTTTTGGCGGCATGGGTTCGTTTGAATGGGAAGGGCTTATAATAACTGCGGTGCTGTTTGTAATTGCTTATGCGGTTATGCTTCCCGTTAATTTTAAGCTGGGCGTGGAAAAGGCAAGGTATGTTTATATTGGCACTGTTCTGGGCGCGGCGGTTATTCTCACAGGAGTGCTTAAGATGTTTGAGTATTCGGGCAGGCCGCTGGAAAAAATGACAGAAAATCCACCGGTGCTGATGGGCGTTTCTGCCTGCATCTGTGTGCTGGCGCTTGCTGTATCCTATGCGATATCCCTGAAAATGGTCAAATGCAGGGAGTGGTAGTAAGCAGGGTAATCTGATGGGAGTCTTTTTCTATAATACCTTCCGAGCACAGCCTGCTGATTTCCTTCATCAAAGCGCTTCTGTCAACAGTCAGATAGTCCGCTAAATCAGAGTAAGGAAGCGGAAGCCTGACAGTGAAGGTATTCTGGCGCTGTGCCTGACAATACAGGAAAGTAAGAAGCTTATTACGGATAGTTTTCTGCTGTAGGATATGGCAGTGCTGCTGCATGATTGCAGCGGAAGACTTAAAAATAAATGCGGGCAGATAGTCAAGGGCGGCATCCTGATGTATTTGTCTGTATTTTTCTACTTTTTCATAGGATACAAGGGCAGCAGTGCAGGGATATTTGGCAACAGCATAGCAGTTGCCGTTGTTGGGCTGAATCAGCATATCGTGGCACAAAACCTGTCCTTTTACAAAATATTCCAGAATCTGCCTGCCTTCAAACTCATTTTCAACCGCCAAATAGACAGTGCCGCTAAGGAGAAAGAACAGTCTTTTTTCAGATGAACTTTTTTTGTACAATAATTCCCCGCGGTTATATTTTCTGATGGTGGGATTTAAAGTTTTTACAATAAAATCAAGCTCCTGACTGCTTAAAAAATAGCGGTTTTTCTGCTCCATATCTTGAATCCTTTCTTAGACAAAACACTATATCTTGTATTTTAATTCAAAATTGTGGTTTATACAACAGCTTTTTTATTATTGCTGTGGCATACTAATGTATACCGACATAAAAAACAGGAAGAGAGAAGCCTGTGTTTTCTCGGTTATTTATATTAGGAGGGGTTCCATGAAGGTTATTAAGAGAAACGGTTCAGAAGTAAATTTTGATATTAAGAAAATTGTGGCTGCTATTGCCAAGGCAAACAAAGCTGCCCTCAGGGAAGAACTGACTGAGGAGCAGATTGAGGAAATTGCCGAGTATATTAATTTTAAATGCAGCAAGATGAACCGTGCCATTTCCGTAGAGGAAATGCAGGATATGGTTGAAAATCAGATTATGGCACAGGGCGCCTTCAATGTGGCAAGGTGCTATGTGAAATATCGTTATACAAGGTCTTTGGTAAGAAAAAGCAATACTACAGATGACAGGATTCTGTCCCTGATTGAGTGCAATAATGAAGAAGTCATGCAGGAAAATTCCAATAAAGACCCCATTATCAACAGCGTACAGCGTGACTATATGGCAGGTGAGGTCAGCAAGGATTTGACAAGGCGTCTTTTGCTGCCTGAAGAAATCGTAAAAGCCGACCAGGAAGGGCTGATTCATTTTCATGATGCGGATTATTTTGCCCAGCATATGCATAACTGTGATTTGGTAAATCTGGAGGATATGCTGCAGAACGGTACGGTAATCAGCGAGACTTTTATCGATAAGCCTCACAGCTTTTCTACCGCATGCAATATCGCCATGCAGATAATTGCCCAGGTAGCCAGCAACCAGTATGGCGGACAGAGTATTTCTCTGGCGCATCTGGTACCTTTTGTACAGGTTTCAAGGGAGAAAATCAGAAAAGAAGTGACGGAAGACGCACAGGCTATGGGAAATATGCCTTCCGAAGAGGTTATTAATAAAATTGTGGAAAAGCGTCTGCGCAAGGAAATTGAAAAAGGTGTGCAGACAATCCAGTATCAGGTGATTACGCTCATGACCACCAATGGACAGGCTCCTTTCCTTACTGTATTTATGTACCTGAATGAGGCAAAAAGTGAGCAGGAGAAGAAGGATTTGGCCCTTGTAATCGAAGAGATGCTGAACCAGCGTATTCTGGGGGTCAAGAATGAAAGCGGCACTTACATTACACCGGCGTTTCCGAAGCTGATTTATGTGCTGGAAGAAGACAATGTGAATGAAGGAACAGAATATTATTATCTCACAGAGCTGGCGGCAAAATGTACAGCCAGGAGACTGGTTCCCGATTATATATCAGAAAAGAAAATGAAGGAGCTTAAGGAAGGCAACTGTTTCCCTGTTATGGGCTGCAGGAGTGCTTTGTCTCCCTGGAAGGATGAAAACGGGAATTACAAGTTTTACGGCAGATTCAATCAGGGTGTTGTTACCATTAATCTGGTGGATGTGGCTCTTTCTTCCCACAGAGATATGGATAAATTCTGGAAGGTGTTTGATGAGCGTCTTGCTCTTTGCTACAGGGCGTTGATGTACCGGCATAACCGTTTGAAGGGAACACTTTCGGATGCAGCCCCCATTTTGTGGCAGTATGGCGCTCTTGCAAGGTTAAAGAAAGGGGAGCCAATCGATAAGCTGTTATACGGCGGATATTCGTCCATTTCCCTTGGCTATGCGGGGCTGTGTGAATGCGTCAGATACATGACTGGAAAATCACATACCCATCCGGATGCAAAGCCTTTTGCTTTAGAAGTGATGAAGCATATGAATGAAGCCTGCGACAGATGGTCGGAGGAAACAAACATTGCCTTCGGAATTTATGGCTCACCTATTGAAAGCACCACTTATAAATTTGCGAAATGTCTTCAGAGACGTTTCGGAATTATTGAAGGAGTAACGGATAAAGGCTATATTACAAACAGTTATCATGTCAATGTAACTGAGCCCATCAATGCCTTTGACAAGCTGAAATTTGAGTCGGATTTTCAGGCTTTGTCCAAGGGAGGGGCCATCAGCTATGTGGAAGTGCCCAATATGCAGAATAATATTCCGGCAGTTCTCAGCGTGATTAAGTTTATTTATGATAATATCATGTATGCGGAGCTGAATACCAAGAGTGATTATTGTCAGGCATGCGGCTATAGCGGTGAGATTCAGATTGTGGAGGATGACGGCAAGCTGGTTTGGGAATGTCCGAAATGCGGCAACCGCGACCAGAATACCTTAAATGTGGCAAGAAGAACCTGCGGCTATATCGGCACGCAGTTCTGGAATCAGGGAAGAACCCAGGAAATTAAGGAAAGGGTGTTACATTTGTAAATGAACTACGGGGAAATAAAAAAATATGATATTGCAAACGGGGAAGGCGTCAGGGTTTCCCTGTTTGTCTCCGGCTGCACCCACCATTGTAAAGGGTGTTTTAATCCTGAAACCTGGAACTTTGCGTATGGGGAACCTTTTACCGGGGAAGTTCAGGAGGAGCTGCTTAAGTACCTGGAGCCGGAATATATTTCGGGGCTGACGCTGCTTGGAGGAGAGCCCTTTGAAGTGGAAAACCAAAAAGCTCTTACGCCCTTTTTGAAAGAAGTAAAGGAGCGTTATCCCGGGAAGGATATCTGGTGTTATACAGGGTATACCCTTGAAAAGGATTTGCTCTCTGAAGGAAGCGTCAGATGTGAATGCACGGATGGGATGCTGGGCATGATTGATGTTCTGGTGGACGGTGAGTTTATTGAGGAAAAAAAGGATATCAGCCTGGTATTCCGAGGTTCGGCAAACCAGAGAGTGATTGCCCTTAAAGAAACTCTGAAAACGAACCGGATTTGTTTGTGGAAGAGCAAAACGATGCATGAACAGGATTAAGGATAAGGAATATAAAAGAAATAAGAGTGTAAAGGCTTCGGCAGATGGCGCCGGAGCCTTTGCTGTGCTATGGGGCAGTTTGTGAAATGCAAAAGCCGTATAATATGGACATTTCCCCTTTTTTTCATTATAATGTGTGTAACACAGCTAAAAAACAGGTAGTGGAAAGGTATGGTATAACATGGAAGTTGTATTGCAGAACCTGACGAAAAAATTTCGGAGCCGCGACAGAAAAAATCCTCAGGATGTTATTGCGGTAAATGATTTTAATTTTAAAATTCCGGACGGTAAGCTGATTGGCTTATTGGGGCCTTCCGGATGCGGTAAAAGCACCACGCTTAATCTGATAAGCGGTCTTATAAAGCCCACCAGCGGCAGAATACTCTTTGGTGAGGATGATGTTACAGATTTGCCGCCGGAAAACAGAGGAATCGGCCTGGTATTTCAAAATTATGCCCTTTATCCCCATTTGACGGTGAAGCAGAATATTTTGTTCCCGCTGCAGAATCTGAAGGGAAAGGACAAGCTGTCCAAGCCGGAGATGCTTGAGAAAGCAGTGGCAGCGGCAAAGCTGGTTCAAATCGACGAGTTGATGGACAGAAAGCCCGGCGAGCTTTCCGGCGGCCAGCAGCAGCGTGTTGCCATTGCCCGGGCATTGGTGAAAATGCCCCGGGTTCTTCTTCTCGACGAGCCCCTTTCCAATCTCGATGCCCGCCTGCGCCTTCAAACAAGGGAAGAAATCAGAAGAATTCAGAGGGAGACAAAGATTACCACTATTTTCGTAACCCATGACCAGGAAGAAGCAATGAGTATCTCCGATATGATAGTGGTTATGAAGGAGGGAGTTGTCCAGCAGATCGGAAAACCCCAGGAGGTTTATGACAGCCCTGTAAACCTGTTTGTTGCAAAGTTTCTGGGTACGCCTCCCATCAATGTTTTTGAGGGGCAGGTCAGGGATAATCAGTTATTTATCGGGGAAGATGCTGTGCTTGATGTGGCAGGCGTGGAGAATCAGGAGGTTTATGTGGGGATAAGGCCGGAAGGTTTTCTTCTTAAGGAAGATGGTCCTTTTTGCTGCAGCTTAAGCGGTGTGGAAGTAATGGGACGTGATATCAGCGTGGTTTCTACAAACAAGGCCTCTTTAAATCCCACGGTACGTTCCATTGTAGGCACGGAAAATAAAATAAATATTGAAGCTGCATCTGTCAGATTTGAATTGAAGCCCGCCAAGGTGTTTCTTTTTCATAAGAAGACAGAGGAAAGAATTGATTTCGAGGTAAGGGTATGATTAGAAAAAAATTGAGTAACAGCAGCCTGAAGGGATGGCTGTATCTTCTGCCGGCCATTCTTTTCCTCGGGGCTTTTATGGTATATCCTTTGATTGATGTTTTTATTTATTCCTTTGAGGAAGGATATAATTCCGCATCCCAGACTTATTTGGGAGTGGGTCTCTATAATTATTCCTATGTTCTGCATGACCCTTATTTTTTGCAGGCGGTAAAAAACACTTTTATACTGGTGATTATTACGGTGCCTCTTTCTACGGGAATTGCTTTGTTGATTTCCGTGGGCTTAAGCTCCATAAAGCCGCTGAGAAATCTGCTTCAGACAGTTTATTTTCTGCCCTATGTGACAAATACGCTGGCAGTAGGGCTGGTGTTTATGATTTTATTTAAAAAGACGGCATATTCTGACGGCCTTATTAATCTTCTGATTACCTGGTTCGGGGGAAAAAGCGTGGATTTCATTGACGGACCATACTGGGCGAAAATGTTTGTGCTTTGCTTTTACACGATCTGGGTGGTAATGCCCTTCAAAATTCTGATTCTCACCAGCGCCCTTTCTTCTGTGAATCAGGTGTATTATAATGCGGCAAAGGTGGATGGCACCTCAAAATTCAGAACCTTTATGCGGATTACCCTTCCCATGATTTCACCTATGATTTTTTATCTGATTATCACAGGCTTTATCGGCGCCTTTAAGGCATACAGTGATGCTGTTGCTTTGTTTGGCACTGACCTGAATGCGGCGGAAATGAATACGATTGTGGGTTATGTCTATGACATGCTTTATGGTGACAGCGGCGGTTATCCGTCTTATGCATCTGCGGCGGCAATACTTTTATTTGCCATTGTGCTCACCATAACCTGCATTAATTTATTAATCAGCAAAAAGAATGTTCATTACTAAATGGGGGACAGATGGTATGGAAAATATGACTGATTATCAGAAAATTGAAAAATCCGCTAAAGCCCGTAAGGTAACCGGCAATGTAATTACTTATATTCTTCTGGTTTTCTGGGCAATTATTGTTTTGTTTCCTTTTTACTGGATGGTTCTGACCTCTGTAAAAAGCTATAGCGCATACAATTCGGAATATGTTCCGAAATTTTTTACGTTGTCTCCCACTTTGCAGAATTATGTTGATGCGTTTACCGCTGTGCCCCTTGGAAAATATCTGCTGAATACGGCTGTTTTTACCGTTATAACAACTGCTGTTATGCTGGTGGTAATCACCCTTGCGGCTTTTGCTTTTGCACGGCTTGATTTTAAAGGAAAAAATATTGCGTTTATCATTTTTCTTTCCTTAATGATGATTCCCAATGAGCTGGTTGTCATTACCAATTTTGTAACAATTACCAATCTGAATCTGCGCAATACTTTTCCGGGGCTTATTCTGCCCTCTGTTACCTCTGTTTTTTATATTTATCTGCTGAAGGAAAATTTTGAACAGATACCGGACAGCCTGTATTTTGCGGCGAAGGTGGATGGCACATCGGATTTAAAATATCTGCTGAAGGTGATGATACCCATATCCAAGCCCACGCTGATTACAGTAACGATTCTGAAGGTAATTGAATGCTGGAATTCTTATGTATGGCCCCGGCTGATTACGGATGATGAGAACTATTATCTTGTTTCAAACGGAATTCAGGAAATTCGTGAAAACGGATTCGGACGTGAAAATATTCCGGCTATGATGGCTGCGGTAGTGGTGATTTCAGTTCCTTTGATTATCCTTTTTCTGATATTTCATAAGAAGATAATGGAAGGCGTGTCAAGGGGAGGAACAAAAGGATGATGAAAGCAGGAAAAAGATTTGCGGCGCTTTTTCTTTTGACGGTATTTTCGGCAGGCAGTTTATTGCCCCTTACAGGATGTCATGGCTCAAGGGGAATGGATGCTTTTGAGATTCCTGAGGAATTTGATACTTCGGAAGAATATGAAATTACCTTCTGGGCGAAAAATGATACCAATAAGACCCAGACTGCCATTTATGAGAAAGCCATTGACGATTTTGAAGCGCTGTATCCGAATATTACCGTTAATTTACGCCTGTACACGGATTACGGCAAAATTTATAATGACGTTATCACCAATATCGCAACGAACACAACGCCAAACGTATGCATCACTTATCCGGACCATATAGCAACCTACCTGACAGGCACGAATCTTGTGGTGCCTTTAGAAGAGTTGTTTGCAGATGAGAAATACGGTCTTTCGGGAAGTGAGGTCAGATTTGATTCTCCAGCAAGGGAGGAAATCATTCTCCAGTTTCTGGAGGAATGTTCCTTTGGGGGACATTACTATGCCATCCCTTATATGCGCTCAACGGAAGCCTGCTACATCAACAAAACTTATGTGGAGGATTTAGGGTATACCCTGCCGGAAGAGCTTACCTGGGATTTTATCTGGGAAGTTTCCGAGGCGGCCATGGCAAAGGACGGGGAAGGAAATTTTCTGGTTAATCATCAGAAGGTAATGATTCCCTTTATCTATAAATCCACGGATAATATGATGATTCAGATGCTGAAGCAGAAAAATGCAGGATATTCTACAGACAGCGGAGAAATACTGCTTTTTAATGAGGATACAAAGGAATTTCTGGAAACCATAGCACAGCATGCAAAAAGCGGCGCTTTTTCCACTTTCAAGATATCCAGTTATCCTGCAAACTTTTTAAATGCAGGGCAGTGTATTTTTGCCATCGATTCTACTGCCGGAGCCACCTGGATGGGAACCGACGCGCCTCTTCTTGATATCAGTGAGGATAAGGTGGTGGAATTTGAAACCGCAGTTATGCCCATCCCTCAGTTTGATACAGAAAATCCTCAGATGATATCCCAGGGGCCTTCCGTCTGTATTTTTAATAAGGCGGATTCTCAGGAGGTTCTGGCTTCCTGGCTGTTTGCCCAGTATCTGCTGACTAATGAAGTTCAAATTGCCTATTCGGAAACGGAAGGCTATGTGCCAGTCACTTCAAAGGCACAGGGCTCCGCTGAATATCAGGATTATCTGGCAAGATGCGGTGAGGATAATTCCGCCCACTATGAAATTAAAATCAAAGCAGCCCAGCTGCTGCTGGATAATATCGGCAACACTTTTGTTACGCCTGTATTTAATGGTTCTGCTTCCCTGCGTGATGCGGCGGGACAGCTGATAGAGAACACCACGAAATCCGTCAGAAGAGGACAGGAGATTGATGACGAATATATAGAGAAGCTTTACAGTGATATTACTTCCTTATACCGACTGGACCAGATTGGCGGTCAGAGCGGTGCGGCCGCTTCCGGCAAGGCCGATTTGGGAAAGCTTCCGGCAACCTCAGTGATATTGTTATCCACACTGGCTGGTGCATGGGTTCTGATTATTTTGTATCTGCTTTGGCAGATGATAAAAAAGAAAAGGAGTGAGCAAAAATAAAAAAGACAATGTATTTATTACCCCAGCCCAATAAAATAGAGCTGCTGGAGGGGGAGTTTGGGTTACGTTATAATTCCTGTATCGTAATTGCTGGGGAAATACCGGCAGATATGGTCTCCGATGCTTTTTCCCATGCAAAGCTGCTTCAGAAGGAGCTTAAGGAAGTTACGGGATTTACATTTTCCATTATACGGGGAAAGGGAAATACAGAAAAAGAGAATAGGGAAGCAGGTAATATTCTGCTGACTTGTGAAGCAGGGAAGCTGCCAAAGTTCAAAAAGTCACAGGAAGCCTATTCCTTAAAAATCTGTGAAAGCGGCGTGGTTATTTCAGGAAGCGCTGCAGCAGGGATTTTGTACGGCGTCCAGACTCTCAGACAGATTATCAGGCAGTCAGGGATGGTTTTGCCCTGTCTTGAGATTGTTGACGCGCCTAAGATTTCCTGCAGGGGTCTGTCTTATGATGTTACCAGAGGCAGGGTGCCTGTTTTGGAGGAATTGAAAAGGCAGGCGGATATCTGCAGCTTTTATAAGATGAATGAACTGCAGTTATATGTGGAGCACAGTTATTTGTTCCGTGATTTCAGCGAGGTGTGGAGGAATAATACGCCGCTTGAGGCACAGGAGATTCTGGAACTGGATGATTATTGCAGGAGACTGCATATTGATTTGGTGCCTTCTCTGGCAAGCTTCGGACACTTATATGAGATTTTGCGTACCAAAACCTATGCGCATTTGTGTGAACTGGAAGGCTCTGATACGGAAGAACATTCTTTAATCGGCAGAATGGCGCACCATACGGTGAATGTTTCCGAAGAAGAAAGCTTTGCCATGGTAACTTCCAGAATAGAAGAGTTTATGGGGCTTTTTTCTTCCCGGTATTTTAACGTCTGTGCTGACGAGACCTTTGATTTGTGCAAAGGAAGAAGTAAGGCGCTGGGAGAGGAAAAAGGAGTTAAGAGAGTATATCTTGATTTCCTGAAAAGGCTTTGTGACTTTGTAATCCGTAAAGGTAAAATTCCCATGTTCTGGGGAGATGTGCTTCTGGAAAAGCCGGAGCTTCTTAAGGAACTGCCAGAAGAGGCAGTCTGTCTTAATTGGGAGTATTCTCCTGAGGTGACTGAGGATAATGTGAGGCTGCTGACAGACGCAGGGGTAAAGAATTTGTATTTGTGTCCCGGCGTGCAGAGCTGGAATCATTTTATCAATAAGCATTCCGATGCTTACAGGAACATTGCGGGGATGTGCCGCAATGCCCATAAATATCATGTAAAGGGTCTGCTGAATACAGAGTGGGGAGATTTGGGGCATATTGCACATCCTGAGTTTTCCACTATCGGTCAGATATATGGCGCTGCTTTTTCCTGGAGCGATGTGATTATGGAGGAGGAAGACGTTAACCGTGCCATTTCTGTTCTGCAGTATGGGGATGAATCAGAAGAAGTGGTATCCTTGTTCCGTGATCTGGCAGATACGGAGTGTGTCAGCTGGTGGCATGCGGTACAGTATAAAGAAAACATGCTGTCGGCTCCCGAAAAATGGAAACCTGATAATATGCTCACTGCCAAAAACCCGGAAGAAATGCTGCATCAAAATGAAGAACTGCAGAGCCGGCTGTACAAAAAGCTTTATCAGCTGCCGGAGGGCAGAAAAGCGGATGTGTGCGCTTATATTCTTATGGGAGAAGGGCAGAGGCTCCTGACGATGACGGTGAAAGCATTATGCGACTTTCAGGCGCACCGTTCTTTATCCTGTGATGGGAAAGCCCTTGCAGGGCAGCTTGAGAGCTGGCTTATGGAATATAAAAAGCTTTGGAGAAGTACGGCAAAAGAAAGCGAACTGTTCCGTATTGTGGAGATTTTCTCCTGGTATGCAGACAGACTGAGGGACTGTTGACTTATTGAAAAATTCGTGTATAATTATCTCGAAGTTTATTAAAAATTCTATTAACTACATATTTAAAGGTTAAAAAGAGGAGAAAAAAATGAAAAAATTAACAGCGTTACTTTTAACTTTTGTACTCGCATTTGCTTTTGCAGGCTGCGGTTCCAAGGAGGAAAGCACTGCAGATGCTGCGGATGTAAAATCCGAAGGCGTTATGACTTATGCAGAGTATGCTGCAGCAGACCTTGAGACAGAAGTTACAGTTGAAACTTACGTACAGGCAAAGCAGTCCTGGTGGGATAACACAGCTACAGTTTATACACAGGATAAGGACGGCGGTTATTTCCTGTACAATATGGCCTGCTCCGAGGAAGATTATGAAAAATTAACTCCCGGAACCAAGATTAAGGTTACAGGATACAAATCCGAATGGGCAGGTGAAGTAGAAATTATTGACGCAACCTTCGAAATTGAAGAAGGAAATTATGTTGCGGCAGCGGAAGATGTTACTTCCCTTCTGGGAACGGATGATTTAATCAATCACCAGAACAAATTCGTATCCTTCAAGGGTATGACAGTGGAAGCAGCAGGACAGGATGCAGACGGAAATGACGTAGCATTCCTTTACAGCTGGGATGGTTCCGGTCAGGACGGAGATGATTTGTATTTCAATGTTTCTCTCAACGGAGCAACCTACACATTTACTGTTGAATCTTATCTGTGCGATAACACAACAGATGTTTACAATGCAGTGAAGGGTCTGAATATCGGTGATACCGTTGATATGGAAGGCTTCTTGTACTGGTATGAAGGAGTTAATCCTCATATTACTTCCGTAACAGTAAAATAAGTTTTATATTTGCAGATAATCATGCACCCTGAATATCCTTTGATATTCAGGGTGTTTTTGGTCTTGACAGCAGATTTGTTTGTGAAGTACGCAGTTTGTTTTGTGAGTTTTGGCTGAGGATATTAAGAGATGGGATTTCTCAGCGGGCAGGAGGACATACTGATTCTGTCCCTTAAAATATTTAATCCGCAGTCGTCCAAAAAGTCCTGCAGAATGGGAAGGGACTGGGGTGAAGTGGGACCTATAATAATTTCGCCCACCAGATCCGACAAATGCATACCCAGCCTGCCGCACATCCTGTTTAAATCCAGGGAATAATATTTTTTGATTCTTTCCATGGATACATGATATTTAGGCTCCACTGCAAATTCATTGGAGATAAAAGGAGAAACCACCAGCCGGAATTCTCTTTCGCTGGCAAAGGAAGGATGCTTAAAAGCAGCTGACTGCACCCAGGCGTTGTTCATAAGCTTCTGCAGCATGGGCAGAACCTCGGAAAATTTCTTCGCACCCGTTATTTGACGGCAAAATTCATCTACCAGGGGATGTCCGTGCATATCCGCCTGATAATACACTTCCTGTAGGGATACGGCTCCGCCTGTCATTTTCTGCATAAGATCCTCATGAAAAGCGATGCATACGCCCTGTCCGGAATGACCGTATCTGTCCCACTGGGCGGCATCGTCCCTGTATTTGGAAAAGCAGGCTGCGTAAGCGGAGTAGTGGAATTCCTTGGTAAGCTCCTTTTTAAAAAAAGCTTCCGCCCTGCGGCTTTTTTCTGCTTCTCCGCTTTGGCTCAGCTTTTCAAGCACGGCGCTGCAGATGCCGTTCATAAACAACCGCATTTCGGCAGCGTCGTTCATGTTAAGAATATTATTAAGCCTAAGCTCCGCGTTGCGGATAATCCCGTCAAAGGCGGCAAAGTCAGTATAATGATAAAGCATAGATTACCTCCATAAGTCAGATACAAAATACATAAGGCATGCCCAGGTATAAACAGAGTAAAAAATCCCGTTCTTATCCTTTCCTGCTTTCAGAATTTCCCTTGCTTCATCAGCAGAAAGCAGCAAGAAGCCGTCAAAGCATTCACTTCCCACGGCTCCCTTTTGGGAAAGGGAGAATAAATCCTCAAGGTTCACGACTGCGCATACAAGCGCATTGCTTTCATCTGTCATGCCCGGAGAGGAAAACAGCAGAGGATTGATAATAAAAAGAGAATCTCCTTCGGCTATTTCAATTCCTGTTTCCTCTTTAATTTCCCGTCTTGCGGCTGAAAGAATGGGATTGGCAGAAGCTTCATCTTCTGCATCCAGAAGTCCTGCAGGAGGGCTCAACAGAAACTGCCCTGTGGGATAACGGTATTCTTCTGTCAGCAGCAGCTTTGGTTCTTCATCCTTTACCCTGAGGATGACTGCGCAGGTTACCGCATCAGGGAGCATCCTGTGGAATTCTTCCTCCGATTTTACTGCCGTAAGCCGGTTTAAGGGTCTTCTGGTTGCATCATAGTAGTGCTTTCCCTCCTCATATTGGAGGTCAAAAACTTTTATGAATTTTGAGTCAAATAAGGGTTTGACATCGTCTTTGTTAATAACAGGCTTCATAATTTACAAGTTCCTTTCCTGTTTTCCAGATAGTGTTTTTCGGCATCTTCCGGCGGCAGGGAAAATTCTTCCATTAATCTGGATATGGTCTGCTCTTTGGATACGCCTAAAAGATTACAGGTATTGATGAGGGCGTGGATGCCTAATTCAATACCTTCCTCTTTACCTTCTTCTCTTCCTTCTTCTCTTCCTTCTTCTCTCAAAGTGTGCTCATACTTTTTAATATCAAATTTTTCCAGCAACATACCAAGTACCTCCTGACGGTATTTTCTTAAAAAATCTTCTAAGATATGATTTTCAATGCAGTATTCAATGGCATTGCTCAGAGCTTCCCTGCGGTTTCCAGATTTGGCTATGAACTGCCTTGAAATATCAACGAATCTGGCATATTCTTCAAGAGTTTTGCGCTTTCTGTTAACTCTTTTCTGTTCCTGCCATATTTAATGTAATAAAAGAAAAAACTGGCAGAAACTGCCTGAAGGTGCGAAGTGCACATTATTTAGATTTTTTCCTGATGAAATTATCATACAGAAGGTTTCCCAGTTTGTCAATGGGGTTTCGTTCATGTTTGTGAAAAGTACAATAGAAGACAATAAAGGTTACAGTTGAAGTACATTGCTTTCCCGGGGGCAGTATGTTATTCTGTTGTTAGTTGGAGAGATTTATGGCTTTTGGAAAGGATTGGATATGTCCGAAACATTATTATATACAATAGCAGGCGTTTTATATACGATTAGTCTGGAGTTTTTTGTCTTGTTCTTTATGATAAGCTTTCAGGCATTGCCAGGGAAGCTTTTCTTTTCTTCAAAAAAGAATTGTGCAAGGATATTTGTCTGCTTATCATTGTCTGCAGGATTGGCAGGAGGATATTTGTGTTATATAGCTGACGGTTATTTTGAGCCCTTTCAGCTCTGGACAGCCTTTTTTCCTGCATTGTTTGTTCCTTTTCTGATTGCAGGATTTTTTTCGGGAAGTGATATGGAGTCTGATTCGGTGGTTTTGCATATGAGGGCAGGAACCTATACGCTGAATACCGAAACTGCCAGGGTGGGAACGCAGCTTACAGCGGTTAATTATGCTGTTTGGGGAATAAAGTAGTGAGATTTACCGGAGCAGTTCCTTCTTCCCCCATAAGCATCCGGGCTTACTGCAGAAAAGACGGAAGAAAGAATTATGTTTGTACCGGTTATGAAGTGGCAGGGAAAGCAGAGTATACCAAAGCAGAAAAGCGCGAAAGATTCCACAGCATAATACTTATAGCTGCAGCTTTTTTTATGCCGTTGCCCGCAACACCCATGTTTCTCTGGTATAAGGAATTCGGGCAGGGAAATAATCCTTATATGACAATGATGGTAATGAGTCTGATAATAGTGGTTTTCGGCGGCTGCAGGAAGTTGTTTATAAATGGTAAAAACAGACTGTCAAAAATACATTACTTTATATTTAATATCATGTATTATCTGGTAATAGTGACGTGTTTTGTACATATATTAATGAAAATAGAAGCGATGATGTAGCTGCGGAAAGTGATATGTACATATAAAAAGCGCCGAAACGAAAGCTTCGGCGCTTTTCAGCGGAGTCGGAGGGATTCGAACCCTCGTGCCCCGGAGGGCTAACGCATTTCGAGTGCGCCCCGTTATGACCGCTTCGATACGACTCCATTCACTTTTCCTATTATACTGTTTTCAAATTGTCAAGTCAATCGCCTGAAACAGGTTTTTGGAAGGAATTTCGTTGAGGTGTGAAGGG
Source organism: Lachnospiraceae bacterium (assembly GCA_017621815.1). GTDB lineage: Bacteria > Bacillota > Clostridia > Lachnospirales > Lachnospiraceae > Suilimivivens. Next base: position 167,848 of record JAGASK010000052.1, on the reverse strand, counting down.
TTATGTGATAGACTAAATAAGAATCATGAGCGAAATACAGAAGGAAAATAAAGATATGAAAGCAGTAATCATCGGTGCCAGCGCAGAAGCGCTGCATACAATCGAAAAAGCCCATGCATACGGTCTTAGCATAACAGCCCTTGACGGAAACCCGAAGGCGGAGGGACTGGGGGCAGCGGATAAGGCGCTTGTTGTGGATATTTCGGATGAAAATGCCGCAATAGAAGCAGTGAAAAGGGAAAGACCGGATTTTGTGCTGACAGTGCCTATCGGAAGATATTTAACAACCATCGGAGCGGTAAATGACGCTTTGAAGCTGCCGGGAATCAGCAAAGAAACGGCGGTTTTGTGTACGGATAAATATAAATTTCATCAAAAGCTGCAGGAGAGAAACCTGCGGAACTGTCACTGTTATGGAGCGGGAAGTCAGAGCGATGAAACAAGGAATGAGGAATTGGCTGAGAACTTTTTATCTGGCAGACTGCCTTTAAATTTTCCTGTGATTTTAAAACCCAGATTTGGTTCGGGAAGCAGGGGTATCCATATGGCATCAGATGCGGAAGAACTGAAGAGAGCATTAAAAGCAGTGGAAGGTGAATCCTATGTAATCGAAGAATGTATACCGGGTGAGGAATATGGAGTGGACGGTGCGGTAATTCAGGGACAGTTTCACATGATTCTGCTTCGCAAAAAAGAAAATACACCGCCGCCTGCAAGACAGGCAGTAGGATACTTTTCCATTCTGCCGCAGGATATGTACTGGCAGCAGGTGTATATTTATATGAAAAAGATTGTGGAATGCCTGGAACTGACAGAATGCCTTCTTCATGCTGATATGATCAGGGGCGTGGAAGGACCTTTTGTCATTGAATTGTCTGCAAGACCTTCCGGTCATAACCTTCACAATCTGTTTACGCCGTTATGTACAGGAATAGATATGGCGGAGGAATACATCAGGTACAGGCTGGGACAGCCTTATAGTTTTACACCGGCGTGTACAAAGCAAATGATGATACATTATTTTGACATGGAAGGCAGTGTAACCAGGGTGCCGGATGCGGAACAGCTGAAAGCGAAAGGAATCCCTTTAATCTGCTGGAACTGCAATATAAAAGAAGGAGAAGAGCTTACACCGGTTTCGGACGGACATTCCCTTATGGGGCGGGGCTATTTTATCCTGGAAGGAAGTAATCAGGCTGCACTGCTGATGCAGGCAGAAAAAATAAAGAGACTGTTCTTTTTATGATAATTGTATTGACTTTTAGGATTGTTGTCTGTTTTCCAGTCTTTTCTTTAGTTTTTGAAAACCAAAAGGGAAAAATGCCGATTTTGTCACGCAATCATACTTGCTCGTTAAGATCATAACAAAATGAAAACGGCTGAAGGTAATTGTCATATCAATATTATCTGCAACCGGAATGCAATACGCTTTTCCTGATGCCTGTATAAATATATATTTGTCATCCATCCATATTTGGCATGCGATTTTATTTGAATTGTCATAATGCTTTGCAAGCTCATGAAACTTAACCTTTGTAATATCCATATACTCAAATATGGGCGTGGGATCTTTTTTGATTCCCGACGCAATACCGATTAATATGAACGTAAGGACAATTAATGCTATGGAAAATGTAGTTATATCCATTATCCGGTCATCAGAACTAAGATAAAATATATTTTTAATGACCAGCCATATGCAGGCAGCCCATAATAAAAACCACAATATAAATGAAATTATCCTTTTTGTATCGCAGCCGGAGCAAAGGTTTTGCCATAAGCCGGTTTTTTTGTCTTTTTCGCTTATGCTGCGTTTTTTCATTCTGGCGGAATGAGAACAGGACAATGCCGGAAAGAACACCTCCAGGAAAGCTTCGATATACATAATATTACTGAAGTACGACTTGCCCTGCCTTTTTTTCAAAATATGACTTGAAACAATGGCAGTCAAAAGTGACCCTGCGGTACAAATGGCAAATATCAGGATTAAAAACCAAAAGGACACGTCTCCTGTTCGGATAGAGTCCAGTTCCCCTGCAATAACTACAATCGTCATTGCGAAAAGTATAACAAAGGAAACAGTGCTCATTACCTTAATGTCTTCCAGTTTTTCATTTTTCATAGAATAATATCCCCCAAAAAATGAACCATCAATGTATTATCGAAAGTTTCATATTAATTTTACAGCAGGATGAAGAGCAAACCGATTGTCTACAAATTTCTTATGGCTTCTGCAATCCGCCCGGCGCCGTTTCCGTCAACCAGTCTGTTCATGGATTCCTGAGCAGATTTTCTTTCTACCTCATTTTCTGACATGCGTGTCAAGAATTCCAGGACGGAGGTAAGAATGGTTTCATAAGATGTTCTGATATCCCCTGCACAGGGAATTGAACCTGTATCCGCAAAAGCTTTTGCCGCAGTAAGCTGATTATCAGCCATGGTAAAGCTGATTGTGGGAACGCCCAATGCGCACAGCTCATATAAGGTAGTGCCTGCGGCAGAGACTGCCAAATCACAGCTTTCCATTAAAGCTGCCATATCGGTTACGTTTTCATGAAGCCTGATATTTGGCAGCTCCTTTGAAAGTGAATAAAGCTTTTCCTTATCAGTGTTTAATCTGCCGATTACAATGTGCAGGTTAAAATTCATTTCTGCCATTGTTTCAATGAGGCGCACACAAAAATGATAAGGATCGCTCCCTCCGGTGGTAATGAGAACATCCGACACGGATTCCCGCAGGGATATTTGCCTGTTTTGAAACTGGCTTCTTAAGGGGGTGTAGGAAGCGCCAAGCAGTGTGTGCCCGGCTTTTTGATAAGCCTTTTCATAACCGGAAAGTGCTTTGTCAGGTATGACATCATAATTAACCACCAGGTCAACAGGATAATCAAACAGCCGCAAATCGTCCAGATATGCGGTTCTGCAGTAAAGTCTTATGGCTCTTAAGTATTTTTCCGTTACATAATAAGAATCCAGAAAAAAAACTGTTTCCCGCAACTGCGGGTTATCGGAAAGCAAAGCGGTTATTTCGGGGAGTTCCTTTTCCAAATCATCATAAACTGCTGTTTTCAGTATTCTGACTGACAGAAGGTCGTCCGGATTTAAAGCAGCAGAAGCTTCTGAGACAGAAGGTAAAGGAGTAAAATGCTCCGGGCCGGCAGAAAGGGCGCTTAAAAGAAACGCCTGTAAAAGTTCCCTGCTTTCCTTATCGGAAACAAGAAAGCAGACCTTCATGCCAAGCTTCAGGCAGGCATCTGCAATGGAAACGCAGCGTACCAGATGTCCCGTTGCTATTTGGCTGTTGCCGTCTGTTCTGATGTAAACTAATTGATTAATTCCCATGCAAGAGGAGTTCCTTTCTTTAAAAAGTGCTTTGCACGTTTGCCCAGAACCTCTTCGTAGTACATGGTATGAAGTCCGTTGCCGGGACGTATGGAGCGTATGTTTTCGGGGGTGAGAAGCCCGCCCTCCGGAATGTCTTCTACTACAAATAAGGAACGGGAGCCCTCGTGCTCTATTTTCTGCGCATCTGTAAGTACATATTCACTGCTTCCCAGCGCTTTTTCCAGAATGCGGATTTCCTCCACCATCTGCTTAAATTCTTCCGGTTCCATAGAAAAGGCGCCGTCAGGACCGCCGTCACTTCTTCGGAGGGTCAGATGCTTTTCCACCATTTTTGCCCCTAAGGGAATAGCTCCTGCGGAAACAATGGTTCCCATAGTGTGGTCGGATATTCCGGTGAGACAGTCATAGGTTTTTGCAAGTGTTGGAATGACGTTTAAATTTACCGCTTCATAAGGGGTAGGATAGGAGGAAACGCACTTTAGTAAAATAATATCCTCATTTCCTTCTTCCTTACAAACCGAAAGCGCTCTTTCAATGTCTTCGGGATAAGCAATGCCGGTAGCAAAAATAACAGGCTTATGTAGCCTTGCAATTTTTCTGATTAAAGGAATGTCGTTAATTTCATAAGAAGCAATTTTGTAGGCGGGAACCTGCATTTCTTCCAGAAAATCCACTGATGTAAAATCAAAAGGAGAGGAAAAGCATTCAAGTCCCAGCTTTTCAGCTTCCTCTTTCAGACGGGGCTGCCATTCCCAGGGAGTATAGGCTTCCTTATACAGCTTGTACAGGGTGGTTCCGTCCCAGATAGTCCCCTCATTAATCTGAAAGCATTCATCATCACAGTCAATGGTAATGGTATCTGCCGTATAGGTCTGCAGCTTGACAGCATCTGCTCCGGCTTCTTTGGCAGCATGAATGATTTCCACTGCTCTGCTGTAATCCTGATTATGGTTGGCGGAAATTTCCGCTACGATAAAGGCAGGGGCGCCTTCGCCGACCATTTTGTTTCCTATTTTAAAGTTTTTGTTCATATTACAATATCCTTTTCAAATTTTTTGTTTTATATATGATTATCATTTACAAATTTATTATATAATAGTAAAATTATTTTAACAATAGTATCATTGATGATACTATCAAGGGGAGGACTATGATGGATTATTTATTAAAACAGGAAAATACTGATTTAATAATAGAGCAGGAAAAAACACGCATTAAAAAAGAAATTATCGGCCAATATATTTCTTTACGAAAGGAAAGAAAGCTTTCGCAAGAGGATATTGCAGGAACTACCGGAATTGCAAGGTCAAATATTGCCCGGATTGAAAGCGGAAAAAATGTTCCTACTATTGAAGTACTTACAAAATTGGCATTTGCGTTAAATATGGATTTGGAAATTAAATTTGTTGAAAAACAACAGGAGCTGTAGAATGAATACATATATTGCATATTTTGATGAAACAGGAGATGACGGCATATCAACAGCATCATGTGACCATTTTATATTAACGAGCCTTTATATGCCGGCAGAAAGTTGGCAGCAGAATTTTAATGTGATGAGGAAACTGAGAAAGGAACTTCGGGATAAATATGGATTTCATGTAACAGAAGAAATGCATACAAAACATTTTTTGACGGATAAGAATCCATATAGAAGCTATAAATGGATGCCGGAAGTAAAAAGGGAAATCATAAGAGAATTTACGCTTGCGATTGCAGCTATGGATTTAAAGGTTGTAAATGTTATTATAGATAAGACAAAATTTAAAGATGGTAATTATCATGTTCTGGAAAATGCATTGAAATATAATATTCAAAGAATTGAAAATGACAGTAATGGGAATTGGAATTATTTAATTATTACTGATGAGGGAAGGCTGGCGCCTATGCGCAAAACTGCACGTGCAATTCGAGCATATAACCCTATTCAGTCAAAATATTCCAGTGAAATCTCAAACCAGCCGATTACAAATATGATTGAGGATATTTTGGAAAAAAATTCTACAGAATCATATTTTATTCAAATATGTGATTTTATTTCATTTTTTGTTCATTTATACTTTGAAACAACAATGCAAAATAAGAATTTGCCGAAACGAGTGGCGAATATAATTGACAAGGAATTTGTCAGACGAGTAATGGCTACACTCAAAAAAGCGGGAAAACTGAATTTAAAAGCAAATGAAAGCAATGGATATGGACTTGTAATCTATCCAAAATGAATACAAAAACACCACCTACATCGCATCTGCGGTTTCAGTGGTTCAATAATATTATAGTTCAATAATGTATCTGCGTCAATAGCGGCATAAAATCTTTGTATAATAAATCCATTTACCAATAATTCTTCCGCAAATATTCCTCATTTGTCCAGGGCTGCCTTGCCGTAAACAGGCTTCCGTCCAGCTTCTCCACAATGACAGCGGGGAAATAGTGAATGAACAGGGGATTCAGGCACATGGTATAGCCTCCTGCCGTATCATAAATGATTTTATCCCCCGGCATCAGCGCCGTATCATCTGTGATTTCAAACAGTCTGTCATATTCCATACAGGTAGCGCCGCAGACCCACTGTGAGGTTTCTTTGTTTCTGACACTTATGTCACCTGCGTATTCAATATGATGGGGATATACATGTCTTGTGACAAGAGGATTCAGGTTCACACGGCTTCCGCTGGTGACAACAAATTTCCGTCCGCGGATATCTTTAACATCCAGTACCTCAGTTTCAAAGGTAGTGGCTCTGGAAATCAGGGAAACGCCGGGTTCTGCAATGAGAGTTGTTTTTTCTTTGTCGAACCAGCTGCCAAGCACACGGCAGATTTCCCTGAAATAATCACGGTAGTCAGGTTTGTCGGGACGGCCTCCGAAATAGCCTCCGCCCATGTCCACATAATCCAGGGATAAATCATATTCTTTTGCGATTTTTACTGCCATTTCCGCTAAAGCTCCATATACCTGCACGGTTCTGGACTGGGTAGAGGAATGAAGATGAAGCCCCCCTACCTTTACATTGGGAAGGCTTTGCAGGCGGTCAATGGCGTTTTTCAGCACACCGTTTTCGTAGCAATAGCCAAAACGTCCGCCTTCTTCTTCCACAAGCTCCTCATCAGGACAAAGGGCGGCAATATCACAGTTGACCCTGACGCCTACGGAAAAGCTTCTGAAAGGATAAAGGCTGCTTAATTCTTCCATCCAGTCAAGCTCACAGGAGGAGTCAAGATTAATATAGCCGCCGGCAATTAAAATGGTTTCAAATACTTTTTTATCCTTAATGGGACCGTTATAAATAATATTTTTCCCGGAAAAGCCAAGGCGGTGTACCAAATCATATTCCGTGGCAGAAACCACCTCCGCGTAAAAATCCTGTTCTTTCAGATAGTTTAAAAGCCAGGGAAGGGAGTTTGTCTTTACGGAATAGCCCATAACAAAATTTCCCCAATTTTCCGTCAGGGATTCCCGAAGCAGTTTGATATCGTATAATAAATCCTTTTCCTTAATCCGGTAAAAGGGGGATGTGGATGAAAATTCACTCATGCTTAAAAAGTCTCCTGTATTTGATTTCTGCGATTTCCCAGTCCTCCAGTGTATCGATGTCCTGTACCTCCATTTCAGATAAAATAAGGGGAACAAGACGCTTAACATCAGTAGTGCCCGCTTCTAAAAAAGGCGCCGTGCGGCAGGCATAAAACTGTCCGCAGTCATGGTAGATTCTGGGTAAATCCTGGCTTCTGGCTAAGGCATATTCCGGAAACTGCCTTTCCACAAAGCCCTCTTTGTTTACAATAAGTCCCCGCTGGGGAGGATAAGAAAAAGGAACCACCGGCATTACGGAATCCGCTTCTTTAAGCAGTTCCATGGCTGATTTCAGTCTGCTGCCGGTTAAAAAGGGAGCAGTAGGGTAGATACAGCAGAAGGCTTCAAATTCCTGCCCTGATTTTTGGTATTCCTTTATAACCTCCATAATCACATCATCCGTGGAGGAATAATCTCCGGAGGTCTCAGATGACCGGAAAAAGGGAACTGATGCGCCGGCGCTGCGGGCAATCCGCGCAATTTCTTCATCATCCGTGGAAACCATGATCTCGTCAAAAACTCCTGCGCTTTTTGCGGCTTCAATGGAGTAGCATAAAATAGGTTTTCCGCAAAATTCCTTTATATTCTTTCTGGGGATTCGTTTACTGCCTCCTCTGGCAGTGATAATAGCAAGTTGTCTGCCCATGTTCTCTGAACTCCTTAAGTTTTCCTTAATACCTATGATTATACACTATATTTCATTGCATTCAAATAAATTTCTATGCTATCATTAGAAACAGCGAAACGGACGCTTTTCTGAACGGACAGGTCACAGGATGACTTACCGGCAGCGGTGTCTTCAAAAGTAAAGGGAGCATAAAAGCAATTATGAGCCATAAACGAATTTATATTTGTCATACTTTTTATCATGCATATATTGCCTGTTTAAAGGAATTGAACAGGGATGAACGGGAATGGGGACAGGCTTCCCTGATGCTCAGCAGCATGTCCAATGATTTCGGCAATCTGAAGCAGAGGGCTGAAAAATCCGGACTGTTTGAAGCAGTAATACCTTTTGATGAAAAAGAGGAAAGCTTCTTTCCCGAACTTAAAAAGCTGCATCAGGATACAGGGAATCTTGTGAAAAATCTGATTCAGAGAATCCGCTTTACCAGGCGCTTCGGAAAGCTTTTAGAGCCTTTTATTCCGGTGGATTTAAAACAGTATGAGGATATTTATGTATTTTGTGATTCCGACCCGATTGGATATTATCTCAGCACCCATAAAATTTATTATCATGCCCTGGAAGACGGACTTGACTGTATCCGTTATTATGATACGGCGCGCTACGACAACAGAGGACATTTCGGGTTAAAGGCATGGATGGCCGCCCATAATCTGATATTCATTCAGAACGGCTATTCCAAGTACTGTCTTGATATGGAGGTAAACGATATTTCCGTGTTGCAGTACCTATGTCCCAAATATATTGAAAAACCGAGGAAAGAACTGACGGAAAAGCTGGGCTCACTGGAAAAGAAGATTCTTGTGTCTATTTTCATAGAAAATTGGGAAAACTTAGAAAAAACCTTAAAGGAAGGAAGCGGGCACCAGCATAAAATTCTGGTACTCACTGAGCCTTTGTGTGATTTGGAAACCAGAAAAAGGATTTTTAAGGATATTATAGAAGAGCAGCAGTGGATTGACGGACAAAAAGGCCAGGTGCTTCTGAAGCCTCATCCCAGGGATGTGCTGGATTACGGGAAATTGTTTCCCGGGCACATTGTGCTGGACGGAAAATTCCCCATGGAAATATTAAATTATGTGGAGAATCTCAGCTTTGATAAAGTGGTTTCCGTATTTACGGTTCCGGACGCAATATTGTTTGCCAGGGAAAAAGTTTTCTTAGGCGAGGATTTTATGGACAAATATGAAGCTCCTGAAATTCACAGACAGAATGAGCAGATTTACTAAGGCGCATATGGCGTGCCGCAGGGAAAGTCAATATAGAAACAAATTGTAGCAGGAAAGCAGCATGGAAAGAATCAGAAAGTGGATGACGATTATGGCAATAGCAGGAACCGTATTAGTAACAGCGGTATTCTGCTATATGCCTTTCAGGGAAATAATAAAAGATAAAAACAAGAAGACAGCCTCATTGGAACAGGAGGAAACAATAGGAGATTCCGGAGACTCCGGGGAAGAATTAAAGGAGAATATGACACAAGTGTCAGAAGAAAGCAGCAAAATTCCGGCAGCAGGAGAGAAGGAACCGGAAAGCAGTCTGGCGGAAGATTCCCGGTCAGAAGGCACACCCGGTGTCAGCTTTGAAGTGAAATGCGGGGAAGACAGGCTGCAAACCGCTCTTTGGCAGAATGAGGAGGGAATCTGTTATGTTTTTCTGCCGGGGTTTGCAAAAAAGGAAGGATTGCAGGTAGACGAGATTGAAAGCGGCGGTTATTTTACCATAGGGCGCCAAAGTTTTCAAAGGGGCGATATTATTGAAGAGATTGCATGGGAAGAGGCTTATGAATTTGCCCTTTATAATGATGAAAATGAGCAGGTATTGAAAGCACCGTTGATTTTTATGCATTCTTCTGATTTGCCGGTGATTTCCCTTTCCACGGAGTCGGAATCCATGGACTTTATTCATGAGGAAAAAGGAAACAGGGAGCCGGGGGAAGTACTGCTTTTTGATGAAGAAGGGCAGACCCTGTATCAGGGAGAAGCGGAAAGCATCAGCGGAAGGGGAAATTCCACCTGGGGACTTTCTAAGAAGCCATATCAGTTTAAGCTGAAGGAAAGCGCTGATTTATTCGGATTCGGAAAAAGTAAAAGCTGGAATCTTTTAGCTGACGGCTATGACGAAACCAAGCTCCGGAACCATATTGCCTTCGGACTGGCGGATGCGCTGGAGATGGCGTATACACCGGAAGGAAAAGCAGTTGATGTCTATTGCAACGGCATGTACTATGGCATATATTATCTTTGTGAAAAGGTACAGGCAGGGGAAAACCGCGTGGATATCGCGGATCTGGAAGCGAATACCTCTGCGGTATATACGGAAGCTGAGCTTGAGAATCTTGAAATAATTGTCTCTGAGGACGGAATGCGTAAGTGGACCGGCTCCCAGGTGGAAGAAAGGGAGCTTACTGGAGGATATTTATTTGAAAGGGAACTGCCGGGACGGTATGAGCAGGAGGTAAGCGGCTTTGTTACCTCACAGGGAGATATTTATGCCATTCAAAGTCCGAAATATGCCACGGAAAATCAGGTAAATTATATTGCGGATAAAATGCAGGAATTTCAGGATGCGGTGGAAGCGGAGGACGGAATCAACAAGGAGACGGGAAAGCATTATTCAGACTATATAGATGTGGATTCCTTTGTGCGGAAGTATTTAATGGAGGAAGTAACCAAGAATTATGACGGCGGTGTCACAAGCAGTTTTTTTTATAAGCCGGAGGACTCTGTCAGCACGAAGATTTTTGCAGGGCCTGTATGGGATTATGACGTGGCGTTCGGTAACTGCAATTTAGATGAGATTGTCAGTGACCCCATGGGAATTACCATGCTGAATGACCATGTACTCGGCACGGATGTGTTTGCACGGCTTTATGAAAAGGAAGAATTTTATGAAAAGACGGTTTCCATGTACCGGCAGAAGGTGCTGCCCTATCTGACATATCTTCTTGAAGAAGGAATAGATACGCTTTCGAAGAAGACAAAGCAGGCGGTAAAGCTGGACAGCATCCGATGGGAGAGTCTGGAAAACAGGTATCAGTATTATGAGAGCTATGAGAATGATATTGAATATTTAAAATATTACATAGATGCCCGAAAAAACTTTTTAAATGACGTGTGGCTTTTCGGAGTGGAATATCACAGTGTTACTTTCATTGTGGATGGCGAAGCCTGGAAAAGGCTGTATGTGGAGGACGGGGATACGGCAGGAAGGGAACCCATTCCTTCCAGGTATAATTCTTTATTTATGGGATGGCTTACAGAAAGTCATGATGTTCCCTATGATGAATATAAGCCGGTTTATGAGGATATGACCTTTTATGCCATATGGCAGGAGCTTCCGGAGGAAGAGGTAGTGATTACTTCGGGGGAAGAGTAGCGGGGGATGAAAGATGTTTTTCAGGGAAATACCCGGTTTTAACAGAATTATTGAAGAGTGCGCCGGTGAGCGCTTTTTAAAAGAGGTGTGCAGGAAATATCATTATCTGCCGGAGGATGAGCCGGGGATAAAGCAGGCTGCGGAAAGTATGCAGGCCTCCATAAGGGAAGAAGCTTTCTGGCAGCATTGTATTTTCCAAAAAGAATGTACATTGACTGCAGGGGTGGTCATGACTCTGGGCAAAGGAGTGGATTCTTTGCAGGAAAGCTGTGATAAGGCGGGAAATTTATCGGAAAGCTATATGATAGAAACCTTGTCCGGAGAAATCCTGATGCAGGCCTACAGTGCGTATAATTCATGGGTGGCAGAAAATACGCCGTATCACGTGGCAAGGTATTATTTTCTTGGCAGTGACCGGGATTATCCTATGGAGCTTTTGCCGGAGCTTCTTAAAAAATTAGGCGGTCCGGTGAGCTATAACGAGGGGTATTGTATGATACCCAAAAAAAGCGTTGCGTTTTATGCCCTGCTTACAGAGGAAAAGGGGATAAAATGCCGGGGAATCTGTACAGACTGCGGGAGGAAGGACTGCCCGGGCAGGATGAAAGAAAGCCGTCCTCTGCCTTATGGATATGCCAGGATATTGGGAAAGGATTATGTGTGAGCATGGAGGATTTCAGATGATTCAGCTGTATACAGGAGAAGGAAAAGGAAAAACCACTGCGGCAGCAGGACAGGCGCTCAGGGCTGCGGGAAGCGGCAACAGAGTTATTTTTGCTCAGTTTATGAAGGGAAATGATACCGGAGAGCTGCACAGTTTTGAGAAGATTGCAGGCATCAGGGTTTTGCGAAGCAGTAAAAACTTCGGCTTTTACAGTAAAATGGCTGCTGAGGACAAGGAAGAGCTGACAAAAATCCACAATGAAATACTGGATGAACTTTTAAAAGCGGCAGGGGAAAAAAGCTGTGAGATGATAATACTTGATGAGGTGACTTATCCTGTCAACTGGGGACTTCTTGATATTGACAGGTTAAAAAAACTGTTTGATTTTTCGGATTTTTCCCATGAACTGGTGATGACAGGCCGTGAACCGGCAGGGTTTTTAAAAGACAGCGCGGATTACATTACGGAAATGAAATGTGTAAGACATCCTTTTGAAAAAGGTATAACGGCCCGGAAGGGAATCGAGTTTTAAAGCCGAATCCCAAAATTGATTTATAAGTGCGGATATGATAAAATATAATGATATTTTATTTAAGGAAGAAAAGATGCATGAAGAAGATATATAAGAAATTAATGGTATTACTGGATAAAAATCAGAAGAAAAAAATGCTTTTTCTTATTTTTATGATGCTTATTGGAGCCGTGCTTGAGACCCTGGGTGTATCTATGATTCTTCCCGTTATGAATGTGGTGATTGAAGAAAATGCAGTGATGAAGCATCGTTATCTTCAGATAATCTGTGATATTTTTCGTGTCGGCTATGACGATACAAGAAGTCTTATGATTCTGGTTATGACAGGACTGATTGCCGTGTTTGCGGTAAAAAATATTTTCCTGTTTTTCCAGCAGAAGGTGCAGCTTAAATTTGTTTATACCAATCAGTTCGCAACCTCCAGAAGAATGATGATTAATTTTATGCAGCGTCCTTATGAGTATTATTTAAATGCCGATACCGCTGTGGTTCAAAGAAGCATTACTTCTGATGTTAATAATATGTATGGTCTGATATTAGCGCTGCTGCAGCTTATCAGCGAAGGAATTGTATTTATATGTCTTGTGGTTGTGTGTCTCATTACGGATGTATGGATGAGTATTACAGTGGCAACGCTTCTGATTGCGGCGCTTTTAATTATCAAGTGCGTATTGAAACCCATTATGCGGAAAGCAGGAGAAGAAAATCAGGATTATTACAGCGGACTCTATAAGTGGATTGACCAGTCCGTTATGGGTATCAAGGAAATTAAAATTGCCAATAAGGAAAATTATTTTATCAATGAATATGCGAAATGCGGCGCCGGTTATGTGGGCGCAGTGCAGCGTTACAATCTTTATAATGCCACTCCAAGGCTGCTGATTGAAACCGTTGCCATAGCAGGCATGATTTTGTATGTAATGATAAGGCTTCTGCAGGGAGCGGGGGTAGAGGATATTATGTCGCAGATAGGCTTGCTTGCCCTGGCGGCTATGAGGCTGATACCCTGTGCCAACAGAATTAATAATCATTTGACATCTATCTCGTATTTTGAACCCTTCTTTATGGGGGTTTCCGATAACCTGCAGGAAGAAATCAGGGATGAGAGCATCAATTATGATGAGGCGGCTTATCAGAAGAAAACGGAAGTTGAGAAGCTGGAAATTAAGGACAGGATTGAACTGAAAAATATTGTTTATAAATATCCCAATTCCGAAGTGCTTATTTTTGACCATGCGGATATGGAAATCCCTATAGGAAAAAGCGTGGGCATTGTGGGAACCTCAGGAGCGGGCAAAACAACGGTGGTAGATATTCTGCTGGGGCTTTTGAAGCTGCAGAGCGGAGAGATTCTGGCAGACGGTGTGGAAGTCAGGGAACATTACCAGTCCTGGCTGAAAAATATCGGCTACATTCCCCAGACTATTTTTATGGTGGATTCTTCCATCCGCAAAAACGTGGCTTTTGGTTATGCGGACGAGGATATTGATGATGAAAAGGTATGGCGTGCTTTGAAGGAAGCCCAGCTGGACGAGTTTGTAAGGGGGCTGCCGGAGGGGCTTGATACAGGAATCGGTGAAAGGGGCATCCGGATTTCGGGAGGACAAAGGCAGCGTATCGGTATTGCCAGGGCGCTGTTTGAAGACCCGGAGGTATTGGTGCTGGATGAAGCCACATCGGCTCTTGATAACGAGACGGAAGCGGCGATTATGGATTCCATTAACAGACTGCACGGAAGAAAAACATTGATTATTATTGCCCACAGACTGCAGACCATAGAAAAGTGCGATATGGTTTACCGTGTGGAAAAGGGCAAGGCAACCAGGGAACGATAAAAAGTCGGACAGAGTGGAAAGGAAGTTGCGGTGGCTGAAAAAAAGAGGCTTGCAAGTATTGAATTATTGAGAATTCTGGCAATGGTAATGGTTGTTGTCATGCATTTTATGCGGGAATCGGACAGCCTTCTTTCTGCGGAGCTTCTTTCAGAGGTGCCTGGGAGAGTGTTTTTTGGCACTTTTCTGGAAGCCTTCTGCATTGTGGCGGTGAATGCTTATGTATTTATCAGCGGATATTTTGGGTGCCGGAGCAGTTTCAAGCTGTCAAAGGTGATTGCGTTTCTTTGTCAAATCTGGTTTTATTCCCTGCTGATACCCCTTGTGCCTGCCTGCCTGGGACAGCCCACTTTGATGAAAGAAACAGGCATTTACGGGCTGCTTTCGTATGTGCTTCCCATAGAGTCGGAAAGCTACTGGTTTGCGACCTCATATTTTCTGCTTTTGTTATTGCAGCCGGTATTGAATGCGGCAGCAGATAAGCTGACCAGAAAACAGTTTCAAATGACAATTTTTTTCCTCCTGATTCTTTTTTGCGGAATAAAAAGTATATGTCCCCTGCCGCTTGCTTTTGATAAATACGGCTATGATTTGTTCTGGTTTGTGTGTGTTTATCTTGTGGCGGCATACCTCAGGATTTACGGCGGCGGCATATTGGAAAGGCATCCTTTTAAGATTTATGGAATCAGCTGCATTTTGATTTTTGCTATGACGGCGGGGCTGTGGAAGGCTTGCAGATATTTTTCGGGGGCAGCATATTATTTTACTGTTCCTTTTCACTATAATTTTATTTTCTGTCTTACAGGCGCAGCAGGGCTTTTTTACGGTTTCCTTAAAATCAGTCTGAAGGAAGGCAGAGGAACGGAGCTTATCAGAAGAATCGGAAAGTACAGCTTTGGAATCTATCTTTTCCATGAGCATCCCGATATCAGATACAGCTGGTATCCGTTTTTGAAAAAGCTGATTAATCCCATGGAGATTGACTCCATCTCCATGTTTTTTGCGGAATTGATTTTTTCCGTTGTAATACTATTTGCGGCAGGACTTGTCATAGAATGGGTTAGAAATGTTATTTTTGGAAAAGCCGGCCGGCTTTTGCGCAATACGGCAGCCGGCAGATTTATTCTGCAGGCAGATGAGGAATTTAAAAATTGTTAAAAAGGACAGACGGTTTGGACTGACAGGAGGGATATGAAATGATGACAAAAAAAACGAAAGCCCTGAAATATTTTCATATCGCGGCGGAAATATTGTTTCCGCTGATTCTTCTGCTGTTCCCTTTAATTAAAATCAATCAGGGCGTGGACCTTACAGATACACCCTACAGCCTTGGAAATTACCGCTTTTTTACTCAGACGGAGGGTGTGTGGGTCATGGCCACCTTCCTTTCCAATGTAACCGGCTTTTTGCTTACAAAGCTGCCTTTTGGGGGAACTATGCTGGGGATGAAGCTTTATACCTCCCTTTTTATCAGCGTTATGGCTTTGTTTTCCTATCGTTTCTTTAAAACCAAAATGCCGTCCTGGGTTGCTTTTGCGGGAGAACTGGCGGCTATTGGTTTTTGCTGGTGTCCTACGGGAATCCTCTATAATTATATGACCTATCTGTTTTTCCTTATGGGAGCGGTTTTTCTGTTCCGGGGACTTGCGGGAAACAGACCGGCATGTTTGTTTATTGCCGGAATTTTTCTGGGACTGAATGTTTCCGTGAGAGTGCCCAATGTGCTGGAAGCGTCATTGATTGTGGCGGTCTGGTATTATGGGGCAAAAAAGAAAAAATCCTTTGAAAAGCTGGCAAAGGAAACGGGGCTGTGCGTGGCAGGTTTTCTTGCGGCTCAGGCAGTTATGTTTATCATAATGTCCGCTCTTTACGGAATCGGTGCTTACGGGGAAATGATCGGCGGCTTATTCGGTATGTCGGACAGCGCCTCTGATTATACTTTGGGGGAAATGATATTATCCATTCTTTCGGCATACGGCAAAGGGTTTAAGTGGATGCTGTACATGATTTTATGCATCCTGCCGGGCATTCCTTTTTTCATGATACAAAAAGAAAAATTCCCTTTGCTGCGGAAAGCGGTATATTGCATCTGCATTGCTTTTCTTTTCGTGGTGCTTGGCAGATGGGGAATGTACAATTTCAGATATTATCAAAAGGAGTCGGGACTGCAGTGGGGAGTTATCTTTTTGATTATTTCCATTGCGGTATGTGTCTGGATGCTGGTTACCAGGATGCTGGATGATGAATGGAAGCTGATTGGCTGTATCTGCCTTGTAGTGATTCTGATTACACCCCTTGGAAGCAATAATTATGTCTGGCCTGTCCTTAACAATCTGTTTTTTGCAGCGCCTGTAACCTTCTGGATGGTTTACCGGTTTGTAAGGTGGGGAAGAAGCTGTATTGACAGTACGGGAAGGGTTCCCTTTTTCCCTGTAAAGGCAATGGTGCTCGCAATGGTGCTTGCATTTTTTGTACAGAGCATAGGGCTTGGCTTTGGATATGTGTTTAAAGACGGTGAAAACGGGGAGAAGCGAAGCATAAAGGTGCTGAATAATCCGGTTCTTACAGGCATGTATACAACTCAGTTAAATGCGGAAACACTGGATGAACTCAGTAACTTTATGACAGAGAATATGGAAGAATACCGGAATAAGGAGTTGGTGTTATATGGAGACATTCCGGGTCTTTCCTATTATCTTGATAAAGCGCCTGCAATTTTTACCTCCTGGCCTGATCTTGATACCAACAGCCTTGGCAGACTGGAAGCGGATTTGACGGAATTAAGTTCGCTGATTCAGGAAAAAGGGGAGGAAAAACCTCTTGTGATTATCACGCCTGATTTGGCAGCTTATTATGACGGAGATGCCAGGGCCATGGAATGGTTCGGAACAGACAGGGAAGCCTGTGATAATGACAAAAAGCTTCATGCCATCATGGCTTTCTTAAGCGTGAACGGTTATGAACAGGCATTTGCAAATGAAGCTTATGTGATATATGAATAATGTGGAACAGTATGGAGGAAAGCGTATGATTCGGTTTAATGTTCCGCCCTATACGGGCAGGGAAATAGAAAATGTGAAAAAGGCAGTGGAAAATATGCATATCTGCGGCGATGGAGAATTTACCCAAAAATGCAATGCATTTTTAGAGGAAAGAACAGGTACGGCAAAGTGCCTTTTAACAACTTCCTGTACCCATGCCCTTGAAATGGCGGCGCTGCTTTGTGATATTCAGCCGGGGGATGAAGTGATTATGCCTTCTTATACCTTTGTCTCCACAGCGGATGCCTTTGTCTTAAGAGGAGCTAAAATTGTTTTTGTGGATATCAGGCCGGATACCATGAATATTGATGAAAATCTGATTGAGGATGCCATTACGGAAAAAACAAAAGCTATTGCGGTAGTGCATTACGCAGGCGTTGGCTGTGAAATGGACAGGATAATGGATATAGCAAACCGTCAGAACCTTCTTCTGGTGGAGGATGCCGCCCAGGGAATCATGAGTACCTATAAAGGAAAGGCTCTTGGCACTTTCGGGGAATTTGGAGCATTAAGCTTTCACGAAACCAAGAATTACAGCATGGGAGAAGGCGGAGCCCTTCTGATTCGTGATGATAAATATGTGGAAGAGGCGGAGATACTTCGTGAAAAGGGAACTGACAGAAGCAAGTATTTCAGAGGCCAGGTGGATAAATACCGCTGGCAGAATTTTGGCTCTTCTTATCTTCCCAGCGACATGAACGCGGCTTATCTGTATACACAGTTTGAAATGGCGGATGAAATCAACCGGGTGCGGCTTGAGCGGTGGAATCAGTATTGGAAGCTTTTGACTCCCCTTTCGGATGCAGGTAAAATTGAACTGCCTTTTATACCAAAGGAGTGCGTCCACAACGGACATATGTTTTATATTAAAACGAAGGATATGGAAGAAAGAAGCGCCCTCATAGATTTTATGAAGAAAAATGACGTGCTTACGGTATTCCATTATGTTCCCCTTCATTCCGCGCCTGCAGGACTTAAGTTCGGGCGGTTCCATGGAGAAGATAAATATACCACAAAAGAAAGTGAAAGACTGCTCCGCCTTCCCATGTTTTATCAGCTGAAGGAGACGGAAGTGGATTATATTGCAGAAAAAGTAAAGGAATTTTATGGCGCTTAAAGGTTTCTTTAAAAAAAATGAGAATCTCATAGGGACAGGCATATGTCTGATTGTCATTATGATTTTTACTGCGGTCAGGTATGACTATTATTTTGACTTAAATGATGATGTGCTGATGAAGGACATACTGGCAGGTGTTTATACAGGGGTGCCTGAAGGACACAACATTCAGATGCTGTGGCTTGTCAGCGCATTTATCAGTGTATTTTATAAAATAGTCAGGGGACTGCCCTGGTATGGACTGTTTTTGTGTCTTTGCCATTACGGAAGTCTGGGGCTTATCTTTTACAGAAGTCTTTCCTTCTGCAAAAAGCTTTCCGGCAAAATTCTGCTTTTGCTGGCAGAGGGTTTCCTGACAGTTTCGTTATTTCTGGACCATCTGGTATCGGCGCAGTATACGGTGACCTGTACCCTTCTTGCAGGTGCGGCGGCATTTTTATTTTTTACTACCGATATTAATCTGCCCGCAAAAGAATTTATCCGTAAAAATGTGGGAACGGTTCTTTTAGTGGCGCTGGCCTATCTGATACGTTCTGAGATGCTGCTGCTTGTACTTCCTCTGATTTGTGCGGCAGGGGTGATGAAGTGGGGAAGCGAGAAAAGGATTTTCACGAAGGAAAATGCTGTAAAATATTTTACGGTAATCGGGGCGATTTTAGCGAGTCTTGCTATCGGGCAGGTGAGCCATGTCATCGCCTATGGCAGCAGGGAATGGCGGACTTTTACGGAGTATTTTGACAACAGAACGGAGCTTTATGATTTTCAGGTGCTTCCCGAATATGCGGAGCATAAGGAATTTTATGAGAAAATAGGTCTTACGGAAAGTGAAAGGCAGCTGCTTGAAAATTATAACTTCGGTCTGGATGAGGAAATCGATGAAAAGCTTCTTGGCGAAATTGCGGAATATGCGGCGGCTAACAGGAGTGCCAATAAGCCTTTTATACAGAATCTTAAGGAGAGCGCAGGGGAATATTACAGGAGGACGGTTATGCCTCCTTCCCATAACGAAAGTGACTATCCCTGGAACTTTGTGATAATTTTTTCCTATCTGGCAGTATTCATCACGGCTCTTCTTATCGGAGAAAAGAAGCTTTGGCTCCGCATGATTCAGATTTTATGGAAGCTGGTTTTCCTTGGGGCGGTCCGCACGGTTCTGTGGATGTGGCTGATTATGCGCGACAGGGTGCCGCCCAGAATCAGTCATTCCATGTATTTAATGGAGCTTTGCATTCTGCTTGCCATGCTCTTTGTACAGTGCGAAAAGCTGAGAGAGGGAAAACAGAAGTTTGTCCCCTTTGTTACAGGCGCCTTATACGGAATTCTTGCTCTGGCAATTCTGCCTTCTTCCATTATGGCTGCAGATGAGGATGCGGCGCAGAAGGCGGAAGCTAATGTCAGGTATGAGCAGCTTTATTCTTATCTGGGAAATGAAGAAAACAGGGATAATTTTTATTTTATAGATGTGTATTCTTCTGTGGCTTATACAGAAAAAATGTTTGTAAATGTGGATAATTCCCTTGATAATTATGATATCATGGGCGGCTGGGCATGTAAGAGCCCTTTGTGGAGAAAGAAGCTTGCGGCCTTCGGCATTGATAATATGGAAAAAGCTTTAGTGGAAAGGGCTGACGTTTTCTATGTGCAGGAAACCGGTGCGGATACAGGATGGCTTTATCAATATTATGATGACCATGACGTGAGTATTACTATGGAACTTATAGAAGTTATAGGCGGAGAATTTGAAATTTATCAGATTAAGGAATCAGAAGGATGACAGAGAACAGTAAGGATATCCTTTGGGGCGGGGACATTTATCTGCGTCCCATGGCAGAAGAGGATACGGATTTAATCGTAAAATGGCGCAATGAGGAGTTTGTGCGTAAAAATTTCATTTACCAGAAGCCCTTCACAAGAGAAGGACATCTGAGTTGGATAGAAACCATGGTAAAAACCGGAAAAGTAATTCAGTTTATTATCTGCACAAAAGAAGGCAGAGCGGTGGGAAGTGTGTATCTGCGGGATATTGATGAGGTTCATCATAAGGCGGAATACGGCATCTTTATCGGAGAGAGAGATGCTTTGTCCAAAGGCTATGGCACTCAGGCCGCCAGGCTGATGATTCGTTATTCTTTTGAAAAGCTGGGGCTTCATAAGCTGATGCTCCGGGTGCTTGCAGGGAATGAGCGGGCAAAAAAAAGCTATGAAAAAGCGGGCTTTGTGCAGGAGGCTTATTTACGGGAGGATGTATGTCTTGAGGATGGATACAGGGATGTCATTTTAATGGCGATACTCAATCCGGAAGATAAGATGCCGTCGTGACAGCAGATACTATTGTTGGAGGAAAGCTTAGGAGGCTATAAAAGTGGAAATGATTAGTTTTGTAATTCCCTGTTACCGCTCGGCGGCAACGCTGCCGGGAGTAATACGGGAAATTCAGGAATCCATGAAAACCATAGATTCTTATACCTATGAAATTATACTGGTTAACGACTGCTCGCCGGACGATACCTTTGAGACGATACGCAGGCTCTGTGAGGAAAATGAAAATATTACGGGAATCAGTCTGGCGAAGAATTTCGGGCAGCACAGCGCCCTTATGGCGGGCTTTCATCATGTGAGGGGAAGTCTGATTGTGTGTCTTGATGATGACGGACAGACTCCTGCCTGCGAAGTGGGAAAGCTGATTGCCGGAATCGAAGAGGGCGCAGATGTGGTCTATGCCAAATATAATCATAAGCATCATTCGGGCTTCCGCAATTTCGGCAGCCATATTAATGAACTGATGACCCGCGTGATGCTGGGGAAGCCTAAAAATCTGTATCTTTCCAGTTATTTTGCTGCCAGAAGATTTGTGGTGGAGGAAATGCTCCGGTATGAATATGCTTATCCCTATGTTATCGGACTGGTGCTGCGTACCACCAAAAACATTGTAAATGTGGAAGTGAATCACAGGGACAGGGAAGCCGGCGAATCGGGATATACCCTGGGAAAGCTATTGGCGCTCTGGTTTAACGGATTTACCGCATTCAGTGTTAAGCCATTAAGGGTTGCTACAGTTGCAGGTACCATATGCGCACTCTGCGGTTTTGCTTATGGTATCTATACCATTATTAAAAAGATTTTTATTCAGCCCCCTGACCTTGTAATTGGATTCAGCGCTTTAATGTCGGTAATTGTATTTATGGGCGGCATGCTCATGCTGATGATGGGGCTTGTGGGAGAGTATATGGGAAGAATGTATATTTCCATGAATAATTCCCCACAGTTTGTCATCAGGGAAATCGTGGGAAAAGAAGCGAAGGAAGAGGAATGAAAGAAGGAAAGAAAGGCAAAAGTCTTACAACTGCATATGGCGAAAAACGGGTTTGGCTGCGGTCTTTATGGGCAGGGATTCTTGGCTTTTTGACGGTATGTGCCATGCCCTCCATGCTTCCCATAAAGGGAGAGGAGCTTAAGTTTACCAACAGCATAACGGCTTTTCTTTTATGGCTTGGGTTTTCTTATCTGATGAACATGGTTTTAAAGCATTCTTTTTCGGGGAAAAAGAGAAAGTGGCTGATTCCCGGTTTATTTTCCCTTATTTTTTCTGTCTGCATGACCTTCGGAGCCCGGTTAGAGCAAAAGGGAAGCGTTGCTTTTACATCCCCGGCTCTCTGGCTTTCTGTTCTGGTATTGACAGGCGCCGGTTCCCTTGTGGTACGTTTTTTCTGGGACAGGCTTTGGGAGTTGAAAAAACCTGAAAAGAGGGAACTGTTTTTGACGGAAGTCGGAAAGAAGGCGGAAGCCGGGAGTGGAGCGAAGCCAGGAAATGCGTGGGAAACCGTAGAAAAGCCGGCAGCCGGCAGCGAAGGAAAAAAGGGGGAAGTCCGCTGTTTCCTTCTTACGGCGGGACTGATTTTTGTGTGTTATCTTCCTGTGTTTTTAGCGGTATATCCGGGATTTTTCGTTTATGATGCCCAGGATGAGCTGATGCAGGTTATTACAAGAAATTTTTCCACCCACCATCCGCTTTTACATGTGCTTTTGATGGGTGGAATCATTCAGCTTGTGTATAAAATAAGCGGCTCTTATAATCTGGGAATTGCCTGTTACACTTTGTTTCAGATGGCAGCCCTTTCCTGTGTGTATGCATGGTGCCTTAAGCGGCTTAAAAAGGAAGGAATGGGGCTTTTCGGAAGAGTCCTGACAGCCTTGTATTTCGGACTGTGTCCGGTAATTGTTATGTTTTCGCTGTGCTCCGCAAAGGACGGGCTTTTTACGGGAATGCTGTTGATTATGGTGGTGCTGTTCCGGGAACTGTGCCGGGCGCCGGAGGAATTTTTTTATAAAAAAACCCATGTGGCTCTTCTTGGAACTTCCTCTTTCCTTATGATGATGCTTCGGCATAACGGTTTTTATGCTTTTCTGGTATTTGCCGTTTTACTGCTCCTGTTTTACAAAAAGCCTGAGTTTGTTAAGAGAAGAAAAGCGCTTCTTCTTTTACTTGCGGTCATATTTGCGGGATATTTCCTGATAAATCAGGGTTTGACGGCGGCATTTCATGCAGATGCTTCGGAAAATCAGGAACTTCTGACAGTGCCCATTCAGCAGCTGGCAAGAGTTTATCAAACAGAAGAAGATTCGCTGTCAGAAGAAGACAAAAACACCCTGTATGAAATTTTACCGAAAGAGGCTTTAAGCAGATATGTTCCCAAGGTGTCTGACGGTGTGAAGATAGATTTTAATAACGAGGCTTACAGCCAAAATCCGGGGAAATATTTAAAACTCTGGCTTAAGCTGGGGGCGCAGCATCCTTTTACCTATTTGAACGCATGGTTTATGACCTCCTACGGTTTCTGGTATCCCGATACGGTGATTGATGTTTACAGGGGAAACAGTGTGTTTACCTTTACCTATGGCGACAGCTCTTATTTCGGATATGAAGTGGAGCAGCCTGGAACAAGGGAAAGCAGGCTGCCGTTTCTTGCTGAAATTTACAGGAAAATGTCCCTTGAAATTTTTCAGCAGAGGATTCCTGTTATATCCATGCTGTTTTCGCCGGGCTTTCTGTTTTTTGTTTATTTGTTTTTCATTTGTTTTTTCTGGTATACGAAAGACTATATGAGGCTGATGCCCTATCTGCTTCCCGGGCTTTTGTGGCTTACGGTGATTCTGGGACCGACCTATCTTGTGAGGTATGTGGTATTTTTGTGGGTGCTTTTGCCTGTGCTGGTGTGGGATTTCCTGCGTGGTTGTTCCCGGGACTGCGGGCACAGCATGGAACGCTGAGTAAATGCAAGGTTTGATAAATAAACACAACTGTGATATACTTACCCATGGTTATGGCAGGATTGCGAAGCAGGTTTGGCGCCTGCCGGCTTTTGAGGTAATTCATGATAATAGAAAGGCATGGTTATAAGATGAAAAAGATTGTTTATAAAAGTAAAGCGATAGAGGCAGTCGTCATCCTGGTAGCGGTATGCCTTCTTTTGACCTTATGGCCCCTGAGGATATGGCATGAGCAGGTAACTTCAAAGGTGGAGCCGCAGACAGGCACCATGACGGATGTGATTGATGAAGAAAAAACGGTGCTGCAGACCATTACGGCACAGTATGACCATATGGATACCATTCGTGTCTATCTGGGTGAAAACAGTGTGGGAGAAGATTTTTATCTCAGGATTTTAGACGAGCAGTGGCAGATGGTCTGTGAAGAAAAGGTAACGATTCATCAGGAAAACCTTCCCGGATATCAGGAAGCCATGATTGATATAGATATGGAAGTGGGAAAGAATTATTTCATTATTCTGCAGGGAGACGATTCGGAAATTTTTGCGGGATATGAAGCAGTTCCCATGACGGATATGCCCTTTCTCGGAACCATGTATTATAACGACAGTTCCATGGAAGGCATGAGTCTCGTTGCTGATTATAATTATGGGGTGCCCTTAAGAAAGGGCAGGGTTCTATTGCTGGGGGCAGTGATTGCGGCTGCAGCAGCATTAATCGTTTTGTTTGTCCGTTCTTATTATAAGAAAAAAGAAGATAAGCTGATTACGGTGGAAAGAGCATTTAAGTTTGTGATGAATCCCATAGTGGCGGCAGGTACTCTTGTGTGCCTTCTGGCAGTTTTGCTGGGGGCTTTCGGCGGCTATCTTCTTGACAATACAGTATTTTTTATCAGTGTGCTTTTTCTTGCGGGGATTTTATTTTACGGCATTAACCATAACAGGGAGGGGCAGGAGGATATTTTTACCCTCAGTTATATAAAGGTTCATTTTGCGGATTTAGTTCAGTCAGTTTGTATTGCGGGCGCCGTAGCTGCCTGCTGTGAGTATATGAGCGGCCTGTATGACATTCATCATGCAGTGGCGGAGCGGAAGGAAATGCTGTGGTTTGCGCTTGCCGTAATTGCCATGTTTAAATGGAAGGAAATTGTGAATCTGTACAACGTGATTTATCTTCTGGCAGCCGGGGCATATGGGTATCACTATTATCAGGCGAATCTGACAGCGGAAATGGACGAGCTTCATGTGCAGGTATTAAAATATACGGTCTGGATTGCCATTTTACTGGGACTTATTATTATCCGTACGGTAATCGGACTGTGCAGAAAGAAACTGACAAAGCCGTCATATTTTTATGCCGGGCTTCTGGCGTTGTTTTTTGCACTGATTATTATTTTCAGGAACGGAAGATGGTGGAGCGTAGCCCTTGTAGTTTCTTTTACCTTATTTTACCTGAATTACGGCATGTGGGAGCATAAGGAAAGGGTGCTGGTCAATATTGCAAGGGGTGTGGTTCTTCAGTTTATTTTGGCAACAGGATGGTGCCTTCTTCACAGGCCTTATGTTACTTACAGAAATGCCAGATATACACATATTTTCCATACCGTAACCATTACGGCTACTTATCTTACCATGGTGGAATGTGTGGCGGCAGTGTTATTCCTCAGTAAATTTGCAAAGAGCAGGAAGCTTAAAGATATCTGGAAAGAGCTTGCCTTTTTCGGTGTGGTATCCTCCTATATGATATTTACCATGGCAAGAACGGGATATTTTGCAGTGGGAATTACTGTTTTGTTTGCGATTATTATTATGGCAGCAGAGAAGGGTAAGGAAAAACTGAAGAATATGGGCATCAGCTTTCTGATGATGGCTGCGTCAGTTCTTGTCTGTCTGCCTGTAACATTCAGCCTGCAGAGAAATGTGCCTGTTTTGGTAAGCGACCCGTTCCTTTACGAAATCGAATATTCCATGTACTGTCCTGAGGATGTTATGCGAGGCAGGAATCTGGATTCCAAGAACTTTATGCGTGTGGGACGGTTTATTGATGTATTTTGTGAAAAGATTTTCGGAATTCCGGAAGGTACCTTTGACATTTACGGGGAAATCGAGCAGTACCGTGAAAGCCATGCCGAAAAAATAGCGGCATATGAAGCGGAAGCAGCCTCCCTGGCAGCAATCGCCGCTGAGGAAAACGGCGGGGTTCAGGAAGAAAGTATCCCTGATTCCCAGTCAGATGATTATACCAACGGAAGAATTGATATTTTCCGCTCTTATATGGAACAGCTTAATATGACGGGCCATGAGGAAATGGGAGCAACTCTTGAAAACGGTGAAATTGCAACTCATGCCCATGATATTTATCTCCAGGTGGCTTATGACCATGGCATTCCTGTGGGAATTGTGTTTGTGCTGGTGGGAATTGCCACATTTATCAACGGATGCTTGTATTATTACAGAAAAAAGGACAAAATAACTTATGCAGCGCTTCCGGCAGTGGTAACTGCAGCAGTGGGCGTGGCAGGCGTGGTTGAATGGATTTTCCACTTGAGTAATCCCTGCGGCTTTTTGCTGATGCTGGTTATTACGCCGCTTGTGTTTAAAAATGAAGGTTTGAGCAATGAGTGAAGAGAAGAAGATAAGAAAACCATTTAATGTTAAATTATTATATCGGAGAACCTGTCTAATTATTTATGATATTATCAGTGTAATCGGCGCAAGCTATCTGGCTCTTTTGATGCGTTACAGTTTTAATATATCGGAAATACCCGATTACTTTCTTGAGCCGATTAACAGGTTCCTTATCTTTAATATACTGATTACGCTGTTTGTTTTGTATCTGTTCCGCATGTATCACAGCCTTTGGGCTTTTGCGGGAGAAACGGAGCTTCAGAATCTTGTGATTTCCTGCTGTATTTCAGCGGTATGCTACAGTATTGGAATTCAGTTTTTTAAGATTCGGGGCAAGCAGGCGGTTCCTGCAAGCTATTACTTCCTGTATGTTTTTCTGTTAATCAGCTTTATTTTTGTCAGCCGTTTTTCTTACCGGTTTTTCAGAAGCCTGAAGCATAAGCAGCAGAACAAAAATAACGGCATTTCCGTTATGGTAATCGGTGCAGGCGAAGCCGCCAATGTGATTATTAAGGAAATTGTAAACAGCAATTTTTCCACCATGGTCATCCGGTGCATCATTGATGATGACTCCGGCAAATGGGGGCGTTTTATACAGGGAATTAAGGTAGTCGGCGGCAGAGATAAGATTATTGAATGTGCGGATATTTTCGGGATTGATGAGATTATTGTGGCAATGCCTTCCATTTCCAGAAAGCAGATGTCGGAAATACTGGACATCTGTAAAGAAACAAATTGTAAGCTGCGTTCCCTTCCCGGCATGTATCAGCTGGTAAACGGGGAAGTCAGTGTCAGCAAGCTTCGGGATGTGGAGGTGGAAGACCTCCTGGGAAGAGAACCTATTGAGGTTGACCTTGATTCCATTTTAGGTTATGTGCAGGGGAAAAAGGTACTGGTAACGGGCGGCGGCGGTTCCATAGGAAGCGAGCTTAGCAGGCAGATTGCCAGTCATAAGCCGGCTCAGCTGATTATTGTGGATATTTATGAAAACAGCGCCTATGATATACAGCAGGAGCTGCAGACGGATTATCCTGAACTGAATCTGGTGGTGCTCATCGCTTCTGTGCGCAATACCAACAGAGTGAACTGGATTTTTGAAAACTACAAGCCTGATATTGTTTATCATGCGGCAGCCCACAAGCATGTACCGCTTATGGAAAACAGCCCCAATGAGGCGGTAAAAAACAATGTTTTCGGAACCTGGAAGACTGCCCAGGCGGCGGCTATGAACGGTACCAAGCGGTTTGTTATGATTTCTACGGATAAGGCGGTAAACCCTACCAACATTATGGGAGCCAGCAAGCGAATCTGTGAAATGATCATTCAGACCTTTAACAAGCATTATGACACGGAATTTGTTGCGGTGCGTTTCGGAAACGTGCTGGGCAGCAACGGAAGCGTAATTCCGTTGTTCAAAAAGCAGATTATGGCAGGAGGACCGGTAACGGTGACCCATCCTGATATTATCCGGTATTTTATGACAATTCCGGAGGCAGTATCCCTGGTATTGCAGGCCGGCGCTTATGCCAAAGGGGGAGAAATCTTTGTTCTGGATATGGGTAAGCCGGTGAAGATTTTAGACCTTGCTAAAAACCTGATTCGCCTGTCGGGCTATCGTGTGGATGAAGATATTAAAATTGAGTTTACCGGCCTTCGTCCCGGTGAAAAATTATATGAAGAGCTTCTGATGGCGGAAGAGGGTTTGACGGAAACAGCCAATAAGCTGATTCATGTGGGTAAGCCTATTGAAATTGATGAAATGAAGTTTTTTGTGCAGTTAAAGGAACTGAAGGAGGCGTCTAAAAATGAAAGCGCCGATATCAGGGCAATGATTAAAGAGATTGTTCCTACCTATACTTATAAGCAGGAAGAAAAGGAAGGAAGTGTGAAGTAATGGATAAAAAGCGGATTTATTTATCCAGCCCCACAATGCATGGGGAAGAACAGGAATTTATTAAGGAAGCATTTGACACCAACTGGGTGGCGCCCTTGGGACCTAATGTAAATGCCTTTGAGAAGGAAATGACGGAATATACGGGGGCGGCGCATGCTTCTGCCCTCAGTGCGGGAACGGCGGCTATTCATCTGGCGCTGCGCATTTTGGGAATCGGAGAAGGTGATATTGTATTTACTCCCAGCCTGACCTTCAGCGCAACCTGCAATCCTATTGTGTATGAAAAAGCAACTCCCGTATTTATTGATTCGGAAGAAGAAACCTGGAATATGTCTCCGGAGGCTTTGAAAAAAGCATTTGAAAAGTATCCCAATCCCAAGGCGGTGATTGTGGTCCATTTATACGGAACTCCTGCAAAGCTGGATGAAATCATGGAGATTTGCAAAGAGCATAATGTACCGCTTGTGGAAGATGCGGCAGAATCCTTAAGCAGCACTTATAAGGGAAAGCACACGGGAACCTTTGGAAAAATAGGAATTTATTCTTTTAACGGAAATAAGATTATTACCACCTCAGGAGGCGGCATGCTGGTATCCGATGAGGAAGAAATTACAAAGAAAGCTACCTTCCTTGCAACCCAGGCAAGGGATGCGGCAAGATTTTATCAGCATTCCCAGATAGGCTATAATTATCGCATGAGCAATATTGTTGCCGGTGTGGGAAGAGGACAGCTGCTTCATCTGGAGGAGCATAAGGCAATTAAAAAGAAGATTTATCAGCAGTATAAGGAAGCATTTGCGGATATTCCCGAACTTACCATGAACCCCTTAAATAAGGACGGAGATGCCAACTGCTGGCTTTCCTGCGTTACCATTGCAAAGGAATCTGAGGTTACGCCTGATATGGTGATGGATGCGCTGGATAAGGAAAACGCGGAATCAAGGCCAATTTGGAAGCCCATGCATCTGCAGCCCGTATTTGCGGCTTATGATTTTATTACTGCTGACGGCAGTAAAAACAGCGTTGCCGAGGATATTTTTACAAGAGGTTTATGTCTCCCCAGCGATATTAAAAATACGCCGGAGGATATGGAACTCATTATTTCTACTGTGAGAAAGTGTTTTGGAAAGCGTAATAGGTAATTGCGAAGCGCAAAGCTGTGGAAATATTGCCTGAATATTCTACAAGTTTGAGTGTTTTGCAATTACCTGATAAGGTGTTAAGAAAAGGAAGGGGTAAGGGATGTATAAGAAGTTTATAAAGAGAGTACTTGATATTATAATTTCCTTGTGCGGAATCATTATTCTTTCCCCGATTTATCTTATTTTATGGATTTTAGTCAGGGTAAAGCTGGGAAGTCCGGCACTTTTTACTCAGAAGCGGCCGGGCAGAAACGAAAAGGTTTTTAAGCTTTACAAGTTCCGTACCATGACAGATGCGCGGGACGAAAAGGGGGAGCTTCTTCCCGACGAAGTCAGGCTTACAAGATTCGGAAGAATACTGCGTTCCACCAGTTTGGATGAACTGCCTGAACTTTTCAATATTATAAAGGGTGATATGAGCCTGATTGGACCAAGACCGCTGCTTGTCAGATACCTGCCTTATTATACGGAAGCAGAAAGACACCGCCACGATGTCAGGCCGGGGCTTACGGGGCTGGCTCAGGTAAACGGAAGAAATGCCCTTGGCTGGGAGGACCGGTTTGCTTATGACCTTCAGTATGTGGAAAACTG
Source organism: Lachnospiraceae bacterium (assembly GCA_017621815.1). Taxonomy (GTDB): domain Bacteria; phylum Bacillota; class Clostridia; order Lachnospirales; family Lachnospiraceae; genus Suilimivivens. The sequence goes on along the minus strand of JAGASK010000052.1, from coordinate 138,156 downwards.
CAGTTTTCTGCTGGACATTAAGGTGCTTGCAATGACGGCAGGCAAGGTTTTAAAGCGCTCGGGAACTTTATCCGGTGCAGAGCAGACCGTAGCGGATTTTGATGTATACAGAAGCGGCGGCAAAGAAAGCAGATAGAGAGAAGGAGTGGCTGCAAAGTCCGCAGGAATGCAGGGTCCTTTAAGGAGATGTTTATGAAGCAGATTGCATTGTTTGAAAAACCTCTTGAGATAACTCCGGTAGTTCCTCTTTCGGGAGACTACGGAGCAAATCGGCTGTATATGAAAAGGGATGATATGATTCCCTTTAGTTTTGGCGGAAATAAAGCCAGAAAAGCGGCTGAATTTTATAAGGAAATTAAGAAAAAAGACATAGATGTGGTAATGACTTATGGCAGTAACAGCTCCAATCATTGCAGGATTATCGCCAATATGGCGGCGGCAATGGGGCTTTCCTGCCATATTATTTCACCTGAGGAAAACAGGGAGATTCTGTATAACACAAGACTGGTGGAGCAGTTTGGCGCAAGTGTGGAAACCTGTCCGGTAAGTCAGGTGGCGGAAACCATAGACAGAAGAATAAAGACCTTTGAAAAGGAAGGAAGAAAGCCATATTTTATTACCGGAGGCGGACACGGGAATCCCGGTACGGAAAGCTATGTAAAGGCTTATGAGGAAATTGAAGGCTGGGAGAAGGAAAAGGGAATTCATTTTGATTACATCTTTCATGCTTCAGGAACGGGAGCAACTCAGGCGGGACTTGTATGCGGACAGCTGCTGTCAGAAGAAAAACTGCAGAAAGATGCCGAAAGCCGGAGCAGAAAAATAGTGGGAATCAGCATTGCCAGAGAAGAGGGCAGAGGCAGAGAAGTTGTAAAGGACAGCATCCGGGAATATCTGGGCGGCAGGTTTGAGAAGCTTTACCGTGAAGATGCTCTTATTTTTACGGATAAATACCGATGCGGGGGCTACGGAGCCTATACAGATGAAATAAAAGCATTAATAGATAAGGTGATGAAGCAGGAGGGAATTCCCATGGATACCACCTATGTGGGGAAAGCTTTTTGGGGAATGCTTCAGTATTTGCGTGACAATCAGATAGACAATAAGAAGATATTGTTTATCCACACCGGGGGTACCCCTCTTTATTTTGACAGGCTTTGATAAAATTAAGGAAAGGAATGAAGGGAAGAAGGTATGAACATTCTGATATTGAGCGCAGGAACGAGAAATAAGGTAGTGCAGTATTTTAAGAAGGCAGTGGGAATTGATGGTAAGGTCATAGCTACAGACTGTTCCAATCTGGCGCCTGCCGTTTATGAAGCGGACAAATTTTATCTGGTTCCCAGAATTACGGCACCGGGTTACCTTGACAGAATACTGGATATCTGTAAGAAAGAAAAAATTGACGGTGTATTTTCCCTGATTGACCCGGAACTGAACCTTCTGGCAAAGGAAAGGAACAAATTTCTGGCAGTGGGAACCACTCCTGTAATATCTCCTTATGAGCTGGTGGAGACCTGCTTTGACAAGTATAAAATGTATCAGCTTTTACTTAAAATGGGCATTCCTACAGGAAAATGTTACGTGGATAAGGAAAGCTTTTATGCAGCGCTTGAGAAGGGTGAAATTTCCTATCCTGTTTTTGTAAAGCCGGTAAAGGGAAGCGCCAGCATTAATATCAATAAGGTTACCTGTTCTGAAGAAATTGAAGTCCTTTTCAAGCTGTATGATGATTTGATGATACAGGAATTTATGGATGGACAGGAATATGGGGCGGATGTTTATATTGACATGATATCCGGAAAATGCACTTCCGTTTTTGTGAAAAAGAAAATTAAAATGCGTGCCGGGGAGACAGATAAGTCGGTTTCCGTAAAGGATGAGGGGCTTTTTGATTTATTGCAAAAATTCGTGGAAAAATGCGGCTTTTGTGGTATGATAGATATTGACATATTTGAGATAAACGGTGTTTATTATATTTCGGAGGTAAATCCCCGCTTTGGCGGCGGTTATCCCCATGCTTATGAGAGCGGTGTGGACATGCCGGTCCAGGTACTGAACAATCTGGCGGGCAGGGAGAATTCTGTCTCCATAGGAAATTATGAGGAAGGCATCTGCATGATGAAATATAATGAAATCGGCATTGTGAAATTAAAGGAAGAGGAAATCGTGCAGTAAGAGCTGCGGATTTGTGCCGGTGCGGGAAAGGTAATGCAGCATTTGCACTCAGCCGGCGGCTTGGAGATTTGTATGAAAAAGATATTGATTCTTGCCAATTCATCAGGCGGTCTTTATGATTTCAGAAACGAACTGGTGCTGCGGCTTCTTGAAAAATATGAAATAACGGCAAGCCTGCCGGATGATGTGCGCACAAAAGAACTTTCAGTGGAGGGCTGCAGGGTAGTCAAGACCCCGATAAACAGACGGGGGGTCAATCCGGCAGAGGATTTTAAGCTGATGCTGGCATACCGGAAGCTGTTAAAAGAAGAGAAACCTGATTTGGTGCTGACCTATACCATTAAGCCCAATATTTACGGCGGCTTTCTAAGCCGGATGATGAGGGTGCCTTATATGGTGACGGTAACCGGACTGGGAAGCACTTTTCAAAAGCAGGGCATATTCTTAAAAATGATAGTTGCCATGTACCGCATGGGACTGAAGAAGGCAGAATGTGTATTTTTTCAAAATAAAGAAAACCGGGGAATTTTTGAAAAGTACGGAATTTCCGGTAAAAAGGCAAAGCTGGTAATGGGCTCCGGCGTAAATTTGAAAAGACACAGCTTTGAGCCATATCCTGAGGGAGATAAAACCAGATTCCTGTATATCGGCAGAATGATGCGTGAAAAGGGAATTGAAGAGCTTTTAGAGGCTGCAAAACAGCTGCATGATGAAAGGGTAAGCTTTGAACTTCTGGGTTATCCTGATGAGGATTATCAGGACAAGCTGGATGATTATGAAAAAAAAGGATATATTTCGCAGCTGGGTTTTCACCCGGATGTGCATGAATATATAAAGAATGCATCCGCACTGGTGCTTCCTACTTATCATGAGGGAATGTCTAATGTGCTGATGGAGGCATCCGCTACAGGACGTCCGGTGATTGCAAGCAATATCAGCGGATGCAGAGAGGTTTTTGAAGAAGGTGTTACGGGCTTTGGCTGTGAGGCAAAAAGCAGTGGGGATTTGATTCGGGCGCTTTCGGAGTTTTTAAAGCTTTCCGTGGAAGAAAGGGCAAAAATGGGGCAGAATGCCAGGGTTAAGATGGAAAAAGAATTTGACCGGGAAAAAGTGGCAGATGCTTATATGGAAGAGATAGAAAAATTATTAGATTGAGAGGAAGGATAGAATTATGGATTTATATGAAAAACTGGTGAGCGGAGAGGAGAAGCTCTCTTTGGTAGGGCTTGGGTATGTGGGAATGCCCATAGCGGTGGCTTTTGCCAGAAAAATCAAGGTAGTTGGTTTTGATTTAAATGAAAAGAAAATTGAATTGTACAAAAATGGTATTGACCCCACCAATGAAGTGGGAAATGAAGTGATTAAGAGCACAAAGGTGGAGTTTACCGCAGATGCCGCAAGGCTCCGTGAAGCGAAGTTTCACATTGTGGCAGTGCCTACGCCCGTGAATGATGATCATACACCGGATTTGACGCCGGTAGAGGGAGCAAGCAGAATTCTCGGACAAAACCTGACAAAAGGTTCCATAGTGGTATTTGAATCCACTGTTTATCCCGGCGTGACCGAGGATATCTGTGTGCCTATTCTGGAAAAGGAATCAGGGCTTAAATGCGGCGTGGATTTTAAAATCGGATATTCACCGGAAAGAATCAATCCCGGTGACAAGGTGCACAGACTGGAGACCATTACCAAGATTGTATCAGGTATGGATGAAGAAACACTCGATACTGTTGCCGGGGTATATGAGCTTGTGGTGGAAGCAGGGGTTTACCGCGCAGAATCCATTAAAGTGGCAGAGGCGGCTAAAGTAATTGAGAATAGCCAGAGAGATATCAATATTGCTTTTATGAATGAACTGTCCATTATCTTTAATAAGATGGGAATTGATACAAAGTCTGTACTGGAAGCGGCAGGAACCAAATGGAATTTCTTAAAATTCCAGCCGGGACTTGTAGGGGGACACTGTATCGGTGTAGACCCTTATTATCTGACCTATAAAGCAGAAGAGCTTGGCTATCATTCACAGATTATTCTGGCAGGCCGCCGGATTAATGACGATATGGGAAAATATGTGGCTGAGTCCATGGTTAAGAACTTAATTAAGGCAGATATCCCTGTAAAGGGGGCAAAGGTTGCAATTCTTGGCTTTACCTTTAAAGAAAACTGTCCTGATACAAGAAATACCAAGGTAATTGATATCTATAAGGAACTGGGAGAATACGGAATTACGCCTGTAGTAGTAGACCCTGCGGCGGATGCGGATGAAGCAGGGCGGCTTTACGGCATCACCTTTGAAACTATGGATGCAGTGAAGAATATGGATGCTGTTATTGTGGCAGTGGCACACAAAGAATTCCTCTCACTTGATAAAGAGAAAGTAGGAAGCTTTTTTAATCCCGCACACAGCAAAAAGGTGTTCATGGATATTAAGGGATTGTTTGACAGAAAAGAATATTTAAGTGAGGACTATATTTACTGGAGACTGTAATCAGTTGACAGAAAAAGAAAAAAGAAAGTATAGAGAGTAAATGATATGGGCTATAAAAATTTGAAATTTAATGACAATGCTGTGTTTTTGGTGACGGGAGGAGCCGGATTTATCGGTTCCAATCTTTGTGAAGCGATTCTGGAAATGGGGTATACGGTAAGGTGTCTTGATAATTTATCCACAGGCAAATATGAAAATATTGAACCGTTTACCGCAAATCCCAGATTTACCTTTATAAAAGGGGATATCAGAGAACTGGATACCTGTCTTAATGCCACGGAGGGCGTGGATTATGTTTTGAATCAGGCTGCCTGGGGAAGTGTTCCCAGAAGTATTGAAATGCCCCTTCTTTATGAAGAAATTAATATCCGCGGTACTTTGAACATGATGGAGGCTGCAAGACAGAATGGTGTAAAAAAATTTGTTTATGCTTCCAGTTCTTCCGTATATGGGGATCATCCGGTGCTTCCCAAGAAGGAGGGACAGGAAGGAAAGGTTCTTTCTCCTTATGCGTTAACAAAGAAGGTGGATGAAGAATACGGCAGGCTGTATAAGGTGTTATATGGTCTGGATACTTATGGGATGCGTTATTTCAACGTATTCGGAAGGCGTCAGGATCCCAGCGGAATGTATGCGGCTGTTATTCCCAAGTTTATTAAGCAGCTGATGGACGGTGAAGTGCCCACCATCAACGGTGACGGAAGACAGTCCAGGGACTTTACCTATATTGACAATGTGATTGAAGCCAATTTAAAGGCATGTCTGGCATCCTCGGAGGCAGCGGGTGAAGCCTTTAATATCGGAGCGGGAGGAAGAGAATATCTGATTGATGTTTACCATGAGCTGTGTGATGCGCTGGGTAAACAGGTGGAGCCCAATTTCGGGCCTGACAGAAAGGGCGACATCAGGGATTCCAATGCGGACATCAGTAAGGCAAGGGAGCTTTTGGGATATGACCCTGAATATGATTTCGCAAAGGGAATTCATCTGGCAATTGACTGGTATGTGAATAATTTATAAGTTGAGGGTTTTATGAAAGTAGCGGTGCGCTTGGATGATATTACGCCTGATATGGACTGGGAACGCTTTTATCTTTTTAAAGCGCTTTTGGACAAGTATCAGGTGAAGCCGCTTATAGGGGTTGTTCCCGATAACAGGGATGAGAACCTGAGGGCGGAAAAGAAAGATAATAAAGAAAATGCAGAAGAAGCTGATGCGGAAAACAGTAAAAAGACCCTCATAAAAGACGGAAAGCCTGCGGATTTTTGGATATATGTCAAGCAGCTTCAAAGGGAAGGTTATATTATTTCCATGCATGGCTTCAGGCATATTTATGCCACGAAAAAGGGCGGTCTGTTTCCCCTGAACAATTTCTCGGAATTTGCAGGGCTTTCCTATGAAACCCAAAAGACCATGCTGGAAGAGGGAAAGAAAATCCTTAAGGACAAGGGAATTGAAACAACACTTTTTATGGCGCCGGCTCATTCTTATGATAAAAATACGTTAAAGGCGCTGAGGGAGACAGGCTTTACGGGACTTACAGACGGCTTTGGCGATGAGCCTTATGAGTGGAAAGGGCTTACCTTTTATCCCATTTCCTTTAAGCTTGGCAGCACTTTTAAGAAACAGTCGGGGTATTCTACTATGGTGATTCATACGGGTACGGTATCAGAGAATGATTTGAAAAAGTATGAGGGATATTTCCGAAGAAAAGATGTGGAGTTCATATCTTATGGGGAATATTTAAAGCAGCCTGCGGTAAAAAGAAGTGTTTTTGGCAGAGGAAAAGAGTTTTTTATGGCAAAAGGAAAGTATCTGATTTCAAAGATAAAAAATGCATAGCAGTTCAGCCATGCAGAAATGATTGTGCAAAATGACCGTGGGAGCTTGCTCACTAAGGGCAGTTTGTACAATCATTTCTATAGGGCGGACGCCCGACATGAAATAAGTTGTCGGAAATAACAAATATTTTTGTCAATCATATGCAATCCGACAACTTATGAATGGCATGGCTGAACTGTTACAAAATGCATAGCAGGAGCAAATCGGGAGGGAGAAATGATGGCAGAACCGATTCGTGTGTTACATGTACTTGGAAATACGCAGCTTGGCGGGGCGGAGAGCCGGATTATGGATTTATACCGCCATATTGACAGAAGCAGGGTGCAATTTGATTTTCTGGTTCATACGGGCGCAGAAGGACATTTTGATAAAGAAATAAATAAGCTGGGAGGACGGATTTTCCGTGTTCCCCGTTTTCGTATCTATAACATTTTTCCATACAAAAGGGCATTGCGTGAATTTTTTAAGGAGCACCATGAATTCCGAGCAGTGCAGGGGCATATTACAAGCTCGGCTTCCGTCTATCTGCCTGTGGCAAAAAAGGCGGGGATTCCCATTACCATTGCACATGCCAGAAGCGCAGGTGTGGATAAAGGCATTAAGGGTAAGCTGACCCGGTGGATGAGAAGAAATCTGTCAAAAAAGACGGATTATATGTTTACCTGCTCAAGACTTGCAGGAATCTCAGTTTTCGGGGAAAAGGCAGTAACGGAAGGAAAAACAGTTTTCATTCCCAATGCCATTGACTGCAAAGCCTTTGATTATAATCCGGGGAGGCGGGAAGAAATACGCAAAGACCTTGGAATTACAGATAAGTATGTAATCGGTCATGTGGGTCGTTTTCACTATGCCAAAAATCATGAGTATCTTTTACGGGTATTTGCAAAGCTGTGTGAAAATGGCGAAGACGGAAGGGAGTATGCTTTGATTTTGCTTGGTGAAGGTTCCGGAATGGAGAATGCAAAGGCTCTTGCAGGAGAGCTTGGCATTGAAAATAAAGTATATTTTCTCGGCAACCACAGTAATGTATATGATTATTACCAGGCTATGGATTATTTTGTCTATCCTTCCCGCTTTGAAGGACTTCCGGGAACTGTGGTGGAGGCTCAGAGCGCAGGGCTTCGGTGTGTGATGTCTGACAGCATTTGCGAAGAGGTGGTGGTGACAGACCTGGTTCATACCATGAGTATAGAAGCTGAGCCTGCAAAATGGGCAGAGTATATCAGTAATACGGCAGATTATGAAAGAAAAGGCCATGTAACAGAAATGCAGAAGGCAGGTTTTGATGTCAATGCCCAGGCAGAAGTCATGATGAAATTCTATGAGACCGGAAGGTTCTGACAGGCTATTTGTTTTTGAAAATGAAAGTGGCGTGGTACTGCGGCGTTTTTGAAAAATAAGATTGCCTGCAGGAGAAAAGTGTGAAAAAAAGGAAGAAAGGGCAGAATACAGGCATTTTTGCCTGAGACTTGGTACAAAAAATGAGCGGGAAAAGAAAATTGATGTTAATCAGTCCCATGCTTCATCAGGGAGGATTTGAGAGGGTATGTATCACAACAGCCAGGTTAATGGAGCCTTATTTTGACGTAACGATTGTTATTTTTAATTCTGCCAATATTGCCTATGACGTAAACGGACTGAATATTATTGATATTAAGATGGGAGTGCAGGAGGGAAAAATAAATAAAATTCTGAATATTATAAAGCGTTCCCGGAAGGTAAAGCAGCTGAAAAAGCAGCTGAAGCCTGATATCGCTTACAGCTTTGGTCCCAGCGCCAATATGGTAAATGCATTTTCAAAAACGGGAAAGGAAAAGGTATGGCTGGGGCTTAGAAATTATACGGATGTTGAAGAAACGGTAAAAATAAAGTTATTTGTAAAACTGGCGGATTTAATTATCTGCTGTTCAAAAGAAATAGAAAAGGTGTTAAAAAATAAATTTGGATTTAATAAAACTGCAGTGCTTTATAATTTGTATGATGTGGATGCTATCAGGCAGGAAGCGGAAAGCAAGGAGCCGGAACTTCCCTGGGGAGAATATGATGAGCAGGGGAGAAAAATCCGCATCCTTGTATCCATGGGCAGGGATGATGATATGAAGGGCTTCTGGCATATGATAAAAGTATTTTCCCTGATTCATGAAAAAATACCGGAAACACGGCTGATTCTTATGGGAGCAGGAAGCTTTGCATATTATAAGAAGTTGGCAGAGGATTTAAAGATAGCGGATGCGGTGCACTTCGCAGGAATGCAGAGAGAACCATATAAATATCTGAAAAAGGGAGAGGTTTATCTGCTCACTTCTTCTAATGAAGGTTTTCCTAATGCGCTGGTAGAAGGAATGGCGCTTTCACTTGCACCTGTCAGTGTGGACTGCATGACAGGACCGGCGGAAATTTTATTGGAAAACGGGGATACCGCTTTTACATCAGGTGAATTTGAAAATATGAGAAAGAATAATAAAACACCTGTTATTTATGGAGAATACGGCATTCTGGTTCCTGTAATGGGCAAAGAACGTGATTTGGAACCGGAGCACATCACGGAAGATGAAAGAAATATGGCAACCGTTGTTGCGGATTTAATGTCAGATGAAGAGAAGCTTGCAAAATACCGTCAGGCTGCGGCAGGAAGGGCTCATATATTTACTTATGATAATTATGTGGAACAGTTTCTTCTGCTGGCGGAGGGGTAATGCTCCCGCTAAACTTGTGGTTATGCCGGAAATATGATAAAATTATCAAATTAAGCAGACAGTACCGTTTATGAGACATGCTTATTGATCGTTAGGTTCAATAAGATATGCTGTGAGGAATTTAAAATGCGTAAAATCTTATTTCACTTAAATTGTTTTGAACAGGGCGGAGCAGAAAGAGTAGTCTCCAATCTTGTTAATCAGCTTGTTCATGAAGACTACGAAATTATAACGGCTACCGAGTGGCAGGGGGAAAACGAATTTAAGCTGGATGAGCGGGTACGCAGAGTTCATGTGGGACTAAAGGAGCAGGATGAAGAAAAAGGCCGCATTGTCAAAATCAGGCTGAGGTTTCAGTATTTAAGGGAGCTTATAAAGGAAGAAAGGCCGGATGTTGTGGTGTCCTTTACAAGAAGACCAAATTACCGGGCACTTGTTTCGGCTATGGGAACCGGAGTGCCGGTTATTGCGGCGGTAAGGCAGGATCCTAAGTCATATTATAATTCGATTGCCGATAAGATATTGATTCCGCTGCTGTATCCCAGGGCTGCAGGCTGTGTGTTTCAGACAGAAGAACAAAAGAGATATTTCCCTAAAGGACTGCAGAAGCGCTCCAGAATTATCCTGAATCCTGTAAATGACAAGTATTTAAATGTGCCTGAACCTGAAAAAAAGGAAAAACTGGTAGTGCAGTCGGGAAGGCTTGTGGATTTTAAGAATCAGGCTATGTTGCTTCGGGCTTTTTTGAAGGTTCATGAAAAACATCCCGACTATGCATTAAAAATATACGGCGGGGATTCCTTTGACGGAACAAAGGAAAAACTGGAAAAAATTATACAGGAAAATCATGCGGAAAGCTTTATTACCCTGATGGGGGGCAGTGATGCTCTGGAGAAGGAGCTGCCTACGGCAGAGGTTTATGCCTTCTCTTCTGATTATGAAGGTATGCCCAATGCGCTTTTGGAGGCAATGACCATGGGAATGCCGACGGTGGCAACGGATTGCCCCTGTGGAGGACCAAGGACTGTAATGACAAATGAAGTGAACGGACTGCTGATTCCGGTAGGGGATGAAAAAGCAATGGCTGACGGAATTAACAGGCTGATTGAGGATAAGGCATTGGCGGAAAGGCTGGGAAAAGAAGCCCGTAAAATCAGCGAAAGAATTAACGGCAGAGCCGTGCTGATGCAGTGGAAAGACTATATTGAGGAAGTAATCAAAAAATCAGCGAGGTAGCTTATGTGCGGAATATGCGGTTTTGTTTCAAAACAGAATATTACCCTGAATCAGTTACGGGAAATGAATGATACCATGTACCACAGGGGACCTGACGACAGCGGGGAAGAAATTTTTCACATGAAGGACGGATATCAGATTGGAATGGCTCAGAGAAGACTTTCCATTCTTGATTTATCTCCTTTAGGCCATCAGCCCATGCATTCCGCGGACAGGCGTATCAGTGTAGTATATAATGGTGAAATTTATAATTTTCAGGAGCTGAAAAAGGAGCTTGATTATCCCTTTTGTTCAACCTGCGATACCGAAGTGATTATAGCGGCTTATTTGAAATGGGGAATTGACTGTGTAAACAGATTTAACGGTATGTTTGCCATCTGCCTTTATGACAGAGAAACGGACGATGTGTATCTTGTCAGGGACAGAGTGGGTAAGAAACCTTTGTATTATGAAGTGGAAAACGGAAATCTTATTTTCGGCTCTGAATTAAAGCCCCTTATGAAACGGGAGGGCTTCCGGAAAAAAATCAGGGCGGAAGTTTTGCAGAGATTTCTGTTCCAGCAGTACATCAATGCGCCGGACACGGTGTTTGAAAATGTGTATAAGCTGGAACCGGGAAGTATTTTAAAATATCATTACGGAGAAATAAAAACCTGGAAATACTGGGATGTCAAGGAAGTCTATCACAGGATGCAAAAGGAGCCTGTAACGGATTATGCGCAGGCTAAAAGTGAGTTGAAAGAGCTGCTGAAAAAATCAGTGGCTTCCAGAATGATTGCGGATGTGCCCTTGGGTACTTTTTTAAGCGGCGGGTATGACTCTTCTTTAATAACTGCCATTGCCCAGGAGCATTCTAAGGAGCCGGTTAAAACATTTTCCATCGGCTTTAATGAGAAGCGCTATAATGAAGCCTTATATGCAAAAGAAGTGGCAAGGCACCTTGGAACCAATCATACGGAGCTGTATATTGATGAAAAGGAAATGTTTGAGCTGGTGGAAAGCATCCCCAGGTATTATGACGAACCTTTTGCCGACTCTTCCCAGATTCCTTCCATGCTTGTTTCCAAGCTGGCAAGAAAGGATGTGACAGTTGCTCTTTCCGGAGACGGAGGAGATGAGTTTTTCTGCGGTTATAATATTTATGAAAATGTAAGGCAGGCGCAGCTGCTGGATGTATTGGGAGGACTGACTCATGGAGTGTGCAATCTGCCCGGTTTGAAGCAGATAGGAGTGGAAAAAAGGCTTCCTTTCCGTGTGAGAATTGTAGCAGGCAACAGAGATAAAGAAACAAAAACACAGCTTGGTTCCGATAACTATATCATCCGGGCGGGCAAAATGGTTTTGGGAGAAGGACTTCCCTGCCGTTTTCCCATAGAAAGCAGTTATGAGGAGTCCAACTGGCAGGTCCGCAGGATGCTGCTGGATATGGATACTTATCTTCCGGGAGACATTCTGTGTAAGGTGGACAGGGCATCCATGAAGTATTCATTGGAGTCCAGATGTCCGATTCTTGACAAAGATGTAATGGAATACTCTTTCAGAATGGCTCACAATCTGAAATATGAAAAGGGCAACAAAAAGCGCATTTTGAAGGATATTGCCTACGACTATATTCCGAAGGAACTGCTGGATAGACCCAAGGTGGGATTTGGAGTGCCTCTTGATAAATGGCTCCGTGGTCCTTTAAAGGAACAGCTTATGGATATGTGTAACCGTGACTATCTGAAAAAGCAGGGGATTTTCAATGCTGAGTTTGTGGCTTCCATGATTGAAGACTATATGCGGACAGGGGACGGAGGACCGGCTACCGGGGCTAATTATTCTAAGCTGTCATGGTCTTTCTTTACCTTTCAGCAATGGTATCGTTATTACTGTGAGGATAATTCGTAATGAAAAAGCAGATGCATATTGCCATGTTAATCGGTTCCTTAACCAAGGGCGGTGCAGAGAGGGTGCTTGTTAATCTGGCAGATTATTTTGTGAATAAGGGCTATCGTGTTACCATGGTGACACAATATAAATGGGATAATGAATATCCGCTCAACGATAAAGTGAAACGTATTATATCGGACATTACAGAGGAAGAAACCACAAAAAGCAGGGTGGTAAACTTTAAGCGGCGTTTCGGAAAGCTGCGGGGGATCTGGAAAGAGGAAAAGCCGGATGTTATCCTTTCATTTATTGGGAAGAATAATATGATGGCTATTCTTACTTCGAGGTTTTTGAACATTCCTGTAGCGGTTTCCGTAAGGGCAGAGCCTTCGGAGGAATATTATAATTCCTGGATGCGTTTTATGGCAAGGCATCTGTTTGCCGGGGCAGACGGTGTTATACTGCAGACGAAGAGATGTTTTGATTTTTTCCCTGAAAAGGTAAGAAAAAAAGCCGTGATTTTAAAAAATCCCGTAAGCCGGGCATTTTTCAGATCCCGGTTTGAGGGAGAAAGAGAAAAAACCATCGTAGCTGTAGGCAGGACTGACGAAAATAAGAATCATGAAATGCTTATCAGGGCGTTTGCACGGATCGCCCATGAATTTCCGGATTATAAGCTGATTATTTACGGGGACGGAGACTGCCGGAGCAAATTGATTGATTTATCTTCCCGGTTGGAGCTGTCGGAGAGGATTTTACTGCCGGGAAGTGTGGAAAATGTAGCAGATGTTATTTATAAGTCCCGTGTTTTTGTCCTTTCTTCCAATACGGAAGGTGTTCCTAACACATTGATTGAAGCAATGCTCATGGGATTGACTGTGATAGCCACAGATTGCCCCTGCGGCGGTCCGGCAGACCTGATTCAAAATGGTTATAATGGAATTTTGACCCCAGTCAGAAATATCGACAAAATGACAGAAAACTTGCAAAAAGTGTTAAATGACTTGCAAATGGCTGATAAACTGGGGATAAATGCTGCGAAAACAAGTGATATTTTTAAACCTGAAAAAGTTTACGGCGAATGGGAAGAATTTCTTTGTTCTCTGGGAGGCGATGATAAAAAATGTGCGGAATAGCAGGTTTCTGTAATTTTAATGGCGACAAAAAAAAGAATATTGAAAAAATGAAGGAAAGAATGTACCACAGAGGACCGGATGCGGGCGGAAGTTTCTTTTCCGAAGACGGTCAGGTGACTTTGGGACACAGGAGACTCTCCATTGTTGACCTTTCCGAAAACGGTGCACAGCCTATGACTTCCCACAGCGGGCGGTATGTGATTTCTTATAATGGTGAAATCTATAATTATAAGAAAATTGCAAAAAAACTGCTGGGTGAGGGAAAGGTAAAAGAATTCAGGGGTACCTCTGATACGGAGGTTTTGCTGGAAGCTTTTGAAAGCTATGGGGTAAAAGAGGCAATTTCCCTTTGCAAGGGAATGTTTGCCATTGCCCTTTATGATAAAAAAGAACAGATGTTATATCTTCTCAGGGACAGAATCGGAGAAAAGCCTCTTTATTACGGACAAGTGAATAACAGTTTTGTGTTTGCTTCTGATATTGGCTGTATTGCAGCATTGGACGGTTTTTGCAACCCCATAAATACGGCTGTTCTGGATTTATACTTTATACATGGGTATATCCCTGCTCCCTATTCAATTTATGAAGGAATTTATAAGCTGGAAGCGGGTAATATATTAAAAATTAAATTACCTTTTAATAATTTGGATTCGGCTGAAATAGAGCCTTACTGGTCAATTAAGGAAGTGGCAAGGAAAGGTCAGTCTCATCTGTTCACGGGAACGGAGAAGGAAGCGGCGGACGAGTTGGAACGCCTGTTGAAGGAATCTATTTCGGAGCAGATGGTAGCAGATGTTCCTGTAGGAGCTTTTCTTTCGGCAGGAATTGATTCCAGTACGGTGGTTGCTTTGATGCAGTCGCTTCATCAGGGCAGGGTAAAGAGCTTTACCATTGGTATGGAAGAAAAGGATTATAACGAAGCTGTGTATGCAAAAGAAATTGCAAAGCACCTTGGAACGGAGCATACGGAGCTTTATATTACGGAAGCGGATGCAAAGGCGGTTATTCCAAATCTGGCTCATATGTTTGGGGAGCCTTTTGCAGATTCTTCCCAGATTCCTACTTACCTTGTGAGTAAAATGACAAGAGAACATGTAACCGTATCTTTAAGCGGTGACGGCGGCGATGAGCTTTTCTGCGGTTATACATCCTATTCATCCGTAGAGCGCATCTGGAATAAGATGAAGGGATATCCGTATTTTGTCAGAAAACCCTGTAGTGAGTTGGTAATTCACAGTCCGCTGGCAAAGAAGCCCATTTACAGAATTAAAGGAAAACTTCTCGGAGCGAAGGGACCTTCTGATTTATATATTTGTTCCTATGAAACGGACCCTCTCACGAAAAAAATCAGTCTGGATAACAGGGCTTGCAGCTATAAATACAGTGAATATGACCCTAAATATTTGAAAGAAACCAATCACAATATTATGCTGATGGATATGCTGATGTATCATCCTGACGATATTCTGGTGAAGGTAGACAGGACGGCTATGGCAGTATCGCTGGAAACCAGAGTTCCCATGCTGGATAAGGATGTAGTTGAATTTGCCTGGACCCTTCCCATTGATTATGAAAGAGAAGGTTTGACAGGTAAAAAAGTGCTGAGGGATGTGCTTTATCGTTATGTGCCGAAGGAAATGATGGAGCGGCCTAAAAAGGGTTTCAGTATTCCTATTGAGAAGTGGCTTCGCGAGCCGCAGCTGCGTGAGTGGGCGGAAAGCCTGATTGACAGAAAGACCCTAAAGCAGCAGGGAATTTTAAATCCTGATGTGGTCTGGAAAATCTGGTCGGATTTTACAGACAGGGGCGAATGGAGAATTCAGATTTGGTATATACTGATGTTTCAGGAGTGGCTAGCACGTGAAGCAATTCTAAGGCATTAAAATACAATGCCTAAGAATTGCTAAGTCACGTGCATGAAGAATGGCCGGAAGGCCATTCTTCTGAGCTTATGAGTGGGTAAGGGCGATGCTTAAGAATTGCTAAGTCATATGCATGAAGAATGGCCGGAGAGCCATTCTTCCGGGGTGTGGAGGCTGGCTTTTGAGGCGATGGAAGGAAGAGTTATGAATATAATCAGGATGTTTGGGGGACTGGGGAATCAGATGTTTCAGTATGCTCTTTATATGAAACTGAAATCCCTGGGCAAGGAAGTTAAATTTGATGATATTAACGAATATCGCGGTGAAAAAGCACGTCCTATTATGCTGGCAGTGTTTGGCATTGATTATCCCCGTGCAACCTGGGATGAGATTACGCAGTTTACAGACGGCTCCATGGAAATAAGGAAAAGAATCAGACGGCAGCTTTTCGGAAGGCGGGCAATTGAGTACGTAGAAAAGGATGGTTATGACCCTGAGGTATTAAGCTTTGAATCTATGTATATCAGAGGCGCTTTTCAGAGCGAGAAATATTTTGAGGATATTAAGGATGAAATCAGGCAGCTTTACAGATTTCCTGAGCTGGAAAAAATGCATCTGCCTGAAAAGCTGTATAATGTTACCCGGGAATGTCTTAATGAAATTGAAAGCTGTATGGCAGTGGGACTTCATATGTACCGAAGTGATTCCAGAGATGATGAAGAGCTTTATGGCGGAATCTGCACTGAAAAATATTATGAGGGTGCAGTGAGGTATATTCTGGACAGAGTAGAGGATGCTAAATTTTACATATTCAGCAATGAGCCCAAATGGGTAAAGGGCTGGGTGGACGGGCTGATTGAAAGCCTGATGCAGGAGGATATGAGCAAAAAGGAAAAAAAGGCTTTTGAAGCCCGGTTTGTTATGGTAGAAGCCAATACTGAGTATACAGGATATCTTGATATGCTGCTTATGAGCAAATGTAAGCATAATATTATCAGTAATTCCAGTTTCAGCTGGTGGTCGGCATGGCTCAATGACAATTCCGATAAAATTGTAGTTGCCCCCGGTAAATGGAAAAATAATGTGGAAAGTGATGATTTTTATACTGAAGGAATGGTGCTGATTGATGCAGAAGGTCAGCTGAACCGTATTATAAAATAGGAGCCGGCGATGGATATAATCAGGATGACAGGCGGAATGGGAAATCAGATGTTTCAATACGCTTTATATTTAAAGCTTTCTTCCATGGGAAGAGAAGTAAAGCTTGATGATATAAATGAATATAATATGGAAAATTCCAGGCCGATTATGCTTTGGGCTTTCGGCATAGATTATCCGAAAGCGACACGTAAGGAAATCAATCAGATTACGGACGGTTTTCTGAAGCTTTCCCACAGAATCAGGAGAAAGCTGTTTGGCAGAAAATCTTTGGAATATCATGAAAAGAATTGTAATTTTGACCCGCAGGTGCTTGAAAAATCACCTGTTTATCTTACCGGATATTTTCAAAGTGAAAAGTATTTTGAAGATATCAGGGAAGAAGTCCTTAATGCTTTTACTTTCCGGCCGGTTATTTATAACGGATTGAATCATGAACTGAAAAACAAAATTTTGTCCTGCCTTGAAGCTGAAGAACATACCCTTGCTGTAAGCCTTCATATCAGGCGGGGGGATTATCTTGCGAACAGTGAAGTTTACGGCGGAATTTGCACGCAGGAGTATTATCTTAAGGCTATTTCTCTTATAAAAGAACGGTATCCAGAGGCGGTGTTTTATGTATTCAGCAATGACAGTGATTATGTCTGCAGCTGGCTTGAAAAAACATTTCCGGGAAGCGTAGGTGAAATACCGGAAAATATTCCGGAGACGGAACGGAGAAGTGCATGGGAGCGGCTGAAAGGAAGATTTGTTCCTGTTCAGGATGTTCCGGAAGAGCTGGGGTATCTTGATATGATGCTGATGAGCAGATGCCGCCATCATATCATTGCTAATTCCAGCTTCAGCTGGTGGGGAGCTTATCTGAATAATTCCGGGGATAAGACGGTGATTGCGCCTGCGAAATGGTTTAATAATCAGGAATGCAGGGATATTTATACAAAGGAAATGATACGGATTTCCGCGAAAGGCAGTATAGAAGAGTATGGTACAGAATGAAAAATTGATTTCTGTTATTATAACAGCATTTAATATCGAGGAGTATTTGCCCCGATGCATGGATAGTCTGCTGAAACAGACATATCCCAATATGGAACTGATACTTGTAGATGATGGTTCCTCTGACAAAACACCGCAGATATGTGATGATTATGCCGAAAAACATGAAAGTATCCGGGTGATTCACAGGCCAAACGGCGGTCCTTCGGCAGCCAGAAACGCAGGACTTAAGGCGGCTCATGGTGACTATATCGGGTACGTGGACGGAGATGACTGGGTAGAACCTGATATGTATGAAAAGATGCTGGCGGCTTTGCTCGAAAAAGACGCCCAGGTTGCTATATGTACCTACCGGCAGGTGGGAAAAGGTGCAGAGGAAATTCATCCCACAGGCAAAGTGGTGGAATTGACTAAGGAGGAGACTCTGGAAATTTATATCTGCGGTCATGAGCAGTATCATATTTATCATTCCGTATGGAGTAAGCTGTTTGACAGAAAACTGATTGAAGGAATTGAATTCCCCGAAGGACGCAAATCGGAGGATATTATGTACACTACATGGGCCCTTACACGAGCTTCCAAATGTGTGTTTCTGGATACTCCTTATTACAATTATATGGTGGACAGAGAAAGCAGCATTATGAACACTAAGCTTCATGAGCGGCGGTTTCAGGATGAAATCCCCTTCTGGAAGGAACAGATTGGGTATCTGGAAGGACTGGGGCTTTTTGAACTGGCTAAGAAAGCATCCTTTCAGTTTTACAGGAGAATGCTTTTTTATTATGAGGATTTCCGGGATAAAAAGATGAAAGAATCCGCCGGGGAAATGGTTCGGTTATTTCGAAAAGAAGAAACAACTGTCCGCCGGATTTATAAAGAAAGTTTTGTCCCCACAGGGGATAAGCTTCGGATGAAGCTGTTTTTGTTAAGTCCCGGCTGCTTTTATCTGGTGGTAAAACTGTATGAAAGAGTTGTGATACCTCTTCGGCAGTAGCTTACTGATAAATACTGTCATAGTCATAGTTCAGGAAAAACTCTTTTTCCTGTTCCAATTTCTCCAGATAGTTTTCTTTTGTAACAAGCCCTGTGCCTTCTGCTATCCATTTCAGTATCATGGAATTGACTTCAGCATTGTAGTGGCCGTCATCACAGTAATAATCAGGGTTGCATATAATCTCATACTGGTCAAAAAAGTTATAAAGCTTTACATTGGGACACTGCAGCAAAAGCTCCGTGGCTGTCTGCTCCGCCGTAATCTGCTTTACGACAGTGCCTTTGATGTTTAAGGCGTCCCAGTAGCAAATGCTGTAAGGGGGATAAAAGATATAAAAAGTAACATCAGGGTATTTGTTTACCGTCTGCACAATATTTGTATTAATAGTCTTTACTACGGCTTCATATTCTTTTTCCCCAAAGGTAAGCACAGGTTCCGGTGAAACATTATCTCTGTCGTAGGACTGCAATATGATATCCAGCCCTGTTTCTCTTTCCCAGGAGGAATATTCATCCATAGTAGTGCCGGGCTGTCCGGTAAGAGTCATAGTGATATTGGGCAGTACCGCATGGTAGAGAACTGATTTATTAAATAAATAGGAAACGTCATTAAAAGGATTGTCGTCATACAAATAAGTGGGATATTCCTCATACTGTGCCCAGTCATAAGCACGGAGAAAGCCATTGTAATCAACAGTCCAAAGCACTGTTTTCACATCTTTATTCCGGCTAAGAGCCCTGTCAAGATTTTCTGCAAGCTCCTGATAACCGGCGCCGGAAAAGGTTTCCTTTACAGAATGAGTGCCAAAGAGCGCGTCCATTTCACTGGTCTTAAAATTCTGGGCCATGGAGGTTCCTGTAATCATGGCATCAAAATCAAAATGTCTTGAAATGCCGTCATTGGTGTATCTTTCCTCATACAGCCTGTAGGATAAAAAAGAAAAGGGCCTGTGATAGTGAAAATAAGGGTCTGTAACCACAACAATAAGAGCCACGAAAAATAATGCGGCTGCCAGCATTACTATGCACTTAATAAACCATTTCTTTGCCCTGTGCTGTTCCATATTGCTTTCCAAACCTTTCCTGATAAATATTAAAAATTAAAATATAAAAACTCACTGATTTCTGACAATGATAAAATACTCCAGAGCATCAGCACCACTACGGTAAGGCATTTTCCTGTTGTCAATGTCAGGCGGGCTGTCTTTTCCTGGGTGTTTTTCATGGTGAAGCAGGCGAATAAAGAAACACCTGTGAAGCCTGTCAGCATCAGCCATGGGAATCTGTTTATCAAACCGCCGAGTCCTGCACGGTACAGGAAGCTTACCTCAATCAAATCCCTGAATTTGTCAATGACAGGCTGATATACGGGACCGAAGCCTGCATGAAGCAGCTGATACCACAAAAGCCCGGCTTCAGAA
Source organism: Lachnospiraceae bacterium (assembly GCA_017621815.1). Taxonomy (GTDB): domain Bacteria; phylum Bacillota; class Clostridia; order Lachnospirales; family Lachnospiraceae; genus Suilimivivens. The sequence continues at coordinate 118,278 of JAGASK010000052.1, read as the reverse complement.
AGAGAAGATGCTCTGAAAAGGCTCCATGCAAAGGTGACAAATAAAAAGGTCAGAGTTATTTTTAAAATTTTTGGCAGTTTCCATTTAGAAACACCTGTTATTCTTTCGAAAACGGATGCAATCCCATGCAATGCGCCCCACAGAATAAAGGTCCAGTTTGCACCATGCCATAGTCCGCTTACCAGAAATACAATCATAACATTAAGGCATGTCCGCACTTTACTGCATCTGCTTCCGCCTAAGGGAATGTAGACATATTTTGTAAAAAATCTGGTCAGAGTCATATGCCATCTGTCCCAGAAATCGGAAACGGACTGTGCTTTATAGGGAGAATTAAAATTAAATGGAAGTTTAATATTTAACATATATGCCATGCCGTATGCCATATCACAGTAACCGCTGAAATCAAAGTAAATCTGCAGGGAATAGCATATCATTACTAAAATAACACTTGTGCTGTTAAGTTCGGCAATGTTTTCATATCCTATGGTAACAATTTTTGAGAAGGTATCTGCAAGCAGCACTTTTTTGGCAAGGCCAAGGGCAAATGCGTAAAGACCCCGGCTTAAGTTCTCAAAGTTCAGTTTCTTATTGCCGGTATCCTGAAACTGGGGAATCAGCTCGCTGTGATATACAATGGGTCCTGCTATAAGCTGGGGAAAAAAGGATACATAGGCGGCGTATTCAAGAAAGCTGTATCTGCCGCATTCTTTCCGGTAGGAATCAATGACATAGGACAGCTGTTGAAAGGTATAAAAGCTGATGCCCAGGGGTAAAATCAGCCTTAGCAGCGGAAGGTCTGCTTTTAATACACTGTTGATATTTTCAATAAAGAAATCGTAGTACTTAAAATAAAATAAAATACCGATGTTAAGAAAAACACCTGCCAGAAGACACAGCTTTCGAACAGAGGAAATCCTGACAGAGTTAATTGCCAGTACAATGCCGTAATTAATTACAATACTGACAATCAGAATGAGCAGGTAATTTACATTGTTATAGCCGTAAAACCACATGGACATGCCTACAAGAAAGGCAAGAGATGCCTTGTATTTTCCGGCATAATTTAATCCGTAATATCCTATTAATGTCAATGGAAAAAACAGAAATATAAAAATATAGGAATTAAATAACATGAACGGTTCCTTCCTGACGGGCCTTATTATAGTAACAGTTCAGCCATCCATTTATAAACCGGCAGAATGCACATTTTCATCAGCGGGACTGAACTGTTACATATTATAAGCCTGCATGGGAGATTTAGCAATTAAAATTTGCCTACAAATACAATATATGGTATAATTTCAATAATTATGTGTACACATATTAAGCTTTTCAAAGGCGCTTTCGCAGGGATAGGTATGATGCGGCATACATCAGAAACAAAAAAGGATAATATAAAATGAAAAAAGTGACTTTATTTGGAAAAATAAGATATATATTTGACAGAAAGCAGAAAATCCAGCTGGTAATTCTGGGCGTGATGATTTTTATCGGAGGTTTTCTGGAAACCTTGGGTGTTGGCGCTATGATACCGGTGGTGCAGGCGCTGCTGGCTCCTGATGAGCTGTGGGAATATGTTGAAAAGTATAATATTCTGCAGGGACTTTGTACTTTTTTTCATATTGAGACAACAGGGCAGATTACCATGGCGCTGCTTTTTGGCATGATGGCGATTTACATTATAAAGAACCTTTATATCCTGTTTTTGACTTATAAGCAGAATTCTTTTATTACCCAGAACAGAAACAAGATGATAAGCCGGGTTATGGCGGAATTTTTAAACAGACCTTATGAGAAATATCTGGGAGCGGATATTCCTACCGTATTCCGGATTACGGACAGTGATATTCCCCAGACCTTTTCCCTGATACTTGCAATGCTCCAGCTTGCCAGTGAGGCCGTAGTATCTTTGTTGATTTTCTGCCTGATGCTGCTTGCAGATGTGGTTATGACATTGTTTATTATTGTGGTTTTCGGGCTAATGACATTGCTGATTGTAAAGGTGCTTAAGCCGAAGCTGAACAAGATTGGCGCTAAAAATCAGGCTATTCAGTCACGGATTGCCAAGTGGCGTATTCAGGCAACCTACGGCCTTAAGGATGTTAAAGTATTAAACAGAGAAGAATTTTTTGTGAGAAATTATTATGAAACCGGCAAGGTGGGAGCGGATGTGGCAAGAAATTATGCTGTGCTCAATAATACCCCGAGACTTTTGATTGAAACAGTGTTTATTGTCAGTATGCTGGCTTTTATTGCTGTATATATTCAGGGCGGCGGAGATATTACGGCAATGGCAACTACCATAGGCGCATTTGCGGTGGCGGCTGTCAGGGTGCTGCCCAGCGTAAACAGAATTAATACTTATATTACCGAGATAGCTTATACCCAGCCCAGCCTTGATTTTGTCTATGAAAATCTCCAGGAGGGTATGAAGACAGACGCTATGCTTGCGGAAAGAAAGGCAAATTCCCAGGTGGAAAAGCTGAAGCTGGAAGATAAGATAGAATTAAATCATATCAGCTTTCATTATCCTGATTCGGAGAAAAATATTTTCAAGGATGCCCATATGGTAGTGCCCAAGGGAAAGTCTGTCGGAATTATCGGCGCTTCCGGCGCAGGAAAGTCAACCATTGTGGATGTGCTTCTGGGACTTTTGCATGCGCAGGAGGGTGAAATTACCTGTGACGGTATCAATATCTTCAAAAATTATGAGTCATGGCTGGCTCAGGTGGGGTATATTCCCCAGTCCATTTATCTGATAGATGAGTCCATCAGGGACAATATCGCATTCGGAATTGATGCGGACAAAATAGATGAAAAAAGAATCTGGGAGGTTCTGAAGGAGGCTCAGCTGAAAGAATTTGTAGAAGAGCTTCCGGAGGGACTTGATACTACAATCGGAGACAGGGGCGTGCGCCTTTCAGGAGGTCAGAGACAGCGTATTGGCATTGCAAGGGCGCTGTATAATGACCCTGAAATCCTGGTGTTTGATGAAGCGACTTCCGCTCTTGACAACGATACGGAGGCGGCAGTTATGGAAGCGGTAAACAGCTTCCATGGCAAAAAGACAATGATAATTATTGCCCATCGTTTAAATACCATTGAAAAGTGCGATATTATTTATAAGGTGGAAAATGAGAAGCTGGTGGAGACTACACTGGCGTAAGAAACGGTGGATTTGCAGAGGACAGAAAATGATAGGAACAGAGTTTTTAAAAGGACAGGGGCTGGGAAACCAGCTGTTCTGCTATGTGACGGCAAGAGCTATTGCAGAAGAAAACGGATATGAATTCGGCACTGCAGGGCAGGAGATTTTTGCCGTAAATATGCACAGTGACAGGGGCATGTACTTTATGGATATGGATTTGGGACATGCCATTACCCAGGAAGAAAAGAAGAATTTTAAGGTGTATCAGGATGATGATACCAGGCTTTTTATCGGCAATTCCCGTCATGACATGGAGCATGGCTGTTATATCAGCGGGAAGGACGGAGGGATTCATCATGTAGAGGATAATACGCTGATTTACGGAAATATGCAGGATGAGTCGTATTTTATTAAGTATATTGATAAGGTAAAGCAGTGGCTTCATGTAAAGCCGGAGTGCGATTCCTATGAATACAGTCGTGAAAACTTGTGCATTATCAACATGCGCGGTGGGGAGTACACGGGAAGTCCTGAACTTTTTATTGATAAGAAATACTGGATTCACGGCATAAAGGAAATGAAAAAAATCCGTCCTGATATGGAATTTATGATAATAACGGATGATGTGGAAGCAGCAGGAAAGATGCTTCCCGGTATTGAAGCACATCACTTTGATATAGGTAAGGATTATGTGACACTGAAAAATGCCCATTATCTGCTGCTTTCCAACTCTTCCTTTGCATGTCTTCCGGCTCATACAAGTGATACCTTAAAGTTTGCCATTGCCCCTAAATACTGGGCAAGACACAATGTATCCGACGGTTACTGGGCTTCCGAACAGAATATTTACAGCCTGTTCCACTATATGGACAGAAAAGGCAGGCTGTTTACCGCTGAGGAGTGCAGGGCGCAGCTGGAGGAGTATAAGAAGAAATCGGGGAAGTATAAGAGGAGAAATCAAAAACCGGGTAAAGTAAGACATTTCTTCCAGGTAATCAGAAGCAGACTGGTTTATGGCTGGTTTTATCTGAAGAAGATACAAAGGGCTGTTATCAGAAGATTGAAGAAGCAATAGAAAGTTAAAGGCGGAGAAGGGCAAATGGAGAAAGAAAAAAAGGCCGTTGAAGGCGGCGCAGGTCATAAATTGAAGCTTCCAAACGTGACTTTGGCTGCCATGACAAGTGTAAAAATATATGAAACTGTCAAAGCCCTTCAGTATAGTATGCAGGGGATTGAATTCGGCGAAGTGGTGCTGATTACCCATAGAAAGCCCTTCAGGCTTCCGAAGGGAATCACTTATAAGCATACCTCTAAGCTGACGGATATTGACTGCTTTAACTATAAGATGGTTTATGAGCTTTCGGATTACATCACCACTGATTATGTGCTTTTGGTTCATTATGACGGCTTTGTGGTTCATCCCGAAAAATGGCAGGATGAATTTTTGAAATACGATTATATCGGCTCACCCTGGCCCATACCCAAACCCGGGACGCAGCACTGCTATCATGATATTTACGGGAATCTGTGCCGGGTGGGAAACAGTGTTTCGCTGCGAAGCAAGCAGCTTTTGGAGTTCCCGGGGAAGGCAAATCTGAAGTGGGAGAAGGATGAGGACGGCTTTTATAACGAGGATATTTTCATTTGCTGCATGAATAAGCACCGGCTGGAAGAAGCGGGGATGAAGATAGCGCCTGTGGAAGTGGCGAAGTACTTCGGACATGAGCATCCTGTGCCGGAGGTTATGGATGTGGACGCCCCTTTTGTTTTCCATAAATGGTGGGGACGAAATGAGCAGTATCCCCGTTTTGAAAATCCATGGACAAGAAGATGGCTGAAGTTTAAGTGTTTTGTAAGACCGCTGCTTTTCTGGCGGCATTTAAAATAAATGCGTTGCGGTTTTGACGGATTGGTAAAATGGAAGAAAAGAAGGTAAGAGTGAATGGTATACGACTGCATTCCCTTTTTTAATGAACTTGATATTTTAAAACTGAGGCTGAACATTTTAAATCCTATTGTGGACAAGTTCATTATTGAGGAAGCCACAGTGACCTTTTCGGGGGAACCCAAAGAGCTGTGTTTTGAAAAGAATAAGGATTTGTTTCAGGAATTCCTGCCGAAAATTGAGTATATTGTAGTGGATAATTCTCCGGTTAACACCACCACCCACCTGCGGGATAAGTTCCAGAAAAATGCGCTGGAGCGGGGACTTAAGGATGCCGCAGATGAGGATGTGATTATCTTAAGTGATGTGGATGAAATTCCAAACCCTGAAACCCTGAGGCAGGTGATTGCGGATTTTGATCCTGACAGGATTTATCATTTCGCCCAGAGGATGTTCTACTGCTATCTGAATATGGAGGAAATCTCGGGAAAGCTCCTTTCCATTACCGGTGAATTTCCGGGAGTGAAGAGGAAGATGTGGCTGGGAACCAAGGTATTCAGCAAGAAAAGTATTCCTAAGGACGGCATTATCCAGCTCAGGGAAGCATCCACCACAGCGCCGGAGGCGGTGAGGGTGGAAAACGGCGGCTGGCACTTCGGCTATATGGGCAGCAGGGGTGAAAAGGATGTGGCTAAGCGGATTGGCACGAAGGTAGTGGCTGCGGCACATCAGGAATATAATGATGATGTGCTTCTGGCAGAGGCGGCTGACAGGCTGATTCTGGGGCAGGACATGTTTGGAAGGGAAGCATCCTTTCAGCGCGTGGAGGTGGATGAAAGCTATCCCGAATACCTGCTGAAACACAGAGAAGAATACGAATACCTTATTATGCCTCCTGTAAGCAGGGGAAGGATTTTAAGGATAAAGGCTACCATGAAAGTAAAACGGTTTGTGAGGAAGACTGTCAGGAAGCTTAGGCGGCTGTCAGGCAGCGGAGAATAAAAAGAATATGAATAAGGCTAAAACAGGGAATATTTTCTTTTATGCGGCTTTTACAATAGAATTACTGATTATGCTGATAGATAAAAGCGCCATTGCCGATCCCATTGAAGGCAGGCTGTTTCAGCTTACCTTTGTACTGTTTGCCCTGAAGGTGTGCATGACAAAGTATACTGTGGGAGAGTGGGCGGTCATTGTGCTGTTTGAAGTGCTTGGGCTGATTTCTTATCTGACAACGGGCAGAAATGAAATTATCAGGATTGTTACTATGATTGCGGCGTGCAAGAATATGGATATAAAAGCAGTCTTTTCTTACATGTTCAAAGTGGTTTTGGCAGGCTGCAGCGGACTGGTTATCTTATCCCTTACAGGAATATTGGGAACGGTGAAGCTGACGGCTGTTTTCAGGGGAGATACGGTGGAAACAAGATACTGTCTCGGAATGGGGCACCCCAATTCCCTGCACTGTATGTTCTTTATGCTGATACTGCTGTTTTTATATCTTTATGGAAGCAGTGTGAAAAGATATTGGCTGGCGGTACTTTTTGCAGCCAATATAGGAATGTTTTTTCTGACCGGTTCCAAAACGGGAACTATGGTGACGGCCTTTGCCATTGTTTTTACAGCAGTGCTTGTTTCTATGCCGAAATTACAAAAGACACCGCTGGTTTATGCCCTGACGGCCTTTTTACTCCTTATATGTACAGGAATTGCATGGATAGCGGCAGCTTTCAGTGAGAAGGTGCCCTATTATCCGGCAATGAGAAGATTTGACAGGCTTTTATCGGACAGAATTGTGAATCTGTATTATGATTCTGCCTCCCATGCGGGAACCCTGCCTACCTGGACTTTGTTTGGCGTGCCAGAGAATGAATATTATTTTGATATGGGCTGGGTAAGATTGTTTTACTGGTACGGTATTATACCTGCCTGTATTTATGTGGCGGTACTTGTCTTATTAATATGGCAGTTATACAGGGAAAAACAGTATCTGGAAATTATGGTGCTTGCGTCCCTGTTCATTTATACATTGGTGGAAGCGCATATTATTTCCGTTTATCTTACACGGGATTATACGCTGCTTTTTATTGGCGCTCGCTTTGGAGCCATGTTTTATGTGAATAAGGGAAAAAATGGGCATTTTTGGGAACTTCCGGGAATGCTTCAAAGGAAAGCCGGGTGATTTTATGAACCGTAAATATAAAGTGATAGAAACCTATGGACTTTTATTTGCAGATCTTTTAAGCATTATCTTTTCATTTTTGCTCTCTACCTATATCCGGTTCGGAAATTTCAGGGATATGGGAGATAAGGAGATACACTTTCAGGTGTGTCTTACTTTCCTGTTGTTTTGTACCATTTACAGCTTTTTCCTTGATTGGAACAGGAACTTTTTCAGAAGAAATATCTGGCAGGAATGTGCAGCGGTAATACAGTACAATGCACTGATGTTTTTTGTAGTGGAAGGTGTTATGTACTTTTTGAAGTGGGCGGATGTGTTTTCCCGTCTGGTTATGGCGTATTTTGTGATTATTAATACGCTGCTTACGATTTTGCTTCATTATGGCTTCAAAAAGCTTCTGCGGAAGAATCTTTCTTCTGATAAAAGTGTGATTAAGGTCATGGTTATTACGGAAAGCGGTTTGATTGAGGAAACGGTCAGGAGACTGAAGGAGGAGCTGGGTATCAATTACCAGATGGTGGCACTTGGCTGTATCGGAGAAAAGTATGACGGTGACAGTTTTGAGGAAATTCCTGTTGTAGCGCAGAGTGATATTATTCAGGCTGCCACAACCATGCCCCTGGATGAAGTGTTTATCAGCGCACCATCCGTAGCCCAGAATGATGTGGAATATCTTCTTCATGGCTTTGGCGAAATGGGTGTGGATTGTCATTATAATCTGGAAGTGCCGGGCATGAGCGGGGAAAGAGGCAGGATTGAAAATTTCGGGGATTATACGGTAGTTACATATACCAGATTCCAGAGCAGCTATAAGCGGATGCTGATTAAGCGCTGTATTGACATTGTCGGCGGGGTTGTGGGACTGGTGATAACCGGATTGTTTTATCCTTTCGTTGCCATTGCCATAAAGCTCGATTCTCCCGGTCCCATCCTTTTTTCCCAGACAAGAATCGGAAGGAACGGAAGGCGTTTTAAGATTTATAAATTTCGTTCCATGTATCTGGATGCGGAAGAAAGAAAAAAAGAGCTGGAAAAACAGAATGAAATGCAGGGGCTTATGTTTAAAATGGAAAATGACCCCCGGATTACCAGGGTGGGTAAATTTATCAGAAAAACCAGTATTGATGAACTGCCCCAGTTTTATAATGTGTTAAAGGGTGATATGAGCCTGGTGGGAACAAGGCCTCCCACAGAGGATGAATTTGAAAAATACAATCAGTATTACCGCAGGAGAATCAGTATGACCCCCGGTCTTACGGGTCTGTGGCAGGTCAGCGGCAGAAGTGAAATTGAAGATTTCGATGATGTGGTGAAATATGATTTGAAATATATAGACAGCTGGTCTTTGATGCTTGATTTTAAGATTTTGATACAGACAGTGAAAGTGGTATTCACAGGAAAAGGATCAAAATGAAAGAAAACAAAAAAGTTTATCTGGAAGCAGTCCGCATTATTGCCGTATTGCTTGTTATTTTTAACCATACTGACGGAAGCTTTTATTATACGCTGCCGTGCAATATTGTAACATACCTGTATTCACTGATTTTGACGGTTATCTGCAGAATGGCTGTTCCGCTGTTTTTTATGGTATCAGGTGCGCTGCTTCTTGCGAAGGAAGAAAGCCTTTCTGATCTTTTTAAAAAGAGAATTGCCAGAATGGCAATGGTGCTTGTGGCAGTTTCCCTTCTCTATTATTCATTTGATATGGCGAGAGGGAGAATTGAAGCACCGGGAGCAGGAGATTTCCTTTCCCGTCTTGCCGGAAACGGAATCAGGGAATCATTCTGGTTTTTATATACTTATATCTGCGCTTTATTGCTGCTTCCCTTTTTCAGGAAAGCAGCGCCATACCTTAACAAAAGGCTGATTCTTTATCTTGTGGGATTGAAGGCGGTTTTTGATTTAATCCTGCCCTTAATCGGTCTGATCACAGGAGCGGCTTTCTCCTTCGACGCAGGTTTTGTTTCCGGATGTTATTATTATATGTTTCTTGGATATTACTTAAACCGTGAAGGAGAAAAGGAAGCAGTCGGAAATACGAAAGAGCAGACAAATTTTGATGTATGCAAAGCGGCAGTTCTGCTTGCAGGGTGTGTGGCGCTCAATGCAGTCCTTGTGTATGGTTTAAAGCAGGTTACAGGTAATTATGAGGTCTCTGCACTGGATTATTTTGTCTTTTTAACGGCACCGCTTACATTTATAATTATAAAGAAGTGTATGGATAAGGTAACAGATAAAAGTCCGGGCGGCAAAATAATCGTAGCCATCGGAAGCTGTGTATTCGGTATTTACCTGTTTGATAATTTTGTCAGGTGGCAGCTTTTGCCGGTGTATCTTTTCCTTTCGGAAAAAACAGTGGGAGTGATTGCAAACAGCGTATATGTGGCGCTGGCCTTTGCGGGCGGTTTTATATATACATGGATTTTGAGAAAAATACCTGTTATCAGGAAATATCTGTAGCCGTTCTTTGGCAGGTTTTGAACAGAAAAAGAGGATAGGAAAGGCGAAAGGTCATGCGCGTATTGATGATAGGCCCTGACAGAAGTGTGCACGGCGGCATTTCGGGTGTGGTGAATAACTATTATGAAGCCGGGCTTGATAAAAAGATTGATTTGTGCTATATCGGCACTATGGTGGAAGGTTCAAAGGTGCGAAAGCTTTTGAAGGCTGCCGGAGCATTTGCGGTTTTCCTGTGGAAGCTGCCGGGATATGAAATTGTGCATGTGAATGTGGCATCTGATGCAAGTTATGTGAGGAAATCTTTTTTTATAAGGGCAGCAAAAGCTTTTCACAAAAAAACAGTTATTCATCAGCACGGCGGTGATTTTGAAGGCTATTACAGGGGGCTTTCAGATAAAGGAAAAGAAAGAGTAAGGGAAGTACTTGCCATGGGGGATGCATTTCTGGTGCTTGCTCCTCCCTGGAAGGAGTTTTTCGGAGGTTTAATCGATAAAGATAAAATTACCGTATTTCCCGATTCCATACAGATTCCTGAAAAGGAAGAAAAGAGGTACGGACAGCATAAGCTTTTGTTCTTAGGAAGAATCTGTAAAGCCAAAGGAGTGGGGGAACTGCTTTCGGTTGTTCCATTGTTGAAGGAAAAATGTCCGGATATTAAGCTTTATCTTGGTGGAATTTTTGAGGAAAAGGAGCTGGAAGATAAGGTCAGGGAGCTTTCAGACTGTGTAAAATGGCTGGGATGGATTTCCGGTGATGAAAAGAAAAAGTATTTAAAAGAATGTGATATTTTTGTACTGCCTTCTTATTTTGAAGGACAGTCTGTGTCTGTTTTAGAAGCCATGGCTTATTCCTGCGCAGTGGTGGCATCCAATACAGGCGGGATTCCCCAAATGATTATTAACGGAGAGACGGGAATTTTAACAGAACCCAGAAGTGAAGAAGCCTTAAAAGAAGGGCTTAACAAGGTTCTCTCGGATACAGCGCTTTGTGAAAGCCTTGGGAGAAATGCTTATGACAAAGTGGAAAAAGAGTTTTCCATAGACAGCAATATGGAGGAACTTCTGAAAATTTATGAAAGTATACTGAAAAGATGACTGCGGGAAGGCGAAAGGAAAGGAAAACGGATGAAGGATTATAAAATCAGCATTATAGTGCCGGTATACAATACAGAAAAATATTTGCGCAGGTGTGTGGATTCTTTGATGAATCAGACCTATCGTAATCTGGAAATACTGCTGATAGACGATGGTTCTGAAGATGGCAGCGGAAGGATTTGCGATGAATATGCGGGAAAGGATAAACGAATCAGGGCAGTCCATAAGGAAAACGGCGGGCTGATTTCGGCATGGAAAAGAGGCGTAACGGAAAGCTGCGGAGAGTATCTTAATTTTGTAGACAGTGATGACTGGGTAGATTGTAATATGATAGAGGAAATGGCAGAATACCTGACAGGTAATGAAAGAGAAATTGTAGCCAGCGATTACGTCATTGAAAAAGAAAATGGAGACAGACAGTTTGTATGGCAGCAGCTTTTGCCCGGGGAATATCTGAGAAAGGATATTGAGGAAAAAGTGATTCCAAACCTGCTTGGAAAGGAAAACAGATATGTTACCATATCCAGGTGTATGAAGCTGATTTCCAGAAAGCTGATTGAGGAAAATATGAAATACAGCAACCCGGCGGTGGTAATGGCTGAAGACACCACCATAATGCTGCCGAGCCTGATTGACTGCAGCCGCATTTTGATTATGGACCACAAGGCTTATTATCATTATTTTTATGTAAATGAATCCATTGTTCATAGATATGACAGCAGATTATATGAAAATATACAGCTTCTTGTGAAGACCACCAGACAGATTGTAACAGATAAATTTGAAGGAAAAGAACAGCAGGAAAGGCTGAAACAGGTGGACAAAGAGACGGTTTTCTGGATGATGCTGGTATTGAAAAATGAGGCCAGAGGCAATAAAGAAGGATACAGAAAGAATATTCTTACGATTTGCAAATCGCCGGAAATCAGAATTCTTGTTAAAAATACTCCGGTAGAAATAGAGCAGAAGGCAAATAAGCTTCTTTATCTGGTGATGAAGCATCCGTGCCATCTTACAGTGAGCATTCTCAGGGGTGCCATGCTTTGGTATTACAGAAAGTAGGTATAGGAGCCGGGGATGAAAGAGGAAATTAAAGTATGCAGCCATTAATCAGTGTAATTGTACCGGTTTATAACGGACAGGATTATCTGGGAAAATGTATAGAGAGCATTGAAGCCCAGACTTATGAGAATCTGGAAATCATTATTATCAATGATGGTTCAACAGATAATACAGGAACGGTCTGTGTCAGGCTGAAAGAGAGATTTGAAAATATCCGGGTGATCACCACGGAGGATGTGGGAGTATCCGCTGCCAGAAATGCGGGAATAGATGCTGCAAAAGGCGTTTTTATTACCTTTGTGGATGCTGATGACAGGCTGCGGCCCAAAACCCTGGCGGCGCTTTATGACTGTATCATGGAAACCGGAAGCGACGTGGCAGGCTGCAGCTTTTTTTCCTGGCAGGAAGAAGAGGAATGGGAGGACTTCCTGAATAATAAATACAGAATTGAGAAGCCTGTAAAATATTCTTCAGGCGATTATCTGAAAGATGAGATTCTGAAAGGAAACAGCAGATGCTGGAGTAAGCTGTACAGACGTGGAGCTGTCGGTAAGCTGCGGTTTAAAGAAGGACTTACTATTGGAGAGGATATGCTGTTTCTTATCACACTTCTGCCTTATGTAAGAGGAATCGCTGAAACAGCTTATCCGGGGTATGGATATTTTCAAAATCCGGGGGGCGCCATGAAACGGAAGTTTACCTCCGGGTATATGGACCAGATAACCTGCTGGGAGCTGGCAAGAGAAGAGGTGCGAAAGCTTGACAGTGAATTAAACAGTCAGGTGACGTCAATTTTGATTATGGGTATTTTGCTGACCGTGGGGAAACTTGCGGCTCTTTCAGCAGGTGAAAGAAGAAAGCAGAAGCAGTATGTGAGAATTTGTCATGAAAAGCTGAAAGAAGAAAGCAGGATACCGGGAGCCTGTGAAAGATTATCCCGGGGATATCAGATTAAGGTAAAGCTCTTTTTGTATGTACCGGGTCTGTATCTGAGATTATATCATTTAAAAAGCAGATAAGGAAATGGGAAAATCCATGGAAGAAAATAAATTAATCATGTATATGCATGCAGGCAGCGGCAACCATGGCTGTGAGGCCATAGTAAACAGCGTCTGTCATATGATAAAGGAAAAACCGGTATTAATCAGTTATTACGGAGAAGAAGATGAAAAATATTCCCTGAAAGAGCTTTGCGATATTATAAGTGAACGCAGATTTGAGGAGCATAAGTCAGCTCATATTCTGTATTACGCCTATCGGAAGCTTTCGGGAGATGAGGAAAGCTTTATCAGATACCGGTATAAAAATGTTTTTAAAGGCAAAGCCCCTTCCCTTGCTGTCTCCATCGGCGGAGATAATTATTGTTATGACAATATGCTGAAGGATTTAAGACTGGCTAATTCGGCTTTCAACAAGAAAGGGACAAGGACAGTGCTTCTAGGCTGCTCCATAGAGCCGGAGCTGCTAAAAAAGGAGCATATTGTAAAGGATTTACTGCAATATCATACTATTATTGCAAGGGAAAGCATCACATACGAAGCGCTGAAGCAAATGGTGGAAAAGAAAACAGCAGGTCAGACGTACGTGCAGGAAGGTTCCCTGCCCCGTATTCTTTGTTTTCCTGATCCGGCTTTTACCCTTCCGAAAAGGGAGCTTTTGCTGCCGGATGGATTTGCCGCCGGAAATACGGTTGGAATCAATGTAAGCCCCATGATTCAGGACAATGAGAGTAAATCCGGTATTACCATGGAAAGCTACAAAGCGCTGCTTACATTTATTATAGAAAATACTGATATGCAGATTGCCCTGATTCCTCATGTAGTGTGGAAAAGAAATGATGACAGGAAACCCGTTCATGAATTATATGAAGCTTTTAAAACTACGGGAAGGGTAGTAGAAATTCCTGACGGCACCTGTGAGGAACTGAAGGGATTTATCAGCCGATGCAGGTTCTTTGTGGGAGCAAGGACTCACGCTACTATTGCGGCTTATTCTGCCTGTGTGCCGACCTTGGTAGTAGGATACTCCGTTAAGGCAAGGGGAATTGCAAAAGATTTATTCGGCACAGAAGAAAAATATGTGATTCCTGTGCAGAGCCTTCAGAATAAAGAGGATTTAGTAAAGGGATTTCAGTGGCTTTTCAGTCATGAAGCTGAAATAAAAAGTAAGCTTAAGGAAATAATGCCTTCCTATAAAGAGAAGGCATTGCAGACAGGGAAAGAAGTAGACAGATTATGGGAAGAGTTCAGTCGGCAGTAAGGAATATAGCCTTTGGTCAGATAGGAAATTTAATAACCCAGCTTCTCGGATTCATTCTCCGTACGGTATTTATTGCCCATTTAGGTGATACCCTGAACGGCATCAATGCTTTGTATACCAGCATTCTTTCCGTGCTCTCCATGGCGGAGCTGGGAGTGGGAACTGCTTTAAATTACAGCCTTTATAAACCGGTTGCGGGGGGAGACATTGAGAAAATCAAATCTTATATGCAGCTGTATAAAAAGGCATACCGGGTTATCGGGATTGTCATAGCAGTGGTGGGACTTGCAATTTCTCCTTTTCTGCCTTACCTTGTAAAGCAGCCTGAGGGAGTGGGAGTAAGGGACTTAACCCTGTATTACTTTATCTTTCTGTTTAACACGGTAAGCACCTATTTTGTAGCTTATAAATACAGTCTGGTCAATGCAGAGCAGAAAAATTACATTCAGACCAATATTATTACTGTTACCAAGATGATTACAGTAACGCTGCAGATCATAGTAATTCTTACTACAGGGAATTTTTATGCTTACCTGCTGACGGCGGCTGCTGTGGAACTCTTACAGAAGATTTTTGTAAGCTTTTATCTGAACCGGAAGTATCCTTATTTGAGGGAAAAGAATGTGGAGAAGCTTTCAAAGGAGGAAACAGGGGAAATTATTACAAAAACAAAAGCCCTGATGTTCCACAAGGTGGGAGATGTGGCAAGGCTCCAGACAGACAGCATGATTATTTCCGGTTTTATCAATGTTACTCTAAGCGGCTTTGTGGATAATTATAATATGGTTTTAAATTCTGTGGCAAATGTGGTGAACATTATTTTTAATTCCGTGCTTTCCAGCTTCGGAAATCTGATTGCTACGGAATCAAAGCAGAAACAGTATCAGCTTTTTAAGGTATACCGTTTTGCGGCCTGCTGGATTTACGGTTTTTCCGCCATAGGCTTTTCTTTGCTTCTCACCCCTCTTATTTATCTTTGGCTGGGGGAAGAGAAGGTACTTGCCTTTACTGTGGTTATATGCATTTTAATTGACTATTATTTTAAAGGTGACAGAATTGTGTTGTCCAATTTTAAGACGGCAGCAGGGGTGTTTGAGCAGGATAAGTATCTGGCGCTTATACAGGGTGCGGTAAATCTGGTTATCTCCATTGTACTGGTGCTGAAGATAGGGCTTGTGGGGGTTTATATCGGTACGATTGTATCGGGGCTGATTGCCAATATCACCAAGCCGGTGATTATTTATAAAGTAATTTTGGATAAGCCTGTAAAAGGGTATTTTGCGGATTCTGCCAAATATATGGCAGTGATGCTTGTAACCTTCGGACTTTTAATGTTAGTAAAATCCCGCATCATGAGTACTGTGACGGTTTTGTCCTTCGGGGTGATGTTTATTATTATTTGTGTTGTGTTTAATGGGGTTTTTCTTCTGCTTTTTGGGAGAACGGAAGAATTTAAGTATCTGTGGAATATTGTGGCAGGAAAATTGAGAAAAAGAAAACTGTGAGAATATCCGGTAAATTTTGTGCCCGGAAAAATGAAAGGAAATATGCAGGTGGAAGGAAAGAACACAAGGAAAAGCTTATACAATAAAATCAGCGGATTTCTGTCTGTAAAACTGATGTTTCTGACAGGAACAGGTGTGTTTGTGCTGCTTTTGCTTCCGCTTTGTTATCTTTCCTTTGTAAACAGGGCATCGGGGGATGATTATGGATATGGTGTATTTACAAGAGCAGCATGGGTTTCTTCCCATTCCCTGATTCAGGTGTTTAAAGCTTCCATACAGACAATTCAATCGCTTTATTACAGCTGGCAGGGAACCTGGTTCAGTATTTTTGTTTTTTCTCTTCAGCCGGAGGTCTTCAGCAGCCATGCCTATGTAATAACTGCTTTTCTTATGCTCTTTTTACTTGTGGGAAGCAGCGCGCTGCTTTTTAAGTGTGTTTTAGTAAAGAAACTTGGGTTTGACAAGTGGAGCTGTTATTTTATAGTTTTGATGTATCTGATGCTTACCATAGAATTTGTTCCGGGGATTAAATCCGCCTTTTTCTGGTATAACGGAACCGTGCATTATATGCTTCCATTTGCCATGTGTCAGCTGCTTGCGGTATTATTAATGAAGTATATCGAAACCTATAAAGTAAAATATTTTATTGGAATTACAATTTTGATGACGCTGCTTGGAGGATCCAATTATCAGGCCTCTCTTTTTGCATTGATAGCCGCTTTTTATGCGGGAGTTTCTGTTTTCCTGCCGGAAGCAGGTATAAAAATAAAAAGAGACGGGATAAGGGCGCAGGAAAAGGTAATTGGGAAAAAAGAGTATCGAGTGTTTCTGTTGGTGGTTCCGGTGATTTTGGAAATGGCAGGTCTTGTTGTCAGCATGAAAGCGCCGGGGAATAATGTCCGTGCAGGAGGAAATTTCGGTTTTTCAGTTTCAGATGGCTTTGTCACTGTCGGTATATCCTTTTTACAGGGGATTCTGGATATTGTGGGATATTATAAAGAAAAGCCCGTTATTTTTATCGGACTTCTGATACTGTTTCTTATTATGCTGGAAGCTTTGGGTTCTATGGACGGAGAAAAGCATATAAAGCATCCTGTTTTAAGCTGCATCGCGTTGTATTGTTTATACAGTGCCATGCAGGCACCTGCCATTTATGCGGGAGTAGAAGTGTCTCTTGGAGTGTATAATATGAATTATCAGGTATTTTTGCTGATGATGATTGAAATTCTTATGGCGCTTGCAGATAAAGGGGCGGGAATAATCAAAAAACGCAGGAAGCTTAAAGCTTTGGAAGGAAAAGCTCAGGGGAAAATTTTAACGGACGGAGCATGGATTCATAAAACGATTGTGCTGCCGGGACTTCTTATTTGTGCGGTATTGCTTTTTGTCTGCAGAAGCAATATAAAGCAGAGTACTTCTTACATCTGCTTTCAATATATTGCAAGCGGACAGGCTGCCGATTTTAAAGAACAGATGGACTTGCAGACCAGCCTTCTGCTTGATGAAAATGTCAGTGATGTAGTGGTGCCCTTTATCAATGATGAGCAGGGACCGCTGATGCATATGCCGGTTACGGAGGATAAGAATGCCTGGACTAATACTGTAACCAGCAATTTCTATGGAAAGAAAAGTGTAACGGCCATGCCCAGGGATGAATGGCTTAAGATATATGGGAAGGAGGAAGAGTAATGGAAAAAATGGTAAAGGAAGCGGAATATGAATTACTTCATTATCCGGAAAGGAATACCGGGTATTATCTGAAAAGGACGGTCAGAATGCTGGCGGGAAGAAAAGTGGAGCCTGTGGATAAGATAAACTGGCCTAACGGGCTTCTGGCAAAATGTCTTGTGGATTATTATATGCAGAACAAAAATTCGGAGGAAGCGAGAATTATTCTTAACTGCCTTAAGAAATATTATGACAGATGGATTCGCCGGGGATGCAAAATGCATTATCTGGATGATGCCTTCAGCGGTATGGCACTGATTGATCTGCATCAGATTACAGGGGAAGAAAAGTATAAAAAGGCAGCAGATGAAATGGCAGATTTTTTGTTTCATCATGAGCTTGACGGAGCCGGAAGCCTGCCATACAGGCCGAAGCAGAAAAACGGGTATATTTTTGCGGATATGATTGGAATGGTATGTCCATTTCTTTGTAAATACGGAAGTACATATGAGGATACAACAGCAATTAATCTGGCGGTAACGCAGATACAGAATTTTATGGAATTCGGTATGGATGCCAAAACAGGTCTTCCTTATCATGGTTATCAGCATGAAAGCGGTGTTAAATACGGTATTATCGGCTGGGGACGGGCAGTGGGATGGCTCCTTATAGGAATGGCGGAAACTTTGGCTTACATTGAGGAAACACGGCCCAGCTATGAAATTATCAAGCAGGCTTACAGAAGAATTGTGGATAAGGTGGAAGCTTACCAGCTTGAGGGAGGATTGTACAGCTGGCAGCTGGGGGCTAAGGATGGCCCTGTTGATACCTCCGCTACTGCAATGATTTTATATGCGATTGCCAGGTCGCTTGATACCGGAGTATTAATCGGTATTCATAAGTCCAGAATGATTCGGGGAAAAGAGGCATTGTATCATTCCATAAAGGATGGTAAAATCTATGGATGCCTTGCAGAATGCCAGGGTTTTAGTATGTATCCCCAGATATATGATGCTTACCCATGGTCATTGGCGCCGGCATTGTCTTTATTTATGCTGACCCGGGAAAAGGAAAAGGAAAATGAACCTCGTAAAAAGAATTGATGAAAAAATTGAAAAAATCGGTAAGAAGCAGGAATTTTTGTTAATTGTTCTGCTGTCTGTTTTAATGGTATTTGGTATTATCGTGGGAATGGGAACTCTTACAAGCGGATATCATCTGGTGGATGACCATGAGTTCCTTGAATGGATTTATCAGATGAAATACGAGGGAAAAAGTATATGGTCCCTGATTTTAAAGCAGCTTCGGCAGGATTTTACCTGGCGGTATGAGCCTGCTTATTATGCCACCAGAATTCTGAGTACCGGCATATTTGGGGTCAGTTTGACAGGATATTCTCTTGTGAAGGCGGTGGAAATCACAGTGTCTGCCATTTTCCTGTATTATTGCGGAAAGCATATGGGTGCTTCTAAAATATATGCCGTCCTGTTTGCGGCACTTTCTCTTATCGGTTATCAGTCTGCGGTATGGTGGAAGCTGGGACCGCAGGAATCCCAGTGTACCATGTTTTTTGCCATAGGCTTTTATTGTATGCTTCGATATCTGGAAAGCTGTAAAAACGGTTGGGCAATAGGAAGCCTGATATTTTTCTTTATCATGTGCAATTTTAAAGAATCATTTATCCTTCTGATTCCTTTTCTTATGCTGTATGTGCTTTACTATGAGCTTCGGAAGGATGGCGGAAAACTCACATGGAAAAAGATATGGGAATGTATTCTCAGCAGATTCTGGTATCTTCTGATACTTGGAATTATTTTCCTGGCACTGGTGCTTGTGATTGTAATTTTTGTGGGCGTGAATGATTATGACAAGGTGGGGCTTGATGCGTCTGTTCCTGTTTCGGTTTATGTGGAAGCATTTCAGAATTCCTTTGCAAATGACTTGAAATGGTATAAGAGATTCGGAATTTTATTCATTCTGATTCTTCTTACCTATTGGGAAGAATTGAAAAAGCTTTGGAAGGAAATGCTGCTCATAGCTGCATTTTTACTTCCGCAGTTTGTTATTTTCGGACAGGCAGGTATAGGGGAAAGGTATATACTCCCAAGTTCCATAGGGTTTGCTTTATTTTTCGTAATTATCATACCCAAGTGGAAGCCATTGTCCGGCAAGAGGCGTTTAGTTTATGCGCTGGGGCTTTTACTGCTTTTGGCAGCCCATGGAAGAGTGGCCTTAAGGGAGGCGGATTATTTCAGGTACAGGGGACAAAGCGTTAACACTATGTTAGAGACGGTGAAGGAGCTTTCGGGAGAGGATACTAAGGTATTATCCTGTTTCCGTCCCAATGAGGAAGGAAATCTTACCATCAACTACTGGATGCTGGTACATGGTTATGATAATGTTTACTTCTGGACGGAAGAGGAAGCGCTGATTAATAAGGTCTGTGACCTTAACCTGCATTATCCTGAAGCGTATTATGAACCTCAGAGCTTTGAGGATATGGATATCGTGGTAATGTATAATCAGGAAGACAGACACTGGTGTTATACACCGACCCTTGATTTATCGGATTTCACGGAGATGAAATGCGGTACCCTGACAATTTACGTCAGAAATGACAGCGGCATTACCCCGGTGGATACTGATATAGAGGGGCTGAGAATTAATTTTTAGCAGCAGAAGTCAGCGTTGAAATGAGGTATCATATGATTATTATAGAGTTAATGGGAGGTCTTGGAAATCAGCTTCAGCAGTATGCCCTTTACAGGAAGCTGGTAAGTATGGGAAAGGAAACAAGGCTGGATGTATCTTGGTTTACGGAACAGGACAAGCAGGATGAGAAGCTTACCCATAGGGAACTTGAACTGACCCGGTTTGACAGGCTGATTTATGAGGTGTGCACTCCGGAAGAAAAAACGCAGCTGATTGGAAGCGGCGGCCTTTCAGGAAAGCTTCGCAGAAAGTTTTTAAAGGGCAGTGTGAAGTGGTTTCACGAATCAAAAATGTATCATCCGGAGATTTTTAATTTTGAAGATATGTATGTCAGCGGTTATTTTGCCTGTGAAAAATATTACAG
Organism: Lachnospiraceae bacterium; assembly: GCA_017621815.1. Lineage (GTDB taxonomy): Bacteria > Bacillota > Clostridia > Lachnospirales > Lachnospiraceae > Suilimivivens. The sequence continues at coordinate 97,936 of JAGASK010000052.1, read as the reverse complement.
TGATATTTTATATGATTTGAGGGCAAGAATACAGTTCCCGCCTTCAGGTAATCCTTTGAACAGAAAGCTTATACAGGAAATGAAGGACTGTCAGTCCGTCAGCATTCATATCAGAAGAGGAGATTATCTGGATGATGTGAATAAAGGGCTGTTTGGCGGTATCTGCACAGACAAATATTATCAGAGCGCCATAAAATCTGTCCTTCAAAAATATCCGGAAGCACATTTTTATGTTTTCAGTGATGATACGGCCTACGCAAAGCAGAGTTATCAGGGCGAAAAATATACAATCATTGACTGGAACAGGGGAAAGGACAGCTTTTATGATATGCAGCTGATGAGCTGCTGTAAGCATAATATTTGTGCCAATTCCACTTTCAGCTTCTGGGGTGCCAGATTGAATCCCAATGAAAATAAAATAATGATAAGGCCTACGGTACACAAAAATACCCAGACCTTTGACGCTCCTGTTATGTTTGATTTGTGGCAGGGCTGGAGTTTTATTGACAAGGACGGCAGAGAATGGAGTCAGGCATGAATGAATTGATTAAGAAATATCCGGTAAAGCTTTCAGAATTGTGTTTTTATATTTTTTTTGTTTCGCTCTTATTTGCAAAAGGAATCGGTTTGTATGACGGGCAGACAATATTCAAGATTTTTTTACTCACAGCGCTTTGCGGATGGTGCGGCAAAATGCTGCTTACAGAATATACCCGGAAGGAATTATTGTTTTGTGCAGTTCTGTCTTTGCTGGGCGGTGTAATTTACCTGAGTGCCCGTGAAAAAGGAGCGCTTTTCTGTCTTCTGCTATTGTGCGCCATGAAGGATATGGATGTAAAAAAAGTGTTTCAGACAGGGCTGGTGACATGGGTGATTTCTTTTGGAGGTTTGTTTTTGCTGACCTCCCTTCATATCATTGACAGTCCGTTTAAGGTTCATGATAAGCTGGGGCTTGGCAGGATTATCAGATGGAGCCTTGGTTATGCTCATCCTAATGTGCTTCATATTTCCTGTCTGGTTTTGGTGTGTTTCATTGTGTATCTGCTGCAGGATAATTTCAAATTTAAAAGTTTCCTTGTGCTTATGCTGCTGAACCTTTATGTATTTATGTATTCTTTAAGCAGCACGGGGTTTCTGGCGGTAAGCGCCCTTTTAGCGCTTTCCCTTTACTGGAGTCTTAGAAAGAAATTATGCAAAGCGGAACAGGTATTGATTCAGCTCTGCCTTCCGGTTTTTATTCTGCTTTCCTTAGCGGCACCTCTTGTGCTTAAAGGGAAGGCCTTTGAACTGGTAAACAAGATAGTGAATCACAGACTTGTTTTATCTCAGTGGTTTTTGCAAAACCAGAGGGTGAAACTTTTCGGGGTGGATACAGGGGAACTGGTAACGAGCCTTCGGACCATGGATAATTCTTATGTATTTGCATGGATTACTTACGGACTACTTTTTTTCGTGTTTATGATGGCAGGATATTTTATGCTGATATATAAGAAAACAAAGGAGCAGGACGGGGTTTCTCTGTGTTTGATTCTTGCGTGTCTCCTTGCAGGGGTTACAGAGCCTTTTCTGTTTAATACCTCTTTTAAAAACATTACTTTGATTTTTATGGGAGCCATGCTGTTTGAAGAAAAAAGGCCAAAGAAGAAAAAAGAAAAGAAGCTGCGCCTGCTTTCCGGCTGCGACAGGAAATTGATGATAAGGCTGCCGGATTTTACAGCAATGGGAAAAGCGTTAGGAAAAGCCGCTTTAGGATACAGAGTGAAACTGGTGTTGGCAGCAGTGTTTCTTGGAATAATGGCAGGTGCAGCAGCCTTTAGCCTTGCCCGGATGCCGGAACGGTATATTATGCCAAGGACGGCATTTGAACATACTGATGATATTGAAGAAGTTTATTATCTTACTTCACCGGAAGATATACCGCAGCCGGGAGATGCGGTTATGGGATATGCAGATGAAAATACAGATATGGTGCCCTTTTCAGGGAATATTGCCAGGGTAGAACGTTTTAGAAATACGGTTTCAGCAGGCATGCTGACAGCGTTTTCGGTTTACGCTTTTGGTTGTGTGGCTTTATGGATGAGAAAAAGAAGAACAAACGGAGCATAAGGATATGAAAAAGGAACTGCGTTACTGCAGAATATTAAATACAAATATTAATGTGACAACCATGCAGGATACGGTGGATTATCTGACGGAAAATCTGGAAAATCTCAGGGGAAATTATATTTGTGTTTCCAATGTGCACACTACTATGATGTCCTTTCGGGATTCTGATTATAATGTTGTTCAAAACAGCGGCGCCATGGCGTTGCCTGACGGTAAACCCTTATCTATTGTGTGCCGTGCAAGAGGATTTTATGATGCAGGGAGAGTGCCGGGACCCGATTTAATGCCGAAGATCTTTCAGATTTCAAAGGAAAAGGGCTACAGACATTATTTTTACGGAGGCTCACAGGAAACTCTGGATAAGCTGAAATCGGAATTACTTCGCCTTTATCCCTGGCTTAATATTGTGGGAATGTATTCTCCGCCGTACCGTCCGCTGACGCAAGAGGAGGATCTGAAAGCTGTTTCCAATATTAATGCTGCAAGGCCTGATTTTATCTGGGTGGCTCTCGGAGCACCCAAGCAGGAGAAGTGGATGTATGAGCATCAGTTTAAGGTAAACGGGCTGATGTTGGGTGTGGGAGCTGCTTTTGATTTTTGCGCAGGAACCGTAAAGAGGGCTCCGGGCTGGGTGCAGGAGCTTTGTTTGGAATGGCTCTATAGGCTGGTTCAGGATCCCAGAAGGCTGTTTACAAGATATTTAACGACCAATGCATCTTTTTTGTTTCATGTAATCAGGGAAAATCATACCTATAAAAAGGGAAATAAATATAAGAAAATAGCCATGATTGGTCATAAGCGGATTCCTTCCAGAGAAGGAGGAGTGGAAATTGTAGTGGACGAGCTTTCCACAAGGCTCACCCGGAAGGGGTATCACGTGGATGCCTATAACCGCTCAGGATATCATGTGTCAGGAAAGGAATTTGACGAAAAGAGAGGGAAAATATACAACGGTATCCGTTTAATCACTATTCCTACATTTAAAAGCAGCAGTCTGAATGCCATAGTATATGCTTTTCTGGCAACATTCCGGGCACTGTTTGGGGGGTATGGCGTAATTCACTACCATGCAGAAGGTCCCTGTGTGATGCTTGGGGTTCCCAGGTTTTTCGGAAAAAGAGTGATTGCTACCATACATGGCCTTGACTGGCAGCGTTCTAAATGGGGAAATTTTGCGTCAAGGGTGCTTAAATACGGTGAAAAAAAGGCGGCCCAAAAAGCGGATGAGGTCATTGTACTGTCCAGGAATGTACAGGACTATTTCAGGGAAACCTATCACAGGGAAACTATATTTATTCCAAACGGAATTGAGAGGCCGAAAAAGCGAGAAAGCAGCATCATTACGGAGAAGTATGGATTAAAAGGAAATGATTATATTCTTTTTGCGGCAAGGATGGTACCGGAAAAGGGTGTGCATTATCTGATAGAGGCTTATCAGCAGCTGAAAACTGATAAAAAACTGGTGATTGCAGGAGGAAACAGCAATGCCGCGGAATACAGGGACAAGATTTACCGCTGTGTGGAATCCAATAAGAACATTATTATGCCGGGATTTGTTCAGGGACAGGTGCTTGAGGAGTTGTTTTCCAATGCCTATGTGTTTGTATTGCCAAGTGATGTGGAGGGAATGGCATTAGGACTCCTGGAGGCCATGAGCTACGGTAACTGCTGTGTCGTCAGTGATATTCCCGAAAACATGGAAGTGGTGGAAGATAAGGCTGTCAGCTTTAAAAAGGGAGACAGCAATGATTTAAAAGAAAAGCTGGAATTTCTGCTGGCGCATCCTGAAAAGGTTCAGGAATACAAGGAAGGAAGTACAGCCTTTATATGCGGCAAATACAGCTGGGATGATGTGGTGGAAAAGACCATACAGGTTTACGGCGGAGGAAATATCAATGGCGGAAAACGTAAGCAGAGATAAGGAATCATGGATTGATATTGTGAAATGGATTGCCTGTATGCTGGTGCTGCTGGGGCACTTTTTTCAGAGTATGGTAAAAAGCGGCATAATGGAAGCAGGGATACTTTGGCAATGGTTCGATCATACCGTTTATCTGTTTCATGTGCCTCTTTTCTTTATCTGCAGCGGGTATCTGTATCAGAGAAACAGTGTGGTGGAGACGAGGAACGCATGGAAGGATAATGTTTTGCGCAAGGCGGTGAATTTGGGAGTGCCGTATGTTGCTTTTTCTGCGGCATCGTTTCTGCTTAAGGAAGTGTTTCAAGGTACCGTCAATGAAGAAAACAGCAGTAATTTTCTGCGAACTTTGTTTTTGGAACCCCTTTCTCCTTATTGGTACCTGTATATCCTGTTTTTCCTGTTTCTGGTTACGCCTACCTTTAAAAGTAAAAAACAGGCTTTCATCTCGCTTGCCGTTTCTCTTTTTATTTTTTTCTTTCAACAGAATCCGCTGGTAAAAGAAGTCTATTTTGTACAGGGAGTGGCGCGCAGGGAAATCTGGTTTATAATCGGTATGCTGCTTTGCTTCTGTAAAAATGAAATAAAATTTGATGTTCGTTATCTGGCCGTTTCTTTTCTGTTGTTTCCTTTTACTATTATGGGATATAATAAAGAGATGGAGTTATTGCCATGGATGCTGTACTGTCTGACAGCAGGTATATGTGGCTGCCTGCTGGTACTGGAAATATCTTTCTTACTGAATGATAAGGTGCCGGAAAAAGCAATACGGTTCAGCAGGAAAAATACGCTTCCTGTGTTCCTGATGCATACAATTTTTGCAGCGGGAATACGAAGTATATTGTGTAAAATGGGTATTACCAGTCTTGCAGTACATGTAATTTTGGGGATTTCGGGAAGCATTTTTTTCCCTGTAATCGCAGCGGAAATTATGAGGAAATTTCCATGGATGTATTTTTTTATCCAGCCTGATTTAAGGAGAAAGGACAGGTCGCAGTGAAAATTTTACTTGTAAATTACAGATATTTCATTTCGGGGGGACCCGAAAAGTATATGTTCAATATTAAGGAAATGTTAGAGCAGGAGGGGCATGAGGTGTATCCTTTTTCTGTTCATTCCAATAAAAATGTGCCTACGGAGTATGACAAATATTTTGTAGACCCTATTGGCGGCAGAGATGTGGTATATTATGATGATTATAAGAAGACGCCGAAGACAATTATGAAGCTTTTATCAAGGAGTATTTATTCTTTTGAGGTAAAAAGGGCATTGAAAAGGATGATAGCCGATGTAAAGCCGGATATTGTTTATATTATTCATTTTGTAAACAAGCTTTCTCCCAGTGTTATCAGTGCAGCCAGGGAAATGCATGTGCCGGTGGTGCTCCGTCTGTCTGACTATTTTATGCTGTGCCCCAGATTTGATTTTCTGTACGACCAGAGAATCTGTGAAGATTGCCTGACAGGAAAGTACGGTTCATGTATTAAGAAAAAATGTGTAAAAGGTTCCGCTTTTGCTTCGGCAGTCCGTGTATTTTCCATGAAGGTTCATAAAGTCATTAAAATTTATGATAAAGTGGATGCATTTGTAACACCTTCAGGCTTTTTGAAGGAAAAGCTGAAACAAAGCGGTATTGATGAAAAGAAAATCCATTGGATTCCCACTTTTTATAAGGGACAGCCGGAGGAGGCAGTGCCTGCAGGTCAGTATGGACTTTATTTCGGAAGAATTTCAGAGGAAAAAGGTGTTGAGGTTCTGGTTAAGGCATATGAGAAACTGGGAGATGATTACCAGCTGAAAATTGTGGGGGATGATTCCACAGCCCTTGCCGTAAAGCTTAAGCAGTATGTGAAGGATAAAAAGATGCATAATGTGGAATTTCTGGGTTTCCGAAAAGGGGAAGCACTGAATGAGTGTATTCGAAATTCAAAATATACTTTTGTGCCTTCTATCTGCTATGATAATCTTCCTAATGCGGCACTGGAATCCTTTGCTTTCAGGAAGCCGGTAATTGCCAGCAATTTAGGAAGTCTTCCGGAACTTATAACGGATGGTTATAACGGACTGCTGTTTCGGACCAATGATGCGGACGACCTTGCAAGGCGTGTAAGAGAACTGGATGATGAGATCATAAGGCAAATGGGTGAAAATGCATGTCAGGTTCTTAAAGAGCGGTATTCGGAAAAGCTGCATTATACGAAACTGACGGAATTGTTTGAGGAAGTTATCAGAAAAAAGAAATAGGGAGGTGTATCTGCCATGAGCAAACGGACATTATACGGAACAGTTATTGTAACTTACAGATGCAATGCCAGATGCAATATGTGTGACTGTTTTAAAGACCCAAGTAAACCTGGTGAAGAAATTACTTTAGAGGATATTAAGAAACTGCCGGAGATGGCATTTACCAATATTACGGGGGGAGAACCCTTTGTGCGGCAGGATATTCCCGATATTGTCAGGGAGCTTTATAAGAAATCCGACAGAATCGTTATTTCCACCAACGGCTATTTTACCGACAGAATTATTGCGCTTTGTAAAGAATTTCCTAAGGTGGGAATCAGAATCAGTATTGAAGGGCTGCAGGAAACAAACGATAAAATCAGAGGAATTCCCGATGGCTTCAACAGGGGGTATAATACCCTTAAAACTCTGGTGGAAATGGGACATCCTGATGTAGGCTTTGGCATGACGGTACAGGATATGAACTGTGAGGATTTAGTGCCTCTTTACAACATTGCCAATGATATGGGAATGGAGTTTGCAACGGCGACCCTTCACAACTCTTTTTATTTCAGAAAAACAGATAATAAAATTGATGATAAGAAAAAGGTGGCAGAGAATTTTGAAAAGTTGATTAACGAGCTTTTAAAAAGTAAGTCACCGAAGAAATGGTTCCGTGCTTACTTTAACCACGGTCTGATTAACTATATTTACGGAAATAAGAGACTGCTTCCCTGTGATATGTCAAGGAATGCCTTTTTCATTGATCCTTTTTGTGATGTGATTCCCTGCAACGGCATGGCGCAGAAGGCGGTAATGGGCAATTTAAGAAAGCAGAGCTTCGAAGAACTTTGGAACTCGGAGCAGGCAGAAAAGGTCAGGGAATGTACTCGGAAGTGTGACAGAAACTGCTGGATGATCGGAAGCGCTTCTCCGGCAATGCATAAATACATCTGGGTACCTGCATGGTGGGTGATTAAGCATAAGTTCCTGACAAGGGGATATAAGCTTTCCGAGAATAAATTTATTAAAGATTAAAGGATGATATGAAATCACTATGAAAGTAATATTTGTGATTCCCAGCATGGCTGGAGGCGGGGCGGAAAGAGTGATTTCCGTTCTTGCCAATGAATTTGTCAAAGCGGGAAATGAAACTTCTGTTGTAATGTTTGCAGGAAATACCTGTGTGTATTCCATGGAAGAAAAAGTAAAGCTTATTCAGACCGGAGAAAAAACAGGAAAAAGCTTCACAAAGCGTATTTCACGGATTTGGAATATGAGAAAATATTTTAAAGAAAATAAGGACGCAGTGGTAATAACTTTTGGTCCTGATGCCGCTTTTTTTGCTTTTTTAGCAGGGCTTTTTCTCAAAATGCCTATGGTAATGTCGGAGCGGAATAATCCGGAGGCCTACAGCAGAAAGAAGCTGAGAAATTTTCTGTACGGACAGGCGGAAGCGGTAGTTTTCCAAACACAGGAGGCTATGGATTACTTTCCGGATAAAATTAAGAAAAAAGGAATTGTCATTGAAAATCCCCTGTCAGACAATCTTCCCGATATTTATTCTGGGGAAAGAGAGAAGACAGTGGCAGCAGTGGGAAGGTTGGAAAAGCAGAAGAATCATGAAATGCTTTTGCGGGCTTTTGCAATATTTTGCAAAAAACATCCGGAATATACGCTGCATCTGTATGGAAAGGGAGTACTTCTTGACCATCTTAAAGCAGCGGCAGTGGAGCTTGGAATAGAAGATAAGGTTTGTTTTGAGGGTTTTAGAAAGGATGCTCTTTTGCAGATTAGAAGGGCAGGAATGTATGTACTGTCTTCTGACTTTGAAGGTATTTCTAATTCCCTGTTAGAGGCTATGGCAGTGGGACTTCCTGTAATTTCCACAGATTGCCCCTGCGGTGGTTCCAGGCTTTGTATACAGGATGGCATAAATGGGATGCTCATTCCTGTGGGAGATGAAAAAGCCTTTGCAAGGGCAATGGAAAGTATTGCGGACTCAGAGGAAACAGCCCGGCAGTTTGGCGAAAATGCAGTAAAGGTAAGAGAAAAATATTCTGCCGGAGTTATAGCAGAGGAATGGCTTTCCTTGTTTAATAAAGTTTTGAAGAATAGAGACAGAGGATGAATTATGCGGTTTTTATACATTGCACCCAGATATCATACCAATCAGATTCCCATTATGAAGGGGCTTAAGGAAAACGGCCATGAGGTTTGCTTTATCAGCCACTATACAGGGAAAATAGAAGATTATACTTATGTGCAGCCTGTTGTTGCAGGGTATTCCAAACTGTTTCTTGTATTTGAAAAGCTCTATGTAAAGGTGTTAAAAAGAAATGACAGCAAAGCAGGCAATATGAAGCTGAAAGCAGGGTTCCCTCCTTTCGGTAAAATCAGAAGGCTGTCAGAGGAATTTAATCCTGATGTAATTATTATAAGAGAAAGAAGCGTTTATTCCATATTTGCGTACCTGGCGGTCAAAAACTTTAATTGCCCTAAGATTTTATATAATCAAAGTCCCTATTATGAAAAAGAGATTAAAAATGACCTCCCTCACAGAATTGTGAAGGCGCTTCTTCCCAAAGTGAGGATGACGCCTGTTCTGGGAAGGAAGGATGAAAAAGCAGCAGTAGAAGAAGGCAGTGTGTTTGTACCCTTTGTCATGGAGCCTGAGCTTGAACCCTCTCAAAAAAACTGGTTTGATAATAACAGGATTCATTTGTTTTGTGTGGGGAAATATGAAAAAAGAAAAAACATCCGTTTGCTTGTGGAGGTATTCTCCCTTCTCGCAGAGAAGTATCCTGTAGAACTTACGGTGGCAGGGGAATGCTCCAGTGAATTTCAGATAAAATACAGACAGGAGCTCCTGGATTATCTGAAACAGCATAAGCTGGAGAGCAGGGTTAATTTGCTTGAAAATTTATCCAGGGAGCAGATGAAGGAGCAGTACAGGAGCGCTGATTTGTTTGTACTTCCAAGCACGAAGGAACCGGCATCTATTTCCCAATTAGAGGCCATGGCCTTTTCACTTCCGGTCATCTGCAGCGATACAAACGGAAGCGCCTGTTATGTGAAAGACGGCATAAACGGCAGGCTGTTTCGGGACAATGAGAAGCAGGAACTGCTTCAGGTTATTGAGGAGTTAACCGCAAGCAGAGATAAACTTGTAAAAATGGGGGAAAAGAGCTTTCATATCATTCAGGAAGAATGCAGTTTTCAGAAATATTATGAAGGTATTCTAAGTTGTATGGACATGGAAGGAAAGCAGCAGTAAAAGGATTTAACAGAAAAAGGATGAAACTGGAAGAGCATGAAGCAAAAAATAAAAAAAACTATTTATGAGCTTGTGTATCAGCTTCATAAGCATCATATATTAAAAAATAAATTACAGGTGGAAAGCATAGACCATACCATAGATATGCTGATAAATACGGACTTAAGCCTTGTAAGGTTCGGGGATGCGGAAATCCGCATGATAGAAGGAAATACCACCAAATTCCAGGATTTTGACGAAGAGCTATCCAGAAGGCTTTATGAAATTCTGCAGTATAATCAGAAAAAGGTAATGGTAGGAATTCCTGATATTTTTGATTCCCTTGAACAGTATACTGAAAAAAGCAAGAGATTTTGGAAGGAGCATCTTTTCTTTTCCAGAAAAACATACTTAAAGTACTGCAATACGGAAAAAACATATGAAAATGCTTTTTTTTCACGGCTTTATTATATTTATCGGGATAAAGAGCAGTCCGGCAGATGGTTTGAGAAGGTAAAGGAAATTTGGAAGGATAAGAATATTGTTATTGTTGAAGGGGAAGGTACTCATACAGGTGCAGGAAACGATCTGATTGATTCTGCAGCAAGTGTGGAGAGGGTTTTATGCCCCGGATTAAACGCTTATCTTGCTTACCCCAAAATCAGGGAGGCGTGTTTTTCCTTTGGAAAAGAAAAGTTGTTTCTATTTGCAGTGGGGAATACAGCCAAACTCCTTGTAACGGACCTTGTGAAGGCGGGGTACCGGGCTATTGATATCGGTAATCTTGATATGGAGTATGAATGGTATTTAAGAGGTGCCTCCGGAAAAGAAGAAATTCCAAAACACAGTATTGTGGGAGAAGAAAACAACCTTCAGGCAGGCTATGGAGAATACTGGCAGCAGGTAAGGAATATAGTAACCTTGTAATTCAGGAAGAGGAAAAGAAATGAAAATGAAGCCAAACCGGGAAAAAATTGTAAAAATTCTGACGTATTTCTATCTGATTCCCCTTGGATTGATGGTGTGCTTTAACACGGTGAACAGTCTTTTGCGCACCACTTATTTTGACTTGTACAGAGACATGGAAACAGCTTTATATAAGTGGGATAATCCTGCATTGGTATTGGCCGGAGGCGTAGTATGTTTGGTTTTGCTTTTTTGCCTATGGAAAAAGGAAAAGGTAAATCAGATAAGATTAAATGGGCTTTCTGTCTGGTTTGGAGGCATTTTAAGTCTTGTTATTGTGCTTTTATTCCGCTGTGAGGTGGTATGTGACAGTGAAATTGTCAGTGATATTGCACTGGAATTCATGAAAGGCAATTATGCCGCGTTCTCCCAGGGAGAATACTTGTACCGGTATCCTTTTCAGCTTGGCATTACAGCGCTGCTTGAGCTGATTTATTCTATATTTGGCGCTGAAAATTTTATCACCTTTCAAATTATCAATGTTGTATGCATTATGGTTATTCTGAAAAAGCTGCAGTTGATTACAGGCGAGTTGTTTGAGGATGAGAAGATTAAGAGAATGGAAGCGGCAATTTCAATGGGATGTCTTCCTCTTTTTTTGTTTGCAACTTTCATTTATGGTGATATGATAGGGTGGTGTCTTGGTATTTGCGCCATTTATTTTGTGATACGGTATCTGAAAAATGACAGCATGAAATATGCGGGGACAGCATCACTGTTCTTATGCTTTGGTGTAATTGCTAAATCCAACATCAATATTCTGGTGGTAGCAGCAGTTATTGCAATTCTGCTTCATGGCTTTAAGAATAAAAAACGGATGACAATTCCCGTTGTTCTGATGCTGATTCTGGTGTCACAGCTCGGCAATTCTGTTGTGAACGGAATTTATGCAAAGCGTGCAGGCATAGATGAAATTCCGGCAGGAATTCCCAAAGCTGCCTGGATAGCAATGAGCATGCAGGAAACAGATGAGGGAGGATACGCCTGCGGCTGGTATAATGGTTATAACTGGGTGGTTTACGAAGAGAATGACTTTGACAGGGAGCTGACCACACAGGCATGTATTGACAGCATCAAGGAATCCTTATCAAAATTCGCTCGTGAACAGAGGTATATGCTGGATTTCTTTTATAAGAAGTTTACTTCCCAGTGGAATGCTCCCAGCTTTCAGGCTATGATTACTAACGAGTGGTACAGCAGATATTCTGAGCCGTTGTCGGAAACGGCAAACTTCTTTATTTACGGATCAGGAAGAAATATTTTGTATGAGCTGATGAATATCTATCATTTCTTTTTATTTTTGGGAACAGCTGTATTTTGCTTTTTGAGAAGGAAAAAATGGGATTTTCTGCAGGCATACTTTATATTGAATATTTTCGGCGGCTTCCTGTTTCATATGATATGGGAAGCACAGTCCAGATATATTTTGGGGTATTTTGTATTAATGCTGCCGCTGGCGGCGTGCGGCGTGCATGAATTGTTTGTCAGGTTGGACGGTTTAAAGAAAAAAGGGTGAAAGGAGGGACCATATGGGACGAATTTCCAAAAAACTGGAACAATTAAAATTTGCGGCATATTGCTTCAGGGAGGCAAAAAATTCCCGCTTTATGAAGCGAGTAAAAGCTCTTAATCAGGAAGATAATCTGGTTTCCCTGGAAAATTATGGTGGAAAAAAAGGCCAGGAGCCTTTATACTTCATTGATATGGAAGAGTCTCATTCCGGTTTTTTCGCGGAGCATAACAGGCTTCTTGCAATGCTTTATTTTGCGGATAAATATCATTTAAAGCCGGTAGTCAGATTCCATAAGGGTTACTGCTATGCGGAGCAGCATCAGGTGAACGGAACGGACAATCCCTTTGAATATTATTTTGAACAGCCCTGTGGTATTTCATTAGATGAGCTTTCAGAGTACGGATGTGTGCTGAAAAGCAGAAAGGAAAACAGCAATCTGGCCATAACCCTGAATGAAGACAGCAACGGTTATTCCAGAAGTGAAGCTTATTTGAATGAAATGGGCAGAATAACCGGTAAATATATCCGGTTAAATGAAACGGTAAAAAACAAATTGCAGGAGGATATGGATAAGCTTGGAATTTGCGGAGCGTTTGAAGCAAAACCGGCTGATTTGTCAGGAATGACGGAAACCGGCCGTATTCTGGCAGTGCATGTAAGGGGAACTGATTTTAAGCAGCATTATAACGGACATCCGGTGCAGGTAACGATTGAAGAATATCTGCAGGCGGCAGTAAAGCTGTTTGAAAGCGGCGGATATACCAGGATTTTTCTGGCTACGGATGATACCGATGCTATTGAAGTATTTCAAAAGGAGTTTGGAGATAAGCTGGTATTCTATGAGGATGTTGTAAGAAGCAGCGGCAATGATACCGTAATGCACAGCACGGTATCCAGAGAGAATCATCATTATCTTTTGGGATTGGAAGTTTTGAGGGATATGTATACACTGTCATCCTGTGACGGTCTTGTGGCGGGGCTTTCTCAGGTGAGTTATGCGGCCAGAATCCAGAAGAAAAGTACAGGCAAAGACTATCAGGATCTTGTGATTTTAAATAAAGGAATTAACTATCATCAGAAAGAAAATTGCCCTGACTAAAGAAAGGAAAAAGAAGTGATAAAACAATTAGCTTATATTTTCAACAGAAAAGAAAAAATGCAGATAGTATTTCTGTTTCTGGCAGCTATAATAGGCAGCCTTTTGGAATGTCTTGGTGTGGGTGCCTTCATGCCTTTTGTGAATGTACTGATGGATACGGGAGCAATCAAGAATACATGGTATTTGAACTTTTTTTATGAGAAACTGAATTTTCAGTCAGCAGAGAGTTTTCTGACAGTATTAACGATTGCGATAATTGCTGTTTTTGTAATTAAAAACCTGTATTTGATTGCTGAGAAATATGCAATTTATCATTTTTCATATAATACCCAAATGAAAATTTCCACAAGGCTTTTAAGGGCATACATGGATGAACCATATACCTTTCATCTTAATAAGAATATTTCCGTATTACAGCGGAGCATGCAGGAAGATTCCAATCTGTTTGCCAGTGCGGTGATTCATTTTATGGAACTGATTATTGAAGTGACAGTATGCATTTCTCTGGGAATTTCTTTGTTTTATATCAGTCAGTCCATGACTGTTATTATTGTGGGGCTGCTCATTTTATGCATGGGAACCTTTATTTTGATCTCCAAGAAATTTGCAAAGGGCTTCGGCAGGGATTGCCAGAGATATAAGGCTAAGATTTATCAGTGGATGAATCAGGCACTTGGCGGTATTAAAGAAGTCAAGGTACTGAACAGGGAAGAATATTTTGTAGACTCTTATCAGACATATTATAAGAAATATGCCAAGGGACTTCGAATCAGCAGACTGCTTGGGGCTATTCCCAAGTATATTGTGGAAATGGTCAGCATGAGCGGGCTTTTGATTGCCATTATTATTAAAATCAAATATGGGAAGACGGATATCATTACTTTTATTCCGCAGTTGTCTGCATTTGCAGTAGCAGCATTTCGCTTGATGCCTTCTGTGGGAAGAATCAATGAGCATGTCACTAATATTCTTTATGCAGCACCTTCTATCGAGCTGGTTTATCATGATTTAAGAGATGTGGAAGGCTGTGAAGGACCGAAAGAAGAGGGAACAGGACAAAATAAGGATGCAGCAAAGACAGCTGACTGGCGGTTTGAAAGAGAACTGCGGATTAAAAATATCTGTTATCATTATCCGAATGTAGAAGAAAATGTAATTGACTATGCAGACTTTTCAATTCAAAAAGGTCAGACAGTTGCCTTAATCGGAGAATCCGGCGCGGGAAAAACAACAATGGCAGACATTATTCTTGGGTTATTAACGCCTCAGTACGGTAAAATTAAAGCTGACGGAATGGATATTTTCAAAAATATGGATGCATGGCACAGGGACATCGGTTATATTCCCCAGACTATTTATCTTTCCGATGATACTATTCGTAATAATGTGGCTTTCGGTATTTATGAAGAGGAAATTGATGATGAAGCTGTTGTGGAAGCTTTAAAGAAGGCACAGCTTTATGAATTTGTGGAAGGCTTAAGTGATGGTCTTGAGACTGTGGTGGGAGACAGAGGAGTAAGGCTTTCAGGGGGCCAGAGACAGAGAATCGGTATCGCAAGGGCTCTTTATCACGACCCTGAAATACTGGTGCTGGATGAAGCAACATCAGCTCTTGACAATGAAACGGAAGCAGCCGTTATGGAGGCTATTGACAGTCTGAGAGGAGAAAAAACCATGATAATTATTGCACACAGGCTGACAACGATTCAGAATGCTGATGTGATTTATGAAATTACCGGAGGAAAAGCACAGCTTAGGACAAAGGAAGAGGTGCTAAGTTAGATGGATTCTAAAAATAAATATGACAAAATAATACAAATATTATTTATCATTATTTCTCTGATAGCTATAGGAATGCTGTGGGGCAGGGATATTGTAAGAATGTATTATTTTCAGATTCCCAATGAAATCAGGGAAGGCGCCAATGCGGCAGTTACGCAGGCGCTTTCGGAAGGCGTCAATCCCTACCGAAGCCTTACGGATGAAAATGGTCTTCCTGCCGTGTTTTATATGTATCCCATTTTAAATAATCTGATAGGGGCAGTTATTGTTAAAATAACAGGTCTTTCCAGCAATCTGACGCTGCTTTTGCTGAATTTTATCTGGACTCTTTTAACCGGTTTATTGCTGGCAGGTGTTGTGAAGCGTCTTACCAATAACCCGTATCTGTATGCCCTTACATTTTTGATGGGACATTATTGTACATGGAGATACACCAATGTTTCAGCTTTTCCGGATGGACTGGGTGTGTTTCTGATGTGTCTTATCCTGTACCTGTGTGTATGCGTAAGGATTACAGGGAAGATTACAGCATTGTTGTCCCTTCTGACAGTACTCTGCTTTTACAGTAAACAGTACACCGTTGTGGTGGCAATTCCTGTATTTCTCTTTCTCCTTTTAAAAGGATATAAAAAACAGTGTGTTTTTTATGTGCTTGAAACAGCTGTTCTTTTTGGAATATCGGTTTTGGTGATTTATTTTACGATGCCGTATTATTTTGTGGAAACACTGCTTCTTGTCAGCGGTTCTGCGGATAATGAATGGAAGTGGGCCGTTACCCAGTTTATTAAAATCGGCAGGCTTTTCTTTCCCTCTTTTTTGGGAATTCTGCTTTGGTTTTTTATGAGTGTGCGCAGCCGGAAATTTAAGATTGATTATGTGTGGATTTCTTTTGGTATTATGGCAGTTCTGCTTTTATATTTCGGTCAGAACAATGGAGCACATCTATCTTATTATTTACAACTTTGGCTTCCGTCTGTTATTATATTAAGCATGCAGGCTTTAAATGCCTTTGCCGAGGGAATGAGGAAGAAATGGCAAACGTGGATTTTATATCTGGCAGCGTTTTTCTTTGCGGTTTATCCGGCTTTTTCACTGAATACGCCTCTGCTTTCAAAAGAACAGAAGGAAAATTGGCGAAAGGTAATGGAAATCGCCGATTCAAGTGAAAATATGCTTGCCACTTCGCAGATGGCAAATTATGAAGTCCTGAACAACAGATATTTGTATGATTACGGACAAAACCAGTATATATTCCGTGACGAAATGACGGATTTTTGGAAAAAAGCTGATAAATCAAAGCTGATTCAGACAATTTTTCCGGGACTGAATGAATTTAAGCAGGTACACGAAGAGTACCGCTCACAACTCCTTTCCCGGCTCGAAAACAAAGAATTTGATGTGCTAATGCTGGTGGAAGACGTCGGTTTTATACGTGATTTTGATGATTTTCATAAGCGGAAGGATGAAAAGTACCAATTAGTGGAAACAATTGAGATAGAAACAGGAGTTTGGAGTTGGGAACTGGAAATTTGGCGGTAAGCATTGTAAGAAGAATAATCGGTGCCCTTATCGGAATCGGAGCAGTGGCAATATGTGTCATTATCTGGTATACAGGCGGTTTTATGACTGTCAGTGAAAGTTTTCATAAAGATGAGATACCGATACACAATATTATATACATGCTGGATGCGGGAGATAATGTGAAGCAGGGATTTGTACCCAGGGATAAGCATTTAACAGGCATCGAGGTAATGCTGGTAAATACTTCTGCGGAAAGTACCGGTGATATTGTGGTGCAGATTCTTGATATGTGGGGAGATGTCATAGGAGAAGGAAGGCGTTCTTTATCCGAAGCGGAAGCGGGCGTTTATGTAACAGTACCGTTAGAAGCTGATTTGAATCAGGAAGAAAGTGAAGGCTTTCAGGTATGCATTTTCTCGGAGAATGCTGAAACAGTACCGGGAGTAATTCTGGTACCTGTAGAAGAAGATTTTGAAGATAATACAGATGAATGCTTTTATAATGAAGAGCGGGTTTGGGATAATGGACTGGTCGTAGGTTACAGTTACGGTGAAAAGGAATTTGCAGGATATAAATATCAGGCGAAGGATATTATCTGGACTACGGCTGCAAAAATAGCCGCAGTACTTCTATGCGGTATTGTTCTTATTTATTTTGTGCAGGTCGTGCAGGTTGGAAAGATAAAGGAATTTTTCTTCGATTATGAAATATTCATTCAGATTACGGTTATCAGCGGCTTCGTGGGCGTTTTCTTTCTTGCAGCAATTATAAATAAGATGAATACGGATCTGCAGATACCGGTTTGGGCTTATGGGGCACTGTTTGTACCGCTTCTTTTATTTATGTGGTCTATATTTCTTTATATGAAAGCAATCAGGAAAAGAAGGTATAAACGAAGTGCATATACGAAAGCCGATACGAAAATCGATACTTATACTCTGATTATACTGGGTGTATGCCTGATTATGCGGCTGCCTATGTTCACACAGCTGCAGCGTTGGGACGGCGGCGTATATTATGCAGTGCTGCATGAGGCAAGCGTTGCATTTAATTTTACTTTTGATTCTGTATGGAATTATTTCAGGCTGGCTTCTCATCCTACTTTTTCTTATACCTTTTTTATGCTGATAGGAGAGTTTATTTTTCCGGCAAAGGTAACAGGGGTTCTTCTTGTAATGCTGGTGATGACAGCTTCAGCCCTTGTATGTATTTATCGTATGCTGCGGGGATACTGGTGCCGTATGCCCGATTTCCCTGCATTGATTTTTACGTTAATTGTGTCGGTAATACCGCTCTTTCTCGGAACTTCATCTTATGTTAATGTGGATTATACTTTGGTTTTGTTCTTTATTTTTCTAACATATGCGGAGTATAGGGAACAAAAGATTATGATGGCGTTCTGGACAGTTGCGTTGATGCTGAACAAGGAAACAGGCTGGATGATAGTAGCCGGTTATTATATAGTATATCTGATAAAGCTGTGGATGAGGGCAAAAAGCAAAAAAATCACCGGAAAAATAGCCATAGTGTGTTCTGACGGTATTGTCCGGGTTATGGTTGCAGGAATCCTGGTTATCTGTGCCTATATGATTCGGCAGGGAGGCCTTACGGGCTGGTATGGAGTGGGAACCACTAACAGCCTGTTTGCGTCCGGAGAGCTGATTGCACAGCAGGGGATGAGCGTAAATGCATTTGGCTTTTATCCGGCATATATTTTTCACA
Organism: Lachnospiraceae bacterium; assembly: GCA_017621815.1. Classification (GTDB taxonomy): domain Bacteria; phylum Bacillota; class Clostridia; order Lachnospirales; family Lachnospiraceae; genus Suilimivivens. The sequence goes on along the minus strand of JAGASK010000052.1, from coordinate 79,830 downwards.
GGCTGGCACAGATTTTTGTCCTGAATTTTATGTGGATACCCACGTTGATTATTATTATTTCTTCTGTGGTTATCATAAGAAAGCCGAAGAAAAAACGAAAAACGATACGCAATGTCAGCGGCATGGTCGGTGCACTCGTATTATTTGTCTTATTTAGTGTATTTTATATAGCTGAAGCATTGTCCAGATATACAGTTTTCAGTACAGTCATTTTATGGCTACTCGCATTGATTTTGCTGTACTTTGTGCTGTCGCCCAGGCTGTCAGGGGAAATTATGATGGGAATCTCCACAGTGATGGCAGTGCTTTTGCTTATTCAGAATTTTATTTATATTGACCCTTTATCCAATCTGATATTTGACAGAATTCCATCAGGAAGAGGAGCTATATTGTCTACCAATATGAATGCGACTTATTATGGAGATTCCCTGGTAAATGGTTACAGATATACGTATCTTGATAAATTACTTGATAAAATGCTGGCAGATGCAGATTATGGTGAAGGAAAGCAGATTGTACTGTGGTCAGGTAATGAAGACCAGAGTTTTATCAGCAGTATGTTTAACTATTATCTGGGTTGGAATACAGAGAAAGAAAAGAGAGTGATTATTGCACAGGACACATTGCAGAGTGAAACGGCAGTTATACCTCTTAATACCATAACGATGGAAGAAATTCAGCAGGGCGCAGAATTGAGCAGGGAAACAATTCTTTATTTTCTTCCCTATTATGAAAGAGACGAAGAGGCATATCTGGCGCCCCTCAGGGCATATTATCAAATCAGCGAACGTAAGGAGATTTCTAACTGGGGCGGGTCCCTGGCTTACTATATCTTAACGCCATAGCATGAAGGCCAAGACAGGCCATAAGAATAAAGATGGGCGTATAGGTAAAGAGATAACGGGCTCTTGCTTCAAATATAATTTCAAAGAGAAACAGACCAATCAGGGACAGCTTCAGCACGGAAATAATGTGGGGAGCGGTTCCTGAAGCTGTTTTATTTCCGGAAAACAGAGAAAGAAACAGGGTACTCATCCAAAGAGCCTGGACAAACAAAAGATAATAAGGATATAAACGTCCTTCCGGATAGTAAATGTGTGTCAGCACTTTGTGAAGAAATCCTCCTTCGTAACATTCCAGGAAAAAATAGCCTTCTCCGTTCCAGGCAAAGGAACCGTCATTATAGACGGCAAGGAGCTTCTTTATAATAAAAAGGAAAAAGGAACCGGGAGTAAAGGCTTTAAGACGTTCTTTTGCTGTGGAAAGATTGGCATCTGTTCTCTCCCTGCGGGTAGTAAAGGAAGCGGAAAAGTCCACATCAGTCTGGGAATATTCCCCGTTACTTTCCGTATTCAGTCCCATCATGGCATAATGAGCCAGGCTAAAGGATTCTTCTTTATTAATTTCAAGACCGGAAAACCGGGCTGCTGCCTGTACCAGAATAAATGCGGTCAGAAGACCGATAAAAGCTGCCGTAAATACAGTCAGAAAATCTTTTATGGTGCATTTCTCCGATAAAATGCGGCAGAAGGAAATAATAATAATAGCTATCGTTATAATTATAACCTGAGGTTTGATTTTCATTCCCATATAGGAGAGAAAGGCAATGAAAAATATCAAAGAAGGTTTCTTTGTGAAAGAAAAGCGCAGGTAGAGATAGAAAATAGTCAGTACGAAAAACAAACCGATGGAATCGGAATAAGGAATCACAACCCAGGGAGAAAGCCCTACAAGACCAAGGTACAGCATATAGGCAGTCAGGGCATAAAGGCGGTCGTTTAAAAGAAGGCAGACACTGCGGTATAAGAGAAAAGCAATATAAGCATAAATCATGCACTGAATATAAATAAGAACCAAATAATAATTGCTGATGTGCAGGAAACTGCAACTGCGGATTACCAGTGCAAACAAGTAAGTAAGCAGAATGTTATTGGGATATCTGGAAAAATACCAGTGGCACAGTTCACTGTAGCTGCCGGAAGCTATCAGTTCCGAATTATCCAATACATATTTCACATCCCAGCCTGTTTTAAAATAATACCGGCTGCATAAGAAACAGAGAAATACAAAAAATATCACAGAAAAGCAAATCATAAACCTGTCAGTGCAAAAAGCATGGGAAATACAGCTGCGCAGTTTTTTTAAAATTCGAAAACAAAGGCAGACAAAAAGAAAACCTGCACACAATAAAAGAATGTTGGGGAGAATAAAGTTTTTCTTATAAGCATAATCCAAATCATTGAAAAACAGGCAGATAATTACTATAATAAATGAATAAATTCCAAAAAGGATACTGACAGTACGGCAGCAGAAAGCTTCTATTGTTTTCATAGGGTGTCCTCTGGTGTTGTTTTTATAAATAAAAGTATACACAGTAAATAAAAATTTATCAATACAGACGGGAGCAGGGATGAGAATAGTGATTACCGGGCCGACCGGAACCATAGGAATGGCTCTTATTCATCAGTGTATCAAAGAAAAAAAGGAAGTTTTGGCAATATGCCACAGAAATTCCGCAAATATGAAAAAAATTCCACAAAGCAGCTATGTTACTGTATTGGAAGCTGATTTATCAGAATTGAAAGACCTTGTGGTTCCTGATAAAAAATATGATGTTTTCTATCATCTGGCATGGGCAGGAACCACGGGAAATGAGAGAAATGATATGCGGCTGCAGCTGTTTAACATTTCCTGCAGCCTGGATGCGGTTCATCTGGCGAAGCGTCTCGGGTGCAGCACTTTTGTAGGGGCAGGCTCCCAGGCGGAATATGGAAGATTTGAAGGAAAGCTTACCGCAGATACGCCGGCATTCCCGGAAAACGGCTATGGAATGGCTAAGCTTTGTGCCGGTCAGATGAGCAGGGCAGAATGTAAAAAACTTGGATTAAAATGTATCTGGGTCAGAATCTTAAGTGTGTATGGACCTTTTGGAAGCAATAACTCCATGATTAACGGAACCGTTCAAAAGCTCCTTTCAGGACAGAGTGCTGATTTTACCTCCGGGGAGCAGATATGGGATTATCTTTATTGCGAAGATGCGGCAAAAGCGCTTAGTTTAGCTGCACAAAAAGGAAAAGACGGCAAGGTCTATGTGCTGGGAAGCGGAAAAGGAAGAGCGCTTAAGGAATATATTGATATTTTGTCAAAAGCAGTAACAGAGGTGACCGGCAGAAAGGCGGATGTCAGGCTGGGTGCAGTGCCCTACGCAGAAAATCAGATTATGCACCTGGAAGCGGATGTCAGTGAGCTTGCAAAGGATACGGGATTTACGCCTGAAATATTCTTTGAGGAAGGCGTCAGGCGGACGATTGCAGCTATCTACAATGAGATACAGCATACGACAGAAGCTTATAAAGCTTGACGGTTATCCTGAAATAGCATAGAATGAGTGAGAATAAGAACATTTTATTATAAGATAGGAAGAGCATATGAAAAAAATCAGTATCATGATTCCATGCTATAATGAAGTGGAAAATGTGGAATTAATGGCAATGGCAGTGACCAATGTGCTGCAGGAAGCACTGCCTCAGTATGATTATGAAATATTATTTATAGATAATTGTTCCACAGACGGGACAAGGGACAAGCTGGAAGCAATCTGTGAACGGGACAAAAAAGTTAAGGCAATTTTTAATGTAACTAATTTCGGACAGTTTAACTCTCCTTTTTATGGCCTGTGCCAGACTACAGGAGATTGTACAATCAGTCTTTGCTGCGATTTCCAGGATCCGGTGGAAATGATTCCGACATTGGTGGCAGAATGGGAAAAGGGGCATAAAATAGTAAGCTGTATCAAAACCTCATCCAAAGAGTCGGGAGTTATCTATTTTCTTCGAACCTGCTATTATAAACTGATTAAAGGAATGTCCAGTGTAAAAATGATTGAGCATTTTACGGGTTTTGGACTGTATGACAAATCGTTTATAGCTATTTTGCGGGAACTGGATGATCCGATTCCGTTTCTTAGGGGCATTGTGGCGGAGTACGGTGCCGGCTTTAACATGGTAGAAATAGAATATGAGCAGGCTAAAAGAAGGGCAGGCAAAACTCATAATAATTTTTACAGCCTGTATGATGCGGCTATGCTGAGTTTTACCTCTTATACGAAGGTTGGGCTGCGTCTTGCAACATTTCTGGGATTTGTCTGTTCCGCAGTCAGTCTGATCATTGCATTTATTTATCTGATTTTAAAATTGACTCACTGGTATAGTTTTCAGGCAGGATATGCTCCGCTGGTTATAGGTGTCTTTGTAATCGGTTCTATCCAACTGTTTTTTATAGGACTGCTTGGAGAATATGTATTGAATATAAATACACGTGTTATTCACAGACCGATAGTGGTGGAAGAGAAGAGACTGAATTTTGACGAAGACGAAAAAGAGAAGCATCGGAACAAGAAGTAGGAACAGGAGATAATTGCGGACAAATGAAATGTTAAGGGAGAAATAATCTGTATGGTTAATATAGTGTATTCACTTGTAGTATGGACGTTATTTCTGCTCATAAGTTTATGCGGAATTCATTATAAGCATGCTGATAAAAAAGAAGACTATTTTTTGCGCCTTAACAGTTTCCGGGGGATTTTTGCACTTGAAATTGTAATCGGTCATGTAATACGGTATGAGGCGACTTTGTTATATCCACTGGGGAAATTTATGATAATTTCAGTGGCTTTTTTCTTTTTTGTTTCCGCCTTTGGAATGGTAAAATCCTTTCATCAGAAAGAAGGATATCTGCAGGGGTTTCTGACAGGCAAAGTATTATATCTGGTGATGCTGGCAATAATCACATTTATAGTAAATATGATTTTGGATATTATCTATCCGTCGGATCTTGGCTATTATTGCCCCGGAAAGAATCCGGCAGCGGTAATCGTGTCAGGAACAAACTGGTATCTGCGGGAATTGCTTTTATTCTATATATTGTTCTATTTTGTGTATAAGTATATAAAAAAATTCCGGATACTGTTCATAACACTTGCATCGGCAGTGTTTGCCGGTTTTACTTTTGCAGGCGGATGGGCGCAGGGCTGGTATTCGAGTATTTTAGCATTTCCAATGGGATTGCTGTTCGGAGAGTATTATGAAACCATATGCAGGTTTATGAAAACGGCTTGGGGGAAGTTTATTACTATTATCCTGATATTGCTTGGGATGGGAAGCCAGTTTTTGGGAACGGACAGCATTATTGGAATGGTATATTTGCGGAATGCAATGTGTATTGCCGGAATGCTTATATTGATTTATTTCTGTACTTATTTTACAATAGGAAATTGCGTAAACAGGATATTAATAAAATATTCTACAGAAATATATTTATTTCAATTTATATATTTAAAAATAGCGGAAGATTATGGTTGGGATTTTAAAATAAGTCTGCCTTTTGTTCTGGGCTGTACAATATTGACAGCCATAATCATGCATCCGGTTTTTGGTTTTGTCAGACAGAAGTTAAGGGGAGTTTACTCACAAAATATAGCAGAAAAGCAGGAGCACTGAAGAATGAAAAAAGTAATTACCTACGGTTCCTTTGATTTATTTCATGAAGGCCATTATAATTTGCTGAAGCGTGCAAAGCAACTGGGAGATTATCTGATTGTAGGCGTGACTACAGAGCAATATGATGAGGCCAGAGGCAAACTGAATATTATTGATTCGCTGGATGAAAGAATTGAAAATGTAAAAAAGACAGGTCTTGCGGATAAAATTATTGTGGAAGACCATGTGGGGCAGAAGGTTGAGGATGTCCAGAAATATGACATTGATATTTTCACTGTCGGATCGGATTGGATTGGCTCGTTTGAATATTTGAGAGACTATTGTGAAGTAGTATATCTGGAAAGAACCAAAAATGTATCTTCCACCATGCTCCGCACCAAGCAGCACCCGATTATCAGAATCGGAGTAATCGGAACGGGAAGAATTGCGGAACGTTTTGTGCCGGAAGCAAAATACGTCAGCGGTGTGATTGTGCACAGTGTTTATAATCCCCACATTGAAAGTGCAAGAAATTTTGCGGAGCATTTTGAACTGGATTTGTATTCGGACGATATAGAGGCTTTTCTTAAAAGTGTGGATGCCGTATATATTGCATCCCCGCATGAAACTCATTATGAATATGCAAAAACTGCTCTTGAGCACCATAAGCATGTGCTTTGTGAGAAGCCTATGGCCTTTCGCAAAGCGCAGGCAGAAGAACTTTTCCAGATTGCCCATCGGAACAACAGGGTGCTTTTAGAGGCTATTAAAACGGCCTATTGTCCGGGGTTTGCCCAGCTGGTGGGAGTGGCAAGGAGCGGCGCTATCGGACAGATACGGGATGTAGAAGCCTGCTTTACAAGACTGACCCCGGATAATTTGAGAGAAACCACCGATACCGAATATGGGGGAGGTTTTACGGAATTCGGCAGTCATACCCTGCTTCCTATTATGAAATTGATGGGTACCGATTATCAGGAGGTACGGTTTGACAGTATCCTGGCTGAAAACGGTATTGATTTGTATACCAAAGCATCCTTCAGATATAAAAACGGATTTGCCCTGTCAAAAAGCGGTGTGGGAGTAAAGTCTGAAGGGCAGCTGATTATTGCGGGAACAAAGGGATATATTCTGGCTGAATCCCCATGGTGGTTGACTCAGTCTTTTGAAGTGCGGTATGAGGATCCAAACAAAAGGGACAAGTATTTTGTGAAATTCTTAGGTCAGGGACTTCGGTATGAAATCAGCGATTTCGCCTATATGATTAATGGTCATCAGGGACGTTCCTATAAATTCACGGAAGAAGAATCTATTGCCATTGCAGGAGTGATGGAAGAGTTTTTAAAGCAGCGAAAGCAGGGTACCAATGAAGCATAATATGATTGAAGTAAAAGCCGGTATTTCCATTGATGAAACTACCGGCATGATTATAAAGGATATGCCGTTTTATATGGCATCTGAAATTATTTATAAGGCCCATAAGGATGACAGAATTGTAGTCAATGACTGGGCCTTTCTTTTAAATGTTGCTGTTTATGGAAAAGAAGTTCCTGAGGAATATATGTATACTTATATGTATGAACAGGAGCAGAACTGGAGTAAGTTTACCCGCAATTTTTCGGAAGAGGGATATTCTGTTAATGATTATGTCTTTCAGGAGGATTGTTTTTTCAGAGTCTGTTTAAAGAAGCAGGACGGAAACTGGTGTATTCCGGAGGATGCGGACAGAATTAACGAAATTATTTCCTTTCATTCCGTATTGGAGGAGGAAGCAGAAAATACCTGTTTTGAGGAAGAAATCATAAAGACGGCAGATACTGTTTATGAAAAGCTGGGAAAGGGAAAATCACTGGTATTTGTCCTTCTTAGTGATTCCCATTATGTGGTAAACGGAACATGGGAGGATACCATAAGAAATATAAGGAAGGTGCATGAGAAGGTTGGATTTGACGGTATTATTCATCTGGGGGATTTGCAGGATGGAATGCTGGATAAAAAAATGTGCCGCAGGATTGCTTCCGGGTGCATTAATGAAATGAGAGCCGTCTGCGAACCGGTTTATCTGGCAATCGGCAATCATGATACTAATTACTTTAAGGGAAACCCTCAGTATCTTACGGAAGAAGAGCAATATGGTATTTACGGCAGGTTTCAGGACCGGTATGTGAAGAGAGAAGGAACTAACGGTTACTATTATGTGGACTATGAGCATACAGGCTTAAGAATGATATTTCTTTCTTCATTTAATCATAAGGAAAAAATACGCTATGGTTTTCCGGAGGAAGAAGTTATCTGGCTTGAAAAAATACTTGAAAACACACCGGATGGATATCAGGTATTGGTGTTCAGCCATGATGCGCCTCTTGCAAGACTGGACTACTGGGCAAGCGATATACGAAACGGGGAAGCACTGATGAAGGTGCTTGAGGATTATAACCGCAGACCCGGGAAATCAGTGCTTGGTTACATCCACGGGCATACCCATGCGGATTATGTCTATACGGAAAGAAGTTTTCCTATTATATCCACAGGCTGTGCCAAATGTGAATATTTTCCTGACAAGAAGCCGGAAGGCTCTACCCGGTATATGAGAAAGTTAAATGATGTAACACAGGATTTGTGGGATGTGCTGATTATTACTCCGGAAGCAAAAAGTCTTGATTTCGTCCGGTTCGGAGCAGGGGAGGACAGGTGTGTTAAGCCGGTGACGAAAATATGGGGGCACAGAGGCGCCTCAGGCTATGCGCCGGAAAATACCCTGGAAGCCTTTAAGCTGGCGGCAGAAATGGGCGCTGACGGTGTGGAGCTGGATGTGCAGTTGACGAAAGACGGAGAAATCGTAGTGGTTCATGATGAACGGATAGACAGAGTCAGCGACGGTAAGGGCAATGTAGTGGATTATACCCTGCAGGAATTAAAACAGTTTAACTTTAATAAGACTCATCCCGAATATGCTCCGGTTTGCAGGATACCCACCTTAAGGGAAGTATTTGAATGTCTGCAGGACACGGGTCTTTTTGTTAACATAGAACTGAAAACAGGCATTAATTTTTATGAAGGAATTGAAAAGAAAGTTACAGAACTGGTGAAGGAAATGGGATATGAGGACAGGGTGCTTTATTCCTCCTTTAATCACTGTTCTGTGCTGAAGGTAAGGGAATACCAGCCGGATGCCAGACTTGCTTTTTTGTACAGTCATGAACTGGCAAACGCAGCGAAATATGCAAAAATAAATGGCGTACATGCAGTGAATCCTTCGGTGACCTGCACTCTTTATGAAGAAGAAATGAAGGAGTGCCGCAGGAACAATATCGGAATCAATGTATGGACGGTAAACAGTGAAGCGGATATGAAACGGCTGATGGATATGGGCGTGGATGCAATTATTACCAATTATCCGGATGTGGGGGTAAAAACAAATGAAAGCTGTTTTAAGTAACAGAGCGGATGCCCGACGTGAAATAAGCTGCCGGAAATAACAAATATTTTTGTCAATTATATATAATCCGTCAGCTTATGAATGGCATGGCAAATTGTATTAAATTTATATAAAAACGAAAAAAAATGGTTGAATATATGATTGTTTCGTGCTATGATGCTTGCAAAGCAAAAGATTTCTGAAAGCGAAAGCTTGTATTGCGGCACAGCCGCGTCTGACAGAACAATCTGTTCAATAAGCATCTTGAAATCCTGCTTTTAAAATCCAATCAATGAGAAAAGAGCAGGAAAATTAAGAAGCTGCGAAGAGGACTGTCCTGTTAATGCCTGTCCGGCAGCTGGAAAGAGCCGGATAAAAAGATGTCGGACAGACTAAAAACCCAAAGCCGTATTTTCCTGCGCAAAGGAGGAAAACTATGGCAAAGAAAACAGTAACAGAGTTGAAGGACTTGAACCTGGTGGATAAGTTCTTATTTGATGAAACCATGGAAAGCCGGGAAGCCTATGAAGCGGCAGTAAGCATCCTTTTGGAAAATGAGGTAGAGCTTTTGGAAAGCCCCCAGACAGAAAAAGAGCTTAGAGTATCACCCCAGCTCCGTCAGGTCAGGCTGGATGTAGTGGGAATGGACAGGGATAAAAAGCTGTACTACACAGAGATGCAGGGAAAGAATACGGGAAACCTGCGGAAACGGAGCCGGTATTACCAGGCCCAGCTTGACGTTTCCCTGCTGGAGCCGGGAAATAGGGATTTTAACCTTCTGAATGACAGCTGCTTTATCCTGATAGCGCCCTTTGATATTTTCGGGAGGGGTTTGTGTCGTTATACTTTTGAGGGAACCTGCAGGGAATGCCCGGATTTAAAGCTTGGAGATGGAGCAGTCAGAATCTTTATTAATACCAAGGGAAGAAACAGGGAGGATTTCTCGGAAGAGTTTCTGGATTTCATGGAGTATGTGACGGATTCTTCGGATGACAGAGCGGGCAGGACAAAAAGCAAGAAGATCAGGCTGATTCATAAACAGGTACAGGCAGTAAAAGAGTCAGAAAAGATGGGAGTAAAGTATATGCAGAGGTGGGAGGAACTGGCAGAGGCCAGGGACGAAGGACGCATAGAAGGGCACAACGTCGGTCTCGCAGAAGGCCATAGAGCAGGTCTTGAGGAAGGGCACAATGCCGGCCTTAAAGAAGGACATTATATTGGCTTTACAGAAGGCGAAGAAAAGAAGCTGATAAGGATGGTGTGCAAAAAGCTTTGCAAAGGGAAGAGAATGGAAGAAATTGTTAAAGAGTTCACAGAGGAGTTTGAGGAAGATGCAGAGGAAGTAGAAAGAATCTGTGAAGCAGCGAAGGAATTTACACCGGACTATGATCATGACAGGATTTATGACAGGCTGCATGAAAAGTAAATAATTGTAATAAGTGATATTACGGCAGGGATTCAGAAATGGAGAACTGCCGATTTTTTTGTACATTTAAAGCTGATACTCCAGAGCCGGCTGATGTGCATAGGAATATATAAGGGTGTACTGTTGATTATGCATTATACCAATATGGATGTTAAGATGCCCCTACATGATGCATTAATCGTATTTATAGATATAATAAATGCGAAATGCTGAATATTTATATTGAAATATAAGTAATGCTATGCTACAATGCATTCAAAGCAAAAGATTTCTAAAAGCGAGAGCTTGTATTGCGGCACAGCCGCATCTGACAGAACGATCTGTTCAATAAGTATCTTGAAATCCTGCTTTTAAAACCCAATCAATCATATAAAAGCAGGAAAATGAAGAAGATGCTGAGAGGTCTGTCTGGTCAGTTTATATCCGGCGGCTGAAAAACCGCCGATGGCGGAGACAGTAATCCGCAGCCGTATTTTCCTGCCAGGAGGAGGAAAATTTATGGCAAAGAAAACAGTAACAAGGCTGAAGGACTTAAACCTGGTGGACAAGTTTCTTTTTGATGAAACCATGGAAAGCCGGGAAGCCTATGAAGCGGCAGTAAGCATCCTTTTGGAAAATGAGGTGGAGCTGCTGGGCAGTCCCGAGACGGAAAAGGAACTAAGAATATCACCGCAGCTGCGGCAGGTCAGGCTGGATGTAGTGGGAATGGACAGGGATAAAAAGCTGTACTACACAGAGATGCAGGGAAAGAATACGGGAAACCTGCGGAAACGGAGCCGGTATTACCAGGCTCAGCTTGACGTTTCCCTGCTGGAGCCGGGAAATAGGGATTTTAACCTTCTGAATGACAGCTGCTTTATCCTGATAGCACCCTTTGACATTTTCGGAAAAGGGCTGTGCCGTTATACCTTTGAGGGAACCTGCAGGGAATGTCCGGACTTAAAGCTTTTAGACGGGGCAGTCAGAATCTTTATTAATACAAAGGGAAGAAACAGGGAGGATTTCTCGGAAGAATTCCTGGATTTTATGGAGTATGTGACGGATTCTTCTGCAGAAAGAGCGGACAGGACGAAGAGTAAAAAAATCAAACTGATTCACAAACAGGTACAGGCGGTCAAAGAGTCGGAAAAGATGGGAGTAAAGTATATGCAGAGATGGGAGGAACTGGCAGAGGCCAAGGATGAGGGACGAATAGAAGGTCTTGCAGAAGGGCACAGCGCCGGTCTCGCAGAAGGACACAGTGCCGGTCTTATAGAAGGATGCGCAGAAGGCGAAGAGAAAAAGCTGATAAGGATGGTGTGTAAAAAGCTCTGCAAAGGGAAGAGAACGGAAGAAATTGTTAAAGAGTTCACAGAGGAGTTTGAGGAAGATGCGCAGGAAGTAGAAAGAATCTGTGAAGAAGCGAAGGAATTTGCACCGGATTATGATTATGACAGGATTTATGATAGGCTGCATGCAATGCAGGAATTGCAGTAAAAAGACATAAATAACGGCAGGGCATCCATATATGGATACCTGCCGCTTACTATGTGCAGCAATGGTTTGTGATGCCTGTTCTTTGATGGATGAATAGAAAACGATTGAATAAATAAAAGGGATGGATGAGAGATATTTTGGAAACTAAGGTGAAATAATTGACGCTCAACAACAATTAAGGTAAAATAATATGGTATGTTGGAGGCGGTCTGTATATCAATAAAATTTCCTGAAAAATGTTATTTCGGGAAAAGGAAAGGAAAATCAACATGGTCAATCTGACAAGTGAACAGCTTCGTAAACTTCAGCTTACAGAACTTGAATTATTGCAGGAAGTTGACAGGATATGCCGAAAATGTGATATCCATTATAATATTATAGCGGGTACACTGCTTGGTGCAGTGCGTCATGGAGGTTTTATTCCATGGGATGATGATGCAGACGTTGCGTTGCTGCGTCCGGAATATGAAAAATTTCGTAATGCCTGTGAGAAAGAATTGAACAGGGACAGGTTCTATTTTCAAGACCACAGGAATACACCGGGATACCGTTGGGGATATGGAAAGCTTCGGAGAAAGGACACGCTCTTTTTGAGAGAGCATCAGGAGCATATGCCCTATGAACAGGGAGTGTTTATTGATGTATTTCCCCTTGATTATGTGCCCGAAAATTATTTAAGACGAAGCATCCACAATTTTGAATGCTTTTTATATCGAAAATTCTTCTGGTCTGAAGTGGGAAAAGTGGCAGACAAGAACAGTTTTATGCGTGGTCTGTACAGCATTATGAGTAAGGTGCCGGAAAAGAAGCTTAAGAGAAGCTTTAATCGTTTTGTAAAGAAATCTGACAGAAAGAAAACGAATTGGGTGCGCATACTGACTTTTCCTACACCCAATAAGTCATATGGATATAAAACAGAATGGTATGAAACTTCAGAGGAAATAATATTTGAAGGAATAACCTTTATAGGAATAAAGGATTATAAGGATTATCTTTCTTTTAAATTTGGAAATTATATGGAATTGCCGCCGGAGGGGCAGAGAAAGGTGCATCCGGTGAGTGAGATAAAATTATTAGAAGAGCAGTGATTTAACGGGGATTGGCAGAATGCAAATTCATTTAAATGGTGAACAGTTAAAAAAACTTCAAAAAACTGAGCTGGAAATGCTGGAAGAAATTGACCGTATATGTAAGAAAAATGGAATTACGTATACATTAATAGGAGGAAGCTTATTAGGCGCTGTCAGACATCAGGGCTTTATCCCATGGGATGATGATGCAGATGTGGCAATGTTAAGGAAAGAATATGACAGATTTGTGAAGGCCTGTAAAACAGATTTGGATGAAAGCAGGTTTTATTTTCAAGATATGAATGAAACTCCGGGGTATCGTTGGGGATACGGAAAGCTGAGACGTAAAAATACGCTTTTTTTAAGAGATGGGCAAGAGCATATGCCTTATGAACAGGGAATGTTTGTAGATATCTTTCCTGCAGATGCGGTTCCTGATAATCCGTTTATGAGGAAGCTGCATGAGTTTCATTGCTTTTGTATCAGAAAAGTAATGTGGTCTGAGGTGGGGAAGAAAACGGATAAAAGCAGAGCGATGCGCATGTGGTATGCAATATTAAGTAAAATACCGGAAAAGAAAGTAAAAAAACATCTTAATAAGTTTATATATCGATGTAATAAAAAGAAAAGTGAACTGGTGAGAACATATTTGTTCCCTGTAAGGAAACACGTAAGCGGATATCAGAGGGAATGGTATGAAAAAACAGAGGAAGTCATATTTGAGGGAGTGTATTTGCAGGGGTCTGTTTACAGGACTGCATATTTGAAAAGAAAATTTGGTGATAACTACATGGAATTACCTCCTGTGGAGAAAAGGCAGTGTCATCCTGTTTCAGATATTAAGTTTGTTGAAGTATAAGAGGTAATATAAATGAAATATGTTTTATGGGGGATAGGGAGAAGAGGAAAAAGATGTCTGGAATCTCTGGGGATAGATAATATAGTAGCTATTATTGACAAAGATAGTAGTTTATTTGGAATATATGCAAATAAGATACCCATAATTAGTTTAGATGAATATCAAGCCCAATATTATAATTTCCCTATTATAATTACCCCAAGAGTTTCGGAAGATATTGTACATGAGTTATTGAAATGTCAAATTTATCAATTCTTCCTTTTATCAGATTGTCCGCCTGAAATAATTAGCAGGCGAAAATTATGTTGGAGTAAAGTATTGAGAATTGACATAGCTAAAGAGAAGAAAATTATAATATTGGGAAATACATTATATAGCTTTTTTATGTGTGATTATTTAAAAAAAAGCGGATACAGAAATATAGGAATTTTATTTGCTGCTGATGCAAAAGGAAAATTTAAAGAATTTTTTAATTATAATTACTCTGAGTATAATTATATAGGAGATAATGACAACGCTGATATATTTATTCGAACCGTTCCGGAAGAAGTTCGATTTGAATTAAATAACAATAGTGAAATCTGGGATTGGTACGATTTGTCCGATTTTGTTGATAATTATTATAACAATAATATTGAAAAATATCGGGGAATGTATAAGGATAAAAGATGTTTTATTATTGCTACTGGTTCAAGTTTAACGCTAGAGGATTTGAAGTTATTAGAGAAGAATCATGAAATATGTATTAGTATGAATAAAATTTTAAAAGTATTTGATAGAACATCATGGAGACCGGATTATTATGTAGTTAGTGATGATGCAATGATTAGTGATTTTTATAAAGAAATTGTAGAAGCTGATATTGAAACAAAATTTATTAGTGATGTTTGTGAAATAGAGGAATATAAGAAATTTGGCAATGTGTATCAGTATCATTTACATGTTGATGATGCAAGAAAAGAAAAATTGAAATTCTCTGATGATTTTGCGCGAAAAGCATATTCGGGAGCAACAGTTACTTATATATGTATGCAACTGGCTGTGTATATGGGATTTAAGCAAATCTACTTATTAGGAGTGGACTTTGATTATCAAAAGGGTGAAATTACTAAACATTTTATAGAGGATTATCATGGTAAGGGAGAAAGAGCAAATAAGACAAATTATAAAATGAATTTATTGGCATATCAAAGTGCAAAAGAATATGCAGATAATCATAATGTAGAAATTTATAATGCTACTCGCGGCGGCAAGCTAGAAGTATTTGAGCGTGTAAATTTTGATGATTTATTTTAATTATAAGTAATGTGATTGAAGATGTGGAGAAAAAATGGAATATTTAAAACCGTTTGTAATTGCTGAAATAGGATGTAATCATAAAGGAGATATTGAAATTGCTAAAAAGATGATAAAAACAGCAGCTGTATATTGTGAGGTAGATGCTGTAAAATTTCAAAAGCGATGTAATAGAGAATTGCTTACTCCGGAACAATATAATGCACCTCATCCTAATCCGGTTAATGCGTATGGGAAAACTTATGGAGAACACAGAGAATTTCTTGAATTTACAGTAGAGCAACATCGTGAATTGAAGGAATATTGTGAAAAAATGAATCTGATTTATAGTACTTCTGTGTGGGATTTGACATCTGCGAAAGAAATTACAAGCTTAAATCCTCAATTCATAAAGATACCATCAGCCTGTAATAATAATTATGAAATGTTAGAGTGGCTATGTGATAATTATTCTGGGGAAATTCATGTTTCTCTTGGAATGACTACCAATGAAGAAGAAAAAAGTATAGTTGCCCTTTTTGAAAATAAAGGGCGTAATCAGGATTTGGTGATATATATATGCACTTCCGGTTATCCTGTTCAATTTAAGGATGTTTGCTTACTGGAAATTCAGCGTGTACGGGATGCTTATGAAAATCGAGTTAAAAGAATCGGATTCTCAGGCCATCATTTAGGAATTGCAATTGATGTGGCTGCTTATACTTTAGGGGCTTCTATTGTTGAAAGACATTATACACTTGATAGAACCTGGAAGGGAACTGACCACGCAGCCTCGTTGGAGCCTGAAGGGCTTCGTAAATTGAAGCGCGATTTAATGGCAACGTATTCTGCATTACATTATAAAGAAAAGGAAATTCTTGATATAGAAAGAATTCAGCGGGAAAAGTTAAAATACAGAAAGCATTAGAGGTAATAAAAGTGAATGTAGCATTTATTCCGGTGCGTGGAGGAAGTAAGTCTATTCCATTAAAGAATATTAAAGAAATAGCTGGTAAACCACTGGTTTATTGGGTAGCAAAAGCAGCAAGCGATTGTAGAGATATAGACAATGTATATGTGGCAACAGACAATGATATTATTAGAAAAACAGTGGAAAGTTTTAATTTGCCCAAAGTAATGGTTGTAGAGAGGGGGCAAGCAACGGCCTCTGATACTGCTTCTACAGAATCCGCTATGCTGGAATTTGCAGATAAATATTTATTTGAAAATATAGTATTGATTCAGGCGACATCTCCTTTATTGACATCTGATGATTTGACAGGAGGCTTTGAATTATACAGAAAAGAAGAAACAGATAGTGTGCTTTCGGTTGTAAGACAGAAGAGATTTCATTGGAAAGAAGATAAAAATGGATTTGCAAGGCCGACTAATTACGATGTCTTTCACAGACCAAGGAGACAGGAATTTGAAGGATATTTGGTAGAAAACGGAGCTTTTTATATTACGAGCAAAACTGCTCTTGTTTCAACTCAAAACAGGATATCAGGCAACATCCGTGCATACGAAATGGATGAGTCCACTTATTTTGAAATAGATGAGCCAAGTGACTGGATAGTAATAGAAAAGCAATTAGAAAACAGAATACAGAAGGAAAGAATAAAGAAAGAGATTCCTGAGATTAAGATGTTTCTTACGGATTGTGATGGTTGTTTGACAGATGGCGGAATGTATTATTCTGAAAATGGGGATGAGTTGAAGAAATTTAGCACATTGGATGGTATGGGATTGTCAATGCTTAAAAATAAAGGAATTCTGACCGGTATAATAACGGGGGAAAAAAGAGAGTTAAATCGTCGCAGATGCAAAAAGTTGAATCTTGATATTTTTGAAGAAGGTATACAAGATAAATTAAGCGTAGTTAAAAAGTTATGTGAGAGATATAAAATAGAGTTACAGAATGTAGCATATGTTGGCGATGATATCAATGATTTAGATGTAATTAAATCAGTAGGATTCGGGTGCAGCGTTAAAAATGGAGTGCAGATAGTAAAAGAAGCAGCTACGTATGTCACTCAAAAAGAGGGGGGACAGGGCGCGGTGAGAGAAATTATTGATATTATATTAAAACAAAAGAATGCAGTTAATATATGAGGTACAGTAATGGAATTAAAGAAAGAATGGAAAATAATCCGTAATAAGAGTTAATCTTTTTATATATGGTGTTGGTGAAATTGTGCATAGCAAGTATATAAGCTTATGATACAATTTGCAGGATATAGGGGGCTCGTAGAGTGGACAAATATATCAAAAAAGTTATGAATTTTGAAAGTGTTATAATTTATGGAGCGGGCGAGATAGGAAAACGAACATTGCAGTTCCTGGGAGATTTAAAAATCGAAAACAGGGTAAAATACTTTGTTAAAAGCGAAAAAGAGTTTAAACCTTATTTCATTAATGGAATCGAAGTAAAACCTGTATATGAAGTACAGGATTTTTACAAAAATACTATTTTTCTTTTAGCTGTCAGTGATAAGTACGCTACAGAAATCCGGGAAATTGTAAAAAATCTGAAAATTAAGAATTATATGGATGCAAGAAAGCTGTATGCGGAAAGTTATAAAAAAAGTGAACTTGCATTAAAGATGCGAAAGTTAAGAAATGTTATATATAAAAACTTAGAGAAGAAAACCCATAGTAAAAATAGAAAAGAAATATATGCAACTCATATTACTTATTGTGTAGCTCAAAATGCAGGTGACACATATTTGTCTTGGTGTGTCAGAAAATATCTTGCGTTTCATAAATGGAATATTATAGACATCAGGGAAAAAGTTACACTGGATTTGATAAATCAGATTAATCAGACAGATGTACTTGTTATCGGCGGAGGTGGGCTTTTCCTGCCAGATACTAATAAGAATAAAATAAGCGGCTGGCAGTGGGCAATTTCTGAAGAATTGCTGGAAAAAATTCATATTCCCATTATTATTTATTCCGTAGGTTATAATTACTTTATAGGGCAGAAAAACACAGAATTATTTATTCATTCATTGAACGCAATAACCAGGAAAGCGATTTTTATCGGATTAAGAAATTATGGAAGTATCGAAGCTGTAAAAGGGCTGCTTAATGAGGATTTACGAGATAAAATATGCTATCAGCCCTGTACTACAGTATTAGCAAAGCAATTTGTGCCAACTGAAAAATGCTTTAAAACTAAAAAGAAACGTATTATAGCAGTCAATATGGCATTCGATCGTTCTGAAAGCCGCTTTGGTTTATGCAAAGAGAATATACTTACTAGTGTTGCCAAAGCAATATCTGAGATTTCAAAGAAAGGATTTCACATTGTTTATGTTGCGCATTGTGATGCAGACTTGCAGTTTTTGCTATATCTGGACAGAGAACAAGTAAAATATAAAGTAAAGAATTTTACACAGTGTTTACCTAAACAGATATATAGTTTTTATCAGAAAACCGAATGTACCATTGGGATGCGTGGACATGCGCAAATGATTCCTTATGGTCTTGGAAGAAAGATTATTACCTTGGGAACGCATAATAAGATGAAGTGGTTCTTGGAAGATGTAAATATGGAGGAGTGCTATGTAAATCTCAGGGAAAATACAAATGAAATCTGCAGCAATATTTTAGAAGTATTTGCGAAGATAATAGATTCTGCGGACATTGAGTGGAAACAGAAGGAAATGTCCAAAAAATTACTTGAGATTTCTGAAAAGAACAGATTGGATATTTATAAAGCGATTCATGCAGAATAAAGCTCAAAATCGTGGAGGGAATATGAACTGGATTGATGATGTAGCAGAAAACGTATTTCAAAATTATCGCAATAGAAAAATTGTTATATGGGGTTATAGTTCAGCATCTAAAGGCATTGCTGCGGTATTGAGAAAATCATATAATTTAACTACGGAGTTCTTTATAGAGGAAAAGGCAGATAATATTGCGGGGAGGGCGGTCAGAGCGCTTAATGAGGTGGATGATAAATCCAATGAATATTATATAGTGATTCCTATGGATTGTAATAACGATAAAAAAGCCGATAAATTGCGTGGGGGGGGGGTATACGCCTGTTAGGGATTATTATTGCTTTTGTGATTGTACTGTTAAAAAAGATGACGAATATTTTGAGGATGCCCACGGAAATAGAATATATGGATTTTATAAAGGGTTAAAATTTTATTTTCTGGGTTGGAATGCAATAATTAAAATAGATAATAAGGCTTATATTGAGGATACGCTCATCTATATGCATAATAATTCAGTAATAAACATCGGTGCTGAGGCAGAGGTTATTGACTGTCATTTTTCTCTTGGTGATGAGGCAAAGATAGAAATGGGTGAGAAAGTATCCGTCAGGAAAGCGAATTTTACAGTGGAAGGGAACAGCATTGCTGATTTGGGAACTGGCTGTCATTTTGCAACTGGCATAAAATTGATACTGCGCAGAAACAGCAGTTTTCGGATAGGATCAGGAAGTACTGTGGGTATGAATTGTTTTTTTGCGATGGGGGCAGATACCAGGTGTGAGATAGGTAAAGACTGTATGTTTGCAAATGATATTCATCTGCGGACAAACGATGGGCATTCAATTTTTGATGTTGAATCAAAGAAGAATATTAATTTCAGGAAAAGGAAAGATGAAGGCTTAGAAGTTAAAATAGGAAACCATGTCTGGATTGGCATGAGAAGCACAATTATGTATAATACAAATTTGGGAAATGGAAGCATTGTAGGGGCATGCAGTTTTGTAAAGTGCAGAACACCAAATAATGTTTTGCTGTTCGGAAGTCCTGCCATAATAAAAAGGAAGAATGTAGCATGGACCAGAGCTGATCAGGCCGAGGATATTTGCAGCTGCGGTGAGGAGAATATAAGGCTTTCGGAAGATGTGAATCAGAAAGAATAATATTGTACAATAAAAATATAAAGTGATGGAAATAAAAATGGAAAAAAATGAGTATAAACCTGTTGTTTCAGTTATTATTCCGGCTTATAATGTTGAGAAATATATAAGCAGTTGTTTGGACAGTGTATTTCAACAGCCGGTATATAATATAGAAATTATATGTGTGGAAGATGGTTCGGCAGATGGAACATCGGATATTATTAAAAAGTATTGCAATAAGGACAATCGCATTAGGCTTATTAGCAATGTTGGAAATAAAGGTACTGCATATGCCAGAAACAGGGGATTGGAAATAGCGAGGGGGAAATATGTATATTTTTTGGATGCTGATGATTTAATAAAGCCACAGATATTTACGGAGTTGATTAAATATGCGGATGAAAACGAAACAGACTGTATCTATTTTAACAGTGAACTGCAGGATGAAGAACATATTGGCAATTTGCGGTTGCACTTTGAATTGCCTGATCTTGAAGGGAAAATATTAAGCGGTACAGAAATGTTCAGTATTTTGATGGAAAATAACGCATATACGGGTTCTGTCTGCAGGCAATTTTGGCGCCGTAGGTTTCTGACGGATTACGATATTAAATTTTCAGATGGGCTATTAGGAGAGGATGCAGAATTTTCAGTACGGGCAATGCTTTCTGCTAAAAGGTGTATGTGTATTGATAAGGAATACCATATTTACAGGAGACATGGAGGAACAATGTCTACCAATGTTTCACCTCAAAAAGCAATCGCTATGTTTAAGATATATTGTAGGCTGCTTGAATTTTGGAATCAAAGTAAATTTTCTGAGGAAGTAAATGGGTATTTTGATAAGTATATGTGCATGCGTCTGAAACAGGCAAGAAGGCTTTATGCTAGGAATAAAAAATTTCTTTCAGAAAAGGATTTTGAATCAGGGTCAGAATGTCATTTATACTGCAGATTATTGGTGAATGCGGACATAAATGAAGCTTTGAGGCTGAAAACAGATGATTTAATAAAGCTTCGTAGCGCAAGTGAGATTATTGTATATGGCGCAGGCAATTATGCGGTTGATGTGATTGAATGTCTAAATAGAGAAGGAATTTTGGTTAATGCAGTAGCTGTCACTAAGAAGCATTCCAACACTGTTTCCATTAATGGTCTGCCTGTATATGAAATTGAGGAATTGGAAGCAAATCATAAATATGCAGCGATTGTACTGGGCGTTAAATCCAGGGAAAATAAATCGGATATTATTGAGGAACTGAAAAGAAGAAGATTATTCAACATTATCAATATACAGAATTAACTGCAGGAGAGTGAAGGATGTGTCGGGAGAGAACATAAAGGTTAGCATTATTACGGTATCATATAATGCTGCTGCCACAATAGAACAAACAATATGCAGTGTAGTGAATCAGACCTATGATAATATTGAATATATCATGATAGATGGAAAGTCTACAGATAGTACGTGTGATATTATTGAAAAGTATAAGGAGTCGATAGATTATTATGTAAGTGAACCGGATAATGGTATATATGATGCAATGAACAAAGGAATATACCATGCAACAGGGGATATTATAGGGATTATAAACAGTGACGACTGGTATGAAGAGGATGCTGTTGAAAAGGCAGTGAATTGTTTTCGGAATTCAGACGCAGAATTGGTTTACGGAAAAATATGGAATATTTGTGAAAATGGAACAAGAAGGTGCAGTATAAAAAAGCCGTTAAATCAGTTATGGTATTCTATGATGATACCTCATCCCAGCGTTTTTGTAAGAAAAAATGTATATGAAAAATACGGGATATTTAATACGGAGTATAATATAGCGGCAGATCACGATTTAATTCTGCGTTTTTTGTGCAGGGGTGTTAAGTTTGCATATATTGATGAAATAATAGCGAATTTCAGATATGGAGGAGTCAGTACTAAGAAAGCATTAGAATGTGCAAAAGAGGCAAAGATAATTCGGATGAAGTATGTGGATTATTGTCCGGAGAAGGAAAAAGCATTGGTGCAGATTGAAAATAAATATCGTACAGCAGAGTTTACTGCAGCAATAAGTGAGAATCCCCTTGCTCTTTATTTCGTTTTGGAAAGAAAATTTAAAGATGTTAAGGATGGAATTGTTATTTTTGGAACCGGCGTTTGGGGAGAAAGGCTATGTCAGGTGCTGTTGCAGGCAGGTATTCACGTGAGGTTTTTTGCGGATAATGACAGAGAAAAATGGGGACAGGAATTAAGGGGGATAAAAATTGAAAAACCTCAAATTTTGTCATATGGAATGGCCAATGTACTTATAGCAGTCAGAAATCATGATGAAGAAATCAGCGGCCAGTTGTGTGGCTATGGCAATGACGGACTGAATTGGATTTCAATAGATCAAATGATAAAGGAATGGACATATGCCTGATAACAGGTAATTAAAATGAGCTTAAAAACACGATATTTGTAATTAAAAGAGTGGAAAGGAATAATAAGAAAAAATGAGTGACGTGTTTTGCAGAGAGGGTATCGAGTGGGGAAATACTTGGTTTGAGAAAGCCAACAGAGCTGACATGAAAAGATTTGCAATGCTTGGAGATTCTGTAACCAGGGGAATAAGAGGAAGACTGAATGAATTATGCATGCAAAATGAAATTGCAGTGGATTTGTGTGCATCATCCAGTCAAGTGACGGATTCCATGAGTGAAAAACAAATACGTTTTTTCTTTGAAGTAAGTGAATATAAATATCAATCTGTTATTCTGCAATGGGGAGGACAGCATGGTTTTTTTAGGAGATGCAGTGATGATGAAGAATATCGTAAAATATTTAAGAGCGGTTATGAAAATTTAGTTCGTGTGATTTCCGAATATTGCAGTAATATATATTTTTTATCTGCAACGCCAACGGTCTTAAAAGAAGATTTGATTACACCAGATGAAAAAAGAAATATTGAAATTGCAGAAAGAAACAGGATTGTGGAAGAAGTATGCCGGGAATATTCAGGTAAATATATAGATATATATTCCGGATTGACAGAGAAAAGCGTCGTTCATACAGATTATATTCATTTTGACAGAGCTGCAAATGAAGGTATTGCGCAACTGATTTATGAATCTATTGTTAGGATTGGCAGTATTTAGGGAGGATAATTATGTTATTTATACCATTGTTGTTCTTTGTGTTTTTAACGGTAGGCGTAGTTATAATAGGTAAACGAAGCTTCGGCAAGTGTCTTCCGGTAACGTTGCTGGCGGCGGTCTTTATTTTGTATATTACTCAAATGATATTTGGTTCCTTTAAAATAGGCTACATAGCTTTGGTCATTGGAAGCGCAGCAGGCGGGGGGGCTGGTTTATGGTGGATTATTATAAAGAAAAATTCCATGATCAGGGAAAAGGTTTTTTCTTATGGATTATATGCGTTTATAGCTGTTTTTCTCATTTATTTTATCATAGATTATAGAAGAAGTTTTTCGACATGGGATGAACTTTCTCATTGGGGAGTTATGGTGAAAGAAATGCTGCGTCTTGATCAGTTTTATTCTGTGCCGGAATCAAGGCTTCTTGTCCATAAGGATTATCCGCCCTTTGTTTCAGTCTTTGAAATGTTGTGGTGCAAATTATGTGGAGGCTATTCTGAGTCGGCAGTAACAATGTCTTTGCATATATTTACCCTTTCACTAATAGTTCCTCCGATTGCAGATTTTCAATATGAAAAAAAAGGATTTAAGCATTTTTTATCTGCTGTCAGTTTGTCTGTGATAATCATTTTGCTTATAGGAACCTTTGATGTTTATGGTATTTTTGAGACTATTTATAATGATATGTTTATGCCGATATTATATGTATATGCTATATCCTTGCTTATAGACAGAGGCGCGTTTTATGACCTTTTTGATTACATTGGCTTGGTTTTAAGCCTGTCAGCTCTTATTATATCAAAACAGATGGGTATAGCATTTGTAATGCTTGTGTATTTGTATTATGTTTTGCATCAGTTTGTAGATTGGAGAAAAAGATGGCCTAACTCTCATGGTAATGATAGTCGCGGTCAGGAGAAAATATACGTATTGACTAAAATGGGCATTCTATTTCTAATGCCGGTTTTAAGTTATATATCTTGGACAAGGTATGTTGATTCTTTAAATATTACAGGACAACAGTTTAGTTTTTCAAAAATTAAACTCAGCGAAATTGTAAATATTTTATTTAGAGGAGGGGGCAGTCAGGTACAGCGCAGTGTGTATAAATCATATGTGTTAGCTCTTTGTGAAAGAAATTTGTTTTCTGGAATTATCTCGATTGCCTATGTATCGTCCATATTTATTGCGCTCATTTTTTTGTTTATTCTTTGGCGTGCATTTAAGAAAAAATTTGAAAAGGAAAATGTATTAATGTTGTCCATCGTTTTTATCTGTGGTACAGCTGGATATGCATTTACGATGTTTGTTTTATATATGTTTTGTTATTCTGAAGGAGAGGCATTAAAGTTGGCAAGCTTTGAACGATATATGTCCTCATATGTTGTCAGCGAGTTTTTAATATTGCTGATTTTACTTGTAAGGCTTGCATACAGTTGTAAGAAGCAATATGTAAATTATAAATCCTTGGCCGTTGCATTAGCTTTCGGTGTGCTGATGCTGGATCATGAATCCTTTGAATATCTGCTTCCTCAAAGAATTTTGGGAAATAATATGACGAAATGGAGGCAATATGCAGAAATAATTGAAAATGGAACGGAAACTGATGCATCCGTTTTTCTGATTTGCGAAGAAAATTGCAGAAATCAATATTATGTAAACTACTTCCTGGATACGCAGAGAGTATATTTCAATTACAAATATAACGACTTAATTACATATGATTTTTCAACAAAAGAAATGGAAAACGATGCGATAAATGAAATTGCAAAAAATGATTATATATTTGTCATTACCACAAATGATGACATTAACAAAGTGTTTGAAAAATATACAGGCGGGGAAGCACTGCAAACGAATGCTGTTTATCGGGTATTATCATCAGAGAATGGGATTTCGCTTGCACGGCAATAATTAACAGCCTTATGGGGAGGATATGAGAATTGAAATGAAAAGCAAGAAACATATTTTGTTTGTAACGAGTAATGCGGGTTTGTATGGTGCTAATACTTCCATGCTTAACCTGATGGATAAATTAAATCTGGATGGTTTTAGGACAAGCGTTATTGTGTCGGCTTACGGACCGCTATTACAGGAACTTAATAAAAAAAAGTATACTTATAAGGTAATTCCTTTTTTTGGAAATTATCAAAAAGTAGGAAAACCTATAAGCAAAAGAGATAAACTGTATAATATTGCTTATAATTTCGCTTTGGCAAAACAGAATAAGGATATAATTACCAGATGGAATGTAGATGTAATTCATTCCAACAGTTCTGTTTCCGACTTTGGACCTGTATTGGCAAAACTGACGGGTAAGCCTCATGTATGGCATATCAGGGAAATGATGGAAGATGATTATAATATTGAATATGTTTGTCCCCGATTAAACAAAATGTTGAGGAATCAATCTCGAAAAGTGATTTGCATTACGGAAGCTGTCAAAGAAAAAAATTATGGGAAAAAGAATAAAAAGAACGTAGAAGTAATCT
Source organism: Lachnospiraceae bacterium (assembly GCA_017621815.1). Taxonomy (GTDB): domain Bacteria; phylum Bacillota; class Clostridia; order Lachnospirales; family Lachnospiraceae; genus Suilimivivens. The sequence goes on along the minus strand of JAGASK010000052.1, from coordinate 54,336 downwards.
ATAACGGATTTGATATAGACAACTATTTGATTAATAAAGAAGAAATTTTAAACGGTAATATTTGCAATTTTTTGATTTGTGGGGCCGTCCAGGAAGGAAAAGGGCAGATTTATGCTGTTAAAATGATTGATATATTGGTTCATAAGGGAATAACTGATGTTCACCTGTATGTTGTTGGCAGCGGAGATGCTGATTATACTAACGAACTTAAAACGTATGTAAAGGATAAATCTATAGAGGATTATGTAACATTTATAGCCTTTACTAAAAATATTCAGGAAATAAGGAAAAATATTGATATTGCTCTTGTATGTTCCAAAAATGAGGCGTTAGGAAGAGTAACAATAGAGTCTATGTTGGGTGATATTCTGGTTATAGGAGCCGATTCAGGAGGGACTGCAGAAATTATTCAGGATAGAAAGACGGGATATTTATATAGGCCGGAAGATGAAAATGATTTAGCGGAAAAAGTGATTTTTGCATTATCTCATAAAGAAGAAGTAAAGGCAATAGTAAGACAGGCAAAGGCATATGCAAAAGAGAATTTTGACAGCGTGAAGCAGACGAGGAAAATTGAAAAAATATATTAAGGAAGACTGAGAATTTGGTATGAAAGCGATACTGATTGTATTGATAATTATTATAGTAATATTAGTTGTTGTTATTGGACTGCTGGTTTCTGTAAGTAATGAGTTTATCAGACGTACAGCTATGTATCTTGATAATATGAAGCGGCTCAGAGGTATTATGGATTTGGTATTTAAGTGGCTGCCGCAGGCTGACAGGGAAATTGTTATTGAAAATTATATGATTGACCATGGATATTATTATCCCTGTATATATGATATGCGCAATTTGGGGCAGGTTTTATATGAATCGATGCAAAGGACTGAGCAGGGAGTATTTGCACGTATTGATAGGCGGAATGGACAATACTGTATGTTGAATGAGAAGGATGAACTGATAGATAAGAAAAGTATGCAGAAAGCAGATATTGTAATCGTAGCTGATCAATATGTAAGTACGTTGGCTAAAGATAATATACAAAGGCTTGTCCAGTGTCCCATTGTTTCTTTAGGAGAGGTTATGGAAGAACAAAGAGAAAAAATAAATATAACACAATATGAAAAAAAAGTTTCCGTTATTGTGCCGGTGTATAATACGGAAAAATATTTGCCGGAATGTATTGACAGTCTTTTGAATCAGACATTAGATAAAGTTGAAGTTATTTTAATTAATGATGGTTCCAGCGACAACAGCGGCAGGATAATTGATGAATATGCTGAAAGATATCCTGATGTTGTCGCATTACATCAGAAAAATCAAAAGCAGGGAGCAGCCAGAAACTATGGATTATCAGTGGCAAAAGGCGAATATATAGCCTATATTGATTCTGATGATTATCTGGTATTGGATGCATTGGAAAAGCTGTACGCATTGGCAAGCAGAAAGCGGCTGGATGCAGTCAGCTATGATGCGCAGCCTTTTTATGAAGAAGGAGTCGATTCAAACGGATTGGAGGTCTTGTATGACCGAAGTGGTCTGAATATTGATTTTAACAGAGTGTGGAAGGGGAGCGAGTATTGGAATGAGAATTACAGAAAGGGAGGGGCGTTTATAAATCCATGCTTTATGTTTTGCAGAAGAGAGTTTTTACAGTTAAATCATTTTGAATTTCAGCCGAATGTTTTTTATGAAGACAATGAGTTTGGAATGAAAATTTACTTATGTGCAAAACGTTTTATGTGCCTGCCAGAAAAATTTTATTTAAGGCGTTATCGTGCAGATTCTACTATGACAGGTGAATTGAAGACAATACACCTGGTAAGCAGGTTGGTTTCGTCAAGGTGTATTTGGGAGCATATAATTTATTATGCTGATATAGTGAAGCAAAGCAATGCTTCTTATACTTTTTTTTCGTCCAGCCTGAATAAAGTTTTAAATACTTTAGAAAAGGTAAAAGAGTTGGATGGAAAATGGTTTGTAAAAGAGCTTCTGTCATTTAATGATTTTATATGGCAGAATGAGGATATTTTAGTGGGAAATTATGATATAAGAGTAATGAAGCCAGTAATTGATTTTTTTAATGCTGTTTTGCAAGATGAAAGATTAAAGGAATTTATGGAAGGGGAAGACAGGACAGAGATCGAAAAGACAGTACATATATCTGATGAGATAGCAAAGAGAAAGCTGAGCCGGGTCTTAGAGATGATCGGAATTAATGAGAAACAAAAAATATGTATTTATGGAACCGGGAAGATAGGAAAACGAGTATCAGACAGTATAAAAAATCTGTTGGGGGAAAATTTCAGGGAACATGTTTTTTATGCACAAACTTCTGTTGCTGAAAGCATTTATGATGAATGTAAAGTATTTCCCATAGAGGCAATCGGAAGCGAAAATGTTGGTTTAATTATTGTGGCAACTACAAAATATATTTCGGAAATGCTTCATATTGTAAGGAAGTTATATGGTGAAAAATATAATGTTTTAACGTATGAGGAATTAATGAATAGTTGGGGGCAAATGAGGTCATAAGATGAATGTCAGTATAATAACAGTTTCTTTTAATAGTGAAAAAACTATTGAACAGACAATTCAAAGTGTTATTGGGCAAACATATGAGAATATAGAATATATTATCATTGATGGAGGCTCAACGGATGCAACGTTGGATATAATAAAAAAATATCGGGATAAGATAACATATGTTGTAAGTGAACCGGACAAAGGGATTTATAATGCTATGAATAAAGGAATTAATGCTGCTTCCGGTGATATTATAGGTATAATCAACAGCGATGACTGGTATAGTCCTGAAGCAGTAGAAAGAACTGTAAATTTTTTTGGAGCGAGCAGCGCAGAAGTCCTGTATGGGGATTGCATCTATGTTTATGAAGACGGAAAACAGGTCAGAAACATGAAGTATCCATTGGAAGCAATGTGGTATTTAATGGTTACACCTCATCCAACAGTATTTATAAAAAAGGAAATATATAAAAAGCATGGTGTTTTTGATGAAACTTACCGGATGGCAGCGGATTATGAGTTAATGTTAAGATTGTATAGTTCAGGTGTAAAGTTTGGCTATCTGGAATATGATTTAGCATTTTTCCGTTCGGGAGGATCCAGTACGAAGCAAATTATTCTCAGCTTGTCGGAAACAAAAGAAATTGCTCTTAAGTATGTAAATAAATATCATAAAGATGAGTATAAGCAGATAATTCATGATCGATATGATAAGAGAATACAGAGTGAAAATAATAAGATTCAATTGGAAAAGGAAAAAGAACAAAAAGACAAGGTACATAACATTCTAATGAATTATTTGATGAATGCGGTAGGAATTACTGTTTTTGGAACGGGTGTGAAAGGCGCTGAATGTTTGAAGCGATTGAGGGGATGGGGAATTCCTGTTAAAATGTTTGTTGATAATAATTCAGAGAAGTGGGGAATTTCGTTTGAAGGAATTCCTGTATGCAGACCATCCGTATTGGAAGATAACCGTGAAAAAATAATAATTGCATCTACAAAATATTGTGAAGAAATTTGCATGCAGGTGGAAAAAATGGGCTATAGGAACAGGGAAGATTACATTAAAATTTTGGATCTGGATGCATATATTATTGCGCAAGGAGAAAAAATGAATATAAACTTTACAGAATAGAGGATAAAATATGTCTAATGTGAAAGTAAGTGTTATTATTCCGGTGTATAATACAGAACAGTATTTAGCAGAAAGCATTGAAAGCGCTTTGGATCAGACTTTGAAGGAAATAGAAATCATTGTGGTTGATGACGGCTCTTCGGATGACAGCGGAAGAATAGCTGATGCATATGCTGCCCTTTATGGGAATATTTCTGTAATTCATCAGGAAAATCAAAATTTGGGGGGAGCCAGGAACACAGGTCTTTATGCTGCAAAAGGCAGATATATTCAATATTTGGATTCTGATGATGTTCTGCGTCCTGAAGCATTGGAGCATTTATTTAATTTTGCGGAAAAAAAGGCAGCGGATGTGGTTACGTGTGACGCTGTATCTTTTTGTGAAGAAACATTTGATACTTCTGTAATGAATAATTATACACGTAATAAGATTGGGATTGATAGTGAAAAGGTATGGAACGGTAAGGAGTTTTGGAATACTTTTTATAAGCAGGGAGGTGTATTTAATAATGCCTACCTTCTGTTTTGCCGAAAGGATTTTTTAGATGAACATAAAATTTCCTTTGAAAAAGGGGTGTATTACGAAGATAATGAACATGGTCTAAAGATACACTTGCTTGCGCAAAGGCTGGTTTATTTACCAGAACAATTATATGTAAGAAGATATCGCACAGGTTCCATTATAACAAGTCCCTGCAGTATGACACACTTATTAAGTCAAATTACATCTGTAAAAAAAATATGGACAAATTTATTTACATTTTGTACACAGCAAGATAACACAGAATGTGTTTCCATATATCTGGCATCTAATATTCGTAAAATAAGAAATGTCTGGGAACGGACTGAAATGATTGATTATCCTCAGCTTGTGGGAAAGTTAGAGGATTTATTTTCATTTATTGAACAAAACAAAGATGCAGTGGAGAGAGTAACAAAAGGCTTGGTTTTTCATAATATTCTTGAATTGACAGATTATGTTTTATCAAAAGAAGCAGAGCTTGGAATTAATATGCATCTTCTTCAAAATATAAGCAGGCAGAGACATTTATTTCACTATTTGGAAAAACATGTGGAAATGCAGCAGTACAGAGAAATATGGGTCTCTGTAGTAGTGCCGATCTATAATGCGGAATCTTATTTGGAGGAATGCCTGGACAGTATATTAGAGCAGACTTTCCCCAATCTGGAAATTTTATTAATAGATGATGGTTCAACGGATGGTTCTGCAGATGTTTGCAAAAGATTCAGAAAGATAGATAAGAGGGTTAAGTATTTTTATAAGTTTAATGGCGGAAGTACAAGTGCGCGTAAATTGGGAGTTCAAAATGCGACCGGAAAATATGTCATGTTTATTGATGCGGACGATTATATAAAGCCTGATATGATAAGTTACATGGTAGATATTGCAGAAAACAATGAAGCAGATATTGTTACCGATACTTTTATTACTGATGTTAACCAGCAGGATTATCCCCAGGGAGGAAAACTGGAGGAGGGCGTTTTCCGGGGAGAGGATTTGAAGAAAAAAGTTCTGCCTAACATGTTCTACCGCAATATACTGGAACATTGGGGGATTTGGCCTACTTTATGGGGTAAACTTTTTAAAAGAGATATCATAGGAGAAAAGATATTAGAATTGGATGAAAGGATTTTTTATGGCGAAGATGCAGCAAGTGTATTTCCGGCATGCTTAAAGGCAAATTGTATTTATATTATAAAAAAATATTTTTATCATTACCGTGCTGTACAGAATTCTGTATCAAAATCTGTAAATAAAGATCTGCTTGATAATATGTATTATTTACATGAATATTTGTATCGTATTTTTTCGGATTCAGAATACAGTGAAGTTCTATTAAAGCAGTTGGGATATTATATGTTAAACGTTATGAACCATGCGGGACAGAAATTATTTCATATTCCGTACTCATTAGAAGAAGCACAGCATTTAAAACAGAGTATCATTCAAAGAGATAAGCAAATTCAGGCATTGAAGGAAATCAATACCGGATTGGCTTCAGAAGTAAAAGTACAAAGAGAAAATATTGTTAAACTGGAAAATGAAATAAAAACATTAAAGGGGAAAAATATACCTTCCATATGGGTTCTTCCTGTGGAAAAGCTGAAAGACAACCCTAAAATTATTTTATACGGAGCGGGAAAAGTCGGGCAGTTATTCTATCGGCAGATTATTCAGTCAGAAGAGCTGGAACTAATAGCATGGGCCGATAAGTCAGCAATAGTTGGTAAGGGGCAGATTTTTCCTGAAAAAATTAAAGAACTTGATTATGACATGATAATTATAGGGGTAGCCAATGAGAGTATGGCAGAGCAGATTGAAAAAGAACTGATGGAACTGGGAATAACAAAAGATAAAATATTCTGGGAAAAACCCAGAAAGATTAATTTATAATTTAATTCGTTCAGGCTATATAGGTGAAATAATGAATAATTATACAAACGAAATCCCCATAGTTATGGCAACAGACTATAATTACTTGTTTCCCTCCACTGTTACCATATGGTCTATCCTGAAAAACGGAAATAAGAATACAAGGTATTGTTTTTATTTTCTGGTAAAAAAAGAATTAGAAGGTATGGATAGTGGGCTGTTTGATAAAATTAGGGAATCCTATTCTAATTTCTCATATCAATACATTATTATTGACGGCCGGCCTTTTGAAAAAGTCACATTGACAAATCAACATGTGACTATAGAAACTTATTACCGTCTTATTATAGGCGAGTTATTTCCGGCATGGGATAAGTGTCTTTATTTAGACGGCGATTTAATAGTGCAGTGCGATATTGCGGAACTGTATCAACTGAATTTAGAAGGAAATTATCTCGCAGCTGTAAAAGATGTTGGGATGCAGTGCGGGCGTGGTGAATATTATATCAGGCATAAAAAGGAGCTGGGATTTGAAAATATGGAAACATATTTCAATGCCGGCGTATTGGTGTTTAATCTGAAAAAAATACGTGATGATAATATGACCGCACAATTTCTGAAAGCAATCGATTGTAATTATTCCTTGGAAGACCAGGATATATTAAATGTAACATGCAGAAGAAAAGTTTTGGAACTTCCGTTGAAATATAATGCTTTCAGCGGATTCCTCGGGAAAACGGAGCTGTATAGCTGCGGAATATTTACTCTGGAAGAATTAGCTGATATAAGGGAAAATCATATTAAAATTGTTCATTATGCAGGCGGAGTGGAAAAGCCTTGGAAAAGCAGATACAGCAAAAAGGCGAGCTTATGGTGGCAGTATGCATGGGAAATGCCTGTGGTTCAATGGGCGGAGGAGAAACGGCGGGAGTTGTCTGAGCCGGTGAGAGAATCTGATTGGTTGAAGATAGGAGAAAAATGTAAAAAGTATGATGTGGTTTTTCTTTATGGTTATACATGGACCTCGAGAAACTTGTTATGTAAACTAATAAAAGTAGGGATTAAAAATATTAAATTCTTTTTTGACAAGGAACCAAAAAAAATAGGACAAGTATATGAGAATGTTGTTTGCGTTGAGCCTTCAGAGTGGTTAGCCTTTTTAAAACAAAATTATTTAATTATTAATTGTGCGCAGAAGGCATGCAAAGAGGTAAGAAACATGCTGCGCGGGTTTGGTGTTTTCGAAGACAGTATTGTTGATTATGTTGTGAAAAACAGGGAATATTACAGGATACTGGATGAAGAATATTATGAAAGAGAATTGGAGCAGGAGGTTCTTTGTGATTTATCCTTAAGGACGGATTATCCTGTATTATATCAAAAAAGCCGGGAGGAGAAGAAAGAAATATTGGCGTTTCCAGAAAATTATTTTTTATATCGGGAGCTGTATGATAAATATTTTCTGTTTGACTGGTATGTAAATATGCCTTTGGTCAGTATTATTATTCCGGCATATAATGCGGAAAAATATATTGACAGGTGTCTTAGCAGCATATCGGCGCAGACCTATCCAAAGTGGGAATGCATTATTATTAATGACGGCTCTACAGACAGGACGGAAGAACACATTCAGGAGTGGATGCGTGTTGAAAGAAGATTCCGCCTGGTTTCCCAGGACAATGCGGGAATGGGACAGGCCAGAAATAAGGGAATTTCCCTGGCAGAAGGAAGATATTTGACTTTTGTGGATTCGGATGACTGGGTGGAATCGGCTTATGTGGAAGATATGCTGAAGACAGCTTTAAAAAATAATGCTGATGTCTGTAAATGCAATTTCTGGTATCATGATATAAAAAATGATAAAGTTTTTGAGGCAGGGATAGGGGAAACAATTAATCCCTACAGCGTTGAGGTATACCGCACCCCTAATATGTGGTGTAATCTTTTTAAAAGAGAATTGTTTGAAGATAATCAGATAAAAATGCCGGGCATCCCTTTGGAGGATTTGGCAGTATATCCTCTGCTTCTGCTGAAGGCAGAAGGAATCGTGGGAGTGTCAAAGCCGCTGTATCATTATCAAATAAATACCGGAAACAGTGTGATGGATAATATAAAAAATATTATGTATTATCCTGAGGCAGTTAGTTTTTTGCTTAAAGAGTGCGAAAGATTAAACTTGCGGGATACATATGAGGATTTACTGATGGATATTGCCTTCCGTCATATGAACGGTTCTCTGAACAGCCGTGTAAAAAAATGGCTGCCTGAAAAGGAATTTGAGGAATACAGGCGGAAATGGTATCAGTTTTTGGAAAATTGCTTTCCGGGCTGCCTTGCGCATTATGGCGTAAAGACAGAACATTGACAATGTATGTAAAAAAAGATACACTTAGGATGCTTTGAAAAATTATAAATAGAAAGAGTAGATAGGATGAAAAAGAGAAATTTATATTTTTATATAAAAATGCTTGTTTTAATTCTGTTTTTGGCAGGAAGCGCATTCATTATGCTGTTTCAGTTTGACAACCGTAACCTGAAAATTTCTTTTGTGGATGCAGAAGGGGAAAAGACTGCTTTTGGTTTGAGCAATTATGATATTGCTCATGAGGACAGCTTTTATTTTGAATTTCCCTTTAATGAGTTGGATTTGAAAGAGGTAGAGGTATACAGTCGTGATTTGATACTGGTAAAGAGTTGGACTTATGGACAGTTCAGGAATTTTATAGCTGATGATGAAAACAGCAGTATAAAATATCTGGATGACAGTCTGTTGATTCAAAGTACTGGTGAAAAGCTGAGAATTATGTGCAATCAGGAATTTGCAGAAAATATCAAAGACTTCTCTGAATCCATGCTCCAGGAGAGACTGCTTCTTGAAGAAGTGTGGGTGGTCATTCTGGCGGTCGTTTTGATGATTGGCAAAGTGATAGCTGAAAAGAAGGAAAACTATAAGTACAGGCAGGGCGTGGTAGAAGAAGGGAAAAGATTTTTTAAAGATATTGTCAATTATGCATACTATATTGTTTATTCGGCAAAAACGAATTTGAAAGCAGAGGTAGCCAATTCTTATTTGAACAGGCTTTGGTGGCTTCTGGAGCCTTTTTTCAATATGTTGGTATATGTAATTGTTTTTGGGCAGGTTTTGGGAAGAAGTATTGAAAATTATGCGCTGTTTATTTATTCTGCTTTGCTGATGTGGACTTTCTTTAATAAAAATGTTAATTACAGCGTCAAGCTTGTACGGTCGAACCGTGATATTGTAACAAAGGTTTATATTCCCAAATTTGTAATTCTTTTATCAAATATGTTTTTGAATTTTTATAAGCTGTTGTTTTCCATGATTGTTTTGGCTGTAATGATGGTAATTTTCAGGGTGCATGTCAGCCTGAATATATTGTTATTCATTCCGGTTTATATCATATTGATATTGCTGTCATTCGGATGCGGAATGATATTGCTGCATTTTGGAGTTTTTGTGGATGACTTATCATATGCAGTAACTATATTGATGAATATGGTAATGTATCTGTCGGGCGTATTTTACAATATGAGCACAACATTATCCTCGCCCTTTAATGAAATTATGATGTACTGCAATCCGGTGGCGATTTTGATTGATTCCATGAGAAATGCCCTGCTTTACAATAAGATAACGAATATCCCTCAGTTGATTATTTGGTTCCTGATTTCAGTTATATTATGCTGTGTCGGCGTTCATACGGTTTACAAAAATGAAAATGGATATGTAAAGGTGGTTTAAATGAGTAAAATTGCATTAGATGTACAACATGTGAGTATTGATTACAAGAACCTTATGCATATGTCTCTTCATCAGATGTTTTTAAATAAGGATGTGAAGAAGGCAGATATTATCCGGGCAGTGGATGATGTATCCTTTACTGTGGATAAGGGAGAAATACTGGGGATTATAGGAAGGAACGGCAGCGGAAAATCCACGCTGCTTCGTTCGATTGCAGGTATTTTTCAGCCGGATGAAGGTATTATTGATAAAAAAGGAAATCGTGTTTCCCTGATGGCAATCGGAATCGGGTTCAATCCTAATAATACCGGTCGTGAAAATATTATGAAATCGGGAATGCTGCTTGGCTGTAAGCCGGATTATATCAGGGAACGGGAAGAAGAGATTATTGAATTTTCTGAATTAGGGGATTTTATCGACCGTCCTGTAAGAACCTACTCAAGCGGTATGTATTCCAAACTTTCTTTTGCAGTAACAGCAATATTGGATACTGATATTATGCTTGTAGATGAAGTGCTGAGTGTAGGAGATGAACATTTTCGTAAAAAGAGTTACAAAAAAATGACAGATTTAATGACCGGGGCACAAAGAACGGTCTTGATTGTTTCTCATGCAACGGATACGCTGAAGCAATTCTGCAACAGGGTTTTGTGGATAAATGACGGGAAATTAATACAGCTTGGGGAAACGGAAGCTGTATTGAATGAATATGATAAATTTATGAATTTATAGTATTTGTGAGGGGATTCCAATGATAATACCTATAGTGATGGCTTCTGATGAAAATTATTTGCTGCCTACCTGTGCTACGATAGTATCTATTTTGGAAAATGGAGCAAGTGAAAATATATATAAAATCTATCTTCTGGTAAGCAGGCAGTATTTGGATATGGATAAAGGCGTATTTGCAAAGCTAAAGGAAAGATATTCTAACTTTGACTACCAGTATCTTACTGTTAATGAGGATTTATTTGCCAATGCAGCAACGACAAATTATCATATTACAGTTGAAACTTATTACCGCTTGGTAATCAGTGATTTATTGCCTGAATGTGATAAATGCCTGTATCTTGACGGTGATTTGCTGGTTCAGTGCGATGTGGCGGAGATATTCAATGCTGATATGGAAAACAATTACCTTGCCGCGGTGAAGGATATCGGTATGCAATGTGGTCAGGGTCCATATTATACACAGCATCAGGAAGAACTTGGATTTGATTCCATGGAATCATATTTTAATGCAGGAGTTTTGGTATTTAATCTGGCACAGATTAGGAAAGATAATATGGTGCCGGTTTTTTTGAAGGCCATTGAAAAGAAATATACCATAGAAGACCAGGATATATTAAATGTAACTTGTAAAGGCCGCATCAGATATCTTCCGATAAAGTATAATACTTTCAGCGGATTTCTTGATAAGCCGGAATTCTATAATTGCGGGAGGTACCCGGAAGAAGAATTAAACGAAATAGAAGAAGACAGAATTTCTATCATTCATTTTGCCGGAGGGCAGGATAAGCCATGGAAAAATCTGCATGGCAAAAAAGCCTTAGAATGGTGGAAGATAGTTGATAAAATACCCGAAAATGATTTAATAAATAAAAAGAAGAAGGAAATATATCAAAGCAATATTGCTGCAGATTTTGATAAAATTGTGGAAGCCTGTAATAAAGCTCCGCATATCATAATTTACGGATATACTTATATATCCCGTGAATTGTTTGACCGGCTGTCTGCAAGAGGGGTTCAGAATATCCGGTTTTTCTGTGATAAGAATGAAAAGAAAATCGGTGAAGTTTATCATGGAAAAAGAGTTATTGAATTTCCGGAATGGCTGCCTCTGGTATCGGATAATTATCTGATAATTATTTCTTCACAGAAAGCATACAGTGAAGTCAGAGAAGAGTTAATAGACAAGGGAGTTCCTGAAAATCAGATTATCCGTTATATATATAAAAACTATGAATATTATTTAACGGTCGGTAAAGAGCAAAAGGAAACAGAGTTACGAGAGATTTTTGAACTGCTGCAGGTACAGAAGCCTGAAGAATATGCACAGATGGAATATAGTGATTTTGTCAGGGAATGCAGTGACATTACAACATGCTTGCAGCATGAAGAATTATATAACAGATTTCATATTGATAAATGGTATTCTGATACGGTTTTGGTAAGTATTATAATTCCCGCATATAACGCTGAAAGATGGATAAACAGGTGTCTTGAAAGTGTTATAAATCAGACCTGGGGTGAGTGGGAATGCATTGTAATTGATGACGGTTCCACAGATAATACAGCAGATATCTTGGATAGATGGGGGAAGAAGGACAGGCGTTTTCGGATTTATCATCAAACAAATCAGGGAATGGGTCCCACCCGTAACAGGGCTGTGTTATTGGCAAAAGGAGAGTACATTACCTTTATTGATGCGGATGACTGGGTTGATGCAGATTACGTTGAAAGCATGATAGTAAAAATATTGCGTGAAAATGCAGATATATGTAAAAGTAACTTTACTTTTCATGACATATCAGCCAATTCTACTTTTGAAGCTAAAATTCCCGATGAAATTGATGTGCTGAATCACTTAACATATGTGGCTCCTAATATGTGGTGCAATATGTATAAAAAGGCTTTGTTTATAGATAATGAAATACAGATGCCGGGAATTCCACTGGAGGATATGGCAATTTATCCATTGCTTCTTTTGAAGGCGCAGAAGGTGATTGGACTTAACAAGTCTATTTATCATTATCAGATTAATACAGGCAACAGCGTAATGGATAATATGAAGAATATAGAATATTATCCTCAGGCAGTGGATTATATGGTAAAAGAAGCAAAAAGGCTGGATTTATGGAAGGATTTTCAGAATCTTTTGCGTGATATCTGTTATTATCATATTATAGGTGCAGTAGAAAGCCGTGTTAAGAATAATTATTTGGAAGAGCAGTATCTGCAGGTAAAAACGGAGTGGTTTGAACATTTAGAGAAGGTTTTCCCAGGAAGTTTGTATTATCAGGGTATTACGAAGATTTGGATTTGGGGAAGTTATAATCTGTCGCGGATTGTGTCCTATGTTCCAAATATCAGCGGATATAAACTGAGCGGAAAAGATTTAGAATATTATTATGGGTTTTCAAGCATCATTCCGTTGATGCAAAATAAAACCATAGATTTTGAACTTGATGTAAAGATTAATAATCCGGTACGCATAGACCAGCTTAATAAAGAGAAAAATCAAAGCTTTAAAAACATTCAGCCTTTAAAATCAGATTTTCTTTTATTAGATTTGCTGGAGGAAAGATATAATCTGTTGGAAATATCTAAAGGGAACTGGATGTCTGCAAGTGATATATTGGAAGCATGTCAATATAATGGACAAGTTTCAACCTTGAGGCGCAGCACAGTAAAATGCCGGAAGCTTTGGCAGAAATCCTGCGACAGATTTATAGAATTAATCCTTTCAAAATTTAAAGCGTCAAATATAATTCTGGTGGAAAATTATCTTGCGCCTAAGTGTAAAAATAAGGCAGGCAGGATGTTATCCTGGGACGATATTGAAGAGATAAATCTGATGCTGAAAGAATATTATGATTACTTTAAAATGAAGCTGGGAAATTGCAGAACTCTTCAGATTTCATCTGAATTGAATTTTACAAGCGGAACGTCTGATTATGGAACCGAACCGGCATATTATAACAGCGAAGCCCATCGAGAGATGGCAAAATGTCTAGGGAAGCTTATGGTTGAATAGTGAAAGGCAGGTATTATTATGGCAAAGACAACAGGTAGTGAATTGAATGTAAGTATAATTATACCGACTTATAATGCAGGTCCGGATTTCCGATTATTGCTGGGTTGTCTGAGGGATCAGAAAGATATTAATAGTTTGGAAATTATTGTTGTCGATTCCGGAAGTAATGATGGAACAGTGGAAATGGCAGGGGAATATCAGGCTAAGATAGTTGAAATACCGCACGAAGCGTTTTCCCATTCATACAGCAGAAATTTAGGGGCAGAAAATGCCAAAAATGAGTATATTCTTTTTATGGTACAGGATGCCCTCCCGGAAAATGAATTCTGGGTAAGAAATATGATTCAGCCAATTATGGATGGCGATAATATTTCAGCTGTTACTTGTGTGGAGCGTCCGAGAGAAGATGCAGATTTATTTGCAAAAATGGCTATTTCTGATCAAATTCAGTGGTTGGATGTCAAAAATAAGAATAGAATTATGTTTTTGCCAAGTGAGCTGCAGGAAAATCAGAAATATGAATATGTTATCAGGCAAAACGGCTGCCTGAATGATGTCGCATGTGCTTACTGCAAGGATGTATTTATGAAGTATAAATATCGCTTAAATTATGCAGAAGATCTTGATATGGGGAAAAGGCTGATAGAAGATGGACACAGGCTTATGCTGTTAGGTATGACCGTAGTCAGGCATTCGCATAATCGTCCGGCAATGTACTATTTGAGACGGATGTTGGTTGAAAGAAGAGTGTTTGGCAAAATCCTGGATGATTATGATAGGATTGTTTTAACAGAAAATGAATTTTTATTGGGAAGCGTATGGTTGTATGATAAAATTATTTGTTGGATTAGCGAGATTACAAGGATACCGGTATTATGGTCTAAGTTTGCGGTATTGGATGCAATAAAAGGTATTTTGACGCTTGACGGTGGTTTCCTGAAAATAAGAAAGCTTAAAATACAGCCTGAACAGGATTTAATTAATCTGGTCGGAGAGATAAGAATATATGCGGAGACACTTGATAATAATGAGTTTTCCGCAGCAAAAGAAAAAATATATGCTTATTATAAGAGCAAAATAGATGCTTTGATTGGCTATCTTTGGAATAATAATGAGGAAGAGATTACACTGGAAACTCTGATGGAGATATGTGAAGCTATGTATTGCTTTTATGGAAATACCATTGGTATGTTATGGGGAGATTTGGAAAATAAAACGCAGAAAACAGAAAATCTTCAGAAATTATTTGATGAGTTGGCAAAAGGAATATAAATAAAAAGGATAAGCTTATGGAAGAAATGCTGGAGAATTTAATACAAGAAGCGGATGTAATATCGATAGATTTGTCCAATACCCTTTTTTCCCCATGTAAAATTGATAAATTTGATTTTTATCAGGAACTTGAAAGAAAGTATTTGGCAAACGGAATTAATTTAACATGGTTTGCAGACAGGTTTCTTAATATTCAGTGGAAAGATGAAAGTAAAAATTTTGAGCAGATTTTGCGGGAAGTGGCTATAGAAAAGGAAATTCCTGAGTCACAAATGGGGCGGGTATTTGAACTTGCGCTTCAAATGTTGATTCAGTATTTTGTGCCCAGAAAAGCTGTATTGGACATATTCAAATATGCAGTGAGCTTAAATAAGAAGGTTTGTATTATAGATGATAATCCGGAATATAAATTGACTTCAAAGCTTTTGGAGAGACTGCTGGCGGCATATCAGGTGGAAGGATATGACAGGGTTTTCTGCGGTATTGAATATCAGAAATATAAATGGAGTGGTCTTTATCAGGAGGTCTTATCCCATTATGGAAGTGTAAAATATTTACACCTCGGCGATGACAAAGAACAGGATGAGGTAATTCCCGAAGGATTGGGATTTAAAACCTTTCTTATAAAAAGCCCCAGAACATTATTTGAAGAGATTGATGTATTTGATATTGAAATGCTGGAAAACAGAAATGTCCGGAAAGCTTTTGAAAACTATCTGTTGAAGGTGTATGTGGACGACTTTTCAGAGGAAAAAGCGGATGAAAAAAGGATATCCTTTGAAAGGATGGCTACACAGCTGCAGTATAAGATTAATTTTTATAAGGTGTGCGGAGATACTTTTGAAGACGAACCTGCGGATATCAATGTGACTTTGGTTGAAGGAATTGAGTATAAAGAGGACATAAGAAACTGCCCGGTATTAACGTTTCCGGTCTGTGATAAACCGATGGTTTCCATAGTAATTCCTGTATATAATCAATTTGCATATACCTATGATTGTCTGAATGCCATTCTTCAACATTCGGGGGATGTTGCTTATGAAGTGATAATTGCAGATGACTGTTCTACGGATCAGGTTGCGGAGCTGGAACAAGTTGTTACGGGTATCAGGATTTTACACAATAAGAAAAATCTTCGGTTTTTACTGAATTGTAATCAGGCGGCTGAGTATGCAAAAGGAAAATATATCTTATTTTTGAATAATGATACCCAGGTACAGCCTGGATGGTTAAAGCCGTTGGTGGATTTAATTGAAAACGATGATACTATTGGAATGGTAGGCTCCAAGCTGATTTATCCTCAGGGCTATTTACAGGAAGCTGGAGGTATCCTGTGGAAGGACGGAAGTGCATGGAATTACGGGCATATGAAGAATCCGGGAAACCCGGAGTTTAATTATGTGAAGGAAGCAGATTACATTTCCGGCGCAGCTATTATGATTCGCAGGGATTTATGGCAGCAGCTGGGGGGATTTGACACTGCTTTTGTTCCGGCATATTATGAAGATACGGATTTGGCATTTCAGGTACGTAAAGCGGGCTATAGGGTAGTATATCAGCCATTATCTGTAGTTGTACATTTTGAAGGAATTTCTAATGGTACGGATACTGCTGAAGGATTGAAAGCGTATCAGGTTGCCAATCAGAAAAAATTCTTTCAGAAATGGAAGGATGTGCTGGGAAAAGAACATTTTGCAAACGGAGAAAATGTATATTTGGCAAAGGATCGGGGGCAGAAGAAAACACAAATTTTAGTGATAGACCACTTTGTACCTAATTTCGACAAGGATGCGGGCGGAAGATGTACTTATATGTATATTAAGGCTTTTATTAACATGGGAATGAAGGTGACTTTCATTGGTGAAAATTTTGCAAAACCGGAGCCTTATACAACAATTCTAAACCAGATGGGCGTGGAAGTCTTGTACGGTAATTATTATCAGGCTAATTGGGAAGAGTGGCTGCAGGAGAATGCGTGTCATTTTGATTATATTTATACCCAGCGTCCTCATATTTCCATTAAATTCATGGATGTGCTGAAGGAATACAGCCGCGCTAAAATCTTTTACTTTGCCCATGATCTGCATCATATCAGAATGATGCGTGATTATGAAGTGACCGGAAAGACAGAAGCCAGGGAAGAAGCTAAGAAATGGAAAAAGATTGAATATGAATTGTTTGAAAAAACCGATGTAGGGCATGTAGTCGGAAGTTTTGAGCAGCAAATCATGCAGGATGCCTTTCCTGATAAACCGATTCGCAATATTCCGCTGTACATTTATGATGATGAGCCTGCAGACATTGAGAAAGATTTTTCCAAGAGGCAGGATATTCTTTTTGTGGGGGGATTCGGGCATCAGCCTAATGTTGATGCAGTTATATGGTTTGCCGATAAAATATTTCCGGTAATTTTAGAGAAATATCCTTATTTGAAATGGCATATTGTAGGCGGAAATGCGCCAAAGGAAGTTAAGTCACTTGCTGGTGATAATATTATTTTAGAGGGATATTTGTCGGATGAAGAGCTGGAGCAGCTGTACAGGAAATGCCGGATGGTTGTAGTTCCTCTCCGTTATGGAGCAGGCGTAAAGGGGAAAATTGTAGAGGCTGCATATTATCAGATCCCTGTAGTGACTACATCCATAGGGGGAGAGGGGCTTGATGCCGGAATCGGTTCCTTTAAAGTAGAAGATGATGAGAAAAAGCTGGCTGGTTTAATGATTGAGTTATACGAAGATTATGAACAATTAAATCAGATGTCGGATGCAGGGAAAAAACTAATTGAGAAATATTTTACTTCCAGGGCAGCGGAAGAAGTGTTGCGTTTAGACATGAATATCAGATAAAGGCAGGAGAGTTTAAGGTGAAGAAGGCAAGAAGAGAAAATACAGAGCCGTTAATGAGAAAAGATATCACTTATATTCAGGGTGTGCAGATGGAAGAAGCTGTGGAGATTGTCAGGCATTGCTCCTTCCGGGATGAGGAAATGGAAGTTATCGAACGAGTTCTGCGTAGTCCTGAAGAATTTCATCAGGTGTATATGGATTGGATTCGGTATTGGCATTTTGAACGATGCCTGTGCGAATTGCATGCTTATACTAAGAAAGAATCTTTTTTCTATTATGGTAATTGTGAAGTCTGTAATTCACCGCAGCCTTTTATCGCAGACTACCGTTTTGCGGAGGAAGAAAACGGTGTAAAAAAAATAAACTGGAGAGAGCGTCTTGTTTGTCCTAACTGCGGCTGCAACAGCAGACAGCGTTACAGTATCCGTCAGATTTTTGAAGATTATGACGGGGAAAAGCAGATTCTTTTATATGAACAGAATTCGGAAGTGTTCCGTAAGGTTCAAAGAGAAATTCCTTCCGTTCAGGGGTTTGATTATCCGGGGGCAGGTCATCAGCCGGGAAAGATTAATGGTGTAGATGTACAGGATATTTGTGCACTGAATTATGAAAATGAGAGTTTTGATTTAATTGTTGCCAATGATGCGTTTGAGCATGTATATGATTATGAACAGGCATTTAAAGAGGCTTACCGGATTCTGAAATTCGGTGGGAAAATGATATTTACAGTTCCTTTTGACGGAAACAGCATGGAAACCTCCAGAAGAGTGGAAATGGATGAAATGAATGTGATTTATACGACAGAGAAGTATTATCACGGCAATCCTGTGCCGGGATTAGAAAAGGAGCCCTTGCTTGTATATCAGATTTTTGGATGGGATATGATAGATACTTTGCGCAATTGCGGATTTAAGGATGCTTACGGAAAAGTATATTATGGTTTAAAGAAAGCATATATGGGGTATTTACCTATGTATTTTGAAGCTGTAAAATAGATATGTTAGAAAGCATTGCGGAATATATTGGAGGGTACTCTGTGACAGAAAAGCTGATAGAAATTTTACAAATGCGTCAGGCAGAAAATATTATGATTTATGAAGAAAAAAGAGAGATGACTGCTGCTAACAGCAGTTTATCCTCTCTTTTTGCTGTATATGATTTTGAACTGCAAAAGCTGGAAAACGGATTGCAGATAGATGTATTTGTGATTGCAGGGCAGATGATTGCACATCAGGCTGAATTTAATAAAATAATGGATTACTGCAGTCGGACAGGAGCGGGAATTTATGATGTAAAGGGCAGAGATTTATACCGGATATGCAGGGATGCCGGAGAGAAGGGCTGGTGCAGCTATGAGGAGCTTTTTGATGAAATAGAGAAGCATAACTATATCAGTTTTGATATTTTTGATACGCTGCTTATGCGCAGGGTAATGCTTCCTGAGGATGTATTTGACCTTGTGCAGAGAAATAGCAGCGAAAAGGGAATGGTTATAGAGAATTTCAGAGAAAAGAGAATAAAAGCGCAGGAACAGCTTGGATTGTCCAATCCGAATTTGTATGAGATTTATAACTGTCTTCAGAATACATTTCATATTGCTGCCAATCTGGCGGATGCATATTTAGAAGAGGAGATAGCTGTAGAAAAGCAGGTATTAGTTCCAAGAAAAGAAATGCTGCAGATTTATAAAAGATGTCTGGAGATGGGAAAAAAGGTATTTCTTGTGACAGATATGTACATATCGGAAAATACTTTAAAAGAAATTCTCGAAGAAAATGGAATTACGGGGTATGAGAAGTTATATCTTTCGTGTACAAGGAAACAATTAAAGCTTCAGGGATTACTTGAAACCTATAAAGCAGAAGCAGGAAATAATACATTTCTGCACATTGGGGATCATTTGATTCATGACGGAATTTGTGCCTGTCTTGCAGGAATTGATTATTGTCTGATACCTGCAGGATATAAATATGCTTTGCTTTCGCCCTTAAAAAAAGCCATACAGAAGGCGGCTTCATTAGAAGAGCATGTTGTAATGGGAATGGTAATTAACCGTATGTTTAATAATCCCTTTACCCGATTGGTTGCAGGAAACAGGGAAACGAAGAGCTTGGTAATTAACTCGGAGAAGGATTATGCGTACATTTTCTGTGCGGCGTATGTGGCAAGGTTTGCATTGTGGATTTTTGGACAGGCAAAGAAATCTCATTATAAGGGAGTTTTATTTGCAGCCAGGGACGGTTATTTAATGAAGCAGATGTATGACTGGCTGAAAGACTGGTATGGAGCAGAAAATTTGCCGGAAAGTATTTATTTTTATACCTCGCGTAAGGCTGCGGTGATGCCTTGTGTAAAGGATGAGCAGTATATTAATATGATTATCGGCATTTATGAGGGAAAAGAGAAAGAGGAAATGATGAGGGAAGGCTTTGCTTTGACAGAGGAACAGATATTTCCTTATCAGGCGGAAGAATATGATCCATGGCAGCTGTATGTCTGGAAGCATGTTGATGCTATTATGGACAGGGCAGAAGAAGCGCGGAAGAATTATATGAAGTATATGGGAAACCTGAGGCTGGCAATCGGCTGGAAATACGCATTTATGGATTTTGTATCTTCGGGAACTTGTCAGAAATCTTTAGTGAAATATGCACCCTTTGATATAGAGGGACTGTATGCCGGCTGGAAGAAGGATGCTGATGGGAATACTATCTGTGTCAGGACAATGGTGGAGGATAAGGATTCCTATTTTATCAGACATTACAAAGGTTTTGAAACTTTTCTGACCTCAGGGGAACCTTCAGTGGATTATTTTGATGAAGGCGGCAATCCTGTATTTGGAAAAGAGAAACGCACCAGAGAGGAACTAAATTATATAGAGGCAATGCAGAACGGATGTATGGATTTTTTTAAGGAATTTATCAGTCTTACAGGTAGTGCAGAAGCTGAAAATCTTCAAATTTCTCTATTGGATAGTTTATTAGCAGCAAGTGAAGAGAGTATTTTATCTGATGCAGGCAGTGTATTGCATCATTTATGCCTGGTTGATGATTGGAGCAATCAGAGAGATTCTATTTAAATTATGAGGTGCCGTATATGACAAAAGTAAAGCACACAGTGGAAGAGATTATATGGAACAATACCCCCTCAGACTATGAGGAGCATTTAAAAAATGCGGATTGGGATACCTTTTATGAACTCAGCTCTATACGGGAAAGCTTGTATAACTGGTATCCGTTTGATGAAAACAGCAGTATATTGTTAGTCAGTGACGGTTATGGAGCTTTGGCAGGGGTGCTTGCCAGGAATAGTGAACATTTAACTGTTTTGGAAGCAGAACAAAACAGAGGAGAAAGCATAAGACGCCGTTATGAAGACTGTAACAGTATATCGGTGCTGATTGGAGGAATTGAGCAGTTAACTGAATATCAGGGCTATGATTATATAGTTATTGAAAAGGCTGTTGTATTAAAGAAAGAACTGCATAACTTACTGGCAGATTTATGCCCTTTTTTAAAAGAGCAGGGGAGAATGCTAATACCCTGTGAGAACCGTCTGGGCATGAAATATTTATGCGGGGTTCCCGATTCTGTTAATCAGGCAGCTTTTGGAGGATTAAATATTCAATCAGAAGAGGAACGGTTAACAAGGACAGGCATTTTGCAGGAATTAGATGTCTGTAAAGAAATTCAGGGATATTATCTGTATTATCCGGCACCTGACCATAATCTGCCGCAGGCAATTTATTCTGATGAATATCTTCCTAAAGAAAGCATCAGGGACAGAGTGATTCCCTACTATACGGAAAAGGAACGTGGGGGATTAGTTTATCTGGAAAATCAGATTAGCGATGATGTGATAGCCAACGGTTTGTTTCAGGCACTGGCTAATTCTATTCTGATAGAGTGCGGTAAAGAATGCTTTGAGCAAGAGGTTTTGTTTGCCGCATTGTCTACAGACCGGGGGCATGAGCATGGTTTTGCAACGTTAATCACTAATAAACAGACTGTGAAGAAAAAAATACTGCATCCTGCGGGAAAAGACGGGCTGAAATTGATTTACCGGAATCAGCAGGAACTGGCAGGACGGGGAGTGGCCTGCATTGAGGCGCACCTTTTGCCGGATGCAATTGAGATGCCTTTCGTACAGGGGGCAAACTGTATGGAATATTTAAGGCAATTATATGATGACAGAAAAAGGGAGCAGATAGAAGAAGTTTTTGAACAGCTTTATCAAATGATTGTACAGTCTTCCGTGCAGGTACCATTTGAGGAATGCCGGCTGAAGGACGGCGAAATAACAAGCGGGAATGCAGGCCCTGTTTTGGCAAAGGCTTATATTGACATGATTCCCTATAATTGTTTTTATCTAAAAGAAGAAGGGCAGCTGCGGAAGAAATTCCTTTTTTATGACCAGGAATTTGTAAAAGAAGGCTATCCTGCCAAATATGTGCTGTTCAGGGCGTTGCGTTATTCTTATATTTATGTGACTGAGGCAGAAAATATTATTCCGCTGCAGTATTTTAAGAGTAAGTATGGTCTTGACTTAGTGTGGGCGGCATTTGAAAGGGAAGAAGCGAGATTTGTGGAGGATAACCGAAATTATGATTTGCTGCGTTCTTTCTATAAATGGGCGTCCATATCCTCCGAAGAATTAAAGGAAAGAGTTAAGGGAAACAGGCCAGCAGACTTATTTCAGAAAAAGACATATGGAATAGATGTTTACAGGAAAGATTTTGAACTGAATAAAATAAAACGTGTTCAAATGAATATATTGTCAGAATTAATACGTGTATGTGAAGAAAACAATCTGACTTACTGTGCATTTTACGGTACATTGCTTGGTGTAATCAGGCATAAGGGTTATATACCATGGGATGATGATGCAGATATTCTGATGCCCAGAAAAGATTATGATAAATTATTGGAACTGGCTCCGAAAGTGTTTAAAAAGCCTTATTTCTTACAGACACCAGAAAGCGATCCGGAATGCTTTTATGGGGGCTATGCAAAGCTTAGAAACAGTGATACGACAGGTTTAGAGGAACGCAATAAGGGTCATAACTGTAATCAGGGGATTTGGATCGATATCTTTCCGTTGGATTATGTGCTGAAGTCATCGGAGGAAAAGAAAAAGCAGCAGGAATTAATACTTAAGTATCAGAGACTGTTATTGAAGAAGACTTATCCGGAAAAGCGAATGCTGTGGGATTTGCCGGAGGATGAGGAGGAGAAGATAAAGAAAGCAGGAAGGTGGTATAGCAGGGAAAAATTGTGCAGACTGCTGCATGATACCATTACGGATTTTGGAACTGAAATATCTGATAAGGTTGCAGTACTAGCCAGATATCGTTTCGGAAGGCTTTATACGGAATATTCGGCAGCGGATTTTGAATTTGTAGTTCCTGCAAAATTTGAGGATATTGAAATCATGATACCGGTTGGTTATGAGGATTGTCTGATGACTGAATACGGAGGAAATTATTTATATTATGCAGCGGTTCAGGAGCGTAAGCCCCATCATCAGGCAATTTTTGATACGGATGTCTCTTATATTGACTATATTGTCCGGAATGGATATAATAAATAAGTTTATTCAGTGAGAACAGGAGTATAAGAAATGGAAAAATATAAAGTAGGATATCTTGCAGGTGTATTTGATTTGTTTCATGTGGGACACTTGAATCTTTTGCAGAGGGCCAAGGAACGTTGTGATTATCTTATGGTGGGAGCTCTTACGGATGAGCTTGTAATAAAGTTTAAAAAGAATCCGCCCTATATTCCCTTTGAAGAACGGAAACGGATTCTGGAAGCAATTCGTTATGTGGATGAAGTGGTGGCTGTGACAGAAGAAAATCATGAAAAAATGAAGGCTTGGAATATGTATCATTTTGACTGCCTTTTTTCGGGAGATGATTATTCGGGGAATCCTTATTGGATTGAGGACCAGAAGTCCTTGCAGGCGGTAGGCTCCAATATTGAGTTTTTCCCTTATACCAAGAGCACCAGTTCTACAATGATTAAAGCAGCTATTATGAAGTCTTTAGAAAAGAAATAGAAAGCGGAGAGAAAAATGAGCCAATGTTTATATGATTCACAAGGGTATGAGATAAAACTTGAAATGACAAAAACTTTTAATCCCAGCAAAGCAGGAACAAGTGAGGATATACGGGATTTGGGTGTGCTTCTTAATTATTTGGGAGCAGTTCAGCCGGAATATAAGGATATTACTTACCCAAATGATGCCTATGTACTCAGCAGGCTTGAATTTCCTTTTACTGCCGAATGGAATTATCAGGCGGTAAGAGATTCCTGGGGACCTGAAGAAAATGGGGCATGGATTTCGCCCTTGACCAGAGTTTATCTGAAGGATACCGGAATCAGAAACAGCGGACTTAAAATGGTTTATTATGTACCTTCATGGTTAGTGGATTTGGGAGCGGCACTGAAAGTTTATGTAAATGAAGACTTAATGAAAGAAATACCTTTGACGGCAGAAGGAATGTTTACGGAAGTATTTGATGTGTCTGAAACAGGTAAAGAGGAACAGGAATATCTTGAAAAAGCACATCGCATATTAAAAACCGTGCTTGCAGAATTTGACCGTGTATGTCAGAAATATGATTTGCATTATTATTTGATTTGCGGAAGTCTTTTAGGGGCAGTGCGTCATAAGGATTTAATTCCCTGGGATGATGATGTGGATATCGCCATGCCCCGTAAGGATTTTGACTTGTTGTTGAAGTATGCGAAGAAAGAGTGGAAAGCTGGCGGGGATTTTATGTTCCTGAATTATAGTGAAATGGGAAATCATGCGTTCCTTGATTATATGACCCGTCTTGTATATATGAAAGAAGAAATTCCCGTGAATATTTTCAGGAAGATAAAAGGCAAGGGAAGGAAAGATGTGGATAATCACCTTCCTATGGATATTTATGTTCTTGATAATGCGTCTGACAATGAGAAGTTTCATCAATTTCAGACTCAGTTTATCAGGGGATTATATGGTCTTGCCATGGGGCACCGCGCTTACATCAACCCGGCAGATTATGAAAACAGGGATGAAAAAACACAGAAAATTGTAAAAACTTTATCTTCGATTGGAAAAAGAATTCCGCTTTCCTGGATTTTCGGCTGCTATGAATGGGTCAGAAAATGGAATAAAAATAAGAAATGTGAGAATTATTTTGAGTCAAATGGATTTATTTATTGTATACCCTGGAAATTTAAGCAGGAATGGTTTGGAGAAGGAACAAGGCTGCCGCTGGGTGATATGACAGTTTCTGTTCCCGGAAATTATGAAGCTTTTTTAGACATGCATTATGGGGATTTTATGCAGTATCCGCCTATGAATGCAAGAAAGCCTACCCATAGTGTGGAGGCATCGGGAATTTTCTGATAAAGAGAAATGGGAAAAAGATATGAAGCATGTTTTGTTTGTATATAACCCAGTTGCAGGAGTAGGAAGGGTTAGAAAGAATTTATATGAGATAATAGAATTTTATGATGACAATGACTGTGTGGTGACATTATGTCCTATAAGAAAACTTGGGGATTATTTTGATATATTAGGGCTTTATGAAAAGCGGTATGATGTCATTGTCTGCAGTGGAGGAGATGGAACATTAAATCTCATGTTGTCTTTCTTTATGCAGAAGGGGATAAAGGAGGCAGTTGCTTATGTGCCATCCGGATCTACGAATGATTATGCATATAGCCTGGGAATTTCAGATGATTTTAAAGAAGCGTTAAAAAGTACTTTGCACGGACAGATAAAAAACATAGATATCGGACGTTTTAAGGATAAGTATTTTCTTTATGTGGCAGCGTTTGGAATTTTTACAAAAGTAGCCTACAGTACTCCGCAGAAGACAAAGAATTTATTGGGACATACGGCATACATACTGGAAGGAATTAAACAGATTTCTGATTTAAAATCGTATCATCTGACAATAAAGGCAGAGAATAAAGCGGTAAACGGCAGGTTTATATTAGGATTGGTAACAAATACTTTATCTGTCGGCGGTTTCAAAAATATTATGCCGAATGATGTGGCTTTGGATGATGGAAAATTTGAAGCAATATTTATAACAGAACCATCTAATCTGTTGGAATTACATGGAATTGTATCCTCATTGCTGGGTGAGAAGTTAGATGATAATCCACAGATTGTATACTGTAAAACTGAAAAAATAGAAATTGTTGCGGAAGAAGATATAGATTGGACGCTCGATGGAGAATATGGAGGGAGATATAAAGAAATTGAAATAGTTAATTTAAAACAGGAATTATCAATTATTGTATAGTTTAAGCATAGTCATTTGAAATAAGGGTAAACAAGGGAGTTATTATGGAATTTAGTTTGAATTGGAAAAAGTATCTCACATTTTTTGCAGCAGGTTTATTTAGTGTGATTATTTTTCTACAGCATTATTGCGGAATACAGCATTTTGAAGAATATCGGGTATTTGGAACTGCAAGACTGCATGCAATACAGATAGCACAATCTGTTATAGTTATTTTAATATGTTGTTTTTCTGGTGGGATTATTGCAGAAACCAGCGGGTATAATAAAGTGAAATGTATGGTATTATTGCTGGTAATGTATGGATTTATTGACATTCAGACTTTAAAAGATGGTGTTTATTATTACTCTGCAAGTATTTATGAATTATGGCCGCTGCTTCCGTTTTTGGCAGGAGTATATTTTCTGATTAAATATGAGAAAACAGGGGCAATAAAATATCGGATAGCGGCACCGATATTATTTGGGGCAGCATCTTTTTATCATGACCGTATTGCAACAATGACCGTGTTTTTTTTATTAATTTATACTTTTTGGGAGTATCGGAAAGAGAAAAAGTTCAGCAGATATTTGTTGATTTTAAATGCTATTGCCGTAATTTGCCTGGTATCGGCAATTATAATATCAAAAAACAGACTTGACCCGCAATTATTTGGAGAATTTTATTCTGAAGGTATTTTGGAGAGAATTGTTGGCAATATACTTCCGGTTATGAGGGTGAATATTGGGTGTAATAATCTGTTTCTTACGGTATTAGTAACACTTGCAGGCGGAGGAGCAGCATATGTTTATTTTAAAAGAGAAATTCTCTTGGAAATTTCGTTTTTGTTTGTCTCCTTTTTCTTTATGGATCAAATCTTTGAAATTTCAATGATTGTCTCGGACACAGTAAGAATCATATGGTTTTTTATATATTTTATTCTTTTCATAGTTTATTATTTGAAAAGAAAACAATATTTGCTATTTACTTTGTTAATTAGCGGATGCAGTTCACAAGGAATGCTGTTGCGTTCTCCCAGTATTATGCCCCAGATGCACATTGTAATGGTAATAATACTGCAGATTTTGTCAGGATCATTCATAGCAGATATTCTGGCAAATCATAAGAAAGATGAATCAAAATGGATTAAGGTTAGAGACGGGGGGATTGTGCTGATATTTTCTTTGATGTCATTTTTCATTTTATTATATAATGTTCAGGACTATAAAATGGGGTATGAAGTGAAAGAAGGTAACTGGTACACAGATAGTTGGTTGGGGGAATCTGCAACAATTTCATTTACTGCTGAAACGGAACAAACAATAGTCGTTAGTCTTACTAATGCAGGAAATGTAGAAGATATGGAAATAAGCTGTTTATATCAAGGAGAAGAAGCGATATTTAAAATATTGCCTTCCGAAATTTACCAGTTTGAAATAGAAATATTAGAAGGAACGAGTGATATGATATTGGAAGCATCAGAGGTTTTTGAACCGAACAATGGAGATGTAAGGAAATTGTCAGTCTTGCTTAATATTACAAATGAATAATAAGGACTTTTGTTTTTGAAGATATAACAAAAATAGAAGGAATAATTGACGAATGAATAAAAAAATAAAGATACAGAAAAGAGAAATAAAAAGAGCTGTTTTGCTAGTGCTGAATATTTTGATTGCTTTATTGGTTTTAGTAGAAGTATTTCATCCTGATACTGAGGAATTAATAAAAAAATGGTATTTAATATTAACTGCCGCCTTCTTTATAATCGAATTTCTGGGAGTCATTCTGGAGCGTTTTTGGCGAGGAGAAAGAGTAGAAAATGTATTGGCAATATTACTATGTTTAAGTACAGCCTGTTATAATTTTGCTATAATTGAAGTTTTAGGAGGAGTGCAATTTAACTTAGAGGATGGAAAAATCTGGCTGGTAAATTTTCTTATAGTGCTGGTTTTGATAGTGATTATGTATAGGGTTATTTCCAATATTGGAATAGTTATGTGCATTACTAATGTGTTGTTTTTAATTCTTGGTATAATAAATCATTATTATTTTGCGTTTCGTTCGGAACCTTTTGAAGCAGTAAATCTTTTGGCAGCCGGAACGGCAATGGAGGTTATTTCGGGGTATCATTTTGATATTACTCGGACGATGTGGTTTGTGCTGCTTACGGAAATTGTATTGTTTTATATTATTTTTAGCCGATTGATGAGGAGGAAAATAAAAATATCTGTTTTTCCAAGATGTATTTTAGAAGCGGCAGCTTTATGGAGCGGAGTATGGCTATGTTTTAATATGCCTGATTTGCAGTATTTTGAAATTTCAAGTACCAGCAGGGAAAATGGATATTTATATTCTTTTGTAGGGTATTGTAAGGAAACATTTTCTGCCAATGAGCCGAATGGTTATGGCGAAGGGATAGTTGAAGAGATTTTGGAAGTGTATGAAAGCAGTGAAACGGAAAAGGAAAAAGAGAATAAACCGGACATTATTGTGATAATGAATGAATCTTTTTCGGATTTACCATCCATTTATGAATTTGAGACTAATGAAGATATTATGCCATTTATTCATTCGCTTTCAGACAATACTGTGAAAGGAAATCTTTTAGTATCAGTTTACGGAGGTTTTACAGTTAATTCTGAATATGAATTTTTAACAGGAAACAGTATGGCATTTTTTAAAAGCGGCAGTCTTCCTTTAGTACAATATGTACGAAACGGACAACAGTCAATTGCAAAAGCCTTGAAAAGCAGGGGATATGATGTAATAGGGTATCATCCATATTATCCTCAGGGTTATGAGAGATACAGAGTTTATCCTTTGATGGGACTTGATAATTTTTATTCACTGGAAAGCGGTTTGCCGTATAATGAAAAGATTCGCAAGTTTCTAAGCGATGAGTCTGATTATGAGAATCTTATTTATCTTTATGAAAAGAGTCGTGAGGAGAATAATGACGCCCCGATTTTCATATTTAATGTTACGATGCAGAATCATGGCGGATATGGAGAAGCGGGCAGTGGATTTGAGTCAGAGATAATGCCGGTGGATGCAGATAAGCAATATCCGTCGGTAAATGAATATTTATCACTGATTCGGGAATCGGATAAAGCATTTGAAGAACTGATTGATTATTTTCAGCAAGTGGACAGAGATGTGGTTGTCCTGATGTTTGGCGACCATCAGCCTGGCATTGAATGGGAAGCATTTTATCCTATGACAAAGGATGTGTTTTATATAGAGAATGAATCGTTAGAGATAAGACAGAAAAAATATTTTACGGATTTTCTGATATGGGCTAATTTTAATATTGAAGAGAAGGATGATTTACTTATATCAGCAAATTATTTAAGACCGTTGTTATTACAGACAGCGAATTGTGAGATGAGCAGCTATGACAGATTTTTGCTTGAACTGATGGAAGAATATCCGGCAATAAATGCTTTTGGTTATTTGGATAAAGAAGGAAAGTGGCATGGTCTGGAGGAAACAAGCGAAGCATTAACTCAATATTCTTACATACAATACTATAATGCATTTAATCAGTCTGATTCAGAAGTAAAATATTTTGAATAATGTATTAAGTGCAAAGGAGTAAAATGAAGAACAAAATATTATTTATTGCTTTTAGTTTTATATTGATGGCTCTGGGTGCTGCAGGACAGCTTGCTGTGAAAAGCGGAAATCTGCAGGGGGAGACAGTAAAGGAAGAAAAGGAAAGTATATCATTTGCCGATGTATGGAGCGGAAAATGGCAGGGTGATTATGAAAATTATCTGGAAGATAATTTGAAAATCAGGGAGTGGCTGATTCCTGTCCGAAATCAGATTATGTACAGTGTGTTTAAATCCTCCCCTAACAGTAATATAGTTATCGGTAAAAATCAGAATTTATATGAAGAAGAGTATATATGTTTTGAAACGCAGATTTACGCACCAATGTCAAGGGAAGAAATAGATATTTTGGTAAATAAACTGGATATTATAGATAAAGCGTTAAAAGAGAAGGATAAAAAATTTTTCATTTTTATAACTCCCAGCAAGGCGGAAATATATCCGGAAGATATTCCGGATATTTATAAAAGTGTTGCACCGAAAGAAAAAGCGGAAAGCACATATAGCATGTTCATGAATGCGCTGAATCAGACAAATATTGCTTATTATGACAGTACTCCTGATGTAAGGGAATTAAAAGAGACTTCAGAGTTTCATGTATTTCCAAGGACAGGGACTCATTGGAGCCGTGTAACAGCTGCAATTTGTGCAGGAAAACTGGCTGATGCCATGGAAGAGCAATTGGGGATTAATTTACCTGAATGCAAAGTGGAATATGAAAGGTGCAGTGAAGCTGCCTCGCCGGATTCGGATATATATAATCTGCTGAATTTATTAGAAAAATCGGATGAGGAATATTATAAGCCTGTAATAGAAATTACGGATTCTGATAAGGAAGATTATGCAATTCTTGCGCGCGGAGGCAGTTTCATGGGGGCCGGTTTAAATGGTTTGATGATACAGAATAATTATTTTTCACGAAGCTATTATATGGAAAATACATTTGCAGTGTGTCCGGAAGGGACATACTCAGGAAACTTTGATTCCTATGATATGTTACCTGTTCAGGAAATGATTGTAGATTCTGATATTATATTCCTGGAAGTAAATGAAGAGGCAATTCCCAGAATGAGTTTTGGATTTATTGATTATTTATTGGATAATAATATTCTGGGTGAGGAGGATAACAGTGAGCTTTTCAACTGAGATTTTTATTTTTATATTTTTTCCCATAGTTTTGATGGTATATATGCTTTGCAAAAATATAAAAGTTAAAAATGCAGTATTACTGGTTGCCTCCCTGATATTTTATTCATGGGGAGGTATTAAAAATTGTATTTTAATGTTGTTTCTCATATTTGTAAATTATATTTTGGGAATATGGGTAAAAGGCAGAAAGAAAATATTAATTCTGGCCGTAATCTGTAATATTGGTATCCTTACAGTATTTAAGTACACCGGTTTTATTTGTGAAATATTAAATCAGATTTTTGCGGAAGGATTTGAAGCAGGCATCACTGTTCCCAATATTGTCCAGCCTATTGGTATTTCATTTTTTACATTTTCAATTTTATCATATATAATAGATGTTTATTATGGCAAAATAAGTGCTCAGAAAAATGTAATCAGCTTGGGACTGTATGTTTTGATGTTTCCTAAAATCATGTCGGGGCCTATTGTTCGTTATGCAGATATTGAGGATGAAATACAAAACAGGAAATTTAATGTTGAACAGTGTCATGCAGGTTTAAGGCGTTTTTTTCTGGGATTTGCCAAAAAAGTTATATTGGCTAATCAAATGGCAGGGGCAGCGGACGCAGCATTTAATTATGAATGGGGACTGCATCCGGTGTATGCGTGGGTTGGAGCAATATCCTATACCGTATATATTTATCTGGATTTTTCTGCGTATTCTGATATGGCAATCGGCATCGCTCATATATTTGGTTTTCATTTTAAGGAAAATTTTAATTATCCGTATATTTCAACCAGTATTAAGGAATTTTGGAGAAGATGGCATATATCGCTTTCTTCATGGTTCAGAGATTATGTTTATATTCCCTTAGGCGGAAACAGAAAAGGAAACGGGAGAACGTATATTAATCAAATGATAGTTTTCTTTTTGACAGGATTATGGCATGGAGCCAGTTGGAATTTTATTGTCTGGGGCCTGTATTATGGGTGCTTTTTATTAATAGAAAAGATGACCGGATTCTGTGCAAAAATTCCGAAATGGCTTTCTTATATATATACCATGTTAGTTGTAATTTGGGGATGGGTATTTTTCCGGGCTGATAATTTACGCAGCGCAGTAAAATATATTGGTTATATGTTTGGAATTCAAAAAGGCGGAATCAGAAATATGGATATGATCAGGGTATTAAATCCGCAGTATTTTGTATTTTTAGTATTTTCTATAATCCTTTCAACGCCGTTGGTAAAAAAGGCTGCCGGGCGTATAAAACAGGAATGGATAAAGGATGTTGGAGTTTTGGTTGTTTTCTTTATTGCGCTTTGTTACATGGCTGCCAGCGATTACAATCCATTTATTTATTTCAGGTTTTAATGTTATGTTTGAAGGAAAAGGGCGAAAATGGATATGATGAAAACACAGATTGAGAATAATTTGAAAGTATTAAAAGAAAGAGTATATTATTTAGATTTTATCAGGGTTATAGCAACCTTTCTGATTATTTTATATCATTTTCTGGCAGGAGTGGAAAGCTATGGATTGTTACAAAACCCTGATGCATTTAAAATAGGAAATATCAGTCTGCTTAATCTGGGGGGTGTCAATCTGACACTTGGCAATTATGCCGTTTCCTTATTTTTCATCATCTCAGGGGCGGGTTTGATGTATGTTTATCAGGAAAAGCTTGAGTTGAAGCAATTTTTCCGGAAGCGGACAGAAGCAATTTATCCGTTGTATTACATAGCGTTTACAGCAGTATTTTTGCTTCGGCTTATTTTAACACAGAAGCTTGAGCATGGCATCCCGGCGTGGACATACTTATTGACATTGCTTGGAATAGACGGATGGCTTTTGGAGGTAATTCCTAATTACGCATTGGTAGGGGATTGGTTCGTAGGCTGTATTTTGTGTATTTATCTTCTTTTTCCTTTGTTTCGTAAATTTCTGAATAAAAACCCGCATCTGACGGTTGTGCTATACGGACTTGTTTTTCTTATTTGGGAGCGTTTTTATCCCATTAATTTTGCAAAAAGAAATGACGTGATTCTGCGAGCTTTTGAAGTACTTCTCGGAATGTACTTTATTAAAATCAATAAAAAAGTAACCTGGAAAGGTGTTTTGGTTTCTCTGTTGTTGCTTGGAACTGTCTTTGCAGTAAAAATTCCATGGATATCTCTTTATGTATTAGTACCCATAGCCGGTATGAGCTTATTTCTTGTGTTGAATTATATTTCCGGCTGGTTTAAAGGAGAAAAAATAAAGAAAGCCGTATCGTTTTTCAGCTTTTATTCATTCCCGGTATTTCTGGTACATCACTATCTTTTGAATACGATTATGGAAATGCTGCCGAAGGGCTGTCTTGGTATTGCCGGTATGCTGTTTTTATTCGTATTGTGTCTGATTGTGATTTGGGCAGCGGGTGCAGGCATTAAGAAGCTGGAGCTGGGGCTTAGAAAGGCAGATGGCTATGAAAGGGTATATGCTGCTTATGTGTGTAAAATTCTGCTTGCGGTTTCGGTAGTTATTTATCTGGGACGTTTTGTATATTTGGCATGTACGCAGGTGCCCAGCTTTGACGGAAGCATGAATCTTCAGGTTCCGGTAAGCCTGGCGAGAGACGGGCTTTATGCTACAAACTATGGCGGACTGTTTCCGTTTGCCCGGAGAATACAGACAGGCGCACCTGTACTTTTCCTCATTGCGCTTATGTTTAAGGTATTTGGAATTGGTTCTGTGCAGGCGCTGCTTATTAATGTATTTTATATTGCGCTTATGGCATTCTTTTTCATTCAGATTTCAAAAGAACTGGATGCAAACAAGGCTGCTGTAGTTTGGTTTTTGGGGCTTACAATACTTATTTGGCATTTCATGGAACTGTCAATGGGAATCTATGGAGAAATTCCAGCGCTGGCGTTGTTCCTTGGATGCATATACTTTTTGATGCTTGCGCAGAAAAAGGAAAAAGCAGGATACTTTGCCGCAGCAGGACTGTTTTTCGGACTCGCTTATTTGACTAAAACGGTTATTTTGATTGCTGTTCCGGCACTTATAGTGGTGTTTGCAAGTAAGTGGCTTGTTGAAAAGAAGATGAAATTCAGGGATATTCTTTTATGGATTTTGGGAGCGGCAGTTCCTGTCATTGTCTTCGAAATATATAAACTGATTGAACTTGGTTTCAGTCATTATCTGGTTTATTGGAGCGGTCAGTCAGATAATATCCTGCGGCAGGCCGGAGTGAAAGCAGGTTATGAGGATACCCCCAATCTGATAGAAAAGGTGGGGATTCATTTGACCGCCTTTACAGATACCTTTGGTATTCCCGCAGCAGTATTGATGGTACTGCTTATCCTTAACTTTGCATGGTTTGTATTCAGGGCAGTAAAAAGGAAAAGACTGGAATTTGTTGATATTATTGAATTAGTGGTGTATTCTTACTTTGGATGGTGGCTTCTCATTACGCCCACAGAAAAAGCGTGGGGAAGAAGAATTATTATCGGACTTCTGCTCCTTGAATGGTTAAGCTGCATAAAAGGATTTTATATTTTTGACTGGCTGGTGGAGAAAGGAAAGCTGTCCATATCCCGGTCGGCAAAAGCTATTGCGGAAACTGTTATCTGTGGTTTTGCAATTATTTTTGTCAGTTTCGGTATGCAGGTATATAATGGAGATGCAAAGAAGGGAGCTGTAGAGCTTGCACAGGTAGTTCAGCAAAAAGCCAGGGATGAGCAGGCGGTTATCTGCGGAAACGGCTGGTGGCAGGCACCCACGATTTCCTTTTATTCAGGAGTGGATTTCGCTGATTTGAGTGAGTTGGATTTAAGTAAGACTGATACTCCGGTTTACTTTGTAGCGGATACAAACTGGATTGAAAATTCAGGAGAATCGGAAGAGGATCTGCCATATCCGGTAGAAATGATATATGAAGAGTCTGTGACCGGACAAAGATTATATTTGGTACATGAATAATAAAAAAGGAATAGATTATGAAACTCATTATCCAAATCCCCTGTTATAATGAAGAAGAAACGCTTACCATAGCTTTAGATGCGCTTCCTAAGAAAATAGAGGGAATTGATGAAATTGAATATCTGATTATCAATGACGGAAGTAAGGACAGAACTGTAGAGGTTGCCAGAAAATGGGGTGTTAACTATATTGTTAATTTTAAACAGAACAAGGGACTGGCAAAGGGGTTCATGGCAGGAATAGATGCCTGTCTGCGCAATGGCGCTGATATTATTGTGAATACGGATGCTGATAATCAATACTGTGCTGACGATATAGAAAAGCTGGTAAGGCCGATTCTGGAAGGAAAAACAGATATTGTCATCGGTGCAAGGCCTATTGATGAGGTTCAGCATTGGTCACCGCTTAAGAAAAAGCTTCAGCATTTCGGAAGTTTTGTGGTAAGAAAGGCATCAGGCACGGATATACCTGATGCGCCGTCAGGTTTTAGGGCGTACAGCCGTGAAGCAGCCATGCATCTGAACGTAATCAATGAATATACGTATACTCTTGAAACCATTGTGCAGGCAGGGAGAAGCAAGATAGCCATGGAATCAGTGCCGGTAAGAACCAATGAGGAACTGCGTCCCTCCAGGCTTTTTCACAGTATGCTGGGTTATGTGAAAAGATCCATGGTAACGATTGTGCGTGCCTATATGATGTACAAGCCTGTGAAATTTTTCGGAATTATCGGAGGAAGTATTTTTGCGTTGGGAACGGTACTGGGAATCCGATTCCTTTATTATTTCTTTAACGGAAGCGGTTCAGGCCATATTCAGTCTTTGATTTTGTGCAGCATGCTGATTATGCTGGGAAGCGAGACGATTATTCTTGGGTTTATGGCAAGTTTAATTGCTGCCAACAGGAAGATATTGGAGGATGTGCAGGTAAGGGTTAAGGAACTGGATTACAAAATAAATGACAAAGATTCATAGTAAGTAAACGATAAAATTAATGATACTGAGGGAAAGAGAGGAGAGACTAATGAGTAAAAAAGTATTAAGTATTGTTTTGGCAGCTGCGCTTATGTTTACGTCTGTAAATATGACTGCATATGCACAGACCGGAAGCGGTAAGGAGGATGGAACTGCTGCGGTTGAGGCAACAGAAGAGCCGACCGTGACTCCGGAAGCAACAGAAGAACCCACCGTGACTCCGGAGGCAACAGAAGAACCAACAGTAACTCCGGAAGCAGCAGAAGAACCGACCGTGACTCCGGAAGCAACAGAGGAGCCGACCGTGACTCCGGAGGCAACAGAAGAGCCAACGGTAACTCCGGAGGCAACAGAAGAGCCAACGGTAACGCCGGAAGCAATAGAAGAGCCGACCATGACCCCGGAAGCAGCGGAGGTACCAACCATAACTCCGGAGGTACCGGAAATTCCTTTAGCAGAGGTAACAGAACCTGAGAATGAGGATGAACTGCTTGGGGCGAAGGTGATAGAAGGAGATTATACTATCAGCAATACAGTTTTTTTGGAAAAAGACTGGATTATTAATGGAAATCTGACAGTAACCGGTGCTGTATATTTGAGAAGTTACCAACTTACCGTAAATGGGAATGTAATCCTTGGAGAAGGAAGCAAAGGAGCTGTTTTCTGCAATACAGGAAAGCTGAGTGTACAAGGAGATTTACTTTTACAGAATATACTGCAGGTGGAAACAGGAAGCGTTGATGTCGGCGGAGATTTCCGTATCCAAAAACATGATGAAGATGGTGATTATGTTAAGGGCACAGCGTCTATTACTATGAATAATGCGTCAGCAAATCTGAACATCGGCGGGGATTTTATCTGTCAGAATTCACCTAATTCCATGACATTTACAGCGGGGACAATAACCCTGAAGGGCAACCTTGAGCAATTAGAGAGAGGCTATTGGCTGGATTTATCCGGAATAAAATTGATAATGAATGGAAGCAGTGCTCAGCAAATCCGGCTGCCTGATTCCGGTGTAAATATATCCAACAAGATTGGATATTTACAGCTTGATAATTCTGATATAACAGTTTCCGGGTATTTGGATACTTCACTTGTATCAAATGGAACGATTAAAGTTGGTAGTGAAGGATTGCATTTTGCCGCACTTAATCTGAATGGATATACTCTTACCATACAGGGAGACGTAAAAGCGAGTGGTATTGTTACGACAGGAAGCAATGGGGGACATCTTATTGTAACCGGAAATTATACACAGATTTCTTCTTACTTGAATGTAGGAAAGGGAATTGTAGATATTGGAGGAGATTTAAGACTGCAGGGAGAAGATGCAGCAGGAAATGCAGCCGTTGGCACAGGTTATATTACCATGACGGAAACGGAAGGAAAGCTGAATATCGGGAAAAATTTCATTTTACAGTCAAGTGCCAGTGGTAAATATGAATATGGTATTATTACACTGAAGGGTGATTTAACACAGCTGGATACTTATAATAATTTTGTTGGAAAATATGGTCACAGGGTAATTCTGGCAGGAGACGGTGCACAGCAGGTGTCATTTAAAAATAATAATAATACTTTCAATATATTAGAGTTGAAAAAGGCTATGAGTAATTATAAGTTTAGTCCGGCACGTTGTTGGGTGACGCTGGTTGGTGTTAATCCGGAATGGCCTTTTGTTGATATTCCAATCAATGAAAATAACTGGAAATATAAGAGTGCTAAGTATGTTTATGAAAACAATATCATGAGCGGCATGAACAGTGCAGACGGAACAGTTGTTTTTCAGCCTGATACTCCCATGAACAGGGCTATGTTTGCGGCGGTTATCTATCGAATGGCAGGTAATCCTGATGTTAGTTATGAACCGGTATTTACAGATGTGGCGCCGGGTAAATGGTATAGTGATGCCATTGTATGGGCATATAAACGAGGGATTGTAAGTGGATATTCGGATGGGAGATTTGGTGTAAATGATAATATTACCAGAGAGCAAATGGCGAGGATGCTGAAGGAATATGCTGATGTACAAAAATATGGCACATCTGAGCGTGGAAATGTAGATACTTTTGTGGACAGCAAAAATATCAGCAAATGGGCTACAGAATATGTGAAATGGGCGGTCGGAAGCGGTCTGATCAGTGGTAAGATTGAAAATGGTCAGAAATACATTGATCCCAGAGGAAATGCTACCAGAGCGGAATGTGCCTCTATGCTGATGAGGTTTATAGAAAAATATCAGAAATAGCAGAATGAAAGCGTTTGTATGGCAGTAGTTTTGTGCTGTACAGATGCTTTCATTAATTCATGATAATAGAAAGTTCGCAAAGCGAGCTTTCTATTGTTTTCTCAGTATATTGTCAAAAATGATTAGTAAAGGTATAATATTTTCGGATATTTTATTACATAACGTAGGTAAAGGGAGGCTGCATGATGGAGAAAAAGAAATGGCATGGAAATAGAAAGATATCTGCAGCTTTTCTTATTTTTTTATTGCTAAGCGGGCAGAGCGGTACGGTATTTGCAACAGAAGAATATCCGGCAGAGGATTATATGTTACAGTCTGATGTTCAGGAGACAGAATCGGGCGGGGAGAGCCTTAAAGATATAGGAATTCAGCTGCCTTATTTACTGGAAGAAGAGCCTGTTGAAAGCATCATGGAGGACAATGTTCCTCAGATGTTTGGAGTAATTCCCTCATCTTATAATTCCCAAAGCAGCGGGATTATTACCGTAGCTAAAAATCAGGGAAGTCATGGTACCTGCTGGGCCTTTACGGCAGTCAGTATGTTGGAGAGCAATGCCATTAAAAATAATCTTTTAGGATTTGATGAAGCGGATTTATCGGAAAGGCATCTGGCTTATTATACATATTATCCGGTGACGGATGCACTGGGAGGAACCGAAGGAGACCAAACTGTTTATTATCCCAATGATATGTCATTTCTGTATTTGGGAGGAAACGTTAATCTGGCTTGCCGCCGTCTGGCTAACTGGCAGGGGGCAGTTCCGGAATCAGCGGCGCCCTATGAACAGGCAGAAGAAAGACTGCCGGCAGACATAGAGGCGGCTTATGAACAGGATATTATTCATCTGAAAAATAATTATATTTATCATAAAAATGATAAGGATGCAATTAAACGAGCCATTATGGAATACGGTTCTGTAGGAATTTCTTTTTATGTTCCTCCTTTTTACAGCAGTTATTATAATGCCGGGAATTATGCGTATTATTATCCGTTTGGCGGTTCGGGTGTCAATCATGCGGTTACAGTCATTGGCTGGGATGATAATTTTTCTGCTGATAATTTTAAAGAAAATCCCGGTTCTGACGGAGCGTGGCTTGTTAAAAACAGCTGGGGGGAAAGCTGGGGAAATAACGGCTGTTTTTGGCTCTCTTATCAGGACGCAAGTATCGGAACAAATGTATATGCCATAGAAGCGGACAGTGCGGATAATTATGACAACAATTACCAGTATGACGGAACTATATTAGATGATATTATCGCTATAGGAACAGGAGAGATAAAGATATCAAATGTTTTTACGGCCTGCGGCAATTTAAACGGAAGAGAAGAAATAAAAGCCATATCTTTTTCCCCATATACTGTAAATCTGGAATACAGTGTTCAAATTTTCAGCAATTTAGCAGATGAGAATAACCCGGAAAGCGGTACAGCTATGTTAGATGAGCCTGTAACCGGTTACACTCAGGCAGCCGGATATTACACGATTCCGCTGGATGAGACAGTAATTCTGGAAGAAGGACAGACTTTCGCAGTCGTTATTACTTTAAGCAAGCCGGGATATGGGATATCTGTGTATGCGGAAGGATCCAGGCAATATGGAACGACCGGCATGGAAGCTGTTGCAACTGCCAGGGAAAAACAGTCCTATACTTATAGTGACGGAGTCTGGTCAGATTTCGGAAAAGTGCAGAACAAAAATATCAGGCTGAAAGCATTTACGGACAATATATATGGAGAAGATATGCCAACGCCGGTTCCTGTATTACCGACACCGTCGGCGACTCCAACTCCGGTTCCGAATCCCACTGCATCACCTGTAAATTCACCAACTCCTTCCGGACAGCCTGTGCCTTCGGGAGATATTTCAAAATGGCCTTTTTATGATGTACCTGTTATAAAAGGAAATTGGAAATATGAAAGTGTAAAATATGTTTAT
This sequence comes from Lachnospiraceae bacterium, assembly GCA_017621815.1. Taxonomy (GTDB): domain Bacteria; phylum Bacillota; class Clostridia; order Lachnospirales; family Lachnospiraceae; genus Suilimivivens. The sequence continues at coordinate 14,481 of JAGASK010000052.1, read as the reverse complement.
GAAAATAATATTATGTCCGGAATGATCAATTCCCAAGGTGAACTTTATTTTGAACCGGACGGGGCATTAACAAGAGCAATGTTTGCATCGGTATTGTATCGTATGGCAGGCAGCCCGGACGTTACTTTTGTGAATAGATTTTCAGATGTTGCACCCGGAAAATGGTACAGTGATGCTGTAATATGGGCCAGCAGCAAAGGAATTGTTTATGGATTTCCGGATGGAAATTTCAGGCCGAATGCGAATATTACCCGTGAGCAAATTGCCAGAATGATAAAGCTTTATGCCGATGTACAGGGGATAGATACCGGCGCATCTGCGGATTTGAGTTCCTTTGCAGACAAGGCGGAAGTCAGCAGTTGGGCATTAGAAGAAATCCGCTGGGCGGTAGGTGCCGGAATTATGGTGGGCGAAACCAGAAACGGAGTTTACTATTTGAAACCGGGCGGAGAAGCTACAAGAGCAGAGTGTGCATCTTTACTAACACAATTTTTGCAGAAAATCGGATAAAAAAATACCGGAGAGAGGAAAAGAATGATTAGAAAACACAGGATTTTGATGAAAACCCGCCGGAGCTTGATTCTGGCAGGAGCAATTTTACTTACTATTTCAAATTTGTCAGTTTCAGCATATGCCAGTGGAGTAACTTTGCAGAACGAAAATGAGATACAGGAATCTTTTGTTGAAGATGCCGGAGAAAATGAAGGTATCCTGGAGAGCCCTTTTGAGGATGCAGGCGGCAGCAATTATGAAGAGACGGTACCTTCTGTAGATAATGGGGAAGGCAATGATAATGCTCAGCAAGAGTCGGAAGAAAGTGATGATGTTCAGGAGCAGGAGCCATTGGAAGAAATGGAAGGTGATAATGTTCAAGAGCAGGAATCATTAGAGGAAGTGGAAAGTGACGATGTCCAGGAGCAGGAACCATCGGAGGAAGTGGAAAATGATGATGAGCTTTTGGCAGCTTATGAGGAATTAAGTGAAGATTTCCGGAGAATTGCAGAGGAAAAGGATATTCTTGCCCTTGTTTATTTAACTGATAGTTATGAGGTAAGAAAGGAAGCAAACTTAAGCAGTGATGTAATTGCCAGTGTGAAATCGGGACAGTCGGTGCAGATTCTGGGGGTGGAGTTTACTGCTGACGGCGTTTTCAGCCAGATAGGATTTTATCTGGGGGATGTTTATTATCAGGGGTATATTGAAAGAGTATATCTTGCTGTTTCCGATGAGGACTTGCTGAGCTGGGAAAAAGAAAATTTTCCCGAAAGTACAGATGAAATTTTAAGAGCGGCAAATAATGCCGATATTAATACATTTCCTGATTCTTATAAGGCAGGATTAACAGCTTTAAAGAGCAGACATCCTAATTGGACTTTTGTCAGAATGGATACGGGACTGGACTGGAATACGGTAATCAGGAATGAAATCGGAGAAGGAAATCTGGTTCATTATACCAGCCCTGAGTCGTGGAAAAACGGGAAATACAGCAATACATGGTATTATGCTTCGGAAGGTATTCTGAAATACTATATGGATCCCAGAAATTTTCTGAATGAGCAGGATATTTTCCAGTTTGAATTGCTGACTTATAATGCAACTTATCATACAAAGGATGCAGTGCAGTATATACTGAATTCCACTTTTATGAGCGGCAAGATACCGGGAATGGACAAAACCTATGCCCAGGCTTTTTATGAAATCGGAAGCAGTCTGAAGGTAAGCCCCTTTCATTTGGCATGCAGGGTGTATCAGGAGCAGGGGAAAGGTACTTCCGCGCTGATATCGGGAACCTTTGCGGGATATGAGAATTTGTACAATTATTTTAATATTGGAGCATCAGGAAATACAGATTATCTGGTAATAACCAGCGGTTTGGAGAGAGCCAGAAAAGAAGGTTGGGACACCCGGTATAAATCCTTGTCAGGAGGCGCAAAACTGATATCGGAAAGTTATATTTTAAAAGGCCAGGATACTCTCTATCTGCAGAAATATGATGTGGATGCAAGCGCTAACGGATTATATTGGCATCAGTATATGCAGAACATTGAAGCGGCCTGTTCGGAAGGAAGAAATATCAGGCGGGCTTATACCCAGGCAGGTTCTCTTGACAATACTTTTGTATTTAAAATACCGGTTTATAATAATATGCCCGCGTCGGCCTGTCCACAGCCGTCTGATAATGTGCAGACCTGGCCCTTTAAAGATGTGGCAGAAAATCCCGGCAACTGGAAATATGAAAATATTAAATATGTGTATGAGAACGGTATTATGACAGGAACAAAAGCTGATACTTTTGAACCGGACAGTGCATTGACCCGTGCCATGTTTGCTTCTGTGCTTTACAGAATGTCAGGAAGTCCCCAGGTGACATATAAGAATATTTTCAGTGATGTACCTGCAGGTAAGTGGTACAGTGATGCAATTATCTGGGCTTATGAAAAAGGAATTGTGGCAGGTTTAGGCAACGGGCATTACGGAATCAATGATAATATTACCCGTGAGCAGATGGCAAGGATGCTTCATATTTATGCCCAGGTAAATGGATATGATATCAGTCAGAGTGCAGAACTTAACAAGTTCGCAGATGCGTCTTCAGTCAGCGGTTGGGCGCTGAATGATGTGAAGTGGGCAGTAGGAGCAGGTATTATAAGCGGTTCTACAAAGGATGGAAAGTCGTATCTGAATCCGAAGGGAGCAGCTACAAGAGCGGAGTGCGCAGTTATGCTGAAGCAATTTATGTCAAAGTATTAATGACAGATTGACAATAAATCTTAACCGGAATTATAATATTTTTGTGTAAAGCTTATGAAATGGGAGGCAGAGAGTTTGAAAAAACGAATTTTAAGTATATTGCTTGCAATAAGTTTGATGGTGCCTGCGATGCCGGCAGCGGCAGCAGAAATTCCGGAACAGACAGGAATAGTCACAGAAACAGAGCAGACACCTGAAGAAACAGTTTCACCGGAAGCATCGGAAGTGCCGGAGACAACAGTTTCGCCGGAAGCATCGGAAACACCTGAGAAAACAGTTTCGCCGGAAGCATCGGAAACACCTGAGGAAACAGTTTCACCGGAAGCATCGGAAACACCTGAGGAGACAGCGTCACCTGAAGTATCGGAAACGCCTGAGGCAGTAGTTCCATCCGCAACTCCTGAAGCGGCAGCTCCCACAAAGGTGCCGGAGGCAACAGCAGTTCCTTCACAGACCCCGGAAGCGGTTCCAGGCGAAATACCGTCACCCGGTGCAGCAGTATCACCTGTTGTAACACCGTCACCCAGTGCGGCTTTTGAGACACAGGAACCGGAAGAAACCGATGAATTACTCGGCTCAGGAGAAACTGAGACAGGTACTGAGTGCGGCGTAGGACCGGCATACGAGGGAATTTATACAGAGGAAGACATTGAGAACCGGCTTGGAGCGAAAGATACAGATGAGCTGGTTGCAGCTTCCGAAGATATTGTTGTCCTTAATTCTGATGTAGAAGTTGTTAATTATCTCAAATCTCAGATGAAGGTGAGAAATACGGAGATCAGCATGAGCACTGCTTATGCTTCGGATTATAGTATAGGAGAGCTTATTAACGCTGCCATGGATGAGAAAATCGCATCAGGAAGCGATGAAGGAGACTATATTCTGGCTAATTACGGAGGATATAGATATTATCGCAGGTACGACGGCAAACAGAATTTTTATGTGATATCCATGCTTTATATGGATACTGCCGAGCAGGAAGCCCAGGTAACGTCTGCAGTACGGCAGGCCCTTGCTTCGTTGAATCTGAATGGAAAAACCGAATATGAAAAGATACTGGCAATTCATGATTTCGTTGTGGAGCGTATTGAATATACCGATGACGGTACAGATACCTGTCATAGTACCTATGCAGCGATTGTGGAAGGAAAAGCGGTGTGTCAGGGATATGCATCGTTGTTTTACAGAATGTGCAAGGAGGCAGGCATTCCTGTAAGATTTATTACCGGATACGGATGCAGCCAGGGAGAGGCGGAACCTCATGCATGGAATATTGTAAAATTGGGAGATTACTGGTATAACGTGGATACTACATGGGATGATTCCACCAGAGGCGGTATTTATTATGATTATTTCCTGAAGTCAGATGAAGATTTTTCAGACCATTTAAGAAATAATGCCTATAAGACAGGCAGCTTTTATGAAGAATATCCTATGGCACCTGTTTCCTGGTCAGTCCAAAATCAGGAAACACTTGAAATTGATAACAGCCAATATGTTTATACCTTCGACAGTATTGATGGAGGAACCTTATCCACACAAAGCAGCGGGAAGGCTAAAATTCTTGTCTTTTTCAGAACTACCTGCCCGAATTCCCAGCAGACTTTAAAGAGTATATCCCAAAGTGACTGGGTAAAGAATGGCCAGGTGGAGGTATATGCCCTGGAATTTGAAAGAAAGTCTTCTGAGACTGTGGAGGAGTTTGAAAATACTTATTGCCCGGAAGGTTACATTGACTTTGGGTATGATGATTCTACCAGGAATATTTATTATGCAATGTGGGCATATGCCGGGGCAGGCGGATTCAGCAGCAGTGTTACCCTGCCTGTAATTGCCATGATTGATGAAAATAATAAACTGCAGTTTGTCACTATCGGATATCAGGCTGCTGCTACAATCAGCAGTGCATATCTTCCTAAACTGATTACAGGATATAATCCGTCCCAAAGTACGGAAATTTATCCGGTTACATCTGTGAATATCAGGGAGTATTCAGCAGCAGGATATGTGGGAAGCAGTTTATATACGGTTCTGCCTGCCGGAAGCAGTAAGAGTCTGGCTGTGGGTGATGTTTTGTATATAAACGGAGTCGGAAGAGGAGCGAGCACCAATTTTACGGTAAATTCCAAGACGAGTGCGGCAGTCAGCAATCAAAAGGTAATAACCTATGATGCAGCAACTTCTGCATTAAAGGCAGTGGGCGGGGGAAGTGCAACTATTACATTTACTTCTGTCAGCAATCCTGAGGTTTCAGCGAAGTTGAATATTACGGTAAAAGGGGCGGAACCAACTCCTACCCCTACCCCCACGAAAAAACCTTCAGGTTCCTGGCCTTTCATTGATGTAGCAGTCAATGCCGGCAACTGGAAGTATGAGAATATTAAGTTTGTATACGAAAACGGAATTATGACAGGGGTTAAAACTGATGAATTCCGGCCTGATGAACCTCTTACAAGAGCCATGTTTGCATCGGTTATTTACCGTCTGGCAGGTGAACCGGCGGTATCTTATAAGAGTATTTTCAGTGATGTTCCGGCAGGAAAGTGGTACAGCAATGCTATTATCTGGGCTTATGAAAACGGAATTGTGGCAGGTTTAGGTAATGGCCGTTACGGAATCAATGATAATATTACCCGTGAGCAAATGGCAAGAATGTTAATGGAATTTGCCAAGGTGCAGGGATATGATACTGGTGACCGTGCAGATTTCAGTAAATTTGCGGATTCATCACAGGTGAGCCGTTGGGCCTACGAAAATATGCAGTGGGCAGTAGGCGCCGGAATTATCAGCGGAAGCACCAGGAATGGAAAGTATTATATGAATCCCAAAGGGCAGGCTACAAGGGCAGAATGTGCGGTCATGCTGACAAAATTTATTCAAAAATACAGGTAATAATTCTGACAGAGGTTTGAAATTTTATGGCTACAGGGGCATGTTGCAGCAATCTGACTTATGGCTGCAGCGCTTCTGTAGCCTGCCTTATTATAGTGATTTGGGTGACTTATGGAAAAACAGATAATGAATCGGGCATCGGCGCAATATGATATTATTAAAGTAGTTACAACTTTTCTTGTTGTTGCTGCCCATGCAGCAAGGATGTATACGGGAGAAGGGGTGGTGCAGCCTTATAATAGTTCGGCTTTCTTAAGCAGTCTTTGTAATATTATTTATGATTTTCATATGCCTCTGTATATTTGTGTATCGGGTATGGTTTACGGCTTATGTGTTGACGATTATAAAAAATATGGGAATACGTTGGAGTTTATTAAAAATAAATTTTTACGTCTTTTGATTCCATATTGGTTTTTCGGAATTATATATGTAGCTCCGGTTATGGTTTTGTTTCGCTTTACGGAGAGTTCTTATTTGGAATATTGCATTTCCGGTATTCTTCTTGTAAGAGATTCAAGGCACTTGTGGTATCTGGTTGTGCTGTTCGGCATTTTTTGTATATGTGCGCTTATAAAAAAGCAGATGCAAAAATGGAACTCATTCATTATGTTTGCTGTTCTTCTGATTATTCTGGCGGTAACATGGAAACTTCCCAATGTCTTTCAGATAAAAAAAATAATATATTATTTGCCCTTCTTCTATTTGGGATATATAATAAACAGGAATTATGAAAAGATAACAGGAATTTTGAAACGGCCGATTGTAATGATTTTGCTGGCAGCTGCATTTGTCTTAAGTCATCTGCTGCCGGCAGGTGAAAAGGCAGCAGCTTCTTTATGCGGAATAGGAATTGCAGCAGGAGCAGTTCAATATGTTGATTTAAGAATCTGCAGTTTGAATATTTTTAAGAAAATAAATAAGAATGGATTCGGCATTTATCTGCTGCATCCGATGATTATATATGTATTATTTTATTATTTGGGAAAGTACGATATAAATCCTGTTTTGCTGTGTGGCGGCATTATTCTGGTGTCTTATGCTGTTTCATATGTATTGACAAATATTATCAGAAAAACACGGTTGAAAGCAGTAATCGGAGAATAAGGAGGAAGATAAGATTATGACAGGGAAGATAAAAAAGACAATGGCCGGCATACTTACGGCAGCATTGGTTATAGCTCCTGTAATGTCTGTTAATGCAACAGGCACGACTTATACCGGAACGGTAGGAGCGGGAACAACCGGAGGCAATACGGTTGTGGATGATATTATTTCAGAGAATGAGGAAGCAGGTAAGCAGCAGAAAAATACGCCGGAACCGAAGGCAACTGCGCAAAGTGGCAGCCAGAGTACCACAGAAGGAAATGGAAGCGGTCAGAATGCGGTAACTGCTTCAACACCTGCCGGGGAGAAGACCGGAGTATCGGAGACTGTATCAGATGCAGAAACTGCGGCAACACCTGAAGCGGACTTAAATCAGACAGGGGAAAATGAATCAGAAGCGGTGCACCAGCCAACGGAGAAGCCGGAAAGCCGGGATGAAAGCAGCGGAACTGCAGCGGCACAGGTCCCTTCAGAAGATTCGGTTCAGGGAATTCAGTCAGGTATCAATGGCGTATATCTCGGTACTGCGGTAAACGGATGTGCTGTAATTACAAGTGAAGATGAAATCAGGAAGGCTTATGGCATTTCCAAGGATGAAAAGCCTTATGCCCAGTTTTTAAATCTGAATACGGAGAAAAATCCGGAATCTAAAAAAGCACTGGAATTGGCGGCATCAGCCCAAGGGGCAGAAGTAGGTCCTATGCTGAGTATTGAACTGGGGAAGATAACCGTAGGCGGCGATGAAGGAAAATACAGTCTTCTGCCTTCTGACGGGGCGGACATAGAAATCGTTTTTGGCATACCTGATAATTTTGCAGCCGATACCATGTCTTATGGGGTGGCATGTGTACGGGAAGACGGAACAGTAACTGTATGGAAGGACATAGATGATGACAGAAGAACCGCTACTTTTAAGACAACCGGTGGTATCGGCAATTATGCGCTTATCAGAAGTCTGGGAACAGTAGAGGATGACCAGATTGTTTTAACTGATGATGATGTGGATTTAGCTGCGTTGGCAAAAGAAATAGAAAACAGTGCGGTGGAAGGTGAAATGGTTGTGGAAGAAGTAGAGCGAAACCGCGGAGAAGCAGGCCGTTCCAAGGCGTGGATTATTGCTATGGGGCTCATCGGTGCAGGAATTCTGGCCACCGGATTGTTAGTAGCGGGGACATCCAGGAAAGCCAGAAGGAGAAGAAGCCGTAAAAGAGCCAGAAGAAACAGAGACTATGATATTGACGGCTGAGGAATACAGTATGGAAAACATTGATATTGTAATTACTTATGTAGACGGAAATGAAAAGCGCTGGCGTCAGAAAAGAGATAAATATGAGTGTGGCCGGGGCGGTGATGCAGGAACAGCACGTTACCGGGACTGGGAGAACCTGCAGTACATTTTTCGCGGAATTGAAAAATATGCTTCATGGGTTCATAAGGTTTTTCTGGTAACTGACCATCAGGCACCGGCATGGATTAACGAAGAGTGTGAAAAGCTGGTGCTTGTAAATCATGAGGATTATATTCCGGCAGAATTTCTTCCTACTTTTAATACCAATGTAATAGAAAATAATTTTCATAGAATTGAAGGCTTAAGCGAGCGGTTTATTGTCCTGAATGATGACTTTTTCCTGATGAATGAATTGAAACCGGAAGATTTTTTCTATCAGGGCAGGCCGCAGACGATTTTTGTGGAATACCCTGTGGGATGCGGAGGAAACAGTGAAGTGTTTCCTCATTTGCTTATTAATAATTATAATCTTTTGGGAAAGTATTTTAAAAGGCGGGATTATAAAAAGAAGCTGAGAGGAAAAATTTTAACCCCACGTTATGGAATGATGTTTTTTTATAATCTGATTATGTATCTGATGCCTTTTCCTAATTTATTCGGTATCCTTACACCACATTTTGCCTGTCCTTATACAAAAAGCAGTTTTCAGGAGATGTGGACACGGGAGGGAGAAAAACTGACGGAAACAAACAGGCATAAATTCAGGCAAATGGATGATTTGACAATCTATCTGTTTCATCTGTTTGATGTCCTTTCCGGTAATTTTCATCCCCACAACACGTTAAAGGACGGAAAATTTCTGGTAATCAGAGGAGATGACCCGGAAATTTATAATATTCTGAAATCGGGAAAGTATAAATTGCTGTGTTTAAATGATGAATGTCCGTCAGAGCTTTTTGGGCAGGTTAAGGATAAGGTAAACAGATGTCTTTCCGAAAAATTTCCTGATAAGTCAATGTTTGAAAAGTGAGAAAAGGGAATGAAGATATTATATATAACTAATATGGAATGGAAGCAGGTGGTAGGACGTCATCAGATGATGTACTATCAGCTTGAGAAAACAGGAAAATATGATTGTACAGTGATTGACGTGCACAAGGTTTTCAGAAACCATAAGCATACCCAGAAAGAAAATATTTTTCCGGAAAAGTACAGGCTGGCTTACCAGTTTCCTTATCAGTATGAGCTGGCCTTAAGCAGATGGTTTACCGCTTTCAGTTACCGGAGAGTTATGAAGGACTTAAATGATTTTGATTTTATCTGGATTGGGGGACCGGAGCTGATTTGGTATGTTCCCAAAAGCTACACGGGCAGAATTCTTTATGACTGTATGGATAATTATGAGAATTTTACAAGCAAGCAGTCCAGAAAGCTTAAAATCAGGGAAAAGGAAAAGGAATGCATTAAGCGGGCCAGTGTGGTTCTGGCAACCAGCAAGTGGCTTTGTAAGAGAATACAGGAATTAGACAGCGGCGCGGAGCCTTTGCTGGTGCGCAACGCTTATGACGGAAAAAGCATTCATCCGGTAAACATGCCCGTCAAAAAGGCATCCTATGAAATAGGATTTATCGGGGCGGTTGCACAATGGGTGGATGTGGACATTATGGCACGAAGCACAGTGCAGTGTCCTGATATCCGTTATCATCTGGTAGGTCCCTATACAACTCAAATTGAAGGCTGCGAAAGACTTGTTTATGAGGGCAGTAAGGAGCATAGCGCATTATATGATTTTATAAAGGATTATGATTGTCTGGTAATGCCTTTTCATATTAATGATTTAACGAAAGCGGTGGATCCGGTAAAGCTTTATGAATATATAGCCTTCGGAAAATGTATTATATCCAGCTATTATGAGGAAATAGAACGTTTCAGCCCTTTTGTTTATTTTTATCATAATGAAGAGGAATATATTGCGCTGCTGAGGAAATTGTGCGAAGAAGGATTTCCGCCAAAATATACGGCAGAGGAACAAAAAAGATTTCTGCAGGAGAACACATGGGAAAAGAGATTCGAAGTGGTAGACAAAATACTGTCCGGATATTGTTAACAGGATATGTGGGAAACAACAATCTGGGTGATGATTTGATGATGATGGAAACTGTCCGTTTTTTACAGGAGGAATATCCGGAAGCCCAGGTGAGTATTTTAATCCGCTATCAGGGCTGCAAAACTAAAATGCGGCAGAATTATGGAGAAAATCTCAGAATTATTAATCTCCATCCTTTCAGAATCGGTAAAATAAAAGAATGGATATATGGGAATTTTATTGTCACGCATTATGATCTGGTATTGTGGGTTGGAGGAACCTGCTTTGCGGATATCGGCGGAAACGGGCTTTATTCCTATTTTAAACATAACATAAAAAGAAGAATTCCTTACGGATATCTGGGAGTCGGTATTGATTATTTTGAAGACAGGGAGAAAAGAAAACAGGCAGCAGAGTTGTTTGCAGGGAGTTTACTGACTGTATTTCGGGATGAAACCTCCTTAAGGCAGGCGGAAAGGCTGACAGAAACAGGAGCAGCCAGGGGGAATGCAAAGCTTAAGCTTTCGGAGGATATTGTATACAGAGTTTTGAGGCGGGTAAAGTCAGGTTCAAGCTTAAACTGCCCTAAGGAAAAGCGTCTGCTGATTTCCTGGCGGTATCAGAGCCAGTACATGGAATGGGAGGAAGAGGAAAAGCGGATGAGCATTCTTGAGGATGCCATTGCCGAAATTGCAGAAAATTATGAGGAAATTGTATTTCTTCCCATTGATGAGCATATGGACAGTTCTGTGAATGGTCGTCTGGCAGATAGGATTAAGGCAAGGGTCAGGGTAAAGGTTGCTTATATCGGGCATATGGAGGCTATGGATAAGCTTGCATTTATTGCTTCGTCTGAAAGCTATATCTGCGGAAGGCTTCACGGAGTTATGATTGCCGAGCTGTCCGGATGTAATGTGGCAGCGCTTTCCTATAGTCTGAAAACACAGATTTTTATGGAATCCATAGGCAGGCAGTGTGATACTGTATGGGTGAAGGATATGACAAAGGAAAAACTTCTTGCAGCTTTGTCCTGCGGCAGTATGAAAAACTGTGATAAGCGGCGGGAAGAAGGAGCTGCAAAAGCGGATAAGAATTACGAATATCTGGCAGAAGGAATTGACAGTATTTATGAAAAATGAATTGAAAAAGATTGTTATGATAGGACCTGTTTATCCCTATCGGGGTGGAATTGCCCATTATACGGCAGCGCTTTTTAAGGAACTTAAGAAAAAATATGAGGTTTCTTTGATTTCCTACAAGATGCAGTATCCGAAATTTTTGTTTAAAAAACCTCAGAAGGATTACTCAGATGAAAAAGGAAAAATTGAGGAGGCACAGTTTCTATTAAATACAGCCAATCCTTTTAATATTGTGAAGACAGCTCTGCAGATAAAAAAGCAGAAACCGGACTTAGTGCTTATGCAGTGGTGGCATCCTTATTTTGCCCCCTGCGATGTGATTTTACTTAAATTGCTTAAAAAATGCAGGGTTTTGTTCATCTGTCATAACGTATTCCCTCATGAACGTTTTCCAATGGATAAAATATTAACAAAACTGACTTTAAAAAGAGGTGACGGTTTTATTACCCAGTCAGCCATGGACGCAGAGAATTTAAAATCCATTGTGCCGGATGCAAAGTGTATCACTGCCGTGCATCCTACCTATGGAGGATTTAATTACAGCCATATGTCTGCGGAGACAGCAAGAGAGCTTCTTGGAATAGAAAAGGAAAAGAAGGTATTGCTGTTCTTTGGATTTGTCAGAGAGTATAAAGGTTTAAAGCATTTACTTTGTGCAATGCCTTCTATTTTGAAAAGACTGCCGGATGCGGAGCTTATGGTGGTGGGGGAATTTGGAAATGACAGAGAGGATTATTTGAAGATAATTGAGGAAAAGAAGCTTTCTTCCTGCCTGAAGCTGGTGGATGAGTATGTGCCGGATACGGAAATACAGAAATATTTTGCTGCTTCGGATTTGGTGATTTTGCCTTATGAATCTGCCACTCAAAGCGGTATCGTTCAGATTGCTTTTGGATTTCATAAACCGGTGGCAGCAACCTGTGTGGGAGGACTTCCGGATGTAATCACAGACGGAAAGACAGGCTATCTGGTGCCGGCAGGGGATGATCCGGCTCTTGCGGATGCCGTGGTGCGTTTTTTTGAAGAGGATAAAGCAGAGGAATTCAGAGAAAATATCGTGAATGAAACAGAAAGATTTTCCTGGACAAGAATGCGGGAGCATGTGGAAGAATTGTGGGAATTGATGCAGTGAAGCGGGTAAAGCAGGTGGAGGACATGCAGGAGAAAAATAAGAACAGGGAATTAATTTCCGGAACGGTGATTTATGCAATCGGAGGCTTTGGAACAAAAATCCTGAGCTTTCTTTTTGTACCCCTTTATACTTATTATATTCTGCCGGCGGAAATGGGCGTTTATGATTTGATCATAACAACCGTGAGCCTTCTGACACCGGTTGTAACTATACAGATAGGGGATGCAGCTTATCGTTGGCTGATAGGAGAAGAGGGAAGGCGCGAGGACTATCTGGGAGTGGCTTATAAGCTGCTTTTTTGGCATATTGCCGTTATTGCAATAGTCTTGTTTGTAATTGAACAATTTACGGAATACCCATATGTGGGATATTTTTTCTTTATCCTGACAGGAAGCGCTGTTTTTAATACAGTTCAGAAAATGCTCAGGGGAGTGAAAAATCAGAAGCTGTTTGCAGGCAGCGGAATTGTATATACGGCAGTGTTTCTGGCCTTGAATATGATACAAATCTGCTTTATGGGAAGAGGCATGGAAGGTATGCTGCTGAGTTCAGCAGCAGCTTACTGGGCAGGTACGTTTGCTGCATTACTGGGGGAAAAAGGAGTTCGCTATTTTCCGGGAAAAGAGTTGTTTTGCCGGAGGCAGATAGAAAAGGAAATGATTCGGTTTGCCCTGCCGCTGATACCCAATCAGCTTAGCTGGTGGGTGGTAAACTGGTCAGACCGATATATTGTAAAAACATTTCTCGGAAATGAGTGGAACGGTATTTATTCCATCTCTTATAAATTTCCTACTGTGCTGCAGTCGGTGCTGTCGCTTTTTACCAATTCCTGGCAGGATGTGAGTATTGCGGACAAAGAAGAGAATCAGGGAAGTTATTACAGCCAGGTGTTTGATCAATATTCGGTGCTGGTTTTTTCACTGGTACTTATGGCTATTCCCATATCAAAGCTATATGTTCATCTGTTTATGAGCAAGCAGTATCAGGCGTCCGCCGATTACATTGCGTTTCTGTATTTGGGAAGCGCTTTTCAGTCCTTTGCGGCATACTTCGGGGCGGGCTATTTAAAAAGCGGGAATACCAGGGGAGCGTCTATGACGAGTATCTATGGAGCGCTGGTTAATATTGCGGTAAATCTTCTGCTGATTCATTCCTGGGGACTGCAGGCGGCGGCATTTTCCACATTTCTGGGATTTTTGGTTATGTGGATAGTGCGGGTAAAGCAGACAAAGAAAAGTCTCGAAATCAGTCTGAATTATAAAAGGCTTGGAATTTATGGCGGGACGGCTTTTGCGTATGCGGTTTTGGCTTGTGTGTCAGGGACAATTCCGGATATCGTAATGTTTATTTTTGCTATAATGATATTCATTTTTGCGAATAGAGAAATGATAAAAGGGTTTGGAAATATGATGAAGAAAAGAATGAAAAATTGACATTATTTCCCTGCTGCGATATGCTGTTTATATTAAATGTTTTTGATTAAAAAAGATAAGTGGTTGTATATGAAAAGGGTATTATGACAGGGGTTGAGGAAACTCTTGTGATTATTTGAAGAAGGCGTTCACTTGGTGGATGCCTTTATTAATAGAATGATTTAATATGCTTTTACAATTGCGCAGGTGTATTTGGAAAAGTAGAAATAAATACGAAATATTGAATTATCATATTGAAATACAGATAATACTATGCAACAATGCATTCAAAGCAAAAGATTTCTATAAGCGAAAGCTTGTATTGCGGCACAGCCGCATCTGACAGAACAATCTGTTCAATAAGTATCTTGAAATCCTGCTTTTAAAACCCAATCAATCATATAAAAGCAGGAAAATGAAGAGAATGCCGAAAATTCTGTCTGGTCATTTTATATCCGGCGGTTGAAAAACCGCTGATGGCGGAGACAGTAATCCATAGCCATATTTTCCTGCCAGGAGGAGGAAAATTTATGGCAAAGAAAACAGTAACAAGGCTGAAGGACTTAAACCTGGTGGACAAGTTTCTTTTTGATGAAACCATGGAAAGCAGGGAATGTCCGGACTTAAAGCTTTTAGACGGGGCAGTCAGAATCTTTATTAATACAAAGGGAAGAAACAGGGAGGATTTCTCGGAAGAATTCCTGGATTTTATGGAGTATGTGACGGATTCTTCCGGG
>JAGASK010000007.1 GCA_017621815.1 Lachnospiraceae bacterium | reverse complement strand
CATTGATGCAAATCTGGAGCCGATGGATATTGCAAAGCAGAGCATTGAAAAACTTTCTGCATTCTTCTTTGATACGCTGGGACTGGATAATACTTTCACAAAAGTCGGCATTGAAGAAAAGGACTTCCCAGTTATGGCTAAGAAGGCTTGTGGAGACGGTGTACTTCCGGGCTTTAAGCCGCTGGCACAGCAGGACATTGAAAAAATATTTGCAATGTGCCGCTGAAAAGCTATGGCAATTTGAGGCAGAGAGGAAAATGGTATGGAACAAAGAACGATTGGAAACTTGGCAAAAAAAATGGATCATTCACATTCCCGGCAGCCGCAAACCAGAACGGCTTCAGGAAAATCTGAAAGCGGCAGAGATTATCTTATCTGCAGAGGAAATCAATGAAATAGATGAAAAACTGAACCAGATGCAGTTTCTTGTATTTGGTGGAAATCAGGCGAAATAAGAAAAGGTAGGAGAAAGAACATGAAAGATGTAATGATTTTAACTGGTGCAGGCCAGATTGGTATGGCGATTGCCAGAAGAATGGGCTATGGCATGAAAATTGTTGTAGGTGACAAGAAACTGGAAAACGCTCAGGCTATCGCTAAGATTATGAATGATGCGGGCTTTGATGTGGTGTCTATGGAAATGGACTTATCTTCCCGTGCGTCCATTATGAGCCTCATTGCAGAGGCGCAGAAATATGGAGAAATTTCCATGCTGGTCAATGCGGCTGGGGTTTCACCCAGTCAGGCCCCTATCGAGGCAATTCTGAAAGTGGATTTGTATGGCACTGCCGTTTTGTTGGAGGAAGTTGGTAAGGTCATTAAGAAAGGTGGCGTGGGTGTAACGATTTCCAGCCAGTCCGGTTGGCGTATGCCCGCTCTGACTGCCGAGGAAGATGAACTGCTGGCAACGACATCCGCTGAAGAACTGCTCCGGCTTCCTATGCTGCAGCCAGAGAACATCCGGGATACCCTGCACGCTTATCAGATGGCGAAACGTTGCAATGAAAAGCGTGTTATGGCAGAGGCGGTTAAATGGGGCAAAAGAGGCGCTCGTATCAATGATATTGCTCCCGGCATTATTGTAACGCCGCTTGCGATTGACGAATTTAACGGCCCTCGCGGAGATTTCTACAAGAATATGTTTGCGAATTGCCCTGCCGGATGTCCGGGAACTGCGGATGAAGTGGCAAATGTGGCGGAGCTTTTGATGAGTGGCAAAGGAGCGTTTATTACCGGTTCTACCGTCCTGATTGATGGAGGCGCTACCGCCAGCTATTTCTATGGCCCGTTGAAACCGCAGAAATAATGGCGCTTATATCCCAAATTACAATTTTTTGAAAGGAACGAATACAATGAAAAAATTGATTGCATTATTTATGGGGCTGGTTTTGGTATTTAGCTTTACTGCGTGTGGAAACACCAGTCCGTCTAATTCTTTACAGACTGAATCATCTGCGGAGGAACAGGAAACTTCTCAGACGGAAACTTCCGCAGCAGAGCCCTCTATGGCAGAGTCTACCGAATCTGATGTATCAGAAAGTGAGTTGCCCTCTGATTTGGAAACAGAACCGGAAAGCGGGAAAACACTGGTTGTCTATTATTCGGCAACCGGAAATACAGAGGAGGCTGCAAATTACATAGCGGCGGCAACAAATGCCGATGTCTTTGAATTGGAACCGAAAGATCCTTATACGGATGCTGATTTAGACTGGACGGATGACAATAGTCGGGTTGTATATGAACATGACAATCCGGATGCCAGGGACATAGAATTAGTGGCCGCGACTGTTCCTGATTGGGAATCGTATGATACGGTATTTATCGGTTATCCCATCTGGTGGGGAATTGCAGCATGGCCGGTAGATAGCTTCGTAAAAGCAAATGATTTTACTGGGAAAACGGTAGTTCCTTTTTGCACTTCTTCCAGTTCCGGTTTAGGAGAAAGCGGAGAGCTGCTGGCTGAATTGGCAGGTACCGGAAGCTGGCTGGAAGGTGAGCGTTTTTCCTCCGGTGTGTCGGAGAATGCCGTTCAGACCTGGATTGAGAGCCTTGGCCTATAAAGGAATGTCGAAAAAGAGCTTGCAGCATTGTGAATCTGCGGCTACGCTTCCTCAAACACTTTCTATGCAGCGAGTTGGCGGAGGCCGTGAGTTTTATGGTGGAATGGATGGTAGCTTGAACTATGACGAAGCAGATGCACAGACCACCTTTGAAAATGGGGATTTGGCTTATTGGTTCAGCGGCAATGGTTTTTGTATTCTTTATAACAATCAGGTAGATGAACCCGAAATTGAATCGGGAATTATTGTGTTGGGCAGAGTTACTTCGGATTTATCTGTGTTCTATGAGATGGGAGACTATATAGAAGTAACCATAGATCTGGCAGAATAAAAAAGGAATGAGTTTCCATGTCAGCAAAGAGAAAATTCCAGAGCGTCATAGACATAATTATGATTTTATCTCTCCCTGTACTTATGGCGTATTCTTTAGTTGGGGAGGCTGCTCATGAATGGATTGGCGTGGCACGAAAAATGTCGTTCAAACTTGGATTGAAGCCTTAGGACCGTAAAAACGTGCTATTGTGAAAGGAATTACTTGAATCATTGAAGAAATTACTGGTTTTCGTACTTTCCTTCGTTATAATCTTTACACTGATGGCTTGCGGAAGTACCGAAAAATCTGAAACGAATATTTCGCAAACCTTGCCGTCTGTTTCCGAAGAAAACTCTACTGCAACGGTGAAAACTGAGGTAATGGATGAGATACAAAGTAATGATACACAGCAAATGGAGGATTTTGATATGGAGGATACAAAAATATTAGTGGCTTACTTCTCTCGTACAGGTGAGAATTATAGCGTTGGCTACATTGAAAAGGGTAATACCCATATTGTAGCAGATATGATTGCAGAACAGATTGACGGTGATATGTTTGAAATTCGTACAGTAACGCCATATCCTGACGATTATGATGAATGCACCGAAATTGCAAAGCAGGAGCAGGATAAAAATACCCGGCCTGAACTTGCTGAAAGTGTGAAAGGAATGGAAAATTACGATGTAATATTTCTTGGCTATCCTAATTGGTGGGGAGATATGCCCATGGCAGTTTATACTTTCCTTGAAAGCTACGACTTTTCTGGGAAAACAATTGTGCCATTCTGTACCCATGAGGGCAGCGGACTTTCCTCTACTGAAAGAAACATTGCACTGACCTGCCCGGATGCAGAGGTGTTGGATGGACTTGCAATCAGAGGTTCTATGGCTCAGAACTCTCAGGCCGAGGCAAGCGAAGCGGTTGTAAGCTGGCTTAAAGAAGCAGGATTTATTGACTAACCTGTGAAAGAAAAGCCAGAGCTTGATGAAAACGCTCCGGATGTACCAGCCGGAGACTTCGTTGCAATAAAATCGAATATGCACTATGTTTCCGTTGATCCTTCAGGAAAGCTGGGCTGGAAAAGCAATACGTTAACCTATGTTGATACAACAGCCCATGTTATTGAGGTGCTGACGGAAAAGGCCGGGAATGCGTATAAATCGTTTTTGCGGAAACTCGGTATCTCCTATATCATTGCCGGGACAGACGACCTGAATTATGAAGTGGCAATGGAGAAGTTAAAAGAATTGTTTGGGATTGAAACTCTTATGCTTGGTGGAGGCGGTGTTCTGAACTGCAAAACGCCGAGGTTAAAGATGGAGGCAGTGTATGGCTGCGCTATAAGGTTTGCACAGAGAAAGGAGCGTAAAAAGGATGAAAAAGAAAATGCTGATTGTATATTATTCTATATCAAACGGCAATACCAAACGAATTGCTGAACAGCTGCAAAGGGCTGCTGGTGCAGATATTGCCAGGATCGAGACAGTAAAGCCCTATTCAGGTTCTTATAACGATATTGTGGAGCAAGGACAGCGTGAGGTGAACTGTGGGTATCAGCCGGAGATTAAACCGCTGAACCTGAATCCGGCGGATTATGATGTGATTGCGGTAGGAACGCCTACTTGGTGGTATACGATGGCTCCGGCAGTATTGTCATTTTTGAAGTCCTATGATTGGACGGGAAAGACGGTAATTCCGTTTCAAACGCATGGCGGTTGGCCGGGTCATGCTATTAAAGATATTAAGAGTGCCTGTAAAGGGGCTGATTTTTCTCATGAAATGGAGATTCAATTTGATGAGACAGGCGGCGCAGAATTGGTAACATCGGATAAAGAGATTGACGCATGGATTGCACAGGTAAGATAGGAGGAAATTGAGATGAAACCAGAAGAAGTAAGCATTTTCCCGGTTGGAGGGAAGAATGACGCATTTGCAAAATATTTTGCAGGACAGAGCTACCTGAATATGCTCACCACAGATGGCGTGGTGATCGGTAATGTAACTTTTGAGCCGGGCTGTCGTAATAATTGGCATATTCATCATGCGAAAAGCGGCGGTGGTCAGATTTTACTTTGCACCGCCGGACGCGGATATTATCAGGAATGGGGAAAGGATGCGCAGGAGCTTCATCCTGGTGATGTAGTGGTTATTCCGGCAGGTGTGAAACACTGGCATGGAGCCGCTGCAAATAGCTGGTTCGCACATTTAGCTGTTGAGGTTCCGGGGGAAGAAACAGCTACGGAATGGTGTGAAGCGGTATCCGATGAGGCATACATAGAATTAAAGTGACAAGGGCAATTACAGGCAGGAAGACAGCGTAACAGGTGAAATCTATAGACTTCAAAACAGGTAAACTTCAGAAATAAAGGTATGGAAACAGTAGTGGCTGCAGGATGAATCATGGCGTGATGAATATTTGAAATGGATTTGTGGTTTCGTAAATGTTCATGGTGGCAAGATATAATATATTGGAACCGATGATAACAGCACTGTAATCGGGGTACCAGATAGTAAAAAGCTGCTTGAAGATATACCTAATAAAGTACGAGATATCCTTGGCATTATTGTAGATGTGAATCTGCTGATACAAGATGGCAAGGATTATATCGAGATATGTGTTAATCCGAGCAGTTATCCGGTAAATTACAAAGGAGAGTATCATTATCGGAGCGGCAGTACAAAGCAGCTTCTCAGGGGAGCGGATTTGAATATGAGTAATGAACAGCTTTTTGAACAAGGCAGGCTTAAACGTGCGACAATTCTCGTGTTTCATCGCAATCCAGAAAAATAGGTTACAGGTGCATATATTAAAATCGTATATCAGCGTTAGTTCCGATACAGATTCGAATTCATGAAGATGCGGTATATATCAGTAATGACTGTGTATTCCCGGTGGGATGGACAGTTGAAACATTGATGGAGCGTCATCGTTCACAACCCTACAATCCTAATATTGCTAATGGATTTTTCCGGGCAGAATATGTGGAAACATGGGGACGTGGGATAGAAAAGATATGTGAAGCATGTAAAAAGCATGGTGTTCCTTTGCCAGAATATAAAATTCATTTAGAAGATATAATGATAAAATTTACACCTTTAATGAGCGCTAAAGTGCCAAAAAAACAAAATGGCACTTTAAATGGCACTTTGGAAGAAAAAGTATTATTAGTGATAAAGAAAAATTCTCACGTAACACAGCCGCAGATTGCACAAGAGATTGGCTGCCAGGCGGGCGTTTTTCCTCCGGTGTGTCAGAGGATTCCGTTCAGATATGGATTGAGGAGCTTGGCCTATAAAGGAATGTTGGAAAAGAGCTGCTGATAAATGTCTTTTGATAGTGTAAATGCACGAAAAAGATTGACATTTATATGAACATATGATTATATATTCATATAAATAAAAAAGGGGGAAAGTAAATTGAATAAGGATAATACAAACAAAGGATTCTGGGAAAAATTCGCTAAGATATATACTGCTTTTATGAATAAAAACAATACTGCATATGATGTGATATGTGAGAATCTGGACAAATACATAGATGATAAGAAGAATGTATTGGAGCTGGCATGCGGAACAGGCCAGATTACTTTCCGTATGGCAGGCAGGTCCGATACCTGGGAAGCAACGGATTATTCCGGCAATATGATAGATGAGGCTAAAAAGAGGAATACCGGAGAGAATTATTGCGGCAATGTTTGTTTCCGGGTTCAGGATGCAACAGATTTAACTTATGAAAATAATCAGTTTGATGTGGTGGTCATTGCCAACGCATTGCATATTATGCCGAGTCCTGATGCGGCGCTCAATGAAATAAGCAGAGTGCTTAAGCCGGGCGGAATTTTATTTGCGCCCACTTTTGTGTATGAGAAGGGATATTCAAAAGCGCTGCTTTGGATTATGGAAAAGCTGGGATTCAAAACTTATCATAAATGGCAGAAGGATGAATTTACAGAATACGTCAGCCGGCGGGGATTTCAGGTTATAGATGCTGCCCTGATAAAAGGAAAGCCGCTTTCAGAGTGCGTTTTAGCTGCATGTAAGCGATAAAAATAAATTTACAGAGAGATTAAATAATGATTTTACGCATTATTATACCTGTCATTGTACCGGGCAAAAGGCTTTTGCAGTTTTAAAAAGTGTGCTTGCCGATAAAATAGATTATCTCCCTGCCGGAGCAGTGGTAAAGGTATAAAACGGAAGAATGTATCAGATATCACGCAAATCAATACTTTTAATATTAGACAGATAATAAATGAGTGTTTCTTTAATGGTTGTGATGTCATCCTGCATATCATTTTCAATCCATTTTGCAATAATATTCCATATTCCGCCAATATTAAATGAAATGACATATTGAGGGAGAAGCTGATTATTGTTTCTGAAGTCTGTACCGGGGATATGTCGGGTTATTTTCCGGTGTTCTTCGGGAAGCATATGATTCAGCCTGATAAGAAGTAAATATAGTAATTCATTGTTTCTGAGTAAAAAAAGCAATTCTCTGTTTTTTTCACAAAAAGCAAATATAATGTCCAGTATTTTAAGAAAAGAATATTCATCACGGTTGTTCAGGGTTTCAAAATAGTTGTATAAAATAATATCAATACATGAATTCAGCACATCGTCTTTGGAAAGAAAGTTGCGGTAAAAGGTTTTCCGGGAAACAGCAGCCTCCAGAATAATATGTTTAACAGTGATTTCAGGATAAGGGTATTGATTCATAAGCTGTAACAAAGTATCCATGATTACTCTTTTTGAGCGCAGGGCGCTTGGATTTTGTGAAGGATTCATAATAGCCTTTCTGACACTTATTCTTAAAATTGTGTCACTTGTTTTGAGATTCTTGTAATTACTTTCCGCTTATTGTACCATAGAGCAACGAGCCAAGTGAACATTTATGCTCATTTGGCGACTGCCGACGATAGTAGACGTTCTGCGTCTACTATACCATGATAAAAATATGACACAAGAGTTTACTTTTGTAAAGGAGCAGTGAAAATGAAAAGTATTGTACGATATCAGTCCCGCGGCGGAAATACAAAAGCAGTTGCGGAAGTAATTGCACAGGCTTTGGGTACGGAAGCACTTTCAGTGGACAATCCTGTTACGGAATACACAGAAGTTTTATTTCTGGGCGGCGGTGTGTATGAATGGAAAATGGACAAAAGTCTGCTTGACTTTATGGAACAGTTATCACCGGATAAGGTTGGACAGATTGTTGCCTTTTCCACGACCGGAGCTACGGACAGCACTTTAAAGCAGATAAGAAAAACAGCAGAAGAGAAGGGCATTGTCGTGAATAAGCATGAACTGCTTGTGAGAATGCTGCTGCATGGACATTCCATGTTAGGTCTGCAGGGAGGCAGGCTTACTGAAAAGCAGCTTGAAAAGGTGCGGAATTTTATGGATGAAATACAGGAAGAAATATAATGGAAAAATATATATGGCTGTTTCCGGTTATTTTCATTTTTCATGATATGGAAGAAATAATCGGGTTCGGAATCTGGCTGAAAAGAAATATAGAATGGTTAGATAAAAAATATCCGTTTGTCAGCAGAACTTATAAAAATTTCAGTACAGAGGGTTTTGCGCTTGCCGTTTTTGAAGAATTAGTTGTCTGTATTCTGATTTGTGTAATGGCATTGATAACTGATAATGAGTATGTATATTGTTTATGGCTTGGCGGACTCATTGCCTGCACATTGCATTTCGCAGTACATATCGGGCAGGCAATAATCATAAAGCAATATATTCCGGCCGTCATTACAAGTATATTATGCCTGCCGATAAGCATATGGATTATTGTGAAATGCCTCACACGGTTACAGGAGAATGGAAATCAGCTTTTTACATTCAGTATGATAGGAATTCTGATTGTTGTATTGAACCTGAAATTCGCACAGTTGTTAATGGGGAAATTTACAGTGAAAATGAAATCAAAATTAATGTCTCTGTATCAAGAACTATGACATACAGTTGTCGTATATGCTGTGATATAGTGAGCATTAGTGAATGGGAACAGGCAAAGCCTGCTCATCACCAGCAGCGAATGACGATCATAAACGAAGTTTATGATATACTGTAAAAAAGAAAGCGGAGGTATCTTTAAGTTGAATCCATATGAGAAATGTCCTGTATATGAAAATGAAAAATATTGTTTAAGGCTTGTGGAAGCTTCTGATGCGGCTGATTTGCTTCTTGTATACTCTGATGAAAAAGCATGGCCGTATTTTAACAGCGATAACTGCAGCGGAGATTTCCATTGTACGTTCTTGGAGCAGGTGCAGGGGATGATAGGGGCGTGGCTGTGGGAATATCAGGGAAAAGGTTTTGTGCGATGGACAATTATTGATAAGACTATTCATCATGCCATAGGGACGATTGAATTATTCAACAGGAGTTCAGAGGAAGATTATTTTAATAATTGCGGTATACTGCGCCTTGATTTGAGAAGTGATTATGAACAGGAAGAAGATATTTTTGAGATTCTGTCTCTTATTATTTTGCCTGCATTTGAACTATTCGACTGCCGGATGATTGCAACAAAGGTTCCGCAGTCTGCCCCTCAGCGAAAAAAGGCAATAGAGAGGCTGGGATTTGCAGCTACTGAGGAAAAACTGATAGGCTATCATGACCGGAAAATTTATTCTGATTATTATGTTTTACAAAAATAATGACGCCATCTTGCCGCTGGCGGCAAATCAGCCGGGAACAAAAGGCGGCTGAGAAACAACGCCAGTTTGAACAAAAGCAGCAGAAAAAGAAAGAGAAACACAGGGGCAGGTAGTACTGTCTCTGTGTTTCTCTTTCTTTTTCAATAGCTTTAGACTATAATAAATATAACATTTTTGATAGTGTGAATGCAGGGATTTACATATTCGGACTTCGGACAGGAAAAGGGAAAAAAAACAGGCTGCAGGATTTAAGCTGGAAGGTACAGAGGAG
This sequence comes from Lachnospiraceae bacterium, assembly GCA_017621815.1. Taxonomy (GTDB): domain Bacteria; phylum Bacillota; class Clostridia; order Lachnospirales; family Lachnospiraceae; genus Suilimivivens. The sequence goes on along the minus strand of JAGASK010000007.1, from coordinate 31,573 downwards.
GTAAATAATGATGAATCAGTATGCATTAGTAACGGGAGCTGACCACGGAGTAGGATTTTGTCTGGTTGCTGATTTGCTTGAGCGTGGTTATTTTGTGTTTGCAGGACGAATTAATCCGGAAGAGAAGCTGCTTGAACAGCTAAAGGAAAAGTTCCCGGACAGGCTGGAAATTATTTTGCTTGATATTGGCAGTGATGACAGTGTGGCTGAAATGAAGCGGATAGTGTCGGAAAAGGTTCCTTATATAAATCTTCTGATTAATAATGCGGGGATATTGGGAGATATCAGCAAAAGTATTTATGACGAACTGGATTTTGAAGAGATGCAGCAGGTGCTCAACGTAAATGCCCTTGGAACTCTGAGAGTCACCAATGCGCTGGCTGCTCTTGTTATGAAAAGCAATCAGAAACTGATTGTAAATATTTCTTCTGAGGCAGGCAGTATTGGGCAATGTGAAAGAGAAGGCTGGTTTGCTTATTGTATGTCCAAGGCGGCAAATAATATGCAGTCGGCACTGGTGCATAATAAAATCAGAAAAGAGGGAGGAAAAGTGGTTATAATTCATCCGGGTCATGTGGCAACTTACATGCGCGGACATCTTGACCGGGATGCTAAAATCACGCCGGAGGAGTCGGCAGCGGCAATTTTAAAGCTTGTGCTGGATAAGGAACTTCCTGTGACAGAAAAACCGCTGTATCTGGACTATCAGGGAGAACCCCTTGTCTGGTAAGACAAAGTAAAGGAAAGCATAAAAGGCAAATCATAAAATGATAAAGCACAAAAAGAAAAACAGCCCATGCTTTGAAACGGAGGATAATAATGGCAATAGACAGAGTAAGAGAATATTTCAGACAATACAATATGGAGGAACGTATCAGGGAATTTGAGGTATCCAGTGCCACGGTAGCCCTGGCAGCCCAGGCTCTTGGCTGTGCACCGGCAAGAATTGCAAAAACGCTTTCCTTTATGGTGGGTGAACAGCCGATTTTGATTGTGGCAGCAGGAGATGTGAAGATTGATAATTCCAAATATAAAAAGCAATTTGGAACAAAAGCCAAAATGCTTTCTCCGGATCAGGTAGCGGAGCTGATAGGACATGCTGTCGGCGGGGTATGCCCTTTTGGGGTAAACGAGGGTGTTAAGGTTTATCTGGACGAGTCTTTAAAAAGATTTGAAACAGTTTTTCCGGCCTGCGGCAGCAGCAACAGTGCCATTGAACTGACCATTCCCGAGATGGAGCAGTATGCAGGAGAAGAGGGCTGGATTGATGTGTGTAAACTGATAGAAGAGCAGTAAGCAGATTAAATATAGTAAATTCAAAAAGGAGGACTTACATTATGTTACAGGAAGGCACAAAAGCTCCCGGGTTTTCATTACCGGACCAGAACGGAACTATTCATACTTTAGAAGAATATAAGGGGAAAAACGTCATTTTATATTTTTATCCCAAGGACAATACTGCCGGCTGCACCAAACAGGCCTGTGGATTTGGAGAGCTGTATCCGCATTTTCTTCAAAAAGATGCTGTAGTAATCGGCATCAGCAAGGACAGCGTTTCTTCACACAAAAAATTTGAGGAGAAATATTCACTTCCGTTTACCCTGCTGGCAGATACGGAATTGGAAGCTATTAAAGCATATGATGTCTGGCAGGAAAAAAATATGTACGGAAAGAAAACCATGGGAGTGGTACGTACAAGCTATCTGATTGATGAAGACGGCATTATCATAAAAGCTGTCGGCAAAGTAAAAGCGGCGGAGAATCCTCAGCAGATGTTGGAGCTTTTGCAGGGGAAGGGAAAATGAGAATTATAATTTCACCGGCGAAAAAGATGAATGAAGATACGGATACGCTGTCATGGAAGGATTTGCCTGTATTTTTAGAGACTACAGAGCAGATTATGGATTGGATGAAAAGCCTTTCCTGTGAAGAAGCCAGGAAGCTCTGGCAATGTAATGAGAAGCTTGCGGAGCTGAATTTCAGAAGATTCAGGGAAATGGACTTAAAAAGGAATTTAACTCCGGCATTGATTTCCTATGAGGGCATTCAGTACCAGTATATGGCACCCTTGGTTTTTCTTGATGAGGAATGGGATTATGTACAGAAGAATCTCAGGATTCTTTCCGGATTTTACGGTGTACTTAAGCCTTTAGACGGTGTAACGCCATACCGCCTTGAGATGCAGGCAAAAGCAAAGATAGGCGAAAAGCAGGATTTATATGAATTTTGGGGAAGCAGAATTTATAAAGAGGTTTTGGACGAAAGCAGAGTCATTATCAATCTTGCTTCAAAAGAATACTCCAAATGCATTGAAAGCTATCTCCAAAAGGAGGATAAACTGATTACCTGTATTTTCGGGGAATTGAAGGACGGTAAGGTGGTTCAGAAAGGAACAATGGCTAAGATGGCAAGAGGGGAAATGGTCCGGTTTATGGCTGAAAAGGGAATAGAAAATCCACAGGATATGAAAGCCTTTGACAGGCTGGGGTATTGTTTCAGGGAAGAATTTTCCTGTGAAAATGAATATGTATTTATAAGGGAACTCAATTAACAAGGGCTCATATGCAGCCGGCAGAATAATCAAAGGAGTTGACAGAAATGAAGAAAGAGCATCTTAGAATTTTGTTTATCGGCAACAGTCATACTTATTTTAATGATATGCCGGCTATGGTGGCAGATATGGCGAGGGAATCCGGCTTTGAATGTGATGTTGCAATGCTTGCCCATGGCGGCTGGTTTCTTGAACAGCATGTGAAGGAGCCTGATGTAAGATTTAATATCTTATATGGGCATTATGATTACGTGGTGCTTCAGGAGCATTCTCATCCTTTTGGACCGGAGGAAAAGCTGTATGAGGCAGCCCGTGCTTTAAATAAGTGGATTCGGGAAGCGGGAAGCATCCCCGTGATTTATGCCACCTGGGCGAAGAAGGATGAAGAACCGGAACAGGAACGCATGAATGCCGCCCATGAAAAGATTGCGGCCGAAATCGGTGCGGTTCTTGCGCCGGTAGGTCAAAGCTGGTGGAATGAAAAGAGAAAACAGCCGGATATTGAAATGTATTATGAAGACGGCGCACATGCTTCTGAAAATGGTTCTGCCTATGCTGCAAAAATAATATGGGAAGCTGTTTTCAGGGATGTGAGTGAGGATAAATGTATAGAATCGGAGTGATGTTTGTCTTAAGGGCTTCTTTTGCAGAGGCTCTTTTTAGTATAAAAATAGAATAGATTTATAACATTTTTAAATCATATAAGCAATATGAAATTTGTTCTGTTCATGTTATATTGGCATAGAAGGTATACTCTTTAACCAACATGGAATGACAACTTAGAAAGAGAGGGAAATGCATGAAACAGATATCAGATTTAACCGAAGGACAGAAAAGGGGGTTCCGGCTGGATGCTTCATCGGGCTATTTTAAGAACGGCGGGGTGGATGTGATGGCATTTGATGATATCTATCCGGCAGGGCATCAGTCAGGAGTCAGCATTATTATGCATGGAAACCGTGTGGCAACTAATGGAGACATTCGTTTTGAGCCTACGCCGGGTCAGTGGCAGCCGGTTCCAAAACAAGAGGAACGTAAGATTAATGAAGAGAAAAATACAATTATTACCAAATTGTGTTATCCGGATCCGGATGGTCATTTAAAAGGATTTAATCCCATGATTTATCCTGACTTTCAGTTCCATTATCAGGTGACTGTAAAGGGAGAGGGAGAAAACGTTGTTGTGACAGTGGATTTGGACAGACCGGTTCCCGAGGAATATGTGGGAAAGCTGTGTTTTAATATGGAACTGTTTCCGGGAAGCCTGTTTGGTAAGCCCTGGATTATGGATGACAGGCAGGGGATTTTTCCCAGACAGCCCAATGGGCCTACGAAAAATATGCCTTCCAATTTTGAACGGACCGGAAGCTTTGAAGGAGTGGAAGAGACAGCGGACAAGCAGCATCTTTCCGGCGGCAATAAGGGCTACAGCCCTATTGTGGCTGATGATATTATTGCGGAGCCTTATGCCGTGGGAAAGCGTTTTGTGGTAAGACCGGAAGATCCCTATAACCGTATCACTATCGAAAGCAAGGGAGCGCCGCTGAAGTTATACGACGGACGTATGAACCATAATAACGGTTGGTTCGTTGTCAGCAGTGAAGTGCCTGCAGGAGCAACAAAACAGGCGATTTGCTGGGTGATTACGCCTAATGTGGTAGAGAATTGGCTGTATCAGCCTGTGGTTCAGGTTTCTCAGGTAGGATATCATCCCGCTCAGCCTAAACAGGCAATTATTGAATTGGACGGCAGAGACAGGGAGCGGACAAAGGCAGTCCTTTATCGGGTTACGGAAAAGGGCTTAGAGCAGGTTATGTCAACGCAAGCGCAGGAATGGGGCACTTTTCTGCGTTATCAATATCTTGTATTTGATTTTTCTTCTGTTTGTCAGGAGGGATTATATCAGGTGAAGTACGGGGGCTCTGAATCTGCAATATTCAGAATTGCCGGGGACATTTATGACAGAGGTGTATGGCAGCCGGTGCTGGAATACTTTCTTCCCGTACAAATGTGTCATATGCGGGTAAATGAAAAATACAGAGTATGGCATGGGTTGTGCCATAATGATGATGCCCGTATGGCACCGGTGAATCATAATCATTTTGACGGTTATTATCAGGGACCTTCTACGTTGACTAAGTATCAGCCCGGAGAAACAGTGCCCGGCCTGAATGTGGGAGGCTGGCATGATGCCGGTGATTTTGACTTGCGTGTGGAATCTCAGGCAGGGGAAGCTTATATTCTCTCTGCGGCATATGAAGAATTTCAGGTTGATTATGATGTTACCACTATTGACCAGCAGGCTAAGGTGGTTGAAATTCATCAGCCTGACGGAAAGAATGATATTTTACAGCAGATTGAACACGGTGTTTTGACAGTAGTAGCCGGTTATCGTGCGCTTGGGCGGCTGTATCGCGGTATTATTGCCGGGGATTTGCGCCAGTATGTACTGATGGGAGACAGTGCGGCTATGACTGCCGGAATTATCGGTGATGAGGATGACAGATGGGTATTTACGGAGGACAATCCTGAAAGAGAGTTAACGACAGCTGCGCAGCTTGCGGGGGCTGCACGGGCGCTGAGAGGCTTCAATGATACACTGAGCGCTCAGGCTCTTGAGGTGGCAGCAGAGCTTTATGAGGTTACGGATGGAAGCGGAGATGCCAAAGAAGCTAAGGTGCATGCCGCAGTGGAATTGTATTTGACCACTCATGAACAGAAGTATAAAGATTTTCTGCTGGCGGAAAGGGAATTTATCGTGCAGAATATTGAGAATCTGGGATGGATTATTGCCCGTGTGGACGCCGTACTGGACAGTGCAGAGTTTACTAAGTCCATTCGCACGGGTCTATTGCTTTTGAAAAAGAAACTTGAAAAACTGTGTGAGGAGACTCCTTACGGAATTCCATATCGTCCGTATATCTGGGGTGCAGGATGGAACATACAGATGCTTGGATTCCAGCATTACTTTTTGCATAAGGCATATCCTGACATTTTCGGTCCTGAACTGATTTATCATGCGCTGGATTTTGTATTAGGGTGTCATCCCGGTTCTAATACAGCATCCTTTGCATCGGGGGTAGGCGCGAAGTCCACGACAATCGCTTACGGACTTAACCGTGCTGACTGGTCCTATGTTCCGGGAGGCGTGGTGTCGGGAACGGCGCTAATCAGGCCGGATTTTCCGGAGCTTCTGGACTTCCCTTTCCTGTGGCAGCAGAAAGAGTATGTGCTGGGAGGAGGTTCGTCCAATTATATGTTTTTAGTCCTGGCAGCACAGAACCTTTTACAAAAAGAATAAATTTCACGAAGAGAATGAACTTCACAAAAAAAGAACCACTGTTATGCAACAGCACAGCAGTGGTTCTTATTCTTTTTAAACTGTTTGAAATTTACTGATATAAACAGGGAAGGTATCAGTGCCCTTCATTTCCTTTCCGGATGTAATGGTAACATTTTTGTCTGTAATAAGGTATTCTACGTTTGCACCGGCTTCAATTTCAGTGCCCTGCATCAGAACGCAGTTCCTTACTTTTGCACCTTTTGCAATCTTTACTCCACGGAAAAGAATACTGTTTTCTACATCTCCTTCGATGATACAGCCATCGGCAACCATTACGTTCTGAACCTTTGCGCCTTCAATGTATCTGGTCGGATTATCATCACGAATCTTTGTATAGATAGGAGAACCGGAGAAAAGGGCATCAAGATTATAATCATCCAGAAGCTTCATATTCTCATCGAAGTAACTCTTAATGTCGCAGATGCGCGCTACATATCCGTCATATTTATATGCCTGTACATTCAGCTTGTTCAGGTGCGGAAGCAATACATCACGCTCAAAGTATTCCTGACCGCGGACAAAAGCCGTATTGATTAAATCAATTAAAAGCTCACGCTCAATCACGTAAATATTCAGAGAAAAATTCTGTATTCCCGTATCTTCTGCATTTACATATATTTTTTTGACACGTCCGTTTTCAATGTCAAGAGTATAATAATATCCTTTGTCATTAGACTGGTTTTTTATGAGAGCATCAGGAAGTTTCTGCTCGTTATAGGCTATTGTAACATCTGCACCGCTTTCAATATGAGCCTTAATCATGGCACTAAAGTCAAAGTTAACAACAACGTTAGTGTCAGTCATTACAACATATTTTTCCTTCTGATCCTTTAAAAAGTCAAGAATGCTGGCAAGAGCTCCTACACGTCCGGTATAGGGCTTGGATGTTTTCTCAGCAAACGGAGGGAAAATATGAAGACCGCCGTTTTTACGGACCAAATCCCATTCACGTCCGGAATCAAGATGATCCATCAGGGAATGATAATTGTTGTTTACCATTACGGAAATATTGTCAATATCACAGTGCGTCATGCTGGATAAAATGAAATCTATCAGGCGGTAACGGCTTGCAAAAGGAATGGAAGCCATTAAACGTACATTGACCAATTCAGGAACCAGCGAATCATAACTATTGGGGAAAATAATGCCCAGTGCGCCTGTATTTGAATTTACCATTGTTCTTCACCGCCTTCCACATTTTTATCTACCATGGCTTTCGGACCAATTACGGCATTATCACCGATTGTAATACCTGCGCCGATGGTTGCGACTCCGTTTTCATCTTCGGAAGGCATTGCGCCTACCACGGCATTTTCGCCGATGGTTACGTTTTCGGCCACGATACAGTGCTTTACAACGGCGCCGGATTTAATGACACTGCCGCCCATTATAACGGCATCTTCAATTACAGCGCCTTTTTCCACCTTAACGCCTGCAAATAAAATAGAGTGCTTTACACATCCTTTAATGCGGCAGCCGTCGGTAATCATGGAATTTTCAACAATGGCACCTGCATTGATTTTATGACCGGTCATACCGCTGTTGCGGCTGTAGATCTTCCAGTCCTCATCAAACAGGTTAATACCGCTGTGTTCAGGGTCAAGAACCTCCATATTGGCTTCCCAAAGGGAAGAAATGGTTCCTACATCCTTCCAGTATCCGCTGAAGCGATAAGCGTACATTTTGCGGTTATCCCTGAGCAGATTCGGAATAATATTGTTGCCGAAGTCATTTTCGGATTCAGGATCCGCTTCATCTTCTTCAAGATATTTCTTTAAAATATCCCAGTTAAAAATATAAATTCCCATAGAAGCCAGATTGGATTTCGGGTTCTTCGGCTTTTCCTGGAATTCTGTAATCCTGCCGCTTTCATCTGCCACCATCAGGCCAAAGCGTGGAGCTTCTTCCCAGGGAACCTCCATAACGGCTACGCTGAATTCTGCGCCTTTTTCTTTATGGAATTTCAAAAATTCACTGTAGTCCTGTTTGCAGATCTGGTCACCGGAAAGGATGATGACATACTGCGGGTCATATCTTTCAATAAAGGATATGTTCTGATAAATTGCGTTTGCAGTTCCTTTGTACCAGTCTGAACCGCTTGCCTTTTGATAAGGCGGCAGAACATGTACACCCCCATGGAGACGATCCAGGTCCCAAGGCTGTCCGTTTCCAATATACTCATTCAGTACCAGTGGCTGATATTGTGTCAAAATACCTACTGTATCAATTCCGGAATTGACACAGTTAGACAGCGGAAAGTCTATAATACGGTATTTGCCGCCAAATGGTACGGCCGGTTTTGCAAGCTTCTGTGTTAAAGCATACAGGCGGGAACCCTGACCGCCGGCAAGAAGCATTGCAATCATTTCTTTTGCCATAAAAACTACCCTCCTTAAGAATATTTATCTCTATTATTTCAATTATAACCCAAAATGATTATGAAAGATAGTTTTAATGTAATTTCATTTGTAAAATTTCAGAGAGTTTTTTTGGGGATTATTTATAAAGGCATTTTGAAATCTTAAAATATTTGAAATTGGATTTGTACAGTAAGTATTGAGCGATATTTAAAAAGTGTGTATTATATTAAGTAGTGCGAGAAATATCTGATATTATAATGAAAGAAATTTAAAAGTAAAAAAATAAAACGGAGGCAGTCAAAATGTCCAAACCAAGTGAAACATATTCCAATATAGACATGGCAGCCACAGGCTTTCATTTAAAAAATTTAGCAGCTTCAAAGGGCTTAACGGCAAAAATGATACAGAAATATCTGGGATTGTCCTGTCCTCAGCCCGTCTACAGGTGGTTTAAAGGCCAGATACTTCCGTCTGTGGATCATTTGTATGCATTGAGCAGGTTACTGCAGATGCATATGGAAGATTTGATTGTGGCAAAGGGTAACAGGAATAATAATGTCATTTTGCGGCACAGAGTTTTTTCTTATTACGAAGGAATAAATAAATGTTGTGCATAATGAGGAGAGACTGTATTTTTGGATTATCCGTCCAATGCAGAATTTACAAAAATAAGATATCCTCTAGGTACGATAAATATTGACAGGCGGAGAGTGCAAATCTATTGTGTATCTCTGTTTGAAAAGCGGAGGATAAAGGAATGAAAGTGATAGACAGCAGTTCTGTATATGAAATTTGCAGTGAGGATATGAAAAGCTGTGATTTGCTGCCGGCTGGATGTTATATTATCAGATTCAGCCCGCAGACTGATTTTTTCTTGGAAAAATATTCTGAGATTAAGGCAAATGAACAGAAAGTTTACGGACCGCATCCTGAAAAGGTAAAAAAAGTGATGCAGTCTTTTCAAAAATTCAACCGCAATCTGGGAGTAATTGTAAGCGGTGAAAAAGGGAGTGGCAGAACCTTATTTTTAAAGCTGCTTGCACAGGAGGCATTAAAGGAAAAGCTTCCGGTTATTATTGTGGAAAAGTATATGCCGGGAATTATTGCTGTTATAGAAAGAATCAGTCAGGAGGCTTTGGTGCTGTTCGACGAGTTTGACAAGACCTTTTGTGATGTGTGTGAAGGGGAGGATGAAGTGAATGCCGACTGCAGCCTGTTTACTTTGCTGGACGGTTTTTCGCAGGGGAAAAAGCTTCTGGCAGTGACCTGCAGCGATGTCAGGAAGCTGGAGGAGAATTTTTTGAACCGTCCGGGACGTTTCCATTATCATTTCAGTTTTGAGTATCCGAAAGCGGAAGATATCAGAGAATACCTGGAGGATAACCTTGAGAAACAGTATTATCCGGAGATTGAACAGGTAATCGGTTTTTCAGGAAAAGTGGGACTCAGCTATGACTGTCTGCGGGCTGTTGCATTTGAATTAAACTGCGGCGGGAAATTTGCGGAAGTAATAAAGGAACTGAATCTGGTAAATACAGAAAAAATAAGATATCAGGTTAAAGTGTATTATGAGGACGGAACAGTTACCGCTAACGACGGGTTTTTGATAGATTTGTTTTCCGGCTATAAATCCGCAGTTCCGGTGTATGATAAAAAAGGTGATTATATGGGAACTGTTATTCTAAATCCTCCAAGCCTGAGCTATGACAGCAGTAAGGATGAAATGTATGTGGATTCCGAAGATATCGGAATAAGGTTTGATGAGGACTGCTATGACCTGGATGATGAGATATATGAGGATATGAAAAAAAAGAAAGTCTGCCGTATTTCCCTTAAAAGGAAGCCGGACAGAAAATTATATTATCGTGTTTAAAAAGGATGATGACGGAATATGAATGAAAAACAGGACTTTACTACGGGGAGTATCCCTGTTAAAATGACAAAATTTATGTTTCCTATATTGGGAGCGCTTATTCTGCAGGCCATGTACAGCGCCGTGGATCTTTTGATTGTAGGACAGTTCGGAACGACAGCCGGAATTTCAGGAGTTTCAACGGGCAGCAGTATTATGAACCTGGTAACCTTTACATTAAGTGCGCTGACCACAGGCGTGACAGTGCTGATAGGTCAGTATTTGGGGGAAGGAAACCAGAACCGGCTGGGGACGCTGATTGGAAATGCCATTTGCTTTTTTATGATGCTGGCTGTGATTCTTACTGTTGTCCTTGTCATTTTTGCAAGGCCTATTGCGGTTTTGATGCAGGCTCCGGAAGAGGCGGTGGATTTAACGGTTCTTTACATACGAATCTGCGGGGCAGGTTTTGTCTTTGTTGTGTTTTACAACTTCATCAGCAGTATTTTCCGGGGATTGGGAGATTCCAGGCTGCCGCTTATTTTTGTTACGATTGCATGTATTACGAATGTTATCGGAGACCTGGTTTTGGTAGCGGGATTTCACATGAATGTGGCAGGTGCAGCTATTGCCACGATTGCGGCGCAGGCAGTCAGCGTAATTCTGTCATTGGTGATTATACGGAAAAAGGATTTGCCCTTTAAGATGACAAGGGCTGACCTGAGTTTCGGACCGGAAGTAAAGAAATTTCTGAATGTGGGAACACCTCTGGCGCTGCAGGAACTTTTGACTAATCTTTCTTTTCTGGCATTGTGCGCCTTTATTAACAGATTGGGGCTGGAAGCATCCTCGGGATATGGGGTGGCACAGAGAATCCAGTCTTTTGTTATGCTGATTCCCTCTTCTATTATGCAGTCCATGGCTTCTTTTGTTGCCCAGAATGTAGGTGCAGGAAAAGAGGACAGGGCAAAAGGCGCCATGAAATGCGGAATGGCAATAGGAGGTATTATCGGTATCTTCATTTTTTACCTTGCATTTTTCCATGGGGATTTGCTATCCGCAGCCTTTACAAGCGACGAACTTGTTATTCAGAAATCCTTTGAATACCTGAGAGGCTTTGCTCCGGAGGCTGTTGTTACAAGTATTCTGTTCAGTTATATGGGATACTTCAACGGGCATTCCTGGTCGCTGTTTGTTATGGCGCAGGGGCTTGCACAGTCCTTCCTTGTACGTCTGCCCATGTCTTATTTCATGAGCATCCGGCCTGATGCATCTTTGACAGGAATCGGACTGGCAGCGCCTACAGCCACATGTTTTGGAATTCTGCTTTGTACAATCTACTATATTTATAGAAGGAAAAAAGCTTAAAACCGGTGTCCGCCGCCGCTGCCGCTGTGGCTGCTGCTATGGCCGCCTCCGCTGTGACTATGACTGCCGCTGTGGCTGCTACTATGGCCGCCTCCGCTGTGACTATGACTGCTGCTGTGTCCGCCGCTGCTGCTACTGCTTCTGACAGGACTGTAGGTTTTTGTCTTGTTAAGCAGAATACTCTTAGCGTTGATAAATGTAAAATTTGTGGATATTGATTGAAGAATCTCATTGCTGCCGGGCTTAGGGGAAGCTGAGCAGAGTCTTACAATGAAATAATTAATCAGCGCAGCCAGGATAAGTGCCAGCAGTGCATTGCTGATATACTTCATAGGCTGAGCTATCCTATGGCCGGATAGAAGGGTATGTATTTGTTCAAAAGCCGTAAAAGCACATTGGTAATAGTCGCTGTTTGAAGCGTACCGGTACACGTTGTCAGTGATGGTATTTGCATATGCGGATGTAATCGTTTTGTTTATGGTACCGTCACTGAACAGATACAGCTCTCTGTTATCCATGTCAATGAGGAAAAGGGTGCCGCTTTCCTGTCCGAACAGTGCATGATAATAATTTTCCGCAAAAGAAGCAGCAGTATAATTATTGTAGGAAATGGATTTGAAGGCTGCGTTTCCGTAAACGGTAATTTCCTGCATTTCTGTTACAAGCCGGGACTCCTGCGCATCGGTTAATAAATCTGCGTCATCTTCCAGTATGATATAATAACCTGTTTCCTGATTGCTCCAGGTGACAGCAGAAGCTGCGGCAGAGGAATCTGCTTTATCCGCTGTATTTGCAGAAGCTGCCGCTTTGCAGGTCAGTGAAAGTGTAAGAAAACACATAAATATAAGTGCGGTAAATTTACGCATTGTCGTTTCCTCCGTTTCTGTTAAATTGCGGAAGCTTTCGTGTGGCAAGTACATTATACTTTTTGATAATTGCTACGATTGTAAATAAAATGCCAAAAAAGGAAACAATGGCGCCGCCGTAGTACCAGATATCCGAAACGGGGTTTAAATTAAAGATAAAAGCAGCTACTGCTACGGCAATCAGGGAGCCAATAAATCCGGGCAGCCAGTGTTTTTCATCGAAAGCGCTGAAAGCAAGTAATTCTTTAAAGGGAATGGAAGATGAACTCTTTTTCTTACTCTCAGTTCCTGGGGGACTGTTCTTTTCCTGTCGGAACTGATAACCCTGGTCATCATTTCTTTTGTCCCTGTGATAAATTTTGGTAATTTCCCATAAATGGAGAAAAACAGTGCCCACCGCCAGAAGATTGGAGCAGCCAAGCAATGATGTGGGTTTAATGGTAAAAAAGAGATTCAGCAGTATAAAAATCGGAATTGCCAAAAGCGCTGAACCAATGGTATATTTTTTTGTATCTACAGGAATATCTGCTGTTACTTTTCCGGTCTGGCCGTTTACCGTAGCATAGGCAATACGTTCGCCCCTGCGGCAGGACAGGAACCAGACAGGGTACATTACACGCTCAGGCGGATTATATGTGGTGCATAGTGCCTGGCTCATTGCAAAGATATTGTTGGTTTCCAAAGAGATTTTCATTCCGGTAAAGGCCCGGTTATATTTAAGCTTGTTAAAACTGGTTGTGTTAGCCAGTTTTAAGGCCTCATTTCTGTACAGGCCGCTGTCCACATCGGCAGTATCAGCATAGAAGCCGCTCAGGAAAGAGGGAGTGAATTCCTGCATATCCCTGGTGTCAAAGGGAGCAATACGCTGGCTGATATTGTCGGAAAAAGAAGAGGATGCATCATAGGAAAGATTATGATAATAAGCGTCTATATCCCCTGTGAGCCGGTATTCTTCGTTATAGAGATAATCGCCGTTTCGATAGGACTTTTCCCCTTTCAGTCTGACGTTGCCGGATTGTGAAATGTGATAAGCCCAGTAGGGCATGTAAATGCCCCGGAAGCTGTCAATGTATTTTTCTTCTTTCAGTTCGTCAGGAGCAAAAAGGGCGCGTTTCATCCGGGAAATATATGCTTTTTTGCAGGCGTCTTTGGTCTGTTTAAACGGGATAATTCTTGTGGGACGCTTTTCGTTGCTGATACGGCTGTTAAGAATGGTTGAGGCTCCGCAGAAACTGCAGAATTCAGCAGCAGATGTATCTGTACTCATAATTTCTCCCCCGCACTGCGGGCAGGTAAATATGGTTACGTTAAAAGCATTGCTTTCTTCGGCATCTTTATCTTTAGTTATCTCATAGGGGTTTTGGGTGGTGAGACAGTAATCGCATTTAAGTAGCTGTGATTCAATGTCAAATTTAAGATTACCGCCGCAATTAGGGCATTCGTACATAAATTTCTCCTTTTGGATATTTACTGTTTTTATTTTAAATTGTAAGAGGGGAAAAGTAAACAAAGGAAAAATTATTTATGGATAAGTATGAAGTTTTAAAAAAATATTTCGGGTATGATTCTTTTCGTCAGGGGCAGGAGGGCCTGATAGATGCCATATTGGAGGGTAGGGACGTGCTTGGCATTATGCCTACCGGGGCAGGAAAATCCATCTGTTATCAAATACCGGCGCTGCTTCTTCCGGGGATTACGCTGGTGATTTCCCCTTTAATATCTCTGATGAAGGATCAGGTGCAGGCGTTAAATCAGGCAGGCATTCATGCTGCTTATATCAACAGCTCGCTGACAGAAAGACAGATTGCCAGAGCTATGGAACTGGCGGGGCAGGGGCAGTACAAAATTATTTATGTGGCGCCTGAACGGTTGGAAACGGAAGCCTTTATTCATTTTGCCAAAAAAGTGAGTATTTCTATGCTCACTGTGGATGAAGCTCACTGTATTTCCCAGTGGGGACAAGATTTCCGGCCGAGTTATATGAATATACTTACTTTTGCAGAGCGTCTTAAAAACCGCCCTGTTATCAGCGCTTTCACCGCAACTGCAACCAAAGAAGTTAAAGAGGATATTCTTCATATTCTCAATCTGAATGAGCCGGAGGTTTTAGTTACGGGTTTTGACCGTAAAAACCTGTATTTTGAGGTACAGCAAATAAGAAAAAAGGAAGCATTTATCTTAAATTATCTTAACTGCCACATGGGTGAAAGCGGGATTATTTACTGTGCCACAAGAAAAAATGTGGAAAAAGTTTATGAAATTTTAAATGCAGGGGGATATCCGGCAACAAGGTATCATGCGGGTTTGTCAGGTGAGGAAAGGAAAGCAAATCAGGATGCTTTTATTTATGACATAAAGCCGGTAATTGTGGCAACTAATGCTTTTGGAATGGGAATAGATAAGTCAAATGTGCGGTTTGTCATTCATTACAATATGCCTCAGAGCCTTGAAAATTATTATCAGGAGGCAGGAAGGGCAGGGCGTGACGGGGAAGCGGCGGAATGTATTCTTCTTTATTCTCCCCAGGATGTGGTTATTAACCGTTTCCTGATTGAAAGTAAGGAAGTAAATCCGGGAATGAGTTATGCCCAAATGGATGAGCTGAAAAATCGTGATGAAGAGCGTCTGAAAAAGATGACTTTTTACAGTAAATCCCGCAGGTGTCTACGGAACTTTATTCTCCAGTATTTTGGGGATGAATCGGATGAAGCATACCATAATTGCGGAAACTGCTCCGTTTGCCTGGAAGGTTTTAAAACAACCGTTACTGATATTGAACTCAGTGATAATGCGGAAAGCAGAATGTTAAAGAAGAAACAGGAATCTAAGTACAGCGGAAAAACGGACGGGTTAACGCCTTTAGAGCGCCAGCTGTTTGAGCAGCTGCGGGAAATCAGGCGTGAAATAGCAGCGAAAGAGGGCGTTCCGCCCTATATTATATTTTCGGACAAAACGCTGGCGGATATGTGTGAGAAGCAGCCTGTAAACAGGCAGGAAATGCTTGCAGTGTCCGGCGTGGGAGAGCATAAATACGGAAAATACGGAGAAGTTTTTTTGAAGGTAATTCGTGACTTCGCAGGCAGCCACGGATTAAATCGGGAAGAGGGAACTGATGACCGGGACAGGCTCACGGAATTGTTTGATTCAACGAAAAAAGCTGCCGGAAAGAAAAAGGAAGAATTTTATATAACGGATGAAATGTACAGGCAGATACAGTTTACGGAGAATTGTTTTCTCTCTGAACTGGTTGCCCGGCTGAATGACCTGCGAAGCATTTCTCCTTCCGGTGCCAATATGAAAAAAGCTACGGCGGCATCTATTGAGCGATGGCTGAAAGCGGAAGGATATATAGATGAAATTTATTCAGGAGGCCGGTGGCGCAAGGTGATTCGGGCAGAAGGGGACAGAATGGGAATCACAATAGGCACTAAGGTGAGCAGCAATGGAAATGAATATGATGTGCTGATGTATAATGAGATGGCTCAGAGGGAAATTGTAAATGAATTGCGAAAGAAAGGATAAGTGAAGCTTTCTGTCCAAAATGCATTGCCAGAAAATCAAAAATTTATACCGCAGGTATAATGACAAAGATGATTTTTCGTGTTATAGTTATTTGCAGAAAGAAAAAAGCGGCATAAAAATGCCCGGAAAGGAAATTATGACAATGAACGCAGTTATCAGAAACGATTATTTTAACAGAGAACGTTATGAAGCACTGAGTAAAGAACAGGGCTTAGTTTTCATATGCTCAAATAAGATAATGCGAAAACGATACTGTAAGGATGTCTGATTATAAATCGTAACAGAATTGCATGGAATTTGTAAACCGCTTATCTTATTTGAAGGTAGGCGGTTTTTTGATGAGCAGAAAGGAAGAGAAAATGTTAGAGATTAAAGGAAAAGTAAATACAGCCCGCTGCTATGCAAAAGTGGTGGAGGATGAGGCAATAGAGCAGATAAGAAGAATGTGTGATTATCCTTTTACCGAGGGCAGCAAAATCAGAATTATGCCGGATGTTCATGCGGGAATGGGCTGCACGATAGGAACCACAATGACGGTAATCGATAAGGCGGTTCCCAATATTGTGGGAGTGGATATCGGATGCGGCATGTATACCGTTAATTTGGGAAAAGGAAGCATTGATTTTGAAAAGGTGGATGAGGCGGCGCACTTTATACCTTCCGGAATGAATATTTGGGAAGGAAGACAGGAGAAGTTTGATTTGCAGGTTCTTCGCTGCTACAGAAGTCTTAAGAATACCAAATGGCTGGAAAGAAGCCTTGGAACCTTAGGAGGAGGCAACCACTTTATTGAGATTGACAGGGCACAGGACGGATGCAATTATCTTGTAATCCATACGGGCAGCAGAAATCTCGGAAAGCAGGTAGCGGAGCTTTATCAGCAGCTTGCCATTGATTTAAATAAGGGAAAAGAAACTTATTTTCAGGAGAGGGATGCCATTATCAGAGAGTACAAGGCTGCAGGCAGAAGGAAGGAAATTCAGGCGGCGCTTGAGAAGATATCATGGAAGATGAGAGAGGCTACTATGCCTGAGGATTTATGCTTTTTGTATGGAACGTATTTTGAAGATTATCTTCACGACGTGGAAATCTGCCAGGAATTTGCAAGACGGAACCGTGAAAAGATAGCAGAAATCCTGCTTGAAAGAACGGGAATGACAGGAACGGATGCCTTTCATACCATTCATAATTATATTGATACAGAGGAAATGATTTTAAGAAAGGGTGCCATTGCCGCCCACAAGGGAGAAAAAGTGCTGATTCCGATTAATATGAGAGATGGAAGCATCCTGGCCGTGGGAAAGGGAAATCCGGAGTGGAATAATTCTGCACCCCATGGAGCCGGAAGAGTCATGTCCAGAAAGAAAGCAAAAGAGGATTTGAGCCTTGAGGAATACAAGACTGCAATGGAAGGCATCTACACAACCTCCGTAAACGAGGCGACCTTAGACGAAGCCCCCATGGCCTACAAATCCCTCGATGACATCATAGACGTCATCAAAGAAACCGTAGAAATCAAAGAAATAATGAAACCAATTTATAACTTTAAGGCAAACTGAGCCATGCGTAGATAAGACAAAATTGGATGCTGGGAGCTAGCTCACAGGCAGACATATTTTGTCTTAGATACATAGGGCGAAGCCCGATAACCGAGATGAAGCAAAGCGGAATCGAGGTTGCATGGCGAAAGCCCTTCCGGAGGGAAAGGGAGCTGGCCCTTCCCTAAGCATGGCGTACCTGTTCCGGCTGAACAGATACCTGCAGTTTGCCGGAACAGGAGGAAAGTAAAATGTTAAATATCCCTACCATTAATATGGTTAAAACAGGACAAAATATTATACGTTTGCGTGAGATAAATGGATTGTCAGTGAAAGATTTGCAGGATATCTTCGGCTTTTCCACGCCTCAGGCAATCTACAAATGGCAGCATGGAACGGCTTTGCCGACCATAGATAATTTAGTGGTACTGGCAGCTGTATTTCAGGTTCACACAGATGATATTCTTGCGATTGACCTGACAGCATAAGTTCAGATTTTTTACACAGATTTTCATAAATAATAACAGCAGACTTAAAGCTTGTCTTTAAGTCTGCCGGATAATAATACCCTATGGGAATCATTATGGATGGGTAGCCTAGCGGCGACGGCAGGAGACTGTAAATCTCTGACATCAGAAACATCGTAGGTTCGAGTCCTACCCCATCCACTGCAGATTCATACTTATTATAGTTGTCACTGCCAATATCCCTTTACTGCTGAAGGAAATCATGTTTTTTCTATAAAAGGTTTCTTCTGTAACAGCCGGAAATAATATTGTAGATATTGCAAATATTATTAGTGTTAATGGGTTGTCTCTTTTTAAAGCAATCGTTCCTGTATTAAATCAGTAAAAATATTTTCTAAAATCATTGTTGTCATAAATGCTAAAATGAAGAAAAATGCTGTAGTTAATACATGTCTCCAAAACTTTCTCCCGCTGTTTATATTATTTATCCATTCTTTTAAATATGATGCAACTTTGATGCATCTTTCTGATATGCTTATTTTAAGGTATAAAGCTTTGCCTTAAAGGATAAGGATATGAAAAAGATAATTGTTTTAATATTATTTCTGATAATGATTATTCTGCCCGGATGCAGAGATATGAAAAGGGAAGAGACAGAGCAGGAAGAAGTGATGTCCGGGGAGTATATCATTGAACCCATGCAGGTATGCAATAATGGCGGATACATAATTAAAATAGGAAATACATTTTACTGGCATCAGAGGGCTCTTGTATTTGCTTCAAAGAGATGTGAGGGAAAGCTGTTACGTTCTGCAGAAGGTGGAGACTTTGAAGAAATCATGGAAACAGGAATGGCAGAAAGCAGACTTTATTCGGATGGCAGGTATCTTTACTTCGGTGTATGTGATGAGCAGATTGGGGAAGCTGTTTATAGAATGGACTTACAGACTCTGGAAAGAGAGCCCTTTGCAAATGGAAGACCTCAATATTATGATACTGTTCAGAAAAAACTGTATATAGAAACTGACTGTTACAGTTATCAGGATTTAGACGGGATTTACTGTTATGATATTGAGGCGGAAAAAATAAGCAAGATACTTGATTATGAAAGCCGGATTCTTGCATATGGGAAAGAAAGTATTTATTATACGACGGATTTGAATGAAATCTGGAGAATGGATACGGCTGATTTGAAAAAAGAGTTGATTGTTACAGAAAAGAGTAAAAATGAAGACGGTTATGACAGAGATTTCATATATCGCCTTGTGGAGACGGATGACAGGATTATATATAATTTGGGACATTATTCAGGAAGTGAAGGATATTATAGCGGGAATAGTTACAGTATACTAAAGGACGGAACCGATAAAAGAAAATATTCCGGAAACAGTGAAGTGTTATATTCTGCCGGAAACAGCATTTATGTATCAAGCTATGAATATGTATCGGTGTATAAGATGCCGACAGAATTGGAGGAAGGAAAAGGATACTTCTGCCTGAGTTCAGATTTTTCAGAAGAAAATTATGTGGGAGATATAATAGGGGATTTCATTTGTTATGATGAAGTAAATCATAAAATATATTACAGCCGGTCAGAGGATGGAAACTGGCAGCTGCCCAATCTTTACAGATGCCATGAGGACGGCAGTGGGAAAAAACTTCTTTTAGAAGGGTGTAACCTTGGCTATATATTGGAAAAAGAATCTGACAGAATGAGTTATGTCAGGATAGATATTGTGGATGACAAAATCTATATAGAAACACAAAGTTGGGGACACAGAGGCTACAGTGGATGGAGAAATGATTTTCTGGAACAGAAAATTCATCTGATACATACAGACGGGGTAGGCATGGAGGAACTATACACTGTGGAAAAAAATTCGCAGGAAGAAAATCTGCGTTTAAAAAAGCAGAAAATATTGGCGGAAAGAACAGCAGACGAAAGAGAAAACTTGGATTTGTGGAAAAGCAAATTGATGGTGACAGACTATAGGAATAATGAAATTATAATCCGTGAATATGAAGAGAAGGAAGACTTTCTGAAGGAATATTGTATGGAAGATCGGGAGCCATACTTTATTTATTATGATAATAACCATAAAGTGCAGATGGAATTGTTTTATGACGAAGAAAGAAGGACAGGATGCGGGGTACGGTATGTAAAAGAAAAGGAAAAAGATACTTATCTTATGAGGGGCTTTGTTTTTGATAAAACTATAGAAAAAATATGGGAGATACCGGATAAATTTTCATTAAAATCTGATTTAGGAAAAAGCGGTGAGGAAAGTGTGAAAGATTATCAGGAGGATTGGGAGCTGGACGAAAGGGGAAAAATAGTTCATTATAAATCAACCGGAATTATGGAATTTATGGGGGATACAGAGCCTTTTAGTATTATTGAGATAAATTTTACGTATAGGGAGGACGGGACATTAGCCTGCAAAGATTGTTGGTACAATCCTTATATATTAAGCAGCTTCTGCAGACGAAGCTTTTATGATGAGGCTGGGAGAATATTTTATGAGGTTACACAAAAAGGGCAGGAGTATTATTACATTTATGAAGAAAACAGTGAAAGTCCCCTTTTTGGCCTTTTGCTGGATAATGAAAATGGATTTTGGATACCGGAATGGACGTCATATTAATGAAGGAAAAGCCATGAGAAAAAGTCGGATAGTATTCATATTATTACTTGCAGCGTTGGTTTTTGCAGGCTGCGGCAGTGCAGAAGAAGAGGTACAGCAGATAAATGAAGTCATTATAGAAGAACAGGATGCTCTTTGGACTGGAGATGTTGAAGGAACAGCAGTTTCTTCTGAAGAGGAAAAGCCGGGAGAGGATTTTTATGACAGCAGAATCGACGAAGTGAGTGAAGTCGAGAGTTTTTATGAAAAGATTTATGGCAGGAAAAATCCTGATGAGCTGCAGACCACTATAGATTTAGAATACCTTGTGGTGGATGAAAGATTTCCGGGCGCAGAGGAAATTAACCGCAGTCTGCGGGAAGAGCAGGAAACAATTATTTCTTATGCAAGGCAGCAGGCAGAGGATGCGGAAGAAGTGATACAGGATTTTGTCGACGCCGGTTTTAATATTTTTTACAGTTATTCCAGCTTTGTTTCTGAAATTTATTATTTTGACGGTCATTATCTCAGTTTTTATCAGGATGATGACGATAGCTGCCAGGGCGGGGCACACGGAATTTTGTACAGGAAGGGCTATACCTTTGATTTGCAGACCGGTCAAAGGCTGGCTTTAGGTGATGTAATTGGAGACAGTGAGGAAAAATTAAAGGATATAGTGGTGAAGTATTTTGAAGAGTATATTAATAAAAATCCTGATTTTTTCTGGGAATATGCCATAGATGTTGTAAAGGAAAACACTGATTTGGATTCCTCCTTTTATTTGACGGACAGCGGAATCTGTTTTTATTTTCCTCCGTATGCCCTGGCTGCTTTTGCATTTGGGTTTCAGGAGGTTATTATTCCCTATGAAGAATTTGAGTTAAAGCTTCCGCTTGAAAGCGTGGAATAGGAAAAGGGAAGGAGAAGAGGATATGCGCAAAAAAGTTGTGAAGGTAATATTATTACTTCTGACAATGCTTCTGGCAGGCTGCGGTCAGGAAAATAAGCAGGAATCAGTTTTGCCTGTGCAGGAGTCTTCCGTAGAGCAGGCCAGGCAGGAATTTAATACGGAATTTTTCATAGCGGGAAAAGGTTATACGGTTACGGCAGCCGATACTTTGGAAACTCATATGGTGAGTAATCCCTGGGGTGAACAGTCAGAACGCCGGATTTATCAGATTTCCCTTAAAGATGAAAAGGGGGAAATTCTGCAGCAGTTCACCCATGACGGTATAGATGAGTTTGTGGAGTTGTACTGTGATGATCTGAATTTTGACGGCTTCCCTGATCTTGAGGTTGTAAGCTGGCATTATGAAAATGAAGCCGGTGGTGAGATTTATCTGTGGGAGCAGGCTAAGCAGCGGTTTTCGGAAGAAGGAATTGACCTTCCCCGTACTTATAAGGTATATGAAGAGAAGAAAGTTTTTACCCTTGGTTCAATCAACGAAATAATCTGCAGATTGAATGAAAACAGGGAAATTCAGGAATTGCGAAGCTTTACTCTTAATGTAGAGGAAAAGACATTGCGGATTTATGACAGCGTGGCAGACAAATTTCTGGTAAATGAAAGGATTGAACTTGATCAGGATAATCAACTGATAAATAATGAGGATTATCAGGAAATTTTCTGGAGCAATCTGCCTGGTTCTGATGAGAAAATTGAAACTTACTTTTCCGTTGATACGGAAGATTACAATATTTCCCTTATGGATTTGGTGCCGGGAGAGTCCTTAAAACTGGTAATCAGTAAAGGAGACCATGATGTAACAATCAGCCGCGTTTACCGGAAAGAAGCAGACTATAAATCTCCTGAGGAATTTACCGCAGGTACTTTTACAAATCTGCTGGGACATAATGGTTTTTATATTTACGACTGTTTCTGCGGAATGTGGAATTTTGCGAATTATTATGCGGTAGAGGAAAAGGAACTGATATGCCTTGCCGAAAGCTGGGGAGGGGAACCCAGTGATTACATGGTGGATGTGGATGGAGATAACGATAATGAGCTGATTTGTAATGTTACTTATACTGCCGATGGCGGCAGGTGTACAATAATTTACGATTATGATGGGGAAAAGGTGCTACGGGGATTTTTGGATGACCTGCTGGAGGAAGAATACGATAATCATGGTGTCGGCAGCGCCTACTCTGAATATTTACCGGAGGAAAATAAAGTCAGAATCTGCTTCTGGAAGGATGCGCTTGGGGATTATGACGAAAAAGATTTTGAGATAGAAATGGACAAGATAAGGATGGAGCCTTATGGATAAAGGCTCCATCTGCCGGATAAATAATGGAAAGAGATTTACCTGTTGACTGACAGAAAGAGGGTTTAAAAAGAATTTTTCTGCCAGAAGGTCCATTGCACTGCCGGTTTGTAACCGATATTTTTATAAAATTCATTTATGCCGCCGGTCATGTGGGTTGCCCCTAATTTTTTCATTCTGCGATACAGGTCTGATAATGCTGCAGATGCCAGTCCCATGTTCCGATATTCCGGTATTGTACAGAGAGGTTCCATGTATGCCAGTTTATTTTCCGGTGTCCACCACATACCTGCAAAGCATGCGTATTCACCTTCTTTATCTGCAATAATGGACGCAAGATTTGTTGTTGCATGGGGTGCTGTTTGCAGCAAATAGCAGTTTTGATTTTCATTATCCTGCCACAGACCTTCACTTTCCTCATGATCAAAACCTTTCCAGGCGCATTTATCCACCTTCTTCATATCAACGTCCTCAGGACTGACAAAATGAAACCCTTCCGGCAGCGGATAGTCTAATACATCTTTAAAATCGAATTGCATGTCAATAGCTTCTTTAGCCCGGTGATAGCCTGTCTGCGCAGCAGCCTTCATCAAAGCATCCTGCCCGCCAAAAAGGATTAATTGTATTTTGTTATTTTTGTGCGGCATATGCTTATCCGCGTATGCTATCATTTCCGGTGCTAATTCCTCATATCCCGGTTTTAAGCTGAAGTAAATATCGGTTATGGGATTTTCATAGAAACAAAATCCTACAATCTCACCATTATCCTCCCAAATGCAATTTTTGTGGGAATAGGATATATCCATCCAGGAGGAAAAAGATGCAAAGGCATATTCAAAGAAGGGTGCCGGAACACCATTTCTCCAGTCCTTTTCATAAATATCCAGCATAAATTGATATATCTTTCCGCAATCCGATAACACACTGAATTGTCTCGTTGTAATATTTTTCATCTGATTTTGCTCCCTTCATACACAATTACCTAACACATTGTATGGAAAATGAAGCTGTTTCACAAGTAGTGAAAACAATTATAACTGAACTTACCATAAAAGGCGCCTGCAGTTTTACCCACAGGCGTCTGGAATTATCCATATATTATTTTTTTGATGGTACTATATGCCAGACCATATTGTTTAGCCAATGTATCTACGGAATATCCTGCACGAAAGAGTCGTTGAATTTCTTTGTTCCGTTCCTGATAAAATATCCGTGAGCCATTAGCGGCTCCCCACTCTTTTTTTGATGAAGCTTTAGGGATATAAAGAATTTCTCCGTCAACATAGGTCTGAAGCTCTTTCAATAGTTTTTCCGGCAATATTTCTGCTGCATTTATATATTTCATCTTTACCGCTCCTTATTTATCTCAGAATAAATAAAGTGCAGAAAAGCAGAACATATAACGTTATTCACCCATACAGAATTCTATATGCCTGCTATTCTGCATGGGCAATAAAGTTTTTAACTCCGTTTTGATATAATGACTGCTGTTTTCGTCTCATAAGTTACCTCACCTCTTTTCGGTTTATTTATTTTAGGAAAATAAAATCTTGTAACACATTATAACACAAAATACATGGAACCTGATAAACTGTTAGAAATGCTTTTATTCATCTAAGTATCAATGAAAACTCTACGCTTCGTGGGTGTGATTTGGCGAAGGGGTATCCTATAATGGCTTTAAAGAAGAGGGGGGTATCAGTATGAATCAAGTTAAAATCGGCAGATTTATTGCTGAAAGGAGAAAACAACAGAATTTGACTCAGCGGGAATTTGCTGATGCACTTGGCGTCAGCGATAAAACGGTAAGCAAGTGGGAATGCGGCAATGGAATGCCGGAATTGTCCTCTATACAGCCCATTTGTAAAATTCTCAAGATTGATGTTAATGAGTTGTTTTCAGGGGAAAAACTGACTGATGCTGACTACAAAAAGAAAGCAGAGGAAAATATGATGAAGCTGATAAAAGAAGCTGAAAAAATGAAAAAGAACATTGTCGGAGGCAATGTTTTAGGCTGCGTGGATAATGTAGAAATGAATGTCTGTGAGGTGCATAAAACAAATACTGAGTTTTGGAGTACAATAGGCAGCGAATGTTTAGGCGTAACCGCATTGCCGAGCTGGGGCAACTTTTTTCCGTCAGAGGACAAGCTGAATCTGCTTGGAGATTTAACAGATAAAAAAGTGCTTGAAATTGGCTGCGGCAATGGACGTTCCCTGAAATATACTGCCGACTCAGGAGCAGCTGAGTTGTGGGGACTGGATATTTCTGCAAATCAAATTGAATGTACAAAAAGTTTTTTGCAAGACCAGGGAATAAATGCAAAACTTATCTGTTCCTCTATGGAAGATGAATGCGGACTTCCTGCAGATTATTTTGATGTAGTTTATTCGGTTTATGGAATTGGATGGACAACCGATTTAAACAAAACCTTTAAGAATATTTATTCGTATTTGAAAAAGGGTGGGGTATTCGTTTTCGGGTGGTCACATCCTATTCATAAGTGTGTGTCGGTTGAAGACGGCAGACTGATTTTCAGCAATTCCTACTTTAACGAAGAATGGTATCGGGCGGATATGGGCGATAAAGAAATTATGTTATCCAACCGAATGTTGAGTACGTATATTAATGCTTTGGCCGACAGCGGTTTTATGATTGAAAAATTACTTGAAGAAATTGACAGGGAAAAAGCAATGGCGGCAGACAGTGATTTTGGTAAAAAGGCATTGATGCTTCCGACGGTTTTTGTGATCAGGGCACGAAAATTATAAGTGTGAAACTATATATTGACTTGTTTATGCGAAAGAAGTATGATTAGTTATACAAATCATACTTATGGAGGCGGTTTAAATGAATAAGCCAAAGGGAAAAAATGCATGGACTGTAAAAATCGGTGAAAAAGGCCAGTTTGTTATTCCAAAGGAGGCCAGAGATATGTTTGATATTCATCCGGGAGACACTATTCTGGTATTAGGCGATGCCGAAAAAGGGATAGCAATACCGCCGAAATCCATGATGAATAAATATATATCCATGATATTCGGAGAAATGTCCATGGATAAAAAGGAGGAAAATGAACAATGAGTAAAATAGTATTTTTTTGCATTCCTGCCCACGGACATACCAATCCTACTTTAGGAGTAGTAAAGGAATTAGTAAAGCAAGGACACGAAGTGTGGTATTATTCTTATAGTCCTTTCCGTGAAAAAATCGAAGCGGCGGGTGCAAAATTTATAGCCTGCGATGATTACGATACAGAGCAGAAACTGGAACCGAAGGATGCCGAAAGAGTTGGAAAGGATCTGGCATTTTCAACGAAGATACTGGTAGATACTACCCTGGCGTTAGATGATATGGTTTGCAGGGATATGACAGAGTTAAAGCCGGATTGTATTGTAGCTGACTCCATGGCAGTGTGGGGCAAAGCTGTTGCGCTTAAGCTGAACATTCCGTTTGTTTCCTCCACAACAACCTTTGCGTTCAACCAGCATTCAGCTAAAATTATGAAGCAAAGCATAGGCCAGTTGTTTGGTATGATATTTTCCATGCCTAAAATCAATAAAAACCTTAAAAGACTGCAGGATAAGGGATATCCGGTAAAAAACATTCTGGATATTATCCAAAATGACAATGAGACGAATACGATAGTATATACTTCTCCGGAATTTCAGCCTTGTTCGGAGACCTTTTCTGATAAATATACATTTGTCGGACCGTCCATCAGACCGGTTACGGAAGATATTAAAAAAGAAAAAGATAAATTGGTTTATATTTCCATGGGAACTGTAATGAATAATTGCCTGGAGTTTTATAAAAATTGTATTTCGGCGCTTGGCAATACCGGGTATCAAATTATTATGTCTGTAGGAAACCTGGTCGATATAGACGATTTGGGAACAATACCGGAAAATATTTCCGTAAGTAATTTTGTAGATCAGATTGCTGTATTAAATAAAGCGGATGTATTTTTATCCCACTGCGGCATGAACAGCGTTAACGAAAGCCTGTATTATCAGGTTCCGCTGGTGATGTATCCGCAGACAACGGAACAGGAAGGAGTGTCAGCCAGAGTATCACAGCTGGGAGCCGGAATTCGTTTGGAGAAAATAAGTCCGGATACGATTCGCGCGGCAGTGGAACAAGTACTGGAAACTCCTTCTTATCATGAAAATGCCGCAGCTATTTCAGAGGGCTTTAAACGATGCTCCGGGGCAAAAGGCGCTGCTGATAAAATCATCCGGTTGTGTAAATGAGGTTTATGAATTATAAAGAACTTCCGTTTATTTTTGAGAATGAGCGGAAGTTTTTTGCTGTGAAATTAAATGGAATTAAACAGAGGGGCTGTCTTTTTATCTGTGAAAGATTATAATGAAAACTGGAATTATGCAAGGTTGGTGATAAAGAAAGGATTTAAAAATATGTATTATTTTGTTTCAGAACAAGGTGAAAGAGTTAACGGACATTTTGAGGTAGAGGTGAAGGATGAAATCAGTGAAAAAGAGCTGAATGACTTTATGAAAATATTTGATATGTCGGGGAAATATCATAATATTACACAGATAAAAGAAATGGTTGTTTTGAATGGTTTTGACTTTAAAAAATACATGGCATATGAAAATATCTATAAAATGAGTGAAGATAAGGTAGATCATGAACAGATGATATTGGATGCCAATCGGTTAGTTTTGAATTATGCAACTTCTATAAAAACATATATTGATATGGAGACGAGGATATTAAATAAGGAAAAAGGAAAAGAAGAGCAAAAAGACTTTCATGAAACATGTGCCCATTTTTATGATACCAGTAAAGAATATCGTTTTTGGGTCAACCTAAGAAATTATGCAGTTCACTGTGAGTTGCCGTATTGTGGATATCGTGAATCTGAGGCAGGTGAAAGGGCCATATTTTGTACTAAGGAACATTTGCTTGAATTCGATAATTGGAAACATTCTAAAAAAGATATATTAGAAATGGAAGATGAGATAGACTTACCTGCAATGGTGGACGAAATGGGTGGAATTATTTATGCTTTGTATATTGATTTTTTCAGGTATTTTGGAGATGAAATAATAGATGCAATGGAAAGGTTTTCAAAATTTTGCGAAAAATATGATGTGAAGCATCCGATTATTATGAAACTTCCGAAGAAGGGTTCTTTTGAAGGTGCAAGATTAATGCCTTTGCCTATAGAACATTTATTTGATTCTTTTGATGTTTTGAAAAATCATCCGAAAGTCAATATTACGATTGTTAGCGAGAAATAAGCTTTTAGAAATGAATTCTTCATGCTAAAATAAATATAATATGTCAAGTTTCAGAAGGGGTTATTTTATGCAATCGATGAAGATTACTGAAATACAACAGGGTTTTACAACAGCGTTTATCAATGCGGATGCAGCGTCTAATCTTGCATATAAACCGCAGTTTGTATCTAACAATTATAAAGAGGGCAGAAAAGTTTTATCTTCGATAGAAGAGGAGCTTTTGGCCTGTGAGGAATTTTCTATCAGTGTTGCCTTTATTAATCTGAACGGGATTACTCCTCTTTTGCAGATTTTAAAGGAGCTGGAAGTAAAAGGCGTACATGGCAGAATTTTAACCACAGATTATCAGGCTTTTACAGAACCCAGGGCCTTAGACAAACTTGCGGGATTAAAAAATATTGATTTGCGTATGTATCGTACGAGAGGCTTGGAGGAAGGATTTCATACAAAAGGATATATTTTTAAGGATAAGGAAATATATCGGATTATTGTCGGAAGCTCCAATATGACTATGGGAGCGTTGACAAAAAATAAGGAATGGAATACAAGACTTGTTTCAACGAAGCAGGGGGAATATACGGGGCAAATCCTTGAAGAGTATGAAGTGTATTGGAATTCAGGCAATACGATTCCATATCAGGAATTTATTGAGGATTATAGAACTTACTATGAAATAGTTAAAAAGCAAAGAAAGATTGCAAGGCAGTCAGAGATTCCTTCTCTGGAGCAGTACCGCTTGAAGCCTAATAAAATGCAGATTGAATTTATCAGTAATTTGCGGGGATTGAAAGAAGAAGGGGCTAAAAGAGCGCTGTTGATTTCTGCAACAGGAACAGGTAAGACTTATGCGTCTGCATTTGCACTCAGAGAAGAAAATTCTTTAAAAGCGTTGTTTTTAGTGCATAGAGAACAGATTGCCAAGCAGGCAATCAGCAGTTACAAAAGAGTTTTTGGGAATACAAAATCATTTGGTCTTTTGTCAGGTAATTCTAAAGATTTTGAAGCTGACTATTTGTTTTCAACCATGCAGATGATGGCGAAACCGGAAGTGTTAGAGAGATTTAAGCGAGATGAATTTCAGACTATTATTATTGATGAAGTTCATCGTGCCGGAGCTGACAGCTATCAAAGGATTATGGATTATTTTACCCCTGATTTTTGGCTGGGTATGACAGCAAGTCCGGACAGAACGGATGGTTTTGATATATACAGTTTATTTGACCATAACATTGCATATGAAATTCGATTGCAGCAGGCGTTGGAAGAGAATTTATTGTGTCCGTTTCATTATTTTGGCATTACTGATATAGAAATTAACGGAGAAGTATTTAATGACAATAGCGGTGTTAAAAATTTTGCAAATCTGGTATGTGATGAGCGTGTAAATTATATTTTGGATAAAGCTGAATATTATGGCTATAGCGGAGAAAGAGTAAAAGGATTAATAT
This sequence comes from Lachnospiraceae bacterium, assembly GCA_017621815.1. Lineage (GTDB taxonomy): Bacteria > Bacillota > Clostridia > Lachnospirales > Lachnospiraceae > Suilimivivens. The sequence continues at coordinate 2,100 of JAGASK010000007.1, read as the reverse complement.
TCTGCAGTCGTAAAGAGGAAGCTGTGGAGCTTTCTAAAAAGTTTAATGAAAGAGGGTATTGTACGGAATTTCTTTGCGGAGATGATTCACAGGAAAAACGGGAAAGATGTATTGACCGTTTAACCAGCGATGTGGCAGAGAATTATTTAGATTATATTTTTACCATAGATATTTTTAATGAAGGTGTGGATATACCGGAGATTAATCAGGTTATCATGCTCCGTCCTACAGAAAGTCCGATTGTTTTTATTCAGCAGCTGGGGCGAGGACTGCGTAAGGCAGAAAATAAGGAATATGTGGTAATTCTCGATTTCATTGGTAATTATATGAATAACTTTATGATACCTATAGCACTTTCCGGGGACCGTACTTATAATAAAGATACAATCAGAAGGTATGTGAGAGAAGGATCACGAATAATTCCGGGCAGTTCAACGATTCATTTCGATGAGGTATCAAAAAAGAGGATTTTTCAATCTATTGATAATGCGAATACTACGAAAAAATTTTTAGTGGAAAAGTATCAAATATTAAAAAATAAATTAGGTCATATTCCCAGCATATTGGATTTTTATGAATATGGTGAAATTGACCCTATGTTGTTTATCAACTATGCAAAAACCTATGATAATTTTTTAAGAATAGCTGATAAAGAATACGAAGTCAGATTTACAAAGAGCGAAGAAGCTGTTTTGGAGTTTATTTCTTCTTTATTGGTAAACGGAAAGCGGCCTCATGAATTGTTAATGTTAAAAATGATTATGAAAAACCGCAAAGTTAATGTGGAAAGCTTTAAAGAAGAAATGTTTCTTTTGGGTGAGGGATTCAGAAAGGCAGATTATAATTCGGCAATTAGGGTTTTGAGTAAGGACTTTTTGAATACACAGTCGGAAAAAAACAAATATGCTGAGGTTAATTTCCTTGAAGGAGATGTACAGAGCAGTTCCTTATTTAACCGGATGAGCGCTTATGCGATGTCATCAAACTTTGCAGCTTTTCAAAAAGAAATGAACAATTTAATTGAATATGGATTAAAGAAATATGCGGATGATTTTTCTATGCATGATGAAGATAACCTGGTGTTATATCAAAAGTATTCAAGAAAAGATGTCTGCCGGATTTTGAACTGGGAGAAGGATGACAGCTCTACGCTTTATGGATATCGTATTAAATACAATACTTGTCCTATTTTTGTTACATATGAGAAAAAGGAGGATATTGCCAGCAGTACAAAGTATGAAGATCAATTTGTGGATAATCAGATTTTCAGCTGGATGACAAGAAGCAGGGTAAGCAGGGACAGCCAGGAGGCACAGCAGATTATTCGCGCACAGGAAAGCGGATTGAAAATATATCTGTTTATAAAAAAGAGTGATGGTGAAGGCACTGATTTTTACTATATGGGGAAAGCAATTCCTGTAGAGTGGGCAGAAACAGTAATTGAAAATGATAATGGACAAAAGCTTCCGATTATGAATTTTAAGTTAAAGCTGGAACATTGTGTAAGAAATGATATTTATGAGTATTTTACAAAATAGTATGTTTTACCTAAAATGGAGGATGGAAATATGTCTCAAGAAAACATAAGAAAGAGAATAGAAGTTGTAGCTGCTATTATTCAAAACGGAGACAAGATTTTTGCTACCCAGAGAGGATACGGCGAATTTAAAGATGGTTGGGAATTCCCGGGCGGAAAAATGGAGGCGGGGGAAACGCCTCAGCAGGCATTGGTTCGGGAAATCAGAGAAGAGCTGGATACGGAAATTGAAGTGGGGGATTTGGTAGAAATAGTTGAATATGATTATCCTCAGTTTCATTTAACTATGCATTGCTTTATGTGTACTGTGAAGGCCGGCAATTTGGTATTGAAGGAGCATGAGGCAGCAAAGTGGCTTACAAAAGAAAATATTGATAGTGTGGACTGGCTGCCGGCAGATAAAGGATTGATTGAGAGATTGAGGTGAATTGAAAAAGTAAATTCCACTTTGCAAGATTAAATTCCACTTTGAAAAAGTAAATTCAATAGAAATACAGAAAAATAAAGATTTAATATATGAAATACCCGAAATTAGAGTTAAAATACCAGTAAAAGCTGTGGTT
>JAGASK010000051.1 GCA_017621815.1 Lachnospiraceae bacterium | reverse complement strand
GACTCTGACCTGCTCGATATGCATTACTTCCTCACTGAGGATGATGACCTTGATGGTGACGAATTTGAAGAAGGTTTTTATATCTTCTAAAAGCATTCGTCTTGTCAGCGTGCCCGCCTTTTGTGGGCTATTTTAATTCAACATTCCTCCGACAGGAGGAATTTCCTATTATACAAAAAAAATGACCTTTATTGCAGCTGCCTGCTACAATAAAAGTCTTGCTACAGTTCTTACTGACTTGAAACGGATGTTTACATCGTCCTGACGTTTCAAATATACCTTCCGGTATCAGCTACTCCCTCTTAATGTTGGATTTATAATATCATATTGTTAATTAATTGTCAAGCAGTATATTTCAGTTTTTGTATATTTCAGTTTTTTCCTTCATATATTTCCATAACCGGCTTTGATGATAAGGTGTTGTATTTCATGAAAAAAATTCAGTCCTCTGCCCACTTTCTGCTGATAGCAATTTTACTCTGTGCTGTTTTCATTCTCTTTATCCGCTACCGGCTTATAGCCAGCATGCTTTCCGGTACCGGAGCTGCTGTGGTTCCCCTTTCCGATGAATCAGCTATCGAAGTTGTCTCGGGAAGCGACGGCAATTATATCAAATGGGTGGATTTTAAAATTACCTGCGATGCCCTGTCCAAAGCCTATACCCTGGATGTTGAAAGCTATGACAAGGACATCCACTTAAACTGGATTGAGCTGCTGGCTTATGCCGGTGCCAAATGTGGCGGTTCTTTTGATAAAAGCAGTCTTTCCTTAATCGATAAACTGGCAGCAGAGCTGTCAGGCGGCGAAACTACTATAGAAAAGCTTACCGAAAATATGGATTATTATGAATACTATTATGAAGCCTATGAGGCTGTGCTGGGCGGCATGGTGGGAGAATATGAAATAGAGCAGGACGACGGAAACGGGAATAAGGTATGGAAAAAAGTATATGGATTAAAAGCCTTTTCTCCCATAGCCAAAGGCTTTGAGTACAGCGACTATGATGATTTCGGTTCTTCAAGAAGCTATGGCTACAAAAGGCAGCATCTGGGACATGACATGATGGGCCAGATTGGCACACCCATAATCGCTGCCGAGTCAGGCTATGTGGAAGCCCTTGGCTGGAATCAATACGGCGGCTGGCGCATCGGCATCCGAAGCTTTGATAAAAAAAGATACTATTACTATGCCCATCTGCGCCAGAACTTTCCCTATGCCTTGGATTTAAAGGAAGGCAGCGTTGTCACTGCCGGAGACGTTATCGGTTATATGGGGCACACCGGCTACAGCACGGTGGAAAATACCAACAACATCGACACCGTCCACCTTCATTTCGGCCTGCAGCTGATATTTGACGAATCCCAAAAGGAAGGCAATAACGAAATCTGGATAGACTGCTATGCCCTGACCCGGTTTCTGTACAAAAATCGCTCCTTAACCGAAAAGAACCAGGAAACAAAAGAATGGTTCCGGGTTTATCAGATGAAAGACCCAGCGGCAGAAAAATATAAAGAAAATAAATAATACTTGTCCTGCCCGGCAGCATTTCCATCCTGTTTTATTTCTGCCCGGCAGAACCGGAATATACAAATTCCCTCTGGATAAAAAAGCTGATAAAAAACAAAAGTACATCCACAGGTATTTTTACCAGCACCTCTGCACCGCCAAACAGCGGATACAGCTTATTGACAAGAAATGCGCTTAAAGACATCTGCACAACTGCCAGCAGAAAATACCGTGCCATGGTAGAAGGCAGTGAACTTTTACTCTGAAACACCACCTTATAATTTAACGAATAATTATAAATCGCCGAAAGAACTCTTGCAAAAACCGTGGCTGCCGTCAAATAAGTGATGCTTCCCCACTGCCTGCCTTTCAGCAGATAACAAAACATGGAAAATAAAACCAAATCCACCACGCTTGAGGACAGGGAAGAAAACAAAAATTTCCCGAAAATCATGTAAATTTTAATAGAATCCTTAATGGGGTTAAAATGGCTGGTTTTATTTTCTTCAATATAGATTGTCTGAATAGGCACTTCTATTATGGGAATTTTATCCGCTTTGGTTTCTATCAGCATATTGGTTTCAAATTCAAATCTCTCGCCCTTTACGGAAAGCAGCTCCTTCATAAAAAAGGCTGGAATTCCGCGAAGCCCGGTCTGCGTATCCGATACGGAAACTCCTGCCAGATATTTCATGACTACTCTGGTACACTTATTTCCAAACTCGCTTCTTGCAGGCACATTCTCTTTATCAAAGCATCGGCAGCCCATAATCAGCGCATCAGGATGTTCAAGCAAAGCCTCTGCACAGGCTAAAATGCATTCGGGGCTGTGCTGACCGTCAGAATCCGCAGTGATACAGCCCGGCGCATCGGGAAACTTCTGCAAAACATAATTGAAAGCCGTTTTTAGAGCTCTTCCTTTTCCCAGATTTACCGCATGATGCATAACATCACAGTCAAAATCGCTTTTGGCCTGTTCAAAAAAATGCCTGTATGCTTCGCCGCTTCCGTCATCTACAAGAAGCAAATGCTTAAAACCTTCATCCCTTAAATCACCCAGCAGCTTAATCAGTTTTTCATCCGGTTCATAAGAAGGAATAATAACTGGCACTTCCTTTGCATCCATATATTTCATTTGTTTTTCCAACTTTTCCATAATAAGTAACCATGCCTTTTTAATCAGTTTCAGGATATAGCGTTTCAAATTAAAGAAGCCTTCACAAGCACCGGCGTTCCTTCTTTTTCCTCTATTTCATACAAACAGCCAAATTCAAATTCACCGTTCTTTGTCAGTTCGTCAAGCAATTCCTTTCCGCCCTCTATTTCATCTGCATAAAGATAACCTGCATGGGCATCCTCCGCTGCCTTAAGAATATCTGCGGCGCTCATATTTGCCCCATCCACGTTGCCGTACATGACAGATACCGGAGCTGCCTCAAAATTAATATAAGTATTCCGCACCCAGCTGATATCTGAAATATCTCTTAAGTAAAGCACCCTGCCGTGGCTCCCGAATTTTCCTGCCCCTACTTTTAAAAGAAAGCTTTCGGCAGCTTCATCCAGAATATCTTCCCTTTCTTTCAGACTTTCTGCTGCCGCACTCCGATATCCTGCAAGCGCCCTGTATGCGCTTTGGTAATCGGCAGTCAGGAACACGAAAACAAGACAGAAAAGAAGACCCGCGGGAAAATTTTTTGCCCATCGATTTACTGCATTTTCCTTCTGTTTTCCTTCTTCTTTTCCGTTTTCCTTTTCCCGGCTCATAGCCAGACAGGCAAGCAGGTAAAGGCTGCCTATGGTAAAAGGCGCACCATACCTTTCTATTGAGGAAACCATTCCAAAGGGATCCAGATACTGGGTCTCCGCGGCAAAAATCGTCAAATGGCTGATTAAGTTAATCCCATAAAAGCAAAGTCCGCTGACGACGGCAAAAATTCCGAAAAACCATCCCTGTTTTTTCTCTATTTTTCCCCTTTTATACAGAAGAAATACAAAAAGCAGGATAAGAAGAAATAACGCAAGAGGGCTTAAATCCACAGCAAAAGTGCTCCACCTGTGAAGAGGATAACGGACAAATGCCGTAAAAAACGAGCTTATCAATTCCTCCTGAACCTCCGGCACATTCATGCTGCCCGATGCCATATGAAGAGCTGTTCCCGTCAACTTTGCCACCCTTCTGTTCAAAAGGCAAAACAACAGCCACGTCCCTTCCGTTAACACAGGAAGCAGGGTTTCCAAAAAGAGCCACCTTAAATCCGCTTTCGTTCTTTCTTCTTTTTCTAAGATAAAAATATGATAACCATAAGCAAACAGCAGCGCAAAGGCAGCCCACATGGGGGCCACATTCTTGCACAGCACCAGCACCATCAAAAATAAAGTCTGCCTTCCGTAATAAAATAATCTGCTGTGCCCTTTTCTGTCCACAACAGCTGCCAGAAATGCACCGTAAATAACTGCCATGGTATAATCCGCACAGCAGCCGTCACACCAGAAAACTTCCGCGCAGGTGGGAAACAGCCACAATGCCGCAGCTGCTAAAATCATAACCGGTATATTTCTCTTTTTAACAAACTTGAGCAGCGGCAGTAAAAATGCAAGATTCATGAAATAATAACCGGCAAACATCAGACCTTCTTTGAATTCCGAAGGATAAAAATGAGCAAACCACCACTTCATCATCTGGGTTCCCGGCGGATAATCCCCGAATTCCGGAGCCACATTCTGATATTTCTGTGCAAAGCCGTTCAGATAAAAAATAGATTTTACATCCGTTGCCCAGAAATTATAATCATCCCACCATGTTACTGTTTTACCGCTTACCAGCAAAGGCACTGCAATCATCATAAAAAGGGCAATGATGCTTCCGGGCTTTTTTAATTCCTCAAGGCAAAAAGACGCAATATTTTTTCTTTGTTCCCCGGTTCCTCTGATAAGAATAACAATAACCGCCAAAAAGCCCGCTATTGCCAGATAATCACTCCATGCAAGGCCGTTTACAAAAGAAAGCCCATATAATATCAGCACAAGTATACAGACTGCCACAGGTACAGCATCCACCAGTTCTTCTTTTTCTTTATAAGCAATGGCTGTCATTAAAGCTGCAAATACCGCTATATGAAAAAATAACATTTTATTTCCTCCGTTTACTGCTATTAGTATAACAAATAGCGGCATTATTTACCAGACTAAGCAGTAACAGAGCCGCCGCATTTAAGATTACGCCAATCTCAGATGCGGCAGCTCCTTTATTCACATGATAATAATATCAGTATTCAGGTTCAATCAATCCGTAGGTATTTCCCTTTCTCTTATATACCACATTTACCTGATCTGTTTCTGCATTGCAGAATACGAAGAAATTATGTCCCAGCAGTTCCATTTGAATGCAGGCATCTTCAGGATACATAGGCTTAATGTCAAACTTCTTGGTTCTGATAATCCGGATTTCTTCTTCATCCATATATTCCTTTTCAATGAAATCCTGTTTAAAAAAGCTGGCTGACTGTTTCTGTGCAGTTAATTTATTTTTGTATTTCTTTAACTGTCTTTCAATCACTTCCTCAACCAGATCTATGGAAACATACATATCATTGCTGGCCTGTTCAGAACGGATGATATTACCCTTCACGGGAATGGTTACTTCTATCTTCTGCCTGTCCTTTTCAACACTTAAAGTAACGTGTACTTCTGTCTCCGGGTTAAAATATTTCTCCAGCTTGCCAATCTTGTCCTCCACTGCACTGCGGAGCCCCGGTGTAACCTCAATATTTTTGCCTATAATAATAAAATTCATACTCATCATCCTTTCTATGGATTATTATGTAATCAGTATACCACACCTGACTATAGTTTTTCAACAATTCCATAATTTTGTTTTAAAATGATTGCAGTTTTCACACAATTTAAGTTATCCTTTTTTAGCGACATTTTTCTCCCAAATCTGCCCATTTATCACATCTTCACAAAACGCCTGTTCCTTAATTTTCCGGTGGATATTGTGGATAACTCCGTGCATAAATCCAAAGTGCCTATTTTATGCCATTTTTATATGTGGATAACTTTTGTGCCGCATTCTTCTTTATTTCTTCTCTTTTTACATTTTTTAAAAAATTGTTTGTGAATCTTGTACAACCCTGACTTTGTCAACCACTTTTTTATTTTAAAAAGAATTCAGACTTTTTAAAAAGGTGACACGACAAAAGAAAAGCTGCCCTGCAAGTATACACCTGCAAAGCAGCTTTATATTTTTCTTATATGCTGTTTTTCTTCAAAACTGCTCATTTACTCTTTAAACATGAACTAGAAAATTCTTCTGATTGAAAGAATGGAACGGTAGCTTGCATTAGAAATAATAATACCGGTCTTAGCTGTAGATGCATGAACAATCTGCCCGCCTCCGATATAAATAGCCACATGTCCCGAATAACAAATAATATCACCCGGCTGCGCATTTTCCAATCCGTTTACCGCTGAACCCACACTCCTGTCAGCTGCTGAAGAGTGAGGAAGGCTTACCCCAAAGTTTGAATATACACTCATTACAAATCCTGAACAGTCAGCGCCGTTCGTAAGTGAAGTGCCGCCCCATACATATGGATTGCCGACAAACTGACAGGCAAAATCAGCTACTGATTTTCCAAGCTCGCTGCCGCTTCCTGAAATTACAGGAGCTGTCACTGTCTGGCTTCCACTTCCTTGGGAACTGCCGGCAGACGCTGCTCTTGCCGCTTTTGCTGCTGCTTCCTGGGCTGCTTTTCTTTCTGCCTCTTCCCTGGCAAGTCTTGCTTCTTCCTCTGCCTTGGATTCAGCCTTTACAAATTCGGTGGAAAGAGTAACGTAATCCAGGGAAATGTATCCGTCACCTTCCTCGATATTAACCTTTGCCCATCCTGCCAGCTCTTCTATTACCAGAAGCTCATCTCCAATGGGAACCATACCGATTACGGGAGAATCGGTTGTGGGCTCTTCCCTGACATAAAGTGTAGTAGTATTTACAGTTGCAATTCTTGTTCCTACGGCTTTTGCAAGGGAAACAGCATCTTCACCGGTTACACAATACTCACCTTTTACATAACCTGTCACGCTGCCTGACGTAATTTCATACCAGCCGTCCTGTTCGGAAACAAACTCACCTACCGATTTATCATAAAGCTTACCTAAAATTTCGCCTTCTTCACTGGGAATGCTTCTGACATTCACATAATCATTTACATGGGCGATTACAAGGGACTTAAAGCCTTCTTCTTCCTTTTTAGCCGCAAGTTCTCTTTCCTTTTCAGGAACAGTCTTAGTGGTGGATGCCACAGCGGTTTCCTCGATGACCTTTTCAACCTGCACTTCCGGAATTTCCGGCTCTTCGGTAGGACTGGCTGTGGGCATTGAAATCATTGCCGTTTCCACTGAATCCGTATCCTTCTGTGCCCCGGTCTGCTTATCTGTATCTTCATCCTTCAGACTTTTTACGCTGGTTGCATCGTTTGAAAGGATAAAATCAATTCCCGCAGAAGGTAAACCCGTTCCTTCTTTTGCAAAGCTTTCTATATTCATGCTGGAAAATAAAAGTGCTGCCGACATAACGCATACTGCTATTTTCACGCTTTTGTTCTGCATATCTGCCTCCATAATTGTTTCAAACTTCATCTGTAAATGTTACAAAATTGTTAAATTCGTTAATAAATATATCACTTAATTTTTCTCCTGTCAACAGCTTCCAAAAAATTGGTCAACCGGTTGAGCGCCACTCATCATTACAGACTTCGGCCTCCAATTTGTTTAAAATCCTCTTAAAAACCACAATATATGGTATTTTTAAGCATAAAAAAAAGAGGTTTTTAAACCTCAATTTTTTTTAATATTTTTTCTGATTTAATTATTTTGTAATTTTTGAACGCAACAAATATTCCTGAACAGCTGTTACTGCATTTGCACCGTCTGCTGCCGCTGTAATAATCTGCCTCAGCTTCTTTCCTCTGATATCTCCCGCTGCAAAAATGCCCGGCATATCAGATGCGCAGTCTTCTCCGGCAATCACATATCCTTTTTCATCACAGCTCACGATTCCTTTAAGAATTTCACTGTCGGGAATGATGCCTACGGCAATAAATACTCCGTCCACATCCAGATTTCTTATTTCTCCTGATTTTACATTCTTGAGAACCACTGTCTCCACTTGTTCTTTACCCTTAATTTCTTCTGCTGTCGCATCCCATAGAATTTCCACATTGGGAAGTGACATTACTTCTTCCTGTAAAATCTTTGCTGCGCGCAGTTCATCTCTTCTGTGAATCAAGTATACCTTTTCACAGGCTCTTGCCAGAAAAATGGCATCTTCTGCCGCCACATCCCCGCCTCCGATTACTGCCGTAACTTTATTTCTGAAAAAAGCGCCGTCGCAAGTAGCGCAGTAAGAAACTCCCGCACCTGCAAACTCCTCTTCTCCGGGAATATTTAATTTAGCATGACCGGCTCCCATAGCTGCAATAACCGTTTTGGTATGCAGCACTCCTTCGTCCGTTTCCACCAGAAAACCGCTTTCTTCTTCCACAGCATCGGACGCCGCTCTGAGCTCTGCCTCCGCTTCCTGTTTCTTTTTTATGCCCAGAACGGATGCTGTCTTAAACTCACATCCCAGCTTATCTGCATGCTCCCTGAATTTCATTCCAAGGTCAAATCCATTAATTTCCGGAAGACCCGGATAATTATCAACCTCATAAGTATTTAACACCTGTCCCCCGCTCATAGGATTCTTTTCTACTGTTACAGCTTCAAGACCTGCTCTTTTTGCATATATTGCTGCGCTTAAGCCTGCAGGTCCCGAACCGATAATTACCACATCCAACATCTACTGTCCAACCTTTCTTCACTTTTTAAATCCAGCCGCCATCCATTGTAATTATCTGCCCGGTCAGATAAGAAGGGGAAAATAAAATCTGCCGGACCATCTGTGCCGCTTCCTGCGCCGTTCCTATCCTGTCTGCCGGAATTTCTTCTGTCAGCGCCTTCTTCTCATCTTCAGAAAAGCAACTGTTCATTTCCGTATCAATAACGCCAAAGGCCACTGCATTAACCTGAATATTGCTTGGGGCAAGTTCCTTGGCAAGCGCCCTGGTAAAGCTGTTAACACCGCCCTTTGCAGCGCTGTATGCCACTTCCATGGAAGCGCCCGCATTCCCCCATACAGAGGATATGTTGATTATTTTTCCCTCTTTCCTGTGAACCATACCCGGCAGTACGCACTTACAGGTATAAAACAATGCACTCAGATTTGTATCTATTACCTGATGCCACTCTTCTACTGACATATCTGTTAACAAGCCTATATAGGAAACTGCCGCATTGTTAATCAGAACATCAATATCTCCTGCCTTTTGAAACAGGGTCTTCACCTGCTCCGGCTTTGAAACATCACACAAGGAGGTCATGCAGTCCACATGATACTGCTCTTCCAGCCGCATTTTCAGACTGTTCAGTTTTTCTTCCGACTGCCTGCAGACAAGTACCAGCTCATAGCCTTCCTCTGCAAGCATTTCGGCAACAGCAGCGCCGATTCCCCGGGATGCTCCTGTGACAAGCGCTCTCTTTCCCATATAAACCTCCATTTCATTGGCTTCGCCGGTCCGCCATTCACTTCGGGCTCTGCCCTTCGCTCATGCCGGGCGTTCGCCAAGCATATGGCTTTCCATGCAAGCATGGACGCCGTATGTTTGGCTCTTTTCTTTCGCACCTGGTATACCGGCTTCGCCGGTCCGCCATTCACTTCGGGCTCTGCCCTTCGCTCATGCCGGGCGTTCGCCAAGCATATGGCTTTCCATGCAAGCATGGACGCCGTATGTTTGGCTCACT
>JAGASK010000050.1 GCA_017621815.1 Lachnospiraceae bacterium | reverse complement strand
CTTCCTGTCCCTTTTGGCATCCATATAATCCCTGTATACATCCCTCGCTGCTCCTATCAGGCTGAATCTTTTCACTTCCCGTATCGCCTCCCTGATCCCTGTGTTTGCTGTTTTTATCATGTCCAGTTCCTCCTCACTTTCTGCATTAAATAACCTTATCCAGTCATCCATTCTGTCTCCCTTAAGCTCCTTGCGCAGTTCTATGATATGCAGTTCAAAATCCTCCGTAAAATGGTTCCCTTCCTTATCCTGAATATAATATACGCTGTGGTAGTCTTCCCTGTTATCCAGGTTAAAATCCAGTATGCTGATTCCTATGCACCTCTTCAGCTTCCTGTATTCTTCCCCTGATGCGAGCCCGTCCCCGTACATCCTTGACAGGTAAAACAACTGCCTCTTGTCCCAATGCTTTATGATTTTCAACTGTATTTCAATATCGATTTTGGCATGGTCATTCAACTCCACCAATACATCCAGTATGCCATATTTCTGGTTCCTGAATTTCTTCAGAAGACTTGTATCCAGGTATTTGATTTTTTTGATTTCTTCCGGGGGAATCCCCAGCACGTCACTCAAAAAATACCTGCACACTGTTTTGTTGTGCAGCACCTTCCTCCCGCATTCATCATATTTGACGGGAACCAGCTTTCTTTTGGCAGCCTCCCCTTCAGCTTGTTTTTTGTACCTTCCCATACACACCCCTTTCCGACACGGCAAAGAGTGCATAGGATTTTTCCCTTATATTATACAATCCTTTCCCGCATCATTCAATCTCTTTTTTGTATAATTTTAGTTGAAATACCGGCGATACGCCTTTGAATACCTGAACAACAGAAAGCAGACTTTCTGTTGACATATATATAATAGAAAGCACACATTGTGAACTTTCTATTATCATGAACACCAGGAAACACTCTTCAGAAAACAGAATGTTTCCGATAAATTGAATATAACAAAATTGAATTCAAAAAACAAATTAAATTTTTATAAAAATGCGTATCTTCTTAATCACGTTCTGAAGATACGCATCTGCTTCACAATATAATAACTACAACATAAACTCATCTGCAGGTAACTGTGCATCAAACTTGCATCGCTGCTGCAAAAATTACTATAACGCCTTTCTATAAAGCTCTGCAATTTCCTCCCGGGTAAACACTCTGGGGTGATTGGCGATTCCTGCTGCGGAAACCTTCATGCAGTTTTCCGCCATCCAGGGAATATCTTTTTCCTCAATTCCCTGCTGTGATAAGTTCAGGTTAAGGTTCAGCTTTTCAAGAAGACGCCGGATGCTGTCACCGCAGCCAGCCGCCCTGCTGCCGCCCAGAATTTTGCTGATTACCTCGTATTTTTCAGGTGCGGCATGATAGGATTCATCACAAATCACGGGGGTCAGCGCTGCCAGTCCCTTTCCATGCACAATATCCTTAAGTCCGCTTGCCGGATGTTCCATACCGTGAGGGAGCGTCACGCCTGCGCTGTGAATCACCATGCCGCCGTAAGTACTTGCCAGACTTAATGCGCTGAAAGCATCGGTATCCGTTTCATCCTCATAAGCCCGGAGAAGATTTTCGGCAATCAGCTTCATTCCGCTGAGACTAAGCGCTTCCGTAATCGGCTGTCCTATTTTGGAAAGATATGCTTCCATGCAGTGACAAAGCGCATCAAAACCCACCGATGCCAGAATTCCTTTCGGCATGGTCATCATACATTCAGGGTCAATAACAGAAGCTTTTGCCACAATGGCGTTGCAGCGCAGAGACTTTTTATCTCCGTTGTCAGGATTGGTCAAAACAGCAAATCCATTGCCTTCGCTTCCTGTTCCGCAGGTTGTGGGAACCAGAATAATGGGAAGCGCCTTTGTGCTTACTTTCCTGTTAAAAATATAATCATTAATATCTCCTTCATTTACCGCCAGGAAAGCTATTGCTTTGGCACAGTCCATAATGGAACCTCCTCCAACGCCAAGCACCACATCACAGCCAGTTTCCCTCGCAAGCTCTGCACCTTCGATGGCAGTGGTTGTCAATGGATTCTGTGCCACCTTATCAAACAATTCATAAGAAAGTCCGGCTTCCTTTACGGAAGCAGTCATTTTATCTAAAAGCCCTGTCTTTTTTGTGCTGTTTCTCCCAGTTACAATCAGCGCTTTTTTCCCATATTGCGCCGTAAGCGCCCCTGCTTCCACGGCCCTTCCTGCCCCAAACAATAAATTTACAGGGAGATTATAATTAAAATTCATTTTCGCTTCCTTCTTTCAATCTTATTTATGCCAGCAATTCACTTGCTATTTTACCCGTCATATGCTCTACTGTCAATTCAAGGACACATACTCCCTTAAACTCTTTTTCCATATACTTTTTCATTCCGGCTTCGTCCCCAGGCGCATATTTTTCCGAAAGCAGCTCCAACGCTTCTGTTTTTTCTTCCTCCTTTTCAAGAATGCAAATTCTGCCAAATACGATAAGGCTTCTATAATAAGTGGTAAATTCCTCCGGCATCACCAGGTCTTTATCAATAATACAAAAGGACGCCTTTTCATTATTCTGCACGGCATCCACTCTATGACCCGTTTTCGCCCCATGAAAATAGATTTTCGAATTCCGGTATACAAAGCTTAAGGGTACCGCATAAGGATACCCGTCATCACCTGAAACTGCCAGTACGCCTGAGGTGGCCTTATGCAAAATAGATATACAATCCTCTGCGGATAATTGTTGTTTTCTTAATCTCATTTCTCTGAACATTTTTCACCTGATTCCTTTAAGAGCCTGCAGTTTTTCATCCGCAGGCTCAAATTTTTCCTTATTTTAATCTTCTACTTACACAGCTGCTTAGTTGTTACCTTAAGGCATTCTTCAAATATGGCAAGTCCGGCCGCAAGTTGTTCATCTGTCATGACAAGAGGTGCAAGGAAACGGATTACATTTCCATAGGTACCTGCATTTTCGATCAGAAGCCCTCTTTGAACCGCATTCCTGACCATGGCACTTACAAATTCAGGGAATGGCTCTTTCGTTTCCTTATCCTTCACAAATTCCATTCCAATCATGCCGCCAAGACCACGGATATCTCCGATTACAGGATACTTTAAAGCAAATTCCTTATAGGCAGCACGGACTTTCCTGCCGATTTCCATGGAACGGTCTGCCAGATTTTCTTTTTCATAAATTTCAATGACCTTAAGGGCGGAAGCGCAGGCAAGGGGATTGCCGCAATAGGTGCCTCCGATAGTTCCCGGAAGAGCCGCATCCATGATTTCCGCCCTTGCGCAGATACCGCTGACAGGTACGCCGCCTCCCAGGGATTTTGCCATGGTAATGATATCCGGCTGTATTCCTGCTTCTGCCCAGTAATCAGACGCAAACATCTTTCCTGTTCTGCAAAAACCGCTCTGCACTTCATCAGCAATCATCAGAATGCCGTTTTCGTCACAGATTTTACGGACTGCCTTTACCCAGCTGATGGGTGCCGGTATAAATCCTCCTTCGCCCTGCAAAGGCTCAATAATCATGCAGGCAATATCCTTAGCAGGTGAAGCTTCATCAAACAGGCGGTACAATTTATCTATGTAATAGGTAACGGCCTCTTCTTCTGTATAGCCTTTAGGCGCCCGGTACAAATAAGGATATTCCGCCCTGTAAATGCCTGAGGGAAAAGGGCCCATATCCACGGAATAAGCCTTTTTAGCGGTAAGTGCCATTGTCAGGTTGGTTCTGCCGTGAAACGCACCTGAGAAACAGATTACATTGCTTCTCTTCGTATAAGCCCTGGCAATTTTAATGGCGTTTTCATCTGCTTCAGCACCGGAATTGGCAAAATATGTTTTCTTTTCCTCTCCCCTTACAGGAACGATACTGTTAAGCTTTTCCGCCAGCTCCACATAACCCTCATGAGTGATAACATTAATAATGGTATGAAAATATTTATCAGCCTGTTCTTTTACCGCTTCTACCACTTCCGGTCTGGAATAACCGATATTCAAAACACCCACACCGCCAATCCAGTCCAGGAATCTGTTGCCGTCCAGGTCCTCCAGCATGGCTCCCTCTCCCTTTGCAATACAAACGGGATAAACAGCCTTTCCAAGGGCTGCCGGCAGCGCCTTTTCCTTTCTTTCCAATAATGCTTTTGATTTAGGTCCCGGAACAACTCCGGTCACAATTTCAGGTAATGCTTCCCGTAACATAATAACATCTCCTTTTATAAATTAAATTCCTTCTTTGTATCGGCAAGTGCTGCATCCATTCTTTCAATTACAGTATCAATCTGCTCTCTGGTAATCACTGCTGAAGGCTCAAACCGGATGCACTTTGCGTTCACTAAAGTACCGGCTGTCATAACGCCCCTTGCAAACAGGCCCTTGGCAACGCTGTATCCCACATCACTGGCTGCAAATTCTACTGCCAGCATCAGTCCCACACCCCTCACATCACCTATTACCGTAGGGTATTTCTCCTGCAAAGACTTAAGGCCTGCAATCAGATATTCGCCCTTTTCCTTACATTGTCCCGGTATATCATTGTCAATCATATATTTAATAGTTGCCAGCGCCGCACTGCAGCATACAGGGTTTCCGCCGAAGGTGGGGGAACCAAGGAGCCATGGATTGTCAATCAGTTCCTGTGTCCACATATGAGGTCTGCAGATAATGCCCGTTATCGGCATGATACCGCCGCCGAAAGCTTTTCCGAAAGTCATAATATCCGGAACAACACCTTCTGCCTCACATCTCCACATAGTTCCGGTACGTCCCATACCGCACTGAATCTCATCAAAAATAAGCGCCACACCATATTCATCACAAATCTCACGAAGTTTGGTAAGATATCCTTCAGGAGGAACAATGACACCTGCTTCACCCTGTATAGGCTCTACAATCACTGCCGCTACCTTTTCACCTACTGCTGCCAGATTTCTGATTGCCTTCCTGGTATCCTCCGCATTACCATACTCCACATGCTGTACCTGCTGAACCATAGGAGTATAGGGAACTCTGTAAGTACCCTTACCGCCCATGGATATAGCACCCATTGACTTGCCGTGAAAAGCGCCCACAGTAGAAATATACCATCTGCCGCCCGTTGCGATTCTGGCTAATTTTAATGCCATTTCCACTGCCTCCGCACCGCCGTTTGTGAAAAAGCATTTTTCCAAATCGCCGGGCGTAATATCCGCTACCGCCTTAGCCAGATAGCCTCTTAAAGGATCCAAAAGCTCCTGGGAATGCAGAGCCTGATGGTCAAGCTGGGCCTTCACCGTATCTAAAATATAACTGTTTCTGTGTCCGCAGGTATAAATGCCGAAGCCGCCCAGACAATCAATAAACTCTTCTCCGTAAAGTCCTTCGCAGATACCGTCATGGTCTTTCCATTCCAGAACTGCCGAATTAGTGGAAACACTTTTTCTGTATTTCAGCCAGCCCGGGCTTACATAGGTATCAAAATATTCCACAGTTTCTTTTGTCATGGTCTCCTTTTCCGCATCAGACAACTCATCGCTGTGAATATAGCCAATTACCTTTTCCAAATCCTTACTTACCTGTTCATAACTCATATTTCATACCTCCGTTTTTTAATTTCCGCCTTTATGGATAATTACCTTTACCAAAAAAACGAAGCGATAACCTTTACCGCTCCGTTGCTTTACATCTACTACTTTACGCTCATATCTGTCCTGAAACAATTAGTTTCAGGCACCATCTTTTTACTTATTTTGAGTTATATATACTACTTTTAGATTATTTCATTTCTAAAGGCTGCTGCTGGGTAATACAGTGAATGTTCCCGCCTCCATAAACAATTTCCCTTGTCATGACGCCAACTGCTTTTCTTTCCGGGAATATTTCCTGAATCTGCTTTAGTGCCAGTGCATCGTTTTCATCACCGTACTGGGGAACAATCACGCCTCCGTTTACAATCAAAAAATTCAGGTAAGAGGCAATGCAAAGGTCACCGCCTTTTCTGTCTATGGAACAATCATTATTTTCAATCCTGAAGCTGTCCTCAAAATATACATTCTTTTTCGTGCAGCATACCTTATGCACCTTAAGCCGCCTGCCCTTTGCATCCACTGCTCCGCAAAGAGTACGGTAAGCCGCCCGGGCTGCCTGATAAAAGGAGTGTGTCTCATCTTCCGTATAAATGCACGCAGCTTCGCCCGGCGCTGTAAAGCAGGCAACATCATCAATGTGTCCGTTAGTTTCCTCCGGGTCAATTCCGTCTTTCAGCCAGATTACCTTTTCACAATTCAGATAATCGCAAAGCTTCTTTTCTATCTCCTCTTTTGACATTTCCGGATTTCTTCCTTTACTGAGAAGACACATTTCCGTGACCATAACTGTCCCTTCCCCATCCACATGAAAGGAACCGCCTTCCAGCACAAACCCTTCCGTCCGGTAAAAATCCGCTCCTGCAATTTCACATATCTGCCGCGCAATTTTATCATCCTTATCCCAGGGCTTATACAACCCATCCAAATCTCCGCCCCAGGCATTAAAGGTCCAGTCACAGGCCCTTAATTTCCCTTCCTTATTAATCAGAAAGGAAGGGCCCACATCTCTTGCCCAGGCATCGTCACTTTCCATTTCTATTACTTTTATTTCCAAAGGAAGCTGCTTCCTGCAATTTTCAAACTGCTTCTTTGAGGCAAGCATAATAACAGGTTCAAACTGCACAATGGCTTTCGCTACATCAGCATATGCTTTCTGCGCAGGTACGGCACCGGAGCGCCAGTTGTCCGGCCTTTCCGGCCAAATCATCCATATGCACTGCTGTTTTTCAAATTCTCCCGGCATATAAAAGCCGTCTTCCTTCGGAGTAGAGCAGTAAATTCTCTTCGCCATATTTTTTCCTCTTTTTCCGCCAGATTACTCACCATGAGTCATAAGCGTGCCGTACATTTCCGGCCTGCGGTCACGGAAAATCCCCCATTGCCTGCGCCTTACGGCAATTGCATCCAAATCAAATTCCGCAACAAGAACCGTTTCATCCACCCGATTTGCTTCCGCAATTTTCTCGCCGGTTTCATCCGTAATAAAAGATGAACCGTAAAAGGTCATTTCTGTTCCGTGAATTTCATCCTTTTCCGTCCCGATTCTGTTAGAAGCGATTACCGGCATGACGTTTGCTGCCGCATGCCCCTGCATACAGCGCTGCCAGTGGTCTTTGGAATCAATGGGAAGATTGATTTCACTGCCGATAGCAGTAGGATAAAGCAGCAGCTCCGCACCCTTAAGAGCAAGACACCTTGCCGTTTCCGGGAACCACTGATCCCAGCAGATGCCAAGCCCTATATTACCGTAAGCTGTTTTCCAGACTTTAAAACCGGTATCCCCCGGTGTAAAATAAAATTTTTCCGCATAGGGTACACCGTCCGGAATATGGGTTTTCCGGTAAATCCCAAGGACACTGCCGTCAGCATCAATCATGGCAACCGTATTAAATGCCGTATTTCCTGCCCTTTCATAAAAGCATATGGGAAGCACAACCCTTAATTCCGCCGCTGCCCTTTTAAACCTCTGTACAGCAGGATTTTCTTCCAAAGAAGTAGCCAGTTCAAGATAATCCGGATTATGATTCTGACAAAAATATGGTCTTTCAAACAGCTCCTGCAATAAAATAATCTGTGCTCCCTGCCCTGCCGCTTTCCTTACAAGTCCTTCCGCTTTTTTAAGTGTTGCCTCTGCATCCCAGGAACATGCCATCTGGGTTGCCGCCACCCTGACCTTACGCATAGCTTTTCTCCTTTCCATACATAAAAATGCGGACCGGCTTCTGCTTTTAAAGAGCTTTCTTTCCTCTCTCACCGGTTCTGATTCGAACCACTTCCTCAATGCTGCGGATAAATATCTTCCCGTCTCCGGCATTTCCGGTTGCTACTTTTTCACTGATTCTGGCAATTAAGTTCTCCACCTTTTCCTCATCCACCACTACCTCTACCCTGATTTTGGGCAGCAGATTGATATTGGTCTTCATTCCCTTAATTACGTTGGTTTCCTCATCAATATTACCTCTCTGCGTACCGCAGCCCATGACACTTGAAATTGTCATACCTCCGCAGTGAAATTCATCCAATATGCTTTTCACTGTCTCCAGTTTTTCCGGCTTTATAATAATTTCCAGTTCTTTCATTCTTATCTCTCCTTGACAATTTGTTTAATGCTCATACCAGCCGAGCACACCGGGTGTCAGATTAATGTTAATCTGCTTTACTTCCTGATATTCTTCCAGTCCGTGAACGCCCAGCTCTCTGCCAAGCCCGCTCATTTTATAACCGCCCCAGGGCGCTTCATTGAAGGTGGGATTATAGCAGTTAATCCAGGTAATTCCGGCTCTGATTTCACTGATGACTCTATGCGCTCTGGTCACATCAGAAGTAAACACCGCACCTGCAAGGCCGTAATCGGTATCGTTGGCAAGGGCAATGGCCTCTTCCTCTGTTTTAAAGGTCTGCACGGTAACAACAGGACCAAAGATTTCCTCTCTGACTATCTTCATATCAGGCTTACAATCGGTAAATATAGTGGGACGGATAAAGTAGCCCCCGGCACATTCCCCTTCCGTATATCTTTCTCCGCCGCATACAAGGGTAGCGCCTTCCTCAATGCCGCTTTTAATATAGGAAAGAACTCTTTCCATGTGCTCTTTTGTAATAACCGGACCCAAATCAGGATTATTGACAGGATTTCCGATTGTCATGGCATTTGCTTTCTTCGCCAGCTTTTCTACAAATTCATCCTTTATAGATTCCTCAATGATAATCCTGCTGCCTGCAGAACACACCTCACCCTGGTTAAAGAAAATGCCTATCATTGCCCATTCCACAGCGCCGTCCATATCCGCATCCGCAAAAATAATATTAGGAGATTTGCCTCCAAGCTCCAGGCCGATTTTTTTAAGATTGCCTGCTGCGGCTTTCATCAGGCTCTGACCCACCCTGGTGCTTCCTGTAAAGGTAATCATATCCACATCTTTATTTTCACCCATTTCGGTTCCCACCTCTGCATCACCCTGCACCAGATTAACGCATCCAGCGGGAAGACCTGCTTCCTCAAAAAGTTCAAACAGCTTAATGGTGCTTAAGGGAGCCTTGGGACTTGGTTTAAATACAATGCTGTTGCCTGCTGCCAGTGCGGGAACCAGCTTCCATACACTCATAAGAAAAGGATAATTCCATGGAGTAATCTGTGCACATACACCTACCGGTTCATGTACCGTATAACTATGCATTTTTCCGAAGTTGCTGTTTACATCATAAACGCCGCCATAGGGTGCTTTAATCAGTCCTGCATAATAACGAAAGGTATGGATGCCGTCATCAATATCCCCTTCTGCTTCTCTTAAAGGCTTCCCGTTATCCAATGTATCCAGCATGGCAATCTCTGCTGCATCTCTTTCAATTAAGCCGGCAATCTTCAACAGGATATCACCTCTTGCCTGAGAATCCATATCCCGCCATTGTCTCGTCACATAAAAGGATTTTTTTGCCGCCGCTATGGCTTTCCTGACATCCTCCACACTGCTTTCCGATACCATGGCAAATACCTGGCCCGTTGCGGGATTGATAACGTCAATCACCTTACCTGAGGTGCCTTCCACCCACTGCCCGTCAATGTAATTTTTCTTAATCTCCATTTACGCTCTCCTTTCCGCTTATTTCTTCAATTCCGTCCACATTTCATCATAAACGGCAAGTGTATCCACATCCAGATTTTCCACATATTCACCGGAAGCAATTACTTCTGCGGGAGGATTCTTTGCGGGATTGCCTGAATATTCTTCACCCATAGCTTCTACTGCAGTCTTGTTGGGATTAAGATAAGGAAACTCTGCAAGCACCATCTGCACTACCTCCGGGTCCATCATGAAATTAATAAACTTCATGGCATTATCATAGTTAGGACTTTCTTTGGTGATGCACCAGTTATCCATAAATACGTAAGGCCCCTCCTTCGGGAACACAACTTCAATATTGCTGTTTTCCGCCATGGATAAAGCAATTTCGGCATTCCAAATCATTCCTACGGAACAGTCCCCGGAAATCAAAGCCGACTTAGGCGAATCAGAATCGTACAGCTTGACATTGGATTTAAGTGTAAGCAATTTTTCCTTGATTTCTGCAAGTTTTGCCGGGTCGGTTTCATTCATGCTGTAGCCCATGCTCCTTGCTGTCATACCGATAATGGCACGAAAATCATCTAAAAGCACAATGGAATTGGCAAGCGCCGGGTCAAATAAATCGTCATAGCTGGTAATTTCAACATCTACTTTGTCAGTATTAACTGCAATGGCAGCCACACCGCCCTGATAAGGCACTGAATATACATTGCCCGGGTCATACACAGGGTCAAGATATTCCTCTCCGATATTGGAAAGATTGGTGAGAGCATCCTTATCAAGCTCTGCCAGCATATCCTGAGCAATCAGCTGTGACACCATATAATCGCTGGGCTGGATAATATCATAAGCGCCGGGTGCTTCCGACTTCACTTTTGCCAGCATATCTTCATTAGAAGAAAAAGTGGTTACATTTACCTTAATTCCTGTTTCTTCCGTAAATTTGTCAAATACACTGTCCGGCACATATTCTGTCCAGATAAACAAATTAAGTTCTCCCGCATCTGCATTTGCTGATGTTTCCTTGCTTCCGCAGCCTGTCAATACCACCGACACAGTTAAAGCTGCTGCTAAAACCAGACTCATAATTTTCTTTTTCATAACATCCTCCTGTCCGTACCGCTTATGCAGTACCATAACTTATTTTTTATGTTTAGAGAAAATTCCGCTTTGAGTCAGTATGACTAAAAGAGAAGTTCCCACTAAAATCAAGGTTGAAAGTGCATTTACATCCGGCGCCACACCGCTCTTAATGCTTTCCATTACCTTAAGAGGGAAGGTCTTTACCTGTCCGTTCGTAAAATAGCTGATAATAACATCATCAATGGAAAGTGTAAAGGCAAGAAGTGCACCTCCCCCGATGCCCGGCGCCAGCACCGGCAGGGTTATATGAAAAAAGGTATACACCCTGTTTGCTCCCAAATCCATGGAAGCCTCCTCAATGGAATTATCATATCCCGAAAGCCTTGCCCTGATATTAAAGATTACAAAGGGTATACTGAAGGTTACATGGGCCAGAACCAGCGTAATCATTCCCCTTGGAACACTTGCCTTGGCAAATACCGTCAGCAGCGAAATACCGAGCACTATTTCCGGAATAACTACCGGTATATATAACAGGCCGTCAATAAGCCCCTTGCCCTTAAAATGATATTTATACATTCCTACCGCCGCCAAAGTGCCGATGGCCGTGGAAAGCAGTGTACTGACAACCGCCAGTAAAACCGTATGCCCGAAGGATGCAAGCAGTACTGTATTTTCAAACAATTTACCATACCATGCAAAGGTGAAGCCCTTCCAGGAAAGATAAGGCTTTGAGGTAGTAGCGTT
Source organism: Lachnospiraceae bacterium (assembly GCA_017621815.1). Classification (GTDB taxonomy): domain Bacteria; phylum Bacillota; class Clostridia; order Lachnospirales; family Lachnospiraceae; genus Suilimivivens. The sequence goes on along the minus strand of JAGASK010000050.1, from coordinate 76,524 downwards.
AAAGGAGTTTACCACAATTACTACGATAGGCAGAAACAGAAAAACATAAACCAGTGCACAATAGATAATTCCCGCCGTATATTTGATTTTTTCTTTTATTCTTCTGTTCATGTTCAAGTCCTCCTATTTTTCAACCTATACTCCCAGATTCTCCATATCCCCGCCGCATATCTGATATATTTTTACAAGAAGCAGAGTAATTGCTATCAGGATAACAGACAGCGCTGCGCCCAGAGGCCAGTTATTGCCGCTCTGAAACTGTCTTTCAATCAGATTTCCTATGACATCCGATTTGCCTCCGCCAAGTATATCCGCTACAAAGAAATACCCGAGGCAGGGTATAAACACCATAATGGAGCCGGAAAAAATACCGCTTGCCGTCATGGGAAGAATTACCTTTAAAAAAGTAGCCGGTCCCTTAGCACCAAGGTCTTTCGATGCTTCTATCATGCTTTTATCCAGTTTTTCCACTGCCGTATATAAAGGCAGAATCATGTAGGGAATCAGGCAGTATACCATACCCAGAATAATGGTTCCCCTGTTAAACAAAAATTCTGCCGGCTCACTGATAATGTGAAGCTTTGTCAACATATTATTCAGCCAGCCGCTGCTGCCGAGAAAAGTTCTCCACCCATAAATACGGATCAGCGAATTGGTCCAGAAGGGAATAATTACCAGCATATACAAAATGGCTTTCTTTTTGGTAAATACCCTGGCTATAAGAAAAGCAAAAGGATATCCTGCTATAATACAAATCAATGTGGTGGAAAAAGCAATGAGCAGCGACTGTGCATATATCTGCACGTAATTGGCATCAAACAGCCGTTTATAATTATCCAGGGTAAAGGTAAAAACCAGATTGTAATTGGCATCCAAACTGCAAAAGGTCATAAATACCACATAAATAAGCGGCACTGCTACCAGCAAAAGAAGCCACAAGGTTACCGGACCCACCATTACAAGTGCCGGAAGGGTATTGCCCCTGAAATTTTTCTTTTTCTTCATCTTTTCCTGTCTCCTTCCCAGCACTGCCTTACGCAAGCTGAATATTATCAATAGCTGCAAAAATATTGTTATCAAAGGAATGAATAATTTTAGCGTCTTCATCCTTCCAGTACAGATAAACCATGCCCTCTGCCGGAAGTTCTTCACCTGCCAGCCTCTCAATCCTGATTTCATTTCCATTGGGCAAAACCACAATGGTTTTCAGCACGGAACCTACATAAACCTGTTCCTTTACCGCAGCCGGAACTGTAAAGCCTTCCACCGGCCTAACGGAATACTTGATTCTTTCGGGTCTTACGGATACCGCAACCATCTCACCAACCTTAAAATCCGTACCTTTTCCCGTAATAACGCCGCTTTCAATGGATACGGAAACCTTATCCCCGTCCACGCTGCTTACAGCGCCGTCAAAGAGATTGGTCTCTCCGATAAAGGAGGCTACAAATCTGGTTGCCGGCTGCTCATAAATTTCAACAGGCGTGCCGACCTGCTGTAAAATACCGTCATTCATAATGGCAATCCTGTCACTCATGGACAGGGCTTCTTCCTGATCATGGGTAACATAAATAAATGTTATCTTTAATTTTCTCTGCAGTCTTTTAAGCTCCAGCTGCATCTGCTTCCTGAGTTTTAAATCCAGAGCCCCCAGAGGCTCATCCAAAAGAAGCACTCTCGGCTGGTTAATCAGCGCCCTTGCTATGGCAACTCTTTGTTTCTGTCCGCCGGAAAGCTGGGAAGGATATCTTTTTTCAAAACCTCCGAGCTGAACCAGTTCAAGCATTTCCATAACCTTCGTTTTAATTTCACCCTTAGGCTTTTTCTTTATTTTCAAACCATAGGCCACATTATCAAATACGGTCATATGGGGGAAAAGGGCATAAGTCTGGAAGACAGTATTGACATTCCTTTCAAAGGGCTCCTTATCCTCAATATTTTCTCCCTCTACCAATATGGTTCCGCTTGTAATATCCTCAAAGCCCGCTATCATGCGCAGAGTTGTTGTTTTACCGCAGCCCGATGAACCAAGCAGGGTCAGGAATTCCCCTTCATATACATTCAAATTCAAGTCCTTTACTACCGCATTGGTACCCTGATAAACTTTATTCACATTTTTAATTTCAACAATTATTTTCTTTTCTTCCACAACTGTCACCTCTTTTTGCCGTCTGATTTAATAAAGAGCTTTATTGCCCCGCTCACCCGTTCTGATACGAACGGCATCTTCCACGTTTCTGATAAAAATTTTTCCGTCACCCACATGCCCTGTAGCTACCTTGTCACGCAAATCAGTAATGATTTCTTCCACCTTATCATCCTCTACTACAATTTCCACCCTGATTTTAGGCAGCAGATTGACACTTGCTTTTATTCCCTGCATTTCAGGTTCTGTCTCCAGTCCCCGCTGGGTTCCGCATCCCATAACACTGGTAATGGAAATACCACCTAAGCCCGCTTCATCAAAAATCTGCTTTACCTTCTCCAGTTTTTCCGGCCGGATTATGATAATCATTTCTTTCATTCACACAGCTCCTTCCTATTGTCAGATAAAAAAAGCAACGAAGCCCTCAAGCTCCGTTGCTTTCATTAAATATCATTTAATTTAATGCAACTATAAACCTTTCACAAATTTATTACAATGATTCACTTTCGTAATTTTTCTGCTCCTTTTGGGTAGTATTACTTCATAATAATTACTCCTTTTCCAATATTTTTTTGAACAGCTGTACCCTGTTATTCACTCCAAGCTTACGATATATATTCAAAGAATGTTTCTTAAAAGTATTGACGCTGATTACCAGCTCATTGCAGATTTCTTCCTTATCCTTTCCTTCCATAATGCACTGCAGCACCATCTCCTCACGCCTGGTAAGCTGAAATTCCTCCGCAGCCTCCATGATAGTCCACTTATGGGGATTTTCCAGGCGGTTCTTTCTTTCCTTACTGAGACGGAAGGATAAATGGTCACGCAGCATATCCACCAGAAAGATATCATCATACTCAAAATTATCCTTTCCAATGGAACGGTACAGTGTGGCCACACCCAGAAACTGTTTATCCTTTGCCAATATTATCTGCATGGAATAGTGCCAGTTATTGGGCTTATATACCTTTTGGTAATATTCGCTGATTTTTCTTTTCTCATCATCAATAATATCTGTTTCCCGGTATACCATGCTTTTTCCGCTGTACAAAATACCGCGGCTGTAATCCAGCGCATCATAATCTCCCGATACGCAGTCGCAATTATACGCCACCGGATTTACCAGACCTGTTTCTCCGTTTACTCCCTCATCTTTGGCCAGATAAAAATCAGCAGCATCAAAATCAATAATCATTTTCAGCTGCTCTAAAAAAGCAATCCGCATTTTTTTCTCATCTTCCACCGTATAAATTTTATAAATAATGCTGTTCAGTACCAGCCAGTCATTAGTGTCTAACGTTTTCATGGCCTTCCTCCTGCAATGTCCCATAATCTTATAAAGCAAAAAAGCAGTAAACCCCTAAAGAGTCACTGCTTCTTTGCAATTTCACATATATAATAAACTATTCAAATTATTTTTGCAAGATTTTACAGGTCATTTTTTCCTGCATAAAACCGCACCTTGCTTGTCCGGTATCCGGCGTTTACCATTCCCTCTGCCAGAATCAGCCCGCAGACAACCCCATCCAGAACAGGCACCTTCAGCCGCTTTGTCAGTTCTTCTGCCATTTCGCAAAGTCCTGCACATCCGAGTACAATTACCTCTGCCAAATCTTCTTCTATAGCCTTCCGGGCTGCCTGTTCGTAAGCTTCCATTTCGTCTTCAATGCTTTTATCCCTTACCCGTACCGAAGCGCAGTAACGCTCCAGGCCATATTCATGAATCAATTCATACTTCTGGGTTACCGAATGTAAATCGGTGGTTATCACAGAAAATCTGGCTCCCAGCATAGCCGCAAGCCGCATGGAGGCTTCACCGATTCCAATCACCGGCTTTTTGGAAATCTGCCGCAGCAGCTTTACATTTGGGTCGCAGTGACATGCAATCACGAACGCATCCGCAATATATTCATGATCCTTAATTATCTGCATCATATCCTTAGTCGCTTTTGCCACATCCTCCGGATAGTCAATAAATTCAGGAGCTCCGTTATCTGTAATTGCCAGCACTTCAAAACGGTTCTGCGCATATTTTCTTGCACTTCTTGCTATGGCATGAGTCATTTCTTCGGAACTGTTTGGATTAAGGACTACAATTTTCATTTTCTGCTTCATTCTTTTTTTCCTTTCTGAGGACATATAAGCCGTCCGTATGCCTTTGCACTTTCGTCTACTATGCCGTTTTTCATGATAATACGTCCTCTTAAAACCGTATACGTAATCCGGCAGTGAAGCTTTCTTCCGTCATAAGGTACAGCTATATCCTTTGCATGAGAATAGTTCTTCTCTTTATCCACTATTGTTTCTTCATTTAAATTAAATACCGCAAAATCTGCGTCCGCCCCCACACGAATCGTTCCCTTCCTTGGGAAGATATCAAATATTCTGGCAGGATTTACGCATAAAAGCTCTACCACTTTATTAAGACTTACCTTTCCTTCCGTTACCGCATTCAGCATCAAAGGAAGCCTTAAGTCCACTCCCGGAAAACCTGAAACGGCTGCAAAAATATCTTCAAGTCCCCTGGTCTTTTCTTCGTAAAGAAAAGGACTGTGGTCACTGCCGATATAATCCACTGTACCGTCATTTACATATTTCCACAATTCCTCCACCAGTTCCTGCTTCCTTAAGGGGGGATTGCACTTGGCAAAAGGTCCGTATTTTTCCAAATCATCTTCATTCAGAAACAGATAATGAGGACAGGTTTCCGCATACACATCCAGGCCTTCCCTTTTTGCTTTTTTTAATAATTCCATAGCCTCAGGCGTGGATACATGGGCAATTTCCACTCTGGCTCCCGTTTCCTTTGCAAAACGAAGCACCCTCTCCACACTCTGCACTTCGGTAACCGGCGGCCGGCTTAAAGCATGATCCCTTCCTGAGCATCTTCCTTCTGCTTTAAACTTCTTAATATAGTATTGAATCAGGTCATTGTCTTCCGCATGAAACGCACAGATAAGCCCTGTTTTTGCCAGTTCCTGCATTCCTGTTATCAGCTGACCGTCATCTGCCATGGTAAGGCCTTTGAATTCCTGTTCCCGTCCGTTTGGAGCCGCATGCAGAAAGGTTTTGAATGCCACAATCCTTCCATCCGCTGCCAGCTTCGTAATTTCTTCCGGAAATTCTCCCCCTGCTGCTCCATAAAAGCAATAATCAACTACACACTGTTCCTGTGCCCTCTTTATCCTGTTTTCCAGAATCTCCACATTATATTGGGGAGGAACACTGATAGGATGTTCCATGATGGTTGTAACTCCGCCCGCAGCAGCCGCCAGCGTTTCCGTATAAAAGTTACCCCTTTCAATGTGTCCCGGATCCCGGACATGCATATGTGTATCAATTGCCCCCGGTATCAGATACTGGCCTCCCAAATCCAATACTTCTTTTGCAGGAATTGTTTCCTCCGGATCGGCGATTATTACGATTTTACCATCCTTTACTCCTATGCTTGCAAGTGAAAAACATCCATCCAGAAAAACATTTCCGTTTTGAATCCATAAATCCAGCAATTTTCTATTCCTCCTTTTCCAGTAATAGTAACACTTTCCATAAAACTTCCATACCACACTCTATATCTTTCCACTCAGTCCATTCATCTTTGGAATGGCTGATTCCATCCTTACTCGGCACAAAAATCATGCCTACAGGCATTTTGACAGCCATTGCATTGCCGTCATGGGTGGCACCGCTTGGCATCCTCCGATACCGTACCGCTTCTTCTTTACAGGCCTTTTCTATAAAGTTCACCAGCTCTTCCCTGCATTTAACAGGTGCCTTTGCCACAATAGGTTCTATTTTTACCCTTGCCATGCTTTCTGCCTGCTGTGTAAACTCTGCCATAAAGTCATCCATCAATGTCTCCTCTTCATTTCTGATTTCCAGAATCATTTCCACTCTGTTCGGAATCACGGGTGCACTGCAGGGATATACCTTCATCACACCTACAGTCTCCACCAAATGATGTCCCGCCTTCCTTGCCAGTTCATCTCCCATTAAAATAATCCGTGAAGCCGCAACAAGTGCATCTTCCCTGTCTTCCATCATAGTTGTGCCCGCATGATTACTGATGCCGTAAACAGTCACCTGATATCTTCTAAGCCCCACAATTCCGGTTACAATGCCAATCTGCTCTTTATGCTTATAAAGCGTGGGACCCTGCTCAATATGCAGTTCAAGATAACATGCTGCCCTGTCCGTATTTAAACTTGCTTTTAATAAATCCTCTTTGGAAAAGCCAAAGCTTGCCGCTTTTTCAAGATATTCCTTTGAATCCACAGGAAGAAGCCCCATCATTGCCCTGCTGCCGAAGGTTCCTCCAAGCTCATTTCCTTCTTCGCCATTAGTGGCAATAATGTGAACATCTTTGGTAAGAGTAACCTTCTCCCTTAAAAGCCTTGCTGCCGTTTCCGCTCCTGCAACAACTCCAAGCAGGCCGTCAAAAATGCCGCCCTGCCTGACCGTATCTATATGAGAACCGATAAAAATCTCCTTCGCATTCTCCCTGCCTGATGAAAGCACGCCATGGACATTTCCTGCAGAATCCGTCCAGGTTTTAAGCCCACATTCACAAAAATATTTCTCAACCGCCTGCTGACCTTCCTTCATGGCTTCGCTTCCGAAAACACGGCTGATTCCGCCCTCCGAATCCTGTCCGATTTTTGCAAGTTCAAAAAGCTTTTCCTTCATTCTGTCCAAATTATTCTCTCCTTTAAACAAACAATGTTCCGGCATCTTCCTTACAGATGCGGTCCAGACTGCCGCAGGCAGAATGTGGTGTATAAACGCCCGTTACGGCACCATTGGCATAACTGCTTATGTTCATTGTAATATCAATTCCTTCTCCCTTCAAGCAAATGGTGTGGGCATTTGTTTCCACAGCCGGGTCGGAAATGATTTTAGAACAAGTCTTATCAAAGCCCATACCCGCAAGTGCAATTGCCGCATGTACATTTACATTTCGGGGATACAGCACACATGCCTGCCTAGTAGGTCCTTCATAAACAACAGTCCTTTCTTTATCCTCTCTTCCAAGGCTCTTTGGGCTTTTTGTCGTTTCTATCACTACTTCCTTCCACACTCTTCTTCCGTCAAAAATACCGTCCAATCCAAGAATTGCCCCATGAGGAAGATAAATATGCCTGCCATATTTTCTGCAGAGTTCATCTGCAAGCGTGCTAAATTCCAAGTCTGAAAATGCCGTAACGGAAAACATCAGTAAATCCCCATATTTTAAAATAAGCTCCAGATGCTTTTTCAACACATCGGCATTTGCGCATTCCACAATGAGTTCTGCTTTCTCATAAGCGCTTTCCAAAGGCTCCCTGATTACCGGTTCTCCGGGAAGTTCTGCAAAAGGGTCTTCTATAAAAACAATTTCCCCGTATCCTTCTTCCTTAATATGCGCAAGCAACGCCTGCCCGATTTTACCGCATCCTAAAAATCCAATCTTTTTCATGCCTACCTCCTGTAGCGTTCCATTATCACCAGCAGTCTCTTTGCTGCATCCACTGCAGCCTTGTGATCCTGTGAAAAATTAATCCGGAAGCTGTCCGTAAACTGTGGACCGAATTCCGTACCCGGAGTCACTGTAACCCCTGCCATTTCCCTGACAATTTTAACAAAATCACCGATACTTACAGAAAGTTCAGGCAGCTTTACAAACAGATAGCTGCCTCCGTCAGAAGGGCGCACCTGAACACCTTCCACTGCATTAAACACCTCCACCAATTCATCACGGATAGCCTGATGTTTGGCAATTCGCTCTTCCATAAAACCTTCAGGCTCATTGAACCAGACCTCAAACACAGATTGGCAGTAACCTGCACAGCGCAGTGATACGATTGCCTGAAGCTTTTCCATCCTTGTAATAATCTCCCTGGAACCAAAGGCCGCACCAAGCCGGAAACCGCTTAGCGACTCTGTTTTGGACGGTCCGATAATAGTCACCAGATTTTCGGGTATTTCCTTCTGCGCCCTTAAATGAGTATAAGTTTTATTATCAAAAATCTGTCTGGAATAAAGCTCATCTACCAGAAGCGTAACATGATACTGTTTTGCCAAAGCTGCAATTTTTGTAATTTCTTCATAAGAATAAACAGCTCCTGTAGGATTGTTGGGATTGGAAAAAAGAAACAGCTTCACACCTCCCTTAAAGGCCTCTTCAAGCTGCCCAAGGTCAAGTCCTGCACCATCCTCAGCGCCGAAATAATCCATCTGTACAGGAACCAGTTCCCCTTCAAAGAACTCTACCAGCTTGCGGTTCGCAAAATAATCCGGTTCCACAATGGCTACCTTATCACCTTCTGCCACCAGCGCTCCCATGGCAAGGAACAATGCTCCCTGTGTACCGGGAGTTAAAATAATTTCACCCTCCGCATCTATAGCTGCACCCGTAAAATCAGAAAGCTTCTTTGCCAGATCCTCCCTGATATTTTTCTTACCGCTGTACTCCGTATATGCCTGCTTTCCTCCTGCCATCCATCCCTTTTCAAAGGCTTCAAAGCTGCCCGGCAAAGGCAGAAAGGCATCTACATCCCCATGAGAGAAATCCACAGGAACACCGGGAAGCTTTTCTCCCCGAAGATCCAGATTTCCGCATTTACGGCGCCCTTCCTGCCCGGGTGCATTGTCCACTCCCAGCTTTGCAAATTTTTCCAATATCGTACTCATACTACGCTCCTCCTTAATCCTTATTAAAGTCTTATGACATTTTCCGGCTCTTTACCCAAGCGGTAATTATCAATATTGCGCATAATCAAATCACCGATAAAGCCCTTCCAGCTGTCCCCCATGCCTGCCTTATGGGAACTCATATACAAATTCTCCGTATTCCATAAAGGACTGTCCGAAGGGAGAGGCTCCTGTTCAAACACATCCAGCGCCGCCGCCCTGATTTTCTTTTCTTTAAGGGCTTTTATCAGGGCATCCGTATCCACCAGAGGTCCCCTTGCAATATTAATTAAAATGGCAGAATCCTTCATCCTTTCAAAGGCTTCTTCGCCCAGCATATGTCTTGTTTTTTCATTTAAAGGAATACACACTACCAGATAATCGCAGGAAGGGTAAAAATCCTTTAAGCTGTCAGGTCCGATAAAGCATTTCGTAATACTTCCATCCTTCTGCTCAAATACATCATAAACATGAATCTTCATGCCAAAGGCTGCCGCCCTTTTTGCAATTTCACTGCCGATAGAACCATATCCCATAATCCCAAGAGTTTTTCCATAAAGGTCTTCATAGCAGGAACACATCCACTGGTCCTGTCCGAACATGTCCCACACATGCTCTTTTTTATCCTGCTCCACCCTGCGTACCTGCCTCGTGAAAAACAAAAGCTTGGTAAACACATCTTCCGCTATGGATACCGACATGACACCTCTCGTATTGCTCATAATAAGCCCCCGCTTTTTCACCTCTTCCACATCCACACGATCATATCCCGCACCTGTTATCTGCACGTATTTCAGCTTCGGCATACGATCCAGAAATGCTTTATTTACATAAAAGGGCTGCAAAACGGCTGCTTCCACTTCGGATAAATCATACCCATCCCCCTGTCTGTCGCATTCCTCATTGCTTAAAAAGAGAATATCGGGATAATATTCTTCCTTAATTAAATGCCGGTATAAAGAATTACAAATAATCTTCATGCTTATACGCCCCTTTCTGCTAATACTTTTTCAATCGCCGCGATATTGGCACAGATACAAAACAATTTTATGGCTTCTTCCAGTTCTTCCATAGGCGGATAAGTGGGAGCCAGCCTGATATTGGAATCATTGGGGTCATAATGGTAAGGATATGTGGAAGCTGCTGTTGCAACCTTCACTCCTGCGTTTTCCGTCATTTCCAATATCTTCTTTGCACAGCCCTCATAACTGTCCACCGTAATGAAATAGCCGCCGTCAGGCTTAAACCAGGTATAGACATCTTCATATAACCGCTTTTCGGTAAGCAGCCTGTCCACCAAATCAAACCTGGGCCTTAAAACAGCTGCAACCTCCTTCATATGATTCCTGATGTTTTCAGGTGTTTTCAAATATTTCACATGGCGCAGCTGGTTCAGCTTATCGTGGCTGAATATCTGAAGCTTTAACAATCTCCTTGTTTCTTCTATAGTACCGTCTCCTGATGCCATAAGGCATACGCCAGAGCCTGCAAAAGTAATTTTAGCAGTGGAAAAGAAATATAAAATCCTGTCCTCAGTTCCGTATGGCTTTGCTGCCTTAAAAATATCCTTTACAATATTTTCTTTATATAAATGATGAACTGCATAAGCATTGTCCCAGAAAATCCTGAAATCGGGAGCAGCTGTCTTCATTTTTGCAAGGCGTTCCACAGTCTCATCGCTGTAAACCACTCCTGTGGGATTGGAATACTGGGGCACACACCAGATTCCCTTAATAGCAGGGTCATTTGCCACCAGTTTTTCCACCATATCCATATCAGGGCCGGTAGACAGAAGAGGAATGTTAATCATACGGAATCCCAAAGCTTCTGTCAGGTTAAAATGACAGTCATATCCGGGAACAGGACATAACCATTTCAGTTCATGTTCCTTTGCCTGATCACTCCAGGGCTTTTCTCCCAGAGTGCCAAAGGCGTAGTACCGGAGAAACTGGTCATACATAAGGTTTAAACTGGATTCACCGCCAAGAACGATATTTTCCTCGGGTATATCAAGCAGCTGGGAAAATAACCTCGTACATTCCGGCAATCCGTACATGACACCGTAATTTCTGCAGTCCGTACCGTCTTCAGCCATATAATTGTCCTCATCAAGAACATGAAACATTTCCCCATTCAAATCCAGCTGTTCCTTACAAGGGAGTCCTCTGCTGATATTAAGATTCAATCCTTTCTTCTGATACTCTTCATAGTTTTTTTTCAGTTTTTCCAAATCCTGCTTCAATTGTGTTGTTGATGCATTTACAGCTTTCATTTTTTTATCCCTTTCGTTTTACCTGTCATTTGCTTTATTTCTTCTAACTGATTTTGAATTCTCTTTATACATCTTTTTTAAATGCTCCGTCAGCTTCATATTTTCGGAATAATCCACCGGACAGTCAATAATCACCGGAACCTCCTGCTTAAAAGCCTCTTCCAGAACAGGCTTCAGTTCTTCGGCCCTGGTAATGCGGTAACCCACCGCATGCATACTCTCCGCAAATTTTACAAAATCAGGATTTGTATAATCCACAAAGCAGCTGTCATGATATTGCTCCTCCTGCTTCCATTTAATAAGCCCATAACTGCTGTCATTAAATATAAGTGTTACAAAAGGTGTCTTTTCCCGCAGGGCAGTTTCAAATTCCTGACAGTTCATCATAAAACCGCCGTCACCCGTAATTGCCAGTATTTTTTTATCCGGATTTATCAGCTTGGCTGACAACGCTCCCGGCACTGCAATTCCCATGGTAGCAAATCCGTTAGAAATAATGCAGGTGTTGGGCTTATAGCAATTATACTCCCTTGCAATCCACATCTTATGGGCACCGACATCCGATATAACAATATCATCTTCACCCATAACCTTTCTGACATCGCTTAAAATTCTCTGAGGCTTCATAGGAAAAGCATTATCATTTTCATAGCTTTCATATTCTTCCACCATTTTTTCTTTTACTTTCATTGCCCAGTCTGGTTCCTCCGCCCTGCTGCATCTTAAGGAAATCTGCTTCAGTGAATAAGAGATATCACCCACAACCTCCAAATCAGGCTGATAAAGCTTATTGATATGACAGGGTCTTGTATCAATATGCAGAATCTTGTGATTTTCTCCGGCATTCCATTTCCGGGGAGCAAATTCCACAATATCATATCCTACCGCTATCACAAGATCCGCTTCCTCAAAAATCAGGTCCTGATAATCCTTCTGGGGAATTCCGATTGTCCAGAGAGAATAAGGGCTGTTATAGGGAATTACTCCTTTCGCCATCATGGTATTAATCACCGGTATTTTCAATTTTTCTGCAAATTTTGTTACTGCTCCTACCGCCTTATTTCTGATAGCGGAATGTCCCGCTAAAATAACAGGCTTCTTCGCCTGAAAAATAATTCCTGCTGCCTCTTCGATATTTTCAATACATGCCATTTCCATATTCGGAACGTGGTGTCTTAAGGGCTGAATGCCGGGTCCTTCCGGCATCTCCTGCCTGGCAATATCGCAGGGCAAATCAATATGGCAGGCGCCGGGTTTTTCATTTTCCGCATATTTGAAAGCAATTCTTACAATTTCATGAACAGTATCCGGTCTTACAATCTGTTTGCTTCTCTTGGTAATGGGAGAAAACATGTTTACAAGATCCAGATATTGGTGGGAAGTTAAATGCATTCTTTCCGTCCCCACCTGTCCGGTAATAGCAATCAGGGGCGCTCCGTCAGAATTGGCATCCGCCACTCCTGTCACAAGATTCGTGGCCCCCGGTCCAAGGGTTGACAGACACACTCCTGCTTTTCCTGTCAACCTGCCGTACATGTCCGCCATAAAAGCAGCCCCCTGCTCATGACGCACCGTGATAAAACGGATAGATGAATTTTTCAAAGCCTGCATTACTGCAAGATTCTCCTCTCCCGGTATGCCGAAAATGTATTTTACTCCTTCATTCTCCAGACTTTTTATTAATGCTTCCGCCGCATTCATTTTCATTCTCCTCAGTATTAATAATAGTAATTTTTATTTCTGCTTTTTCTTGTTACTTATTAATAAAAATGATATAATTTTAAAAATTATAATATATTTTTTATAACTGCAAGCGAGGTATCTACAATGAATCATTCCATGACTTACATTTATGAAGTATATAAGGAAAAAAGCTTTTCCCAGGCTGCCAAAAATCTCTTTGTTTCCCAGCCTGCCCTCAGCGCCTGTATCAAAAAAACAGAAACCGAAATCGGTCTGCAGATTTTTGACCGCAACAGCCTTCCCATCCGGTTAACGGAAGCCGGAGAACTTTACATTCAGGCAATCCAGAAAATCATGTCTGCCGAAAAAGAATTAAAACAGCAGCTGAATGAGCTTTCCAATCTGGAACGCGGTCATTTAATTATTGCCGGCGCCAATTTCTTTTCCGCTTATATGCTGCCGCCCATTATCCATGCCTTTATCCAGAACTATCCCGGCATTGACATTGAACTGATGGAATCCGATTCCAATACCCTGTATACGGAAGCCCTGCAGGATAACATTGACTTGATTCTGGATGCCGGAACCTGCGACAATAATCTTTTTTCCTCCGAATTTCTGTTTACGGAGCAGATTTTATTCGCTGTCCCCAAATCCAACCCCATCAACCAAAAGCATCTCGACGTTGCTCTGTCCTATGACGACATTTTAAATAACCGCCACCTGGATTCTGCTCACAAACCGGTCAGCATGAAGACTTTCCGGGAGGAACGCCTGATTCTGCTGAAAAAAGGACACGACATGCATACACGGAGTATTGCCATTTGCGAACATGCCGGCTTCAAGCCCCAGAATGCCATGTACTTAAATCAGCTGTCCACTGCCGCCAACATGGGCGCCCAGGGACTTGGCTGCTGTTTTCTGACAGACACCTTAATCAAAAACATACCCTTAAAAAGAGACTCCCTTGTGTTTTATACCCTTAATGACAAAGTTGCACACCGCGATATGTTCATTGCCTATCAGAAAGGAATCAGGAAAACCAAAGCCATGGATTGTTTTATCCAGCTGGCAAAGGAAATCTATCCCTAAATTGAATTATACTCATGCCATACTTATAATCAAATACATATATTTGTATACATGTTATAACTAATATTTATAGAAAACACCTTTTATTTTCATCAATAATAGAAAGCCCACATGGCGGGCTTTCTATTATCATGCACAATATACTATACACCTTGCAGGCATTATTTAATGTCAAACTTCCTCTTTGCCATATCCACTAAAAGCTCTGCAGTTCCCTCCACTCCCAGGAAGGAAGAATCCACAAGCACATCCTTATACTCCGGGTCATTAGGCGCATATTTGGCATACCGCAAATGATAAGCCTTTCTTGCCTTATCCACCGATTTAATCATTTTAGCCGCTTCTTTTGGATTAAGCAGCAGATTATTCACGCAGTTGTTATATTTATTTTCATAAGAAGTATAAATATAAACCCGCATATGATTTTTGTGCTCCCTCAGCACATAATCCGCACAGCGTCCCACAATAATACAGCTTTCCTTGGAAGCCAGATTCTGAATAATGTCCTGCTGAACCTTAAAAATCTGATCCTGAAGCTCCGTGGTCATGTTTCCAAGCGGAAAGCTTCTGGCAAAATAATTACTTGCCTTTTCCTCCACATCAGAAACAGTGGGCACCGGAAGTCCCAAACGTTTTGAAACCTCTTCCACAATATCCCTGTCATAAAATTCAATATTCAGTTCCTGCGCCATTTTTCTTGCAATGGTACGGCCCATACTTCCAAATTCCCTTGAAATTGTAATTACATACTTTTCAGACATAACAATCTCCTCTCCTGCCGCCCATCAACTGCTGATCCGGCAGCAAAATAAACTGAAACTCCACTTTATAATCATTGGGATCCCGCATAAAGAAACCATACACCGGAAAATTTTCCATGTATTTCGGTGCGCATTCCGTCTTCCAGCCGGTTTTCGTTATTCTGTCATACTGACTGTTAACATCAGCTTCATCATGACAATTTAAAGAAAGACAGACTCCTACGGGGCCACCCGGTATAGGTCTTCCATCCGGATACTGGCAGAATCCCAGATAGCCGTAACCCGTATCAAAAATGCGGCAGATTCCGCCGGATTGTTCCTGTACCACGGGAATCCCCACTATGTCACGGTAAAATGATGTTGTTTCCTCTATATCCTTTACCGGTAAAAAAACAACACTGTTTTCCAATGCCATCTCCTTACCCCTCCTTTTCGTTTTCTATTCCCTTAACTATCTTCCGAATTTTTTGCCCCTGCAGGCAGTTATCCATTGTAATTACAGCACGCTTTCCAAAAAGTTCTTACAACGTTCTGTTTTGGGATTTTTGAACATTTCCTGAGGCGGCGCCTCTTCCACAATCAATCCGTCATCCATAAAAATAATTCTGTTTGCCACATCCCTCGCAAATCCCATTTCATGTGTTACCACTATCATGGTCATGCCTTCTTTTGCCAGCTGCTTCATAACATCCAGTACTTCTCCTACCATTTCAGGGTCAAGGGCTGATGTGGGTTCATCAAAAAGCATGACCTTGGGCTGCATGCAGAGAGCCCTTGCAATAGCCACACGCTGTTTTTGACCTCCTGAAAGTGTTACCGGATAAACATTTTTCTTATCAAGAAGCCCAACCCTGTCAAGAAGCTTTTCAGCCATCTGTCTGGCATCTTCTTTTTTAATACCCTTTAACATGGTGGGCGCAATTGTCATATTTTCTAAAACCGTATAATTGGGAAACAGATTAAAATGCTGAAAAACCATTCCGATGCTCTGCCTGAAAGCATTAAGGTTTTTTACGCAGTCCAGATTTTCCCCTAAAATATTTATCGTTCCGCCCTGCTTTTCCTCCAAACGGTTTAAGCAGCGAAGCAGTGTGGATTTCCCGGAGCCGGAAGGTCCTATCAGGCAGACTACCTCTCCTTCCTCCACATCAAATGTAATGTCCTTTAATACCTCTAAATCTCCGAAGCTCTTTTTTAGATGACTTACTTCTACAATTTTTCCCATAACCAAAACCTCCTATCGCTTATCATAACTAAGCTTCTGCTCTATTTTCTTTGAGATAAACGTCAGAGTCGTAATTACAACCACATAAATAATGAGCGCAAATGAATAGAGTTCAAAAGCCTTATAGGTTCTTGCAATAATCGTTTTTGCCGACATGGTCAGCTCGGTCACACTGATTGCCGATAAAATAGAGGTATCTTTCAAAGCGGCAATAAACTGATTCATCAGGGAGGGAATCATGATTTTAAAAGCCTGGGGCAATATTATTTTCCCCATAGCCTGAAAATAGCTCATACCAAGACTGCGGGCAGCCTCCATTTGTCCCGGGTCAATTGCCAGAATCCCCGCCCTGAAAATTTCAGCTATGAATGCCGAAGCGTTGATTCCCAATATAATAATTGCAGAAGTCAGAACCGGCAGAGCATTCTTAATTACACCGAAATACAAAAACAAGGCAAGTATCATAAGTGGTATGCCCCGCACAATTGTTACATAAAAGTTTGCAATTTTCTGTAAAATAACATTTTTGCTGATAGATAAAATGCAAAGCACGATTCCCAGTATCGTACCTAATATTACTCCGCCGATTGCTATAATTATCGTATTCTGCAGCCCCTTAAGCAAAAGCGGCAGATATTTTGCAAATAAACTAAAATAATCAGCCATATACTTCTCTCCTTTGTTACGTTATCTATTCCTTAGTTGTATAAACGGACTGACGCACTGACCGAAGGTTTCAGCCAGCGCGGCAGTTCCCAGCTTAAGTTCTTTGAAACACAGCCCGTCCTTTATTCATAGTTAGCAATAATTTCATCATAAGTACCGTCTGCCTTGATGGCTGCAAGGCCTGCATTAAACTTTTCAAGCAGTTCACCATTAGTGCCCTTCTTTACAGCAAATCCCACTTCGCCGACTTCATCCACTGCATCAATGGCCACACGTAAATCTCCCTGCTCGCCAATCTTAATCTGATAGCTTACTGTAGGATAGTCTTCAAACAAAAAGTCTGCCTGTCCGTTGGTAACTGCCATCATCATAGAAGCGGAATCAGGATATACTGTTACAGAATAGCCATAGGTTTCCGCATTGTCCTCACACCAGATTTGTCCGATGGAGCCTTCTTTGCAGGCTGCTATTTTACCGCTTAAATCTTCTTTGGCATTAATGGTATCATCATCTGCCCGGCAGACTAAAGCGACACCTGATTCATAATAAGGGTCTGAAAAGTCAACACTTTCTTTTCTTTCCTCTGTAATGTTCATGCATGCCATACCGCCGTCAATGGTTCCGGAAACAAGGGCAGGTATAATGCCACTGAAATCCATAGGCTGTAATTCATATTCAAAGCCGCCTGCTTTTGCAATGGCATCCAAAAGCTCCACATCAATACCTGTATAACTTCCGTCATCCTGCTGGATGGCAAAAGGAGCAAATGCCTGGTCGCAGGAAATAATATAAGTTTTTTCTCCGCCTTCGGTTCCTTCAGCAGCTTCTGAAGATGCAGTATCTGCTTCTGCTGTTTCGGAAGTTTTCGTTTCCTCTGTCTGTTTTTCTTCTGTTCCTGCAGCCGAACTGCTGCCGCAGCCCACCATGCCAATTGCCATAATTGCTGCTAATGCTAATGCGATTTTTCTTTTCATAATTGTTCTCCTCTCTTAAAGTCAAAAAGACCTATGAACTGTCTGTTCATAAGCCTCTTCGCTTCATCTCTTATTTATGATAGTGAAATCCTACCACAAAAGGAGTATGAAGTCCAATAGAAAAAATTTACAGGAGTTATATAAAAAAACTTATAACTAATATGTAAAAGATAAATTTATAATTAATCAACAATTACCATCTCATGGGGCAAATCGTTTAATTTATGGGCACCGTCCGGTCTGGCTATCAAAATATCCTCTATGCGGATTCCGAATTTGCCGGGCAGATAAATACCCGGCTCATCCGAGAAAGTATAGCCATCCTGAAGGATTCTTTTATTCCCTTCCACCATATAAGGCTCCTCATGCATGTCCAAGCCGATACCATGCCCCAGCCTGTGGGTGAAATATGGTCCGTAGCCTGACCCTTCAATTACCTCTCTGGCAGCCCTGTCAATATTTTCACAGGTCTCACCGATTTTTACTGCCCTTGCAGCCGCTTCATTTGCCTCTCTTACTATGCTGTACACTTCCTTTACTTCTTCCGATGCATATCCGACTATGGGAGTCCGCGTAATATCCGATATATACCCCGCATATTCATAGCCGAAATCAATAATAACAGGATCCCCCCTCTTTATTTCCACAGCCTGTGAATCATAATGCTGAAGCGCACCGTCAGGCCCTGTTGCCACCATATTGAAGCCGTTTAATATGTTTAAGCCCTCCTGCTTACAGTAAGTTTCCAACAAATTCATGGCTTCCACTTCCGTCATTCCCTGCAGGCCATGCTCATATAACCTGTACAGCGCTTTTTCACATCTTTTATGGCTCTCCTTAATACAGCTTTCCTCCTCCACGCTCTTTATCATTCTCATATCGTCCAGAATATCATTTGCCAGAGTCCATTCCCACCCGGAAAATTTCTTCTGGAACCTGTACATCACCATTCCCGGAGCATAAGCCCCGATAGCCGCTGTCTTCTTCCCATCCAGCAGGACTCTTTCAATTTTTTCATAAGGACTTTCCGTTTCCTCCCAGGGAATGCAGGTAACCTTCAGGCTCAGTTTTGTATACAAAGTATCCATTTCAAATTGCGGAAGCACAAAATACGGCTCATCCTGTGTTAAAATCAGACAAGTCAGCCTTTCCGACAGCATCCCTCTGTAGCCTGTCAGATAAAGCAAATCTGTTGAAGGTGTCAGAATCAGATAATCGATTCCCTGTTCCTTCATCCTTTTCTGTGCATTACTTATTCTTTGTTCGTAATTCATAAAAACCCTTCTTTCCTTTTAATGTCCCTGCATCAGCTGCCAAATGCTCATACAGGCATGATCATCTGGCTCGTTGCCTGCGGAAATCAATTTCATCTGTTCCAAAATCCAATATATTAATCACCCAAAAAGATGACACGCCACATAATGATCCGGTTCTATTTCCCGCAGTCCCGGTTCCTCCTGTCTGCAGATTTCCCTGCAGTGCCGGCATCTGGTATGAAAACGACAGCCTGAAGGCGGATTTACCGGAGAGGGTACATCGCCCGTAAGCAGAATTCTGCTTTTGTCCTTTTCACAGTCCGCATTCGGTATTGCCGATATCAGAGCCTGTGAATAGGGATGACAAGGATTTTCATAAATAGCGGTATCAGAACCAAGTTCTACCATTTTTCCCAGATACATCACAGCCACCCTGTCACTGATATGGTGGACAATACTGAGATTATGGGAAATAAAAAGATAGGTCAGGGAAAATTCCTCCTGCAGCTGCTCAAGCAGATTGATTACCTGTGCCTGTATAGATACATCCAGAGCCGAAACTGCCTCATCACAGACAATCAGCTCGGGCTTTAATGCCAGCGCACGGGCAATTCCCACCCTCTGTTTCTGGCCGCCGCTCATCTCATGAGGATATCTGGAAAGATAATAGGATTCCAGTCCCACTCTGTCCATCAGAAAAAGAACCTTTTGTTCCCTTTCCTTTTCTGTCCCAACTCTGTGTATTCTGTACGGCTCCATCAAAATTTCACGAACCGTTTTTCTTGGATTCAGGCAGGCGCTTGGGTCTTGAAAAATAAGCTGCATTCTCTTACGAAAGCTTTTCATTTCCTTTTTGCGTAAATCCCCCAGCTTTTGTCCGTCAAAAATAACTTCTCCACCTGTCGGAACATACAGCTGCAGCAGCGTTCTTCCAAGAGTGCTTTTTCCACATCCCGATTCACCTACCAATCCCAGAGTTTCACCCTTACGGATACTGAAACTGACATCATCTACTGCTTTCACATACTGCCTGTTAAGCAAAGAATTTCCTGATACAGGGAAATACTGTTTTAAGCTTTTTACCTGAATAAAATCCTCATCCTTTATCACATTGCCTTCCGCATTTTTTTCTTCCATGGTCTTCATGCTTTTCCCCTCCCTTCCGGCGATTCCTTTGCTGTTTCCATCAAATTTCCTGTTTCCCTGTAATTCCAGCATCTCACCAACCTCCCATTACCCAAGTCCGTCATTTCAGGGCACTGTCTGCGGCAAATATCCTTCGCATATTGACAGCGGGGTGCAAAGCTGCAGCCTGTCTTTTCTTCATAGGGACTGGGAACCGTTCCCTTGATGGCATATAGTTTTCTTCTCGTACCGCCAATAGAAGGAATGGAACAAATCAGGCCTTCGCTGTAGGGATGATACGGATGCCTGAATAAATCACTGACCTTACACACTTCTACAATCTGTCCGTCATACATAACCACCACTCTGTCGCACATTTCCGCAACCACTCCCAAATCGTGGGTAATCATGATAATGGATGAATTCATTTCTTTCCGAAGTATCTTCATCAGTTCCAGAATCTGGGCCTGAATGGTTACATCCAAAGCCGTCGTGGGTTCATCTGCAATCAGCAGCTTGGGCTTGCATACCAGCGCCATAGCAATCATAACTCTCTGGCGCATTCCACCTGAAAGCTGATGGGGATATTCTTTCATTCTCTGCCGGGGAATGGGAATTCCCACCTGTCCCATCATCTGCAGCGCTTTTTCATAAGCCTCTGATTTACTATAGCCTTTATGCAGTATAAGCGGCTCCATAATCTGCTTTCCACAGGTATGTATCGGATTTAAAGAAGTCATAGGCTCCTGAAAAATCATGGCGATTTCATTACCTCTGATATGATTCATTTCCTCCTTGGACAAAGAAAGCAAATCCTTCTCTTCAAAAAGAATTTTCCCTCCCATTATTTTCCCCGGAGGGCTCTGAATCAACTGCATAACAGAAAGCGCCGTAACACTTTTTCCGCTGCCGCTTTCTCCTACAACACCCAAAGTCTCTCCCATCTTCACTTCGTAAGAAACCTTCCGTACCGCCTTATGAATGCCTTCCACAGTATGAAATTCAACTTCCAGATTCTCAATTCTAAGCAGGGAACCGTTCCGGTCATCAGCCGTTTCCTGAAGTTCTGCTGTTTTCTCATTTTTTTTCATCGGCTTTTCCTTTCCTATTTCACTCATCTTTCTGTTTTCAGCTGATGGTTTTTCTCAGCTTGGGATCCAGATAATCCCGTATGCCGTCGCCAATAAAATTAGCTCCTAAAGAAACACTCAAAATAGCAAGTCCCGGAAAGGTAGCCACCCACCAGTAATAAAATTGTTCTGCGCCGTTACTGACCATGGCTCCCCATTCAGGAGCAGGCGGAGGAGAACCCAGTCCCAGATAACTCAGTGAAGCAAAAAGTAAGATAGCATTACCGAAATCCACCGTAGTTAATACGATGACGGAACTGATACTGTTAGGCAAGATCTCTCTGATAAAAATCCGCATCCTGGATGCCCCCAGACAACGGCTGGCTTCCACATATTCATTTGATTTTACCTGAATTACCATTGCCCTCATTACCCGGGCATAATTGGGCCACCAGACAATGCACATAGTAAGCAGTGTATTAAATAAACTTGGTCCCATTGCAGAGGCAATTACCATAGCCAGAATAATGGTAGGAAAAGAAGAAAATAATTCTCCGATACGCATGACCACATCATCAAAAATGCCTCCTATATAACCTGAAATACCTCCTATCAGCATTCCGGCAACAGCTGAAATAATTACACATTGAAGTCCCGCACCAATGGAAATCCGGCTTCCTGCAAGAACCCTGCTTAAAATGTCCCTTCCTAGTGAATCTGTTCCGAACAAATGCTCCCTGCAGGGAGGCTGCAGGCGCAAAGACAAATCCTGTAAAAGCGGATCATAGGGTGCAAGATAGTCCGCAAATATAATAACAAACAGCCAAATGGCACATATAACAACCCCTATTGTCAGAAGCGTATTGGTACGCAGTGCCTGAAAAACTGTATTGTTTTTTAAAAAGCTTTTTTTATTTTTCATCTACATATACCTCACTCTGGGGTCCAGAACACAATACAGCAAATCTACCACAATATTGATTACCACATAATTTAAGGCTATTAAAAGCGAAACCCCCACGATTGCCGGAAAATCAAGATTCTGGGCAGCCTTATATGCATACTGCCCGATTCCCGGCCAGGCAAATACCGATTCCACCAAAACCATACCGCCAAGCAGGTTTCCAAATCCCAGACCAATTACCGTAAGCACGGAAATAAGTGAATTTCCCAATGCATGCTTTATAATAACATCTCTTTCTCTTAATCCTTTTGCCCGGGCTGTACGGATATAGTCAAGGGAAAGCACTTCCAGGAGACTGGAACGGCTGGTACGGGAAATCAGCCCCATAGTAAAAAGTCCCATACAGATCCCCGGAAGACAAAGATGCTTAAACGCATCGGCAAATACTTTTATATCTCCCATTAACAGCGCATCTACAGTGTACAGACCGGTCTTATGAACAGGCGGCGTCAAACTGGCAGACAATCTGCCCGGTCCCGGAAAAATTCCCAGTTTCAGATAAAAAACAAACAGCAGAAGCAGTGCCATCCAGAAGACCGGTACCGATACTCCCAGAACGGATACTCCCCGCAAAATCTGATCTACCCATTTATTTCTTTTAATCGCGGATATAATTCCAAACAGCATTCCAAAGAAAACCGCAAACAAAATTCCAAAAATTGATAATTCTAAAGTTGCCGGAAAATAAAGCTTCAAATCCTCCATAACCGCCCTTTCCGTTCTCAGGGAAGTCCCCATATCCCCATGGAGCAGATTGTTCAGATAAGTAAAATACTGTTTATATACCGGTTGATCCAATCCCCACTTTTCCCGATAAGCCTGTACCATCTCTTCATTATTCAGATTTCGTGCGCTGAGGTTGGCCACTACCGGGTCGGATGGAACCATATACGAAATGATATATACCATCATGGTAACGCCAATCAGAAGAAAAACTGTAAAAACAAGTCTTCTTCCCAAATACCGCAAAACATTCATACTGTTTCCTCCTTAAGCAGAAAGGTGAACCTTGAAAAGATTCACCTTTCCCATTTCATCTTATCTGCCTGCTTTTACTCGGCTGCTATGTTACGCAGGTCAAAAAGGTAACGATTGCTGTAATCAGCGCCCGTAATATTGCTTCTGGTAATATATTGGGTAGCATGCTGCATCAACATTACAAAAGGAGACTCTTCATTCATTTTCTCCGCAATCTCATTAAAGATTTTATTTCTCTGTTCCAAATCCACAGTGGTCTCTGCCGCTCTTCCAAGCTCTGCCAGTTCAGGATTGGCTTCCTCCGCCCAGTTTGCACGAAGTCCCACTACATTGCCGGGCAAAAATGCCAGCTGGGAACCGTTATCAGGATAATCGGGTCCCCACATACGAAGCCCCATACTCTGTGTTCCTGTTCTGTAACCTTCCTGTGCCACGGCAGAATCCTGTGCCACAATCTGTACATCAATTCCGATTTCTTTTAAATCACTCTGTACCTTTTCTCCTACCGTAACAAAATCCACTCCAAGTACATTGATGGTAGGAATATATAACTCTACACTAAAACCGTCCGCATATCCGGCTTCTGCCAGCAATTCCTTTGCTTTATCAAGGTCACGGAGTTCTGCCGGATTAGCTGATGCCAGTGAGCCGGGAAAGCCTTCCGGGAAAGGTCCTACCGGAACCGTAGTTCCTTCTGCCGACAGACTGAGAATTCCTTCATAATCCAGAGCATAACGAATAGCCTGATGCACTTTTTCATTAGAAATCGGTCCATACTCCTCCGAGCAGTTAAGCAGCAAATAGGAAAAAGTCGCTGTCTGTGCATGATGAACGGTAATTCCTTCCGCATTTTCCAAAGACGCAGCCTGGTCAACATCCACGTTTACGGCAATATCAATATCGCCGCCCTGCACCGTCATTACCTGTGAGGAAGTATCAGTTACAGTCTTAATAGTAATCTCATCAAAATAAGGCGCTGTTCCGCTATAATATTCATTACGTACCATTACCACATCGCTGCCTGGCGTATAGGATGAAATTTTGTAAGGACCGGAACCTGCTGAATTGTAATCAAACCAGGTCTTTGCCGTATCTGCCGAAGCCGCATCTTCACCTGCTGATGCGCCGTTTTCTTCTGCAACCTTCCTGTCAATAGCCGCAAACATACAGTAGGTCAGCTTTGTCAGAAAAGAAGCATCTGCCTGTTTCATATGAAAAATCAGCGTATAGTCTCCATCAGTTTCAATAGAATTAATGGAATCAGCCAAAAAAGAAGGATTTCCTTCCAGATGAATGCCTCTCTCAATGGACCATTTGAAGTCCTCCGCCGTTACTTCATTTCCGCTTGAAAACTTCTGTCCCGGCTTAATCTGAAAGATATAGGTCAGCTTATCCTCAGAAACCTCATAGCTTTCAGCAGCACAGGGAACAAGATTCTGCACATCTCCTCCTTCAAACTGTAAAAGAGTATCATAACAGGAATGCAGAACCAAATCGGCATACACCTCATAAGCGCGTCCCGGATCAAAAGTTTCATAATCCGGATCAACAGCCATTACCAGCCGTTTTGTTTCTTCTGCCTGCACATTTTCTCCTCCACTTTCTTCCTGGCTTTCCGCTGTCCCTGCGTTACTGCCTGAGCCTGTGCCTGCGGAATTTCCGCATCCGGCAAGCAGCATTGTCACAGACATTAAGGCTGCCAGCATTTTCAATAATCTTTTTTTCATTTTTACTCCTCCTCTTTCTCCCATGGCATGGGCTTTGTAATATCAATATCCAGCATTTTTGCGGGATTTACGGTACTTACCATGCGGATTTCTTCATCGCTGAAACCGCAGTCCATAAGGCAGGCAATCCATTCACGGAATCCTTCCACCGGATGAGGCAGTGTATATACACCGAAATCTGTTCCGATAATGAAGTTTTCCACACCAAATTTCCTCATTTGATTAGCAGATGCATACACGCCGCCTGCCGGAGCACCTGACTGCCCCTCATCATATGCCCTATATTCCGGCTCTACATAATAATGTGTCTTGGGAATGGAGCCGGTGTGGGTATGTTCAGCCAGACATTTTTCCAACTTTCCGCCCTTTTTAATCACATATTCAATCTCCTTTTCGGAAAGATGCTCGGTAACTGCATTGGAAATCAGCACCTTTTTAATTCCGTATTCTTCTGCATAATCACAAAGCCTTAAGGCTTCTTTGTTGGAAATATGCCCGCTTACCAGATAAATCTGCGGATTATCAGCTATTACTCTCATAATCTGATCAAATTCCTTTGTAGGCTTATCAAGCGGAATTTCAATGCAGCGATTATATTCTTCCTCCACAAATTCGGGATACAGTTCCGTTAATTTCTTCCACTGACCGTCGACGTACCGTCCTTCCACCCCTGCCTGATATTTGGTGGAATGAGCTCCAAAGGAAACATACCTGGCCCCATTGCCATAATATACGGCTGTTTTAACCGCCCTCGGATTCATTCCACCCAATACGGTATTTAAAATAATACCGCCATATGTAGTGAAATCCGGCACCGCTTCATTTACAATCCATGAAGTTCCCACCGACCAGTTAAACACACACATATACGCTATGGCTCTCATTCCGGCATCTCTTGCCTCAATGGCTGCCTGTACCGGATTCACGCTTCTGGGACTGCTGACAAGATGTGGGCCTGCATGTACATGAAGGTCAATAGAGCCTTTTAATAAATCCAGACTTCTCTGATAAGAACGGGAGTACCTCCAATCGCTTTTATCAAAATTCTCAGGGTAAATATTCATTTCACAATTCCTCTCTTCCTCTGCCTGTTTCTTAACTTGTATTCTATCTTGTATACTTAATTGTATATCACTTGTATACAAGTCAATTCATAAAAAAAGGCTTACCGAAACTTTCTGTTTCGATAAGCGCCTTTGCTTGTATTAATATATAGCACAATCAATTTTGACTGTCAACCTGTTATTTTATTTTTTTATTCCAATATTTACCAGTCAATGACTCATCATATACTTAAATGCGTCCTCCATAGAAGTTTTCAAATGCTCCTTCATCATTTCCGAAGCTTCTTCAAACTTATCCTGCAGCATCAACTCAAGAATGGCAATATGTCCGTCCTGATTCTTTTTCCGGCGGTCCGTAAGACTTCTTGTCATATACTGAATTCTGCGGTTCTGGTCGCAGAGATTATGAAAGAGCGAAATAATAAAGGCATTATCGGAAGCATACATAATCACCTTATGAAGCAAATCATCCAGTTCCACCACCTCTTTAAGCGATAAAGGCTCCATATCCTTTTTCAGCTTTTCCAGGCAGTCTTTCAAATCTTCTTTCGGAATTTCCTTTCCATACATTAAAATCATCTGAGGCTCTATCATTTCCCTTGTAGTATAAACGTCCCTGATATTCTTCAAAGTGACATTCTGAATCAGCACTCCCTTCTGGGACACTATCTGCACAAGCCCCTCCTGCTCCAGCTTTGTAATTGCTTCCCTTACCGGCGTACGGCTCATTCCAAGCTCCTGTACAATATACGCTGTATCCAGAAAGGTTCCCGGCGCATAGGTGCAGTTAATAATATTCTCCTTAATACTGCTGTACGCCACACTTCTTAAGTTTTCCATGATATTTCCCCATTTCGTTTCTGCGTAATTTTATTCCCGCGAGCAATGAGCCAAGCGCGGGGGCGTGCACACGCATTTGGCGAATGCCGCGAGGGTCGAATACCCCGCAGCTCTGCTGCGTTTCAATTTTGATGCCCCGTAGCTTGCTGCAGGGTATTTGACTAAATAATCCCGGACTATCAGAATAGCATTAAAACTTACAATGCATCAAAATCCTGGCAGGATGCTTTCCACACATTTCCCGCAATTTCTGTCCCGTAAATCTGCTCAAATTCCTGCTTCACAGCATCTTCCACCAAGGCATAATCTTCTAAAAGCGCCCTACTGCAAATGGAATGGAGAGCATTCAGAAAATGTGCCGTATGATACAGAAAATCCCTGGTATATTTCCCGTTCAGTTCCTCTTTTAAATCAGCAATCCTCTGTTTTGACTCTTCTGTCTGTTCATAACCCACATTAACAAAAGTACAGCATTCATCACCAAGCCCTTTCATGGTTTTTACAAGCATAACCATATCCTCTGAAAAGCCCTGGATCAGACTGAGGTCAACATATCGGCAATACCATTCGCCATACCTTGATAAATTGTATTTTTTCCAGCTCTCATCCCACATACAGCGGTGACAGCAGTTTATGTATACGGGAGACTCCGATTGGATGCTGTAATCTCCCGGAAGAGTATTCAATTTTAATTCTCCGTAAGCCAGAAAGGTCTCATAATTTAAAGGTTTTCCGTCCCTGATTGCCCTGCCCCGCATTCTGCGTCCCCGCTGGCCGGCATACTTGACAATACTGTTAATAAACAAATCAATTCCATATCCGCCCTGACTGGCCTCCAAATATTTGCCTGCAAGGCCGATTAAAACCGCATGCTGCTCTACGGTATATTGTTCTTCCATATACTGTCCTCTTTCATCCCGTTGTATACAAGTTGTATTTTTATAGTATACTAACTTTTTCAAAAAGGCAAGTATCCAAAAGTAGTATTTTTATCCGGTTCGCCAATCTGTCCCTTTCTATTTCAGCTTCTCAATCTCTTCCATCCAAATCCGTGCGCAGGCATCTGAAGGCATGCGCAAATCTCCCCTTGGAGATACCGCAACGCTTCCCACCTTCGGTCCGTCAGGCAGGCAGGAGCGCTTAAACTGTTGTGAGAAAAACCTTCTGTAAAAAGTCTTCAGCCATTTTAAAATCACTTCTTCCTCATACTGTCCCGCAAAGGAAAGCTTTGCAAGCCTGTATATTTTGGAAGGTTCAAAGCCGCACCGCAGCATATAATACAGGAAAAAGTCATGCAGTTCATAGGGTCCCACAAGGTCTTCCGTTTTCTGGGAAATCACCCCGTCCACAGGCGGTAAAAGTTCCGGACTTACGGGAGTTGCAAGCACATCGAGAAGCACCTCTGAAAGTTCCTTTACATTGCAGGTATCCGCATAATACTGTACCAGATGCCGTACCAGAGTCTTAGGCACTCCGGCGTTGACCCCATACATGGACATATGGTCGCCGTTATAGGTAGCCCAGCCAAGAGCAAGCTCCGACATATCTCCCGTTCCGATTACAAGCCCGTTTTCCCGGTTGGCAATATCCATCAGAATCTGTGTCCTTTCCCTCGCCTGACCGTTCTCATAGGTGACATTATGGTTATTGATATCCTGCTTAATATCTTTGAAATGGACAGTAACCGCTTCCTTAATATCTACTTCTTCCAGGGTGGCTCCCAGCGTTTTTGCCAGCCTGCAGGCATTATCATAGGTTCTGTCCGTGGTGCCGAAACAGGGCATGGTAACGGCAATAATATTTCCCCTGGAAAGTCCCAGCATATCAAAAGCCCTGACTGTTACCAAAAGTGCCAGTGTGGAATCAAGGCCTCCCGAAACACCGATAACCGCTTTCTGACAGCCTGTATGCTGATATCTTTTTTTCAGCCCGCAGGACTGAATGGATAAAATCTCATTACACCGCTCATCCCGCTCCTTCTGATTCTCCGGAACAAAGGGCTTTCCCGAAAAGCATCTTGAGAGCTTTGTTTCCTCCTTTTTAAGTGAAAAAAGAACCGTAACATAATCCTTCTTCTCTATAGTAAAGGTATTCATCCGTCTTCGCTCCATGCGAAGCCTGTGAATATCAATATCTCCGTAAATTATTTGATTTTCAAAGCGTTTGGCCTGGGTTAAAATGACTCCGTTTTCCGCAATGATATTATGTCCGCCAAACACAAGGTCCTGTGTGGATTCCCCTTCTCCCGCACTGGCATAAATATATCCTGCTATCTGCCTGGCGCTGGCAGCTTTCACAAGCAGCTCTCTGTAGGCATCCTTTCCAATGGTTTCATTGGAAGCGGAGAGATTGACAATCACAATGGCACCTGCCATGGCATGGGAAATACCGGGTGATAAAGGCACCCAGATATCCTCACAGATTTCACATCCCACAACAAGCCCGTCCAGCCCTTCTGCCTCTAAAAGAATATGGGTTCCAAAGGGGATTTCATTGCCTTCAAAATCCACTAAGACCGGAGATTCATTTCCCGCTGCAAAGTGCCTTGTCTCATAAAATTCCCCATAGGAGGGAATAAATGTCTTGGGAATAAAAGCAAGAATTTTTCCATTCTGCAGAGCCGCCGCCACATTGTAAAGCTTCCCTTCCCACTCAAGAGGAAGCCCTACAAAAACAAGGGCATCCCTGCCCTTCGTATATTCTGCAATCTTTATAAGCTGCTCTTTGCAGGAATTTAAAAGCTGTTCCTGCAAAAACAGATCACTGCATGTATAGCCGCAAAGGCACAGCTCAGGAAAAACAATGATTTTTGCCCCTTCTCTGACGGCTTCATCCATACAGCTGCAAATATTCTCCGCATTATAAACAGGGTCTGCTACCCTGATATCCGGCGTTGCAGCAGCTGCTTTAATAAATCCATGTTTCATAGGATACCCTTACCTTTCTTAAGCCCGCAGCTTATCCCACGGCCCTGAATTCCTCTATATGCTGCGCAGCAGCATATCCTTTAACTCTTCCACGGAAAAACGGTAGAAGGTATTACAGAACTGACAGCTCACTTCTATCTCTTTTCCCTCAGCAATCATCTCTTCAATATCCTTTTTACCGATGCTGATAATTGCCTTTTCCACACGCTTTTTATTGCAATCACAGTGGAACCGGCAGGGCATGGTATCCGTAATCATAAGCTCCAGCCCTTTAAGAAGCATTTCCAGCATTTCCTCCGGCGTTTTTCCTTCATCCAGCACCTTTGTTACCGTAGAAAAAGCAGATAAATTACTTTCCAGCCTGCTGATTACTTCCTCATCGGCAAAAGGCATCAGCTGAATAATAAATCCTCCCGCCTGTTTTACGGTATTGTCCTTTTCCATCAACACGCCCAGCCCCACACTGGAAGGCACCTGTTCAGAGGCTGCAAAATAATATGTCAAATCTTCCGCAATTTCTCCTGTCTGCAAAACAGTCTGCCCCACGTACGGTTCTTTTAATCCCATATCCTTAATAACGCGTAACGAGCCACATCCCACAGCGCCTCCCACGTCCAGCTTCTTAAGGGGGCTTGGAGGCAGCATTACCTGAGGCTCAAGAACATAGCCTTTTACATTTCCCCGGCTGTCAGCAGTTACTGTCATTCCCCTTAAAGGTCCGTCCCCCTTTATCTGAAGCGTCAGTAAATCCTTTTCACCCTTTAACATGGCTCCCATCATAACGCCGCCGGTAAGGAGCCTGCCTAAAGCCGCCGTTGCCACCGGACTTGTGTCATGTGTTTTTCTTGCAGTTTCCACAAGCTGCTTCGTTGAAGCGGCAAAAGCCCTTATCTGTGCATTTGCCGCCGTAGCTCTCACAATATAATCCGACATAATTATCTCTTTCCTCTTTCCCTGCACACCATATATACTCGTTCACTTTTTTCCGTAGGTTCCCTATGAGTATCCGCATCCAGCGTAAGCAAAAGCTCCATTCCTGCCTGCTTTACAAACTCCGACATTTCTTCCGGCGTATACCCTCTCTGATAATGAGTTTCACAAAAACGGCGGAAAAGCTCCCTGTTTTCATCCTCTTTCACAAAAACCGTCAAATCATATTCATTGATGTGCTCTTCTTCATGGTAATAATTCTCCCATATAAAGCTGCATCTGTCACGGTTCTCTGCAATAGTTGTATCACCGATTACCGTCTCATATTTATACACCGTGTTAAAATCAAAAATGAATATTCCTCCCGGATACAAATAATTATTGATAAGCTGAAAGGTATCCAGAACCTCTTCGTCTTCAAGCAGATAATTGATGCTGTCACAGACACTGATGACAGTTCCTATAGTACTGTATAAATCAAGGTCACGCATATCCTGGCACAGATATAAAATCTCGCTGCCCGTTTTTTCCTTCTTTTCCATGGCAATATTCAACATTTCCTCAGAACTGTCAATGCCAATCATATCATAACCCTTCTGATAAAGAAGCTCTGTCAGTGTTCCTGTTCCGCAGCCTAAATCCAGCACAAGATTTCTTTCCATGGTCAGGGCTTCTTCTTCTGATATCTGCTCCGAAGCTTTCTCATCCTGCAAAACAGCAGCTTCCCTTTCTGCCGGCTTTGATATTCCGTATTTTTCAATCAGTCCTGCCAGAAAATCAGCCCACTCCCGATAGGGTGTATCATCCATAAAAGTATCATAAACTCCGGCAAAATCCGTATACGCTTCCACAGCAATCCTCCGTTTTTAATCTAGTCACCAAGCTTCATTGCAATAATAAAACCGATTACAAAGGTTACAATACTTGTCAGCACACTGATTACCGTAATTACTCCCAGTTCCGAAACCATAAGAATTGCAAAAGGAGATGCCACAATTAAACCGATAATCGCCCAATATGCATGAAGAGGGAACTTTTCAAATATAATTTCAATTATTTTTGCAATAGCAAAAATCCCCACTACTATGCCGATTCCCATAGGAATCAGAATACCGCAGCATCTTAAAATCTCAGAAATATTAAAAGCAACCAGAGCCTCCACAAATTCCTTAATGGTAGCAACAATGGGATTATAATAACCGATTACAAGCAGCATCATGGAGCCGCTGACGCCGGGTATTACCATTGTTGCAGAAGCCAGAACCCCTACCAGAAACAGCTTGATAACAGACCACAGGCTAAGGGACAAATCAGCTGCTTTGCCTTCTGTTTCTCCCATAGCCGCCATACCGATTACCAGGGCAAAGAAAAGAAGAAACGGAATCATATGACTGATTTTTATGCTGTTTCCTTTTACTTTTTTCCAGACTGCGGGAAGTCCGCCCACAATCAGGCCGATAAACAAACCATTTGTCTGCAGGGGAAAATGCTCAAAGGCAGGTGTAATCACAAAAGCAAGGCCTACCAGGGCAATCACCATACCTATGGCAATGGGTATGATAAATTTAATGCTTTCCTTAAATTCCTTAAATAAATGTGTAAGACAGTGAATCAGCTTATCATAGATTCCCATGGAAACTGCCATGGTTCCTCCGCTGACCCCCGGGATAATATTGGCGGTTCCCATTACGATTCCCTTTAATAAATTTTTAATCATTTTTTACTTCTCCTGTTTTTTTAAATATTCTTTTAAAAATAATATTAATTTCTCCATCTGCTCATCCGTACCAATGGTAATGCGCAGACGGTTATTTATTCTGGGTTTATTCCAATAGCGCACATAAATCCCGTTATCCTTAAGCGCCTGAAACAGCTCTGAAGCAGGCACCGATTCGTGGGATGCAAATAGAAAGTTGCTCTTTGAATCCGTAAAAGTAAAGCCCAGTTCTTTCAACTCCTTTTTCGTTTTCTCCCTGGTCTTAATAATCTTATTCACAATCTCCTTAAAATACCCGTCATCCTTCACGGCTTCCACGCCCATTTCAATGGCAGGCATATTTAATGTATAGGAATTGAAAGAAAATTTGGCATCCTTCAGGTATCCAATCAGTTTTTCGCTTCCGGCGGCAAAGCCGATACGCATGCCCGCCATGGCACGTGACTTTGAAAAAGTCTGTACAACAAGCAGGTTATCATATTTTTCAATGAGAGGCATCACACTTTCCCCGCCGAAATCAATATAAGCTTCGTCGATAATCACTACCACATCACGGTTTGCTTTTATGATTTCTTCTATCATGTCCGCAGATTCCAGCACTCCTGTAGGCGCATTGGGATTCGGGAATATAATTCCCCCGTTGGGCGAAAGATAATCTTCCTTCCTGATGCGGAAGTCCTCATTAAGCGGACATCTTTTATAAGGTATTCTGTAAAGCTCTGCCCATACATCATAGAAGGAATAGGTAATATCCGGAAAGAGCACCGGCTTATCGGAATTAAAAAAGGTCATAAAGGCCATCGCGAGTACATCATCAGAGCCCACACCCACAAAAAGCTGTGAAGGTTTCACATGATAATAATCCGAAAGGGCATTTACCAGCTTTTCCGCATTCATATCAGGGTACAGGCGTAAATCATCGCACTGCATTTCCCTTGCTTTCCTTGCCACGCCGGGTGCCGGCTGGTAAGGACATTCATTGGTATTCAGCTTAATAATGTCATGGTTTTTCGGCTGTTCTCCGGCAACATAAGGTTCCACTTTTCTGACATTGTTTTCCCAGCTCATCGTTTTCCTCATTCCTGCACTGTCTTTTGCACAAAACTTATATTTATGCACAGCGCCGTAAAATATCCTTTTTATCCTATCATTATAAAGACCTGTCTGCAAGACTTTTTCAGCTTCTTATCAGCATCTTTATTCTTCCGCTTTCCATAACCCGGCTTCTTTTCTGTACTTCTCTGCGCTTTCGGCACATCCCATTTTATCATAGCATTCTGCCAGCTTATAAAGCGCCAGGTCCCCTGAACAATGAATATTTAAAATGCTGCAGGCTTCATGTCCGGCATTATAAAACCACATGGCCGCCTCATCAAAAATGCCTGCCGTCAGATAATATTCTCCAAGTTCAAAGCAGACTTCACTGACTCCTTCACTGGCAATATCTTTCATGGCATAGCGATACATTTTAAGATAGTCACCACGCAGTCTTGCAGCTTTTACAATCACACAAAGCGCTTCCTTAAGCCGCTCCATGGAAAGCCCGCCGTCATCAGCTGCCAGAGTAAAAAATTCTTCTGCCTTCAGGAAATCCTCATCTTTACCTGAAACAAATAGTTCCTTTGCATAAATATTAAAAAGCCTTTCCGATAAAGCCTCCCCATTTTCCGTCAGCCTTCTGAACGCCGCCAAATCTCTGTCCGTATGGCTTTTTTCCGGCATATGGGTAATCTCTATGTCGCTGTCAAACACCACAGGTGAAAGCCGTACCGTCTCGTGAATAGCTTCCGTCCACTGAAAGCTGCGAAGACGCTTAAAAAGCTTGGGCCGCAGCTCCCTGTCATAATTGTATATGGTTCCGAAAGAAAGCTGATTCCCGTAATACATCTGCACGATTTCTATTTCAGAAAGCAGGTTTTCTTTTAAAATTCTGAATTTTTCCCTGTTTTCCTCATTCAGAACCTCATCCGCATCGGCAGAATAAATATATTCGCAGGAAGCTTTTGAAAAGGCAAAGTTTCTCGCCGCCGAAAAATCATGAATCCATTCAAAATCATATATCTTGTCCGTATACCTCTTTGCAATTTCCTTTGTCCTGTCGTCAGAACCGGTATCTACTATTATAATTTCATCCATCAGCCCTCTTACACTGTCAAGGCATCTTGCCAGAACCTTTTCTTCATTTTTTACAATCATGCACAAACTGATGGTTATCATAAGCTTCTTCTCCTTCGTAATTCATTGACAAGTCAGCTGCTATTTAATATGATAAAAAACAAGCAGGTAAAGTATACCATAAAATCCGGCATTAGAACAGGAGTTATTCATGAAGACAGGTACAAAAACCCTTTTTATTCTCAACATATTGGAAAGCTTTTTTACCAGCTGGGCGCTGATGAAAGCCGGAAGGATGGAACCCGGCAATATTCTGACAGGCGTTTTCTTTCTGCTTTCCTTCTTTTTGTACCGCCATATCAACGACCGTATAGGCCGCCAAGCCTTTTCCGGAAGCCCTGTAGTAAAAAGAACATCACTTATCATTTCCGCTGTCTTTACTTTGCTTTACATGGCAGTGGATGCCAGACACTATATTTCCACTTTAACGAATCATTTATTTCAGGCCATTATTCTGTTGTCTGTTTTTATTGGCTTTTTCGTTCTCTTTTATAAGCTTCTGATACTGCTTTTCTCCTATACCAGAGATAAAAAAGCCATGCATCAGTTTTTATACGGAAACGGAAAACACTGCTTTACCTTTTCTCTCCGTTTTAAAAAATTATCGAATATCCTAAATGGAATGCTGAAACTTTACAGACGCCGAAGCGGCGCCTGCAGCTTTTTTATCTGTCTGCTCTGCTGGCTTCCTTATTTCCTTTACCAGTACCCCGGCATCATGACTCCTGACAGCATCAATCAGTTTGAACAGGTGCTTGGCCTGATTCCTTACAGCAATCACCATCCCCTGGCACATACCATGATAATTAAGCTTTTCTATCATATCGGTCTCTTGTTTACTTCCAATATGGTGGTGGCAATTTCTTTTTATACTTTTATTCAAATGTGTTTTCTTGCTTTTGGCGCTGCCTACTTTATTCAGACGGCAAAAATGTTCCGGGTAAGGCCTTTGCTTCTCTTCGTAATTACTTTGTTTTATGCACTGGTGCCATATAATGCCGTATTTTCGGTCACAATCTGGAAAGACATTCCCTTTGCAGCTGCCGTGCTTCTGTTTAGCTGTTCCATGTTAAGACTCCTTAGAGGTGCAGCGCCTAAAACCATGCTTGTTTTTATTATATCGGGAATTATGCTGTGCTTATTCCGCTCCAACGGCTGGTACGGCTTTGTGCTGTGCCTTCCTTTTCTTTTGTATTTTTACAGGAAAAAGGCAAAGCTTGTTTTTCCCGCACTTGCAGGAATTTTCCTGACAGCCGTAATTATCAAATATCCTATTATGAACGCCTGTCATGTGATTCAGCCGGATTTAATCGAATCCCTCTCTGTTCCTACTCAGCAGATTGCCGCTGTCATCTGCAACGACAGGAAATTGACAGGCGAGCAGCTTTCCTTAATAGAAAATGTTGTGGATTTAACTTATATTAAAGACTTATATAATCCTACTTACGCAGATAATATGAAGGAACTGGTGCGTGCAGGAAATCAGGAATATCTTGCAGCACACAAAAGTGAATTCCTCAAACTCTGGATAAAACTCGGGCTTCGTTATCCTCTTGACTATCTGGAGGCTTACAAAAACCAGACTTACGGCTACTGGTATCCCGATTCCTTTTATCTTGTGGCAGAAGCCGAAGGCGTCAGCGCCACAAGTCTGGGCGTATCCCATACTCCCTTAATCGGCGGTCCGTTGGTCGTAAAAGCAAAAGAAATTTCCATAAAACTTGGCAGTATGGTACCAGGCTACAGCCTGCTCTGGAGCATGGGCGTTGTATTCTGGATTCTCATTTTCTGCGCAGGCAATGCATTTATAAGAAAAGAAAAAGCAAAGCTGATTTACTATCTTCCCAGCTTTGCCCTTTATCTTACCGTATTGATTGCCACTCCCGTGGCTACTGAATTCCGCTATGTATATTTTATGGTATTTTCCCTGCCGTTCTATCTCGTTACCGCCCTGCTTGAGATGCCTCCTGCGGATATCAGCAAATAAAGCCGGCATGTTATAATA
Source organism: Lachnospiraceae bacterium (assembly GCA_017621815.1). GTDB lineage: Bacteria > Bacillota > Clostridia > Lachnospirales > Lachnospiraceae > Suilimivivens. Next base: position 40,258 of record JAGASK010000050.1, on the reverse strand, counting down.
CTTTGGATAAAAATTCCTGTAACCTTGGACACTGGGGGTTATTGAAAAATTCCCGGGGTGTATTTTCTTCCATAATATTGCCTTCATCCATAAACAGGACCCTGGTTCCTACTTCTCTTGCAAATCCCATTTCATGAGTAACAACCACCATGGTCATACCGCTTTCTGCAAGCCCCTTCATAACATCCAGCACTTCCCCTACCATTTCAGGGTCAAGGGCAGATGTAGGCTCGTCAAACAGCATCACTCTGGGATTCATTGCAAGGGAACGTACAATGGCTATTCTCTGCTTCTGACCGCCGGACAGCTGGCTGGGATAAGAATCAGCCTTTCCCCTGAGCCCCACTCTGTCAAGAAGGCTGAGTGCATTTTCACTTGCTTCTTCTTTACTCATCAGTTTTAACTTTACAGGCGCCAAAGTAATATTTTCCATAATGGTATGATTATTGAACAGATTAAAATTCTGGAACACCATGCCCATATGCTGCCTTACTTTATCAATATTTACTTTAGGGTCCGTAATCAGCTGGCCGTCAAACCATATTTCACCGCTTGTGGGCGTTTCAAGAAGATTCAGGCAGCGTAAAAAGGTACTTTTACCGGAGCCGGAAGGCCCTACTACAACAATTTTTTCTCCCTGGTGAACATGATAATTCACCCCTCTAAGCACATGGTTGTCTTCAAATGTTTTATGTAAGTCCTTAACGATTATCACTCTTACGCAGCCTCCTCTCCAATTTATCCAATAAGATTGTCAGTATTTTTATAATCGTAAAATAAATAACAGCTGCTCCGATAAGAGGCATAAATGCTTCATAAGTTCTTGAGGTTATCTGATTTGCCGCTCTTGTCAAATCTGTTAAGCTTACATAACCCACAATGGCCGTTTCCTTCAGCAGAACAATAAATTCATTTCCTATAGGAGGCAGTACATTTTTAATTGCCTGAGGAATTACTATGTAAATCATGGTCTGTGCTTTTGAAAGTCCAAGGCTTCTCCCGGCCTCTGTCTGTCCCTTATCCACTGCCAGAATACCTGCCCTGACAATTTCCGCCACATAAGCGCCGCTGTTAATGCCAAAGGAAAGAACTGCAACAAGCACACCGTTTTTACATGACTTCATCACAATGAACCACATAATTAATAACTGCAAAACAGAAGGTGTTCCTCTGATAATATCAATATAAACTCCGGCTATTCTGGACCATATGCTTTTCTTTCCGTTCTTTTTCACGGAAAGCTTCATAAGTGCCACTACTGTACCGATAACCAGACCTAAAACTGCCGCAAAAAAAGCAATTTCAAGTGTAACGCCCAAGCCATCCAGATACAGCTTCCACCTGTCTCCTTCCACGAATGCCATTACGAACTTCTTGCTCACATTTTCAAACCATGTCTGCATAAACTTTCCCTTTCATACCTTATGGAAAGAGGATAGCAGAATAAGTGCTATCCTCTTTGATAAACTTAATTGTACCTCATTTTTTATTCAGCTTCAATATAAGTTTTTACTAATTCATCAAAAGTACCGTCAGCCTTGATTTCCTCTAATGCTGCATTAATCTGGTCTAATAAAACAGTATCTCCCTTGGGAAGTGCAATCGCATACTCTTCAGGTTCAAAATCAAACTGCGCGCCGTCAACTGCAACTACCTGGCCTTCAAACTTGCTTTCAAATACAAGTGCAGGATTCTTATCAATAATTACACAGTCAACTCTACCGTTAATTAAGTCATTTACTGCATCTACTGCTTTATTGTACTGTGAAACGGTGCTGTCTGCAATATCTTCTGCTATAAAATCGCCTGTTGTACCAAGCTGTACACCGATTGTTTTGCCTTCCAGATCTGCTGCTGCGGCAATTTCGGAATCTGCAGGAAGAATGACATACTGAACTGCTTCATAATAAGAATTTGTAAAATCTACGCTTTCTTTTCTTTCATCTGTCACCGTCATACCTGCTGCCGCAATATCGATTTTGCTTCCGATAGAAGATACCAGAGAAGCAAATTCCATATTCTCAATAACAACTTCAACACCTAACTTTTCACCGATGGCTTTTACCAACGCCATATCAAAACCATCAGCCTCTCCATTGTCATCCACATACTCAAAAGGCGGGAATTCTGCATTGGTACCTACAGTTAAAACACCGTCTGCCAGAGCTTCACTTACTGCATCTGAGTTTTCTGCTGTTTCATCTGCTGCAGGAGCTTCTGCTTCGGTTTCTTCTGCCGTGTCATCTGCTGTCTCTGTTGTTTCAGCAGCTTCTGTACTGTCTGCTGCTGTTGCTTCTGTGCTGTCTGCTGCTGTTTCACTGCTTCCGCAGGCAGTAAGCATGGTCATGGTCATTGCCACAGTTAATGCAACTGCTAAAAATTTTTTCATAATACTTTCCTCCTTATTTTTGCATACTAATGCATAAATATACAATTTATCTGTATATCAGTTCGTAGTCTATCACTTTCCTGTAATAAAATCAAGTATTTTATACTACTACTATCATCTCTTTGCTCAAATATACGGAAACTCTCTTCTGCCCCCTGCATACAATCAATTCTTCATCCTCGCTTCTGAAAGCCTTAAACAATCCCGGTTTTATCACATATCTGTTGGTAACAGCCTTTTCAGCCATTTCATCGGTAATCCTGATTATATATCCGTCTTCATCTGTTTTTACGGAACATCTTCCCAGATAAAGCCTTCCGCCTTTACCGTCATCATTATATACTTTAACGCTCCATCTGAGCAGATATAACAGCACAAATAATCCTGTCAGAGCCGCAAAGGTTCCGGCTGTAATGGTAATCAGACGAACAACAGGTGAATCAAAAAAGCCTTCTCTGGATTCAACCGTATTTATTTCAGCAATTTCTTCTCCTTCACTTTCACGTTCTTCAAGCTTCACTGTTTCTGTATTTATTGAAAATTCCGGCTCAGGACTTATGGTGGGCTCCGGAGTTTCTGACGGTTTTACGACTGCCTTGTTTTTCTGTACTTTGGAAACCATAGAAGGTTTTCCTGTTTCCTTTTCTTTAACAGGTTCTTTTGACGGAACAGGCAGAAGCTTCTTTATTAAATCAGTCAGAGCGCCATTGCCGCTGTCAGTGTCTGCATCTCCATCACCGCTGCCATTGCCGTTGTCGCTGCCACCATTGTCGCCGTTGTTGTCATTGTCGCTGCCGTCTCCACTGCCATTGTCTTCACTGCCGCTGCCATTGCCGTCTCCACTGCCATTGTCAGTCTTATCACCGGCATCATCTTTACCGTCGTTGTTTTTATCCCCGGCTTCACCCTTGTCATCAGATTCTTCCTTCTCCGGTATAACAACATTGTCAACTGCGATTTCAGACTTCAGACTGTCTTTATCAATGTCCTCATTTTTAACCTCTGTTACAACAGAATAATTTCCGTTTTCTGAAACCTCAACAGTTTCTCCTTTTCCGATTTCATTTCCCTGACTGTCATACCATGTGAAGGGATTGTCCGAAAGTTCCGCATTGCCTCCCGGCAGGTTTTCATAAACGGCAGTAAGCTTTACCTTTTCACCTTCACCCTCTGTTTCATTGGTCAGCGTAATCTTTCCGTAGGGAGTGGTCTCATCCATTCCGCAGCTTCTTTGATAGCCTTCAACTGTTAAAGCTGTTTTCTTACAGCTTAACGCATAGGCATCAACTGTTTTTTCTGTTTTAAAACAGCTCTGCTTATAGCTGTCAATGGTTTTTTCGTCCTTGGTACAGCTGAGTTCATACCCTTCCACTGTCTTTTCATTTTTACCGCAGTTTCTTTTATAACTGTCTATGGATGCTGTTGTTTTTCCGCAATCAAGAGTATAGCTTTCAATTGTGGATGCTGTTTTTCCGCAGTTAAGTGAATAACCTTCTATTGTGGTCATTGTCTTGCCGCAGTTTAAAACATATTTTTCCACTGTAGCTTCATTTTTACCGCAGCTTAAGGAATATTTTTCCACCGTGGATTCTGTTTTTCCGCAATTTAACGCATAACCTTCCACCGTATCTTCCGTTTTTCCGCAGCCAAGAACATATCCTTCCAGAGTGTTTTCATCTTTGCCGCAATTATGCACCATATGAGTATGGGAGGAATTAGTTCCATGTACCGTTACACCGCAGGACATATAAAAGTTTTTATAATCGTGACCTTCATAATCATCGTCTCCGGTGTCTTCCCACCGTACCGTCTCACAGCCCAAATCCTCACTGGATACCTCAATATCACAATCTGCCGTATGCGTATGATAAACAGGGCTATAGCATGCTCCGCCCGATACTTCATCCCCCGAATGAGTATGTCTGATCGCGGTACCGTAACAGCCGCCTCCCGAAGAAGCGTTTCCGCTGTGCACATGATAAACAGGTGTCCCAAAACAGCCGCCGCCGGCTTCGCTTCCTGCATGGACATGATAGAGCGCCTTCCCATAGCAGCCGCCTCCATTGTTTTCATTGCCGGTATGGGTATGATAAATTATTTCCTGATAACAGCCGCCTCCGCTGTTTTTATTCCCCGTATGGGCATGATAAACCGGTGTGCCGTAACAGCTTCCTCCCTTTTCTTTGCTTCCCTCATGAACATGATAAACAGGACTGCCATAGCAGCCGCCTCCCTTTTCTTCGTTTCCGGCATGAACATGATAAACGGGAGTTTCATAGCAGTTTCCTCCCTTTTCTTCATCACCTTCATGCACATGGTAAACCGGTGTTTTATAGCAGCTTCCTCCGCTTTCAGCACTGCCCTCATGCTCATGCCAAACAGGAGTTTCATAACAGCTTCCTCCCCTTTTTTCATCTCCCTCATGCACATGGAATACCGGGGTCATATAGCATCCGCCCTCTTCGTTTTCATTGCCTGCATGCTGATGATACACATAAGTAACGGTTTGTCTTAAAGCCGAATCTCCGGCATCACCTTCCATGGCAAGAGCTGTGGGCGCATTTCCTGCTGCCATGCTGAATGCCAGGGCTATTGCCGCCGCCTTTCCCATTGCCCGATATGCCTTTTTCTTTGTTTGAAATGCTTTTATTTTTCTCTTTTTAGTTATCACTAATTTTTTCATTTTCTTTTCCTTTCGCTTAGAAGAATACGTATGATAGATACCTATACAACAACAGAAAGCTGGTTTTACAAACTTTCTGCTGCCACGAACAAAAACCTGTCCATGGTTATCCACAGACAGGCTTCACTCTTTTTCTATTCACTTTTTCACTAAGCGGTAAGTGTTCCAAGCATATCACATGCTTTTATCATCGTCAATCCCGGAAATGGGAATTTATACTTTTTTAATAATTAATGATAACGGCTGAACTGATTCAATTAGTGTTTATAAAAAATTCATTTGCTTCACATAAAAAGCTACGATATAATGAATATGTGAATTGGTGGGCCTTTTGTGGAAGTTAATACAATTTTATACAAAGCAAGGAGGCACACCACCGTGAATACTGAAATAACAAATGCAGTAACTGCAGCCGATGACAAGTCACAATATGATGAATATGCGAAACATCTGTTGTCCCAGAAAATCATTCTTGCTCATATATTAGTAAAAACTGTTGATGAATTCAAAGGAATGAATCCCAAAGATGTGGCTGCCTACATTGAAGGCGAACCATATGTCAGTATGGTTCCGTCAGAACCGGGACTCACTAATAAAGAAAAAAAAGATAAAACCGGTCAACGTATTATAGGTCTGAATACAGAAAATTCAGAAGCCGCTGAAGGAGTGATAAGATTTGACATCATATTTTATGTTCGTATGAAAGACGGCCTTTCGCAGATTATTGTAAATGTGGAAGCTCAAAAAAATGAACCCACTGCATATAAAATATTGAACAGGGCAGTTTTTTATGTAAGCAGGCTCATCTCTTCCCAAAAGGAAAGAGACTTTGTAAATACAAATTATGATGATATAAAATGTGTTTTTTCAATTTGGATTTGTATGAATATGGATACTAACAGCATGAGCCATATTCACCTTACCAAAAATGAACTGTTAGAGCCCTGCGGTTGGAAAGGCAATATTTCACTTTTTAATATCATTCTCATCGGTATCTCAAACGAATTACCAGAATATGATGAACGTTATGAACTTCATCGATTAATCGGCGCTTTATTATCCCGCCAACTTAAGCCCGGTGAAAAGCTCGATATTATGGAAAAAGAATATGATATTCCCGTTAACGATAGTTTCAGAAAGGATATAAACATTATGTGCAATTTAGGCGAAGGCATTGAAGAAATGGCTACTGAAGAAGTGAATATGAAATGTATAATGAACATGCACAGGAAAGGCTATCCCCCTGAACTGATTGCAGAAATTGTAGAGATCAGCATTGAAGAAGTAAACACTGTCATTGGAAAGAAAGAATCTTTACCGGCATAATAACAGCAGACCTTCCCTCCCGAGGGAAGGTCTGCTGTTATTATAAATTCTGTTAAACGGGCAAAACTTTGAGTATCGTTTAAGCATGAATCTCATCCTGCGAATTTATTTTAATCCCACTTCATTTTTAAGCTTCTCCTGCCAGCAGGCAACCACAAGCGGAATACCGATTCCCGCTGCAAGATACAGCCATTTCACCACTTCCGCTTCTTTCGGCAGGTACAGAAAATTAACATCCGAAAAATACAGTGCAGTATCAAAATCCCCGCATAGGGGTGTCAGCAGGTGAATCACGTAAAAAACTGTTTTTACCAGGAAAAAGGCCATTATATGGTGCATCATGACAGCATAAGTATTTCTTCCGATTGTAACCAGTCCTTTTGAAACTGCAGGAACTTCCTTTAAAATTCTGGAAATCCGAAGCCAGAAGGCAATTCCCGTAATCACAGTCAGATAAGGCACCACAGGACCGTTTCCGAAGCTTGTCACCCATACCGCACTGAAAGCAAGCCCGCCGCATAAAAAGGTTATAATAAGCTGTATTCCCATAACAATCAGAAAGTACCAGCCGTTTGAAAGCCTGTCGTGCGCTTCCAGCTTTTCTTTATAAATACGGCCCATTTCAAAACCGGGCAGCATAAACAATATTCTTCCGGGAATCTTATAAAATCCCCATACGTGACCGCCTATAGCAAGCCACACAGTAAGTATGCCAAGAAAAAGGCTGCCCGCAAATATCAGCCATTCATAATTCAGATGCAGGAAAGAAAGCGCCTTTCTTGCACAGACATTAATCACCTCAACGAGAAACAGCGCAGGCACAAACCACGCCGGGAAATTGTACATAAACTGATGTCCGCCGTCAAAGGGTGCAAGAAACAGGGTATACAGTGAAATATCCTGTCCTATGGTAAAACCTGCTTTATGCAGAAGAAGAGTCATAATTCCATATAAAAGATTCCATATAAAATAGGGAAGCAGCAGCGTAACACATTTTCCCTTAATATAACTTCCAATTTTATTCTCTGATTCAGGCTTGTAAAAATAACCCGACACAAACAGAAAAATAAAAACATGAAAGGAATAATAAGGAAACAAACCGCCCACATCAAACAAATTAAACCCCAAATGCCCTGCCGCAACCAAAATAATTCCGATTGCAGATAAAATTCTGAATTCCCGATTTTCCTGATAGTCCGCCATTTTTTTCTCCCATCCGGCTTCTTCGAACAGGTAATCGAGAAACTCAAAACTGTGGAAATATTCAGACAATATTCTGTAAGCTTGTGAGTTTCTCAATTACCTGTTCTAAGATGTCTCTTAACAAATACAAAAATTCATTATCAGTATACAAAAAAACATTGTATAAAGAAAGCAAAAAAATTATAATAGCCTTATGAAAAGATTAAGATTACCTAAATTAAAACTGAATACTCTTTCTAAAAGAATTTTTTTGCTCTGTCTGTTCTTTTTATTCCTGCTTACGGGCTGTGCAGGAAAACAGACCGCACCTTCGGACTATGTTCCCGAAAATTATCTGAGGGAAGGCAGTCCCATAGAGTTTGACAAGGCTTCTTTAAATTCTATTCCCGATAATTCCTTTCCCTCATTAAGTGTGCCTACCTATATTACGAAAATAAAAGACAACTATTTTATTGTGGACTGCTATAACAATCAGGTCATCTATCACCCAAACCTGACTGACCCGCTGTATGAATGGCAGATTATGACAAATGACATCTCCATGGCCCATACCATTGCCGGAGACGGTCTCGTTTACCTGATAGATGATACGGAAAGCAACAGAATTCTTGTTATGACAGAAGATGTCAACGAGAACGGACAACCCATCTTCATTCCTTTCCAGGAATTTACGGAAATCGGCGTAAGGCCCCACTATATTATTTATGATGAAAGGACGGATACCTTCTACGCCTGGAGCTCCGAAAGCGGTGAAATGTTCCTTTTCCGCCATCCGAAGGATGACCCTCATATGTATCTGACGGAAATCCGCTCAATTCCTTCCTTAAACGGTGTCTATGTGCGCTCCTTTACCATTGTGGAGGATACCATTTATTTTGTATCCGGCAACTCCTCCATTATAGAAGCAGACCTTACTGACTTTAAAATCAAAAAGGAGTACCCTGTACCGGATGAGCTTGCCGGCATGATACAGCTCACTCCTATTGAAGATTACTTTTACATCACCGTTTCCACCGACATAACCGGCAATCAGGACTATGCAACTATCATCCGGGTGAAAAACTTAAAAGACTTAAAAAAAGGAAAATACGAGGATGTGTACAAAAACTTTATAGGAGGCGGTACTCCTTACTATCTCACCAAAATAGACGATACCTGGTATCTGACGGAGCATCGTATTCCGGGACATTCCATCTGGAGTTTTAATGTTACGGACAATACTATCACCGATGTTACCGCAATTTATTAAAAGAAAGGATTTTTACTTATGAAAATGCTGTTAAAGGGGACTGGCATTCCAAAAATAAAACAGCCTGTAACCATTCAGATTATCCTCATTCTTGTTTCCTGCCTTTTTGTGGCAATCGGCCAGGGAAGCAGTTTTTTTGAGACCTCTCATTATACGAAGGTACTTGTTCTTACCTGTATTTTTCTTGCTTATTTTGCATTTCTCTTCTACCTGAAGGTGACAAAGAGACTGATTTCCGAGGATACGGCTGTAACCATGATGATTTTTCTTGGCGTACTGATTCGCTGCAGTTATGTCCTGCTTTCCGGTCTCTATGACAGACAGCACGATGCAGGCGTTTATACAGGCATTGCCACAGACTTCGTGAATCCCGGCCACATCGGATATATTGAGTACATATACAAATTTCATAAACTGCCGGATTTAAATCCTTACGAACTTTTTGCTTACTACCATCCGCCTTTTCACCACATTCTTTCTTTTTTGTGGCTTCAGCTGAATATTGCTCTGGGAGTGGCAGAAAACCTTGCCTTTGAAAATCTGCAGGTTCTGACCCTGCTTTATTCCTGTCTGTGCATGGTGGTTACCTATAAGATTTTAAAAATATTGGATATTAAAGGCAGCGGGCTTTTCATCGGTCTTGCCTTTATGGTCTTCCATCCTGCTACTGTAGTTATGGCAGGAAGCGTTAACAATGACATGCTGACCATTCTTTTTATGTGTCTGATTATACTGGGCTCCCTTACATGGATTCGGGAGAAAAATTTAAAAAACCTGATTAAGCTTGCACTTTATATCGGTTTCGGCATGATTACCAAGCTGAACAGCGCCGTGCTTGCCATTCCTCTTGCCCTTGTTTTCCTGATGCACTTTATTTCCGTTATCAGAAGCAGACAAAAGGCAGACATTATAAAATGGATAAAAAATTACTGCATCTTCGGCATTGTTGTAGCTCCCATCGGCTTAAGCTGGATAGTCCGCAATCTGATCCGCTTCGGGGAAAAACCGGGGGTTCCCGTACCGGGCGAGACCTCACCCATGTATACAGCTGGTTTCAGTCTTTGGAGCCGCCTTGGCATTCCCTCTTTAGCAGACTGGAGAATTGAATTTCCCTTTCACCCCATCAGTGCCAGAGCCTGCAGCAATACCTGGGTAATTATGCTCCATACTTCTTTGTTTGCAGAGGAATATCCCACAGATTTGCCCGACATTCTTTTAATTCTCTGCCAGATTACCTTTGTCCTCGCCATCATTTTCAGTATTGCCACTGCAGTCTTATTGATAGTTGTGCTTCTGAAAAAGAAGACACTTCTCGAGGACAAAGTGTTCCTACTGGTAGGTTATGTGGTTATGCTGATTTCCTTTGCTGCTTTCGTAATTATTTATCCTTACACCTGCAGCAGTGACTTCAGATATGTGGCTATCTGCCTTGTATATATTGCCATTGCGCTGGGGCTTGGAAACAAATATTATCTGACTCAGGCAAATACCCCCGCAAAGGGCTTTTTCGCAAAAACAGCCCCTGTTATGATGCATATCATAAACTGGGGCGTGCTTACTGTTTTACTGTTCATCAATGTCATTTACATTTTCTGGGAGCGCTGGTAGACACTTTTTATAGTTTAATCCACAGGGGACTGCAGCTTCATAAGCTGCTCCTGTGCTTCCCCTGACAATCCGTCCAGCAGATAGTTTTTGCTTTTCCCTGGCCTGTCAAGAAATTCCTCCTTCAGCGCTGCCTGTGCCCTGTCTATTTCCTCCCTTAAATCCCTGGCAGACAAAAGCCTGCAGCCTTCTCCCCTGATAATGATCTGTTCAAGACCGTCGGAGGTGGCTACTGTAATATCGTACTTCTTTCCGTTATCATGTGCAAACTTCTCAATATACCTGTCTGCAGTTTCCGCTTCTTTTGTATATACCACATGAATATTGTGATAATCAAGAATCTCCGTAGGATGTCCCTTTAACCTGTAGGCGTCAAACACAGCTATTAAACTGCATTTTTTAATGCCCTGATAGTTGCACAGAATATCAAGAAGCTTTCCTCTTGCACCGTCTAAATTGACAGCTGCCAGCTCCTTTAAATCCTCCCATGCAAAAATCACATTATACCCGTCCACCAGAAGGTATTCTTCCCTCTTTTCCTGTCCCTTATAAACACGTGTAACGGAGGATTTGCCGGTACTTGCATTTTCACCGCTCCTGCGCTCTCTCTGCCAGCCTTCTTTTTTCTTATTACCGTCCTGTCTGCTGTTTGCATTTGAAGTGCGGCTTAAAATAGCATCTATTTCTTCGGTTCCGATAAAAACCTCCCCGCCCTGCTCTTTCAGAAGCTCCTGTCTGCTTAAGGCTGCCTGTCTGCGCTTTGCAAGTTCTTCCTCAAAAGCACTTTCCAGTATGGTCTCCCGGTCTCCTTCCATGCAGCCGGGAAGGTGCATATAATTTTTTACCTGATTCCAGGGCACCACAAACCCTGCTCCGTGAGCGCAAAAAACGGAAGCGGAAGGATTTCTCAAATCAGCTTCCGGGTCATATCTCCTGCTTTCCATTACCGCCTCAGCATTATGACAGGGTGCATATCCCTTAAAACTGCAAAACAGCCTTCCATGTCCTTTCGTGTAAGCCGTTACTTCTTTCTGATAATCCTGAAGTGTTACCACCGGCGCCGTTCCTGTCAGCACTGCCGTTTCGCCGCTGCGTTCCTCTAAAGTGAAGCTTCCATGGAGCTTTTCCATATCCGTCATTGCCCGTCCGACAGCACCCTCCGGCACCTCCAGCCGGAACTCATATATGGGCTCCAGCAGCACTGACTGTGCCTCCATCAGTCCCTGTCTCAGGGCACGGTAAGTAGCCTGTCTGAAATCACCGCCCTCTGTATGCTTCTGATGCGCCTTTCCTGCTACCAGAGTAATTTTCATATCTGTAATGGGCGAACCTGTAAGCACACCACGGTGCTCCCTTTCCTCTAAATGAGTTAAAACAAGCCGCTGCCAGTTGCGCCCCAGAATGTCCTCACTGCAATCCGCAGCAAAAGCAAGACCGCTGCCCGGCTCTCCCGGTTCCAGAAGCAGATGCACCTCCGCATAATGCCTAAGAGGCTCGAAGTGCCCTACTCCTTCCACCCTATCGGCAATAGTCTCCTTATAAACAATGCGCCCGGTACCGAAGGAAACCTCCACCCCGAAACGCTCATAAATCATGCGCTTTAAAACCTCTGTCTGCACTTCTCCCATGACCTTGGCATGAATTTCCTTAAGTTCCTCATCCCAGACGATATGCAGCATGGGGTCTTCTTCCTGAAGCTGTAAAAGTTTTGGAAGCATCAGGGCTGCATCATATCCTTCCGGCAGCTGTACACAGTAGCTCAGAACAGGCTCCAGCACAGGAATCTCTCTTTCCTGCTCTTTACCCAGACCTTCCCCGGGCAAAGTTCCTGTAAGTCCGGTTACTGCACAGACACTTCCTGCCGGTGCTTCCTTTACCGCTTCAAACTTCTCTCCGGAATAAATGCGGATCTGATTCACCTTTTCTTCCAGAACCTCCTCTTTATCCGAAGCTTTCTTTATACTTAACACACACCTTGCACAGAGACTTCCGCCTGTAATCTTCATATGCGTAAGGCGGTTTCCCTGGGCATCTCTTGTTATTTTGAAAACTCTGGCGCCAAACTCCCCGGAGTACACAGGAACAGTCGCAAATTTCCTGATTCCCTCCAAAAGCTCCTCCACACCGGACATTCTCAGAGCAGAGCCGAAAAAACAGGGAAAAACCTTTCGGGCAGCTATAGCCCTCTTAATTTCCTCCGTTTCTATTTTTCCTTCCTCCAAAAAGAGGTTCAGCATTCCTTCCTCGCATACAGCCAGACTTTCATAAAAACTATCTGTATCCGGCTGTGAGAAATCCACACACCCTGTATCCAGCTTCTCTGAAAGTTCCTTAAGCAAAGCTTCCTTATCCGTTCCCGGCTGGTCCATTTTGTTGATAAACAAAAATACAGGCACCTGATACCGTTTCAAAAGCCGCCACAGCGTCTTTGTATGTCCCTGTACGCCGTCTGCACCGCTGATTACCAGCACTGCCGCATCCAGCACCTGCAGGGTACGCTCCATTTCCGCCGAAAAATCCACATGTCCGGGAGTATCAAGCAGGGTTATCCGCATATCTTTATAGTTGACAATGGCCTGCTTGGAAAAAATAGTGATTCCCCTTTCCCTTTCCAGCTCATAGGTGTCAAGAAAGGTATCCTTATTATCCACTCTTCCCGCTTTGCGTATATCACCGCTTGTATAAAGTATGGCTTCCGATAAAGTTGTTTTCCCCGCATCTACGTGGGCTAAAATTCCTAATGTCAAACGCTCCATTTTAATTCTGCTCTTCACATACTGCACGCCTGCCAAGTTCAAGACAGCCCATAATTCCCTGATTGTCTTTGAGGCTTGCAGGTACAATGTAATGCTCCAAATCCTTCAGTTCTTCTGTTTTCAAATAACCGTTCAGCATATCCTTCACGTAACTGCGAATCAGCGGAAACAACTGCTCCTGATGCATGACGCCGCCGCCTAAAATAATCAGCTCCGGTGAAAGAGTCAAAATATAATTGGTAAGTGCCTGGGCAATATAATATGCTTCCAAATCCCAGACTTCTTTTTTATCTTTTAATAAACGAGCATCCTTTCCCCATCTTTCCTTAAGGGCAGGTCCTGCTGCCATGCCCTCCAGACATGTTTTGTGGTAAGGACATTTGCCTCCATAAGTATCATCACTCCGCTTTTGAATCAGAACGTGCCCCGCTTCAGGATGCAGCATTCCGTGAAGAAGCTTTCCTTCAATATAAATTCCCGCACCTACACCGGTTCCAATGGTAATATAAATAACGCTGCTTTTACCCCTGGCCTGTCCGAAAGTAACCTCTCCAAGCACTGAACCGTTTACGTCCGTATCAAAGCCCACAGGACAGCCAATAGCCTCCTCAAAAGCTCCCACAATATTATAGTCAGCCCATGCCAGCTTCGGCGTACTCGTGATGTATCCATAAGTTTCCGACTTTTTATCCGGATCTATGGGACCGAAACATCCGATTCCCAACGCCTCTATTTTCTTTTCCTTAAAATAAGAAATCATCTTCGGAACCGTTATCGCCGGGGCCTCCGTAGGAATCGACACCTGCTCAAATATTTCTCCCTTTTCATTTCCAACGGCACAGACCATCTTAGTACCGCCTGCTTCCAATGCTCCTAATACCATACCCTGTCTCCTTTCATTTCATTATATTATTGCTTCCTCTTCAGCCTCTCTATTTCCTCCTGCAGCTCCTCCAGTTTTTTCATGGCTCTGGTAAGGTCATCCGCATTTTCCTTTTTTGCCAAAGGCTTTGTAGGCTGGGTATTTTCACTCTCAATTTTTTTCAGATAATCCGTCACATACTCCGGCTGGCTCAAAGGTTCGTCCTCAAAATATTTAGGGTCTATATGGAGCTGATAATCTTCCTCCCGGATAACTATCGTCTTAACCGCTTCTGAAGTTCCACCGGACTTTTTGCTTTCCTTCTTCTCAGGTGTCTCTTCTGACTTTGTTAAACCGTCCTCATCACTTTCCCCGTCTTCTCCATCATCATCTTCTTCCTCCTCATCATCTTCATCCCGGTTCCCCTGGATAAAGCTGCGGATAGTAAGAACAATCATAATGATAATCACTATAATAATTACAAAAATTGCCGCCAGCCTGAAAGGTCCGAAGTCCTTTTTTGCCGTATTGGAGGCCGGCTGCTGCACAGCTTCGGGAGTTTCCTCCGGCGCTTTTTCAATAACGGATATATATTCTCCGTATACAAAACCTGGCTGACCCTGAAAATCAATTCTGTACCAGCCGTCACTGCTCCTGCCGCTTATGGCAACAATATCCTTTGCCCTCACAGTCCCGATAATATCATAAGAGGTGGCAGGTCCCGTACGCACATTTACATCACTGATTACTTCTCCTTCAGCTGTCATTTCTGTTACGGTATATTCGTTTTCTGCAAATACCTTCACGGGAAGAAAAATCATAAACAGAAAAACTGCCGTAAAAAGCATTGCTATTTTTAAACTGACTTTATTTTTCATATAATACTTTCAGTTCCCTTCTGTATATTTGTTTTAAAGCGGTTTTATCATGCTTTTCTCAAGTTCTGTAATCTCTCCGTTCTTCGTCCTGAAATTTCTGGACATCTCTTCAAAAGGTTTGTCATAAACATAGGAAAGCAATGACATAATTACTGCACTGTGAACAACGACCAGCACATTTTCATCTTCTTTTAAAGCAATACCGGATAATACAGGCACCACCCTCTGAAGCACCTGCTCATAGGATTCTCCTTCCGGCGGCACTTCATAGCGCCTGTTCTCATACCATACCCGGTATTCATCAGGAAAAAGTTCCCGAACCTGCTTCCATGTATGCCCTTCCCATCTGCCGAGATTCACTTCCTGTATTCCTTTAAGAGCCTGCGCTTCGACCAAAAGCTCCTTTGCCACGATCTCTGCTGTTTCGCGGGCGCGCTTCATATCACTTGAATAAATTCTGTTTATGGAAATGCCTTTATCTTTAATGGCGGCTGCCAGTTCATAAGCCTGCTGTTTTCCCGTTTCATTTAAAGGAATATCCGTATGTCCCTGAATCAGTCCCTTAAGATTCCAGTCCGTTTCCCCATGCCTTGCCAGATAAATAGCCATAAGCATAATTTCCTTTCTTCCATAATTCTGCAAGTATACTTTATCAGACACGATAATTCAACAAGTATATCTTACCATAATCATCATTTTTTTCCCATTCCTTTTTAACAGAAGTCTGTTTTTGACCTCCTTGTAACTATTGCACAATATTATAGTATTTATATATGGTACAAAACGCCGAATTTACGCACTCTTTCATCGTCCTTCTGACATTTTTCCGAAAATTGTGGTATACTAATAAACATAGGAGGTATTTTATGTTCAAAGTTGGTGATTATGTAGTTTGCGGTAACAACGGAATTTGCAGCGTGCAGGATATTACTACGTTAAATATTACCGGTATTGATAAAAACAGAAAATATTATCTCTTAAAGCCTGTTTTTCTTTCCGGCAGTACCGTGTACATTCCTGTGGACACAGCTGACGAGGCAATGAGAAAGGCCGTTTCAAAGGATGAGGCTCTTACCTTTATCCATTCTATTCCCGACATACCCTTGATTCCCCTTGCTGATGAAAAGACGCTTGAAAAAACATATAAAGAGTATATGCATCAAAACAGCTGTGAAGGCTGGCTGAAGCTTATTAAAACTATTTATCTCAGAAAGGAAAAACGAATTTTAAAGGGATGTAAAGTAACTGCAGTGGACAGCCGTTATTTTAAACTGGCTGAGGATTTTCTTTATGGAGAGCTTTCTGTGGCGCTTGATATGTCCAGAGATGAGGTACGTGAATTTATTGTACAGACAATAGATCAGTAATGTAAAATTTTTTCTTTATAGCAAAACCCGCCATACGGCGGGTTTTTTGCTGCTTTATTTTTCCTTATTTACATACCACAGCGGCAATCCCACAGTTACCATGCCGCCGATAATATTTCCGATAGTAACCGGCAAAAGGTTCTTAAATAAAAAGTTAGGAATATTCAAGGCATCCAGCTGCTGCGCCGTATAGCCGTACTGCTCCATTGCCACCTGTACATAAGAAGGATTCAGCTTTGCGAAAAGCCCTGCGGTAATATAATACATATTGGCTACACAGTGCTCATAACCGCCTGTTACAAACAACATAATAACAAAGAAAGATACCAGCAGCTTTCCTGAAATATCCTTAGCACAAAGCGCCATAATAACTGCCGCACAAACTAATATGTTGCATAAGATACCTGATACAACTGCCGTTCCGAAATTAATTGTGGCTTTTCCGAGAGCTAACTTAATTGTATAAGCCCCAAGAAGTCCTCCTGAATATCCCAGCTGTCCGCAGCCTGAAATTGCCCATGCCAATAGTCCCGCACCGATAAAATTACCTGCATACACAATCACAAGCACCTTTACAAGCTGAAGTACACTGTGCTTCCCCGATAAGGTTCCCATAACCATCAGGCAGTCTCCTGTAAAAAGCTCCGCCCCCATTAAAATAACCATCATAAGTCCCACCGGGAACACCACACCTGCCGTCAAGCGTGCCAAACCCACATTATCTACCCCATGAGCTGCCACACTGCTTCCCGCAGCCCCCATGGCAATCATCATTCCTGCCATCATAGCCTTTATCAGCAGTTTGCCCACAGTCGAATTTACCTTGGCATCGCATCCTGCTACGTACTTATTCACCGCTTCCTTAATTGATAAGAAATTCTCCATCTTTTTAAAACCGTACCTTTCCCTTCTCTTAAAGTGATTACATACGTAGTTATTATATATTATTTGTCTCTTTTTGTCATATATATTTATGTACTAAATTGCATACAAAAAAGGACATCTGCTGCCAGATGCCCTTTTACGCTTTCCTGTACTTCTTAATTAAATTGCTTCGTGGAATGTTCTGGAAATAACATCAGCCTGCTGTTCAGGAGTAAGCTTAATGAAGTTTACTGCATATCCTGATACACGAATGGTCAGCTGAGGATATTTCTCGGGATTCTTCTGAGCATCCAACAGAGTATCTCTGTTTAATACATTGACGTTCAGATGATGTCCTCCCTTTGTTGCATATCCATCCAATAAATTTACTAAATTATCAACCTGTGCTGCGCTTGTCATAATTAAGACTCCTTTCATTGTATCTTTTATTTTTAATTTTATTTTTAGTTCCTTTGTTAAGATTATAATATCCTGTAAAAAAGGAAAAATCCGTAACTATGGTTACGAATTTTCTCTTTTTTTATTTTTTTGTAAATTTTTATCAAGAGCGCCCGGCAATCCTCATATTATTAATCATACAGAAGCTCTACCGCTTCTACGTCCTTAATTTTAATATTTTTCCTGGATACCTCTACCAAACCGTCCGCCTGCATACGCATCAGTTCACGTGAAAGAGAGGGTCTTGCAACTCCGAGGAAATCCGCCAGCTGTTCCCTGTTCATCTTAAGCTCTACATTGCCCTTCTCGTCCATGGAATCTATCAGCCAGATTGCAATCCGCTCCCTCAAAGAAGAAGTGCTTACAATATGTAGTTTTCTGGTAATCTTAAAATTATTCTCTGAAAGGATTTCCAGCATATTCTGGGTCAGCTGTTTATGATGATTACATGCATTGGAACAAAAATGATAAAAGAAATCCCAGGGCATTTCCATCACCGTAACATCCGTAACCGCCACCGCATCGTACCAGTAGTGTTTTTTATCACCAAATAAAAAGATTTCCCCGAAAACATTTCCCGCTTCCACCAGATACAACACATCTCTTTTACCGGAAGTAAAGTCCTTACATATCTGAACCTGACCTTCCAACAGAAGAAACAATCTGGATGGTGTGCCGCCCTGTTCAAAAATATAGGTTCCCGCAGGATATGTTTTCATTCTTGATTTAGAGCACTTTAAAATTCTTTCCGTCTCTTCCTGGGTAATCGCCTGAAATAATTTCAATGATTTCAAATCCGCCATACACAAACACTTCCTTCTCCCATGATAATCCTGCCGTAATTTCTGTTATCTGATTACCGCACTCTCTGCTTCATGAAGCCTTTCATAAAACTGTCCATAAAAATCCTTTGCATTCCCTTCGCTTGCTCCGGTTTCATAAGCTTTTACATAAAACCGGTTCAGCAGAAACATGTTAATGCTTTTTACAATCTCATCATTTTCTGTTTCCTTCAGCATATTCTGCACTTTCTTTAAAAAGAAATGCCAGTCCCTGATAAACTGCTCATATTTCGCTATTTCCGGTATTCCCAGCCATTTTTTCAGCTTGACCTTTGTTTTATTCGGATAGCTGCATTCATGAACCTGCAGAAAATATCTGAAGTCTCCCTCTTCATAAAGCCTTCCCATGGGAAACATTCTGCAAAACCCCGGTCTGTCATTATGTATGCTGCATCTGCCATCCTCCTTTAAAAAGGTACAGCCTTTCCCATCCGGAAGTATTTTCAAATGGGGCTGAATAATCCCATCAACCACAGAAAGCTCTATTCTATCCTGCATCAATACAGAAAAATCAGCCTGAAGACTTCTTTCCAGCTGATAAATATCATAAGGATCTAAGATAATGGTATCATCTACCGCCCTGCAGCACTCTGAACAGCCCTGACAATCGTTGCAGCCTATTTTTACCATATCATTTACGGTATAAAGTCTGCCGTCCGATATCTCCTTTAAATCTATTTCGCGCTCCATGTATTTTTCCGTCCATAATCCATTTTTTGTTATTCTACATCAAAATTCATCTTATGGAAATGGAAAATCCAAAAATATTTCAGTCATATCTCCCGGATATGTCCCCTCAAAACGGATTTTATCCTCCTTAAGCAATTTTTTCATCTGACTTCTGCTCATCCCCAGCAGCTCCGGTAACAGCTTATCTGTTCTGATTTTCATTTTAAAAGGGTTATGTATAATGATTTTCCCCTGCCCGGCTCCTGCGTTTTCATAATCACAATCCAGTTTCTCATATGTGTATTCTAATTGGTCTGCATCAATTTCAGCCTTATTTTTTCTGAACAGGTTCAAATCATTCCCAATCTTTAACGCCATATCTTCTTCATTCCGAAGAAATGCCATATACTGCTCCTTAGGTAATCTCTCCGCTTTCATCCGCTCATAAACAGAAAAATTAAATGTATGCTTACACTTTTCACACCGGTAGATTAACCAGACATCCACAAGATTACCGTTTGCATTGACGCGAAACTGTCCTGTGCTTGCAAAAACTGATTTTTTGCCGCAGCCAGCGCAGTTGCGGATAATTTTCAAAGCCGATATAGGCTTTATTCTATATTCAGTTGTATTCAAATAGTCCACTTTTGCATCTCCCTTTACCTGAATTTCCGGGTATGCAGAGACTATTACCATGTATCATTTCTATTGCAACAGCCTCTGCTATGCAATGTAATAAGGTGTACACATAAAGTATTTCCTCCCTTCGTCTTTCTTTTTCAGTTAATCTGAATCCGGCTTTCTCAATCACCTTCCGGGATGATATGTTTTCCTCTCTAATCGTCGCTATAATCTTCGGCATATTATAATGATTGAACAAATATTCAGTGTATGCTTTGACTGATTCAGCTGCATAACCATGGTTTCGATATTGCGCTCCTATAAAATATGTAACGCCTGTCTTTTTAATAAGTTTATCAGAGAATCCCCAGACCTCCTACCTCACAAACAATTATAATAAAAAGTGCGCTTTGCGACCTGTCCTATTGGACAAAAAAATGAGGGCATCCTGCAATGTCCTCATTTATCTGCCGCTTTCAGGCAGTCCTTCGTTTCTGATATACAATACGCTGAATACTTTTTTCTGACAGAAAATACTTTGAAGCCAGCTGTTCCATAGATGCTCCATGCTGAAAATCTGTATAAACGGCTGAATTTCTTTCTTCAAGCTCTTTTCTGGTAGCAGTATTTTCTCCCCATTTTTTTCTGTTGGATTCTTTTCTGGGAATATATAGATAATCTCCATCCACATACTGCTGTATCAGTTGTAATAATTCCTCCGGCAGAATCTGATCTGCTCTTCTATAGCTCATTGTTGCCCTCCTTTTTTTCGCTGTTAATCTGTTTAAGGAGCAGCAAAGGCTATAGCAATATTCTTATATCAATTTATTGCAAAGCCTCTGCTATGCAACGTGGTAGGGTGTGGTCATAATCAAATTTCTCCTTTCTCCAAATCAAGCATATATCTCTTGGCCTGAAGGCCGCCTCCGAATCCAACCAGTGAACCGTCTGCCCCAATCACCCTGTGACAGGGAATAAATATCATAATCGGGTTCTTATTGTTGGCGCCGCCCACTGCCCGGCAGGCCTTTTCATTTCCTGTCTGTTTTGCAATTTCCCCATAGCTTCGTGTTTCCCCATAGGGAATGGTACAAAGAGCTGCCCATACTTTTTTCTGAAAATCAGTTCCTTCCGGCTTAAGAGGTAAATCAAACTCAGTCCGCTTTTTCTCAAAATATTCCGCAAGCTGCCTGTGAGCCTCCTTAAGCAGAGGCGTTTCCGTTTCTTTATCTCTTTCTTCCTGCTTTTTACTGTCAAAATACAGGGCCGTAATCGCAGCTTCGTTTTCTTCTATACATACAAGACCGACAGGGGTTTCATAATGGTATCTGTTTATCAATTTTTTTCTTCTCCCAGGTATTCCATGCTCTCAATAACCGGTCTGTTTTCCTCCGGCACAAATCCGTTATAATCCTGTCCTGTTGTATTATCACAGATATCATCCACAATATCCATTCCTTCAATTACATACCCGAATACGGCATAATTCCCATCCCAGGAAGTGTAATCCTGCTGTACAATGAAAAACTGTGAATCAGCACTGTCAGGTATATCCGTGCGTGCCATGGAAATGGCTCCTCTCGTATGGGACAGCGGATTTTCAATGCCGTTAGCAGCAAATTCACCTTTAATCTTCTCTTCCGAGCCTCCCATACCCGTTCCGGTAGGGTCGCCGCCCTGCATCATTACCCCATTTATAATCCGGTGAAAGGTTACACCGTCATAGAACCCTTCTTTCACCAGTTTCACAAAGTTTGTTACCGTAATGGGAGCATTGTCTGCATCCAGCTCCACTTTAATGCTGCCTTTGTCTTTTATGTTAATATTCACATAATGCTTTCCCGTAAGGAGTTCGGCATTTTCTTCCTCTTGTGCCTGAGTTTCTTTTTCCTCCTGTGCTGCGCCGCTTTTATCCGAAGCCGGACTGCCGCAGCCCGTACCATTTAACAGTAAAAGCATACATGCCAGGGATATCATTAAAACTTTCTTTTTCATTTCGTCACACCAAAATTTCTTTACAGCGCATTATCAATCAATTCCTGATAAAACATTGCGTAATCTGTTCTTTTTTCTTTAATGAACTGAATTGCCGATGAAGGATGGCTGTTCAGTGTTCCCGTAAGCAGATAGGGAATATCATATCCCCATACAGCGCCTTCTTCCTTCAGCTTCAGCATATGTTTTTCCACAAAATTCATAATGGCAATCTTATTGTATTTGGGATTTCTTAAAAAGCTCAGTAAAAGCTCCATATAGCAGTTTCCCGCACCGCGTCCCATACCGCTTACGGTAGCATCCAGATAGCTTGCTCCCATGGAAAGCGCTTCTATGGTATTGGCAAAAGCCAGCTGCTGGTTATTGTGGGCATGGATTCCGATTTTCTTATTATACTTGGCTGCCACATTTAAATATTTATCACATAAACGCTCAATCTGTTCCGGATAAAATGCGCCAAAACTGTCAACAAGATAAATAACATCCACGCTGCTCTGCGCAAGAAGCTCAAGGCCTCCGTCCAAATCGTCATCATTTACCTTCGAAACAGCCATAATATTGACCGTTGTTTCATAGCCTTTCTTCTTGGCATCCTCCAGCATTTCAATGGCTGCCGGAATAGTATTGATATAAGTCGCCACACGAACTAAATCAATCACACTTTCCTTTTTATTTAAAATATCCTTTTTATAATCAGTTCTTCCCACATCTGCCATAACCGATATCTTCATATCGGTCTTATTATCACCTACGATAGCGCGGATATCCTTCTCATTGCAGAATTTCCACTTACCGAAATTGGCAGGATTAAAAATTTCGCTGGAAGCTTTATACCCGAATTCCATATAATCAACACCTGCCTTGATATTAGCCAGGTATAAATCTTTTACAAATTCATCCGTAAATGCAAAATTATTTACCAATCCTCCATCTCTTAATGTACAATCCACCACCTTAATATCAGGGCGGTAAGATACTAATGAACCCTGTCTTCCGCGACTCATCTTGTAATTCCTCCTACGTTTTCTATTCCTTTAGATACTGCATAATCATTTAGCACTTTAAACCGTTAAACTGCTATACTAGAATAAGATATTTTACTGTATTTGTCAAGCTATTTATGGTGTATCATTTATGGTGTATCAGATACTTGCAGTACATCAGATATTTATGCTATATCAAATACTTGCAGTGCATCTTGTATTTACAGCGCATCAGATACCTGCGGCGCCTCTTATCACCCAGTCTAATGTGAAAATCATAAAGCTGTACTCATCCCATTACTATTATTTCATTTTTATCATGTGTATATCTCAAATAGTAAGTTTTCCCATGAATTTTTATCATGTGTATTCTATAAATAACGCATTTCCCATAAGTTTTTCTCGTAAATAGTAATGTGTTCCTGGGCAAAAAAAGTAACTCCCATGATTTGCTCTAAAGAAAATCATGGGAGAATATGAAAATCATTCTATTCCCATATATTCAGCCATACCGGACTGATATTATATAGCTTCCAGCGCCTGGGACAAATCAGCAATTAAGTCCTCTTTATCTTCCAAACCGCAGGAAATACGAATCAGGCCTGACGGAACGCCTGCCTCTATCAGCTGCTCTTCCGTCATCTGGCGATGGGTGGAGGTTGCCGGATTTAAACAGCAGGTTCTCGCATCTGCAACATGGGTTTCAATCGCTGCCAGCTTCAGATTCTTCATGAAGATTTCCGCTGCGCTGCGTCCGCCTTTCAGTTCAAAGGATACTACTCCGCAGCCGCCGTCAGGAAGATATTTTTTCGCAGTTTCATAATATTTATTGCCCGGCAGACCCGGATAATTTACATAAGAAACCTTGGGATGTTTCTCAAGAAATTCCGCCACTGCCTGCCCGTTTTCCACATGGCGGGGCATTCTGACATGCAGTGATTCCAGACCAAGATTCAGTATAAAAGCATTCTGAGGCGACTGGATACAGCCCAAATCACGCATTAACTGGGATGTACATTTAGTAATAAATGCACCCTCTTTTCCGAATTTTTCCGCATAGGTAATGCCATGGTAGGATTCATCCGGGGTACAAAGTCCGGGGAACTTATCAGCATGAGCCATCCAGTCAAATTTACCGGAATCCACAATTGCTCCGCCAACGGCAGCACCGTGTCCGTCCATGTACTTCGTGGTGGAATGAGTAACAATATCTGCACCCCATTCAATCGGCCTGCAATTTACCGGAGTCGGGAATGTATTATCCACGATAAGCGGCACACCATGCTCATGGGCTGCCTTTGCAAACTTTTCAATATCCAGTACCGTCAGTGCCGGATTGGCAATTGTTTCTCCAAATACCGCTCTTGTGTTATCTTTAAAAGCTGCATTCAATTCTTCTTCCGTACAATCCGGGGAAACAAAAGTAACTTCTACTCCCATTTTTGCCATTGTTACGGAAATCAGATTGAAAGTACCTCCATAAATAGAAGATGAGGAAACGATATGGCTTCCACATTCACAGATATTGAACAGTGCAAAGAAGTTTGCTGCCTGTCCCGAAGAAGTAAGCATTGCTGCAGTTCCTCCCTCCAGCTCCGCAATTTTAGCCGCCACATAATCATTAGTAGGATTCTGCAGTCTGGTATAAAAATATCCGCTTGCTTCCAAATCAAAAAGCTTTCCCATATCCTCACTGGTAGCATATTTAAAAGTAGTTGACTGAATAATCGGTATCTGACGTGGTTCTCCGTTGCCCGGTGTATAACCTGCCTGCACACATTTTGTGTTAATCTTGTAATCGCTCATTTTGTTTTCCTCTCTTCGCTTTGCTCGTTCCCTGTTTTCTTCCGACTCTGAACCTTCGGTTCATCGTTAACTTATCGGATAAAACCAAATACTCGCTTCGCTCGTGCTTGGTTTTCTTCCGATAAGTTACATTATAATATATTAACTTTATTTTTACTACATCTTCTTGGTCAGAGTTTTACGGTTTATATCAGTTCAGTCATGCCATTCATAAGTTGCCGGATTGTATATCATTTACAAAAATATTAGTTATTTCCGGCAACTTATTTCATGTCAGGCGTCCGCCCTATAGAAAGGATTGTACAAATTGCCCTTAGTGAGCAAGCTCCCACGGTCATTTTGCACAATCCTTTCTGCATGGCTGAACTGTTTCTACAGTTTACATTCCAGCTGGCAATCGCATGGTTCGGCTTCAGCATGCTTTTGATTATATACCTGTGCTTCCACGCATCCCATAGCTTTATAAAATGCCTGACTTTCAACAGCTGAATGTGAGGATATATACAGCTTACCGGCACCGTTCTTCTTAGCCCACTCTTTTGCCGCAAAAAAGAGGGCTTTTCCAATACCTTTTCCCCGCATATCTTCCGATACATGAATACTTGACAAATCAAGATATCTTTGTTCACCGCCAAACAAAGCAAACTCCACTGAAACAAAGCCTTTCAAACAGCCGCCATAAAAAGCGGCATACACGAAACCTCCTGTTTGAACCGTATTCCTCAGACAGGTAACCAATACCTGATAATCTTCTTCTGTCCAGTCATCAATAAAAGGGGCATCTTTAATAATCCATGTTCCTTTTTCTCTTCTCCAGCATTTTGTAACATTTTGATGCCGTATAAAATTTTTAAATAATTCCCGGTTTATTTCATCCGCATTCAAATTCCTGTATTGAACCTTCATATTAACAATCCTTCCCTGATTACATTTACTCCGGAACGCCATGTTCAAATAACTTTCTATGCCCTGTTAATGCCTTGACTATCTGCCATCCTTCATGATTGCGTTTCAAATTCTCTTCGACCGGCGAGAATCCCAAATCCATGTACACTTTACACGCCACCCAGTGGAGCCAGCCATCATTTGATGTATCGCATCCATAAATATCATAAAATGCGGTAGCTGTGGCAATTTTTTCCCCTGCAGCATTTTCAATAAAGAACATTCCAGCAGGAAGTTCATATTGTGGAATTTCAGAGATACTATTTTCTAATAAGAGCTCATATCAATCTTAGGCAGGCGGGAATCCAACGCAGCTTTAATGTCCTTTTCATTATCACATATGTACTTAATCCTATTGATAGTATTTATTACCTCCTGCATCACCTTGGGAAAACGGTTATCCCCCACATAAACAGAAGGAGTATCGGTAAACAGGTTGCATGCAATATAAGCAGGATATTCCCCTTTTCCTTTGAGAGGTCCTCCGTTTAAGCCGCAGGAAGTCATCTCTGCCTGTGAAATGCTTCCGTCCTTTTGTACGTTCAGTTTTTCTGCGCAGCCCTGTCTGCTGTACCATGTACCGTTGGTATGCCTGTGGTAAAAAATATACCATTCTCCTAAAATATTCACAATACTTCCATGATTATTTGCGCCGTATGCGGCAGGCATCTGTGCAGGCTTATAAGTATCAATATGCATATCGCAGTTGCTGACCAGCACACCTCCGTAAGAAAAGCCTTTTGTGGGTGAATCGCTGACTGCATAGCAAAGCTCATGCATAACAATGGAAGAATAAATAAAATAGTAAGTTTCTCCGATTTTCCGGATAGAAGGGGCTTCAAAAAATTCATGCTCTTCAAATCCGGTACCCTTAGAATATTCGCAGCCGGGAGCCACAAAAACAGGGTTCTCCGTCAGGAATATACTCCCAAGACGGCAAATAAGGATTAAAAGCCTGTTTTTTTCTGATTTCATTCATGTTCATTACCTCCCATATAACTCTAAGCATCATCCGCCCCGGATGATATCCTCTTTATCCATTTTTCTCTCTTTCCGCCCATAACAAAAAGCAATGCAGCCGCAAAAACCAATACAATAGTCGTAGCTGCACTTGCTTCAATTCCGTATATGCCACCATTCCAAATGTTGTCGCCTACGGATTGCATATTGAATATTGCTGTGACGTTTTCCTCATTGCCACTTAAATTCATTCCAAGAACACTATACAAAATAGCATTCCAAAATGAATGAAGACCGCAAGCTGCCCAAATGCTTTTAAAACAGATTGTGAGAAGTGAAAAAATAACAGAAATAAGAATTAGATTTATCACACCAATTACACCATAAATCATTTCCCCTGAAAATAAAGACGACCAATGCGGTAAAATGAATAAAATTGTACTTACAATCATTGCCGTCAAAAATGAAGTTTTTTCTTTGAGTGCGTGTAAAACAATCCCCCTGCAAAGTATTTCTTCCACCGCTCCTTGAATCATAAATCCTCCAGTTAAGAGGATAATCATGAGAACGTTAGCATTTTCAAAAATCCCCTGATATTTTATACTTCCTGTCACTATGATTATAATGACAGACAAGACAAGCAGAAAAACACTTATAGCGACACCGATAAAATAAGTGCCAATTTTTTTTGATAGTCCCATTGCAGCCAAAGGTTTCTTTTCAATCACTTTCCAATAGAATAATGCAACGCCCATTATTACGATATAGCCGTAATAAGTAATCAACGTAATAGTTCCTGCATTAAACACATCGCCAACAAGCATGTTCTTTCCTAATGCAAAATGCAAGAGAATAACAAGCCCTTCTGCTATAAACAAACCTGCTATGTAACATACCCAAAAGGCAAGTATTTTCTTGATTATGAATAGTAATACAGGCATCTCCGTACTATTATTAAATGGACTGACTTTTTTCAAAAGCTGTTTCATTTTTCCATTCCTTCCTGCAAATCATGAATACCATTCAGTATTGTTTTCAGTGCAAAATCAAAGCTGTCATTTATGGATAGTGGGTTTCCATATCCACCGTGACTTTCAATGGAAGAAAAACCTTGCAGAAATCCCCGAAACATACGCACAATATGCACTTTTTGCTCCTCACTTAATTCATAGGAATCAAGG
Organism: Lachnospiraceae bacterium; assembly: GCA_017621815.1. GTDB lineage: Bacteria > Bacillota > Clostridia > Lachnospirales > Lachnospiraceae > Suilimivivens. The sequence continues at coordinate 12,615 of JAGASK010000050.1, read as the reverse complement.
ACTTGAAAAAAAACAGACACCATGCCTTGTGTCGCTTGCAAATGTTCCTCTGACCGATACATATTGTACCATTGCATAGCTTCAAACAATCCCTTATGCCCGGCAGAAAAATTACGATAAGCATAACATATAGCCATTATTGCATCATCTTTTGCCTTACCTATGGCGGCTTTTGTGATTTCGATTTCTAAAGAATGCCAACCGTACAGCATAAGTTCTTTATTTAGTTCACCAAGTCCACCATTAAAATGCTTGTATAAAGATGAGGGTTTTACTCCCAATTCTGCCGCTAACACTTTCAGGGTTACATTAGCAATACCCTTCTCGTCTGCCATATTAGCTGCCATTTCTATAATCGTTGTTTTATCTAAACCCACCTTCATAACTGCTAATCCTTTCTTCCTTTTAGCTAATCATATTAGCCATTGTAGCATTCAAGTTCACCAATGTCAACTCATCTTATGAAAGTTCTTATCTTATGAAAGTTCACACAATTTTCACCCTTCCGAAAAGCGGTATAGCGGTTAATGTGCCATAATCAATCCGCTTTCTGCACTCGCTCTCCCCTGTTTTGGAACAGGTAAAAGTATTGCTCTACCGATATATCAAACATTGTAACCATCTGATAAAAAGTGCTGAGACTGGGGTGCTGGCCGTGATTCTCATGGTACATGATGGTGCATGGAGCCCGGTCAACAATAAAGGCCAGTTGCTCCTGCGTCATCCCGCTGGCTTTCCCGGCATCCTTAATCGCTTCTCCTGTACCGTGAAAATCAAATCGTCGTTCATCTCGCTCGATCTTCATAACATCACCTGATGTAATTTTACATTTCAGGCGTTAGTATTTGAACGACTTTGATTTTCATGATACTGACTATTTAATTTCATATTTTCATAGTTGATGTTGTATGAGCCAAACGATAGAATATAATTGAAACTTCGGGACACTTTGTCCCAAAGTACAGAGATAATCCCTACTATTACTCCGTTCCATTCCGAAAGGAAAGAGTGATGAATGTATAAGGCGGAGATACAATAAACAAGAAATTTAAAAACTACACACTAATCACAAAATCCTATGATATGTTATTTTGAGGAGGTGATACCATGCCAAAAATTTTAGTTGTCGAGGACGATTTTGATATTCGAGAACTTTTGCAGAATTTTTTACAAGAGGCGGGATATGAAGTAGCTATTGCAAACGATGGCGTCGAGGCACTATCTTTGTTTTCGGAGCAACAATATGACTTGATTATATTGGACATTATGCTCCCCAGAATTGACGGTTATGGTGTCTGTGAGCTGATACGAAAGCAATCGGATGTTCCCATTATTATGCTGACTGCATTGAGCGGTGAGGAAGATCAAATCAGGGGATTAGATTTGCAGGTGGATGACTATATTACAAAGCCTTTTTCTATGCCGATCTTACTTCGCAAAATTGCGGCTGTACTTCGACGCAGCAAGCGGGGAACAGATGAAAAACCTCAAATCATAACTTATTGCAATTTACTTTTGAACTGTGATAGTTATGTCGCCGCCGTGGATGGAACTGATTTTGAACTGACGCAAAAAGAGTTTGAAATATTGCGGGAACTACTGACCCATCAAGGCCGGATTTTGACACGACAGAACTTGTTAGATAAGTTGTGGCGATTTGATTTTTATGGGGATGAGCGTGTTGTTGATACCCACATCAAAAACTTACGCAAGAAGTTGGGGGTAGATTTCATTCAAACAATCAGAGGGGTGGGATATAAAGTTGATAAAGAAAATTAAAGGCAGTCTGTTTATAAAAGTTTTTATCATTACTGCTATCCTATTAACAGGAGTGAGCTTTCTGCTTTACGCAATTTTAGCCTGGTACACCCCAAAAACATATTCTAATACCCTTAATGCAACATTATATGAACAAACAAAAGTATTCATTTCAGAAATATCGCAAATGCCCATGGAAGAAACAGGGGGTATTTTTGATAACTTTCTTGATTATCAGAATGTAGACAGAATGGAACTTTTTGAAGAAAATGGGAATAGAATAAATCTTCCAACGGAACGAAGTGCTGATAATGATGTTGTTACAGAAACAAAGGCTTGGGGAAATGAAGATTATAATGCACCTATTATATCCAACAGTTATACGTTTTCATTCCTTGGTCAAAATACAAACTACACTTTAGTTGTTTATGGAGCGGCGGGGCAAATAGCAGAACTCCAAAGAGCATTTCAAAAAGTGTTTCCATTACTTGCATTTATAGTGTTTGGCGTATCACTGGTTACTGGTTGGATTTTTTCACACCTTATTACTAAACCCGTACTGAAAATAAGCCGTATTTCTAAAGAAATGTCTGAATTACAATTTGAATGGCAACTAGATGAACAACGGACTGACGAACTGGGAACATTGGCAAAGAGCCTTAACTATTTATCGCAGAAGCTCAATGTAGCTTTGAATGACTTACAGGCAGCAAATAGAAAACTGGAACTTGATATAGAACATGAAAAAGCATTAGAGCAGACCCGCACGAATTTCTTTTCAGCGGTGTCTCACGAATTGAAAACACCTATCACGATTATCAAAGGGCAATTAGAGGGAATGCTCCTTGGTATTGGACCCTATAAAGACCATGAAAAGTACTTGACAAGATCGCTGGAAATTACAAACACACTCGAAACAATGGTACAAGATATACTGACAATTTCACGGATAGAAACTGCGGGAGCCGATTTCAAGAAAGACCACTTGGATTGTGTGCAAATTATTAAAGCCTATTTGAACGAAACAGCGGATTTGATTGCAGAAAAAGATTTACAAATACACCTTGACATACTGCCATCTGCTTTTATAAATGGAAATAAGATGTTGGTAGAAAAAGTTTTTTCAAATCTTATCGGAAACGCAATCAAGTATTCCCCACAAAGAGCGGATATTTGGATTTCCGTTCTTATGAAACATGAGCAGATAGTATTTTCTGTTGAAAATGCAGGGGTACATATACCAGAGAATAGTATTCCCAGATTGTTTGATGCGTTCTATCGTGTGGAGCAGTCAAGAAGCCGTAAGACTGGCGGAAGTGGACTTGGACTGTATATTATGCAGGAAATACTACACCAGTATGGAAGTCAATGTACTGTTTGCAATACGCAAGTTGGGGTAAAGTTCTCTTTTATAATTTAAAAGACATTGAAAAGCGGCGGGGAATCAACCCGCTTTTCGATTACACATAAATCACAAACTAATCCCAAATGTATCACAAAAGGTAGTGGTATCCTTTATATATATTCAAAGAAAGGATGGTGTTTATTTTATGAGCACAAAAAAACTACTTACATTAGCTCTCGGGAGTGCGTTGCTTGTGGGGTGCTTAGCCGGGTGTAGCTCATCAGCGAATATTACTTCTGATAACAACGCTCCGAAAAACGTTTCCTATCAGGCACAAACCGTTTCTTATACGGAAAATGCGACGAACGATTCTTTTACAGCAGAACTTCCTGGTGGAAATGTGGACTACTCCATATATGAACCTTACGGCTTGAGCTATGATCAAAAAAATCATTATTTTACCTACAATGAAAATGTAGTGAGATTTTTTAATGACCCCGTAGTTGGAGCGAGTTTTACGAATTTCTTTTCTGGAACGGTGGATATTGAGGCAGAGCGGGACGAAGATAATAAGCTTATCGGAATTAAAGAATGTTCCAAAGAAGATTATGACCGTCATACACAAAAGTATAATAACTTCAATCCTGCCGATACATCATTGAGTACAGTACAAAAGGGAGAAGCTACTCCTCAACTTTGGCTTAAAGATTATGCAGACTATGGCATTACCTACAACGAGCAAAGCGGTGGTTGGTATTATAATAATCAGAGAATTAAGATACTATTGGACAGTGAACAGGCTGTTGTTTACACTGATGAAGAAAATGGTATATGTGTTACTGTTTCAAGGGATGGCAGCCATCAAATTTCAGAAATTAAAGAAATATCTGAAACAGACGCACAATCACTCATGCTAAAGAATAAACCTATTGGAGAAGATTACACCATGCAAGAATAATCTCTGCTAATCTGCCGAGCGATGGCAAAAGACGGAGACACTATCTTGCACAAGATTTAAAATTAAGGGAGCATTTCTGCTCCCTCTGAGTTTAAAATCTCCCACTATCTGGCAGGGACTCTCCCGAGTTTAAAATCTTCCACTATTTGGCAGGGACTCTCCCGAAGATAGTTTCCTATCTGTCTATATTATATATATTTTTCATGAAAAAATCGACAATATTATTATAAACTTTAATCTTGTAGATTTCCTCACCCATAACAAAACCCTTGAAAGCATTGCGTTTTCAAGGGTTTTAAAATTCTCGTATAAGCTTTCCGATTATCTCTTTGAGAACTGCAAATGCCTAAAATAAAGGATTCTCAAATTATTTGTCACTTACGCGTTAGTTACCCACATACCTTCATACACACTGACCTTTTCCAACCCCATATTAAGCTATCTGTTCTTCTGCAAATGGCAAAGCATATAGCGTATCCGGATCAATGTCCAAACAGGTAGTATTATCCCGATTCAAGCTAGTATCCCATGCAAGCGTATCATTGAGCACAGTACAAGTATTCAAAAAAATATCCATATTTTTTAATGGGAGGAATACATCTTTCTCAATCATATGCGACATATCATAACATACAATTTTTCCATCCTCAAAATATACATATACTGAATAATCTTTCATTGGTATTACCTGTACAACCTTTGGAAACATACAGCCACCTCCTATACTAACGGATTAATCCGATTCATAGGTTTTCCATCTTTCGATAGTTCCCAATTCTGCATTAATTCATCCTGATGCAACACACACCATGCTAAAATTAATTTTAATTGCCTCGAAGGCAAAGCGCCTTTTATTACTCTCGCCTTATCTATTTCAATTATTGCCTTATTTCCGTTGTATTCCGCATGAAAATGCGGCGGATTATGGTCATCATAATACATGGTTACTCTGATTCCATAAAATAGTGATATCTCAGGCATCCTATATACCTCCTTACTTTCTTAAATGTATATCCTTTACAATATATCTTTGTCAGTATAAGTATACCACAATTATCACTTAAAAAAAACCCGCAAACCTGATGTTTGCGGGTTCCATATAATAATACGTATTTCCTATCTCTTGGATAACTCCCAGCCTTGAAAATAGGGCTTTCTAGGCTCATTTGTAAGTTACGTGCAAATTACCTTTCGTGACTGCTGCCCCTTTTTACTTCTTTAGGCGTATGTAATGAAGCAGCTAATACCAGCAGCCTTAAGCTTCTTAACCGTCGCTTCTGCGTTGCTCTTTTGACTATACGCGCCTACCTGGACTTTGTAAAGTCCGTTAAGCAGCTTTACGAATACGTCCGTATGCCCGGTCTTCTTAATCTTCTCTGCCATAAGGTTAGCGCCTTCTTTTCTTCGGAACGCCCCAGCCTGTACCCTGTAGTACTTCTTATTTGCCGCTTCCTTTTCCGCTTCCTGGTTAACTGCTGCCCCGTCAAACTCTGTAAGTTCATAATCTTCGATAAGCTTAACCAGCTTTTCTACATAGTCCGGGTCTGTCGCATATCCGGCAGCCTTAATAGCTTCGCAAGCCTTCTTATAATCAGTTTCCCCGATTACCTCTTTATAACGCTTATTTGCCTTTAAAAAAGCGCTATGGTCTTCTACTGATTCTTCCCAGCTATCATAAGCGCGAAAAGCCGCGTTTTTCACGTCTACCAGGTTTACGCCGTCGTAACATTCTTTAGTATCTTTACAATATACTTTACCCTTCCAGGACTTAGTAGCCTTGATACCAAAAATGGCGTTGCCGACTGTAGCAAGTTCAGACTTTCCCCATGCAGATTCTAAAATAGCCTGGGCTACTGTCAAGCTTGCCAGTACTCCCGATTTCTTCATATCGGCGGACGCAAGCGCGCCCACCTTCTTAATAAAGTTCTTCTGTTCTGTATTCATATAGAAGCCCCCTTACACAGCTTTTAAGCTTGCTACAGCTACCCAACTGTTAATTTCTTTAAGTCTTGCTTCTTTTACTCCCTTGTTGGTCTGTACTTTATCTACTGTATGCTTTTTGCCGCCGCGCTGGGCTGCTGGTACTTCTTTACCTCTTGTAGCGGATAAGCCGCCGTATACTGCGCCGTCCTGGATTGTTACCACGCTTCCGGCTTTAATTTCCTTTACTGCTGCTGCCGTAGCCTTCTTCTTAAGCCCGAACTGTTCAGCGATTGCAATAGCGATAGCTTCCGCAATCTGCGCTTTTTTGTTAGCGTAAATCTGCATATCGTCTTTATCATCAATAAAGCACGTTTCCAGCAGCGCGGAAGATACGCCCGCCGCCTTTGCCCTGGCAATTACGGTATAATTCTTACGCTTTACGCCGCGATTCTTCAAGCCGAAGGCTGCAATAGCTTTAAGTACTCTGTTTTCTACGCCTACGGTCTTTTCTGCTGTAGTTACAAAGATTTCCGTACCTGTAGTTACGCCGTTGCCCTTTGTATCGTTTACACAAGCGTTAAAATGCACTTCAAACACATAGCCGTAGTTGGCAAGGTTAACCGCAAGCTTACCCTTCTTAATATCGCTGTAGGCGTTACGGTTTGTAGGGTATAAGTCAACCTGTGCATATTTGCTTAAGGTCTTCTTAATTTCCTCTACCATGTAAATAGTTTCGTCTGCTTCCTTTCCAAACTGTGACGTAGCGCCAGGGTCGCCCGCACCATGCCCGCTAATAAGTAAAATCTTCATGTTTCTTACGCTCCTTCTACGGTTTTTCTTAAAATGTCTTCTTCTGTGTCTTCTTCCGTAACTGTAAGCGTGTTATATACATAATCGTATAAGCTGTCGTTGCCTTCCAGCATTTTTCTAAATTCTTCTAATGCCTGGTCTAACAGTTCGTCGTATTTTTCTTCTGTAATAAATAAGGAAATAATCGGGAATCTTTCTACAAGCCATTCCCACACCATAGAACGCTTAACGCGCCCGGTCTTGCTTTTTAATTCCTTTTCGGCTTCCGTAACCATGTAAAGTAAGGCTGTTTTTACCTTCCCTAACTGCTGCTGCGGTGTAAGCTTCAAAAAGCGTAATACCGCGTATACTGCAAATAATACCAGGATAAGGACGATTACAAAAATAAGCCAGTTTTCAATAATCATTTTCAAGATTTCCATACTTTCGCACCTCTAATAGTTTTGTATGTCTGTCGGTTCTAACGCTTCGTCTATAAGTGCTTCTGTTTTATCTTTCATCTTTTGTATGGTTCTTTCCTTGATTTCTTCCGCCGGGTTTTCTTCTCCCAGGTCTACAAGTTCCCTAATCATGCCTAATTGTATCTTTATACCATTTTCAAGCTGTACCACTTTCAGATACCAAATTACAGCAGCGCCGAAGATTCCCCCGGCTGTAGGAATAATGTAAGTAAATACGTCTGTTGGCTTTTCGTTCCATGAAAATATTAAGGCTACTAAACAGGTAATACAAAATATCAAGCCAGTATTAAACACTACTTTCTTTTTAAATTCGTGCTTCATTTCGTTTCTTCTTCCAGGTCATGTATTCTATGGTTTGCTACGCTCTGCTTTTCCATTATTACCGCCTGGTCTTGCTCTAATTTGTATACCCGTTCTACTACGTTGTTGTGCTTGTCTAATTTCTTTTCAATGTAATTAAGGCGGGTCTTAACCGTACCGTAAATTACACCGATAGACACCCCGTACACAACTAACTGAATAAGTAAGCCTATCCAAAATTCATTACTCAAGCCTACTAACTCCTTCCTTACGGCTCACTTAACCGTAATAAGTCCTTTTGTCCTTCTTCTATGTCCTCTAACATCATTAGTAAGTGCTTGTCTTCGTCTTCGATAGCCCTATAGTTTTCCAGTTCTTCCAGCAGCAGCCTATTAACTTCCGCCAGGTCTGCTATAACACTATTCTGTACTTCTACTATATCCAGGTCGTAACGTGCTACGTTTGTCGCCCTGGGGCTGCTTTCTTCCTTTCTGTGCTTGATTCTGTTAATTATGCGGCGTATTAGTGCCATTTGCTATTAACTCCTTCTTCTTAATCTCTGCTTCTATCTGCCCTTTTATCTTTGTGCGAAGCTTGTAGGTGTCCGCGTGTTGTGCGTGTCCTTCCCAGCTTGCATAAATCATTAGCAATTTATCTTTTGTTATTTTTCCGCTTCTGTAGGCTTTGATAGCTGCCCTAATATGCTTCGGGCTGCGCTTCCTTATTTTCCTATAGTCCTTATAGATACGATACCCACAAAAGTCTAACCCGTTCTTCGTGTTAATTATCTGCGTTTTCGGATTTAAGGTAAGCTTAAGCCGTTCGCCTAAAAATGCTTCTATCTTTTGCAATATGTCTTTTAAATACTCCCGGTCATTATGGATAATTACAAAATCGTCCATATACCTAATGTAGTATTTTACCTGTAATTCATTTTTTACATAGCTGTCTAACTCATTTAATACCAGGTTCGCGAAAAGCTGGCTTAACAGGTTTCCGACTGGCAGCCCGCGCCCGTCTTCGCCGTAGCTGTCGATAATATAATAAAGCAGCCTTAATAGGTCTTCATCTTTGAAAATCCGGCTTAGTATCTCTTTTAGTACTTCATGGTCTACGCTGTTAAAATACTTACTTATATCTGCCTTTAATGCGTAAACCTGTTTTCCTTCATAAGATAGGTTTCTTATGCACTCCTGGGCGTAATCTGCCGCCCGGTGCATACCCTTATCTTTTCTGCAAGCGTAACTATGATAATAAAACCGTTTTTCTATAATCGGTTCTATTTTTGTGTTAATCATGTGCTGCGCTACTCTGTCTCGGAAAGGTAGCGCGTATATATCGCGCTTCTTCGGCTCATATACCACGAAGCGCCGGGCTTCGCCTTGCTGATACGTCCCGGCTAAAAGGTCTGCTACCAGGTCGTATAATTCTTCTTCCAGGTTGTCCGTAAATCTTAAGACTTCTTCCCGGTATCTTTTACACTTACGCGCCTTTCTGTATGCGCTTTCCGCATTTTCAAAAGTCGCTATATCCTGTATTCCTATGTTACTTCTTTTCATCTTCTGCCGTTCCCGCTTCCACCCTTCGCCTTCGCTACTAAGTGGAAGCGTCCTTTTTTATGTTTGCCGGATTCTCCCCGGACGGGCTACACGTTCTGACTATATGTAATAGTCCTTGCTAGTAAGCCGTAGCTTGCTAAGTCTGTAAAGTCCATAAGTCACAGCCGAAGCGCGCGCCAATGTTCGTGTTGACGTTCCACGGATAGTTGTTACAGTTGACAGCGCGGCAGCCAGCGTTAACGCCGTTGTTCCAGTTGCCGCCCGCGATAAGGCGAAGCAACGCATAGCCCATAATATTAACTTTGTACTGATTTGATGAAGCCGCCCAGCATTTTACCTATTTCGGTTATCTTCTTTGCGGCTACTCCGTATGTATGCCCGCTTATATACTGCTGGTCGTATGCGATTCTGATATAGTACCGCAATATTACTAATTCTACGTCCGCGTCGTATAAAAGCTTTTTCTTCGTAGTGCTTTTCCCGGCTCTGATGATGTACCGTAAAATATCCATGATACAGTTTTTAGTATCTTTTTGAAGTGAAAACTTTTCACTTTTCGGGTACTGTCTTAGCACCGGGTATATGTACTTTATAAAATCGTACAATTTTTCTTGTATTTCTAAATTGCTTTTCATATAATCGCCCTTCCTTTGATTTGCGATTATATCACAGTCCTTTTTATTTGTGTCGTTTTCCCTCATTGTTTCCTATATCCTGGAAATTTACCTTAAAATTTATCGCGTGTGCGGGCTTCCGCCCGCACTAAAACAGATTACAGACTGTCACAGCCGAAGCGCGCGCCAATGTACGTGTGGACGAACCACGGATAGTGGCCACAGCTGACAGCGCGGCAGCCAGCGTCAACGCCGTTGTACCAGTTGCCGCCCGCGATAAGGCGAACAAGCCCGTAAGTTCCCTGGGTGTACGCCTGTCCGTTTCCTTCGCCTAATACGTCCTTCCAACTCCAAGCAACCGAACCGCTGGTAGCGTCGTATCTGTAGCTTAATTCGTCCAGCCATTCCCACACGTTACCTACACAATCCACACAACCGATAGCAGACACCGCGTTAACTACCTTTCCTGTTGTTGTACGTGCTGTATTTGTGGTAGCAGCCCAGGCGTTCGTATTATTACCGTCTGCGCCCTGGGGACTTCCGTAAGCCGCTTGCTGCCATTCTGAATAAGATAACAAACGCTTCCCGGATTTTAAGCCCAGGTCGATAAAGTCATAGCTGTTATGTCCTTCTGTACCCGTAAGCGGTGTAGCGTTGTAAGCAGATTTAACGCCGCCTACGCCGTTGCTGGAAGCTAAGTAAATATCTACCCACAATCCGCCGCCAGCGTATACCATACCTTCGGGGCTGCATTTCGGGCGGTGTTTTAACGTCCATACAGAACGGGGAACAATGCCGGAAGCTACGTTAGATTCCCAGCCGCTGCCTTTTTCTGCCCCGGCTGTATTGATAGGAATAAGCTTACTGCTTACCTGTCTTACCCTTCCATAATGGAAGCCGCCGATTTTACGGCTTGTTTCCGCGTCGTAGCCGTCCGGGTATGTACTGTTAAGACTGATTTTATATACTTCGTCCAGGTCTTCGCTTCCAGGGTCGCAAATATATACATAATAGTCCTTACCTACTGTAAAGGCGCTTCCCGCGTCTAAATTACCTGTACTAAGTACTGTAGCGTCTGTCTTGAATACTCCGGCGCTGCCTACAGTAATCACGCACCCGGCAGTTACCGTAAGTTCTGTAAGTCCCGTAGCTGCCAAGTACTCCGCCGAAGGTGCTACCAGGTCGCCAATATTCGCCATTTTCGCTACTGTAAGCTTCGCGCGGGGGTCTTTGTTAATAAAGTCGTTGCTTAAAAATCTACTCATACTTCGCTAACACTCCTTTAATGCTGTCTAACTCTCCCTGGGTAATTCCGATAGTATCTAAGATATTTACCGGATTTTCTACCCCTACTTTTTCTGCTGTTGCTTCTAAATCAGCGTCAACGCCTATTACCGTCTGCTTTTCCTCTTTCGTTTCTGTGTTTTCTTCTTCGGTTTCGGCTGCTGCCGCTGGCTCTACTACAACGTGTTCCACGCTCTTAATAGTGTATTCCACCCCTTCGCAAAGCACCTTAGCGCCTTTTGCTGCTTCCGCCAGGTAATTTGTAGTAATGTATCTTTTGTCTTCTGAAATAGCAATAACCGGGACAAAGATATATTTTACTTCTTCGATTCCGCTAATTGCTTCTTTTAACTCTGCCGCGTCCAGCTTTCCCGCCTGTACCATTCCTAAAAGGTTGTAAATGTCCTTTCCTGTACCGATTACTTTAGGCATATTACGCATAATCTAAAACCGCCTTTCTTATTCCGTTACTTCGCTTAAATATCCGCTTCCTAAGTATGATTTGTCTAACCAGGCTTCTTCCGCGAAGTCGTTAAGCTTATCCATATTGTTATAAATGTCTTCTATAAGTTCCTTGTAGTTTTCCGCTGTCTGCGCTGCCTGTGTCGCTACCTCTACGGCTTCCTTGCTGGCTGCCGCTGCCGCTTCGGCTTCTTCCTTTACCTGGTTCGCAATACCTATAGTATCGTTCGCCGTTCTCATAGCCGTAGCAGCTAATATAGTCGCTTCTTCTACTGTGTCTTTGGATTTTTCCACTTCCTGTAAGGCGTTAATAATCGCCTTGTACTCTATTGTACTGGCTATCTTATCGCCCACAATTACCGCCGTATCTATCTTAAGGTTGAACGTCCAGGAAGCTATATAACTTTCCTTTTCGTACACACTTATAGCACATTCAGCATATCCGGCGGCGGCTGTCATTTGTTCGGTAATTTCTGCCGTAACCAGGTTTTCGACATAAGTACAGTCGTTTAAGATTTCTTCCCCGTCCGACTTTCTACATTCGATTCTTACTATTGCCCCTTCGGGCATTTCGTAAGGTTCGCCGTCATTCAGCAGCACTACTAACAGGTTGCGCGTTTCGCTGTCGAACTGTTTAACCCTTATAGTCTTTTCTACGCTGTGACGGGCGAAGTCAAATACTAATCTACCTACTACCACTTTGCACCGTCCTTACTCACTCAAATAGCAATTATTAAAATAGGACAAGTCTAACCAGGCTTCGCTACTCTGTCCCGCCTGTATACTTGCGTTGTCGTACAGTTCCTTAGTCAATTCGTAATAGTGTTGCGCGCTTTCGTTGCTGGCTGCTGCGCTTTCGGCTGCTGCCCGGGCTTCGCTTGCTTTGGTCGTCGCTGTCCCGGCTGCTGCTTCTGCTTTTTCCTGGGCGGTTAAAGCCGCTGCCTTTGCCGCTTCTGCTGCCGCTTTGGCGGTTTCCGCTTTCCCCTGGGCTGTGACTGCTGCCGCCTTCGCTGCTTCCGCTGCTGCCTGGGCGGTTTCCGCTTTCCCCTGGGCTGTTACCGCTGCCGCCTTCGCTGCTTCCGCTGCTGCCTGGGCGTTCTCTGCTGCTGTCTGTGCGGCTTCTGCCTTTGTCCTGGCTGTG
>JAGASK010000049.1 GCA_017621815.1 Lachnospiraceae bacterium | reverse complement strand
TATGCATGTACCCATGAGGGATGCCATACAGACGGCTTCAAGGAGAGCATTTGCAAAAGCATTATTTTGAAAAAATAAAACCGAAAAAGGCATCCTGGAAAAACTGAAAGGTAAGTTGCCAATAAAGTGTTGACACAAACAAATTACACATAATATTAGCTTTTTACGCATTTGTATGTTATTCTGTAAAAAGAATCCGCAATACTGCTTATAAGGAGTTTGAAAAATGCCCACTTCAACCGTAAAGACACTCTTTCCTGCGCCCATTAAAAAAGTATGGAATACCATCACCTCAAACAATGATTATGAATGGCGCAGTGACATCAGCAAAATTGAGATTACCATTCCGGAAAAAGAATTCATAGAATACACAAAGGACGGATTTACCACCAAATTTACCATTACCGCCTTTGAACCTCATAAAAGATATGAATTTGATATGGAAAATGAAAATATGTACGGTCACTGGACCGGTTTATTTTCTGAAGAAAACGGACAGACTGCTGCAGAATTTACAGAAACTGTAAACGCAAAGAAGCTGTTTATGAAACCCTTTGTGGGAATGTATCTGAAGAAACAGCAGGCTGCCTATATCAGGGACTTAAAAAAGAATTTCCAGTAAAATATCCCCTTGCTCGATTTTCATGCTTTACCACCTTTCCCGGGTTTCCCCATGTTTTTACCTGTGTAATCATTTAACCGCCTCCTTGTATATACACCAAATAGCATTCCGTCAATCCGGACATCTATAAAATGATGTTGTAAATTTTTATTATAATTGCAGTAAGTACAAAATTTTACTGTTCAATTTGTCCATATTTTTATAAAATAATAAAAAAACAAAAGTATAGAAGAGGACAAAAAATGTGGATTAAAGACAATTACAGAAGAAATCTTATGGACATGCATATTGATGACTGGAATCCTGAATTTCTTTCAAAAATCAATGTGGCAGAGTATGTGGAGGCGCTTAAGGATGCCGGTGTGCAGGCTGCCATGGTAAAAGGCAAACCTCATACGGGGCTTTGTTATTATCCCACCAGGGTGGGCAGAATGCATAATGGCCTTAAAGGCTATGATTTCTTAGGCGAAATGATTAAAGCCTGCCATGCCAATAATATTGCCGTTATTGCATATTTTACCCAGATTTTTGATAACTGGGCTTACGAAGAGCATCCTTCCTGGCGCATAGTAACCGCAGAAGGAAAAAATATGAGGGAATACCGCCATGGTTCCGATTTTAAAACCGGGCGCTACGGCATTGTCTGCCCCAATAATAAAGAATATCGTGAATACGTAAGAATAAGTCTGACGGAAATGAATACCCTGTACGATTTTGAAGGAATGTTTCTGGATATGACCTTCTTTCCTGAAGTCTGCTACTGCAGCAGCTGCCGGGAAAGATATAAAGCGGAAACCGGAAAAGAGCTTCCGAGGAAGATTGACTGGTCAGATAAAGAATGGCTCGACTATGTTTACAAAAGAGATGAGTGGATGGCGGAATACGCCGCATTTGCCACAAACTGCGTAAAAGCGGTCAAGCCTCACGTTACTGTGGAGCATCAGTTTTCCAGAATAACCGGAAGCTGGATTGACGGCAGTTCTGAAATGCTGACGGATGCGGTGGATTACTGCGGCGGCGATTATTACGGCGGCTTTCTACAGCAGACCTTTATCAATAAATATTATAAAAATGTTTCTCCTAATCTTCCTTTCGTATATCATACCTCCCGGTGTGACCCTGAGCTGGTTTATCATACCACAACCAAAACGGAAGAAGAACTGCTGCTTCATGTAATCACGGCGCTGGTACATAACGGAGCTTTTCTTTTAGTGGATGCAATCAATCCTGACGGCTCAATCGTTCCGGAAGTATATCATGGCCTTATGAAAAACATTTATGCAAAAACCATGCCTTACGAAAAATATGTCAATGGGAACCTTACCCACAATGCAGCCATCTGGTTTGCTTCCCATGCAAAATACAATCCTTTTGAAAACTGTGAGGATATGATGGATAAAAGCTTCCATCCTGACTATTATATGGATGCTCCGGTATCGGCAGCCTCCATCCTCAGGGAAAACAATGTACCCTTCGAGGTAATCGGAACCAAGAATATGAAAAATGAAACGGCCGATGTCATGATTCTCTCCCACGTGGCGGCAATCAGGGATGAGGAAATGGACGAAATTGAAAATTTCCTGAACAAAGGCGGCAATCTCTATATCAGCGGACCTGTAGGAAATGAAAGGCTTCAAAAACTCATAGGCATTCAGATAACCGGCAGAACACAGCATGAATTTACTTATATGAGTCCTACCGAAGCAGGAAAGGAAATCCTTGCCGGTTTTGACAGGCTTACCCCTCTTACCGTTCCCATGGCGCAAATGGAAGCTGAAATTGTGAACCCTGAAGGAATTACTGTTCTGGCTACCAGAACCCTTCCTTATACGCTTACAGATACGGAGGACTTTGCGGCAATCCATTCCAATCCTCCCGGAATTTATACCGATAAACCCTGCCTGATTTTAAAAGATACCGGAAAGAACAAAATTATCTGGTCTGCGGCGCCTGTTGAAATGTCAAAGCCTTATATGAGCCGCCAGGTATTTTTACGTATTATCAAGTCCCTGATTAAAGAGCCCGCATTTACTTCCAATGCGCCTAAATTTGTGGAAGTGTTATCCTGGGAAAAGAACGGCAGTGATTACTTTGCTGTTATCAATGAACAGGAGGAATCACCGGTGGTGCCCATGTATGACATTACCATTGATGTGAAAAAGACTGATAAAAAGGCAGTGCTTCTTCCTGAAGAAAAAGAACTGGAATGTGAGATAATAAACGAAGACTCCGGCGAAAACACCCTGCGCATTCACCTGCCCAGGCTGGAAATCTTCCAAATGATAAAGCTTGTATAAAGGAGGAAACAATCTATGAAATATGGTATTTATTTTGCTTATTGGGAGCAGGAATGGAATGCAGACCAAAAGAAGTATATTACCAGGGTAAAAGACCTTGGCTTCGATGTTTTGGAAATTTCCTGCGCCATGCTGAAAAACATCAGCAATGAAGAACTGCTCACCATGAAGAAAATGGCACTGGATGCAGGTATTACCCTGACCGCAGGCTACGGCCCCGGACCTGATGAAAATCTGGCAAGCAGTGACCCCGGGGTGGTAAAAAATGCTGTTGCCTTTTATACCGACATTCTGAAGAAACTGGAAATCCTTGATATTCACACCATCGGCGGCGGTATTTATTCTTACTGGCCGGTGGATTATACCAAACCTATTGACAAGGCAGGCGACTGGGAAAGAAGCGTCACTAACGTAAGGCATGTGGGAAAGATTGCCCGGGAATGCGGCGTGGAATACTGCCTGGAAGTATTGAACCGTTTTGAAGGCTACCTTCTGAACACCTGTGAAGAATGCAGACGCTTTGTAGAAGAGGTAGACGTACCCGCAGTAAAAATCATGCTGGATACCTTTCATATGAATATAGAAGAGGATGATATGGTAGAAGCCATTTTACTGGCAGGCGATAAACTGGGACATTTTCATGTGGGCGAAAACAACAGGCGCCTTCCCGGCAAAGGCGGTATGCCCTGGTATCAGATAGGAAGCGCTCTGCGCGCCATCGGATATGACAAGAATGTTGTTATGGAACCTTTTGTAAAAAGCGGCGGCGGTGTGGGAAGCGATATCAAAATCTGGCGTGACTTAAGCAAAGGCGCTGCTCCTGAGCTGCTGGACCGGGATGCTGCAGCTTCCGTTTCTTATCTTAAGAGTGTATTCAGCGGCCCTAACTCAGATTATACAAGTGTACTGCGCCGCTGAAAATACTGATAACCTATATCTGTACATTGTAAAATAATATGAACAGGACGCATAAATGATATATTTATTTACCGCTTTATACTGTGAAGCACATATTTTTATCAGACAATTTCATCTGGAAAAGAATCCGGAAAACACACAATTTCAGGAATTTTATAATGAGGCAGAAGGTATCCTTCTTACCATAACCGGTATCGGCGAAATCGCGGCGGCCGCTGCGGTGGCGGGCATATGTTCCAAATATAAGCCAAAGGAGGAGGATATGCTCCTTAATATCGGAACCTGTGCCTGCAGAGAAGGAAATGCCGGTGTTTTTGTGTGCAATAAATTAACAGAACAGGCAACAGGAAAAACCTTTTATCCCGATATTCTGTACCGGCATGATTTTGAGGAAGAGGCCATTGTAACGGGAATGCTGCCCTGGAACGATGAAAAGAACATTCCGGGGATGCCCGCAGCAATTTCCGGCAAAAATCTTTACGATATGGAAGCAGCGGCAGTTTATCAGGCAGGCGCCTATTTTTTCGGACCTCATCAGATGGTGTTTCTGAAAATAGTTTCTGATGGCGGAACGGCAAAAGAGGTTTCGGAGAAGCGGGTAGAAAACTTAATGGAATCCTGCCAGGATATGTTGTTTTCTTTTGTGAAACAGCTTTCCCTGACAGCAGCTGAAAATACCCGGAAGGAACACTGCTTCCGGCAGGAAGAAGACCCTGTAATTGAAAAGCTCTCTGCTGATATGCATTGTTCTAAAGTCATGAAAGATTTACTGAAACAGTATATCCGCTATCTCACACTGTCAGGAACAGATTATGCTTCTGTGATACAGGATATGTACAGGGAAGACCTTCTTCCCTGCAAGGATAAAAGAGAAGGGAAACTGCGTTTTGAAGAGCTTAAAAGAAGATTATTATAATGGGTTTTTTTCACATATTTATGTGGAAGAATCTGTTCGGAATCACCCCCGCACCCGGGCAATACTGGACAAATTTCCACTGGCAAAGGTGATTGAAATCGGGCATTATAAGGATGTATTCTGCCGAAGCAGACAAAGCTGCATTCTTCAGCACCGTTCCCAGAACCTGATTCTGGCTGCCAAACAGGGAACACTTATTTATAAAGGCGCACCGGTATGCCAGAGCTTTGGAAACCACCATTTTTACTATACCTCCTGCATGATGAACTGCATTTTTGACTGTGAATATTGCTATTTAAAAGGGATGTATCCTTCAGCCAATATTGTAATATTTGTAAACCTGGAAGCAATTTTTGCCAGGGCGGAGGAAATGCTGAAAAGTCATCCCATGTATCTGTGCGTTTCTTATGATACGGATTTACTGGCTTTTGAGCAGATTACCGGCTATGCGGAAGAATGGTGCAATTTCACAGAGAAACATGAGAATCTGAAAATAGAAATACGGACAAAATGCGCAAATATGCCTTTCGCCCGGAAAGCCAGGCAGATTCCCGGCGTCATTTACGCCTTTACACTGTCGCCCCAGGCGGTCATTGATGCCTGCGAGCATCACACTCCGTCCCTTGCAGACAGGCTTTCCTGCGCCGCAGAGCTGATAAAGGCCGGCTGTCCTGTACGGCTTTGCTTTGACCCCATGATTTATCTGCCCCGGTGGGAACAGCATTACGGAGAAATGCTAAAACAGGTGTATGATACCATTGACCTTACCAAAATCATGGATGTCAGCGTAGGAACCTTTCGGATATCACAGGACTATTTAAAGAAAATGAGAAAACAGGAGCCGGATTCGGCAGTTGTCTGGTTCCCTTTTCAGAACGAAAACGGATTTTATCATTACCCTGATGAACTGATGGAACAGATGGAATTATTTTTGACAGAAAAATTAGCAAAAAAGATTTCTAAGGAGAAAATTTTCAGGTGGAAAGAATAGAAAAAAAAGCGGCAATTATAACAGGCGCATCCTCCGGCATAGGATATGCAATCAGCAGGAAGCTTTGTGAGCTTGGATATGAGGTGTTCGGTTTCGGAAGAAATTTTGAACAGGTACAGCTTAAAGAAGAGGATGGCTTTCACCCTATCATCTGTGATGTGCTTGATACGGACAGGTTATGTAACTGTGCCGGACAGATTGCATCAAAATTCGATGTGCAGGTTCTGATAAACAATGCAGGGGTGGGATATTACGGACTTCATGAAGAATTAAATCCCCAAAAGATTAAAGAGCTTGTCCGGACCAATCTGGAGGCACCAATGATTCTTACCTGGCAGCTTCTGCGGCAATTAAAGAAAAATGCAGGATATGTCATCAATATTTCCTCTGTGACGGCAACACAGTCCAACCCCCACGGATGTGCATACGGTGCCACAAAAGCAGGACTTGCCAGCTTTTCACACAGCCTCTTTGACGAGGCGCGGAAATACGGCGTAAAGGTGGCTACAATTTTCCCCGATATGACGAAAACCAATCTCTACCGCAATGCGGATTTCCGGGAAGGGGATGAAACAGAATCCTATCTTCTTCCGGAAGAGGTAGCGGCTGCGGTGGAATTTATTTTGAGCCAGCGGGAAGGAATGATTGTGTCTGATATTACGCTGAAGCCCCAGGTACACAGGATTAAAAGGAAATCAAAGTCTGAAAAGTCTGAATATAAGAAATAAGCCAAATATCCGGGCTTCATAAGAAACTATAAACAATACTTTGACAGGAGGAACAGCTATGAAAAATTACCCCGCAATCGGAATCCGTCCTATTGTAGACTCCAGACGTATGGGAATCAGAGATGCCCTGGAGGGAAAGGTTCGCGAAATGGCGGAAAGCGCCAAAAAATTAATTGAAGAAAATGTATTTTACGCAGACGGTACGCCTGTAAAGGTGGTCATCTTTCCGGGCAGTATTGCCGGAGGCGAAGAAGCCGCAAGATGTGCTTCTTATTTTGAAACCCAAAATGTAGTGGCTACCTTAAGTGTAACGCCCAGCTGGTGCTACCCTTTGGAAACCATTGACTTAAATCCCCTTACCATCAAAGCAATCTGGGGCTTTAACGGAACGGAACGCCCCGGCGCCGTTTATCTGGCATCCGCACTGGCAGCCCACAATCAGATGAAGCTGCCTTGCTATTCCATCTACGGAAGGGATGTGCAGGATATGGAAGAAACAGAAATTCCTGCGGATGTACAGGAAAAAATCCTGCGCTTTGCCAGATGCGCCGCGGTGGTGGGACAAATGAAAAATAAATCCTATGTGGGCATCGGCGCCGTTTCCATGGGTATTATGGGCTCCTTCCTGGATCCCCTGTTTTACATTCAATATCTGGGTATGCGCCCTGAATGGGTGGACATGACAGAAATCCTCCGGAGAATGGATTCAGGCATTTATGATGAGGAAAAATTTAAGGAAGCCCTTGCCTGGGTCAAAAAATACTGCAAAGAGGGACATGATCCTAACCCGGACAGCCGTGCCCACAGCAGAAAGCAGAAAGATGACGAATGGGAATTTGTCGTAAAAATGACCCTGATAGTAAAAGATATCATGCAGGGTAATGAAAAACTGGCCGAAAAAGGCTTTGTGGAAGAAGCTCTTGGAAGAAACGCCTTATTTGCAGGCTTTCAGGGACAACGCATGTGGACCGATTATAAGCCTAATGCAGACTTTACGGAAGCAATCCTGAATTCCACCTTTGATTGGGACGGAAAAAGAGCTCCCTTTGTATTTGCAACAGAAAATGATAACCTGAACGGACTTTCCATGGTTTTCGGAAATCTGCTTACCGGAAAAGCCAGCGGTTTTTCAGATGTCAGATGCTACTGGAGTCCCGAAGCGGTAGAACGTGTTACAGGCTGGAAGCCTCAGGGCTCCGCAAAAGAAGGATTTATCCATCTGATTAATTCCGGTTCCACCTGTCTTGATGCTACCGGAAAAAGCAAGGATGCGGCAGGCAATCCTGTTATGAAACCCTGGTGGGATATGACGGAGGCCGACATGGAAGCCTGCTTAAACGCCACCGACTGGTGTCCGGCAGAGCTTTGCCAGTTCCGCGGCGGCGGCTATTCTTCTCATTTTAAGACAGATGCCGAGATGCCCCTTACCATGGTAAGATTAAATCTGGTAGAGGGTATCGGACCGGTGCTCCAGATTGCAGAAGGAAAAAGCATTGTGCTTCCTGAAGAAGTTCACAACAAGATTGATAAAAGAACAGACCCTACCTGGCCCACTACCTGGTTTGTTCCAAGAACCACAGGAAACGGCGCCTTCAGGGATGTTTACAGCGTCATGGCAAACTGGGGAGCCAATCACGGCGCCTTTATACACGGACATGTGGGTGCAGACCTGATTACCCTTGCTTCTATGCTGAGAATCCCTGTGGCTATGCACAATGTGGAAGAAGAAAGAATTTTCCGTCCTCATGTGTGGGGAAGCTTTGGCACTAAGGATATGGAAGCGGCAGACTTCGCCGCCTGCAAAGCTTACGGACCTCTTTATGGTTAAAAACCTTTTTACTTATTAAACTGTATATAGAAGGGGGTGTCGGGTAATTAAACTATCTATTTTCCGACACCTCTTCTATGCTATATATATCAGACTCTTTTTTAGCGTGGTTTCAAATTTGACTCCTGCGGACAGCAGACAGAAGGAGCATGCAGCTTCTCATAAATTCTGTCGCAATCATAATCAGGTTCAAATTCTTTTGCTGCTTTACAGATTCGCTCAATTTCTTCGGGTTCTTCCTCCAAATCCTCCGCGATTTCTGCCATTGGCTTTCCTTTACAGAGTTTTTTGCAAATCAGTTTTATCAGTTTTCGCTCTTCGCCTTCGCTGCGGCCTTCGGCAAGTCCTTCATCTCTTGCCTCTGCCAGCTCTTCCCATCTCTGCATATACTTCACTCCCATCTTTTCCGATTCTCTGACCTTCTTTACCTGCCTGTGGATCAGCTTAATTTTTTTGCTTTTTGTCCTGTCCGCTATTTCTGCAGAAGAATTTGTTACATAGTCCATAAAATCCAGGAACTCTTCTGAAAAATCAGCCCTGTTTTTTCCCGCTGTGTTGATAAAGATCCGGACTGCGCCATCTCCAAGCCTTAAATCCGGGCATTCCCGGCAGATCCCTTCAAAGGTATAACGGCACAGACCCTTTCCGAAAATGTCAAAAGGCGCTATCAGGATAAAGCAGCTGTCATTCAGCGCACTGAAGTCCCTGGTTCCAGGCTCTAAAAGGGAGACATCCAGCTGCGCCTGGTAATACCGGCTTCTTTTCCTGAGATTCCCTGTATTTCTCTGCTGCATTTCCGTGTAATAAATTTTTTTGCTGCTGTCCATGCTGACCACATCCAGCCTGATCTCCCGAAGCTGCGGCGATATCCTCAATTCCTTTTCCGTCTGAGGTTTGTCAAGCAGTTCCACTTCATTTTCCAACAGGATGCTGACTGCCGCTTCATAAGCTTCCCTGTTTTCCATGGTCTCGTCAAAAAGAAATCTGTCCACAAGATTCAGGTTTTCCAGCATTGTTACAGTTTTGTTTTCCATATGTTTTCCTCCTTACTGCAGGAAAATGTATGGAAAAACCTTTCAAGCAACAGCCGCATTTGTTTTCATTTTCCTGCTTTTGTCATATTGGTTGGATTTTTAAAAGCAGGATTTCAAAGAAAAAAAAGAACAGAATGTTCCGTCAGATGCGGCAATGCCGCCAAATAAGCTTTCGCTTACAGAAATCATTTGCTTTGAACATATCGTAACATGCAATTGTCATAAATTCAATAATTATTTTACGTTTATTTCTGTGTGAGAATGGATATGGACCGAAATACGACCTTGGAGAAGCATGGATGTTTGTGTTCGAGGGAATTCTGCGCCCTGAAATAGATACTGCTATAAATCGCTATTTTCCGACAACCCCTTTCAGCCTTTCTCCCGTTTTAATAAAATTTATCAATTCCTCTACATCATTAAAATTATCATAGTCTCCGTTAATCCCGTTTCTATGGTAAACAATTCCTTTTCTTTCATTTTTCTCTAAGCATTCAAGAAGATATTCTTCTCCATACCGCTTAATAAATACCGTAAAGGCATATGGTTTTATCTTCCCTAAAAGACCCTTCCTGCAATCTTCCTTGCAATCATAACAATGGGACAGCCCTTTCTCTATAGAGCACCTTCTGTTTTCGCAAAATTCCTTACCATGACATTCCCCGGAATTACAGCCTGCGCAGTTATTATTTTCAGAGCATAAGCAGCATGCCAGTCCGCATCTGGCAATTCCAAATTCCCGTTTCATCAGTATACCTTCTTTCCTGTTTTATTTTCGCAAAGCGTGATTTCTATTGTTATTATAAAAGTATTATGACACACAATATACGACAGCTGTATGTCATAATTCCTGATATAAGGACAGAATTTTTTTTGCCGAAGTGACTACTCTCCTTCTGATGTATTCCGGTTCCTGTATCTCAATGGTATCCTCCAAGGATAAAATTACCCCTATCCACCACTGTTCATTTTCAACTACATGAATTTCCATAATTGCATAGCCGTCTTCCAGCACTCCGGTAACTTTGCCGTTTAAATATTCCCTGATTCTGTATACGGCGCCGGGGCTGCATTTTAAGGTTACCTTTGTGGGTTTTACATTTTCCTTATAGCTTTTATTGCTTTCTGCAAGAATATCCTCTGCCGGCATATGCTCCTTCGTAAATGACTTGTCTGTTATCCGGGCATCTTCCATTCGTACGAGCTTATAAATGCGGTAATCCTTCCTGACTTCAGAATACGCCAGTAAATACCATGCATACCAGCGGTAAATAACCGCAACAGGCTCAACACAGTGAATGCGTGTTTCCCCGCTGTTATTTGTGTATGTGAATTCCACTGCCTTTCTATTAAGCACGGCAGTCTGAAGCATTTGCAAAAGCTTCTCATCCCCTTCCCGCAGTACGGAAAAATCAAGCACCATGCCCATGTGATTGTTTCTGCCTGACAAAGCCAGAACCTTTTCATAAATCTCATTTGTTTTTGCATTTCGGGTAACTGATGACAAACCTTTCAATGCCGTAAGCATATAGGAAAACTCATCCTGCGAAATTACATGACCGTCCATTTTGAATCCTTCTGCAATGGCATATCCTCCATTACTGCCGTTTGCCGCAATAATGGGAATTCCTGCACAGCATAGAGAATCAATATCCCGCTGAATAGTGCGGACAGACACCTCAAAATGCCTTGCCAGCTCAGATGCAGAAGTTTGTCCGTGATTTAAAAGATATACAGTTATACCATATAATCTGTCTGTTTTCATATAAATCTCATCCTTCCTATACATAAGTAACAGTAACTTAAAATCATATGTAAAGCAAGCAACTCCTGTGGTATACTTATCATAATTAAGTAATCGTTACTGTAAGGTGATACAAATTATGAAAAAACATTATAAATGGCTTACTGCCGGATTAGCGGCTGCCCTTCTTTTAGTCGGCTGTACGGACAGTAACCCGGCAGCCCCTGAAAAAGACCCTGTTTCTCCCTTAACAGACTACGTCTCTGAAGAAAATATGGCTCTTGCCGATATGTGGAACAGCTGTGATGATACGGCTCTTGCCGCTGTTATGAAAAAAGCGGCAGCAGGGGAAAATGTTACTATTGCCTGTATTGGCGGTTCTATCACTCAGGGCACTATATCCCCAGGTGCGGATGATGCCAAATTGGGGTTCAAAAAATGCTATGCGGACCTTTTCTTTGAATGGTGGTCGGATACTTTTCCTGAAACAGAATTTACTTTTATTAATGCCGGAATCGGCGCCACAGATTCTTACCTGGGCGTACACCGGGTTCAAAAAGATGTGCTCGATTATGAGCCTGACCTGGTTCTGGTAGAATTTTCTGTTAACGATGGCAGCTCTCTTATTGATAAAAGGAACTATGACAATCTGGTAAGAAAGATTCTTCTGTCAGAAAGCCACCCTGCAGTGATGCTCCTGTTTATGGGACAGACAAACGGTTCCAGCGCACAGGACGTACACGCATTAATCGGTTTTAACTACAATCTGCCTATGGTAAGCTATCTTAACGTAATAAACGCCATGATGGCTGAAAACATTTATACAGACAAACAGCTTTCCGGCGATACTACTCACCCTTCCGCATTGGGACATGCCATTGCAGGGGAAATCCTGTGGAAATATCTGAATGAGGTTTATGTTGTGCGGGATAGTTTTGAAGAACCAAAGCCTTTTGATAAAAGCCCTGTTACCAATGAAGTTTATTTAAATGCTGAGCTTCTTGACAGCCG
Source organism: Lachnospiraceae bacterium (assembly GCA_017621815.1). GTDB lineage: Bacteria > Bacillota > Clostridia > Lachnospirales > Lachnospiraceae > Suilimivivens. The sequence goes on along the minus strand of JAGASK010000049.1, from coordinate 127,310 downwards.
CACCTTAACCCCGGTGCAGACCGGAGATTTCACTGCAGGAAGCAGCTTTGAGGCATTCCCAAACGGATGGACCTGTGAAGGAGGGGAGGGAAATTTCACCTTCTCAATAAACTGCAGCAGGCTGGGCTTTTTGTATTTTTGTACCAATGACGGTACAGGCGGTCAGTATGAGGTTTATGTGGATGGAGAATATTCCTCCACCCTGGACTCTGATTTTAAAAGCGGATGGGGAAATTATGCCGCCGCAAAAGAAGTATATGCATCAAAAGAAGCCTGTGAACATACTGTAGTTATCAAAAAGGCTCCTGATTCTACCGGAGATAATTTTACACTGCTTGGAATATTAATTTCCGGTTGACATTTTTCTTCGGCAGCGTTATGATTAAGGAAATTTGAATATCACCTAAACCGTTGAAGCGGAGATAAAGGTGATGATGCTCCTACAGAGAGCCCGGTAAGCTGAGAACGGGTGGAAAACAAGTCATCAAATGGACCGCTGAGGGTGCAGTGAAAAATGAGATAATATTTTATAAGATGATATCTCATCCAGTATTCTGCAACGCAGAGGCATGCGTCAGTTGCCGGGGGTATGATAGTATCCTGTTAAGTGTACAGCGAAGCTGTAAATCAAGGTGGCACCGCGGATAGTTTATTATTCGTCCTTGACAGAAATTAAATTCTGTCAAGGACGTTTTTTGTGTGAGTAATGAAGATAAAGGAGGCAATATGATACAACCCGATATTAAAACATTAAAAGAACTGAAAGAACAAAATCTTTACAAAACAGCGCCAATCAGCATGGAAATCTTATCAGATATTAAAACTCCCATCGAAGTTTTAAAAATTTTAAAAAATGTTTCCAGCCACTGCTATCTTTTGGAATCCATTTCCGACAATGAAAAATGGGGACGCTACACCTTCCTGGGATATGAACCCAGCCTGGAAATCACCTGCTTAAACGGTCAGATGAAAGTCGGCGCTCTTTCCTTTGAAACGAAAGACCCGGGAAAATATATCAGGCAGGTCATTGAGGAGCATAAAAGCCCGAAGTTTTCCTACCTTCCCCCCTTCACCGGCGGTCTGGTGGGATATTTCTCTTATGACTATCTGAAATACGCAGAACCCACCCTGAACTTAAATGCCAATGATACAGAAGGTTTTAATGATGTGGATTTAATGCTGTTTGATAAGGTGATTGCCTTTGATAACTATAAACAAAAGATTATCTTAATTGTAAATATTAAACTGGACAGTTTAGATACGGAATATAACAGGGCAATTCTTGAACTTAACAGACTGTCCGAATTAATTAAAAACGGCTCTCCTGTTAAAGACCGGCCCGGCAGATGCACCTCAGACTTTAAACCTTTATTTAATCAGGACGAATACTGCTCCATGGTGGAAAAAGCAAAACACCACATTAAAGAGGGAGATATTTTTCAGATAGTTTTATCCAACCGTCTGGAAGCGGAATTTGAAGGAAGCCTGTTAAATACCTACCGTATTTTACGTACCCTTAATCCTTCCCCCTACATGTTTTATTTTTCCAGCAGCGACATGGAGGTTGCAGGAGCTTCCCCGGAAACTCTCGTTAAACTGGAAAACGGCATTCTTCACACCTTTCCGCTGGCAGGTACCCGTCCAAGAGGAAAGACTGAGGAAGAAGATAAAGCTCTTGAAGAGGAACTGCTTGCAGACCCCAAGGAACTGGCAGAGCATAATATGCTGGTTGACCTTGGACGAAATGACATCGGCAAAATCAGCAAATTCGGTTCCGTGGAAGTAGAAAAATATCACTGCATTGAACGATATTCTCACGTAATGCACATTGGCTCTACGGTACGGGGAGAAATCCGTGAAGAGGAAGATGCTCTTTCGGCAATTGATTCCATTCTTCCTGCCGGAACACTTTCCGGAGCGCCCAAAATTAAAGCCTGCCAGCTTATCAATGATTTGGAAAATAATAAAAGAGGCATCTATGGCGGCGCTATCGGTTATATTGATTTTACAGGCAATCTGGATACCTGCATTGCAATCCGTATTGCTTACAAGAAAAACGGAAAGGTATTTATCAGAAGCGGTGCGGGAATTGTAGCGGATTCTGTTCCCGAAAAAGAATATCAGGAGTGCCTGAACAAGGCCGCCGCAGTGGTAAATGCATTAAAAACGGCACAGGAGGTGACAGAATGATTCTGTTAATTGATAACTATGACAGCTTTTCCTACAACCTGTTTCAGCTTATCGGATCTATTAATCCCGACATACAGGTTATCAGAAATGATGTTTCTACTGTAAAAGAAATAGAAGAAATGAAACCCGAGACCATCATTATTTCTCCCGGTCCCGGAAGACCTGAGGATGCGGGCATCTGCATTGATGTGGTAAAGGAGCTGGGCGGTAAAATTCCCATCCTGGGGGTCTGCCTGGGTCATCAGGCAATCTGCAGGGCCTACGGAGCCACTGTTTCCTATGCCAAAGAACTGATGCACGGAAAACAGTCCCTTACAAAGCTGGACTTAAACTGCCCTGTTTTCAAAGACTGTCCGGAAACGGCTCCTGTAGCCAGATATCACTCTCTCGCCGCTTTGGAAGAAACTCTTCCTGACTGCCTTACCGTAACAGCAAGAACCCAGGACGGTGAAATCATGGCGGTGCAGCATAAAACCTATCCGGTTTACGGACTCCAGTTTCATCCCGAATCCATTCTTACACCGGACGGAAAAACCATGTTAAAGAATTTTCTCGGCATCTGCCGCCCTTAACAATAAAAACCATCAAATAAAGAAAGGAATCAGAAAATTATGATTAAAGAAGCCATTGTAAAAATCGTTGACAAACAGGACTTAACTTATGACGAGGCCTATGCCGTTATGAATGAAATCATGAGCGGAGAAACCTCACCCACCCAGAATGCAGCTTTTCTGGCAGCCTTATCCACCAAAAGCACTAAGGCGGAAACTACCGATGAAATAGCGGGCTGCGCTGCTGCCATGAGAGCTCATTCCATGAAGGTAACCCACAACATGAGTGTCCTTGAAATCGTAGGAACCGGCGGAGACAACGCTCAAAGCTTTAATATTTCCACCACTTCAGCTCTCGTTATTGCTGCCGGAGGCGTAAAAGTAGCAAAGCACGGCAACCGTGCCGCTTCCTCCAAATGCGGTACTGCAGACTGTCTGGAAGCCCTTGGAGTAAATATCGACTTATCCCCTGAAAAATGCGTTGAATTGCTTGAAAAAGCAGGTATCTGTTTCTTCTTTGCACAGAAATACCACACCTCCATGAAATATGTAGGCCCTATTCGTAAAGAGCTGGGTATCCGCACTGTATTCAATATTCTGGGGCCTCTTACCAATCCCGCTTCTCCTGATATGCAGCTGCTGGGAGTCTATGACGAATCCCTGGTGGAACCCCTTGCAAGGGTACTTACCAGTCTCGGTGTAAAAAGAGGCATGGTAGTTTATGGATTGGATAAGCTGGATGAAATTTCAGCAAGCTCTCCTACTCTTATCTGCGAACTGAATCAGGGCGAATACAAAACCTATACTATAACCCCTGAAGAGTTCGGATTTACCACCTGCAAAAAGGAAGACCTTGCAGGAGGAACACCGGAAGAAAATGCCGCTATTACTCTTTCCATCTTAAAAGGAGAAAAAGGACCTAAGAGAAATGCTGTTCTTTTAAATGCCGGTGCTGCTCTTTATATCGGAGGAAAAGCCGAAAGCCTTGCAGACGGTATTATTCTTGCCGGAAAACTGATTGACAACGGTGCTGCCCTTGCAGTATTGGAAGCATTTATAAAAGAAAGTAATTCATAAATTACTGTTAAAACCGCCAGAAAGGTCAGATAATAAGTTATGACAACAATCTTGGATACTATCGCCGAATATGCCAGGGAAAGAGTAAAAGAAGCAAAGAAAAAACTTTCCCCGGAAGAAATAAAAAAGCAGGCTCTTGCCACGAACTGCAGCACAGGCTTTCCCTTTGAGAAAGCTCTTCAAAGCAGTGATATCAGCTTTATCTGCGAATGCAAAAAAGCATCCCCCTCCAAGGGAATTATTGCAGAAGATTTTCCTTACCTTTCCATTGCTAAGGAATATGAAGCAGCAGGCGCATCCTGCATTTCCGTACTGACAGAACCGAAATGGTTTCTTGGCTGCAACGAATATCTGAAGGAAATTACAGAAGCTGTTTCCATTCCCTGCATCCGTAAGGATTTCACCGTGGACGAATACATGATTTATGAAGCAAAGCTTTTAGGCGCAAGTGCAGTGCTTTTAATTTGTTCCCTATTACCTGAGGAAACGGTGAAACACTATATAGAAATCTGCGATACCCTGGGACTGTCCGCATTGGTAGAAGCTCATGATGAGGAAGAGATTGCTTCTGCCGTCCGCGCAGGTGCCCGTATTATCGGTGTAAACAACCGGAACCTGAAAGATTTTACGGTAGATGTTCACAATTCCGAAAATCTGCGCAAACTGGTACCGGAATCCGTTCTCTTTGTAGCAGAAAGCGGTATCCGCACTGCCGAAGACATTGATGTTCTTAAGGAAGCCCATGTCAACGCCGTTCTTATCGGCGAAACCCTGATGAGGGCTGAAAACAAAAAAGCAATGCTGGATGCGCTGCGGGGAGCATGTTAAACTTTCCTTACAAGACTCTTAATATAAGGAGCATGTGCCATGACAAAAATAAAAATCTGCGGTTTAAAATCAGACAATGATATTTCTTATGCAAATGAAATGAAACCTGATTATGTGGGATTTGTCTTTTTAAAAGGCAGGGCAAGATATGTTTCTCCAAAGCAGGCTGCCTGTTTCAGGAAATTGCTTGACCCTTCAATTCCCGCTGTAGGTGTTTTTGTAGATGAACCTGTAGAAAATGTGGTTTCCCTTTTGCGAAACGACACCATACAAATAGCCCAGCTGCATGGGCATGAAGATGAAGCTTATTTAAAAAAGCTGCGAAAATACTGCTGCCAGCCTGTCATTAAAGCATTTATTATCAAAACTGCAGATGATATGAATAAAGCGCTCCGTTATCCCTCCGACTATCTTTTACTGGATAACGGGCTGGGAACCGGTGAATCTTTTGACTGGTCCCTGATTCAAAATATAAACAGACCCTTTTTTCTGGCAGGCGGTTTAAATCCTGAAAATGTCAAAGACGCCATAGAACTGGCTCATCCATATGCAGTGGATGTCAGCTCCGGTGTGGAAACCGACGGGAAAAAGGATTATAAAAAAATGAAAGCATTTGCGGATACTGTCCGTATGCTGCGATAGTTTATTAAATTTTATGGAGGTAGATTATGTCACAGTCAAAAGGACGCTTCGGAACCCATGGCGGCCAATACATTCCCGAAACACTGATGAATGCCGTTATTGAATTGGAAGAAGCTTATAACCATTACAAGGATGACCCTGAATTTAACAAAGAGCTTACAACTTTATTTAATGAATATGCAGGACGTCCCAGCCGTTTATATTATGCGGAAAAATTAACAAAGGATTTGGGCGGGGCCAAAATATATTTAAAGCGTGAAGATTTGAATCACACCGGTTCCCACAAAATCAACAATGTCTTAGGGCAGGCCCTGCTTGCCAAAAAAATGGGCAAGACCAGGCTGATTGCTGAAACAGGTGCCGGCCAGCACGGTGTGGCTACCGCTACCGCAGCAGCACTGCTGGGTATGGAATGTGTGGTTTTCATGGGAGAAGAGGATACGAAACGTCAGGCTCTCAATGTTTACAGGATGAAACTTCTGGGTTCAGAAGTTATTCCCGTTAAAACCGGAACCGCAACCTTAAAAGATGCCGTTTCCGAAGCCATGAGAGAATGGACAAGCAGAATTGATGATACTCATTATTGCCTTGGTTCCGTTATGGGACCTCACCCTTTCCCCACTATTGTAAGAGATTTTCAGGCTGTTATTTCCAGGGAAATCAAACAACAGATACTTGAAAAGGAAGGACGGCTTCCTGATGTGGTAATGGCCTGTGTAGGCGGCGGCAGTAACGCTATGGGAACCTTCTACCACTTCATTGAGGATAAGGATGTGCAGCTCATCGGCTGCGAGGCCGCCGGCAGGGGAATTGACACCTTTGAAACCGCAGCTACCATAGCTACCGGGCGTGTGGGTATTTTCCACGGCATGAAGTCCTATTTCTGCCAGGATAAATACGGTCAGATTGCTCCTGTTTACTCCATTTCGGCAGGCCTTGATTATCCCGGTATCGGACCGGAACACGCATGGCTCCATGATACGGGACGTGCACAGTATGTTCCCGTTACTGACGAAGAAGCTGTAAACGCTTTTGAGTATCTTTCACGGACAGAGGGCATTATACCCGCTATTGAAAGCGCCCACGCTGTTGCTCATGCAATAAAAATTGCACCCCAGTATTCCAAAGATAAGATTATGGTCATTACCATTTCCGGACGGGGCGATAAGGATTGTGCTGCGATTGCACGTTACAGAGGGGAGGATATCCATGACTGAAATTAAAGAAGCCTTTGCAAAGGGCAAGGCATTTATACCTTTTATTACCTGTGGGGATCCTGATTTGGAAACCACCAAAAAAATTGTACGCAGTATGGCGGCAAACGGGGCTGATTTAATCGAGCTGGGTATTCCTTTTTCCGACCCCACCGCTGAAGGTCCTGTAATTCAGGGCGCCAATCTCCGCGCATTAACCGGCGGTGTTACCACGGACAAAATTTTCGATATGGTACGGGAGCTGCGCAAAGACCTTACTCTTCCCATGGTATTCATGACCTATGCTAATGTTGTATTTTCCTATGATGCGGAAAAATTTATCAGCACCTGTGCTGAAATCGGCATAAACGGACTGATTCTTCCTGACCTGCCCTTTGAAGAGAAAGAAGAATTCAGTGATATCTGCAAAAGATATGATGTGGCTCTTATTTCCCTGATTGCTCCTACTTCCGCAAACCGGATAGCCATGATTGCAAAAGAAGCGGAAGGCTTTATTTACATTGTATCCAGCCTGGGTGTTACCGGTGTCCGCAGCGAAATCAACACCGATATTGCATCTTTAGTAAAACTGGTACGGGAAAATTCTTCTGTTCCCTGCGCAGTAGGCTTCGGTATTTCCACCCCTGAGCAGGCAGCAAAAATGGCGGGCATTTCCGACGGTGCCATTGTAGGCTCCGCTATTATCAAACTGGTTGCCAGGTACGGAAAGGATGCTGCCGGTCCCGTAGGAGAATATGTTAAAAGCATGAAAGATGCTTTAAGATAATTTCGGAAAGCATTTACGGAAAAATTTCCACCATTATAAATCTTTAAGGACTGCCTCCTGGCGGTAATCACCGCAGAAAGGCAGCCCTCATAAAACAGTATTAAAAATGTTTTCGGGAAACGGCATAGTTTGCGGGCTATGCCGTTTTTCCGTTTTCTTTGAATTATCTGGTGCGTGGACGTACACCGCCTTTACCATGTCGTTCAAGACAACGGAAGGCTGAACTAATATGTAAACGTGTGGAAGTAAAGAAAATGCGTTGTTCTATTAATGAACAAGTGATAAAATAGTTGATGATAAACAGGCGACAAATCGAAAGTTAGTAGGAGGTTAGGCAGTATGAAGAATTTTGAGAACTATACACCTGAAAAGTATATGACACTTGATTTTCAAAAAATAGAAGACGGAATTTATAAAACTAAATCCCCCTATGGCTCTAAAGGTGAAAATATTTTTGTTACTTCCCTTACCTTTGAAATGGAGCCAGATTGTTATGGTGAAGAAGATGCATCGCCCAGAAACCTTACACAAGTTCCTATTGAAGGCATTCTGGATAAATTTGGTTTGTTTGTTACAGATTTCTACGAACAATTAAATGAAACAAGTGAAACGATTTGTTATCAAGAATTTGGGTCACTTGCTTTGGAAAATATTCAAAAATTAAGAACACTGATTGGAAAACGCTTTTATGCTGTACCATATATAGAAGATGGAGAGGAATATTACGATATGGTAATCGAATAATGCAACTTCCCATTTGTCGGGAAGTTGCAGAGAGCGAAAAATCGGAAATTTGATGGAGGTCTGATAATATTGAAAACTATTTCTATAAGTATCGGCAAAGAGAAAACAAAAAATCTAATTATCGATTGGATTGAGCTTTTAGCACAAGAAAAATATGCAGAAGCACTGGATTTGATTTTGTATGATAATACGCAAACAGTAGATGGAGAACTATGGGTATGGACACCCGAAAAATTGGAAGCAGCTGTTTTTACATATGGCCTACCGTGGTTCACAAAAGAAGACATGAAACGAGAGTATGGAGCTGATTGTCCTGTTGACTATAAAGTGACTTCTATTCTGAATGCTCCAGACAAAGACAGATTGTTGGAAGATATTGAATCATCCATAGTGTTTTTCGATTACGACATATCAGATAATATGGCTAAAACATGGGGAGTTACAAAATTAGATTATAAAAATATAATTGGCGAAGTACTTTTTGATGGTGTACCTCTTAACGGAGAGCGAAGTGATTTAACAGCGTTGTTTTGGATTATAAAAGTAAACGAAAATGATGTTACCTTAGTTTTTCGCGAGTTACATGTCATGTAAATTCGGAATTTGCAGGGAGAATTATTTATGGAAGAAAAAAATTTAGAGCAAGTTAAAAAACTAATTAATAGAATTGCAGATTATTATGATTTGCCTACCAATGAACAAACGGAAGAAATGCGAAAACTGACCGGCATAGACTGGAACGCAGAGGACTTACAAATGTTATGCTGTGAATATTGGTCGCACAATTCATTAGACGAAACTGCCTATTTAATGTTTAATGGTGAATATCCTCCTATCAACGAAGTTGATCTTATCTTTTGGAAATATAAACCGGGTGTTGTTTTAGATGACAAGACAGTATTTGAAAAATACCGTTTTGGAAGAGGGAAATTAAAGGCCTTGGAAGCACTTCCCCTTGAAGAAATACTCAAAAAAATCAAAGAACAGTTTTCTGGCTGGCAGCAAAATACCGATGTGAAGGGAAATGGAGAGAGCTGGCGTTTTGACTGTTTGGAGCAGGCAGAATATTGGACTGATACACACTTTTGGATTTTTGAATATGGTCGTGAAACAGAAGTACAAAGAGAGCATCAGATATTGAGATTTAGTTGTCATAATATGAATGAAAAACAAATCAATATCATTTTAGCGTGTATGCAAAGCTTTCAGTGCCCTATTCATATTCGTGAAGAGCATAACAAATATTAAGTTCTATCAATTCCCATTTGTCGGGAAGTTGCAGAGAGCGAAAAATCGGAATTGGCATGTTTGCTTCGCAAAGGGAGGTAGAGAGATTGGAAAAGTTTTTAACCTGCATGAAAGAGCAAGGTTGGATTTCATCAGCACAGTGAAAAGCATGATAAATGATGACGAAACGACATGGTTCTTGTGTAAAAATAATTTCGATATGCAGATAGAGGATTCATTTCGATGGAATGAATGGGAGATAATCAGCCTTGAAAGTGCTGAGAACGACATCGAGTGGGAAACTGAAATAAAAAAGTTTTAGAATAACCATCTCCCTATCATTATGTCTGTTAAAGACGGATACTCTTATTATGCCATTTCTATAGAGAATGGTTCTGTCGTTCATGGGGGCGAACCAGAGTTTGAAGAATATAAAATAGTTGCTAACTCATTTGAGGAATTTCAATTAAAAATTATGAAGCGTGAGATTCTAATATAATGAGTTGACAACTTCCCATTGCTATTTGTCTTTTCTCTTTGCAATAACCTCTTTTACCCATACAATAAGAATAGCAACTAATGCAAAACTCCCTGCTAAAAGGTTTAAAATAGTGTCTAAAGAATCTTCTAAAACAGGGTGTTTCTTCATAAAATTTTCCATAATAACCTCCTTGTCAAAAGTTAGTGATAACTAATTAAATTATACTTCTTATAGGCGAAAAAAAGCAATATGCAAATTCCAGTTATTGAGCAAATAGTAAAAACGGAAAGCGTGCTTTCTACTGCTCCTGCATAATCTGTATGGTATCTCCATCGCACAAACAGGTAACAGTGCCGTCCGCTGTCAAATAAATTTCAGTTCCCAATTCGTTTAGCATTTCACATATCTTTTCTCTGTCCGGCTCTTCCTCAGAGCAGGTAATCACTGCAGCCTTCGGAGAAACAGCTTTAAGGAAAGCTTCTGAGTTCTTCTCATCCTTTCCGTGATGAGGAACCTTCAGTACATCATGAACCAAGTCAAATTCTTCTTGCTGCAAAAGTTCATCTAACCGTTCCCTTTCGCAGTCCCCGGCAAACAAAAAGCTTCTTTTCCCATACTTCACGCTGACTACCAGCGAAAAATCATTGTCTTCTTCTTCATACTCTTTCTGCTCCGGTGGATAAATCAGAAACTCTGCCCCATCAAGTGAAAACCGCATTGCCTCTGTTACCACATTCGGCTGTAGTACCATTTCTTCCACAATTTCCCTGTACTCCAAATATTGGCCTCCATCCGATTCATAATCCGGCTGCAGGATTTCCCCTGCCTTCACCTGCTTTAAAATTTGGTCTGCACCGCCTACATGGTCCTTGTCAAAATGCGTGAGTATGAGATAATCCAGCTTCTGTACATTCTCTTTTTCCAAATAATCCAAAATAACTCCGGATGTCCTGTCATAACCTGTATCAATCAGCATATTATGATTTTCTGTTTCTATCAGTATTGCATCACCCTTTCCCACATCAAAAAAGGTTACCTTAATCCCCGGATTTTCCAAAACAACGTCTTCTTCTTTAAGCCTGTCCATGCTGTGGCAGACACTGAGCAGCATACCGAAAGCCAGCATTAAGCCAAGGATAGTAATGCATATTATTCTATTGGTTTTTCTTACTGCCCTCATATACTTTCTCCTGTTTTTCCGCTTTTAAGATTAAAATAACGGTGCAGCGTAAACTGCACCGTTATTCAACTTAATTAGCATTTATTTTTATAATCTCTTCAGCAGCTCTTCTCTCTGTGCCTCATATCCGGGCTTTCCGAGAAGGGCAAACATGTTCTTCTTATAGCTTTCCACACCGGGCTGGTTGAAAGGATTCACACCAAGTAAATATCCGCTTACGCCGCATGCAAATTCAAAGAAATAGAATAATTCACCTAAGTAGAATTCATTTACTTCAGGAACAGTTACCATAAAGTTGGGAACCTGTCCGTCAGTGTGGGCAAGAATTGTTCCGTTCATAGCGCTCTTGTTTACGAAATCAACACTCTTTCCTGCCAGATAATTCAAACCGTCAAGGTCTACAGGCTCTTCCTGTAAAATAATTTCTTCTCTGCTGGTCTCAATGTTAATAACAGTTTCAAACATATTTCTGGAACCGTCCTGAATGAACTGACCCATGGAGTGAAGGTCTGTTGTTAAATCAACGCTTGCAGGGAAAATACCCTTCTGATCCTTGCCTTCGCTTTCGCCGTATAACTGTTTCCACCATTCAGATACGTAATGAACGCTGGGCTCATAGTTTGCAAGAATTTCAATGGCCTTGCCCTTTCTTAAAAGAATATTACGGAGAGCTGCGTATTTAACGGCATCATTTTCTTCAAAAGGAGCTTCCAGCGCCATCTTACGGCCCTGCGCTGCACCTTCCATTAATTTATCAATATCAGCGCCGCTTACTGCAATGGGAAGTAAACCAACGGCAGTAAGAACGGAGAAACGTCCTCCTACATCATCAGGAACTACGAAGCTCTCATAGCCTTCTTCCGTAGCCAGATTCTTTAAGGAGCCTCTTGCCTTATCTGTAGTAGCATAAATTCTCTTTGCTGCTTCTTCCTTACCATATTTCTTTTCCATCATCTCTTTAAATACACGGAAGGCAATGGCAGGCTCTGTAGTAGTACCTGATTTACTGATCATATTAATGGAGAAATCTCTGTCTCCGATTACATCCATGAGATGTTTAATATAAGTAGAACTGATAGAATTACCTACAAAATAAATTTCAGGCGTCTTTCTGATTTCCTTGCTTACAGTGTTATAGAAGCTGTGTCTCAAAAATTCAATGGCTGCTCTTGCTCCAAGATAAGAACCGCCGATACCGATTACCAGCAGCACTTCGGAATCACTCTGAATTTTCGCAGCTGCTTTCTTAATTCTGTCAAATTCTTCCTTGTCATAATCTACAGGCAAATCAATCCATCCGAGGAAATCATTTCCTGCTCCTTTTTTGGAAACCAGTAATTCTTTTGCATCCAGTGCCAGCTTCTTCATGGATTCCACTTCATGCTCCTTAATAAAAGATGCGGCTTTGGAATAATCAAATGTTACTTTGCTCATAATATTCGCTCCTTTTGTGATTTTATAAAAACATTATATTTCACTACATCAATCAGTCGTACCCTATTGAACATTAGTAGTTCAACAGGTATAGTTTATCAGAGAACTATACAATTTTCAAGATTTTGTCAAAAACCCGGCAATTAACCCGTCCCTTACAGAAACATAAGTCTTTCAAATAAATGCGGCAGCAGCGCAGACATTGCAATTCCGTATATCAAATCCAGCCAGAATGCCGAGCCAACAGCTCCCAGATAAATTAATCCGATAAAAGGCGCAGTTACTATTTTGGCAAAAATATTCACATCCTTGTTTTTCATAACGGTTTGTACCAGCGTTTTAGCATCCCCTGTGCTTGGAAACGCATGCATCAAAATGGACAACCCAAGCCAGTAAAGAACCAGATTAATAATAAACATCCCTGTATTACTGCTGTTATAGCCATACATATACTTTCCCGCTCCCCAAAGGCTGTAATAAGCCGGAAAGGTAATAATCATACCGAGAATAGTATTTACGAAAAAGGGGCCAAGTCCTGTTAGAAGATTTTTCCACGGATTGGAGGTGGACTCATGCACAACATATCCGCATGGATTACTGACCTGAAAATACTTTACCTCATAAACCGGAATGCGGCAGATTCTGCAGCAAATCTGATGCGCCAGCTCATGTACTGCCACTCCCGGAAAGGTTACTATTGAAATTACAATACCCGGAATAAAAATCATCTTTTGTCTCCCCCTAATCTTCTATATAATATTCTTCCAGTGTCATATTTCCTTCCTGAAAGGAATAGAAATCATCATCAAAAACATATCCCTTATCTTCCCACTCTTTAATGAGCGATTCCGCTTCTTCGGAAAGTCCGTTGGCCTTCAGGGCAACCAGATAAGTATCCACCACATAGCCGCCCTCCGGATATGCTTCATAAGCCATCTGCGCATAATCAAGCCCTGCTTCCAGATTACCCTCTGTCAGTTCAAGGGTTGCCAGCGCACGCTGCACCGAGTAATCTTCCAAATTTACCGGGTATATTTCTTCCAATATGGCTCTCGCATCCTCCAGCTTCCCCTGACTTCTGTAATGAACCGCCAGCTGCGCATTCGCGTCAAAACAGTTCTTATCTATAGCAATGCAATCTTTCAAGTGCTGTATTCTCTCTTCTTCATCCTGACAAAGATACGCCAGATAATAATAAAGAAGCGCCTGGTCGTACCCCTCATTTCCGAGATATTCCGCTGTTTCATCATGACACTGCTGAAGAAGCTGCATATAAGCATCTTCTTCAGTTTCATCTCCATAATCAGTCAATGCTTCATCCATAGTATTCAAAATCTCTTCTATCTTATCAGCAGTGTTATAATGAATCTCAAGCCGGTCCATATAGCCTGTAATTCTGTCATAAGCCTCATCCGATACGGTCTTCCCAACCAGATAGGTTTCAATAGCATATGCCGCATAATCAAAATAGGAATACTTCATCGCTACATCTGCAAGTGTAATTGCCATGCTTAAATTTTCAGAATCTTCTTCCAACTCATCCAGCATGCCGTTCAGTGATGTTACTACTAAACCGGCATCAGCCAAATCAATATACTCTTCACACCTGGGGTCTTCCTTTTCAGTTTCCTGCCTTGTCAGCCTTCCTGTTTTTTTCCCTTCTTCTCCTGCATCCGCGCCGGTTCCTTCATCTGAAATATTTGATTTAACCGTATCTTCTGCAGCTTCTTCTTCCAGATACGATGACAAACCATAATCATTTCCGATTCCCAGTTTAAACCTGAAAATATCCACTGCAAACACCGCTATACACAAAATAACAAGTACGCCCACGCCAATGCCAAGCCCTATCATAACCGGCGGTACTTTAAGCTTTATCAACTCTTCCCTGCATTCCCTGCAAAGAACCGACTCCGGATTTTCACTCCTGTCTATCTTTCTTTGATGACATCTTCTGCATAATTCCCGTTCCATCTGTTCATACAGATTTCCCTCATATCCCCGGCTGTCATACTGCTCCTGCTGACTGCTGTCAGCAGAGTTTCTCATTTGTTCTTCCATTTGTTTCCCCTCTTTACTTATAAACTTAAGTCCTTATCTTCTTATTTTCAGGCTTCTATAATAGTTCTTCATCATAGACGGCACGTCCGCCGCCTGTAAACTTTGCCCTGGTTCTGGCACACACCACATGTGCATTCCCTATTTGTTTTAACGTCGTTCTGACCGGTACTGCAACCTCCTGCAGATGCATGCCTATCAAAGTGTTCCCGATATCAATTCCCGCCTGGGCCTTAATATGCTCTACAGCCACAGGCTCTTTGAATCTTTCATATGCAGTTGTTCCGAAAGAACCGCCGGCCTTTGGTTTTGGAATTACATTAACCCTGGTGAGCCTGTCTCTTTTCATGACTTCCTTTTCCACAATAAGCGCCCTGTTTAAATGCTCGCAGCATTGGGCTGCCAGAAACAGTTCCCTTTTCTGAACTACCTCATAAATGCCCTCAAATACCGCCTGCGCTGTTTCCACACTGGAAAATGTGCCGATTTTTTCGCCTGCCACTTCGCTGGAAGAGCATCCCACTACCAGAATATCTCCCTTATCCGGCTTTGCCTGTGCCAAAAGCTCTTCCGTTACCCGAGCTGCTTCTTCCTTTACCCTTTGGAGAAACGAAGCTTCCATTTTTCTGTCTGCCATTCCTTTTGCTTCCATTATCCTCTAACCTCTTTCGTCCGATATATTTGCCGGCTGCTGCACCAGCTTATTGCCGTCCCAGATGAACCGTCTGCTTTCGTCTGCCTGCAGAACAAATCCTATTGCAAATTCCCCGTACTTCAGGCAGCTTTTCATATCCTTACCGGCTCTGATAACACATTCCTTCAGTATACCGTTTTCCCAGGAAACGTCTGCTTCTCCGCAGCCTTTTACACAAAGCCCTTTTATGGAACCGCTGTTCCATGCCTTCGGCAGTGCCGGAAGAAGTACAATTCTTTCCAGCGTGCTCTGCACCAGCATTTCCGCAATGGCTGCCGTTACGCCGAAGTTACCGTCAATCTGAAATGGGGGATGCTTATCAAACATATTTAAGTAAGTGGAATTGGAAAACAGCTTTTCAATATTTTCATAAGCCTTTTCTCCGTTCCACAGCTTTGCATAATGATTGGTGATCCATGCACAGCTCCACCCCGTATGCCCGCCGCCTCCTGCAAGCCTTCTTTCCAGTGTCACCTCTGCCGCCTTTGCCAGCTTTGGTGTTCCGTCCACCGTAATCTGCTCCGAAGGATGAAGGCCATATAAATGGGAAATATGCCTGTGACCCGGCTCCCACTCCTCAAAGTCCTCCGGCCACTCCATAATATTTCCGTGTTTTCCGATTCGGGTGGGAATCAGCTTCTCTCTTGCCGCCTTAATTCTTTCATTCAGTTCATCTTCCACCTGAAGAATTTCTGCCGCCTTTATGCATTGCGTGAACAAATCCCTTAAAATCTGATTATCCATGGTAACGCCGTAAATATTGGCTCCCTTTTCCCCGCTGGGAAGAATAAAGGTATTTTCCGGCGAAACAGAAGGACAGGTTACAAGATACCCGTCATGCTCTACCATAAAATCAAGGAAAAACTCAGCTGCTTCCCTCATAATCGGAAAACTTTCCCTTAGAAATTCTTCGTCCAGAGTGTATTGATAATGCGTCCACTGATGAGTACAGAGCCATGCCGCACCCATTACCCAATAAGAGCCGGGAATCCAATGATCCTGGGTTGCCGTATCACCATGAATATCCGTGTTATGATGACACATAAAGCCTTTTGCCCCATACATCACCTCTGCCGTATGCCTGCCGTTTGGCACCATCTTTTTAATCAGCTCAAACAACGGCATATGGCACTCCTGCAGGTTACAGATCTCTGCCGGCCAGTAATTCATTTCTGTATTGATATTAATTGTATATTTTGAATCCCAGGGAGGAAGAATATCCTGATTCCAAAGCCCCTGCAGCGTGGCAGGCAGTCCGCCTTCCCTGCTGCACGAAATAAGAAGATACCGTCCATAATCAAAATACAGCTTGGAAAGCCCTATATCCGCAGGCTTCTTTCCTGCTGCCAGAATTCTTTCATCTGTAGGATGTGCATCATATTCCGATAAATCGCCCAAATCAAGCTTTACTCTTCCGTATAAAGATACATAATCCTCAATATGCTCTTTTAACAGGGTCTCATAAAGTTCTTCTTTTGCTCTCTGAATACGTCTCTTTATGGAAGCTTCCAGTTCCTCCTCAGGCACATGATAAGTGGTGTCGCCGCAGAAATATAAAATCACTTCTCCGGCATCTTCTGCCAGAAGATGTTCTCCCATCGTGGAAATTTTTCCGTCCCTGCTTTCCGCCTGAAGTATCATGGAAAAATCAAAACCGCCCTTTCCAAGATTTCCATACAGACAGATGCCGTCATTTCCGGTTTTCTTCACACCGTCAAAAAATTTGCTTCTTCCAAGCAGTGCGGAAAAATTAATCTTTTTTTCGCCTTCGGCTGTAAAACGCATAATCAGCACATCCGCAGGCTTTGAAATAAACATTTCCCTTTTGAATAAAGTTTCCCCGCACCGGAAGCTTTGCCTGTATACGGCATTCTCCAAATCCAGCTCCCTGTAATAATCAGTAAACTCTTCAAGTCCTTCAAACTGAATATAAATATCCCCCAGGGTCTGATAAGGATGCATACTGTTGGGGCAGCCTGACATGGCAAGCTTAATCAGCCTTTCAGCTTTTGCAATCTCTCCCTTAAAAATCAACTCCCTGATGACGGGAAGCTGCTCCTTCATATCGGGATTGTTTCTGTCAACCTTTCCCCCATACCACATGCTTTCTTCATTGACCTGAAGATGCTCTTCCCTGACACCGCCAAATACCATGGCGCCAAGCCTTCCGTTTCCTAAAGGAATCGCTTCTTCCCATTCCCCGGCGGCCTGTTTATACCACAATCTGCTCATGCTTTATCCTCCCCGTGCCTTCATTTCTCATTGCTATCATTGTACAATAAAAACAGTCTTATGCAAAGAATTCCTTTAATAAGTCTTCCAATTCTTCCTGATAATCCGCACTGACAGGAATCGCCTGTTTTTTATCTTCCTTATTTTCCCGTCTGCCCGCTTTTTTACCTTCATTTTTTATGGGAATTGCTTCGTCAATCATTTCCTTCTTTTTCTCCTTCCCTGTTACTGCATTTTCTTTTTCAATTTCCAGACGGGGAGCAAAATGATTTTCCAGGTAATCCACCAGATTCGTTTTTAAAATATTTTTTTTACCCTGGATATCCACAATGCCGGAAACAGAAAAATAAAGATAAAGTCCCAGTATACTGGAAAGATAATAGGGAATAATCTGAAATAAAGTATCTCCCGCAGCAAGAGATATACAAATACTGATACCTGTTACAACAACAGAAAGCATCATAAATTGTCCTGCAATGTGGGACAGCCTGTTAAATGAAATATTGGCAAAACGGATTTTTTGAATAAACTTGTCCACAAACACCGCAGTATTTACCATCCTGCCGTTCAACTTATAGCAGTTGGCATATTTTAGTTTACACTGCTTCAGCATTTTATTTTCCGTTGTGGGCATATTATTCGATTCCTTTATCATATTTTGAATTATCACACCCATTACAATCTGACATATAATGCTAAGTATCAGAAGACCCAAAATAGCCGCTGCTAAATATTTATGTTTAAAAAATGTCACGAACATAAAACACCCTCCTTTTGCTGACTGGCAGCAGAAAATCCTTTCATTCATTATATCCGACAAGGATTTTCCCCTCAATATTACATTCCCCATAAGGCATCCCTGTTTTTCGACAGGGATTTCCAGAATCCTTTTAAAAAGTATGTTTTACTACTGGAAAGTGCATGTTTTTTCTGCTATACTGACATATCAGAAGAAAGTAAATTAACAAAAAATACAGAAAGGTATGGGTGTATGTAATATGAGATATCAGACAAAAGGCGTATGCTCCTCTTCCATAGATATTGAAGTCGAAAACGGCGTTATTAAATTTGTAGAATTTTTTGGGGGATGCAACGGCAATTTAAAAGGAATCGCATCTTTAGTGACCGGCATGAAGGTAGATGATGCCATTGCCAAATTAAAAGGTATCCGGTGCGGTTTTAAACCCACCTCATGTCCTGACCAATTGGCTCAGGCATTGGAAATCATCAGAGACGGCAACCGCTGAAACAGGAGGCTCCCGAAATGAGCGAATCAAATACAGCAAAAAAAATTGTATTGACCGGCGGAGGAACTGCAGGACACGTAACACCGAATATTGCCCTGCTGCCGCGCTTAAAAGAATTGGGATATGAAATTTCCTATATCGGCTCTTATGACGGAATTGAAAAAAAACTGATTACAGATTTCAACATTCCTTATTACGGAATCGCAACAGGAAAATTCAGACGCTATCTGGATGTTAAGAACTTAACAGATCCTTTTCGTGTTATAAAGGGATTTGGCGAAGCCAGAAAATATCTAAAGAAAATTAATCCGGATATCGTTTTTTCCAAAGGAGGCTTTGTAAGTGTTCCTGTGGTAAGGGCTGCTGCAAGCCTGCGCATTCCCTGCATTATACATGAATCCGATATGACTCCGGGCCTTGCAAACAAAATGTGCATTCCTGTTGCCAAAAAGGTCTGCTGCAATTTCCCCGAAACAGTATCCATGCTTCCCAAAGATAAAGCTGTACTGACAGGCTCTCCTATTCGTGAAGAGCTTGCAAAGGGAGATAAAATAGCCGCCCTTGATATGTGCGGTTTTACTGCCAACAAGCCTGTTATTCTTGTTATCGGCGGAAGCCTTGGTGCCGCTTCCGTAAACAAAGCCGTCAGGGAAGCGCTGCCCACGCTATTGCAGGATTTTCAGGTGGTGCATATCTGCGGCAAGGACAAAATTGACAATATGCTGCTGCATACCGAAGGTTATGTACAGTTTGAATATGTAAAGTCCGAATTAAAGGATATATTTGCCATGGCAGATGTGGTAATATCCCGTGCCGGGGCTAATTCCATCTGCGAGCTTCTGGCATTGAAAAAGCCAAATCTTCTTGTTCCTCTTTCTGCCCAAAGCAGCAGAGGCGACCAGATATTAAACGCAAAATCCTTTGAAGCCCAGGGCTTTTCCATGGTAATTGATGATGACAATCTTTCCCCGCAACTGCTGGCAGAAAAAGTAACGGAACTTTACTTTACCAGACAGACCTTTATTGATGCTATGGGCAAAAGCAATCTCCTTGGCTCCATTACAACCATTACCAATTTAATTGAAGAAACTGTTAATAACAATCAAAAATAATTGATTCATTATAATGAAAAACAGCCCCGGAGAGAAATAATATCTTTTTCCCTGAGGCTGTTTTTCTATTACTCTTCTTCCTTATCTAAAATATTCTTCTCAATAACATCAAGAGCTCTTTCATTCTCCTGCTGGCAATAAGCAATCATTTCATCCTCTCCCTGTTTTTCCAAACCTGTAATGTCCGCTCCCAACTGTACATAACATACATAATCTTCAATGGTTTCTATGCGGGAAGCAAAAACCTTCGCTTTATTCTGAGGCTGGTTTTCATATATTTTCAGAAGCAGTTCCCGGTATTCATTTAAATATCTCTCCACATCAGCGACAGAATCTTCCCTGGCTTCCACAATAATCATCATATCAATTCCGGCTTCTGAATGCTGATATTCCGCCATAAAATTATCATACATACTTGCCGATATACCGGTGCGCTCAGCCAGTTCCTCATCAGAAAGCAGTGCATCAGGCCAGTAATTATCTCCGAGAATATCAACCACGGCTTCCTTTAATTCCATCATTGGTGTAACAATTCTGTATTTACTGCCTACCTGCAGAGTATTTACCGCATCATCCTCTTTACTGCCGCTTTCATTCACATAAGCTCTTCCGCTGTAATCGGAATTATCCGGCTGCCCTTTGCCGCATCCGTTTAAAAACCAAACAGCGCCTGAAAATACAATACATGAAATAAATAAAAAACTTCTTTTTTTCCTTCCCATTTTTCCTCCTGTCATGCAAAATCCTGCACTAAAACCTGTTTATACTTCTAAGTATTTCCATACATTAGACAAATTATGCCTGTACATGCTATACTATAAAAATGAATTTTACTATTTAAAGACAGCAGAGGAAAAATTATGCTTTTTAATTCCTATATATTTATCTTTATATTCTTACCTATTGCTTTACTTGGCTGGTATTTCTTAAATTACAAAAAGGCTTATCAGGCAGCCAAGTACTTTCTGGCCGGAATGTCCCTGTGGTTTTACGGCTATTTTAATCTGTACTATCTTGCCATTATTGTTGTCAGCATTTTAGGAAATTATCTGTTAAGCTATCTCATGAAATTTTCCAAAACAAAAACAACTGCCCATATCGGATTAATTGCCGGACTTTTATTCAATCTGGGATTTCTATTTTATTTTAAATATTACGATTTCTTTTTTGAAAATATTAATGCCGTATTTCATACCGGCTTCAATTTAAAACATATTCTGCTGCCCCTTGGAATAAGCTTTTTTACCTTCCAGCAGATTTCCTTTATTGTGGACAGGTGCCTTGGCAGGGCGGAGCATTATTCCTTTGCCAATTATATTACCTTCGTAACCTTTTTCCCTCAGCTGATTGCGGGCCCCATTGTTTTATATAAGGAAATGATTCCTCAGTTTGAAGATATTTCAAACCGCAGTTTCAATGGGAATAACTTTTCCAGGGGCATTGTCCTGTTCACCATAGGCTTAAGCAAAAAGGTGCTGCTTGCGGATGTTCTGGCTCTTCCCGTAAATTATGGTTTTGAACAGACGGCATTCCTGGACACTCCTTCCACACTGCTTGTTATTCTGGCATATACCTTCCAGATTTATTTTGATTTCAGCGGCTACAGCGACATGGCCATGGGTCTTGGCAAAATGTTTAACATTGAACTGCCTGTAAATTTCAACTCACCTTATAAGGCATGTTCCGTTAAGGAACTATGGCAGAGATGGCATATTACCCTGTCCAGATTTTTTATCCAATATGTATATATTCCCTTAGGGGGAAGCCGCAAAGGGAAATTCAGAACTATTTTTAATACTTTCATGGTATTCTTTTTAAGCGGACTGTGGCACGGCGCCAACTGGACCTATGTTGCCTGGGGCACCATGCAGGGACTCCTGGTTATTTGGGATAATCTGGGAATTGTAGGTATAAAAGGCAGTAACGATAAGGTTCCTGCCAAACTATACATTCCAAGGTGGCTGGGATGGTTTTTTACTTTCACATTTTTTAACCTGTCCCTGTTCTTCTTCCGAAGCAGCTCAATGGCAGATGCATTTCAGATGTTCAAAAACATCTTTGCTTTTAAAGAAACAGGCTACATTTTCAAAATAGCAGCTATGCTGGATATTCCTGAATTTTATATGATAAAGCAGGTAATTAATCTGGCAAATCCCGCTTTGTTAAGTTATGCTTACCTGGCATTATTGATACTTTTATTAATGATAAGTGCTTTTATTATCAGCAGGAAAAATGCACTGCAGATTGTAAATGAACATCCTTTCAATACAAAGCTTTGTTTTTCTGTTATCATTCTATTTGTATGGTGCATTATTTCCTTTTCACAGGTAAGTACCTTTATTTACTTTAATTTTTAGCTATGAGGAAGACTGATTTTATGATTCGGAAATTTTTAAAACATTTTTTTACGGGTGTATGCCTGCTTCTTATACTGTGCATTGCGCTGGTGGTACTGTTTGACCCCTTTTTTCAGTATCACAAGCCCCTGCCCGGCCTGAAAGCGGTACTTACAGATAAAGAATACCAATGTGTCGGCTCCCTTAAAAACTTTGATTATGACAGTGTTATTGCCGGTTCCTCCGTATCGGAAAACTATAACAACAGATGGTTTGATGAGGGCTTTAACTGCACTTCCATTAAAGCAATCCGTTCCTACGGCGCCACTGCCGACCTTTGCTATCTTCTGGATATTGCTTTCCAAGAACATGATATCAAATATGTGTTTTATAACCTTGACCCTTCTGCTTTATCCGCAGATCCTGTTACCACCTTTGAAAGCACAGGCTGTCCCATGTACCTGTATGATGACAATTACCTGAATGATATTGAATATCTTCTGAACAAAGACGTTATTTTTGAGAAAATACCTTATCTCATTGCCCAATCTCTGATAGGTGATTATGATGAAGGCAATTCCTATAACTGGGCACAATGGAAAAGCTTTAATTCGGACATGATACTGGGGCTTTATATCAGAAAGCTCTCCATTAATGAAATGAAAGCTGCCGATTATTATCAGGAAAATCTGGAGGGAAATATTGCTCTCTTAACAAAGGAAATAGAAGTACATCCTGATACGTATTTTAAAATTTCCATTCCTCCCTATTCCATGCTCTGGTGGGACAATATATACAGAAACGGAGATACCGAAAGCTACCTCTACAATATGGAAACCGCTATGGAAAAGCTTCTTTCTTATGAAAATGTAGAATTATATTACTTTTTGAATGACCGGGAAGTTGTTACCAACCTGGAAAATTATATGGACCTTCTTCATTTTTCACCGGAAATCAATGAATATATCTGCAGCAGCTTGATTGAAGATACACACAGGGTAACAAAAGACAATTATAAACAAATTATTGATGACACAAGGGATTTTTCCTATGAGGTTGTAAATGAATTAATTAAGCCTTATGAAGACAGGATTAAGGTTGACATTTATGATGAATAGGGCTGTACTCTGTATTTTTAAAAAAGCTTATAGTATAATACAGATATTGATAGATGGAAAGGTGATATAGATTATGAAAAAATTAATTTCCTGGAATGTAAACGGATTGCGCGCCTGCATGGGAAAAGGCTTTTTAGATTTTTTAAAGGAGGAAGATGCCGACATCTTCTGCATCCAGGAGTCCAAGCTTCAGGACGGCCAGATTTCCCTGGATTTACCCGGCTACCACCAGTACTGGAATTATGCTGAGAAAAAAGGCTATTCCGGAACCGCTGTTTTTACAAAAGAAGAACCTCTTTCCGTTGCTTATGGATTAGGAATAGAAAAACACGACCATGAAGGCCGTGTTATTACACTTGAATTTGAAAATTATTACATGGTAACAGTATATACGCCCAACTCTCAGGATGAACTGAAAAGACTCTCTTACCGTATGGAGTGGGAGGATGATTTTCTTGCATACCTGAAAAATCTGGAAAAGTCCAAGCCCGTCATTTTCTGCGGTGACTTAAACGTAGCACACAAGGAAATTGACTTAAAAAATCCCAAAACTAACCGCAAAAACGCCGGATTTACAGATGAAGAACGAGATAAGTTTACGGCTCTCATTAATGCAGGCTTTATTGATACCTTCCGCTGCTTCTATCCTGATTTGGAAGGCATCTATTCCTGGTGGTCCTATCGCTTCCATGCCAGAGAAAAGAATGCCGGATGGCGTATTGACTACTTTTTAGTATCCGAATCCCTGAAGGATTCCTTATCCGATGCTTTAATTTACAAGGATGTATTAGGCTCTGACCATTGTCCTGTAGGACTGCTGATTAATCTGTAGACTTATAGTTAATCTTCTAACAGCCTTAAGCCCGCTGTATCTGTCACAGGCAGGGAAAAAACAATCGACTTCGCTTTGGATTCAAGCCCTGCCTGTTCCATAACAGCCTTCATAATTGCATTTTTTTGTTCCTTCTTAGCTACAATGAAAATCATTTCCTTTTCTGCAGCAAGGGAAACTCCCATGAACTTCTCCGCCTGCTCCATACCTGTTCCCTTGGCATGAATCACTGTACCGCCGTAAGCTCCCGCTCCTCTGGCGGCATCCATTACAAGCTCTATGTATCCCTGATTGGCAATCACAATAATGAGTTCATAAACTGTATCCTTCAAAACCGATTCCTCCTCCTTTTGGAACTCCTGACTTGCTGTTAAAAACTGTAAGGTTTTCTTCCCTCCGATACTGCTTAACGGAATAATAAACGCAATACCGCCTCCCGGCGCATCAATCTGCAGCTTCTTTTGCAAATCTTTCTTCACCTTTCCAAAGCTGCTTTCTTCAAGGACGGTAAAGATTACCGCCTTTTCCGTCGCTTCCAGACCGAGATAATCCAATACCGCCCCCGAAGCAGTTCCTTCTCCAAGCGTCAAAAACATTACCTGTATGTTTTCTTCTTTATACAGATTAAGATACTTCTTACTCTGATTCCTGTTGATAATAGTAGTCATCAAACACAATTTACCCATACAGCACCTCTGTTTCTATAATTCAATAATTTCCATATCTCCATACATATCAATGGACAATCCGCCCACAGCTTCTTTCTGCAGACGCTCTGCTTTCAGCCTGTAAATCAGCCCAAGCACCTGAATAGTAATAAGCGGTGTCATGGCTACCATGGCAACTACACCGAAAGCATCTGTAACAATATTTCCTCCCACCGCACTGCAGGCACCCATAGCAAAGGGCAGAAGAAAAGTAGCTGTCATAGGGCCGGAAGCCACACCACCGGAGTCAAACGCAATAGCTGTAAAAATTTTAGGAACAAAAAAGGTCAGCAAAAGTGCAATGGCATATCCCGGAACAACGAACCACATAATGGAAATGCCGGTTAAAACTCTAATCATGGCAAGACCGATAGAAACCGATACACCAATGGATAGACTGGTTCCCATGGCTTTTGCCGAAATAGCGCCGGAAGTTATTTCCTCTACCTGCTTAGTCAGCACAAATACCGCAGGCTCCGCAAGAACAATAAAATAACCGATAATCATACCAATGGGAACAATAATCCAGGCATAAGGCAGTCCTGCAATTACCTGTCCGAGATAATTACCGGCAGGCATAAATCCTACATTCACTCCGGTTAAAAACAACACAAGCCCCACATATGTATAAACAAGACCAATAATAATTTTTATTAATGCTTTCTTCTTGATATCTCTTGAAATTAACTGAAAAATTCCGAAAAACAATATAATAGGGAGCAAAGAAACCGCCATTTCCCTGATATAAGTGGGAAATCCTTCTGAAAACAATCCCCACAATTCTACAGAATTTTCAATATACGGTATGGATTGCGGAACGTAGTCTGCACTTTCCGGATGATATATCATTCCCAATATAAGCACTGCAATAATAGGTCCGATAGAACAAAGAGAAACCAGACCAAAGCTGTCGTCCGCCGCATGTTTATCGCTTCGGATTGCAGAAATACCTACACCGAGAGCCATGATAAACGGAACCGTCATAGGTCCGGTAGTAACGCCTCCCGAGTCAAAAGCTACGGAAAGAAAATCCTCCGGAACAAAATATGCCAGAATAAATACAACCGCATAAAAAACAAGCAGCAAATGAGAAAGTGCAACTCCAAACAGCATACGAAGAAGCGCTATTACCAGAAAACAACCTACTCCTGCCGCCACTGCCAGAATTAAAACCATGTTAGGCACTGAAGGAACCTGCTGCGCAAGCACCTGCAAATCCGGTTCTGAAATCGTAATTATAAAACCTAAGGTAAAACTGACCAGTATCATGACAAACAAATTTTTACTTTTTGTCATAGTCGTACCGACCCGCTCACCCATAGGAGTCATGGATAATTCCGCGCCAATTGAAAAAAGCAGCATTCCCACTATCAGTAACACTGCACCTATCAAAAATGCCAATAAGATGCTTGGTGAAATAGGAGCAATTGTAAAGCACAAAAGAAGTACAATTGCTATAATCGGAAACACCGCTTTTAGAGTTTCTTTTAATTTTTCTTTAAATTTAGATCTGTTCAGCTGCAATAATATCAGACGCCTTTCTATGTATCAAAATGATTCATAATAAATAATATGTTAACAAATATCAGTATAACATAAAAATTTTCTGATATTAAGACAATTTGAAAAGTTTTTGCAAAATTTAATTTTTTTAACAATATCTTTATAATAAATCCTCTTCCATTCCGTCTTTTCATATACAATGCAGTCCATTATTATTGACATTTAATAAAAATTTATTGTTTTTCAATAAATATTTATTGACAATCAATTCTGACAGTGTTATATTGCTATCAAACACAGAAAGTAACAAAAAGAAACAGGAGGAAACGAAAATATGAAGGACCGATTAACAGTATTCACCAAGGGAATCCTTGATTTTATGTTTTATGCCGGCGTTATAACCACCGCATGTGTCCCCTTTATTATTAAATTCTATGGAAACTATAATACTTACTTTGCGGAAAATGTCTGGGAACTTTCCCTTATATTCATGCTGTCCGGTATTTTTGCAGTGCTGATTATTTATGAGCTGCGTAAAATGTTCAAAACCGTACTGGATGACAACTGCTTTATCATGGAAAATGTAAACAGCCTCCGTAAAATGGGAACCTACAGCTTTTTTATTGCGATTATTACCTGCTGCAGGCTTTTCTTATATCTGACACCTGCTGTTGTCGTAGTAATCCTTGTTTTTATCATTGCAGGATTATTCAGCAAGGTGCTTTCCCGGGTATTTGAAAAAGCTGTTACCTACAAACTGGAGAATGACCTGACTATATAGTCTGATAAGGAGGATATTCATGGCGATTAAAATAAACCTTGATGTGGAAATGGCCAAGCAAAAAAAGGGACTGACCGAACTTGCAAACGAAGTGGATATTACCCTTGCCAACCTTTCCATACTGAAAAACAACAAAGCAAAGGCTGTCAGATTTTCTACTCTGGATGCCATTTGCAAAGCCCTGCACTGCCAGCCCGGAGATATTCTGGAATATGTAGACGATTCAGAAGAAACCCATTAAGAAGGAGGAATTATTTATGGAACCTGTTGCTGTTAACAATAATGCATCCGAACAAAAACCGGTTAAAACCGCAAATCCCCTGTTCCCGTTTATGGGAATAGGAAGCCTTATTTACGCGTTCTTTTATACACTGTTTTTATACAAAAACGGTTCGGGCATTACCTACCCTTTTTTCGTAGGCGGAACCTGCTTGTTTTTCTTTTGCTATTTGAAAAAGTCAGGAGTTACCGCCAGAAAATTTTCCGTATTTATCATAATTAGTTTGCTTTTACTTGGAGTTTCTACCTGTCTTACGGATTCATGGATATTAATATTTTTTAATAAACTGGCAATTTTTTTCCTGTTCTTTTATCTTATGCTTCATAACCTGTATGAAGATAAAAAATGGGATTTGCCCAAATATCTTGGAGCCATTATTAATATAACCTGCACCAGCATATGCTATATTTTCAGGCCCTTTTCCGATTTTGCCACCTTTAGCAAAAACAAAAAAATGGCAGAAGAAAAACCGGAAAGCAAAGGAAAATATATTATTTTCGGAATCTTAATTGCACTGCCTCTTTTGCTTATAATTTTATTTCTTCTTGGCAGCGCCGACGCTGTATTCGGGAATATCATAGGCAATATGTTTTCTTTTGAAATCAACAGCCATGTCTGGGGCATCAGCTTTTTATTTTTTTTCGCTTTTTTTGCCTCTTACAGCATTATGTGCCGGATTTCCAAACATAATATTAAGGAAGAAGTACCTGATAAAAGAACCGCCGAACCAGCCATTGGCATAACTTTTACAGGCATAATTTCCTTCGTTTACCTGATATTTTGTTATATTCAGATTGTATATCTGTTCGGCGGTTTCGGCACTTTACCTGAGGATTATACTTATGCTTCTTATGCACGGGAAGGTTTTTTCCAGCTTGTATTTGTATGCCTCATTAACCTGTCACTGGTCCTTATCTGCGTAAAACGATTCCGTGAAAGCAGATTGTTAAAGGGAATCCTGACATTTATTTCCCTTTGCACTTATATTATGATTGCCTCCAGCGCTTACCGGATGATACTTTACATTCAGGTATATTATTTAACCTTCCTGCGCATTTTCGTTTTATGGGCGCTGCTGGTTATCTTTTTACTAATGACAGGTGCAATGGTTATGATTTATAATCAAAATTTCCCTCTGGTCAAATACTGCCTGATAGTTGTGACCGTTTTTTACCTTATATTTTCCTTTGCTCATCCTGATTACTGGATAGCCCGGTACAACTTAGATCGCGGATTAAGCGTATCTGAATCAATAAAAGCCAAAGACAACGGAACTTATTCCTCTCAAACTGCTTTTAAGGATTACTCTTATCTTTCAAAACTTTCCATGGATGCTGCACCGGTTATTTTTGAGAAAGCGGATGAACTGGGATATGGTACCGGCACGGCTTACAGCTGGTGGTTTAAGAGCTATGCTTCCGATATGATAAGGGTAAGCTATGGAAACAACAAACCTGATTTACCCGTAAATTCTGCAGGAAAAGAATGTATTCCCAAAAAAATGTCCATCCGGACTTTTAACTTTTCCAGATGGACCGCATACCGCTGTTATACAAAATTCTACCTGGAACATGACACCTTTGCGCATCAGATTAATTCCAGCATATATAATTTGTAACCTTATAACAATTCAGCCATACAGAAAAGATTGTGCGATATGACAGTGAAAGCTTGCCCACGAAAAGCATATTGCACAATCTTTTATCATTTTCTACCAATATCTGTCCCATTTTTTCAGTCTTCTTATTATTGCTTCCATGTAGAAATAGTCACCCCAGATTACACTTTCTTCTGCCCCATCATTTCTGTGATACACTCCCTCAGTCAAAATTCCTCTGCCTTCTGTCATATCCTTTACCCTGTAATTCTCATAAAGTAACTGCATAATACAATCTGCCTGCTTCAGATAAGAAGCGGCTTCCTCTGCTCCCACATGCCCACAAAGCTCCAAAAGACCACAGCAGTAAATTGCCCCTGCGGAGGTATCTCTCACATCCGGATTCTCATCTGTAAAAGTAAAATCCCAATATGGAACATTATCTTTGGGGAGATTTTTTCTGAATACTTCTGCCGCCTTTCTGGCAATCGTAAGAAATTGCACATCTCCGGTATAAGCATAGGATAACGCAAAGCCGTAAACTGCCCATGCCTGTCCTCTCGCCCAGATGGATTCATCCCGATATCCCTGATGTGTCC
This sequence comes from Lachnospiraceae bacterium, assembly GCA_017621815.1. Classification (GTDB taxonomy): domain Bacteria; phylum Bacillota; class Clostridia; order Lachnospirales; family Lachnospiraceae; genus Suilimivivens. Next base: position 97,880 of record JAGASK010000049.1, on the reverse strand, counting down.
TGCCCTCTACTCCCTCTCCGGTCTCAGGATTCATCAGATAAGTATGATAACTGCTAAAATCATCTCTTATCAAATACCGGGCTGCTGTTTTTGCATGTGCATAAGCAATCCGTTTATTTTTTTCACTTCCGCTGTAATAAAGCAGAGGCAGATTCATCATAGTATCAATAATAATTTTTACATTGGGATATTTCTCATCCATTTTCCCCCATGCCTGGATATAATTTCCTTTTTCATGAAAGCGTTCCGACAGTTTATCCGCGGCATAAAGAAAGAGCTCTTTTGATTTTTCATCCTTTGTCAGTTTATAATCCGCCACACTGCTTAAAGTATAAAGAAATCCCAAATCATGGTCAAAAAAATTTCCGTCATGTATTCTCCGGTAAAAATCCTCAAGATAAAACTTTCTGTTTTGCAAAAACTTTTCTTCTCCCGTTATTTCATATGCCAAATAACACAGACCCACATAAAAAGAAGAGGTCCATAATGTATTAGCTTCCGGCTGATAAATTCCACCCTTACTTACATGGGGATAACCGCATGAAAATCTGTCCAGATTTATTTTTGTCATATACAAAGCATGCTCTAAAGCCTTCTGATAAAAATCCGGAACCTTTTCTTTTTTCACTTCACTCATATGATTCCTCCTCTCACCATTCGGTAATAATGCCTGTTGAAATAGAGCATGCCGTTAACTCCAGTGATACACATTCATCTTTTATCCGAAGCGTAACCGGCAGGGCTTTTTCCGTCTGATTCAGCATCACAACTGCAATGCTTCCATCCGGGTTTTTAAATGCCGTAACTTCAATATCATCTGTATAACGGGAATGCCCAATCCGCACTGCATCCGGCTTAATATATTTTCCAAAATGCTCTATAGCGGACAAGGTCATTCTCTCTTCCAGTTTTTTATCTCCTGTATGATACAGAAAAGGCGCATCACAAAAATTGCCTACATGATTGGGACCGCCACTTTCATCAAGAAGAATATTCCAGTCATAAAAAGCATTCATTCCTGCATTCAGATTTCCGATTATCTCATGAGCATACTTTTTTACATTATTAAGCTCTTCATCTGCACCGAATTTGCTGTATTCAATACACGCTTCTGACAGAATCAATTTAAGAAACGGAAATTTTTCTTTTACCATCTGAAGCTCTTCAAAATGATCCCCGCTGTACCAGTGGAAAGCAATTCCTTTCACCATATGAGCTGTAGTGTCATCAATAATAGCGCAGGCCCGTTCAAAAACTCTTTCTTTATTATGGTCCCATATAAAGATTTCCACATTTGTAAGTTCATGCTTTTCCATAGCAGGATACAGATAATCCCTTAAAAATACTTTTTCCTCTTCGCTGCTCATAATGCAGGAATCCCAGGTCTGCACCGCTTTGGGTTCATTCTGGATACTCATCCTCTTAACAGGAATTCCGGTTTTTTGAAGCTCCTCTATGTAACGGCATAAATATTCCGCATAAACTCCTTTATATTCTTCCTTAAGGCTGCCGCCCTGAATTCTCTCTTCATTCATTTTCATAAAATCTGGGGGTGACCAGGGCGTTACCATGACTTCCACATCTGCAGATAATCTCTTTATATCTTCCCATAAAGGATAAATATATTTTTTTTCTCTTTCAAGCGAAAAGGTTTTAAACTCCAAATCCTCTTTATCCGTAACCGCCTGAAACTGTTCCACGGAGAAATCGCAGCTGTCGATTGGTATTCTTACTCTATTATATCCGATTCCCTTTTCACTAAAGTAAGCATCAAGCATCCTTTTCTTATCATCACCGGACATTTGCGAATATACATATCCGGCAGCATCCGTAAGGGCGCCTCCAAAACCTTCAAACCTCTGATATTCAACTTCAGGATGAAGGTTTAAAAGCTCATTTTCCCTTTCTTTATCTGTAATAAAGGTATATTCCTGCTGCTTTTTCTGAATTCCTTTCTGACTGTAATTTGTACTGTTTAACAATAATTTCATGTTTGTCCTCCATAATTAAAACGTTTTTATTTTTGCGTAAAAAACAGGACTTCCCTATTCCCTTGGACAAGTGGATTCTCTTGGTATAATCCTTCCGTGAAGCACCTCTATGCAGCCGCCTTCTTCTCCTTTGATTAATGCTATAAGATGATTTACCGCTAATATCCCCTGTTTTTCAAAGGAGGTTCTGATAGTCGTAATAGAAGGTTTTATAAGCTGTGCCGCTTCAATGTCATCACATCCCATTATGCTGACCTGCTCAGGCACTTTTATGCCTTCCTCCATCAGCGCCGTTATGGTACCGATAGCACTCTCATCATTTGCAGCAAAAATAGCTTCCGGCAAAGGTTTTCCGAGCTCCAGAAAATCCTTCATGGAATTATAAGCTGCCTCCCTTTCAAACGCGCCATTCAGAATATAATCTTCCTGTAACGTAATACCTGCTTTTCCCAATATATTCTGAAAGCCCCTTAGTCTTTCCGAGTTATCAAAGTTGTTTTCAACACCCCGCATATAGCCAAATGTAGTGTGTCCCAGTTCCAGCAAATACTTTGCTGCCAGCTCTCCTTCATGATAAGAATCAAAAACAACACTGGAAACATTCTCACCTAACTGTTCCCTGTCAATAAATACAATGGGAACCTCATTTTCCAGCAAAATTCCTATTTCTTTTTCCCTCACAAATTCATTGAGAATTATTGCTCCGTCTATCCGCTTTCCCAATATATTTGTCATCATATTGTCAGCCTTATCACTTATAAAGATATTTAATTCATAGCCATTCTTCTTACAGCTCTGGTAAATGGAATCAGCCAATACCCCATAATAGGGACCCTTAATTGATGTAAGAAAAAGCCCGATTACTTTCGTAGCCTGCGATTTCAGATTTCTTCCGTTTAAATTCGGTATATAATGCAGTCTGTCGGCCACTTCCAGAATATGTTGTTTTGTGTCAGGATGAAGAACATCCACTCCGTTCAGTGCGTTAGATACTGTGGATATGGAAACACCTGCTTCCCTTGCCACATCCTTTATTGTTACTTTTCGTGATGCCACTTTATTTTTCTCCATTAATTCAAATAAACAACTATATTTCAATATTTATACTAACACATATTTATTTTTCGGACAATGACAGGTTATGAGCCCAACGATAATGCAAAGCTCTGGGTAAGCAAATAATGAACTTGCTGACTTCATCCGCCCCTATCAGAAGATATACATAATAAACCGGAAGATGAAGCAACGCTGCCCCTAAAAAAGCCAGTGGTATTCCAACTACCCAGGTTCCTATAAAATTGGCAAGAAAGCAATAATTACTGTCGCCTCCGCTTCTTAAAATTCCGGTTACGATTGTAAAGTTTATTCCTTTAAAGGGTAACGTTAATGCCAAAACCCATGTCATTTTCATAACATATTCTTTTGCCTGGGTTCCGATCTGAAAGCATTCAACAAACCAAGGTTCCACCAAAACCACCATAAGTGCCATAAGCAAACTGAAAAATCCTGAAAACAACAAGTACAGATTACAAAACCGTTTTGACTTATCTATTTCATTCTTTCCAAGCTGTTTACCGACAACTACTCCTGCGCTTTGTCCGATACCAATAGCCGTAACCATTGCCAGATTACTAAGACTGTTTACAATCTGCAGGGCGGCCTGAGATTCTGTACCGGTATATTTATAAGCTACATTATAAACGGCCGTCCCCACTGCATAAATACATTCACCCAGAATTATAAAAAAGCCATATCTGATATATTCCACAATCTGTATTTTACTAAAAGAAAAATAAGCTTTAAAACCAGCTGCTATAGCAGGCCTTCTTATAAACACGTATCCCGCTATAAACAGGAATTCTATAATTCTGGCAATTAAAGTAGCAATTGCAGCGCCTGTAACACCTAACTTCGGCACTCCAAAATGACCAAAAATCAGAATATAATTCAAAGTAAGATTACAAAAAAGCGATAATAATGTGCCAACCATCGGTATCCTGGCATTCTCAGTGCTTTTCAGTGCAGTTACAAATACATTTGTAATCGGAAATAAAAAATAACTGAAACCAATAATTCTGATATACCTGCTGCCGCAATCAATTACTGCCGGGTCTTTTGAATAAAGTCTGATTACAAAACCACTGCCGCATATGGACAGCAGACCGAATATCAACATGAGCATTCCGGTACCCACAAACATAATTCCCATATATTTATGAATTTCCGCTGTTTCCTTTGCTCCCCAATACTGGGCAATAAATATACTTCCCGCTGCAGTTATGCCGCCAATTAACAGTGCGTACATGAAAAACCATGAATTCCCCAGTGACGAAGCAGTAATGGATACTTCTCCAAGCTGGCCTACCATAAATACATCTACCATATTTACCAGACTGTTAACCAGCGTCTGGATCATAATAGGAAGTCCGATTAAAAAAATGCCTTTTATAAATTCCCGTATATCGGCCTGATATGCCATTTTCTTTTCCATGTTTTTCATCTGATACTTCCTTATGCCGTTATAATTTCCTCTATTTCAACCTCTCCGCCTGCGGCTTCAATCCGAATCACACTTTTCTCAGCTTCGGACAGAGAAACCGGACCTATTTTCTGACGTTTGTCATCTGCCGTGAGCTTGCAGCTATAAAGCAGCTTTTCCCCTTCAGAAACTATAATTTCAGCATCCTCATTTACGAATAAATGAATCCAAATCCTGCTTCCCTGCTTGATATCAAACAGACTGTAATCCGCAAATTCCTTTTCTTTAAGGACAAGTACGAATCGCCGCCATCTGCAGTCAAATCCAAATTCCTGCTTACTGTCCGGAAACTTATTCCTGATTTCCATGCCCATTCCCATTCTGTATCCGTAAATATTTTCCTCCGGGAAAATGCCTGAGCAGGAAATTCCCCTTCCGGGAAACTGATTAAAATCCGTTCCTCTGATAATACATCCTGGTTGTCTGAAAACAGCATTAGTTACCTCCGGATGCAGTTCACAGTTTGAAAGCTTCATATTTTCCAGATATTCGTTCAATATTTCCTGCGCTTTCCGATAGCCTGGATGTTTTCCCTTTTTTGCATAATTTGTAAGAAACTCCCAATCCTTTGGTTTTTTTACACTACAGGGTGAATTTTTACAATTCATTTTTTTATAGGGCCAGAGATTATAACCGACAGAAAGCTCTGCGGCCAGCGGATACATGGCAGTAAACCATTCTATTACATTTTCTCCGGTTTCTCCCAGCCATAATGGACAATTAAGTTTTTCGGAAAGTTCTGTAAATTCCCTATAGCTTGATATATCCGGCAGGCAGGCATAGCGGTGGAAATGAATTATCATCTTATCATCATATTTTTTGTGAAAAATACTTGTATCTGATGCCCAATGATGTCCCTCTAAAGTAAATAAGTGCCTTTTATCTATTTCCCTTACCGCTGCAATGGCTTTCTCATAAAATTCCTGAAGTCTCGGAAGCAGATAATCCACATCCGGGTCTGTTTCAAATCTTTTAGGGCGGATAGGCTCATTTAAAAGATCATATCCTCCCACTATCCATTCATCCTTATAACGCCTTGCTATTTCTTTCCAAAGCGCAATACCCTTATCAAAACAGTCCTGGTCCATAAAGAGCCTGGGCATATCGTCAATACAGTCATCAATATTTGCGCCGGTCTGTCCGCCCGGAGCGCCATGCAAATCCAAAAAAGCATACAATCCATATTTTTTACACCAGGAAAGACATCTGTCTAACAGCATAAAGCCTTCTTCCAGAAATATTATTTTCCCCGGTTCTTCCGATATAAACAACCTGCTGTTTAAAGGAATTCTTACCGAATTGTACCCAAGCTCTGCCATATAACAAATATCTTCTTCGGTAATATATGTATCCCTGAATCTTTTCCAGAATTCCGCAGCAAATTCTTTACCTGTCAGCTCTTCTATCACAGCCTCCATGCGCCTTGGCCTGTCAAATCTCTCATATCCGTTAGTAAGCCACATATATCCTTCACTAAGCAGCCAGTTGCCAAGACCCCATCCTGTCAGCAGTATCTCTTCACCATCTTCATTTACAATTTTTCTTCCCTTTACATCCAGAAATCCTTTTACCTTATTTCTCAGCATCTCCTGTTTCATCGATTTATCTCCTGTTGGCAAATATTAAAAAACGTGCTTTGAAAACTCTTTATTTCAAGAATAATGCGAAAACAGCCGGCAATGAGTGCCGGCCGTTTCCATTAATATGGGGGTATAGAATAAATCCTATTTATAACCATATTCTTCACAGTAAGCAGCCCACTGTTCCTTAAAACCATCGCGGCAGACTTCAATACCTGCGTCTGTCATTTTCTGACGGAATTCTGCTACTGCTGCATCAACATCATCAACAAGACCTGCCTGAAGCGGAGCCAGATACTGCTTCATAACGTTAGATACTGCAGTTCTTTCTGCCTGATATGCATCATAATTTTCACTGAATCCGTTATAAATGTTTACATTAGGGAATTTAGTCTGTTCACCTAATTTTTCATACTTATCAAACATTTCATTTAATACAACATCTGTTTCCTGAGGAAGTTTGAACTCTCCATTTCTAAGAGCCCATGTATTGAACCCTTCATATGCAAATGTCGGACTGGCAGAATTTAAATTATGATAAATACCCTGATCATCAATTTCATAATGTACTCCTTCAATACCATACTGAACCAGTCTGTTAACTTCTTCATCTGTCATGAGAATTTCAAGTACCTTTAAAGCTCTTTCAGGATTCTTGCATCCACGTACTATTGCAGTACCATTCTGTGTTGCGTGTCCCGGATAAATTGTGTTTGTAACTTCACCATATGCAAGATATTCTGACTGCCAGTCATCATGACCGTCATTTTTGAAGTCCTGAAGAGCTGTAATCTGCTTATTAGGGTTCTGCCCTGCAATTTCTGCTACACACAAACCATTCTTATAAGATTCGCTGTTATTTGTATCTGATAAAGCGCTCTTTGACCAGAAGCCAAGGTCAGCCCACTTCTTCATCAGTTTCATGTCTTCTACGAAATCATCTGAGTACCAGTAGTCATATACATCTGCAGGTGTATCATAATTTGATGCCAGACCATAAGGAAGTCCGTTGGTATTTACCCAAGGATACTTTATATTAAAAATCCAGGCAGCATCAAATGCTGTTAAAAAGCCCTGGCTTTCCTCTGTAGTTACAGTTAAAAGACCCTGATTGGGATCATTTTCCTTAATTCCTAACAGATATGCTTCAAAGTTTTCAAGACTGTCCGGTACGGGAAGGTCATATTTAACCCTTAAATCTTCACGATATTTGATACCGTTGCAGACATATTCAGCCCATGCACAGGGAACTGCATAAATCTTGCCGTCTACACGGCACATATTTAAATTGGCCTCACCCACAGTCTCTTTTAATGCAGGAGCAACTGTATCAAGAAGACCATCCAATTCCTCAAAAGCCCCGCTTGTTGCAAGCTGTCCGTAATTCAGCCAGTTAGCAATATAAATCAAATCTGCAGAACCTGCTGTCAGCTCAAGGCTGTATTTCTGCTGGAAATCTGTCCAGGTAGAGAACTGCATATCGATCGTTGCATTTACTCTTTCCAGCAGAATTTCATTAATCGCATCCTCAACCATCTTTTCATCCGCAGGCGCATCACCCATTACGTAAAATACTAAATCCACTCTTTCAGAAGTATCTAACTCTGCGGCTTCAGTTTCTGTTGTTTCTTCAGCTGATGTTGTTTCTTCTGGAGCCGTTTCTGTTATTGCTGCTTCATCCAAGCTGTCTGCTGCAGACTTACTTCCGCAGCCCGTAAGTGCAAGTACCATGGTAAGAACCAATAAAATACTTACTAATCTTTTTACCTTTTTCATTGTTTACCCTCCTGTTGTTTTAAAATTTAGTAATTTTTTTATATCAAAGCGCATCCGCTTTCATATCTGTTTTTGAAATTAACCTTTAACCGCACCTACAGTAATGCCTGATACAAAATATTTCTGTACAAAGGGATAGAGCAATAATACAGGTCCGGTTGCAACAACTGCCATTGCCAGCTTTACTGATTCGGTAGGCAGCTGAGCAGTAGAAATACTTGTACCCTGCGACATCTGCTTTAATGCCGTTGTTGCATTTAATAAATCATACAGGTAAAACTGCAGTTCCCATGTCTCAGAATTAGTACTGAACATAGATGAACGATACCAGTCATTCCAGTAACCCAGCGCCAGGAAAAGTCCAACTGTTGCAAGCCCGGGACCAAGCACCGGCATTACAATTTTTGCAAATATGGTAAAATGTCCTGCGCCATCAATTTTTGCCGATTCTGTAATAGCCTCAGGCACGGAACCTACAATAAAGGTTCTCATAAGAATTATCAGGAACGGACTCATAAGAGCCGGAAACCAAATTGCAAAGGTTGAACCTTTTAAATTCAGGACATTCGCATACATCAAATACCAGGGAATCATACCGCCGCCAAAAATACTTGTGAAATAAATCAGGAAAGACACTTGATTGCGGTATTTAAATTCTCTTCTTGATATTACATAACCTGTCAGTGTTATCATAATAAGCCCGATTGCTGTTCCCACAACGGTATAATAAAGTGTCATTTTATAGGCCTGCAAAATGTCCTTAGGCGCCCTGAAAATCGTTTCATATGCAGACAGTGTAAAATTCCTGGGCAGTATACTGTAACCTTCTGTCAGAATAGTGACATTGTCTGTAAAAGAGCCGGAAAGGATTATAATAAACGGGAATACACATACAAGAGACCCTATTGCCAGCAAGCCGTAAGTGATGATTTCAAAAATAATTGTTGAAGTAGCCTTTTTTATTTTCATTTCTTCCGCCTTTCTCCTAGAATAATGCGTATTCAGGGTTTTTACGTTTTACAAGGAAGTTAACTAAAACTACAATTATAAAACCAAACAGCGACTGATACAGACCTGCTGCCGTACCAAGACCGATGCTTAACGGCTGCGTCATGGTAATCCTGTATACATATGTATCAAAAATATCAGTAATGTTATAAAGAACACCATTGTTTCCTATCATCTGATAGAACAATTCAAACTGTCCTTTCATAATGCTTCCAAGTGCATATAAAAGCAGGATTATAAAAGTCGGTTTCACAAGCGGTAAAGTAATATACCATATTTGCTGGAAGATATTAGCACCATCCACTCTTGCAGCCTCATAATACTCACTGTCAATACCCATAATCGTTGCCAGGTATACTACCATTCCATAACCAATGTTTTTCCACAAATAAAACAGGGTAATCAATACCGGCCAGTAGGAAGGAGTATTATAAAAATCAATTCTGTCTCCGCCCATAGAAGTAACTATATTGTTAATCAAACCATATTGATATTCAAAAATGTTATAAACCAATACTTTTAAAATTACGAAAGATACAAAATACGGCATAAACATTAAGGTTTGTGTTGTCTTCTTAAACCACTTTACTGTTACCTGGCTGACAAGTATTGCAAAAATTATCTGTAAAATATTTCCTAATCCGATGAATACCAGATTGTACAATATTGTATTTCTTGTAAGTCTGAACAAATCGGCTTTAATCAGAAATTCAAAATTTTTAAATCCTATAAAAGGACTTGCCCAAAGACCATCTCTGAAATTGAAATTTGTAAATGCATAATATACACCAATCATCGGCAGATAATTGTTAATCATAAAATAGATAAAAGTGGGAATCAGCATAACAAATAGTACCCAGTTTTTTCTGACTTCTTTTAAAATGCCGTGTTCCTTATATATCTTTCTTTCTTCTGCTTCCATTATTTTCACTGCCAGATAAGAAAGAAGAGATAGAACAGTTACTATGTATACAATCGGCGAAGCCTGGAAGCCTCTCATACCAAATTTTCCGTTGGAAAAAATAACATATCCAAAGGTTGCTAATGATAAGATGACTTCAAAAAACATTGCTGTCCGCCCGGTCGCATAAAGACTTAAATTTCCTTTGCTTCCTTTCAGGTTAAAAACTACTTTTACCAGGTAAGCCGCATTAAAATAAAGCGCTGCTGCCATGATTACCAATAATATCATCGCATACAATCCAATCGTTCCCTGATTGGATTCCTGTACAAACGACAGTAGATTAAAAATGCTGTAGCTTTGAAATAATTTTGTTGCCATATCCTTTGTAATATTCAATTTAGGAAATAAAGTAGGAATATTTACCACGTTAATCCAGGCAAAGAAAGGAAGGGATAAAATTATATTTATTAAGCTGACAACTGCTGTAATAAAAACCCCCGTCTTTCTGCCCGCCAACTTTTTATCCAATATCGCATTACATCTTGGCAGCAGTTTAATACTCTTTTCCATATAGCCCTCCTATCTTTGAAAATACCTAAAAATCCGCATTTCCATGAATAAAAACGTTTTTATTTTTTGTAATTTCATGCTATCATATTTATTAATTTTTTTCAATATTCAAAAATATTTTTGTTAAAAATGTACATTATTTATAAAGGTTTATACGTGTTAACAGGGTTAAAAATAAAAACGTTTTTATTTATTTTTACCAAAACTGGTTTTCATACTAAAGAAAGCCATGCGGCATTTAACCGCACGGCTTTCTTTAATATGAAAAATAAATCTCTTATAAGTTTACTTTAATTATTCCGCTGTTTTTTTCTTCCAGAACACAGATGCCATGATAGAACATTTCACAAATGGGTGTGGGAACTCCAAGTTCCCTGCCCATTTTTACTACTGTTCCGGCAAACATATCAACTTCGGTATTCTTACAGGCTTCAAGATCCTGCAGCGTGGATGGCTTATTAGGATAAGGAATTGTCATGACCGTTTTATTCTGCATTTCAATTTCCTCTTCTCCGATTGCAATACCCTTTTTCTGTGCAATTGCCGCTACTTCTCTCATGGAATTTATCCTCATCCAGTTAGCATGTTCACTTTCCCTGAAACCGCCGAAGGGAATACCCAGAAGTGCACAGGTCATATTTTCTCCGATATTGCACATGAATTTAAACCAGATACCTTTCAGCATATCTTCATCAATTTCATAAGGAATATCAGCTTTCTCAAACACTTCCTTAATCGACAGCACTCTTTCTGAATATTCTCTGTTCAGCTTCTCTCCAAAATGAATTTTTCCCCAATAAGGGTCAAAGTCAGCCTTTCCATCCTTCATAACAATAGACATTCGCATAAAGGCATATAAAACATGTTCTTCTCCAAAAGCTTCTATCAGCTTATCTTCGCTGTCTACCCCATTTAAGAGGGAAAGAATCAATGTATTTTTACCTACCTGATTTCTTATATCCTTAATTGCCTGTTCAAGTCCGTATCCTTTTACGCCGATTAGAATCAAATCAGCTTCATCGCCCTGCTTTTCAGGTGTAACTACAGGGAATTTATAATTTACACCATTAATGGTTACTCCCTGCGTTTCCAACCGTTTTTTTCTTTCACCTTCTGCAATAACACGGAAATTTTCTCCATAAGCTTCAAAAAGTCTGGGAGCAAAAAATACACCCATTGCCCCTAATCCGATTAATGAAATCTTTTTTATTTCCCACATGCGCTTACCTCCTCCTTTGTTTTGGCTGCAATTTTCATCTCATTCAACACACTGAGCGCCAGCGGTACGGAAACTGCCAGGGTACAAATATCCGCCACTGCCTGCGTCATCTGTACTCCGAACAATCCAAAGCATTTTGATAATATCAATATAAGCGGTATGAAGAAATATCCCTGCCTTGCTCCTGCTATAACAGAGGCCTTCAGCGCCTTTCCGATAGACTGAAGCATCATATTACTCATAACAATCCATGCATTTAAAGGAAAAGTAATACACTGAAGCCTGAGCGCAAGGGTACCTGTCTCAATAACCGCCTGATCCTCCTTACGGAACAAAGCTACAATTTCCGGCGCAAAAATTCCGCATAAGGCCGAAATCACTACTAAGAAAACAAATGCATATTTTACACAGAAATAAAATCCTTCCCGAACTCTTTCAAACAATTTAGCCCCATAATTGAAGCCGCACACCGGCTGAAATCCCTGTCCAAACCCAATTAATGCAGAGTTTGCAAACATAGTAATTCTGTTTACGATGGACATACCGGCTATGGCAGCATCTCCGTATGAACCTGCCGCATGATTCAGAAAAATTACAGCAATACTGGCAAGACCCTGTCTGCATAAAGAAGGAATTCCTCCCCTGAAAATTTCTTTCAGAAAATAAGTATTCACTTTCAGATTTTTAAACCTTATTACAATACTTCCGCCCTTTCTTGTCATCATGATTAATAACAGGAAGCTGCAAAACTGGCTGGTAACAGTAGCAACAGCTGCTCCTGAAATTCCCATATGGAAACCAAAAATTAAAATCGGATCAAGCACAATATTAAGCACCGCTCCGGTTACAATTCCCACCATGGCAAAAGATGCCCGCCCCTGAAACCTCAGCTGATTATTTAATACCAGAGAGGAGGTCATAAAAGGCGATCCTAAAAGAATGATTCCTAAATACTTCTTCGTATATGGAAGAATTGTCGGCGTAGAACCTAATGCTACTGATAATGGATTAATGAAAACAATCCCAAACAAAGCTATTACTGCTCCGCTTAATAATGACAGGAAAAATCCGTTTGCCGCCATTGTTGACGCTTCCGAAAGCTCCCTGCTTCCCAGCTTTCTTGAAATATAATTTCCTGAGCCATGCCCGAAAAAGAAACCCACTGCCTGTATAATCGCCATCATGGAGAATGCCACGCCTACTGCTGCCGTAGACTGAGTATCTAATTTCCCCACAAAAAAAGTATCTGCCATATTATAAAAAGATGTGACAAGCATACTTATAATAGTTGGGACTGCCAGAGAACATACCAGTTTCGGTATTGGGGTGGTAGTCATCTGTATGTACTTTTCTTCCTGATTCAATTCAAACACTCCTTATCTATATTTTTTCTCCGCTCAATGATGTTCATTATATCATAATTTTACAGGTGCTCCAATAGTTCCTCTGCTCTGCATCCTAAGGTTTTAGCAATCTTAGTCACTGTTTCAAACTGTGCTTTATTAATTGCTCTTTGTCTTTGTTCAAATAATTGAATCTGCCTTAAAGCCACCCCGGCTTCATCTGCAAGCTGTCTTTGAGAATACCCTGCTGCTTTTCTAATACGTTTTAAGTTCGTATCTTTATAATATTCCTTCATTTTTTCTTCCATCACAGTGACAAACTTCATAATATCTGCCTCATGCATGGTTGGATACATCCCCAAAACCATATTTATAGGTACTGCTCTTCGTATTTTTACAAAACTTACTGATGAATACCATTGATAAAACGCTACTGCCCATCCTGCCCAATACTCCGGAGATTTATCAAGATACATCTCCTCTTCATCAAAAAATTCCTTTTTTTCTACTTCATATAATACCTTTTTTGCCAATTCGCATCCTGTCATTCCAACCACATATGTTGGGTTGCCTCTTCCAAATTGTTCTGCTATTCCCGACATAATAAACATTTCAAAAAAAATATTAATATCATATCCCAAAGCATTCACTGCAAAATCTAACATATAACCAAGATTTTTCTGCGCTTTTTCCAAATAATCTTCATTGTAAGCGTGCATCATTATTCTTCATACCCTCTCTCATGATATCTAACATAAAGATATCATACATATCTGCATTTTGCCCTTTACTTCCCCGGTATTCTTTTCTTGCTTCCTTATCCCTGAACTTTTTTTTTGCAAAATATTCTTCCTTCTGCGCTGGAAAATAATCTAAAAACTGTAACTGTTCAAAAGCTTTCTGACTTTTTAAAACTACCTGTTCCCCCAATTTCCCAAGATGCATAGCCTTCTCCAACTGCTTTAAAGAAATTGTATTAGAAACAAAATCCTGTGCAAAACTAAAGTAAGAATCATCCGCACGATAGCCAATTATTACATCATATGGATTTATATCCAATAAAAAATTATCTTCTAAATACTTTTTTGCTTGCTCAGATATACTGCTTTTTTCCCAATATGTCCTATTATCTGCTAATATTGCCAACCAATTCAAAATGTTATATTTTGGTGAATTTAAATGTAAAACAGATAATCCTGACATATCTAATTCATACTGATTTGCATAGCCATCTATATCTTTGGCACATGCCCATTCTTTGGCAAGCTCCAAACTTTCCGTGCAATAAAAACCTCTGCCATAATCGTTTGATAGCGAACCTTTCCTATATGTCGGTTTTATTATAACTTTCTCAGAACCATGAAATAAAATCTTTTTCATATAAATTTCCACCTTTATAATATTATATCGCTATAGAGATATGATTTCAATTTATATTTTATTAATATCTTCAGATGTCTTTTTGTAAATATGGCTTCTTACAGCTTAATAACTCTGTCAGCAGTATGTTCCATGAACATTTTATCATGCTCTACAAGTATCATGGTTGGCTTAAATTTTAATATTAATTCTTCTATCTGCATACGGGAAAATACATCAATAAAATTAAGCGGTTCATCCCAGATATACAAATGCGCCCTTTTACACAGGCTGCCTGCCAGCAATACTTTTTTCTTTTGTCCTCCGCTGTAATCCTCTATCCTTTTTTCAAACTGTGTTCTGGAAAAATCCATTTTCCGTAAAAGCGCCATAAATATTGTCTCGTCTATTTCATTCGCTGCGGCATATTCTTTTATCGTTCCATGCAGCATGGAAGTATCCTGAGAACAATATGAAATAATCAACTCATTAGGAAGCTCTATTTTTCCCTGCTTTAAAATCGGTCTGCCTGAATTTTCTTCTTTTGTTTTTCTTTGCTCCTTTTCCGTGTCTGCTTCCGCTTTTTCACTGAATGTCTGCAAAATTGCTTTTATAATGCTGGATTTCCCGCAGCCGTTTTTTCCCTGCAAAAAAATTCTTTCTCCCTGCCCTACTTCCAGGTTAAAATTTTGTATAACAATCCTGTCACCATAGGAAATTATGCAGTCTTCCATTGTAACCAGCTTTTCCTTATAATGCTTTAAGGGAAACAGCTTTAAATCTTCTACCGTTTCCAGATTTTTTAACAGACCTTCTTTTTCATCAATTTCCCTCTGCTGCCTTCTTTCCAGATTTTTACGCCGCATCTGCATCCGCCTTGACTTTTCTCCCACATAGGCTCTGGTATCTATGCATTTCTCATACTTCTCGGATTTTTTTCCTATTTTGGTCGCTTCCACATTGTCCGCCCACTGCTTTGTCATTCTGGCAGTTTCCGTCAATCTTCTGATGTCTTTTTTCAAACGTTCATTCTCAGAAAGCTCATATGCATCCTGTTTTTTCTTATTTTCCCACCAGGAACTGAAATTGCCCTGCTGCACTTCAATAGTCTCCCGGTTAATGACAAGCACATGGTCCACGCAGCCATCCATAAAATTTCTGTCATGTGATACCAGAATAAATCCTTTTTTTGTATTCAGATACCCACTCAATATTTCCCTTGTTTCCATATCCAGATGATTGGTAGGTTCGTCTATCAGCAGAAAATGATTGTCCCTTGAAAAAAGAAGCGCCAACATTACCTTTGTCTGCTCTCCGTTGCTTAACGTGCGGAAAGGCCGGTAAAAAACTTCCATATCCACCTGAAGATAAGTAAGCTCCCTGCAGATTTTCCAGAATTCATAATCAGGATCTATTTCTTCTATAATATCAATAGTATCCTTACCCTTATCCTTTACTTCAAAAGGAAAATAATCAAATATTACTGATGAACTGATATTTCCCCTGTATTCATATTTACCCATAAGTAAATTCAAAAAGGTAGTTTTTCCCTTTCCGTTTCTGGCAATAAAACCAAGCTTCCAGTCGGTATCAATCCGGAAGGAAACATTTTCAAAAATATTGTCATAGCTGCCCTCATAATAAAAGGTCAGATTATTTACACTGATTTGTGACATATACATTTCTCCTTTCTATTCCCTGCTGTAAAGCCAGACCTGCAGCTGCTTCGGCATTTCTCTGATTTCCGGCTTAGCTTAACAACATAAAAAATGCAGAAGATAAAAATCCTCTGCACTCTCAAATCAAAATAATATAAATCAAAATACCCTTTACGAGCATTATACTATTTTATATGATAAAAAGAATTAATTTTATATCAGCATATAACAATGAAAAATCCATTGCCCAAACTGCAAAAAAAAACGTCAGATGTTATCTCCTACACAAAACCTATGAAATTAGTTATTAGTAGAAAAATAAAACATCCTCACATCTCCTTTACAATTCACTTTTTATACAATATCACAAAATTAATTTACTTGTCAATTATATATGCCCTGTAAATTTACGGTGGTTAAATTTACGGTTTGCTCGCCTTTCCATATGCAGCAGCCCATTGTATTTCCGTCTTATGTCTTTTCATCTTTCGGCCACAGACTTTTAAAAACTTCGAAAAATAATGCCCCGCAAACACGAACAGCCCCATAACCGCCGCATAATCTAACAGGAACAAGGGCAGCGGCTCTTCAAAATCAAAAAACGCAAACTGAATTTTCAGAAACATATAACTTGCAATACCTCGTTTTACAAAAGCACAGGCTCCGTAAACCGCAACCGCCACGGCAAAAATCCGGAGCGTCCATGGGCGGCCTGCCCTATTAGCTCATATGTCATAAGCAATAGCAGTGCAATCGTCATCCCTGTATCAACACATATTTTTAATATCATTTCAGGCTTCATTGTAAACTCTCCCCATTAATGACCAAGACCATTCAGCCATTCGGCAATCTCACCTGCCGCTTCAGCCACATCCCGTTCACTGACGGTAAAACCGTTTTCAATCACTTCTGCATCCGGTTCCAGCTCTTTTATGGTGCTGATGGTACCGGAAAAACGGCTTCCGTTATGAACATTAAACGGAACGATTGTCTTGCCGGAAAAATCATATTCATCAAAAAAGCTGTACAATGCCTGGGGCATATCGTACCACCACGTGGGATAACCGATAAAAATGGTGTCGTACTGGTTCAGATTCTCAATCTGGTTTGTCAGCTCCGGACGAGCATTTTCATCCTGCTCCTTTGCCGCATAATCAATCAGTTCCCCGCCATCTGCCGGATATACCACAGAGGTCTGAATAGAAAACAGGTCGTCGCCGGTATTTTCCTGAATCATATCCGCCACTGCACGAAGCCGCCCAATCGATGTTCCATTGATCGTAGTATAGCTTGCTGAAGAAACCGCATCAACGCCGCTGTTTTCTGCAGCAGTCTGACTGTTCTCCTGTCTTTCTTCCGTTTGTGTATTCTTTGTATCATCTGCGCTGCCGCAGGCAGTAAGTATTACTATCATACTGTTTTCAGTTTTTCCTGTATTCTCATTATAAAAAAATCGAGACCTCCGCAGAAGTCTCGGTTTGTTGTGCAGTTAATACCCTGGGGTTATATCTGAACGCAGACCATACCGGCGCCCATCTTACCAGTTTTTCTTTTCCTTGCTGCTGTCGTGCTGTTTCTTCCGTTCTTCCACCATCTTTACAAACCACTCCACCATGTTCGGGTCATAATGGGAGAAGAATGCGCTGGTCTTCGTATCAAGTCCTGCAATGACGTTCATATCTTCATCTGTAAGCACAAAATCAAAAACATCCAGATTCTGAATCATTCTTTCCTTATGCGTTGACTTCGGAAGCACAATAACACCTCTCTGGATATTCCAGCGGAGCATAACCTGTGCGGTTGTCTTACCATATTTTTCGCCTATCTGCTTTAACACCTCATTGTCAAAAAGCCCTCCACGACCTTCGCCGAAAGGCGCCCAGGCTTCATGGGCCACATGGTATTTGCTCATCCATTCATTGTCCTCTTTGCGCTGGTTCAGCACATGAGTCTCAATCTGATTTACCATCGGCGGAATTCTCGTAAAGGACACCAAATCCACCAACCGGTCCGGATAGAAGTTGGACACGCCTATGGCACGCAGCTTTCCTTCGTCATACAGATCCTCCAATGCCCGGTACGCACCATAGTAATCATTGAAGGGTTGATGGAGCAGCATCAAATCCAGATAATCTGTCTAAAGCTTCCGCAGGGATTTTTCTACAGATTTTCTGGTCGCCTCATATCCGTAATGCTCCACCCAAACCTTGGATGTCAGGAAAATTTCTTCCCGCAAAATGCCGCTTTTTTTCATAGCGGAACCGACTTCTTCTTCGTTGAAGTAGGACTGCGCTGTATCGATACTGCGATACCCTACCTCCAGGGCATCCAGAACACACCTTTCACATTCATCCTTTGTTACCTGATAAACACCGTACCCGAGAATCGGCATTTTTACTCCATTTGATAAGGTTACATATTCCATTATAATTCCTCCATTCTCCTTTTTTCTACTCTCGTTCCTCTTTGTCTTTTATTTCTGCTCATCCACAGGCGGCACCATTGCGGCATATTTTTCCAGCAGTTCGGGCGTACTTTTATAATACCGTTTGTTCTTGTTAAGCGCTGTAATCTCCGCCATTTCCATATCATCCAGTTCAAAATCAAACAGGTCAAAATTGGCACGGATGTGATACGGATTTTTCGATCCCGGAATCACTACGTTTCCGCTCTGGATATGCCAGCGCAGAATAATCTGGGCGTTGCTCTTTTCATACTTCGCCGCCAGTTTGGAGAACACAGGCTCCTCTATCAGAGCCTTATCTCCATGTCCCAGAGGATACCACGCCTGAATGACTATATCTTCTTTCGCCAAAAACGCCTTTAACTCCTTCTCCTGGGCATACGGATGTACCTCCGTCTGTAAAACGACAGGCTTTACTTCGCAAATCTCCAGAATTTCCCGAATCTGAGCAGCTGTAAAATTGGACAGACCGATAGCTCTGACTTTACCTGCCTTATATGCCTGCTCCATCAGGCGGTATCCGGCGATATAATTTCCGGCAGGCTGGTGGAGCAGCAACAGGTCAATATAGTCTGTGTCCAAACGTTTCAGAGTTTTTTCCACTGCATCCTCCTTCTTTCTTAAATCTTCCGGTTTTCCGCTGTTTTTGGTATCATCCGCACCTTTTAATTAAATGCCACGCTTTCATTATATGCGGATATACAGACAAACACAAGCATACCATATTGAACTTTTTGTGAATTAAAAACAGATTGTTTTGCAATATTATCAGGGGGTGTTATGTTGATTGCGTACCATTTGGGGAGAGACTTTCCCCGTACGCTGAAAAGCAGCAGCCGACCGGATTTCTCCAATCGGCTGCCTGGTATATTTTTCTGAAAAAACATAACGCCATCTCTTTTGCTTTCATTCGCTGGGCATATTATATCAAATCGGGTCAATCATGTTAACGTATATGATCCGATTCTGACCCGATAAATGACACAATAGAAGTAATTGAACCTGCTGTCTTATAATTGTTCGAGTATCTTCCCAATATCTGCATTGATACAGATGGATCGGTCTCTGATTTCCCTTGGCGCGCAGGCTTCCCCATGATTGATACAAGCATAGACCGCCTTTGGATTTTTCGCTGTCATCTGCCAGAAGGGATACTTAATAATACCCGGAGTGTTTCCACCCACTCCCAGTTCTAAAAATAAAATGTGCATACCCTTATGCCGTCTGATAAAATCCTCATAGCGGCTTGCCGCCGCATACCAGCCCTCATCCTGTACAAAGAAATGATCGCATCGCAAATTCATTGTCATAGGTGCGCCGCATAAATGGCATTTAGGTATTAATTCCGATGGGATTTTCAAATTCTTCTGTTCTGCTAACATTCGGCGGACAACGTCTTCATTATCGTAGGTTTTATCATGGCAGGCTTTAGAACATTGTAATAATCCATAATCTCCCTGTGTATAAAACAGCCTTTTTTTATCAAATCCTGCAATTTGAAATTGATGATCAACATTTGTAGTTAAAATAAAATAATCTTTGTCCTGCACAATTTCTAATAAGTCTGCGTATGGTTTTCCAATAGGAGTATCATACCGATTTACAAAAATATGTCTTGACCACCATGCCCAATATTCTTCCAATGTCTCATAAGGATAAAATCCTCCTGAATACATATCTTTTATTCCGTATCTTTGATGAAAATCAGAAAAATACTTTTCAAATCGTTCTCCGTCGTAATGAAAGCCTGATGCAGTTGACAATCCTGCGCCCGCACCAATCAAAATAGTATCGGCGCTTTCTATTTCGTTTGCAAGACTATTTATCTGTTCCGAGTAATCTGCTTTAAGTTTTGTTGTCATTTTTTTTGAAATCATTGAATATTACCTCAATAACCAGGCAGAACCTTTTATTCTCCAACGACGCTGATTCGCTCTTGAATATGGTTACCTATTACGATTTCATCAATCATAGCAATCGCATAATCCGCGTAGCTGATTACACTTTCACCTTTTGAATTGAGCGTCAATTCTTCACCACCGAGAATATATTTTCCTCTGCGTTCTCCATCTGCCTGAAAATCACAGGCAGGACTGATATAAGTCCACTTCACATCATCACGCCTGCGAAGTTCTCCAAGAGCTTTCGCCATCGCTGCAGCAAGAGGTTTAAACATTTCCGGAAAATCTGCTCCGTCAGAAACACATGTGGTATGCTCAGAATTTACATACAGACTTCCCGCACCGCCAACTACCAGAAGACGAATATTTGTACCGCTTAAAATATCGCATAAATGTTTTAACGAAGTGCTATGCTGCGGAAGAGTTTCCTCGGTCCACGCTCCAAAAGCATCAATTACCACATCAAAATCCTGAAGGTCTGCAACGGAGAGATCATACAAATCTTTCTCTAATATTTTTTCAGCAATCGTCTGGTTTTTTCCTCTGATAACTGCAGTAACGTCCAATCCTCTGGACACTGCCTCCTTTACAATTAATTTTCCTGCTTTTCCATTAGCGCATATAACTGCTACTTTCATTTTGGTTTCCTCCTTATAATGTTTTTTCTGTAACTCTTGTCTATATTTTATGAACAATAGTTTCATTTGTAAAGTAAGCACAATATTGTGGTATAGTTACCCAAATGAAACTATTGTATATTTTAATATTGTATTTTATAATTAGTAATAAAATATCTAAATAAAACTATTATATAGAGGTTATCAATATGAATGAACAAAAAGCAGTAAAAGAATTACCCGCCTGTCCTGTAGAAACCACCCTGACTTTAATCGGAGATAAATGGAAAGTATTGATTTTGCGTGACTTGCTCCCAGGAACAAAACGCTTTGGAGAATTAAAGAAGTCCATAGGAAACATATCTCAAAAGGTACTGACCGCCCAACTTCGCGCTATGGAAGAAAATGGTCTTATCAATCGTAAAGTATATGCGGAAGTGCCGCCAAGGGTAGAATATTCCCTGACCGAATTAGGCAGGAGCTTAAAACCTATTTTAGATGCACTGTGGAATTGGGGAGCAGAATATAAAGAATTCATTAACAAAAAATAACAGATCATAATTATTTCCGCCATACAAAAAACAGGGTTCAATTTATAAATTGAACCCTGCTTTTTTCTTTATTGTCCGTAGTAAGCATTTGCACCATGTTTTCTGAAATAATGTTTATCCTGAAGTTCTGAAGGCGCCGGCGCCACCTTAGGATTAATAATCTCTGTTCTATATGCCATCTTTGCTACTTCTTCCAACACTACCGCATTATGTACTGCATTCATGGCATCTTTTCCCCAGGCAAAAGGCCCATGATTTTTACATAGGACTGCAGGCACTGCCATAGGATCCTTATTCATGCGCTTGAATTCATTTACAATCAGATGTCCTGTATTTTCTTCATAAGCTTCTTCTATCTCTTCCTTAGTCAGACATCTTAAACAAGGCACTTCGCCATAAATATAATCTGCATGTGTAGTTCCATAGCAGGGAATACTTCTTCCCGCCTGAGCCCAACTGGTAGCATAGGATGAATGGGTATGTACAATACCGCCGATTTCCGGAAATGCCTTATAAAGCTCCAAATGAGTAGCCGTATCAGATGAAGGCTTATACTTTCCCTCTACCTTGTTTCCCTGTAAATCCATAACCACCATATCATCAGGAGATAATTTATCATAATCCACACCGCTTGGTTTTATAACAAATAATCCGCTTTCACTGTCAATACCGCTTACGTTTCCCCATGTAAAGGTAACAAGGCCATACCTTGGAAGTTCCATATTTGCTTCATAAACCTGCTTCTTTAATTCCTCTAACATATACCTTCCTCCTTTTATTCATGCATCAGAAAGCTTGTAGAATGTGCTTTCCGTTTATTCATGATAATAGAAAGTTCGCAGAGCGTGCTTTCTATTATTGTTTCAGTGCATCTACTGCCGCATGTTCAATGGCAAGGCCTGTCATATAACGTTTCATAAATTTATCAAACCCTTCCACATCTTCCTTAACCGGTTCCATGCTGCTTCCGCGCTGGCCTGCAAATACCTTATTATTTAAGTAATCCTGCAGACTTTCCCCTTCACCTTTATTTTTCATATAATCTGCAAGGAGCGCAATTCCCCATGCACCGCCTTCACCTGCAGTTTCCATTACGGATACAGAAGTATTCATAGCCGCTGCCGCAATTCTCTGTCCCACTCCCTTAGTCTTAAATAAACCGCCATGACCGAACATTTCGTCAACTTCCACTGCCTCTTCCTTAAATAACAAATCAAGACCTGATTTTAAAGCAGCCAGTGATGAATATAAATGCGCTCTCATAAAGTTTGCAAGGTTAAATTTATCTTCTGCTTTTCTGACAAATAAGGGAGCTCCTTCATCAAACCCTGTAACAGGCTCGCCTGAAAAATAATTATAAGAAATTAATCCGCCACAATCTGCATCTCCATCCAATGCTTTATTGTAAAGAACGGAGAATAATGTATTTTTATCTACTTTTACACCGATGCTTTCAGCAAACTGGTCAAAAATATTTACCCATGCATTCAAATCGGATGTACAGTTATTGCAATGTACCATTGCAACCAAAGCACCGTCCGGTGTGGTTACAAGGTCAATTTCAGGATATACTTTACTAAGCTCCTTTTCCAATACAACCATTGCAAATACGGAAGTACCTGCGGATACATTACCGGTTCTTATACCTACGCTGTTAGTAGCTGTCATGCCGGTTCCGGCATCTCCTTCAGGAGGACAGACGGGAATACCTGCTTTCAGCTTTCCTGATACATCCAAAAGCAAAGCACCTTCCTCTGTCAATGTTCCTGCTGTTTCTCCTGCTGAAAGCACTGCAGGCAGAATTTCCTGTAATTTCCATGAAAAATTTTCATTACTTATTAATGTGTTGAATTTTTCAATCATCTGTTCATCATAATTACCTGTTTTAATATCAATGGGGAACATTCCGGAAGCATCACCAACGCCGATTACTTTTTTCCCTGTAAGTTTCCAGTGCACATATCCTGCTAAAGTTGTAAAAAAAGTAACATCCTTTACATGTTCTTCTTTATTTAAAACAGCCTGATATAAATGTGCAATACTCCATCTTTGGGGAATATTATAATTAAATTCCTTCGTCAGTTTTCCTGCTGCTTCTTCAGTAATTGTATTTCTCCATGTCCTGAAAGGAACAAGAAGATTGTCATCCTTATCAAATGCAAGATATCCGTGCATCATGGCAGAAAATCCGATAGAACCGATTTGAGTAATTTCCGTATCATATTTCTTTTTTACATCTGCTGCAAGATCCTGATAGCAATCCTGAAGTCCTTTCCAGACAGCATCAAGAGCATAAGTCCAGATGCCGTCTATATATTGATTTTCCCATTCATAGCTTCCTGATGCCAGTACATTTCCCCCTTCTTCAATCAGAACCGCTTTAATTCTGGTAGAACCGAATTCAATTCCCAAAGATGTTTTTCCTTCTTGTATCACTTTTTTCTTCTCCATGCCTTTTTCCTCCATACACTTTTTACTGTTTACTTTTAAAAACTGGAATTATAAAACATCCTTTAAAAAAATAGGATTGCTCCAGGCTGTTTTTCCTCTATAATCTATCATTTCGACACGTACATATTTTTCTTCCTCTGCGCAGCAAAGAATCCCAATACTCAATGGACAATCCCGTATGACTTTCTACATCACATCCGTAATTATAGATTTCCCGCTTCATTTTAACCAACAAGCCGGCATATTAATTTTAAATATTTAATATGCCGGCTCTTTTTACTATTTCTTAATTCATTTAAACTTGTTTTGAATCGCTGGTAATTTCATTTGCAACAGCTCCTGAAACAGCAGCAATTGCTTTTTCTTTTTCATCATCGGAAAGTCCCGTAAAGTTAATATTCTTATTAACCTTGGCATCATAGGTACCGGCTTTTACAATTTCAGACAAATTAATACCCACTGTTTCCTTCATGGTTTCAAATAACTTAGTCATAACGCCGGGCACATTATCTGCTACCGTACTTACACCGTTACTGTTATCTCCTCCGATAATTGTAATCTTATCAATCTGTGTAAGAGGCTCTGCAATTTTACCTGCAATTTCAGGAAGTACCTGAATCAGCATTTCTGCCATAGCGGCATTGTTATATTTCTGATAAGCGATTGCTTTCTTTTCCATAGCTTCTGCTTCCGCAACACCTTTTGCACGAATTGCTTCCGCTTCCGCTTCACCTACCATACGAATACCCACAGCTTCCTGTTCTTTTGCAAATTTCTGGGCTTCTGCAGTTGCCTTTAAAGCTTCAGCTTCTTTTTCACGCTCAAACTTTTCAGCTTCAGCTTTTTTCATTCTTTCATATAATTCGGCTTCCGATTGCTGCTGACGCGCAAATTTTTCAGCTTCGGCTTTTTTCTTAACTTCCGCATCAAGAGCTTTTTCTTTAACTTCTGCTTCTTTTTGCTTTAAGATGACTTCTTTTTCCTGCTTTGCAATACTTGCTTCCTGAGTTGCTATTTCAATGGTTTTACGCTGTTCCTGTTCCTGAATGCTGTAAGCAGCATCAGCTTCTGCCCGTTTGGTATCTTCCATTTTTTTGAGTTCTGCCTTTTGAAGGGCAAGCTCATTGTTTTTCTTGGCAATTTCCCGTTCGGCATTTATTCTTGCATCATTTGCCTGTTTATCGGCTTCCGCTTTTGCAACTGCAATTTCTTTTTCAGCCTCTGCTTTTGCAATAGCGGCTTTTTTCTTAATCTGGGATATATTATCAATACCCAAATCATCGATTACGCCATTGCCGTCAGCAAAATTCTGCACATTAAAGCTTACGATATCAAGACCCATGGCAGCCAAATCAGGTTCCGCATTTTCCTTTACCAGATTAGCAAATTTCTGGCGGTCGCTGACCATTTCTTCCAGTCTCATGCGGCCTACGATTTCTCTCATGTTACCTTCCAGAACTTCTCTGGCAATTCCAGCTATGTACTGGGTATTCTGATTTAAAAAGTTTTCTGCAGCAAGAGCAAGTCTTGTTTTTTCACTGCTTATTTTAACGTTGACAGCAGCATCTACCTGAATATTAATATAATCCGCTGTAGGCACTGCATTAGATGTTTTCACATCAATGGCTATCAGCTTAAGGCTTAATTTATCCATTCTTTCCAAAAAAGGAATTTTAAT
Organism: Lachnospiraceae bacterium; assembly: GCA_017621815.1. Taxonomy (GTDB): domain Bacteria; phylum Bacillota; class Clostridia; order Lachnospirales; family Lachnospiraceae; genus Suilimivivens. The sequence goes on along the minus strand of JAGASK010000049.1, from coordinate 72,271 downwards.
GCTTGCCTTACCAATAATAACCTTTTTACGCAGACCGGATATAATATATGCTGTATCCGGAGGCGCCTTTTTGTAACCTGTAACAACGATTACAATTAAAAAAATTACAACAATCCCTCCAATAATTAATCCTACCATTTTAACCCCTTACCTTTCTTTTTTATATTTTCTGTTATTGTGCTGTCGTAACTTCCTCCGTCTGTTTATCCTTAGAATATAAAATCTTTAATATAATAGGAGTTGAGATAGAAGATACTATAATCAACAAAATAACTGATGTAAAATAAACCGGTTCAAGTAAACCTACTGAAAGACCCTTTTGTGCTACAATTAAGGCTACTTCACCTCTTGTCATCATTCCCACACCGATTTTAAGGGCGTCATTGCCTTTAAATTTACACAATCTTGCCATTAATCCGCAGCCTATAATCTTACTGATAAGACCCACTATAACAAATCCCAGTGAGAATAAAAGAATGCTTCCCGTTACACTGTCTATATTTGTTTTTAATCCGATACTTGCAAAAAATACGGGACCAAACAGCATATAGGAGTTAATATCCACTTTTCTTTCTATGTAACTGGAATCATTAATAGAACAGAGAATGATACCGGCTACATAAGCTCCCGTTATATCAGCTATACCAAAATATTTTTCTGCTATGTAAGACATTAAAAAGCAATAAGCCAGTCCTGCTATAGGAATTCTTCTGGTATGAGGATACCTTTTATCCACAATTTTAAATACTTTATAGGAAATGAATCCCACCCCCACAGCAAGTACAAAAAATAATACCGTACTTATTATAACAGAAACCGGGTCGGAATCAGGGTTTTTAAAACCTATTACAAAAGTAAGGACAATAATTCCGATTACATCATCAATAATTGCTGCACTTAAAATAGTGGTTCCTACTTTTCCTTTCAGCTTACCCATTTCCTTAAGTGACTGTACTGTGATACTGACGGAAGTAGCTGTAAGGATTGTTCCTACAAAAACTGCTTTATAAAACTCTTCTGATCCCCATGGTGCCATTCCATAATACAACATATAAAATGCAGCGCCTAAAATCAGAGGAATAAATACACCTGCACAAGCTATTAAAGTAGCAATAGGACCTGTTTTCATAAGTTCCTTCAAATCTGTTTCCAAACCGGCAGAAAACATTAATAAAATAACGCCTATTTCAGCCATCTGTAAAAGAAAATCCGTTTGATTAACCCATCCTAAAATACTTGGTCCTATTATAAGACCTGCAATAATTTCTCCTACCACTTGCGGTGCTTTTAATTTTCTGGCAACAATGCCAAATAATTTAGCAGCAATAATGATAATTGCCAAATCCTTTAAAACCAAATAGCTTTCCATATTAAATTGTCCTTTCCTATTCCTCTTCTTCTTCTTTAGGAAGTGTTACTTCCTCTTCTTCATCTTCAGGAATATTTTCTAAAGCATCATCGGGGTTTTCAAATTCTTGATTACCATTATATACTCTTTCCCTTACTTTAGCAATCTGGGCTACTTTTACACCTTCATCCAGGTTAATCATTTTTACACCGGAAGTAATTCTGCCTAATGTTGAAATATCATCCATACGAAGCTGAATAATTACACCGCCTGTAGTAATCATCATAATTTCATGATCATCATTTACTGCTTTTACACCTACTACATATCCGGTTTTTTCAGTAATTTTATAGCATTTAACACCTTTACCGCCGCGTTTTTGCACAGTAAATTCATCAAGATACGTACGTTTGCCCATTCCGTTTTCCGAAACAATAAGAAGAGAATCACCCTGATGGTCTAACTGCATTCCTACAATTTCATCCTCATCGGAAAGATTCATTCCTATTACGCCCATGGAATTTCTTCCTGTAGCCCTTACATCTGTTTCTTTAAATCTGATACACATTCCATGCTTAGTAACAAGGAAAATTTCTGTATCTGCATCAGTAATTTTAACTTCAATTAATTCATCATCATCTCTTAAATTAATTGCAGTGAGCCCATTTTTACGTACATTACTGTACTCCATAATATGGGTTTTCTTTGCTATTCCTTTTTTGGTAATCATAAAGAAGTTTTTATCTTCTTCATAATCTTTAACGGGCATAATTGCAGTTATTTTTTCTCCTGCATTAAGCTGCAGAAGATTAATTATGGCAATGCCTCTGGAAGTTCTGGAAGCTTCAGGTATTTCATATGCCTTTAACCTGTATACCCTTCCGTAATTCGTAAAAAACATAATATAATGATGAGTTGTGGTCATAAGCAGGTCTGCAATGAAATCTTCCTCTATGGTCTGCATTCCCTTAATACCTTTACCGCCCCGGTTTTGAGCTTTAAAATTATCTAAAGTCATCCGCTTAATATAACCTAAATTCGTCATGGCAATAATTGTATTATCCTTGGGAATCAAATCCTCCATAGTAATATCATATTCATCAAAACCTATGGAACTTCTTCTTTCATCACCGTATTTATTGGAAATTTCCATAATTTCTGTTCTTATTACACCAAGAAGCATTTTTTCATCTGCAAGAATTGCTTTTAATTCCGCTATCCTTGCCTGCAGCTCTTTATGCTCATTTTCAATCTTCTCCCGTTCCAAACCTGTCAGAGTACGCAGACGCATATCTACGATTGCCTGTGCCTGTACATCTGTAAGACCGAAACGTTCCATTAATTTTTCTTTAGCCAGCTGAGTATTCTGACTGCTTCTGATTATTTGAATTACCTCATCAATATTATCCAGGGCAATCAATAATCCCTGTAAAATATGGTCTCTTTCTTCTGCTTTATTTAAATCATATTTTGTTCTTCTTGTAACAACCTCTTCCTGATGCTGTATGTAATATTTTAACATATCCAGCAGATTCATTATTTTGGGCTCGTTATTTACAAGAGCAAGCATAATAACACCAAAAGTATCCTGCATCTGCGTATGCTTATAAAGCTGATTCATAATTATATTAGCATTGGCATCACGGCGAAGTTCTATAACAATACGCATACCTTCCCTGTCTGATTCATCACGAAGGTCTGTAATTCCGTCAATTTTTTTAAGTTTAACCAATTCAGCTATTTTTTGAATTAAATTTGCTTTATTTACAAGATAAGGAAGTTCCGTAACTACAATTCTGCTTTTACCGTTTGCCATAGTTTCAATATCTGTTACGGCACGTACCCTTATTTTTCCTCTTCCGGTTCTGTAAGCTTCTTCACTTCCCCTGGTACCGAGAATAATACCACCGGTTGGAAAATCAGGAGCTTTTACAATGGAAAGAATTTCATCAATTGATGTTTCTCTATCCTCAATAATTCTGTTATCAATAATCTTTACTACGGCACCTATTACTTCCCTTAAATTATGAGGAGGTATATTAGTTGCCATTCCTACTGCAATACCGGTAGTTCCGTTTACAAGAAGATTAGGATATCTGCTTGGAAATACAGAAGGCTCTTTTTCCGTTTCATCAAAGTTAGGAACAAAATCTACAGTATCCTTATTAATATCAGCCAGAAGCTCCATGGATATTTTACTTAAACGTGCTTCTGTATAACGCATGGCAGCAGCTCCGTCACCGTCTACAGAACCGAAGTTTCCATGACCGTCCACAAGAGGATGACGCATGGACCAGGGCTGGGCCATATTAACCAAAGCGCCATAAATAGAGCTGTCTCCGTGAGGATGATATTTACCCATTGTATCACCCACGATACGGGCACTCTTTCTGTGAGGCTTATCGGGTCCGTTATTTAACTCTATCATGGAATAAAGAACTCTTCTCTGTACAGGCTTAAGTCCATCTCTTACATCAGGAAGCGCACGGGAAGCAATAACGCTCATAGCATAATCAATATAAGAAGTTTCCATGGTCTTTTTCAAATCGACATCATGAATTTTATCAAAAATATTATCTTCCATTTTTACTCTCATTCTGCCGCTTAACGGCTAATAAAGAATTTAATTAATTAAATATCAAGATTCTTTACAAATTTTGCATTTTCTTCAATAAATTCACGTCTTGGTTCTACTTTATCACCCATTAAAGTTGTAAAAGTTAAATCAATTTCAGACTCAGCTTCTTCATTCATTACCACACGCAAAAGAATTCTTCTTTCGGGATCCATTGTAGTTTCCCAAAGCTGTTCGGGATCCATTTCACCAAGTCCTTTATAACGCTGTATTTTATTATTCTGGTCACGTCCTACTTCTGCCAGAATCTGATTTAATTCATCATCATTGTAGGCATACCATACTTTTTTATTTTTTTCCAGCTTATAAAGAGGCGGCTGTGCAAGATATACATATCCCTGCTTTATTAACTCCGGCATAAACCTGTAAATAAAAGTAAGAAGCAGTGTGGCAATATGAGCTCCGTCCACATCGGCATCCGTCATTAATATAATTTTATGATATCTCAATTTGCTGATATCAAAATCATCATGAATACCTGTGCCAAATGCAGTTATCATGGCCTTAATTTCAGCATTGGCATATATTTTATCAAGCCTTGCTTTTTCAACATTTAAAATTTTACCTCTAAGAGGCAAAATAGCCTGAGTAGCACGGCTTCTTGCAGTTTTAGCACTGCCTCCTGCAGAATCACCCTCTACAATATATATTTCACAATTTGCAGGATCCTTGTCCGAACAATCCGCTAATTTACCGGGAAGGCTCATTCCTTCAAGAGCTGTTTTTCTTCTTGTCAAATCCCTTGCTTTTCTTGCTGCATCTCTGGCACGCTGGGCAAGAATTGATTTTTCGCAAATTAACTTTGCAACAGAAGGATTTTGTTCCAGAAAGTAAGTAAGCTGTTCACTGACAATTCCGTCTACCGCACTTCTGGCCTCTGAATTGCCAAGCTTTTGTTTTGTCTGTCCTTCAAATTGAGGGTCTTCTATTTTTACACTGACAATTGCTGTCAAACCTTCTCTTATGTCTTCTCCTGTAAGATTAGCTTCGCTATCCTTTAAGAGTTTATTGTTTCTTGCATAATCATTAAAGGTTTTCGTAAGGGCATTTCTGAAACCAATCAGATGAGTACCGCCTTCAGGAGTATTTATGTTATTTACAAAGCTGTAGGAACTTTCAGTATAGGAATCATTATGCTGCATGGCAACTTCTACATAAACATTATTCTTGCTGCCTTCAAAATACATAATATCATTATAAAGAGCAGTTTTACTTTTGTTTAAATAAGTTACAAATTCTTTAATACCGCCTTCATAATGAAATTCCCTTACAACAGGTTCGCTTCCTTCTTCCACTCTTAAATCGGTTAATATTATTTTAAGACCTTTCGTTAAGAAAGCCATTTCACGCAGACGTTGTTTCAGTATATCAAATTCAAATACTATAGTTTCCTGAAAAATTGTTTCATCAGGCTTAAAAGTTATTTTAGTACCGGTTTTATCTGCTTCACATTCTCCCACAACTTTAAGCGGATAACATACATGGCCTTTCTCATATCTCTGTTTATAAACTTTTGAATCCTGATAAATTTCCACTTCAAGCCAGTTTGAAAGAGCATTTACCACGGATGCACCTACACCGTGAAGTCCTCCGGATACCTTATATCCTCCTCCTCCGAACTTACCGCCGGCATGAAGAATAGTAAATACAACTTCAACAGCAGGAAGACCTGCTTTATGATTAATTCCTACCGGAATGCCTCTTCCGTTATCTATGACTGTAATAGAATTATCTTCATTAATAAAAACTTTAATTGTATCACAGAAACCAGCCAAAGCTTCATCTACAGAATTGTCCACAATTTCATAAACCAGATGATGAAGACCTCTGCTGGAAGTAGTCCCTATATACATACCGGGTCTTTTACGAACTGCTTCCAATCCTTCTAATATCTGAATCTGGTCAGCTCCATATTCGTTACTCATATAAATAACTCCTATCTGCGTAAAAACGCCTAATTTTCACAAATAACACTACCGTTTGTAACTTTAAATATTTTATTTATTTCAAATCTGTTATTTATAAACTCATCCAGACCTGTGCACGTTATAATGGTCTGAATATTTCCTATACTGTTAAGAAGATAATTCTGCCTGTTGCTGTCAAGTTCAGAAAGCACATCATCAAGCAATAAAACAGGAGTATCTCTGCTTATTTTTTTCACCAGTTCTATTTCAGATAATTTAAGGGAAAGAGCAGCAGTTCTCTGCTGTCCCTGAGAGCCATATTTTCTGATATCTATTCCGTTAACGATAAAAGAAAAATCATCTCTGTGGGGACCTGTGGTGGTCTGCTTTAATTTAATGTCCCTTTCCTGATTAATTCTCATATTTCTTTCAAAATCCTCAATAGAAACATCAGATTCATACTTTATAACCAGCTCTTCCTTACCGCCTGATAATTTTTTATGTATATCAAAAATAATTTCACACATCTGGGAAGAAAATTGCTGCCTTCTTTCAATAATCTTACTGCCAAAAGAAACAAGCTGAGAATCCCAAATATTTAAAGTCTCCTTCAATTCAGGATTAAAATACATATCCTTTAAAAGCTTATTTCTCTGATTGATTATTTTATTATAATGATTCAAATTATAAAGATAAAAACTGTCAAGCTGGCAAAGCTCCATATCCGCAAAATGCCTTCTCTCCGCAGGACCGTTTTTTATGATACTTAAATCCTCCGGAGAAAAGAAAACTACATTTAAAAGTCCTAATAAATCAGCTGCTTTTTTTATTTTCTGCCCGTCAATAGCAATTCCTTTTGACTTATTTTTACGAAGATGCATATCCACCCTGATTTCTTCATCATCTTTTAAAAGATAAGTCCTTATATGAGCTTCCTCTTTATTAAAATTAACTATTTCCTTATCCTTGCTGCCTTTATGAGATTTAGTAGTGGCAGAAACAAAAATGGCTTCCAATATATTTGTCTTACCCTGAGCGTTATCACCATAAAGAATATTTGTGCCTTTATCAAAGCTGATTTCAAGACTTTCATAATTTCTGAAATCAGCTAATTCAAGTGATTTTATAATCATTTCTTTACCTTTTAACCTGTAATACGTATAGTTTTTCCATCATATTCTACAATATCACCGTCAACAAGCTTTTTACCTCTTTGCAGCTCTGTTTTTCCATTAACTTTTACAAGCCCGTCCTGAACTGCAAATTTAGCATCTACGCCTGACTCAACAAAACCGGCAGCTTTAAGTGCCTGTCCGAGCTTTATATATTCATCCCTTAATTTTATTATTTCCATAATATTCCTCTTTTAAACCCTTTCATCAGTTAATGCTATGAAACAGTTGTAAAATTAACAGGAAGAATCAAATAAATGTATTTTTCCTGAACATCTCTTATAAAACAGGGAGCCTTAGGATTCACAAGATATATATCAATTTCTTCATCATCAATAACCTTGAGGGCATCAATCATAAATTTAGGATTAAATCCAATCATTAAATCCTTTCCCTGTTTGGTTATATCAATTTCCTCATTCATACTTCCTATAGTGGAATTAATTTTAAGTTCCATAACTCCATCTGTTATATTAATAATAATAGGTTTTTTATCTCCTTCTTTAACAAGAAGAGTTGCCCTGTCAATACATTCAAGAAGCTCTTTTTTGTTGATTGTAACCTTTGTTTCATAATCACTTGAAAGCATCTGATCAATTTTAAAATATTCACCTTCTATTAATCTTGAAACAACTGTTGTTTTATCAAACTCAAATACAATATGTTTTCCTGTGAAGAAAATGGAAACATCCTTATCAGCGTCACCTGATAATATTTTACTTACTTCACTTAATGTTTTTCCGGGAACAACAACTTTTCTGGAAGGATATCTGTTCTTTAATTCAATTTTACGTATGGATATTCTGTGACCGTCAAGTGAAACTACTTTTAAAGTACTTCCGTTAATTTCAAAAAGTTCACCTGTCATTAATTTATTATTTTCATTATCGGCAATTGAAAAAATAGTCTGTCTCACTACTTCCTTTAATGTAAATTGAGAAATGATTATGGAATCAATTCTCTCAATGGAAGGAAGATAGGAAAAATCTTCTCCTGATTTTCCTATAATTGTAAATTTTGCTTTTTCACAGGTTATGTTTGTTTTATAAGAATTGTCTGTAACAATAGTTACATCATTATCAGGAAGTTTTCTCACTATTTCAAGAAATATTTTAGCATCAAGGGCTATTTGTCCTTTTTCAATGATATCTCCTTCAATTACAGTTTCTATTCCAAGTTCCATATCATTAGCAATTAACTTTATGTTTCCTCCTGAAGCATCAATTAAAATGCATTCAAGAATAGACATAGTAGTTTTATTTGGAACTGCTTTTGATACAATATTAACTCCGTTTAACAAATTTGATTTACTACATACTAATTTCATTTGTGAACAACTTCCTTTCTTGTGATGTGAGTAAGCCTTAAGCCAAACATATTTATATATAAATAATTTAATAATAAAAATAGTAATGGATGTTGATATGTGTATAACTCTTTTATTATACTATTTTTCAGCTAAAAATGAAATGATAACTGTGGGGATAAAAAAAATAAGGTTGAGGATAACCCTTAATTTATTCACATTTAAGAAGGATTTATTTTTTTCATTATGATATCAATTCTGTTTTTAAGCTCTTCATTTGTTTTTACTTCATCTGTAATTTTTTCGATACCGTGGATAACTGTGGTATGGTCTTTTTTGCCTAATGCTTTTCCTATACTTTGCAGAGATTCAGCGGTCATCTTACGACATAGATACATACATATCTGCCGGGGTTGTACAAATTCTGAATTTCGTCGTTTTGATATGATATCATCCGGATTAATACCAAAATGTTCTGCCACTACATTAATAATAAGCTGAGGAGTTACCTGCCTTACAACATTTGGTGAAATAATATCTTTTAAAGCTTCTTCCACATTATCCAGAGTAATTTCAACCTTATTAAGTTTTGAAAAAGCAATTACTTTATTATAAGCTCCTTCCAATTCCCTGATATTTGATTTAATATTGGTAGCTATATATTTGAAAATTTCTTCATTTATTTCCTTATTATAATTCTCCGCATTCTTTTTAAGAATAGCCATTCTTGTTTCATAATCAGGAGGCTGTATGTCAGCTATTAATCCCCATTCGAATCTGGAACGGAAACGTTCTTCTAAAGTTTCCATTTCTTTAGGAGGTTTGTCCGAAGAAAGGATAATTTGTTTTCCCGCCGCATGAAGAACATTAAAAGTGTGAAAAAATTCTTCCTGTGTACTTTCTTTTCCTATTATAAATTGCACATCGTCAATTAACAGTACATCTACAGTTCTGTATTTTTCCCGGAATTTATTCATTTTAGCAGCATTACCGCTTCTGATAGATTCAATTACTTCATTAGTAAATTGTTCCGAAGTAACATAGAGAACTTTTTTGTCAGGATTCTGGTCCAAAATAAAATGACCTATTGAATGCATTAAGTGCGTTTTCCCAAGTCCTGCACCACCATATAAATAGAGGGGATTGTATGCTTCTCCCGGAGACTCTGCTACGGCTAAGGAAGCGGAATGGGCAAATTTATTATTATTTCCTACTACAAAAGTATCAAATCTGTATTTTGAATTAAGGTTTGCATTTTCATAATTAATATTGTAAACAGTGCCCGGAGAAGAAAGCATTTCATCTCCTGCATCAGATTCCAGAATAAAAGAAATATCATAGGTATGATCCATCATTTCTGAAATAGTTACCTGAAAATAGCTCTTATATTTGGAAGAAATATATTTAAGAGCATGTGCCTGGTCGGATGGAATCATAATAGTTACAACATCATCTTTTACGCTGTGAAAATTAAGCGGTTTTACCCATGTATTGTAAGAGATATCAGATAAATCATATTCATTTCTCAGTGTTTCTTTAATTAAATCCCAGTTTTCTTTAATAAAGTCCATTAATGGCCCCCAAAAATAATAAAGTTTAAACAAATTTCCTCTACTATATATTAATATAAACAAAGTAAAATTTCAAATATATTATTTATGCCGCAGATGATAAAGATATCCTCAAAATTATCCACAAGTTAACATAATAATTAGTGGATAATTTTAAATGTTAATAACTTAATAAAAGTAATTAACATTTTCTACATTCAAAATATGGCGTAATTATTAGAATAAAATGAAAAAAATTGAATAATCCTGAAAGTTATCCACAACTTATACACATTTTGTGGATATAATTATGTTAATTAATAATTGTGGATAACTAAAATACTGAAGATACTTCAGCGAAGAAACTTCTTATAAAAAATAATTTCTTTTTCTTGACGGAAGTGGTTTATTCCTATATAATTCTAAATGATATTTTCCATAAGAAGGCGTTTTTATGCCTTTTTGCAGTTATTTCAAATATTTGCTTACCTTAAAATAGATTAAGGTTCAGTAAAGGAGGTGTATATGGTATGAAGATGACATTCCAGCCTAAAACAAGACAAAGGTCTAAGGTTCACGGCTTCAGAGCTAGAATGAGTACTCCCGGCGGAAGAAAAGTATTAGCAGCAAGAAGAGCAAAAGGAAGAAAGAGATTATCAGCATAAGGCCGCATTTTTGTGGCCTTTTTTCACGGGAGTCCATTATAATGCAGTTTTCCGAATCATTAAAAAAGAATTACGAATTCCAAAATGTTTACAAAAAAGGCAAATCCTATGCCAACAAATATTTGATAATGTATATTATGGAAAATAATACAGGCAGAAACAGATTGGGAATATCCGTAAGTAAAAAAGTAGGAAATAGTGTTGTGAGACACAGAATAACAAGATTGATAAGGGAAAGTTACAGACTACATGAAAATATATTTAATAGTGGTTTAGATATAGTAGTCATAGCCAGAAACAGCGCTTCTTCCGTTTCATATAACGAAATAGAAAGCGCATTATTACATCTTGCAAAGCTTCATCACATAATTAAACTTTATTTTTATGAAGATTGATGAGGTATATTTGAAATTAAATGAAAAGAATAATAATTTTATTGATTAAATTCTATAGAAAGTATATTTCTCCTATGAAGCATACGAAATGTCCGTATTTTCCCACATGCTCCGAATATGGACTTGAAGCAGTGGAAAAGTATGGAGCATTAAAAGGAGGGCTTCTTGCTGTTTGGAGAATTTTAAGGTGCAATCCTTTTTCAAAGGGAGGATATGATCCTGTTCCGTAATTTTCTGCAGAATTTATAAATCAGGAGGAAACAAATATTGTCAGGAATTATTTTAACCCCATATGATGGTATGATAATCGGACCTATTGCTAAAATATTAGGTTATCTGATGGAAGGTATCTTTTTTATTTTAGATTTAATTGGTATTCCCAATGTTGGTTTATCAATTATTTTATTTACAATTGTTATTTACCTGTTATTGATGCCTCTTACTATTAAGCAGCAGAAATTTTCAAAGCTTTCCGCAAAAATGAATCCGGAGCTTCAGGCAATACAGAATAAATATAAAAATAAAAAAGATAATGAGTCCATGACTGCAATGAATGCAGAAACACAGGCCGTTTATGCGAAGTATGGTGTATCTCCTACAGGAAGCTGTCTTCAGCTTTTAATTCAGATGCCTATTTTATTTGCACTTTATCGTGTTATTTATTCCATGCCTGCTTATGTTACAAAAATAGGTGATACTTTCAGGGTTCTGGCAGAAAAAATTATTTCTGTTGATAACGGTTCATTTTTACAAAGCTCTGAATTAAGCAGTGTAGTAAGCGCTGTCAGAATGTACAGCAAGAATCTTGAAGCAAATTTATCAAACGGTATTATAGATGTATTAAATAAATTATCTTCTTCAGATATGAGCGCTATATCTGAACATTATGATTTATCACAGCTTACTTATGAAGGACAGCTTATTTTAAGCAATGATACAACAAGAGGACTTATTGATACTTATAATAATTTCCTTGGCATTAATATAGGTAATTCTCCTTCCTATATGGTAAGTCAGGGATGGAATGCAGAAGGCGGTATTCAGTGGCTGGCTATCGTTATAGCTTTAATTATTCCTGTACTGTCTGCTGTAACCCAGTGGATTAATACAAAGCTGATGCCTCAGGCTGAATCTTCAGGAAATCAGAGTGACCAGCAAAATTCAATGGCTCAGTCAATGAAGATGATGAATACAATGATGCCTCTTATGTCAGCATTTTTCTGTTTTACACTGCCTGCCGGTATGGGACTTTACTGGATTGCAGGTTCCGTAGTAAGAAGTATCCAGCAGATCGTAATCAATAAACATATCGATAAAATTGATATTGATGAACTTATTAAGAAAAATACGGATAAAAGAAATAAAAAGCTGGAAAAAGCCGGCATTGATCCAAAAACAGTTAACAGAAATGCAAACATTAATACAAGAAATGTAAATAATGCTCCCAGGAAAAAATCCTTAAGTGAAAAGGCAAATGTAAAGCCTATGACTCAGGAAGAAAAAGATGAAGCAATAAAAAAATCTACAGAATATTATAATAAGAATGCTAAACAGGGAAGCATTGCAGCAAAAGCAAATATGGTTAAGCAATACAATGAGAAAAATAATAAATAGGGGGTTTAAAAAATGGAATATATAGAATTTTCAGCAAAGACAGTTGATGATGCAATTACAGCAGCTTGTCAAAAATTTACTGTAACAAGTGATAAACTTGAATTTGTGGTAGTTGAAGAAGGTTCATCAGGTTTTTTGGGAATCGGCGCTAAACCCGCTATCATAAAAGCTAAGGTTAAATCTTCAGCAGCTGATAAAGCAAAAGATTTCTTAAAAGAAGTTTTTGATGCAATGAATCTGGTTGTTGTTATTGATGTTAAATATGATGAAGATAACAGAAACATTGATATTGAATTAAGCGGCGATGAAATGGGTGTATTAATAGGTAAGAGAGGACAAACCCTTGATTCTCTTCAGTATCTTGTATCTTTAGTTGTTAATAAGGATGTAGAAGAATATATCCGCGTTAAAGTGGATACGGAAGATTACAGGAAGAGAAGAAAAGAAACTCTTGAAAATCTTGCTAAGAATATTGCTTATAAAGTTAAGAGAACGAAAAGACCTGTTTCTTTAGAGCCTATGAATCCTTATGAAAGAAGAATCATTCATTCAGCACTTCAGAATGACAGATATGTTACAACCCATAGTGAGGGAGAGGAACCTTTCAGAAGAGTTGTTGTTACTTTAAAGAAATAAGATATCAGTAAGTTGGGGAGTAAGTTATAAACTATCCCCAACTTTTTGATTCATGATAATAGAAAGTTCGCAAAGCGTACTTTCTATTATTCATGCCAATAAAAAATTTGCAAAGAGTGTTTTCTATTGTAGATGAGGTATTATTATGAAATCAGATACAATTGCTGCCATTGCAACCGGAATGAGCAATTCAGGTATAGGAATTATAAGAATCAGCGGCACTGACGCCGTTTTAGTTGCAGATAAAATTTTTAAGGCCGGGAATAAAAAAACAAGATTAACAAATGCAGAAAGTCATACTATTCATTATGGTTTTATTTATGATGAAGAAAATATAGTAGATGAAGTTCTGGTTTCTGTTATGAAAGGACCGAGAAGTTTTACAGCTGAAGATACGGTTGAAATTAATTGCCATGGCGGAATTTTAATTATGAATCGTATCCTTGAGATTGTTATAAAAAACGGAGCCAGATTAGCACAGCCCGGTGAATTTACAAAGCGGGCTTTTTTGAATGGAAGAATTGATTTGTCAGAGGCAGAAGCAGTAATGGATGTCATTTCATCAAAAAATGAAATGGCATTAAAAAGTTCTGTAAAGCAGCTTCGCGGTTCTGTTTCCGATAAAATAAAACGTTTAAGAAGTGAAATTATATATGAAATTGCTTTTATAGAATCGGCATTGGATGACCCTGAACACATAAGCCTTGAGGGTTATTCTGAAAAATTGGGTATAAAGGTGAAAAAATTATTAAATGATGTGGATAAATTAATTTCTTCAGCTGACAGTGGAAAAATATTAAGAGAAGGAATTAATACTGTAATTGTAGGAAAACCTAATGCCGGTAAATCATCTTTATTAAATCTTCTTGTCGGAGAAGAAAAAGCTATTGTTACTGATGTGGCAGGTACTACCAGAGATGTGCTTGAAGAACATATTAATCTTCATGGTATCAGTTTAAATATAATCGATACTGCAGGAATCAGGTTTACTGAAGATGTTGTTGAAAAGATAGGAGTGGAAAAAGCTAAAAAAATAGCTTCACAGGCTGATTTAATTATTTATGTGGTAGATTCCTCTGTTGATTTGGATGAAAATGATTATGAAATTTTAGAATTAATACAGGATAAAAATTGTATTGTTCTTTTAAATAAGACGGATTTGGAAGCGAAAGTTTCTGAAGAAGATTTCAATGATAAAATAAAAAATAATACCGGCATAATTAAAACTTCTACCAGAGAAAATACAGGAATTGATGATTTTGAAAATAAAATAAAAGAAATGTTTTTTCACGGAAAAATTGATTTTAATGATGAAGTAATTATTACAAATATGAGACATAAAGAAAATCTGATTGAAGCATATGAAAGTTTAAATCAGGTTATGATTAGTCTTGAAAATCAAATGCCTGAGGATTTTTATTCCATAGATTTAATGAGCGCTTATTCTTCTTTGGGAAATATAATAGGAGAAGAAACTTCAGAAGATTTAATAAATGAAATATTTTCAAAATTCTGTATGGGAAAATAAGTGAGGATGAACAAATGAAAATATCGGTATTTTATGAGCATATAGCAGAAGCTGCAAAGCAGGAAAATAAACCTGTTGAAAAAATATGTCAGTTAGTTTCATATTGTGGTATAAGCGGAGTTGAAATAGAAAATACCAGGTTAATGAATGAAAAAGAAAATGTAATAAGAGCTTTGAAATTATCAGGACTTGAAATAAGTTGTATGTATGGTTTTTTTGATTTTTCCCATGGCCAGAGTATAGAAGACGGGATTAAAATGGTTGATTTGGCTGATGAATTAAAAATAAAAAAAATAATGCTGATTCCCGGATTTTTAAAGAAATATGAGTTTTTACCCTTCCTATATAAAAGTAAAGTTGATAAAATGGTAGATGTATTAAAAAATGTCTGCAATTATGCAAAGACAAAAAATATTATAGTAGTTTTAGAAGATTTTGACGGAAAAGAAGCTCCTTTTGCCACTTCAAAACAGTTATTATATTTTATTAAAAATATACCCGATTTATATTGTGCATTTGATACCGGAAATTTTTTATACAGTGAAGAGGATTCCTTTGAAGTTCTTCCTTTGTTTATAGATAGAATAGGTCATGTTCATTGTAAGGACAGAACCTTTAAAGTAAAGGAAGGCGAAGTTCCCAAAGCCACTGTAAAGGGCAGAAATATGTATTCCTGTGCAGTAGGAAGCGGATGTATTAAAATGAAGGAAATAGTGGAGAAAATATTGGAAAGCGGTTATGATGATTATTTTGCAATAGAACATTTTGGCTCTTTAAATCAGCTTGAAGATATGAAAGATTCGGCAAAATGGCTGGAAGAAATGTGAGGTTTTTATATGATTAGAGTAACAATTTGGAATGAATATGTTGGAGAATTAAAATATGAAGAAATAAGTAAGGTATATCCAAAAGGAATACATGGATGTTTTGAGGATTTTTTATCTGTGAATGAGGATATGGAAATAAAAAGTGTTACTCTTTCCATGAAGGACCAGGGCTTATCTGATGAAATTCTTGATGATACTGATGTTTTACTGTGGTGGGGGCATCATGCTCACGATGAGGTTACGGAAGATAATGCGGAAAGAGTAAAAAATCATGTGTTAAACGGTATGGGCTTTATTCCTTTACATTCTGCCCATTACTGCAAACCTTTAAAGAAGCTTTTGGGAACCAGCATGAATCTCAGGTGGAAGCATGGTGAAAGTGAAAAATTAATATGTATAAATCCTTCTCATCCTATTGCAGAAGGAATTACTGAACCTGTTTTTCTTGAAAAGGAAGAAATGTACGGAGAGTATTTTGATATACCGAAACCGGATGATATTGTATTTTTAGGCTGGTTTACCAATCAGGAAGTATTCAGAAGCGGCTGTACTTTTTTAAGAGGCTGGGGAAAGATTTTTTATTTTCAGCCCGGTCATGAGGAGTATCCTGTTTATTATAATCCGCAAATTCAGAAAATTATAACAAATGCCATAAGATGGGCTGCTCCTGTTAACAGAAGAAAGACAAATTATGAATGTGTTGAAGTAAAAGATAATTAATTTTTATGACATGGAAAGAGGTTTTATTATATGTCAGGACAACTCGGAATAAAAGAAAAAGTGGATGTTTGCATAGTAGGTGCCGGTCATGCCGGATGTGAAGCTGCTTTAGCATGTGCCAGACTTGATCTTGAAACAGTTATTTTTACTGTCAGTGTAGACAGTATTGCTTTAATGCCCTGTAATCCTAATGTGGGAGGTTCTTCCAAGGGTCATCTTGTAAGAGAGTTGGATGCCCTTGGCGGAGAAATGGGAAAGAACATCGATAAAACATTTATACAATCCAAAATGCTGAATATTTCCAAAGGTCCTGCTGTTCATTCTCTTCGTGCCCAGGCAGATAAGGCAGAATACAGCCGTGCAATGAGAAAAGTATTGGAAAATCAGGAGCATCTTACAATTAAACAGGCAGAGGTTTGTGAGCTTTTATGGGAAGATATTGAAGATTCTTCAAAAAAAGCAACAAAAAAAATAACGGGTGTTAAGACTTTTACAGGTGCTGTATATGAGTGTAAAGCAGTGGTTCTTTGCACAGGAACTTATTTAAAAGCCCGTTGTCTGTGCGGAGAAGCTATTACTTATACCGGTCCCAACGGACTGCAGGCTGCCAATCATTTAACAGATTCCTTAATAAATATGGGTGTGGAAATGAGAAGGTTTAAAACAGGAACACCTGCCAGAATGGATAAGAGAAGTATTGATTTTTCAAAGATGGAAGAACAGTTCGGTGATGAAAAGGTAGTGCCTTTTTCTTTTTCAACAAATCCTGATGATGTACAGATTGACCAGGTTTCCTGTTATCTTACTTACACAAATGAAAAAACTCATGAGATTATAAGGGCTAATCTCGGCCGTTCGCCTATTTATGCCGGAATTATAGAGGGAACCGGTCCAAGATATTGTCCTTCCATTGAAGATAAAGTCGTTAAATTTGCTGACAAAGAACGGCATCAGGTATTTATTGAGCCTGAGGGATTACATACCAATGAAATGTATGTAGGAGGTATGTCTTCTTCTTTGCCGGAGGATGTACAGCTTGCTATGTACCGTACAGTTCCGGGACTTGAAAATTGTAAAATAGTGAGAAATGCTTATGCCATAGAATATGATTGTATTAATCCCAGACAACTTTATCCTACTTTAGGTTTTAAAGATGTGGAAGGCTTATACAGCGGTGGACAATTTAACGGAAGCAGCGGATATGAAGAAGCGGCAGCTCAGGGATTAATTGCCGGAATTAATGCGGCGCAGTTTATATTCGGTAAAGAAGAGATTATTTTTGACAGATCGGAAGCTTATATAGGGGTGTTAATCGATGATCTTGTGACGAAGGATAATTTTGAACCTTACCGTATGATGACTTCCCGGGCTGAATACCGGTTATTGCTTCGTCAGGATAATGCAGATTTGAGACTTCGTGAAAAAGGATTTCAGGTTGGTCTTATTTCCAGGGAACAATATGATGAAGTCTTAAATAAAAAAGAATTAATACAAAAAGAAATCGAACGTCTTAAAAATACAACTATTGGCGCTTCTAAAAGAAATCAGGAATTTTTGGAAAAGCATGGAAGCGCAACATTGAAGACAGGAACGAATCTTGCAGAGTTGATTTGCAGACCTGAGCTTGATTATGAAACTTTGGTTGAAATTGATTCTGAGAGAGTTAAGCTTCCCAAAGATGTAATAGAGCAGGTGGAAATAGAAATTAAGTATGAAGGTTATATTGAAAGACAGCTGCGTCAGGTTGAACAATTTAAGAAAATGGAAAAGAAATTAATTCCTTCTGCTCTTAATTATGATGATGTTCCGAGTCTTCGTATTGAAGCAAGACAGAAATTGAAAGCTTTTCATCCTGTTTCTATAGGACAGGCTTCCAGAATTTCGGGAGTTTCACCGGCTGATATATCTGTGTTGGTAGTTTATCTGGAGCAGTTTAACAAAAAAAGAGGAGAATAGCTTTGAGTAATTATGATTGTACTTCTTTTGTTGAAAATTTAAAGGAATTTCAAATAGATATATCAAAGGAACAGATAAATCAGTTTATCAGGTATTATGAAATTTTGGTTGAATGGAATTCTTTTATGAATTTAACAGCTATTACAGATTTTGATGAAGTTATAAAAAAACATTTTGTAGACAGTGTTTCTCTTGTAAAAGCTGTACCTGATATAAGGGAAAAAGAATATACATTGATTGATATAGGAACCGGAGCCGGATTTCCGGGCATACCTTTAAAAATTATATTTCCGCACTTGAAGATATTGCTGTTGGATTCTTTAAATAAAAGAATTTCCTTTTTGAATGAAGTGATTGGTAAGCTGGAATTGTCGGAGATAGATGCTGTTCATGGACGTGCAGAGGATTATGCTAAAAAGAAGGAATTTCGTGAAAGCTTTGATATTTGTGTTTCAAGGGCAGTGGCAAATCTTTCTACTTTATCAGAGTACTGTATTCCATTTGTAAAGCAAAACGGTTTTTTTGTGTCATATAAGTCTGAAAAAATTTCAGAAGAATTGGACAGTGCAAACAGAGCAATAAAAATTTTGGGCGGCAGTTATGAAAGACAGGTGGAATTTTATCTTCCGGATTCTGATATTTACAGAAATCTGTTAGTAATAAAAAAAGAAAAGACTACCCCATCCAGGTATCCCAGAAAAGCAGGGCTTCCTTCAAAAGAACCTATACAGTAATAAATTTTTCTTTCAATATTTACCAATTTAGTATATGATGTTTTTAGATGCGTTTACTTTGATTATGAGGTTTTAAGTCAGATGAAGGAAGACAAACTGAGAATTCTGGAAGAATTATATGAAGACAGTCTTCAGGAAAAAAAGACAATCAGTGATGAACTGCAAAGTAATTTAAATAGAATAAAAGAAATAGATACCTATTTAAAATCAATCAGAGAAAGTGAAGAATGTGATTTTAAGGTATTTTCACCGAGAAGTGCAGAAATTCTTTACAAAGACAAAATTTCAGAAAGTGAAATTGAAAAAACTAAATTAGAAAATAAAAATAGTAATTATTATCAAAAATTAGAAAAGATTGATAAAAAAATCAGTGATTTAGCTTTTTTAATTAAGGATAATAAAAGTATTGATAAAAACATGCATTTTACTATTCTTGATATTCAGGAAAGAGAGCGAATCAGAATTTCCAGAGAGCTGCATGATTCTTCATTACAGAACCTGACGCATTTGATTCATTCCCTGGAATTAAGTTCTATGTTTATCGATCAGGATCCTATTCGGGCTAAGTTGGAATTGGCTTCCTGCTCTCAGAATTTGAAACAGATTATTAATGAAATCAGAGATACTATTTTTAATTTACGTCCAATGTCATTTGATGATTTAGGATTTAAAAATTGTATTGAAAATTTTATTGATAATTTAAAAAAACAATATAATAATTGTGAAATTATTTATGATGTAGATGACATTCCTATTGTATCCGGAGATGAAAAAGAAAGAGAATTATTTACGCTTTATCTGGTAACAATTTATCGGGTTATACAGGAAGCAATGATTAATTCAATGAAACATTCTGAAGCTGACAAATTGGAACTATCAGTAAAGAAAAAAGAACAAAAATTAGTAGTTAATATTATTGATAACGGAAAAGGTTTCCCCGCCAATGATGTAATCAATTCTAAAGATAGTAAGCATTTTGGAATTTTAATAATGCAGGAACGGGTTTATTTATTAAACGGAAAATTTGATATTATTTCTGAGCCGGGGTGCGGCACCAGAATATTTATTTCTGTTCCTTTTATATAGAAAATTTTATATTAAATTTTTTATGTATAAAGGATAAATGTCGGAGGATAATAAATGAGTATAAAAGTTATGCTTGCTGATGACCATATCTTATTGAGGGAAGGCATTAAAAATTTATTAGAGTTTGATGGAAGTATTGAGGTTATTGAACAGGCAAGTGATGGTTTTGAATGTCTGGATAAATTAAAAGAAGCAAAACCTGATATTCTTTTACTGGATATTAATATGCCGAGGATGAATGGTATAGAAGTATTAGAGGAATTAAAAGCCAGAAAAGATCCTGTAAAAGTTTTAATTCTTACCGTGCATAGTGAAGTAGAATATTTGGTAAAGGCTGTTGATATAGGTGCAAATGGTTATATACTAAAGGATTCCGGCTCTGCAGAATTGAAACAGGCTATTGAAAGTATAATTAATAATGATACTTATATTCAGCCAAGTCTGATTCCGTCTTTAAATTCCAGATTAATTAACAGAGATGTGGATAAGGAAAAATTAAAAACGCTGACAAAACGTGAAGTGGAAATATTGGCTCAGGTAGCAAGCGGTATGTTTAATAAGGAAATCGCAAATAATCTTGATATTAGTGAAAGAACAGTTAAGAATCATATTTCAAATATATTTAAGAAGATAGATGTTTCCGATAGAACTCAGGCTGCAGTATTTGCTATCAGAAATAATATTATAAACTTATATTAATTGCTTAGTTTATGTATTTCAATAAATTCGGGAGTTATACTTTTGTATAGCTCCTTTTTATGTCTTAATGTTTCACGTGAAACATTTTTTAAATTATATATGACATGACCACAAGATAATGTTTCACGTGAAACATTTTGACACAAAATATTGTAAAGGAAAGCGTGAAACATTTTTTTAAACTTATATAAAAGAGCGTGAAACATTGATTTTTTCAATAATTTCTTAAAAAATCAGCACAAGATATTGGGGTATAAAAAATAAAACATACAAGTTTTTATTTCCAGTAGAATAAAAAAAAAAGAAGTGCTATAATCATAAAGATAATAAAAAGGACGAAGAGAGAAAAGCCTTGTATATGATAGAAAGGATATATAATTAAATGGGAAGAATTATCGCAATAGCAAATCAAAAAGGTGGGGTTGGAAAAACAACTACATCAATCAATTTATCTGCAGCTCTGGCATCAAAAGGTAAAAATGTTTTAGTAATTGATACAGACCCACAGGGAAATACAACCAGTGGATTTGGGGTTGAAAAAAATGAATTAGATAATACAATTTATGAATTGATTTTAAGTGAATGTTCTATTAAAGAATGTATTATTAGCGATGTAATACCCGGCGTATCAATTATTCCTTCTAATGTAAATTTGGCAGCCGCAGAAATTGAATTAATCGGTGTTGACAGAAAAGAATTTATTTTGAAGAGAGAAGTAGAGTGGGTAAAAGAAAGTTATGATTATATTATTATAGATTGCCCTCCTTCATTGAATATGTTGACAATTAATGCTATGACAACTGCTGATTCAGTTTTGGTACCTATACAATGTGAATATTATGCTTTGGAAGGGTTAAGCCAGTTAATACATACAGTAAATCTTGTAAAGGAAAGATTAAATCCTGATCTTGAAATGGAAGGTGTAGTATTTACCATGTATGATTCAAGAACTAATCTTTCTATGCAGGTAGTAGAAAATGTTAAGAGCCATTTGGATCAAAGAGTATTTAAAACATTGATACCCAGAAATATAAGATTAGCAGAGGCACCAAGCTATGGAATGCCCATTAATATGTATGATGCAAAGTCAGCCGGAGCTGAAGCATATATGTCACTGGCAGATGAAGTAATTAGCAGGTAAAAAGCAGAAAGGAAAATTATAATGGCGGCACGGGGATTAGGAAAAGGATTAGATGCACTTATACCAAATTCATTGGGAAGTGATACATCAAAGAAGACAGAAGATAAGTCTAAGCAGGGAAAGTCCGGTGAGAGAAAAGAAGGAGAAACACTGGTTAATATCACCAGGGTTGAACCTAACAGGGAACAGCCCAGAAAGAATTTTGATGAAGATGCTTTGGAGGAGCTGGCTGAGTCAATTAAACAATTTGGGTTACTGCAGCCTATTCTTGTTCAGGATAGAAAAACTTATTATGAGATTATTGCAGGTGAACGAAGATGGCGTGCAGCAAAAAAAGCCGGTCTGAAAGAAGTTCCTGTAATTATAAAGAATTTGACAGAACAGGAAATTGTAGAGATATCTTTAATTGAAAATATCCAGCGTGAAGATTTGAATCCTATTGAAGAGGCACAGGCATATAAGAGACTTTTGACAGAATTCAATTTGAAGCAGGATGAAGTTGCTGAAAGAGTTTCCAAAAGCCGTACTGCAGTAACTAATTCAATGCGGTTATTAAAGCTTTGTGATGAAGTACAGCAGATGATTATTAATGATATGATTTCAACCGGGCATGCCAGAGCATTGATAACTATTGAAGATCCGGAGCAGCAATATACTATTGCGCAAAGAATATTTGATGAAAAATTAAGTGTGCGGGATGTTGAAAAGCTTGTAAAGGATTTGGGAAAACCTTCTAAAGTTAAAAAAGCAGCTGCAGCGGATAAGAGTCTTGAAGTAGTGTATCAGGATATTGAAGAAAAATTGAAGCAAAAACTCAGTACAAAGGTTGCAATTAGTTCTAAAGGAAATGGTGCCGGAAAAATAGAAATAGAATTTTACAGTCATGATGATTTGGACAAGTTGATTGACCTTCTTTCAAAATAATCAGAATCCGGAATATAAGAGACAAAAGATTGAAAGGTACAGGAGAAAAAATGAATAGTTCCTTATTAAATAGTTTAGGATTACAAAATTTAGATATAGGAATCGTACTGTTAGTTATGGCAATACTAATTCTTGTTCTATTGATATTGAACATAGTAAACATATGTTCTATCAATAAAATGAAGAAGAAATATCAAAAATTTATGACAGGTAAAACCGCTAAGAGCCTGGAAAATGAGATTGTAGGATTGTTTGAAGATAATAAATTTATAAAAACTTCTTTAGACAAGAATAGAAAAGATATTAATTTGCTCTTTAAAAATATGGAATCAACATTCCAGAAAATTGGCATAATAAAATATGATGCTTTTAATCAAATGGGAGGAAAGTTAAGTTTCAGCCTGGCGCTGCTGGATGAAAAGAACAACGGCTTTATATTGAATTCTGTTCATAGTGCCGAAGGGTGTTATTCATATACAAAGAAAATCAGAAATGGTATGAGTGATATATCGTTGGGCGAAGAAGAAAAACAGGCGCTCGATATGGCAATGGGAATTAATGAGTAATTTTACTGGAGTGGTGCAATGAAATTATGTAGAACAGCGGATTTAAGAGGAGGAGAAGTTTTAGCAAAAACAGTCATGACGCCTGAATTTCAAGTTCTTCTATCAGACGGTATTATTTTAAGACCGGAATATATTGAAAAAATAAAAGAACTGGGTATTACAGAGGTTTATATTAAAGAAGACCAGAAGTTCGAGCAGGAAGTACTTTTGCTTAAGGCTGATTTGGAAAGTGCATTTCATAAGAAAGTAAAAAGCATAATTGAAAAGCATACTTACAGCAAAAATAAGGAACTGATGGAACTAAGCCAGACTGCTGATAATATTATCAATAATATTTTGGAAGAAAATGAAATTGTAGAGAAGATATATGATATCAGGGAGAGAAGTTCAGATATTTATGAGCATTCAATAAGCATTTGTTCTCTTGCAACATTGACGGCTCTTAAATTGAAAATTGATAAAAAAGATGTTCATGATATTGCTGTGGGATGCCTTTTACATGATTTAGGTTTAAGGTATTTGACAATCAAATATGTAAATCAGGATTTTGACAGGTTGTCCAATGTGGAAATTGCAGAATATAAAAAACATCCTGTTTATGGGTATACTGCATTGAAAAATGAAACATGGATTTCCGAAATAAGTAAAAATATAATATTATATCATCATGAAAAAACAGACGGAAGCGGATTTCCGCTTAAACTTAAAACGCTTCCTCTTGAAGTCAAAATCGTAAGTGTCTGTGATACATTTGATGAAATGATTTGCGGAATAGGCTGCGAAAGACAAAAGGTATATCAGGCAGTTGAATTTCTGAAAACTTTCAGGGGACATAAATTTGACAGCAGAGTTGTTGATACATTTTTGGAATTTACAGCCGTATATCCTGTGGGCAGTGAAGTATTGTTAAGTGACGGCCGGATTGGAAAAGTAATCCGTCAAAACAAAGAATTTCCTGACAGGCCGGTTATTCAGATAATAAAAGGAAGAGACGGAAGCTTAATCTCTGAAAAAAGTATGATAGATTTAATAAAAATAAACAGCATTTTTGTCGAAAAAGTACTTGAATAATTGATTATTACATACTAACATAACAATGTTAAATAACGTAAATTAAAGAGAGGAGTCTTATTATGATAGACATTAAATTTTTAAGAGAAAATCCTGATGCAGTTAAGGAAAATATTAAAAAGAAGTTTCAGGATAACAAATTGCCTTTAGTTGATGAAGTAATTGCACTGGATGCAGAAAGCCGCAAAGCAAAACAGGAAGCCGATGACCTCAGAGCAAGCAGAAATAAAATTTCAAAAGAAATCGGCGCTTTAATGGCTCAGGGAAAAAGAGAAGAGGCAGAGGCTAAAAAGGCTGAAGTAGCAGCAGGGGCAAAGCGTCTTGTGGAGCTGGAAGAACTGGAAAAGGAATTAGAAGAAAAAGTAACAAAAATAATGATGGTAATTCCCAATATTATTGATCCAAGCGTTCCAATTGGCAAGGATGATACGGAAAATGTAGAGATTACAAAGTACGGAGAACCTGTTGTACCTGATTTTGAGGTTCCTTATCATACCGATATTATGGAAAAATTTAACGGAATTGATTTGGACAGCGCAAGAAAGGTTGCCGGAAACGGATTTTATTACTTAATGGGAGATATTGCAAGATTACATTCTGCAGTTATTTCTTATGCAAGAGATTTCATGATTAACAGGGGATTTACTTATTGTGTACCGCCTTTTATGATTAGAAGCAATGTAGTTACCGGAGTTATGAGCTTTGCCGAAATGGATGCCATGATGTATAAAATAGAGGGTGAGGACTTGTATTTAATAGGTACAAGTGAGCATTCCATGATTGGTAAATTTATTGATACAATTATCCCGGAAGCAGAGCTTCCCAAGACACTTACAAGTTATTCACCTTGTTTCAGAAAAGAAAAAGGTGCACATGGACTGGAGGAACGCGGCGTTTACAGAATTCACCAGTTTGAAAAACAGGAAATGATTGTTGTATGTAAGCCTGAAGAATCACCAATGTGGTTTGATAAATTATGGCAGAATACAGTAGATTTATTCCGTTCCATGGATATTCCCGTAAGAACTATTGAATGCTGTTCAGGTGATTTGGCAGATTTGAAAGTGAAATCTTATGATGTAGAAGCATGGTCACCCAGACAGAAAAAGTATTTTGAAGTGGGAAGCTGTTCTAATTTAGGTGATGCTCAGGCAAGAAGATTGAAAATCAGGGTAAACGGAGAAAACGGAAAGTATTTTGCACATACTTTGAATAATACAGTAGTGGCTCCTCCCAGAATGCTCATTGCATTTTTGGAAAATAATCTTCAGGCAGACGGTTCCATAAAAATACCTGAAGTGTTACAGCCCTATATGGGAGGCATGAAAGAAATCAGATAATCAATCTATGATAATGGAAAGTTCATAAGGAGGTGAATCTTTGCATAAATATTTACGGGCAATAGGCTTTAGTAAGCTGACGGACAGAAAAGAATTGCAAAAACTTTTAACAGATATTGTTGTGAATGGAACAGACAGAGCATATACTTCAAATGGAGAAAATACTCTTTTGGCTGAATTTAGCAAGGATTTTGCCGAAAATATGGGAATTGCCGTCTGTGGTGAATTTGATGAAGATGACAGGTTCACATATGATTATTATTATCCGTATCTGAGGGGCAGCATCATCAGTTCGGAAGAAGATGTTTCCGTGGAGCGTCATGCAGCCCAGGAGTCTTATGCGGGAGTCTGCGATGATATAAAGGTAGGTGTATCATTGATTTTTTATCTGCAGAATATGATACCCTATGTTAAGGCTCAAAATACGGGCCTTCTTCCTGTAAGGGGAACTACGTTAACTTTATCCGCTTTGTCAACAAAAGGGAGCATTATGATGCCGCTTATGAAGACAGAAAAGGATTTAATTAAGAATAAGCGCACCTTTATGAACAGAAGCCAGTTAATTAATGCTGCCAGAAAAGGTGATGAAGAGGCAATTGAAAATCTGACATTGGATGATATGGATACTTATACAACCATATCCAGAAGAATCCAAAAGGAAGATGTTTTTTCGCTAGTGGATACTTACTTCATGCCTTATGGAATAGAGTGTGACCATTATTCAATTCTGGCTGAAATTATAGAATGTAATCAGATGAAAAACAGAATGACGGATGAAGAAATTTATTTGATGACATTAAATTGCAATGACCTGATTTTTGATTTATGTATTAATAAGGAAGATTTATATGGGGAACCTGCAATCGG
The DNA here is from genome assembly GCA_017621815.1 of Lachnospiraceae bacterium. GTDB lineage: Bacteria > Bacillota > Clostridia > Lachnospirales > Lachnospiraceae > Suilimivivens. The sequence goes on along the minus strand of JAGASK010000049.1, from coordinate 45,584 downwards.
AAGACGCTTTAAGGGTATTATCTGGATGCAGGGATATATTAATTTTCCAAATTGAGTGGTTGCCATTGTGAGTTTAATATGTTAAAATGAGCAGGTGGTTTGAAATTTGCTAACGAAAATTTTGAACTGCCGCATATGTTCCTGTAGCTCAGTAGGATAGAGCGTTCGCCTCCTAAGCGAAAGGCCGCTGGTTCGACTCCAGTCAGGAACGGTTAAACGCCGAAAACTTTTAAATTAAAGTTTTCGGCGTTTTAATATATAACAATAAATAGTTCGTAAAGTAAATTTTCTATTGCTTACAATTACATAAGGTTCCTAAAAGGTAACAGTAAAATCAGCATTTCCGCATAAAGTAATAATCGTATCCTTTTTGTCAATTTTTACTTCGCCCTGTGAAACGGAGATAGCAATCAGATTTACAAGACGGATAGTATAAGCCTTATTGGATTTAACTGTAATTTGAATCTGATTTTCATTTCTTACAGCCTTCATGGAAATTTCTTCTTTTCTGTCCATGCCATAGATGACAGTTGAAGCTTCTTTTCCATTCTTTAAGGAATATAAGCGAAGTTCTGCATTTTCGCCGTAATCATAATCAGGCTTGTCATCATGGGAGCCTAAGCTTACAATGGAATTTTCTTTTACCATAAGAGGTATGCTTAAATATCCATGTTTTTCTTTAATCCAGCCGGCACCTTCTTTTTCTTCTCCTGTAAAGAAATCAGTCCAGGTTCCCTTCGGCAGATAATATTCGGCAATGCTTTCTTCGTTGAAAACAGGAGCTACCAGCAGGTTATCACCCAGCATATACTGTTTATCCACAAAGTGACAGGTTTTATCCTCAGTATATTCAAGAACCATGCTTCTCATGGTGGGGATACCGGAACGGGAGGTGTCAATTGCTGTTTTATATAAGTAAGGCATCAGTTTTGCTTTCAATCTTGTAAAGAATCTTACGACATCTACAGCCTCATCATCATAAACCCAGGGAACTCTGTAAGAAGAACTGCCATGGAGTCTTGAATGAGAAGAAAGCAAACCAAAAGCAACCCAGCGCTTATAAACATCTGCAGTAGAGGTGCTTTCAAAACCGCCTATATCATGAGCCCAGAATCCGAAACCGCTCATCATAAGGGAAAGTCCGCCGCGAAGGCTTTCTTCCATGGATTCATAATCTGACCAGCAGTCACCGCCCCAGTGAACAGGGAATTTCTGTCCGCCTACAGTAGCAGAGCGGGCAAATAATACAGCTTCTCCTTTACCGCGCTTACGCTCTAATAATTCATAAACGCATTTATTATAAAGATAGGTGTAATAGTTGTGCATTTTTTTAGGGTCAGAACCGTCAAAGTACATAACATTTTCTGTAGGAATTCTTTCACCGAAGTCTGTTTTAAAGCAGTCAACGCCCATATCAAGGAGTATTTCAAGCTTGTCCTGGAACCACTTATAGGCAGCAGGATTTGTAAAGTCTACGATTGCCATGCCGGGCTGCCACATATCCCATTGCCAAACCTGACCGTTTGTCCGTTTAATAAAATAACCCTTTTCCATGCCTTCATCAAAGAGACAGGATTCCTGTCCGATGTAGGAATTAATCCATACGCAGATATTCAGGCCTTTTGCTTTAATACGCTTTAACATACCTTCAGGGTCAGGGAATACACGGCTGTCCCAAATGAAATCAGACCAGTGGAATTCTTTCATCCAAAAACAGTCAAAATGGAAGGTTCTTAAAGGGATTCCTCTGTTAATCATGCCGTCAACAAAGCTCATGACAGTATCTTCATCATAATTAGTGGTAAAGGATGTGGAAAGCCACAGTCCAAAAGTCCAGGGTGCAGGCAGGGAAGGCTTTCCTGTTAAATCGGTATATCTTGTGAGAACTTCCTTCATGGTAGGTCCGTTAATTAAGAAGAAATCAAGATATGAGCCTTCTACGGAAAATTCCGTTCTTGTTACCATTTCAGTAGCAACCTCAAAGGAAACCTTTTCGGGATGGTTTACCAGCACACCGTAGCCTTTGTTTGTAATATAGAAAGGAATATTTTTGTAAGATTGTTCTGTGCTGGTACCTCCGTCAGCATTCCAGATATCAACGCTTTGTCCGTTCTTTACAAAAGGAGTAAATCTTTCTCCCATACCATAAACCAGTTCTCCCACAGATAAGGAAAGCATTTGGCGTATGTAGGTCTCCTCATTATCCCCGGAATCATAGGGAAGGCCTTTCCAGTCGGTCTTCATAAGGGCAAGGTCACGTCCTGTACTCTTAGTAATAACTTCTCCGTTTCTTGAATAAGTCATGGAAAAGTTTTTCTTGGTGATGGCAAGGGTAAGGGAACCGCTTGTAATTTTAATAACTTCTTCGCTGTCTTCTACCTGTAAAGGAAGTTCATCGTTAAGTTCCAAATCAAAGGAGGGTGTATTTACAACAGCTCCTTTATAATGATAGGTTCGCACACGCATGATTTCAGGCGCAGGAGATGTAATTTCCAGCGTCAGGTTGATACAGCCCAGAGTATCACCTCTTTGTGTAATATGAATGGTGGGGGCACATAATGTTACTTTTGTGTCCTCAATTTTGGTAAAATAAACTTCCCGCGGTGCAAAACAGCCGCAGCCTTCTTTTTGTAACCAGCATCCATTGCTAAATTTCATATATTTGTACCAAATCCTTTCTTTTTGTTATATTAGTATTATAATTGAGAAACTTTCCTTTGCATAGGGATATTTTTTATATGAAATACTGTTTTTTCTATTGTTTACAAAATTTTTATTTCTTTATATACTTACCTGAGAACACAAGTTATGCATTGAAGGCGGAGTAAGATATGAACAGGGGCAAATTCGGTTTTTTAAGAAAAATGAAAATTAAGAAGCAGTTGTATTTTATTTATTTTATAGCTATATTTATGCCTATTACCATCATCGGTTCCTTTCTGCTTATTAATACATCCAATCTGCTCAGCAACTATCACAGGGATTTGCTTAAATCGGATAATTTAAGGGTAAAAACCATTCTGTTTGAAATCACCACTCAGATTTATAATATTTCGGAAGACCTGGCATTTGATGAATCTGTCAGAAATGTAATTTCCGGCAATTATTATACCCGCTCCAACCTGGTACAGCAGGCTTCCAAAGTGGCGGTTGTGGATAATTATGAATACAATTATGCGGAAATTGAAGAAATAGAAATATATACGGACAATCCTGCCTTTATGGAATATAAGCAATTTCACAAAGCAGATGAAATGATTCAGAAAACTGAATGGTTCCAAAGAGCGGTTAATCAATCGAGTGTGTTCTGGGTTCCCATGATGAGCGTAGATAAATATGGAAATGAATACTGGAATCTTTGTCTGGTACGGAAAATACCTATGGTTAATTCCAATTATAATGGAGTCCTGGTTATTAAAATCAGTGATAATTATTTAAAGACAAGAATCAACAGTCAGGAATATGCTTCCATGGTTTCGGTTGACAGGGGGCCTGTTTTTTTCAGTTCTGACAGACAGGCCTATGGAACACAACAAAAAACAGACATTAATTATGATGAGGATTATTATAATTACGCAGGAAATTTGGAAATTAACGGAACCACCTGCTTTGTGGAGGTTTCCACTTTAAATATGTACCAGTCGGATTCAAAGGTATATATTTGCACCATGAATGACCAGGCTTATGGAAATATCAGAAATATTATTGTTATATGTCTGGCTATTATTATAACTGCAGTTTTGCTCCCGGCAATGATAATTCACTTTTTTACATCATATTTTACTTCCAGGATTCTCACTTTAAGGCAGGCAATGCACAGGGCAAGCAATGAGGATTATGAAATAGTGAATTCTATGCAGGGTCAGGATGAGGTTTCGGAAGCCTTTTCTGATTTGGAAATAATGGTACAAAAAATTAAGCAAAAGGACGCTGATATGTATGAAGCACAAATCTCGGAAAAGGAACTGGCAAGTGAACAGCAGGCCATGGAATTTAAAATGCTGTCCAGCCAGATAAATCCCCATTTTCTGTATAATACACTGGAAACCATCCGCATGAAGGCTTTTACAGCAGGAGACAGGGAAGTGGCCACTGCAATTAAGCTGCTTGGAAAATCAATGAGGTATGTGCTTGAAAATACAGGTACATCCTTTACCACCTTAAGCAAGGAGCTGGAGCACGTAAAAATATACCTTTCCATACAGGAACTGAGGTTCGGAGATAAGTTTGACAGTGTTTTTGAAGTTGCCGAAGATGTAAATCCGGATTCTATCTATATTCTTCCCCTGCTGCTGCAGCCGGTAGTGGAAAATGCAATTCTTCATGGACTTGAGGAAAAGGAATCAGACGGTTTTATTAAAATTTCAATATACAGAAAAAGGGAGGAAGGCAAAACAGAAATATTATATATTGATATAAGTGATAATGGCTGCGGAATGGAAGAAGCCGAGCTTAGGGCACTCAGGGAAAATATAGAAAAAAAGGATATCAGCAGAAATAAAAGCATAGGGCTTTATAATATCAATCAGAGACTGAAGCTGAGCTATGGACAAAGTTATGGAATAAAGATTGATTCTTTTCCCGGGCAGGGGACAACCGTACAGCTTATTATTCCTCCGGATAAGGGTATGGATGAGAACGGAAAAATTTAAACAGTGAGGCAGGTAAAGCAAAAAATTACTGTATTTTTTATCAAGTATTTACAGTATTTTTATTTTTGTGACTTTTGTATAATAAATGTATCATAAAACAGAAAAAGTTTTATGATATATTTTTATGTCATGATGAAGAAGGTCCGGTTATTGTTCCTTTGGATACATGAAGCGAAAGGAAGGAAAAAAATGGATAAAAGCAAAACCGCAAGAGAACAAGCTTCTGATAAACTGTATTATCTTGTAAGGATAGCTATTCTTTTATCAGTAGTCTTTCTGTTTGTTCCGGCTTTAAATCCGTCAAGAATCTGTGGGCTGATTAATAAGAACCTGTCCCTTTTTACATCCGGGATTGCTTATAATACCCTGACAGCGGATTTTGGCCGTGCCTTTAAGAAAGGATGGGTATTAAAATCTTCCATGCAGATTTTGTATGCCTCATCTCTGGCTATCTGCCTTGGTATTGCTGCCAATGCAGCAAGCGGATGTATGTCCCTTGGAAATATTAAATTTAAAAAGCTCGGAAATTTAATTGCAGTAATCGGAAGTATTGTCGAACTGGCTGGTATGGCTGGTATTTATGTGGCATACGGCCAGGTGGCTTTAACAGAAAAGCCCAAGAAGGTTGAGCCTATGTTTCCGGGAAGCTTCTGGTTTGTTGCAGTAATATTTGCATTAATACTCATTACTACAATTATTCAGATTGTTTTGCTGGCAAAGAGTGAAAAAGAAGAAAAATTTGAAATGGAAACCAGGTTCAAGCTCTTTCTTATGTTCCTGCCTTTTATTGCGTTAGTAGCAGTATTTTCCTACCTGCCCTTATGGGGATGGCGTTATGCGTTCTTTGACTATAAGGTTGGGGATACGTTATCTATGGAGAAGTTTGTAGGACTTAAGTGGTTTAAAGAGCTGATTAAGAATCCTGCAACAGTGAGGGATATAGTTAATGTATTGAAAAATACGCTGGCTATGAGCGGTATCGGTATTGCTACCAGCTGGCTTCCTATGGCATTTGCAATTTTCTTATGTGAAATGAAGAATATGAAGTTCAGAAGATTCGTGCAGACCTTTACCACAGTTCCTAACTTTATCAGCTGGGTTCTGGTATATGCGATTGCTTTCTGTATTTTTTCCACAGACGGTTTCTTAAGCAGCTTTCTGGTAAATCTGGGAGTTTGGGATGAAGGTAAAAACCTTCTGATGGACGGTTCACATACCTGGCTTAAAATGTGGGCGTGGGGTACCTGGAAAGGAATCGGCTGGAGCGCAATTATTTACATAGCGGCAATCTCCGGTATTGACCAGCAGCTTTACGAAGCGGCAACCGTAGACGGCGCAGGCAGATTCCAGAAGATGTGGAATATTACGGTACCCAGTCTGATTCCGACCTTTTTCGTACTGCTTTTGATGGCAGTTGCAAATATTTTGAGCAACGGTATGGATCAGTATCTGGTATTTAAGAATTCTACAAATACCACCTCTATTATGGTACTTGACTTGTATGTATATGAATTAGGTATAGGCAAGGGTTCTATTCCGCTTACCACTGTGGTAAGTATGCTGAAGTCAATTATCAGTGTGGTTTTATTATTTGGCGCTAACGGAATTTCCAAATTAATCCGCGGCGAAAGTATTATTTAAGGAGGTGGGAATATGGCAAAGACGGCACAGGAAAAAGCAGATTTAAGGGCTGAAAAGTTATACAAAAAAACTCATAAGCGCAAATACAGATTAAAACCCGGTGACATAATTTTTGAAGTGATTAATTATCTGATTTTCGGGTTGTTTACACTGGCATGTATCTTTCCTTTCTACTACCTTTTCATTAATACGATAAGTGATAATGATATGGTTTTAAAAGGAACAATTAACTTTATACCGAGAGGAATTCATTTAGGCAACTATACAGCATTGCTGAACGTAAGCGATTTATCATCCGCTTTTCTGGTATCCGTTGCAAGAACTATTTTAGGAACGGCATTAATGGTTGTTGCTTCTGCACTGATTGGTTATCTGGTAACCAAGCAGGAAATGTGGGGAAGAAAATTCTGGTACAGATTTCTGGTAATTACTATGTATTTTAATGCCGGCATTATTCCTGTATTTTTGAATATGCAGATGCTGGGATTGACTAACAGCTTTTGGGTATATATTATTCCCGGTATTGTAGCTCCTTACAATATAATTCTGGTTAAGACTTACATTGAATCCATTCCGGGAGAACTTGAAGAAAGTGCGGCAATAGACGGAGCTACTTATATGACTATATTCCGAAGGATTATCTGGCCTTTAAGTAAACCGATTCTTGCAACCATTGCAATTTTCGGTGCTGTGGGACATTGGAATTCCTTTACAGATTCCCTGATTTATATGCAGTCAGCGCCGAACCTGTATACCTTGCAGCACAGATTATATATTTACTTAAATCAGGCATCCAACTTAAAGTCCCTGATGCAGTCCGGAGGTTCCGTAAGCGATGCGGCTATTCAGTCCGCACTTAGCGGTAAAATTATCAAATATACTATTTCAATGGTTACGGTTATTCCTATTTTACTGGTTTATCCTTTCCTGCAGAGGTATTTCGAGGAAGGTATTATGCTGGGAGCTGTTAAAGGCTAGTGAAGCAGTGATATTTTTAATTAATTTTGGTGTTATCCGTAATGAATGCGGTTTAATATAACACATGCAGTAATAGAAGGTGTGCACTGCAGGCTTTCTATTGGCACAAATAAAAAGGAGGAAGAAAAAGTATGAAAGCAAAGAAAATTGTTGCATTGCTTTTAACTGCTGCCATGACATTATCATTAGTAGCATGCGGCGGTTCAAACACAGCAACTTCTGAGACTGCAGCTGAAACAGAAGCAGATACAGACTCAGATGATGAGACAGAAGCTGATGCAGATACTGCAGAAGCAGATGCAGACACAGAGGATGAAGAAGATTTATTAGCAGATATCATCCCTGAGGAAACAGTAACTTTGGATGTTTTTGACCAGCTGGCTAACTATTCGGGAGAACAGATTGGATGGTTCGGACAGATTATGTTAGAAAAATTCAATGTTAAGCTGAACATTATTCCCGATCCGGACGGTGTATATGAAACACGTATGGAATCAGGAAATCTGGGTGATATCGTTATCTGGGGTAATGACAGTGATGAATATCTTCAGGCAGTAGAAAAAGATATGCTGTATGACTGGAATGAGGATGATCTTCTTGATGAGTATGGTTCTTATATTAAAGAAAATATGCCTTTTGCCCTTGAGAAAAATACTAACCTTTCCGGCGGAGTGACCTATGGTTATGGCTTTGATGTTGCTGTTGATGCAAATGATACACAGGATGCTATGTATACATGGGATCTTCGTTGGGATCTTTACAAAGAATTAGGATATCCTGAAATCAAGACTCTTGATGATATGGTAAATGTACTTGCACAGATGAAGGAAATCTGCCCTACAGATGACAATGGCAAGACTACATACGGTGTATCCCTTTTCAATGACTGGGATGGAGATATGGTAATGTTTGTTAAGTCCACAGCATCCGCTTACTATGGGTACGATGAATTTGGTTTCGGTTTATATGATCCCGAAACACAGACATATCATCCCTGCTTGGAGGAAAACGGTCCTTACCTTACAGCATTAAAGTTCTATAATACTTTGTATCAGAAGGGATTACTTGACCCCGACTCCCAGACACAGAAGTATGATGGTATGATGGAAGATTACCAGAACGGTACAGCTTTCTTAAATATATTTAACTTCTTAGGTTCAGCATTGTATAACACTGAGGCACATGCGGCAGATGGAAAAGCCATGTATCCTGTTCCTCCCACAGAGGCAAGACCTATTATTTACGGTCAGAACGTATATGGAGGAAACAGAATCTGGTCTATTGGCGCTAAGACAGAATATCCTGAGCTTTGCATGGCTATTCTGAACTGGCTTTCAACTCCTGAAGGACGTATGACACTTGAATATGGTCCCAAGGATGTATGCTGGTATTATGGCGAAGACGGCAAGACATATTTTACAGACCTTGGACGCGCTGCTAAGCTTGATGGAAAAACAGAAATGACTGATGGTTATTCAGGAACTTTTGAAGACGGTAACTTCAAGATGAACAATACTACATGGGCTCTTGATACAAAGAATACCGATTCAAACGGAGAGACCTATAACTACAGAAAATGGGCAAGCTTTACAGAAGAGCCCGGTTCTGATATCGAGGCTGACTGGAGAGATGTAACAGGCTGCAAGACACCTGATGAACGTCTTAAGCAGTCAGATTATATCGTAGCACCTGGTACTACTTATTCAGGCGGTGTTAAGTCAGATGAATTACAGGTTGTATGGAATCAGGTTGCAACCTGCATTAAGGATAATTCCTGGAAAGCAATTTATGCTTCTTCCGACGACGAATTTGATTCAATCGTTGCTGATATGATTGCACAGGCTAATGAATATGGTTATGACCAGTGTGTAGAATTCCAGGAGAACGAAGCTAAGTTAAGAGCAGCTGCAGAAGATGCTGTAAAATAATAATTGTTTTAGCTGACAATAAAAGTATAATGAGAGGGGCTGTCCGATGGGCAGTCCCTATTATATTAAAAAAAGAAAAAAGATGCGCAATGAGTATTTTTATTGTATTATCAGAGTAAAGAGCAAAAAGACAGGAGAAGGTTCGTATCATGAAATTTTTCAGCGTGGATAGTCCTTTATATCGGTTTTTAGTCAGATTTCTGGATGTGCTTAAATTAAATTTTATGTGGCTGCTGTTTAGTATCCCTGTTATTACAATAGGGGCTTCTACCGTAGCTGCCATGTCTGTGGCATTAAAGATGACGGATGACGAAGAGGGATATATCGGAAGAAGTTTTATTAAGGCATTTAAGGAAAACTGGAAGCAGGGAACACTGCTTGGTATTATTACTGCAGTAGCAGCATATGCAGTATATCTGGATTTTCAGTTATTCAATGCAGTGGAAGGCAACCCTTTCATGTTTTTAGTCATTGGCATTGTGTCCTGCTTTGTTATTGTTCTTTCACTATTGTATGCGTATCCGCTTATTGCAAGGTATGAAAATACTTTAATTAAAACCATACAAAATTCATTTGAAATTTCCAGAAGATATTTTGGGCGGACATTGTTATTAGTAATTATCGTACTATTTGAAGTTTTTATTTTTCAGTTCAATTCTACTATGTTGTTTTTCGGTATTCTGATAGGGCCTGCTTTTATAATTTTTACTGTAGCAGCTTTCAGCAAAAGAATTTTTCAGCAGATAGAAAAGGAGCCCGGTTCTGTTATAGAAAAGAGCAGTGACGAGGACGAAAAAGAAGAGGAATAAATGGGAGACATCATATGAAGGATTATAAATCAACACCTTTATGGAACAACAGATTGGATATAGAAAAAAGACTTGATTATTTAGTTAATGAACTGACCTTAGAAGAGAAAATTAATTGTCTTACTACAGGATGCCCTGATATAGAGCGTCTTGGTATTAAGGCATCTTATATGGGCGGAGAAGCTGCCCATGGAATAGAAGCAAGGCATGACCAGGCATTCAATGCGGGAGAGCCTGAGCACACTACCTCATTTACGCAGCCGGTGGGAATGAGCGGCAGTTTTGACAGAGAATTAATCAGGGAGTGCGGAAGGGCAGTTGGTGAAGAAGCAAGAGCGCTTTTTACAAGGAATGGCAGGGGCGGCTTATGCCGCTGGGCGCCGACTATTGATATGGAGCGTGACCCACGCTGGGGAAGGACAGAAGAAGCATATGGGGAAGACCCATATCTGGCAGGAGAAATGGCATCTGCATATATTCAGGGAATGAAAGGAAATCATCCCTTTTATATACAGTGCGGCGCTACTTTAAAGCATTTTTATGCCAATAATGTGGAAAAAGACAGAATTAAGATATCTTCTTCCCTGGATATGCGTAATAAGTATGAGTATTATCTGGAACCATTCAGAAAAGCTATTCAGGAAGGCGGCGCAGAAGCTGTAATGACTTCCTATAATGAAATTAACGGAATTCCTGCCATAGTTAACACGGAGGTACAGGAAATATTAAAGGATACTTACGGACTTCCGGGGCATGTTGTCTGCGACGGCGGGGATTTTCAACAGACGGTAAATGACCACAAATATTTTGAAACACATGCGGAAACGGCAGCTTACGGATTAAAAGCAGGGGTAGACTGCTTTACGGATGATGGTAAAGTGGTTTTTGCAGCTGCAAGGGAAGCCCTTTTAAAAGGGATGATTACGGAAGAGGATATTAACAGGTCTGTGCGTAATTCCTTCAGAACAAGAATCCGGCTTGGTTTTTTTGACAAAGAAGGAGAATGTCCTTACACCGGCATGGGCGAGGAATATATTAATAATGAGGAACATCAAAAACTCTCCGCGCAGATGGCGGGAGAATCAGTAGTTCTTTTGAAAAATGACGGAGCTCTGCTTCCGGTTAAGCCTGAAGAAACAAAATCCCTGGCAGTAATCGGACCTTTGGCAGATGTATGGTATAAGGACTGGTACTGCGGAGTGCCGCCTTATTCGGTGACGCCGCTTAAGGGAATTAAGAAAACTTATTCAGAAACAGCTGTTTCCTATGAAAGCGGCCTGTCGGATATTTATATATCCTGCAATGGAAAGTATGTGGGACTGGATGAAGAAAGCAGATTATATCTGACGGATAAAGAGCATGCTGAAATTTTTCAATTTACTGACTGGGGCTGCGGAAGTACTACCTTAAGAGCCTGCAGTAACGGAAAATTTGTAACATTGGAGGAAGGCTCTTATTTAATTAAGGCGGATAAAAAGGAAGCATTCGCATGGTTTATCAGGGAATCCTGGAATTTTGCGGAAAAGAAGACAGGTTCCATTGATATTTATGCGGAAGATAAAAATGCCTGTTACTTTTTGAACAGCTGGAACGGAAGAAAAGTGACTGTAGATAAAAACGGATATCTGGCAGTTATTAAAACACAGCCTCCCGTAACAGGAGAAATGGATGATGAAAAGCTGAACCGTAAATGTCATGCCGTATTTGAAGGAGAGCCGGCAGTATTCAGCATGGAAATTGTTACGGACGGTATAAGGGATGCTGCTGGGGCGGCAGCAAAAACTGAAAAAGCCGTGGTTGTTGTGGGGAGCAATCCGGTGATTAACAGCAAGGAAGAAATTGACAGAAGTACGCTGGCGCTGCCGCCTTTTCAGCAAAGGCTGATTGAAGAAGTAAAGGCTGTAAATCCGAATACTGTTGTTGTAATTGTATCTAACTATCCCTATTCTGTTTGTAAACTGCAGGAGGAAATTCCGGCAATTCTGTTTGCGCCAGGCGGAAGCCAGGAACTGGGAACAGGAATAGCCGATATATTAAGCGGCAGGGTCTCTCCGGCGGCGCGGCTTTCCATGACCTGGTACCGCTCGGATGAGGATTTGCCGGATATCAGCGATTACGATATTATTCAGGGAAAAAGGACCTATCAGTACTTTGATAAAGAAGTGCTTTATCCCTTCGGGTATGGCTTGTCATATTCGGATTTTTTCTACGGCACCCTTCTGGCAGAGAAAGAAGAAGAGGGAATTAAACTTAAACTCAGCGTAACCAATACAGGAAAAGTAACGGCAGATGAAGTGGTTCAGCTTTATGTTCATAAAGAAAGTTCCAGAGTAAAGCAGCCGGTCAGCCAGTTAAAAGGATTTGAAAGAATTAAGAATCTGCAGCCCGGAGAGACAAGGGAAGTTTCTTTTTTCGTAAAATATGGGGATTTAAAATATTATGATGTTATAACTAAAACCATGAGACTGGAAAGCAGTGTTTATACTTTTATGGCAGGTGCATCTTCAAAAGATATCAGGCAGCAGGTATCTGTTTCGATTGAAGGAGAACTGCAGGAGATGAGAAATCCATTCGCATCTACAGAGGCCGTTTTATATGATTACAGCAGAAACTGTTTTGTTCACAGAGGCACTAAAGGGCATTCTATGAAAAGGGAAACCTGTGTTATCCCCGGAAAGCCGGGAGACGAGCCGGATTTTGTGGATAAAGACATTGAAAAACAGGAAGAATGTGAATTATTCTATAAAGATTTTGAATTTAACAGGCTTCCGGAAAAAATAGAACTACGGATTTGCGCAGTAGAGGATGGAGAAATTTATCTTACGTGCAAAGGGGAAAATAATAAAACAGAAGCTCAGTTCAAATTTGAAGTAAAAGAAAGTAAAGAACTGAAATTTGAATGGAAAGAAGCCGGATTGCCGGAGGAATTTATTGCTGAAGCAGGATGTTATGAGCTTAAAATTTGTATAAAGGGAAAAATGAAATTGAGTGAATTCCGGTTTATTCCCGCGAGCAATGAGCCAGGCGCGGGTGCCTGCACACGCATCCGGCGAATGCCGCGAGGGTCGAATACTCCGTAGCTCTGCTGCGGGGTATTTGACTTAAAAGAGAAAATGGAGGTAATGCAATGATTTATAAGGAATTTGATATGACGGTGAAGGGAAGCTTTGGTACCCCCACGCTTACCACTTATTTAATTGATGCTGCGGAGGGACTGCTGGTCAATGAACGTCCTATGGTAATTATATGTCCCGGCGGAGGGTACAATCATCTGTCTGTTCGTGAAGGTGAACTGCTTGCTTTGCAGTTTCTGGCAATGGGATGTCATGCGGCAGTGCTGCGCTATTCAGTTTCACCTGCTGTTTATCCCACACAGCTGTCAGAGCTCGCCAGGGCTGTTGCGTTAATCAGGAAAAATGCAGAAAAATGGCATATTCAAAAGGATAAAATACTGATTCAGGGCTCTTCTGCAGGAGGGCATTTGGCAGCATCCTTCGGCTGCTTCTGGAAAAAGGAATTCCTGGTTAAGGAAACAGGCGGAAATGAGGAGCTTCTGCGTCCCGACGGATTAATTTTAAGCTACCCTGTAATCACTTCCGGTGAATTTGCGCACAGGGGTTCCTTTGAAATGCTTCTGGGTGACAGATATGAAGAACTTTTTGAAGAAATGTCACTGGAGAATCAGGTAAATGCGGATACGCCCAAAACCTTTTTGTGGCATACTTTTGAGGATGCTACAGTGCCTGTTGAAAATTCTCTTTTGTTTGCACAGGCTCTTCGCAGAAAAAATATACCGGTTGAATTTCATTTATATCCTAAAGGAGGACACGGGCTGGGACTTGGCAATGAACTGACCTGCTCTCCCACGGGAAAGGAAATACAGCCTGAAGTAACAACATGGATTAATCTGGTAAAAACATTTATTGAGAATTTTTAACGGCAATATTTTTACGGTATTCTGCAGGACTGATACCCACATATTTTTTAAATTTCTTGTGGAAATAATCCACATTTTTGTAGCCTACCTGTTCCGCAATTTCATAAACCTTAAGGTGGTTTTCCCTGAGCAGTTCCTTGGACTGCTCAATTCTTTTATGGTCTACATAAGAATTGAAGCTTTCACCTGTGGCTTTATTAAATATCTTGCCTAAATAAGCGCTGTTATAACCGAAAAGCGGAGCAATGCCCTCCAGTTTAATGTTGTTTTGATAATTATGGTCAATATAATAGAGAATATCATCAAGCACAGTATCCCTGGAGGGATTTCCGGTAGCGTTCATTACCATTTCAGACTGCTCTGAAATGAACAGAATAATCTCATACAAATAATTGCAGCTGTCTATCTTGTCAATACATTCCGAATTAGTAGGAAAAGGAATATTGGCATTATTGTATGTGTGATTGAGTTTTTCTTTAATCCGCAGATATAAGTCTGTTAAAAACAGCTTAACAGAGGAAATATCATTTTTAACATTATAAAGATATTCTTCTAAATTAAATAAAGTTTCAGCCACTTTTTTGCGGTTAAAGGTAAGGAGATAATCCGATAAAGTGTTGCTGTATTCCTCTAATTTTTCATTGTTTATTTCCAGAGTCCGCCTCTTTACATCAGGGAGTTCTTCATAGCCCAGGGTGTGCTGCCCCTGCATACAGAAAAATCTCCTTTTGCATAAGGTAGAAGCCTCTTCATAGGATAAATATATTTCATCAAGGTTAGTTACCGGTCGGCCGTATGCAAGAAAAAGAGTGTCCAAGGGACTGCGTTTCTGCGGGGGATTTTTCTCATAATGGTCAAGGAAGCCCTGGAATTTTAAAAGGGCAAAACTGCCTTTTAAAAGAATAACCTCATTACCTTCTTCCTCGAAATGTTCAAAGGTATGGTTCCCTTTATTGGTAATTTTAAGAAGGTCGGCAAAATTGTAGCTGATGTCGCCGGGATTTAAACTGAATTTTTCATAAATAACCACCTGATAAACATCGGCAGCTAAGTTCATTTCTTCCAGTTCTTCTGCTGAGAGGGCAGTTGTTTCCGAAGATTCATAAGTGCCGGTTACGATTTCATGCAGAATGACATTTTTGGCTTTATGTTTGTATAAATTAATATTGTCGGATTTAGAACGTTCCATATGTAAAGTATCACGTATTTTTTCAAGTGCCTGCTGAAGCTCATCTTCATCAATAGGCTTGGTCAGGTAAAAATCAACGCCGTAACGAATGGCAGTCTGGGCGTAGGTAAAATCGGAATAGCCGCTCAGAATAATGAATTTGCCTTTATATCCTTTTTCCCTGGCAATACGGATGATATCAGTTCCATATAATTTAGGCATACGGATGTCCAGCAAAACAAGACTGGGGTTTTGTTTTAAAATTGCCTGCAGGGTGTCTTCTCCGTTAGACGCCTCTCCGCAGATTTCAAAATCAAGGGTTTTCCAGTCTACAATACATTTTAAGCCTTCTCTGATATTCTGTTCATCATCTGCAATAAATACTGTTTCCATACCCTCATTTTATAATTGATAATATAGAATGTCAATGAATGCATGGGCTGATTTTTTATTCATGACAATAGAAAGTTTGCAAGGCATGCTTTCTATTGTCCTTTATGATAATATTGTGCCTGGGTATTCCAAAGCTGATAGTAGAGTTTATCCTTTTCTTTAACAAGTTCCTCATGGCTGCCGCGCTGAATAAGCTGTCCGTGGTCAATGACGATAATATCGTTACAAAACTGGCAGCTGGATAATCTGTGAGAAATATACACTGCCGTTTTGGTTCCCACAAGCGCATCAAAGTTGGAATATACTTCATACTCTGCCAGCGGATCCAGGGCAGCGGTGGGTTCATCCAGAATAATAAAGGGAGAGTCATGGTAAAGAGCCCTTGCGATGGCAATTTTCTGGGCCTCACCGCCGGAAATGTCGATGCCTTCCGTATCAAAATCTGTATATAAGACAGTGTCCAATCCTTTTTCAAGTTTGGAAAGAGTATCGCCCATACCGGCTCTCATGAGAGCCCCGGCAGCTTTTTCTTTATCATAATCGGAAGCAGCAGCTACATTTTCCCCGAGGGGCATGGACAGAATCTTAAAGTCCTGGAATACCACGCTGAAGAGACTTAAGTATTCCTGATAATCATATTTCCTTATATCAATGCCGTTTAAGAGGATTTCACCTTCCGTAGGGTCATAGAGCCGGCATAGAAGTTTAATAAATGTAGTTTTGCCGGAGCCGTTTCTGCCTACTACTGCAAGCCGTTCACCAATGCGGAAGTGAATGGAAAAGTTTTTCAGCACATATTCTTCCGTGCCCGGATATTTAAAGGATACGTTGCGAAATTCCAGTTCAAACCGGTCGTCATCTCTTTTTTCAACAGGAAGAGAGCCCTCATATTTTTTATTGGGGATATCCAGAAAATCAAAATATGCCTTCACATAAGCAGTATTGGTGGTAAGTTCCGCCAGGACATAAACCCATTCACTGAAGTAGTTGGCAAAAATACTGATGCTTCCGGCGTAGAGTACCACATTTCCCACAGAAAGAAGACCTTTTATTGCCATAATTCCCAGGTAAAGATAAATGATACTAAGCAGTCCTGCCTGTAAGAAACCGGTAATCCGCTGCATTTTTTCATTCAGTTTTCCTTTGCGGATACTACGGCAGCTTCCTTCGGAGAAAAGATCTTTTAAATGTTTTTCAAGCAGGGGCTGCTGGTGGAAAAGGCGGATGCTTTTTCCGTAAGATTCTTTTTCCAGACAGTTAAAAACATACCAGTGCATTTCCCGGTAAACAGGTATCAGCGTTTCATTTTCATGAAATATTTTTTCTTTCAGCTGCTTTACCCGCTTCATGGTAATAACAATCAAAAGAATAATAACAGCTATAAACAGAATGGAAGACAGAGCTGATTTAACAGGACTGCCTGTAAAAAGTCCCCTGCTTTTATTAATTATCTGTATCATATAAACAACGGCAATAATCAGATTAAGAGAGTAAGCAATTACACCGGTCATCCGCCAATACAGAAAATTCATTCCGCCGCCGTCATGGGTTCTTACCATTTCATCGATATCCCTTTTCTGATTTTGGATTTTCTCTGATTCCATATATTCATAATCCATATTCATCAGCTTTTCATTTAAATAGATATTGCATTCTTCCCAGAAAAGGGAACCATCGTGAAAAATAAAATGGTCGGTAATACACTTTATGATACGAATCAGAAAATCACCGGCAATAATAAGGGCAGCATCTTTGATAATTACGGAGAAGTCTGCATTTACAGCAAGGTGATCCAACAATCTTGCAAGGAACCAGAAATTCCAGTAAGAGGAGAGTGAAATTAAAACAGCATCAAATACGGACAAAGGGATACTGAATTTATTTCTGTTATAAATCAGCTTTAATCCCCGGAAATTAATTTTAAGAAAATCTTTAACAGTTATTTTATGCATATTCCTTAAGCCTCCTTTTCCCGGTAGTAGTGACTTTGTAAAGTGAACATCTGAGCATAAAGTCCGTTCAGCCTAAGGAGCTCATCATGGGTGCCTTTTTCTTTAACAGTGCCGTTGTCAAGAAGCAGTATTCTGTCGCAGAATCTGGTGCTGGAGAGCCTGTGGGATACAAAAAAGGAAGTCTTTCCCTCAGAAAAAGCGGCATATTTCAAGTAAATATCATTTTCAGCCAGAGGGTCTAAGGCAGCCGTGGGTTCATCTAAAATAAGCACAGAAGCATCCCGGTACAAAGCTCTTGCAAGAACCAGCTTTTGACGCTCACCTCCGGAAAAGTCTACTGCTTCTTCATTAATGTCTTTTTCCATAAAGGCATGAATATTGCCGGGAATATTTTCAATTTTTTCTTTCATACCTGCCATGGCAAGGCAGTTCCATACTCTTTCTTCATCTGTTTCCTCCAGAGACCGCATGGAAATGTTTTCGGCAATGGTAACAGGGAGAAAAGTAATATCCTGAAACGCGCAGGAAAACCAGGTATACCGCTCATGGGAAGGTATTTCCGATATGTCCTTTCCGTTAAGGAGTATTCTGCCCTCCGTAGGAGTCAAAAGACCGCAGATTAATTTCATCAGTGTAGTTTTGCCCGCACCATTTATGCCTACAATAGCCAGTTTTTCACCGTAATTTACCGTAAAATTCAAATTCTGCAAAAGGTTTTTTTCCATTCCGGGAAAGCGGAAGGATACATTTTCAAGAATTATGGTCACTTTATCTTTCTTCACAGGAAGCGTTTCCCATTCTTCATCTTTGCCGTAATTAATAAAATCACAGAAATTTCCATAATCAATGCTGAGTTGATGAAGGTTGTGCATTTTCTCTGCCCACTTAGTAAAAGCGTCTGACAGGGCAGCGGAAGCGCCGGCGTATAAAATCAAATCAGAAAGAGTGATTTCGGACTTAAAAATGCCTGTTAAGAGGAATATATATACAATAAGATTCTGAATGCCCATAAAAACTGAGGCTGCCAGCTGAACGCAGGCGGCCTGTTTCATCATAATGGCTTTACAATGGAGCCAGATTTTCCGGAATCTGTCTGCAGTATTAAGAAGCCAGTCATTCATATGATACAGTCGGATATCTTTAGCGAGAGAAAAATTTCCTGACTGGTCGGAAATATAGCCGTATTTTCTTGAAGCATTTCCCGCAGTTTCCAAAACCTCATGATTTATGTTTTTATCCCGCAAAGAAAACCACATGGTTCCGAAAGAAGTAACAAGGACTGTAGCTGTCAATATGGGCGAAAGGCGGCTTATCATAATAGCATAAACCAGTGCAGTTCCGAAAGAAGCTGCCATGGAATTTAAAACCGGAAGAAAATCCCGCAGAGTAGGAGCATCGCTGTCCCTGCCCCGTCCGAAAAGGGCTATTTTGGCATTATCACGGCGGGCGGAAAATTCGGGGTCTTCCAAAAGGGGATATTCTGCATACAGGAATTTCTGATCATATTCAAAGTTCATTTCCTGTGCAATAAGCATGCTGTCATTTTGAATTTTCACCTTACATTTGTCACGGAAAAAGAGGGCTGTAAAAAGAGGAATGGAAATGACAGCCAGAGTAATCACAAAATGGGAAACAGTCTGTTTATTTTCCAATTCGGAAAGTACAGCTTTAGGCATATATATCTGTAAAAGGCTTACCGCTATATATGCAGGAAAATAGAGAACGCCGACAGCAAAAACATATTTTTTCTTTTTTCTGCTGTAGGCAAGTAATTGTATAAATGAGCGCAGGCTCTGTTTTAAACTGAATTTTTCTTTTTTACTGTTCATATTTTGTACCAGACCTTAAGTGAAAATAACTGCTGCTTATCCTCTGTCTCTGCAATCCTTCAAATAATGCAATGCATTAATCTGCCCTTCCATTTCCCTGTCTCCGTTAAATACAGGGTCATGAAAGCCTTCAATACATATATCTTCCGTATATCCGCTGTTTAAAAGAATGCTTATAATTTCAGACCAGTCGCATTCTCCCAGTCCGGGAAAGCGATGCACGCAATAACTTTCACCAAACCAGGCGCCGTTTTTCTTAATGTGGTTCCAGTCTACCGTGGCATCCTTACCGTGTACATGGACGATTTTGGAGGACCATGTTTTTAATTGCTCAATAGGATTCATCAGCTGCTCCAGCTGATGTGACGGTTCCCATTCCAGGCCTAAGTAATCACTGTCAACTGCATCAAACATCATTTCCCAGGACCGCGGACAAAAGCCGATGTTGCAGGTAGGCAGATACCAGTGACCGTACATATGGGCATTTTCTATGCCTATTTTAATGTCTGCATTTTCGGCTCTTTTAACCAGTTCTGAAAAAACTTTTTTAAATTCCGGAATTGCACCTTCAACACTTTTTCCGGCAAGTGAGCCTGCAAAGGTTCCTACGATACCTGCGCCGAACATATGGGCATTTTCTATGCAGTATTCCAACTCTTTTTTGCGTTCCTCATATTGAAGAGGATTGCAGTATAATCCTATGCTTGAAATCCTGAAACCGGAGTCACCGATAATTTCTTCTGCTTTTTTTGCTGTTTCCTTAAAATCAAAACCGCCTAAGAAGTCGTTAAAGTATAATTCAGCGGTTTCAAAGCCGGAAGCGATAACTTCAGGAAGCTGTGTAAGCAGTTCATTGCCTTTTATGCAGGTGCCTATTTTAATCTTTTTCATTTTTATATTCCTCCGTGCGCCGCTGCAGGCGGCAAAAAGAAAACCCTCTGCTTAAGAGGGTATCATAAAAAAAGACAGGCAGCGCCGAAATTGTATAAACGGTAATTTTCAGGACGCAAACGGCAACATGATTTCAGTGACAAAAACGCCCGGCTCGTTTTTACGGTTCAGAAATCCCTGATGTTTGTTTACAATATTATCAATTCGTTCAAGTCCGAGTCCGTGATTAATGCCTTTTACGGTGCGGTACGCGGTAATACGTTTGCTGTTGCTGGTGGCATTGGTAACAGATAAATAAAACTGTTTTTGAAACATGCCGATATAGATTCTGATAAAACGGTCATTTTCCTCCTGAATCTTTTCGCAGGCTTCTATGGCGTTATCTAAAAGATTTCCGAATATAACACAAAACTCCGTGTCAGTGACGGGAAGCTTTTCGGGAATTTTGGCGGTTACATTAACGGTAATATTTTTAGAGCGTGCAAGGGTGAGTTTACTGTTAAGAATGGCATCGGCCATAACATTTCCTGTTTTTACGATGTGGTCAATATCCTCTAAATCTTTGTCCATCTGCATGATATATTCTTTTCCCTGCTTAATTTTTCCTTCATCCAGATAGACTTTTAAAACCTGCATATGATTACGGTAATCATGCCGCCAGCCGCGCATTTCTTTGTAAGTGCTTCGTATTTCTTCAAACTGCCGGTCGGCAAGCTTAATCTGATAGTTTTCCAGTCTGTCCGCTATCATTTTCGGAAGAATCAGGAATACAGTCAGGGCATAAAGTATTAAAATAAGCACAATGACTATAAACAGTATCATTCGGCGCCTCCGTTATAATAGGTGATAAACGTTTTATTAAAATCGGCATATTGACGTCTGCTGATTAGTGCCGTATATCCCCCTGTTAAGGTTACCTGTTCCCGGGTTATTGTTTCCACGTGCCTAAGGTTAACGAGTATGCCTCTGTGGGTATAGGCAAAATGTTCCTTCTGTAAGTCCTTCATGGCATCTTTCAGGGATATATTTACCTGATATTCGCCTTTCAGGGTGGTGTAAATACAATATCTGGAAAAGCTTTCTATTTTAATAATTTCTTTTTGCGTCAGTTTGATTATGCCCTGACTTGTATTGATAACAAAGGGCGGTTCTTTTGCTTCAAGTCTTTCATAAACTCTTTGAAGACATTCTTCCAGCTTATTTTTATCCACAGGCTTCAGCAGATAGTGAACGGCCTGTACATCGTAGCCTTCCGACATATATTCAATAGCTCCGGTAACAAAAATGATGGGTACATCGTCCTGCTTTTGGCGAAGCTGCCTGGCAAGGGATATGCCGTTTTCTCCGGGCATTTCAATATCAAGAATAAGGGCATCAAAGGATTTTTCAGGACCGTAATCAAACCAGAACTGCTTTGCATTTTCATATAAGGTGATAAGGGCCGGAATGTTTTTACGTAATCCCCAGTTTTCAATTTGTTTTTTCAGCCATCCGGCTTCTTCCCTTTGGTCTTCACAAATAGCAATTTTCACTTTATTTTACCTCTTTTTATGGCAAACAGTGTAACATTTTTCACGGTTCTTAGCAATAATCAAATTTCGCAGGTAAAGGATGTTCAATTATTTTGGTTTATGATAAATATTATGATATGCTATAATCTGAATAATCGACAGAAACTTAAAGTTGGCAATACTTTTCTAATTCCGGAGGGATGAAATGAAAAAAGCGGTAAATAAGTTATGGGCAGTCCTGCTTTTATTTTCCCTGATACTTTCAGGCTGTGGTTTAAGTCAGGGTGAAAAGGAGGAATGTCCTTATGAAGAGTATATAGTGGTGGATGTATTTGACGGTCTTTCCAATTACCAGGGTATACAGTCCGGCTGGTTTGCCAAGATAGTAAAAGATAAATTTAATATGGAGCTGAATATTATCGCACCGAATGTAGCCGGCGGCGGAGATACGCTTTTTGAAACCCGTTCAGCGGCAGGCAATCTGGGAGATTTAATTATATGCAGCGGAGAAAACGGAATGCTGCAGCGTATGGTAACGGCAGGGCTTCTGCTGGATATGGAGCCATATATTAAAAATGACGAAATTATGAGGTTTGAAACAGCAATACGCAAGCTGAATCAGGATATTACGCCGGAAGGAATTTATGGAATACCTTCTGAATTATCGGAAAATGCACCTACGGTACCCAGTGAAAGCCTGGAGCCTGTTTATGGACCTTATATACGATGGGATTTATATAAGCAGCTGGGGTATCCCGAAATAAAGACATTGGAAGATTTGCTGCCTGTTTTGAAGCAGATGCAGGAATTGGAGCCCAGAGCTGAAAACGGTGAAAAAACCTATGCTTTTTCCTTTTTTAAGGACTGGGATGGAAATCTGATGAATGCGGCAAAGCAGCCGTGCTGTTTTTACGGCTATGACGAAAACGGCTTTGTTCTTGTAAAGGCAGACAGCAGTGATTATCAAAGTATTATTGATGAGGATTCTTTATATATCAGAATGTTGAAATGGTATTTTGATGCAAACCAGATGGGACTTGTGGATCCGGAGTCCTCAACCCAGAACTTTGAAAGTTTGATTAAAAAGTATGAGGACGGACAGATTTTGTATTCTCCCTGGCCATGGGTGGCGCAGACCTATTATAATTCTATGTCCAATAAGCAGCGGGGGAAGGGTTTTATGATGGCGGATATTGAGGATATGAATATTTATTCTTATGGATGCAGTCCTGACGGAAATCATAAAACAATAATGGCAATCGGTTCCAATGCCCAGGATCCGGAAAGAATAGCGGATTTTATTGACTGGCTCTATTCCCCGGAGGGCATCAGCGCCAACGGAGTGACCAGCATGGCGGATACGGCAGGGCCCGAAGGGCTTAGCTGGGAGTATGGAGAGAATGGACCTTATTTAACGGAATTCGGAATTAAGGCGTTGCTGGAGGGAGATGCAAAGGTACCGGAAGAATGGGGAAGCGGCGGCTGGCGGGACGGCATTTCCGAGTTGAATTATATGCCGGTAAGTAAAAGTGAAGTGGATGACAAAGGATATCCTTATCAATATTTGCTGTGGGATTCCGTAATGGAAATGGAAGAAACGGCTTTGGATAAGGACTGGAAGGAATTGATGAATGCCGATACCACATTGGGGTATCTGATTGAAAACAATAAGCTCATAGTT
The DNA here is from genome assembly GCA_017621815.1 of Lachnospiraceae bacterium. Taxonomy (GTDB): domain Bacteria; phylum Bacillota; class Clostridia; order Lachnospirales; family Lachnospiraceae; genus Suilimivivens. The sequence continues at coordinate 22,214 of JAGASK010000049.1, read as the reverse complement.
TCTCCCGGGTGTGGTTATACAGCGCCTCCGGAAAGCTCTGAGGAAACTGCAATCAGGAAGCAATGCAGAACAGTAATACAGAAATATTCCTGGGAAATGATTTTTGCGGAGAATGAAGAAGAATTCTATTCCCTGTTCGATAAAATGCAGGAAGAGGTATTGAGCCTTGGGTATGAAAAAATACTTGCTTTTGATATGCGGAATGCTGTGGCAAAAGAGCAGGCAAGGCAGGATTCTGTGAATGAATATGGCGGCAATTAATAAAATTTAAGATAACGAGGAGAGGAAGCATGATTGAAAGTAATAAGGTACAGAAAATTTTATACGGGGGAGATTATAATCCCGAGCAATGGCCGGAGGAGATATGGGAAGAGGATATGCGGCTGTTTAAGCTTGCCCATATTGATGTGGTGACTTTGAATGTATTCAGTTGGGCAGCGCTGCAGCCTGATGAAGATACATACAATTTTGAGCGCCTTGATAAAATTATGGAAATGGTAAGGGATAACGGTTTAAAGGTTTGTATGGCAACTTCGACCGCTGCACATCCTGCATGGATGGCAAGAAAGCATCCCGATGTTCTCAGGGTGGAGCATAACGGAATGAAAAGGAAATTCGGGAGCCGCCATAATTCCTGCCCCAACAGCCCTGCTTACAGAAAATATTCCGTAGCCCTGGCAGAAAAATTAGCGCAGCGGTATAAGGATTATGACAATATTGTCGCATGGCACATTTCCAATGAATACGGTGGAGAGTGCTATTGTGAGAACTGTGAAAAGGCATTCCGTATCTGGCTGAAAGAAAAATATAAAACCATTGATGAATTAAACCGTGTCTGGAATACTGCCTTCTGGGGTCATACCATGTATGATTTTGAGGATGTGGTTGTTCCCAATATGCTTTCGGAGGAATTTAATTGGGATGGCATCAGAACGAATTTTCAAAGTATTTCACTTGATTATAAGCGGTTTAATTCCGACAGTATTCTTGAATGTTACCGCATAGAATATGAGGCCGTAAAGAAATATACGCCGGATATTCCGGTTACCACTAATCTGATGGGTTCCTATAAGCCCCTTGACTATTTTAAGTGGGGCAAATATATGGACTTTATTTCCTGGGATAATTATCCGGCCTGCGATTCCTATCCGGCGCAGGTTGCTATGCAGCACGACTTGATGAGGGGACTTAAGGGCGGAAAACCCTTTGCACTTATGGAGCAGACCCCCAGCGTCAGCAACTGGCATATTTACTGTAAGTTAAAACGCCCGGGAATTATGCGGCTTTGGAGTTATCAGGCTGTAGCACATGGAGCGGATACGGTTATGTTTTTCCAGATGAGAAGAAGTATCGGGGCCTGTGAAAAATATCACGGTGCGGTGATTGACCATGTGGGAACAGAAAATACCAGAGTGTTCAGGGAAATCGCAGCATTGGGAGAAGAACTTGAGGGAATCGGAAGTGAAATTCTCGGCAGCAGGACGAGCGCAAAGGCAGCGATTGTATTTGATTGGGATAACTGGTGGGCTACGGAGTATTCTGCGGGTCCAAGCAGGCTGATTAATTATTGTTCTGAGATTACTGCTTATTATAAAGCATTGAGCGAACAGAATATTTCTGTGGATTTTGTAAGCGTGGAAGAGGATTTATCTTCCTATAAACTTGTGATTGCGCCCCTTCTTTATATGTGTAAGGAAGGCTTTGATGAAAAGGTGCGTGAGTATGTAAAAAACGGCGGACGGTTTCTGACCACCTTTTTCAGCGGCTATGTGGAAGACCATGACCTTGTGATTTTGGGAGGATATCCCGGAAGGCTGAAGGATATTTTAGGCATCTGGGTGGAAGAATCGGATGCCCTTCCTGAAGGGGAAGCCAATTCCTTTATTTATAAAGGGAAAACATATCCTGCTTCTGTTCTTTGTGATTTATTGCATTTGCAGGGGGCACAAGGACTTGCTTCTTATGAAAGTGATTTTTATGAAGGTATGCCGGTTCTGACCTGCAACAGCTTCGGAAAAGGAAAAGCGTATTATGTGGCGGCACACTCAAGTGATGAATTTTATAAGGATTTTATCGGAGAAATTTGTGAGGAGCTGGGCATCAGGCCTGTTGCGGATGTGCCTGCAGGAGTGGAAGCCACAGTCAGAGAAAATGAAAAGGTCAGCTTCCTGTTTTTGTTAAACCATGGCGCAGAAGCTGTACAGGTTGTTGTAGATGAAGCAGGAACAGATATAATAAGCGGCAGCAGTTATCAGGCAGGAGACAGTTTAAAGCTTGATAAAGCAGGGGTGGCTATTATCAAAAGAAATAAATAAAAGGAGGCAGCTCATCATATGAAAATTCAAAATCCGATTATCAGGGGTTTTTATCCTGATCCCAGTATTTGTAAGGCAGAAGGGAAATATTATATTGCCTGCAGTTCATTTCAGTATTTTCCGGGAGTTCCGGTTTTTGAAAGTGAGGACCTGGTGAACTGGAAACAGATTGGACACTGTCTTACCAGAAATAATCAGGTGGAGCTTCATCAGGTTCCCAGCTCGGGAGGCGTATTTGCTCCCACTCTGCGGTATCATGACGGAACCTTTTATATGGTAACAAACAATAATACCTACAATAAGAATTTTTATATTTTCACAAAGGACATCTGCGGAGAATGGTCGGACCCTATCTTTGTGGACCAGGAAGGCATTGACCCATCCCTTTTATTTGATAATGGAAAGGTGTATTTTACCAGCAACGGCACGGGCGCAGACGGCAATCCCTGTATTCTGCAGTGTGAGATTAATGTGGAAACAGGGGAAAAACTGACGGAAAGTATTCCTGTGTGGGGCGGTAACGGCGGGCGTTATCTGGAATCTCCTCATTTATATCATATCGGCGACTGGTATTACCTGATGGCTGCGGAAGGCGGCACGGAATACGGACACATGATTACTTACGCACGAAGCAGGGAGCCTTTTGGTCCTTTTGAGTCTTTTGCAGGAAATCCTGTGCTTACCAACAGAAATCTTGGCGGAAATCAGAGTATTATCCAGGGAATCGGCCATGGGGATTTGATTGAAGATGAAAAGGGAAATTATTTTATAGTATGCCTTGGATTCCGTCAGATTGGGGAGTGGCAGCCTTATCATCATCTTGGAAGAGAGGTTTATATGGCACCTGTGTATTGGCAGGAGGACGGCTGGTTTACCGCAGGGAAAAAGGGTATTGTAACTGAATGGCTGGATGCGGATATTGCAGCAGACTCTCGAAAGGAAGGGCTGTATGATATATCCCCGGAGGATATGAATCCGGAAAATCCCAGATGGTGTTATCTGCGTGATTATCACAGGGGAAATTACAGGTTTGAAAACGGAGTATTAAAACTGAAAGGAACGGAAATTACCCTTGATGAAGCGGACACACCAACCTTTATGGGAATCCGGCAGTCAGAATTTGATACGCAGCTGAGGGTAACCATAGGAGGAAATGCCGGAGAAGCCGGAATAACTTTTTATATGGATGAAGACCAGCATTATGATTTGGCAGTAATAAGGAGCGGCGGTGTTTCAAAAGCCGTGCTTCGTGTGACCGTAGGTGATGTCCATGAAATCCTTAAAGAAATAAAGCTGCCGGAGGACAGCAGTGAAATCAGGCTGGAAGCAGATTCCGATTCCCTGAAATATTATTTTTACTTAAGGGATGGAGAGGAGAGGATTTTCCTTGGAAGCGCCCGCACGAAGTATCTGTCTTCGGAAGTTGCAGGCGGTTTTACCGGCGTGGTGATGGGATTATATGCAGTGGATGAGCAGGGAAATCAGGCTGAGTTTAAAGATTTAAGCTGGAAACAGGGAAAAATCCGATAAATTATATGTGATGAAATAAGTAAATTGTGTCATGAAAGAGAGGCTGTTTTTAATAAAGTTATTGTTTTTTCCGCATTTATCCGATATATAAAATGAACTCATAAAAATATTATACATATACGATAAATGGAATTATCGGCAGGTTATTGTATCAGGGAGGATAATAATATGAGTATGAGGATTGGTACAAGTAATTCTGACAGGCGGGTAATAACTTTTAAAAATACAGACGGAGCTGTGGCAGGTACCCTTAGTATTTCAAAGCCGGGTATAAAAAAGAAGAAGCGTCTGCAGTATAATATCAGGGAGATTTCTTCACAAATATTGGCGGCAAAAACGTCCGGCAGCGCAAGCCGGGTACTAATCGCAGCCCGGGGAAAAGTCGCAATGCTGAAAAGAAAATGGAAAAACAGCGATTATGATGAAAAAGAATTGGAAAGAGCAATCATTCATGCACAAAAAATGGTACGCATAGCCCGGAAACGGATGAAGCATCTGAAAGAAGAAGAAAGTGCAAAGCAGCAAGGGTTCTGCCTGACTGAGACAGATGAAAATATTATTCAGGCAGAGTATAAGGAAAAGGAAGAACCGGAAGTTGAATTAAGCAGGGAAAAACTGGAAGAATTGATGCAGAAATTTCAGGAACTAATGGAAGAGCTGGAAACCGAGACGGGGTTAGACGAGTTTGCAGAAGAACTCATGGGAGGCATACAGGAAGATATTTCTCCGGAAGAGTTGGAGAATTTAAAAAAGAAGCACAGGGCAGAGGAGCTTCGTGATATTATGGAGGCCGATATGAAGTATCTCAAAGCGCTGTTTGATGAACTTCAAAAGGAAAAGGAGAGCAATGGAAGTCCCGGAGTTTCCCTTCAGCTTTCAGGGATTGAGATACCTGTGCAGGTGACGGAAACGCCTGTTATAACGGAGGGCAGAAATGTGGATGAATCTGTATGACTCATGATATACAAAAGGTTTTCAGGGCATCGTTAACGGTATCAGGTATTAAGCATAACTGTAAAAACACTTCCCCCGCCGTCTGCGTCAGTTACGAAAATATTACCGCCGTGCGCTTTTACAATTTCATAAGCAATGGACAATCCTAACCCGAAGTGCCCTTTGGTGCTTCGGGATTTTTCTGCCCGGTAAAAGCGGTCAAATATCTTCTCTTTGTCCTCATCAGAAATTCCGATTCCGTTATCCTTGACTGATATACAGAAATGTTCTTTATCATGGGAAAGGGCTAATTCTATTTTTCCGTTATCAGGAGTATAGCTGATGGCATTATGCAGAAGTATGGAAACCACCTGACTGATGCGTTCCGGATCCGCAGAACATAAAGGCAGTGCTTCTTCCGGCAGGCGGATATTAAAAGTAATGAATTTTTCTTTTGCCAGAGGTTCAAAAGCTTCAAAGGAATTCATAAGCAGCGTATCCAGCTCAACAGGTTTTATCTGGATAGAAAAGCGGTGATTGTCGGATTGGGATAAAGTAAGCATATCATTTATCAGGGAAGACATGCGCAGTCCCTCGTTTTGAATTGTGTTTAAAAAACCTTCCCGTTTATCTGAAGGAGCTGTTTTACAGCATTCCGTTGCGGATAGTATAACTGCCAGAGGAGTGCGCAGCTCATGGGAAGCGGAAGAGACAAACTGAATCTGCTTTTGTTGATTTTCCATAATAGGTCGTAAAAGCTTCCCGGTAAAAATAAAGGAAAAAACGGTAAGGAGCAGAATTGCAGTAATATCAATCAGGATAAAACGCTGGCGCTGTGTCCATATCTGCTTTTCCAGGGATTCCTGGGAGGAAAGCACAATGATTTCCAGACAGGAGGATGCTTTTCCCATATTGATAACGCTGCTGAAATATTTCATATTCGTAATATCGGAAGTGAATTCAAATTCAAAATGATAGGATACATAGGAAGAGCTTGTCTGAACGGAAGGTTCAATCATAAACGTGTTATTATAGGCGTTCAGGCATTCGTCTAAAAGCTGCTTTTTGGGTAATTCCCCTTCATAATCCTTTAATTGATTGTATAGGAACGGAATTCCATTATCCAAAACAAAAAAGAGATATTTTCCCTGTGCTTCCATTTTGGAAAGCCATTCCATGGAAATAACAGATTGTTGTTCTAAATTGGTGGTAATAGTATTGATGTCATTCTTAAATGACTGAAACTGGTTTCTATAGAGTCCTTTTTCTGAAACGTACAGGTAGCAAAGGGACATAATAATCATGATAACAGCGGTAATTCCTGCACATAACAGGGTAAGCCGCAAGTGTACTTTTTTAAACATAATTTATTTCTCCTGCAGGCTGTAACCAATGCCGCGCACCGTTTTAATCTGAAGTCTGCTTCCTGTTATCTGCAGACGTCTGCGTAAAAAATGAATATAATTGTCAAGATTTCCGTCTTCCACATTGCTGTCGGGTCCCCAGATTTTTAAAAGCAGGGTAGTTCTTGGCAGGGTTTGCCCTTTTGCCCGTAAAAAGGTTTCAAGAAGGGCGGCTTCCTTTTTAGAAAGGGTACAGCTGCCCGAAGGACCTGTAAGTATATATTCGAAAGCATTCCAGGTGATATCGGAAACAGTCAGAATATCATTTTGGGTGAGAGTATGGGGTCTTCTGGCAACACAGCGGATTCGGGCAAGAAGTTCTTCAAACGCAAAAGGTTTTACCAGATAATCATCAGCGCCAAGGTCAAGTCCGGTTACTTTATCAGATAAGGTGCCCAATGCCGTAATCAGGATAACCGGTACCGTAATGCCCTTCTTTCTTAAAGAAGTAAGCACTTCTGTTCCCTCCATGCGGGGCAGCATTCTGTCTAAGAGTATAATATCATAAATATTCTGTTCGCCGTAAAATAAAGCTTCTTCTCCGTCTAAGCAGGAATCCACACTAAAACCTTCGGTTTCTAACTGATAAGTAAGAGTTTTGTTCAGCTGTTTGTCATCTTCTGCCAATAGAATTCTCATAATTCTGCCCTTTCCCGAATTCATTTCCATAGGAGTTTTAATCCATTATATCATTTGATTATAGCATAGTAATCTTTAATTATTCTCTAATTATTCTTTAGGTAATGTTAAGTTTATAAAAAGTGTTTTTAGAGGATTTTTAGAGGTAAGGCTGTTATGCTGATACCATAAAAAATCATGAGAGGAAGGAAACAAAAATATGAAAAAATATAAAATAGTCATATTTTTCAGCATGGCATTATTATTGGCAGCAGGTTGCAGAAGCATGGTTGAATCATCGGCTCCTTTGACGGTTGAGCAGATTGATACAGAAGAAATTCCTGAAGATAAAGATGAAAGCAGTTCTGAAGGAACAGAAAAGTTTTCAGAGGATGAAAGCAATTCTGAAGGAGCAGAAGAGATTTTAGGTGATGTAAGAAGTATTGGGGATAACAGTGTAACTATAAGCCGGATATTTACAGAATCATCATCTGGTACAGATGAAATGGATACGGCAGTTTTACCGGCAGAAGGCAGCGAAGATGAAGAACTGATTCAGGTGATTTTTTCTGAACATACAAAATATGAGGTAAAAACAATTAAAAACGGAGGTGCTGATGTTGATGTCAGGGAAGGCAGTTTTATCGATATTAAAGAAGGATTGCAGCTTGAACTGACAGGTAATTTTGACGGAAATGACTTTAAGGCTGATAAGGCAGTAATATATTATATAGCCTGAAATAATTGATTCAGGCAATTATTGAAATGAAAGGAGACTGTAAAGTTGAGAAAAAGTAAGGGAGTAAGCAGAATTTTATCGCTAATGTTGTTGTTTTGTCTGCTGTTAACGGCAATATGCGGATGCGGCGATACAGGAGTAAATGACAGCAGCCGGGAGGGGAAAACAACCGATAATAGTGATAATTCAGGGGTAAACGGGGCAGAGGCCGGAGAATATGCGGATAATGTGGCAATGGGACGTTATCTTGAGGATGTTACGGATTTATTGGATGCCGGTATTTCCGGTTATAATAATAAGATTTTCAAATTGGCAGACGGAAATCTGGTAATCACAGATGAATATGTGGATTTTATAGCATCAAAGGACAATGGAATTACCTGGGAAACAGATAAAAGAGACTGGCGTACCGGAATGATAGAAGATGAAACATATATTTTGGATTTGGCAGTAGGAGCGGAGGGTACGACAGTTGTTATTTATGATGCCGGTGAAGGTGATGATGATTTCAAGCCTGTGCTGAAAGTAATAAAGCCGGACGGCACGGAAATTCCTGCAGAGATTTCCCTGACAGAAGATGATAAATATCCCTGGTTGGTTTCAATTACAGAAGACGGGAGGATTTTTACCGGAACTCTTGGGGGCAATATTTATGAGGTAAAAGAAGACGGAAGCAGTGAAAAATTTCTTACTCTGGACCGAAATGCGCAGCTGATTCAGTTTGTGGGAAGTAAGATGATAATAGACGGCTATTATTATGACAGTCTGCTCATTTATGATATGGAAAAGAAGGAATACATAGAGGATGAGGTATTAAACGATTTTGTCAATGAGAATTACGGAAACAGAAGTTTTAACGGTAACAGTTGGTTTGATCTGTATTTTTTCCCGGATAATGAGGAAGAGGATGTGATTTATCTGGCAGGAGAAAAAGGGCTGCACCGCCATGTCATAGGCGGCAGCGTTATGGAGCAGGTAATAGACGGAAGCCTGTGTACCTTCAATAATCCCGCTTACGGCCTTTTGTCAATGACAGCCCTTGAAAATAATGAATTTCTGGCTTTATTTAATCAGGGAAGACTGGTTCGCTTTACTTATCATCCTGAGGTGCCTACAGTACCCACCGAAAGCGTAAAAGCCTATAGCTTGAAGGATAACAGCATACTGCGCCGGGCAATCAGTCTCTATCAGGAGGCTAATCCCGAGGTTTATGTAGAGTATGAAATCGGAATGGAAGAGGGAAGCTCCATTACCAGGGAAGATGCCCTTAAGAAGCTGAATACGGAGATTATGGCAGGAAACGGACCGGATTTGCTGATACTTGATGATATGCCGGTGGACTCTTATATCGAAAAGGGCCTGCTGCTTGATTTAAGTTCTTATATTGACGGCTTAAGCGGAGAGGCGCAGCTGCTGCCCAACATAGTGGAGGCCTTCAGGACGGATGACGGGATATATACCATACCCTGTGAGTTTGAACTGCCTGCAATACTGGGTAAAGAAAAGTACGTCTCACAGATGAGCGGCCTTGAAGGAATAGCAGAGGCAATGGAAGAGCTGAGAAAGGACAATCAGGAAAAGAATTTGCTCAGAGTCTGTTCGGAAAAGGGGATTATGAAGCTGTTTTCAATGGCCTGCGTTCCTGCATGGAAGACGGAAGAAGGGGAACTGAACCGGGAAGCGGTTGCGGAGTTTCTGACCTGCTGCAAGAGAATTTATGACGCTCAGATGGATGGGCTTTCCGAAGAGGCGATTGAATCTTATGAAAACTTGAATCAGTTTTATATGGCAGATTATGGGGTTACATATGAGGACAGTGATTATTTCAGAAGTGGGATTGATGAAATGAATTATATGATGGAAGGAGCCGGTTTAGCAGTTGGTACATTAAGCTATGCTTATGCTTATTCAGAAGTAACCTCCGTACCCCGCGTTAAGGGTTTTGAAGATAATGAAATCATTCTTATGAACGGACAGACTGAGCATGTATTCTGGGCGGATTCCCTGGCAGGCATTAACGCAGCATCAAAAAATGTAAGTAGAGCAAAGGAACTGCTTTCAGTGCTCCTTGGGAAAGAAAATGGGGTTTTAGGCGGAAACTTCTCAGTCAATAAAGCCGCTTTTGAGGAAAATCTGCTTCCTGATATGAATTTTTATATATCCGAGGATGAACCTTATTCATATCTGACAATAGGTAATAGTGAAGGAATAGAGGTAACCCTGGAAGTATACTGGATGAATGCACAGCAGACGGAGGTTTTGCGTCAGTGGGTGAATGCGGCGAATATTCCTTATGTACCGGACAGCATGTTAGAGGAAGCGGTATATGGGGAAGGAGCAAAATATATGCAGGGAGAGAGGAGTCTTGAAGAAGCAATAAGCAATATTGAAAAGAAGGTTTCTCTCTACATGGCGGAATAATAACTGGAGAAGGGATTTCAAAGCGGCAGTAACACCGCTTGGAAATCTCTTCCTGTATAAGGAGTAACATAATTTGAGGATGCGCAGATTTAAAACGGGCAGAAACAAAACGGACAGAGCTTTTTTCCTTTTTATGCTCCCCAGCTTTTTGGGAGTAATGATATTTGTGCTGATACCGTTTCTGGATGTGGTGCGGCGGTCTTTTACAACAGCTGTAACAAATCAGTTTAACGGAATTCAGAATTATAAGACAATTTTTACGAATCAGGCGTTTTTACTGGCAGTAAAAAATACCGCCCGGTTTACCATAGTTTGTATACCGCTGCTGGTGGTGACAGGACTTATTATCGCATTTCCCTTAAGCAAATTAAAAAATGCGGGGTTAATAAAATCTTTGTATTTATTTCCGCTTGCCATGCCTACGGCAACCATTGTAATTGTGTGGAAAATGTTTTTTTATAAGCAGGGCTTTTTAAATCTGTTTTTGACCCGGCTGGGTGAATGGACCGGCTTATGGGGAGAAATACATAAGGATTATCTGGGAAGCAGCGCAGCTTTCTGGGTGCTGGTATTCAGTTATGTCTGGAAAAATACCGGGTATACGGTAGTTTTGTGGCTGGCAGGAATTTTAGGAATTCCTAATGAACTGCTGGAAGCAGCTAAAGTGGACGGGGCAGGCGGGCGGCAGTGCTTTTTTAAAATTGTGCTGCCGAATTTAAAGGGCAGTTTATATACTATAGTCATTCTTTCCTTTTTAAACTCTTTTAAAATTTACAGGGAAGCTTATCTGGTGGCAGGCTCATATCCCGAGCAGGATATTTATCTTCTGCAGCATTTGTTTAACAACTGGTTTGTCAACCTTGATTTTGACAAGATGGCGGCAGCAGCGGTCTGTGTGGGCGGATTCTTATTTGCGGTAATTATGGTTCTGCAGCATTTGTGGGATAAACCGGAAGTCTAGGAAAGAGGAAAAATGATGAAATATCTGAATGTGAAAATAAAAGAAATAAAAAAAGAAGCGCCAGCTTTTCTTCTTCTTTTGCCGGCGGTTTTTGTATGTATGCCGGTAATATTGCTGATAACAGGCTCCGTAATGGGGGGCTGGGAATTAAAGCAGTACTTGTCTCCGATTTATACGGAAGGAACGGAATATATCAGCTGGAAGCTGATACCGGATTATCCCACCTTTGAAAACTACGGAAAGCTGCTTTTTTTGACACCACAGTTTTTTGTTTTGTTTTGGAACTCTGTTAAAATGACGGGATGCATTCTGGCAGGGCAGCTTATAGCAGGAGTACCTGCGGCGTGGGCCTTTGCAGTATATAAGGTAAAAGGAAGCAGAGCGCTTTTCGGACTTTATGTTGTGCTCATGCTGCTGCCTTTTCAGGTAACCATGCTTTCCAGTTATCTTGTATTAAACAGGCTGGGGCTGCTTAATACCCATGAGGCGGTGATTTTGCCGGCAGTGTTTTCCACCTTTCCTGTTTTTCTTACGTATGGGGGTTTTCGGTGCATTCCCATGCAGCTGTGTGAGGCAGCACGAATAGACGGGGCAGGAGAAATTACCATTTTTCTGAAAATTGGAATGCCACTGGGAAAAAGCGGTCTTCTGTCAGCGATGGTGCTGGGATTTTTGGAATACTGGAATTTAATGGAACAGCCCATGGCTTTTTTGGAGGATAAATCCTTATGGCCCTTATCCCTGTACCTGCCCGAGATTACCTGGGCGCAGGCCGGTTATGCTTTTTGCGCTTCTATCATTACGTTGATTCCGGCAGTGTTTGTATTTGTCTGGGGGCAGGATTATCTGGAACAGGGAATTATTTATTCGGGTCTTAAAGAATAAGAAGTGAAAGGGAAGTAAAAAATGCAGGGAAAAAAGAAGATTTTATTGGGATTTTTTGTGTTTTTATGTTTGATGTGGCTTTGCACAATCATATCCAAAAGTATTTATGCTTCAAGGCTGCCGATAGTTAATGTGGATTCTGCCGAGCAGAAATATGTGGGGCACAAGGTAGAAGCGGAAGGAATCGTGGTGGCGGGGGATAAAAACCCGGTTACTGCCTTAAGCGGGATTCGTGTAAATAAGCTTATGGTTCAGGTAGGAGACAGGGTGGAAGAAGGGGACGTGCTTTTTACCGTGGATATGGATGACCTGGATGAAATCATGGCAAAAAAGCAGACAGAGATTTCCAGGCTGCAGCTTCAGATAAATACAATTTTGGAAAATGAAGAGCTTGCAAGGCAGAAAAAGGCGCTGGAGGAAGAAAGGGCAAGAGAGGATTACGATGCACTGTCACGGTATAATAATACTCTGGTGGGAAGAGCGGCAGAGGAGGTAAATCAGGCGGAAAACCATATTGAAAATCAGGACGGCGGAACGGATGAGGAACTGAAGGATGCTTTGCAGTCTGCTGCCTATGCGGAAGCGGATGCCAAATGGGCGAGGGATAATGCCATAAAAGAAGCGGAAAGAAATGTGCAAGACATACTTTTTCCCGAAAATGAGGATGCCACATTATCTTCTTATCAATTAGAGCTTTCCGATATGCAGAAGGATTTAGCCCGGTATCAGGCAATTAAAAATGCGGACGGACTGATTACAGCCCCCAGGGACGGACTGATTACGGATATTTATATTGATGCAGGAAGCAGAATTCCCGAATCCGCAGCAATGCTGTTTGCCGATGATTCAGTTCCCTGCCAGTTTAAAGCAGTTCTTGACAGGGAGCAGAAAAGTTATGTAGGACTGAATGATACTGTGTCATTAAAGCTGGATGGAAGCAGGGAAACAGAGGTTACCGTAGATTATCTGGCGGAAAGCGAAACCATGCCGGGAAGCTATGAAATTTATATTAATCTTCCGGAGGGAATGGGAATGCCGGGACTGTCGGGAACCATGTCCCATACGGAGCAGGGGGAAAAATATTCCTGTTGTATTTCTCCCCTTGCCCTCCATAAAGAAGATACCAGAAGTTATGTATATGTTGTAAAGGAAAGAGAAGGGATTCTGGGCGTGGAGTATTATGTGGAAGAGATCAGTGTAAAGGTGCTGGATGAGAATGAAAGCTGGGCAGCAGTGGAAGGCGTTTTGGACAAAGACAGCCGGATTATCATTTCCTCCACAAAGGAAGTGCATAATGGGGATATTGTAAGATTTTAATGTAAAGAAATTAATTAGTTGACATATGGCCCTTGCAGAACTAAAATGGTAAAAAGGGCGGTGAGAATAATGGCAGATAATACAAGAAATGCAGGAAGAAAACCACGTTTGACAAAAGAGCAAATTGTTGAAGTGCGGCTGCGGCGTGATAAGGGAGAATCTGTTAAAAAGCTGTCTGAGGAATTCGGAGTTTCAAGGCAGACAATGTCTGCCTATTTGAACAGGCAGGAAAAAGATGACTCTGAAATACAGATATATACGGCCTACCGTTTGTGGGCAGCCCTGAATCGTGAATTTCACCAGCTTGACTCCATGCAGGAATATCATTTAAGAATGGAATTTATGTGTGAGGATAAACTCTGTTCCGTTATTCTTGTCAATTTTAAGGACAAAAAGGTTTCCGTAATCAATAAATGCAATGATGTGCTTCACCGTGCATTTGGAGTAAAGGTGAAGCCTACCTGGGAGGATTTTCAGTATTTTCTGGAAAGCCGCTGTTTTCCAAGAGGCAGAGATAATATAAAAGATATTCTGAAGGATCTGGAGCTGGACTCTTATGACCCTCTTGCCCTTATTGAAAAGACGAGAGGGAGGATGGCTGAGGATAAGCAGTGGATACAGCTTAGCTATTTCAGACCTGAATATTAGATTGATATTTTATGGAAAGCAGGGTTTTTAATGGAACAGATAATCATTAATGATGAAAATATTGAAGTGGGGACAGGATATTCTTCAAAGGGGAATCAGATGAAATGGAAAAGTGAAGACTGGTGGTATAAGGCAGACCAAATGGGTTATGAAGGCATGTCTGAAACGGTAACTTCCCATTTATTAAAGCTGTCCAGTGTTAAGTATGATATTGTTTATGAACCGGTTATTATTATATACAAAAACAAAAAGCTCACAGGATGCAGGAGCAGAAACTTTCTTGGAGAACGGGAAGAGATTATAACCCTGGAGCATCTCTTCAGACAGTATACGGGCATGAGTCTTGCAAAAGAGCTGGCACATATAGCAGAGATAAAAGACAGAATTGCATATTTAGTGGAACAGGTGATTAATTTTACAGGTTTAGAGAATTTCGGAGAGTATTTAACTAAAATGCTGGAAATGGATGCTTTTTTCCTCAATGAGGACAGACATACAAATAACATAGCAGTAATTTATCAGCTGGATGAGGATAAATTTAAGTTATGCCCTTATTTTGATATGGGTCTTTCTCTTTTCTCAGATATTAAAGAAGATTTTCTTTTGGGCAGATCCTTTGAAGAGTGCAGGAAAAATATTGTAGCAAAGCCCTTTTCAAGAGATTTTGACGCACAGCTTGATGCGGCAAATGAATTGTATGGAAGCTTTCTGAAATTTTCGGTGAAGAAGGAGGATATGATAAGGGAAGTCGACAGGTGGGATTTCCTATATCCGAAGGAAGCGGTGGACAGGGTAAAAGAGACTTTGCGGTATCAGGCAGGAAAGTACAGGTATATGCTGTAGAAATTATGAAAACATGGAAAGCACGCAGAGCGTGCTTTCTATGTTTCATGATAATAGAAAGTTCGCAAAGCGTACTTTCTATTATTTAAAACTATTAACTTTTCCGGAGCTTTGATTAGCCGAAGTATCTCTTTAAGAGACCTTCAAATGCCTTACCATGTCTAGCTTCGTCTCTAGCCATTTCATGCACTGTGTCATGGATAGCGTCAAGGTTCAATTCTTTTGCTCTCTTAGCAACGCTAGACACGGCAAGGCATTTGAAGGTCTGCTACAAGATACATCACTCCCAATTCATAACTTTTTGAGGTGGTATTCATCCTGAACAATTCCCAACTTATTCCCAATGATTTTTAACTATTTGCTAATCAATTACTATTAACTTCTACATGATATCACATCCTTTCTTGCTTGTAATTGTAGGTATAGAAAAAGAGATACCAAAGTACCTCTTAATCATTCATGGTTATTATATTTTGTCTATCTCGTTTAACTCCTCTTGTGTAAGTGTCTGTCCCTGTTGTTTCTCATCCTCTATCTGTTGAGTGTATGCTGTCAAAAGGTCTATTAAATTGGGTATTATAACTTCTGATAGATTGTTACCGCCTGTGGTATTGATAAGGGTTGATTTTGGTGTACCCTTTTCCATACTTCTTGATATGGTTACAGGATTGATACCCATTTTTTGAAGTTCTCTTAAGTATGTTCTGACAGTAGACATTGCACCTAATTCTGTGATAACTCCGCTCTCTACTTTGTCTAATACTTCTTTGAGTCCATTATTCTGTGTAATCAGGTATAAAAGCCTTTTAAGGCGATTTTGTTTGCTTGGCTTGAAATTATAGCTATCAATGGTTTTAATGGCTCTATTGTACGTTACATAAGTTCCTGTGCCTGTTAATTGATTGATGTAATAGGATAGTATCTCTGCTTCAATTTCAGGTATAGGCATTTTGTGAAATGCTCTGCTGTGAATGCCGTACTTTTTGTTTATATTATTTAACTTGTTTTTCTTGACTTGCATTTCACACCGAAGGTAATCATAAGAATTATCATCCTCTGGTATCAGTTGCTTTTTCTTAAGCTGTTCCCCTTTAAGATAGATGTTGATATTCAGGGATTTTGATTTATAGTAAAGGTATTTTGTATTGGAAGTATATTCAATAAATAAATCTTCCATATCCTCAAAATCAGGCTCATCATCATCTATATCTTCTGCTTCATCAACTATGTCTATATCTGAAAAATAAAGCCTATCATATGATTTTCTGCGAATACCCTTTCCCAATTCTAACAAATGCATATATTGTTCAGGAGTGGTGGCTATGTCAAAAGCAAAGTCAATACGGCGTAGCTTGAAGGCATTTAAGTCATAATAGCGTTCTAGCAGAAGAGGAGCTTTGCCTGTGTTCCATAGTATTTCATTACCCTTATCCTTGTAATCTGCATTTACTTCTAATTCAGGTATTTGCTCAAAGATATTATCATAAATGGCTTTAGCAAAATCAGGAGTAAATGATAATACATTGGTTGAGTGGTAGCCGTCTGCACCGAACATGATACCTATGTTAATTGACATGATAATCATGTATTGGAATGGTTCATTTTCTAGTATTACCATTTCGCCCTTTTCATTTTTTCGCAAGGGTTTGAATTTACGCAAGCAGACCATGGAGATACCTTTGTCTGCATATGATTGTGTGTACCATGCAATGCCATTGTATCGAATATCTTTGAGTGTTGTTAATAGTTTCTCAAAGGTTTCTTCACTTATCATTCTTGATAATTCCAATGTATGTACCATTTATGTATTCCTCCTGCCTGTAATGAATTTTATCATATCATAATTTACACTACATTGCATTCATTATTATGACTATATAACTGTGTAAACCGTTAGTGTTTCTAAGAGTCTAAACCTTAATTTGTTCAGTATTTACAAGGGTTTGAAGCCTGTCGTATACCTTACACCCCCCCCTGATGAGGAATGGGGTATATCTGCCGTTATATGCTTTCTCATCCGTATATGGCTTCTAAAGAATGAGGAGTATCACTTACTTAATTACTCATATCTTAAGTATGTATTTTCTAAAAATAGATGTACCCCCTGACAAATTTAAAATTCGGGGTGTATATTCTTTCAGGGAATAGGGGAGTAGAGGGTGCTTAAGATTGTGATTGACAGGTCAAAATATCCCTAAGAAACATGAGAAATATTATGGTTTGGTGGCTCAAAATTAAGGCATGAGATAATGAATAAAACAGGAGATACCTCGTCATTATAGAAGTATCTCCTCATCTTATAAATGCAGTGTTATGTTACATTTTCAGTTAAAATATCGGATTTATCATTATTGTAAGTAGGTTATCTGCTCGAAAGCGTATTGTTATTGCTTATCCCAACTACGAAGAAATAAATAGCCTACAATGATACCCAATATCGGATTGATACCAAAGACAATTATCGTAATTACAACCTCAATACCAAAAGCAATTATATTGGCTGTTGCTCCACCTGGGTCTGGTGAGCATTTAATAAGCAATATTATAATTCCAATAAAAATTATAATTCCCATATTAGATTTCCTCTTTTCTTTATGTATGGATAAATTTGTGCTTGCTATAAGCCTAAAAATCTTAATATGATTCGGAATAGTCCCGTAATACTTCTTTCCTTTTCATATTTCTGTCTTTGGGTTACCCTTGCACGCTGTTTCTTTGCACCCATGGTTGCATAGCTAAATCTCTTTGATTTTTTACGTAGTTTATTACCTACAGGAATAGATAATAAAGCACTTATTCCCATTGTGCATATTACGAAGAAGGTACTATAACGGTCTGCTAAATTTCCGAAAATGAATGAAAAAATAAACATTACTATGAGGGAGATAAATATCCATGGGAGCGTGTAACAGCTTGAGCCAGCTAGTAAATTTGCTAATTTCATATCTTTCTGTGCTTGTACTTCATACTCTGCAATTTCAATAGGGTCAAGGTATTTATCACAACATGCCTGATAGTATTCTCTGAAATATTTACCCATGGCTTCTTCCATGATTTCTAAGTTCTTTTCATATTTGGTTTTGGTTTGTTTTGAGATTGATTGAATAGCATATTCAAGTATCTCACGAGATGAATTATATTTTTCCATAAGCTCATCATCGGAAACCGCAATAAAAAATCTTTGGGCATTAAACCACTGATAGAAGCCTACATTATCTAATTCGTTTAACCGATTGATAATATTCTTGGTGCATTTGTTTTCTATTACAAGAGCTTGAATAAGATTGCTTAAGTTGAGTTTCACATTATTATAGAGTTTTACATATTCTTCTTTTGTGTATCTGTGATTTTTTAATCTTTCAATACGAGCTTTTTCTGCTTCATTAGCTTTCTTAACCTCATCAAGTTTTTTTTCTATGGTGTTGGAAACTTTTTCAAATGTGGTTTGATACCCATTTGCACGCTTTATTTCCAATAATTTTTCATCATATTCTTTACGGATAGCAGATATCAATTTTTCATTCTTGGGGTCACGATAATCATATTTTGCTAGTAATTTCCTGAATTGGTCTTTTAGTTCTTCCTCTGTGCGAGGGTTGTTGAAATATGCCATAGCGTCTACATCCTTTCGTAATATATTTCATTTATTTATATCGACATTCTACCACATTTTATTAGTGTGGGGCTATATAATTTCTAGCTTTAGATTATTATTCCACAACTAAACAAATAATATAATTACACCAATAAGCAAGAGAGGTGGTTTTAATGAGAGAACTCGATTTCGGTGTAATCGGTCAACGAATAAAAGAGGTCAGAAGTGATAAAAAGCTGACACAAGAATATCTTGCCGAAAAGACAGGTGTAAATGTCAGCCATATCAGCAACATAGAAACCAACAAAGTAAAGGTTAGCCTTACTCTGCTTGTAGGTATATGTAATGCTTTAGATGTAACCATGGATTATTTGTTAGGAAATGAATATCATAATCCGACCTCTGTAATCGAGAAAGAATTATTTAATGCAATTAAAGATATGGATAATGCCAAATTAGAAACCCTTTTAAGGATAGCTAAAGTCCTGTAACCTTTAATGAGATAGTATGTCTATTAACATATTCACAACCGCTTTTGCTCCTAAACGAAACCCTTCATATTGGGCGGTGTAGCTTGCGGTATATATAAGGTTTTGTAGTTCCTCAATTTCACTTTGGCTTAATTTGCTCCTGTATGGTTCTAAAAGTTTACGCACTTCTTCATCAAGTCGTTTTCCTGACTGCATGTATTCCTCTCCGTAGTAAATTACCTTTTTATACAATTTCTCTAATAAGTTTTTCATTGATATTATTTCCTTTCTGCGTTCATTTTACTTAATACATGAATAAGGCGGTACATTTTACCATAGGTCAGTTGGCGGTATGTACGGCAACCAAACGCATAGTAAAGCATATCGTCAAAATATTGCTTGCTAATGTGCTTCTGCCTGATTATCCGTTTGAGGATGTATAGTTGATATTGTGTAAATGGTTGTTCAGGTACTGTAATTTGCTGTTCTAATATGCAATAGATTTCATTATCCATAGTCTATCCCCTTTCATCAGCTAATGGCATATTGTTTGTGATAATTACTAACCTTTTGACTACCATATTTTATCCTTATATCATCAAGGCTTATTTCTGATTTGTGATACCGCTTATATTCTCCATAGTGCCACGTCCATGCTTTTTTCTTAGGAGCATAGCGGAAACCTAATGCTTTTAATCGGTCTTTGTAAGCAAAGCAATCAAAACACCATACCCATGAGCCAATAACTTCAATGGTTATGTTGTACCCAATAATTTCGTTCAGAATAGCCTTAAATTCCTCGTTTTCTTCTTGGGTGTAAGTTTCCTTGTCTGAATTGTTATCGTGGCTTAAATCGGCAAATAGGCGGTCATATTCAGCATTGATTTCCTGTGTGATTTCAACACTTCCGCTTTCATTGTCAGGGTGGTATTTCTTTAATAATTCCCTGTACTTTTTCCTTAGTTCTTCAACTGTTGTTACTCCTGTAAACCATTTGTTCATGCTTTGTTTCTCCTTTCATCATCAGTTTTTAGGCAACAAAAAAAGACAGTTGATAACCGACTTGTCTTAGGTCGGGATAGATACCCCTATATAGAGATAGTGGGGTAGCAATCTAGCTTTTGCTTTCAAGAACCATTAACCAACAGGCTCTCGGAATTTATATATATTTTTTACCTATACTCGCGTTTTTAAGATACGGATTGTGTTCTTTTGGCTCTAATGAGTGTTGATTTGCTGATACCTGTTAATGCTTCAACCTCTTTATAAGAATATGATTGCAACAGTTCTAAAGCATGATTGATTTTCTTGCTGTTATATTTCTTCGGTCTGCCCTCTTTGAAGTCTGCACGCTGTTTTGCTATTTGCTTACCGCCCTGTGTCCGCTCTATAATCATGGCTCTTTCAAATTCTGCAAAAGCTAGAAGATTAGTAACAATCAATCTTCCCATAGGGGTATTTTCAATCAAACCCATGTTGAGGATATGAATTTTTACCCCCTTATTCATTAAGCGGTCAATGTACTCCAATCCCTCTTTGGTGGAACGACAGAAGCGGTCTAACTTGGTTACAATGATATAATCATTTTTCTCTGCCTTATCTAATATTTGATTAAATAGAGGTCTTTCCTTTGCTCCCGAATAGCTTTCAACAATAATTTCAGCATCTGCATATACCGCCTGTATTGCGTTGGTCTGTTCTTCAATACTATTTCCGTCTAACTGTCCTTTTGTGCTTACTCTTGTATACCCATATTTCATAATTCATTTGCTCCTTTCGCTTTCTGCGGATTTACTTTTGACCATAAGAAATGACACCGCTCAAAGCCTGTATTTACGCAGACCTTAAAACGGTGTCAAATCTTAAAAGTTATGGTTCTGATAAATAGATTTCATGGCTCAATTTTGAGCTGTGAGATTATAGTCTCGCTCCCCACTTTTGGGGAATGAGATAAAGATTTCATAACGCAATTTTGCGTTGTCAGTATATAACTGTGTAAACTGTTAGTGAAAAAACCTTGCAAAGCCAGTATTTACAGGCATTGAGACCTTACACCCCATATTTATTTCATTTGATTAAGGTTATTCTTTAATATCTCTAGTCCTTGCTTGGATGTACCTAAATAATACTTTTGAGTGACATTTCCTGAAGCGTGTCCCATTTGACGACATAAGATGTGCATGGGTGTATTAAGCATAGCAAGCCTTGTTCCGTATGTATGCCTTAGATAATGGTATTTAAAGGTTATTCCGTATAACTCCTTAATTCTTCGTGTATGGTACTTCATGGAATTAACAGTCTGTATTTTTCCCTCATCTAATGAGTTGATGAGTTCAAGACTTGATATTTTGCTTTTACTCATATCCATGAGAATGGTTTGGTTTTGTTCCCTTTGCTCTATTAATGACAGCGACACTTTATTTCTACGCTCCCTTAACTGCAACAAATACTCTTTTAATGGGGTAGCCATAATGATTTCACGCTTAGCATTCCTTGTCTTTAAAGAAACTAGCTTGATTACTCCCTGTTGGTACTGCATTTGGCGGTCTATCCTGATAATGTCGTTGTCAAAATCAATATTGCACCACTTTAAGCCAAAGCATTCATTGATACGCAAGCCACAGTATTTACCCAACATAAAAGCTGTTTCAGCATTAGTGCCTTTAAAGTAATCGGATAATATCCTCATCTGTTCATCAGAAAAGGTAACAATGTCGGTATCTTCATCCACTTTCATTTTAGGCATATGAATTTTGGTATCTTTGTTTTTGCATAGCCTGTCATACTGTTCAGCACTTAAATAATTCCTAGAGTATGCCTGACCGAAGATGAGGTAAAACATCTTCAAGAATGACTCGGTATAGCTGTATGCCCTGTTATCGGTGTAATACAGTTCAGCAAGATAATCATTGATTTCAGCGGTAGTAATATCATCAACATAACGCTTACCGAATTTGGCTTTGATATGGTTATCCCATAGGCTGTCCTGTTTCTTTATAGTGGCATAGGCTTTTTCGGCTCTGCCATACTCACAATACTCCTGATAAACCTCTTTAACAGTTTTCCTGATTATTTTGGTCTGTGGTGTAGTAGCATTGATTTTCTCATTCATAATAGCCTGTTGCCTTGCTTTTCTTGCAGATGCTTTTGTCTTAAATGGCTGACCGAACTCGTCCATTGTTCGTTTGCTTTCCTTTGACTTGTTATTGATTTTGACTACATAACGATATCCCCAATATCCATTATCTAATTGAAACAATCCTGTATCATTTGCTTTATTCATGGCTCATTCTCCTCTTGTTTTAATGAGGAATAAGCGGTTGTTTTACCATTCCCAATTTATAGAAATTATGGATAGGATGAGAGAATGCCACTCCCAACTTTTTCCCAATTAAGGGTGTAGGAAACCGCATAAAATAGGCAAAAAAAGAAGAGGATAGGTTTTACGCCTACCCTCTGCAAATGCTTATTTTATGCGGTTTTATTGATTAACCAAAGTATCTAGCAAGCAATCCCTCGAAAGCCTTACCATGTCT